>NZ_CM001023.1:2966250-4317500 GCF_000166275.1 Algoriphagus machipongonensis
AAGTACTTGTATTCTCACTTCATACCGGATTCTGGCATTGGGTAAATCCACATACTGAAGCCATGTTTAAAATTCTAGGTGAGAAAAGCGAGGCCTTTGAAGTTAGTTCAAGTACTGATATAGCGATGATGGAAAAGGATAAATTGAAAGAATTTGATTTGGTGATTTTTAACAATACAAATTCAAAACCTACTTATAGAAATCTGTTTGTGGACAAGCTCAGTGAGGATGAATCAATGGATAGCGTTTCTGTTTGGAAGAAAGCAGAAGAATTGGAAAAGAATGTCCTCAATTATGTAAAAAAGGGAGGCGGTTTCTTCGTAATCCACGGTGGAAACACCACATTTAATAACTCCATGGCATTTTCAGAATTAATCGGCGGGAGTTTTGATTATCACCCAAAACAACAGCCAATTCATGTGCGGTTAGTAGACCATAAACATCCTTTGGTACAAGCTTTTCCTGCTGATGGATTTGTCCATACGGACGAACCTTACTTTTATAAAAATGCCTATGATGCATTAGATTTTAAGCCTCTCTTGTATTTCAATAATTCAGAAATTGAGGCACAAAGAAAAGGACAGGAACTAACAGAGGGAGTCACTTATGTAGCCTGGATTAGAAAGGAAGGAAAAGGCAAAGTCTTGTATTGTGCTGCTTCTCACAATGCCCAAAGCTTTGAAAACCCAGATCTACTTCAATTTTACTTAGACGGAATGCAGTATTTAGTTGGTGATGTAAAAGTGGATGAAACCCCTATTGGGAAATAAGAATTAAGAAGTAAGAAATACGAAGTACGAAATAAATTTATTTGTACTTCGTATTTCCATTGCCATTAAGCTTTCTTTACAAATTCACTTTTAAGTGCCATAGAGCCAAATCCATCAACTTTACAGTCGATATTATGATCTCCTTCGACAAGTCGGATGCTTTTCACTTTTGTTCCTGCTTTGATTGGTTTGGGAGCGCCTTTGACGGGTAGATCTTTAACAATTGTGACAGAATCCCCATCAGCTAAAATATTTCCATTGGCATCTTTTACCACAAAGCCTTCCTCCTCTTCTTCAATTTCAGGAACCCACTCGAATCCACATTCAGGGCAAACAAGTTTTTCACCCATTTCATAAGCATAAGGTGATTTACAAGAAGGGCAAGGGGCTAAATTTTCCATGCCGCAAAAATAACGCTTTTCTTCGGACCTGATTTAATCAGATTTAATTTAAAATAAATCCATTTTCTGAAAAATCTTCTCGAATTAATGGGTTGGCGTATAACTTAGCATTACCGACTCTGCCACCAACCGACCAGAAGTCATTGCGGCATTTATGGATCCATTCAAAAGGTAATCACCTCCCAGAAAAACATGATCAGTTAATTTACATTCCGTGATCGGAATGCTGGCTTTCATATCATCAACTGTAGGAATTGCATGCTTGATATAATAGGATTTGACGAATTTAAAGTAATCCGCTTTCACTCCAGAATATTGCTCTAATTCCTCCTGAACTGCTTTAATCAAGGATTTTTCATCCAAATCACTCTCCAAAACAGTAATAGAAAGTAAGGCTCTACCATTCGTTGAGTAGGATTCAGACACATCATCCATAAACACCAAGTTATTGATGAGATGGCCTTCATTTGGTACTAACCCTAACATCGGCCTGGCCATAAATGAATTTTGTAAAGAAAAGTAAAGGGTAATCACAGATTTAGTTTTTGGAAATTGTCCCTGCAACTGTTCCATGACCTGATCGGGCTGAGTACAAATTAAAATCCTATCCGCTTCCAGAACTTCGCCATTTTTAAGTTTGATGGTATTTCTTTCCACTTTATCTACAGGACTATTAAAGAAAATCTGTGTTCTACCCAGCTGCTTCCTTAGCATTGCAGGTATTTCACCCATTCCCTTTTCTGGAATGGCAGCATGCCCCTGGCTAAACATTTTAAACACAAACTCAAACATTCTTGATGAGGTGTTTAATTGCTTTTCTAAAAAAATTCCCCGGAAAAAGGGCTTAAAAAAGTTTGAAATGATTTGATCAGAAAAACCATACTTTTTCAAGTACTGCCATGTGGGGATGGATGGCTCTTGAAATATTTCTTCTATTGACTTCTTTTTTAATTGCTGGGTAAGGCTAAACATCTTGACTTTATCTAAAAAGGAACCTACTCTAGAAAAAGCCATTCCTAAGACCTTCAATGGATTCCTAAGTGGATCTGAAATAATGTAAGAATCCTTCTTATCAAAAACCACAGCTCCCGGCTCAAATGTTTTTAAGTTCAACGCAGGAAGATCTAAGTATTTTTTTACTTCTGGATAAGCTGTCAACAATACCTGAAAACCTCTATCCAAAAGAAATCCATCTTCATGGTCAGTTTTTACCCGACCACCGATCTCTGAACTCGCTTCCAAAATTATTGGGGAAAACCCGCCTTTTTCTAACTCCAATGCTGCGACAAGGCCAGAAAGACCTGCCCCAATGATATATATTTTCTGGTTTTCCATAGAACTGCTCTAATCTGAATTTATTCAGTTTTAAAAATTTAAAATTACTTTCCTACCAAACACTTTCGGCCTAAAAGTGTTTACCTTATTTTTCATAAGCTGTTATGATAGACGGTCGATTCAACAAAAGAAAAATTAGTAAACTCGCATGAAACAGTCAATTTATGAAAAAATTATACTTCCTGCTGCTATTTCTATTTGCTCTTAATTTTACAATCAACGCTCAAACTTACTTTCCAAATAAGGGAGAATGGGAAATTAAAAATCCTGCTGACTTGGGCTTAAATTCAGAAAAGATCAAAAACGCAATTGATTTTGCAATCAACCATGAAAGTCAAGATAACCCCAATTTAAAAATTGCCCATTATGAAGGGGGATTTGGAAGAGAACCATTTGGTTACCCAATTGGCCCGATGAAAAAACGGGGCCCTGCAACTGGCTTAATCATCTATAAGGGCTATGTGGTAGGTCAATGGGGAAATCCAGATCGAGTTGATTTAACTTTTTCTGTAGCCAAAAGCTTCCTTTCTACCACGGCTGGTCTGGCTTTAGAAGCAGGATTAATTCAATCAGAAAATGATTTGGTTTACAAGAATATGGCTCCAATTTACCCATATGAGCCATCCAAACTCATGATAAATAAAGCTGATCATTTTGAGGAAGAAGACACTTTTGAATTATTTGACACAGAACATAACAAAACCATCACTTGGGATCATCTTTTAAGGCAAACTTCAGATTGGGAAGGTTCACTTTGGGGAAAGCCAGATTGGGCAGATCGTCCTAGAGAAGGGGCTAAAGAGAAAAGAGCCAGACCTCAAAATGCTCCCGGTTCAAAATATGAGTACAATGATACTCGCGTAAATGTACTGGCCTTGGCCCTAATGAATGTCTGGAGAAAACCGCTTCCCGTGGTACTAAAGTCAGAAATCATGGATCCTATCGGAGCCAGTGACACTTGGAGATGGACTGGATATGAAAATTCCTTCGTCATCATTGATGGGCAAATCATGCAATCTGTAAGCGGAGGTTCCCATTGGGGAGGTGGCATGATGCTTTCGGCTTGGGATCAAGCAAGATTTGGTTATTTGACCCTAAATGATGGAAACTGGAATGGAGAACAGTTAATTCCAACCTCTTGGATTGAGAAGTCTAAAACCCCTACTCCTGCGAACCCTGGTTATGGATTCATGAATTATTTTCTCAATCTAGACCGAGAGTTTATTCCTGCAGCACCAGCATCCGCTTTTGCTCATATAGGTGCCGGGACAAACATGATATATGTAGATCAAGAAAATGATTTGGTCATTGTGGCAAGATGGATTCCAAATGCAGACAAAAATGAATTGGTGAGATTGATTTTGGAAGCAATCGAGTAAATGTATTGTTTGACTTTTGTGGAAGGTTTTAGCTGGAAACCTCAAGATTTCGTATGATTAATAGACTCGAAATAGATTTTTAACCCAAATGAATAAACCATGAACTCAGAAGAACAGCAACATTATCAACTTGCCTACAGGTTGGTGGAGAGAAAGGAATTAGACAAAAAATTCAAAATGAAGCTTTTGCTTTTTGCTGCAGTTAATTCAGGGCTAGTCTATTTGAATTTCAAGCAAAACAAAAAAGTGCCTTGGTCTCTATGGACTTTGGCTGGCTGGGGCTTAGGATTAGTAACTTCTTATCAATTGGATAAAAAAAGCTTCGACCGAGCCATGCGAAAAAAAGAAAAAACTGCTGAAAAGATCGTTCGCCAATCAGGAAAATAATTCAAACAGAAAAGATAAAACCCAAATTAAAGACAGCCGTCATGTAAAATTTTGAATCTAATTGCCGAAATTAAAAAGGCTTTAATGTATTCGATCCTATGGCATTTATTGATTATTACAAAACTCTTGGCATTTCGAAAACGGCAACCGAAAAGGAGATTAAGGATGCCTACAGAAAATTAGCTAGAAAATATCATCCTGATTTAAATCCTGATAATAAGGAAGCTGAAGCAAAGTTTAAAGAAATCAATGAGGCAAATGAGGTTTTAAGCAATCCTGAAAATCGAAAGAAATACGATAAATACGGGGAAAACTGGAAGCATGGTGAAGAGTATGAAAAGGCTCAACAGCATAGGCAAAAGAGCCAATATTCCGGTCGAGGAGATTTCTCAGGTCAACAGGGTTTTACTGGACAGGATTATTCAGATTTTTTTGAATCCATGTTTGGGGCTGGTGCAGGAAGAACATCAGGTAGAAGTCACAGTCCTAAATTCAAAGGACAAGATTACCATGCAGAATTACACCTTGATTTAAAGGATGTTTACACTACTCAAAAACAGGTTTTAACAGTCAATGATAAAAAAATCAGACTGACGATTCCCGCCGGAGTGGAAAACGAGCAACTGATCAAAATAAAAGGAAATGGTGGTGAAGGCTACAATGGAGGACCAAATGGGGATTTGTATATCAAATTCATAATTTCCAATCATTCTGATTTCAAACGTGAAGGGAACAATTTATACAAAGAAGTTGACCTTGATTTGTATACAGCAATTTTAGGAGGTGAAATACTGGTGGACACATTTGATGGAAAAGTAAAATTGAAAGTGAAGCCAGAAACGAAAAATCACACCAAAGTCAAGCTGAAGGGAAAAGGCTTTCCGGTCTACAAAAAAGAAGGAAAATTTGGCGATTTGATTCTAACATATCACATCAAAACCCCGACAAATTTATCTGCAAAAGAGAAAGAGTTATTCCAGGAACTGAAAAAATTAAGACATCATGATTGAGGCACATTTCATATCGGCAAAAACCATTTGCACGCAATACGGAATTGAAATTTCATTTGTGCATGAATTGGTGGAATTTGGATTGATAACACTGGAATTTCAGAAAGAAGAAGCGTTTATTCATCAGGATCAAATCGGTGATTTAGAAAAAATCCTTAGACTTCAGCAAGATTTAAATCTCAACCTGGAAGCAATAGATGTGATTTTCAATCTTTTAAGAAAAGAAAAAGCACTTAAAGAGGAATTGGCAATTCTTAGAAATAGACTGAAACTTTATGAATAAGCCATATTTGTATTCTTTAATAATCAAATGAAATCCAACCTTCTCCTATTTCTATCTCTTAGTTTCTTTTAGAGTACCTGAGCTCAGGCTCAGAATTCAACTTCGGATTATCTAAGTGAAACCAAATCAAACCTCAAAAAGGAATGGCCTAATAACCGAACCGTGAATTTGGTTTTTCATGGACACAGTGTTCCAGCGGGATATTTTAAAACCCCGGATATAACAACCCTGGACTCCTACCCTTTTCTGGTTTTGAAAGCACTCAAGTAAAAATACCCTTTTTGCAGTGATCAATGCGATCAACACCTTTATCGGAGGAGAAAATTCTTAATCTGGTTCAAAACGTAATAAGAAAGAAGTGCTAATTCATCAACCCGATGTTTTATTTATTGATTATGCACTTAATGATCGAAGAATTGGACTAGACGCTTCCAAAAAGGCTTGGGAAAAGCTATTCATTGTTTCAGAAAATCCAGGAAACTTGTCAATGTGTCCATGAATACATGTCTCAGGGAAACCATCCGAATAAACAAGGTCATGAGTTGATAGCTTCAGAGATTCTGAAATTATTCTTATCAAACTCTAACCCTTAATCGGAGTTCAACTCAATTTTCAAGGTACATTTCAAGGTCTAATTTTTTGATTCCAGCAGAATAAAAAACTGTTTTGCTATACTTCATTAATGAAACTTCACTTTAATTTTTTATAAATAAAAACCGCATACTGTTTATTAATTATTCTATTTTGTATCATAAAAATTAATTTTTAACTAAATAAATGTCAAAATGAGAAATATTGTTTTGTCGGGACTTATAGTTTTTTCCATCATTTTTTTGGGCTTTATTTTATTTAAAGATAACCCTGCTACAAAATTCCTGAATTCATTAAATCAAAGTCAAAAAGATAAAGCGATGTTTTCTTTTAGTGACTCGACCAAAACCCGATGGCATTATGTTCCGGGATCTATGTTTCAAAGGGCTGGAATCTCATTAGCTGAATTGGATGGAGAACAGAAAAGATTAATTGAAGAGCTACTCCAGTCTTCACTTTCGGAAACAGGGTATCTAAAAACCAAAAAAATCATCGATTTGGAAAATGTCCTTCGGGAAATTTCAGGTGATTCGGTGATGAGAAATCCAGAAAATTATTATGTGGCATTTTATGGAAATCCAGATTTAGATAGTCTTTGGTCCTGGTCATTTGAGGGGCATCATATTTCATTGAATTTTAGTATTCTAAACGATGCCCAATCCATTGCTCCAAGATTCTTCGGAGCAAATCCGGCCATAATACCCTCTGGCCCTAGAAAAGGAGAAAAGACTTTGGAAAAAGAAGAGGAACTTGGTTTTCAATTAATTAACTCGATGAATCCGGATCAGAGAAAAATGGCCATTTTCCAAGAAAATTCAATCAATGAGATCGTGACCAGAAACTCCATTGAAGTGAATCCATTATCCCCTGTAGGTATCAAGTTCAATGATTTAAACTCCAGTCAAAAAGAACTCTTTTTAAGCCTAATTGATGAATATTTAATCTCAATGCCCGAAGAACTAGCCAAAAAGCGAATGAAAAATATTGAGGCAGAGGAATTAGGAGAAATCCGATTTGGATGGGCTGGAGCTACTAGTTCAGGAAAAGGCCATTATTACCGAATTCAGGGAAAGTCTTTTTTAATTGAATTTGATAATACCCAAACCAATGCAAATCATATTCATACTGTTTGGAGAGATTTTGATGGGGATTTTGGGAAGGATTTAATCAAGGAGCATTATGCAAATTCAGACCATCATAAATAATTTTCCTTTACTAATTCTCATAACCTGATATATATATCTACCCCTAATCTTTAAAAAATAGCCCAGCAATATGATTACAAAATCTGTTCTGATTCTTTGCTTCTTTTGTTCAACCTTTCAAATTGGTTTTGCTCAGGAAATAATTCCATACAAAGAAGTCGACACCACCAAATTGTATATGGAAGTCATCTATCCGGAAAACATGCAGGAAGAGGAAAGCTATCCTGCGATGGTTTTCTTTTTTGGAGGAGGTTGGGTAAATGGAGCAAGATCCCAATTTGAACATCAGGCGGATTATTTAGCCAAAAGAGGAATAGTCTGCTTTTTAGTTGATTATAGGATAAAAAGTCAACATCAAACCACCCCATTTGAATCTTTAAAAGATGCTAAATCTGCAATTCGATTTATTAGGAAAAACGCATCTGAATATGGTATTAATCCTCATCAGATAATCGCTGCTGGAGGATCTGCAGGAGGCCATTTAGCCGCTGCTACAGCTTTAAGTCAAGGTTTTAATGAAAGTACTGATCAACTGGATATTAGTCCGGTCCCTAATGCTTTGGTTCTTTTTAACCCAGTGATAGATAATGGTCCGGGAGGTTATGGTTATGAAAGAATTGGAGAAGCTTATCCAAGTTTTTCTCCTTTACATAACATTAGAGCAGGTGCACCTCCAACCCTTTTTTTATTGGGAACGAATGATAATTTAATCCCTGTAGTGACGGCTGAATATTATCAAATGGTTATGGAAAAAGTGGGAAGCAGATGCGACTTAATTTTATATGAAAATCAACCCCATGGCTTTTTCAACTACCGGAATTTTGAATTTTATCAAAAGACAGTTCAAGCCACAGATGATTTTTTGCAAAGCTTAGGTTATTTGGAAAAAGAACCCAAAGTGGAAATAAAATAGACGTTTAGCATCTATGATATTCCCACTTCCATAAAGGATCATTCACCTTGCTCTACAAATTGAGAGGCTCCTCCTAACGATTTATAGAGGCTGACTATACTTTCCAGCTGTTGTGTTTTTAAACTTACATAATCCAGCTCAGCCTCTAAAGCTCTATTTTGGGAGTTGATTACGTCCAGATAATTTGCATACCCCACTGAAAACATGGTATTGGCATTACTGATGGATCTTCTTAATACTAAAACCTCCTCTGTCTTAAATTCCAATTGCTCATCTAAAGTAGAATAAGCATTGACCACCTGTAGCACTTCCAAATACGCATTAAAGACCGTCTTTTCGTAATCCAACCATGCAATTTGCTGAGAGGCTTTTGCCTGTTCAAAATTTGCTTTAATTCTCCCTCTATTAAATATGGGTGCTGTCAATCCTGCGCCTAATTCATAGACAGTTGAACCAGGAGTCAAGAACAATTTACTAAAGTCGAAGGCATTGAAACCAGCTCCACCAAACAAACGGACAGCAGGAAAAAAAGCAGCTCTTGCCTCACCTACATCTGCATGGGATGCTTGGAGCTCAGACTCGGCTTGTAAAATATCTGGTCTTCTGACAAGCAAATTTGCTGGAACCCCAATTTGAACGATTTCTGGTTCAAAATTCACCTCTGACAAAGTAGTTCGCTGTAAATTCACCTGATAGTCTCCCAAAAGCCCTTTAAGTGTCAATTCAGTAGCTTTTAACTCTCTTTCTTTTTCCTTTAATAAGGATTTAGAATGCAAAAGCAAAGCCTCAAATTGATCCACCGCTAATTGGGTTTCTTTTCCCGATTCTTTCAAATCTTTGGATAAACCGAAGGCTACTTGCTGATAAGAAATATTCTTTTTCAATATGATAATTTCCTCGTCAAGGCCTACCAATTGGTAATACAACTTTGCTACTTGAGCTACTAGCTGAGTTTGAACTAAATTGGCAGCTTGTTGTGTAGCCATCCATCTCGCTATAGATGCCTTCTTTCTGTTGGAATATTTACCCCAAATATCTATTTCCCATGAAAATTGTGCCCCAACAGAGAAGTCTCTATAAGGATCAGGAATCTTTTCATCTTCAGTAATATTCGTAGAAAAATTGGTGTCATAATTACCTACCCCATCCATCGTGTATTTACCAAACTTCTTTTGGCTGGCACCAAGTACTCCGTTGATTTGAGGAAGCATTCCCATTTTGCCCATTCTCATTTGAGCATTGGCAATTTGGATTTTCTCCATTGTTTTGAGTAAATCAAAATTTTTCTCAAGTGCCAGGTTAATCAGGTTTTTCAACCTGGAATCTTCAAAAAACTGCTCCCAACTTTGATTGGCCAGGCTATTAGAAGAATCTCCTTCAATTTCAAACGCTGATGGGATTTCGTTTTTCTCAGGGATTTCATAGCTGGATTTACAACTTCCCAAGAGGAGTAAAACCAGGACTAATAATTCGAATCTATATTTCATCATGAGGTAATTCTTTCGGCTGGGAATCACTTTTCTTTCTTGAGGCTAATGTTTCAAATACCACATATAAACCAGGGATAAGGAATACTCCTACAACAGTTCCAATCATCATCCCTCCTGCTGCGGCTGTTCCGATCGTTCTGTTTCCAATAGCTCCTGCACCGGAGGCAAGAGTCAATGGAATCAATCCACAAACGAAAGCAAATGACGTCATCAAAATAGGTCGTAGTCTTTCCACACCTCCATGAAGTGCAGACTCAAGAATTCCCATTCCTTTATTTCTACTTTGAATTGCGATTTCAATAATTAGGATCGCATTTTTTCCCAAAAGACCTATCAACATGACTAAGGAAACCTGAGCGTAAATATTATTTTCCAATCCTGTCAATTTGAGAAGAAGAAAGGCTCCAAATATTCCTGCTGGCAAAGAAAGGATAACAGGTAGCGGCAATAAATAACTTTCGTATTGAGCTGCTAACAGTAGATAAACGAAAACCAAACAAATGGCAAAAATGTAAATTGCCTGATTTCCAGAAGCTATTTGTTCCCGGGTAATTCCAGACCAATCTATATCAAACCCTCTTGGCAAAAACTCCAAAGCTGTAGCCTCTACAGCCTGGATCGCATCTCCACTACTAAAGCCAGCGGCTGCTTCCCCATTGATCATTGCTGAGGTATACATATTGTATCTGGTCAACTGTTCAGGTCCATATACTCGCTCCAGTGTGATGAAGTTAGAATATGGGATCATATCTCCACGGTCACTCTTGGTGTACATGCTAAGCAAGGCCTCTGGATTAGTTCTGTACTCGGGAGCAGCCTGAATCATCACTTTATACATCTGACCGAAACGGATGAAATTCGAAGCATAAAAGCTACCAATGAAGCTTTGAAGGGTGAGCATGGCGTCTTCTACCGAGACCCCCAACTTAGCTGCCTTATCATGATCTACATGTAGAATGTACTGGGGAAAACTAGGGTCGAAATTGGTAAATACCCCATTCAGTTCAGGTTTTGAATTTAAAATCTCCACAAAATCCTGAGTAGTTTTTGCAGTAACTCCCAATGGACCTCCTGTTTTATCCAAAAGCCTCATTTCAAAACCACTGGCATTTCCAAAACCTGGAACACTGGGAGGTGGAAAAAATTGAATTTCTGCCCCTGTAATATGACTCACCCTGTCTTGGTATTCTTGAATCAAATCATTGACACTATGTTCACGATTTTCCCAAGCAACCAAATTGATCATTCCCATACCATAGGAAGCTCCTGCAGTTTCCGTCAATAAACTATAGCCTGCAAGCGTGGATATCGTTTCTACCTCCTCTAATGGCAATAAAGCGGCCTGTACATCGTCTAAAATCACTTTTGTCCGCTCCACTGTCGCCCCTGGAGGAGTGGTTACGTTGACATAGATCATTCCCTGATCTTCGGTGGGAATAAAGCCTGTTGGCAATACACTGGAAACCCCAAATGTGGCAAGTATAAATACACCTAAAATCCCAAAAGTAATCAACTGCCTATTTGCTATCCGTTTAAGGACATTGGAATATTTCCCAGATAATGCATCGTATCGGCGGTTAAATCCATCAAAGAATTTTTGTACCAGTCCTTTTTCATTTTCCGGAGTATGCTTTGGCGGTTTTAACAGCATTGCGCACAATGCTGGGGATAAGGTCAGGGCATTTACTCCAGAAATCACAATTGCAATAGCCAAAGTCAAAGAAAATTGCCTGTAGAAAATACCGATAGGGCCCTCCATAAATCCTACAGGAACGAACACTGCAGACATCACCAATGTGATGGCGATAATTGCTCCTCCAATTTCCTTCATCGCTTCTACTGTGGCATCCATCGCATTCATTTTCAGGTCATGCATTTTCACATGGACTGCCTCTACTACCACAATAGCGTTATCGACCACAATTCCAATGGCGAGGACTAAAGCAAAGAGCGTCAACATATTAATAGAAAAACCAAATAGATCCATGAAAAAGAAAGTACCTATAAGGGAAACAGGTACGGCAATGGCAGGAATGAGCGTTGACCTAAAATCCTGTAAAAAAATAAACACAACGATGGACACTAAAATAAAAGCTTCTATCAAGGTTTTGATTACTTCATGAATAGAGGCATCCAGAAAACGAGATACATCATAAGACACATTAAAAATCATTCCTGGAGGAAAGGATGATTCTTGCAGTTCACCCATTTTATCCTTGATATTGCTAATAACCTCCCTGGCATTCGATCCCGGTCTTTGCTTTATCATAATAGAGGCTGATGGACGACCATCTGTAATTGAGGCCATATTATAATCCTGCGAATCAAAGGTTACTTCGGCTACATCTTTGATTCGAAGTAAAGATCCATCAGGTAAAGCTTTTAGGGTAATGTTTTCATAATCAGTTTCCTGATTAAACTTACCGGTGTATCGCAATACATATTGCAACATTTGTGGATCCTGATCCGAGCTAATCCCAGATTTCCCAGGAGCAGCTTCCACATTTTGTTTTCGAATGGCGGCTGTAATATCCTGAGGAGAAATATTGTAGGCCACCATTCTATCAGGGTTCATCCAGATTCGCATGGCATATTCTCGAGACCCCATTATTTCTACAAATCCCACCCCATCGATTCGTTTTAATTCAGGCAGGATATTAATATCGGCAAAGTTGTACACAAACTTTTCATCCTGAGTCGTATCCGAAGTCATGATATTCAGATACATCAGCATGCTGTTTACTTCTTTTTCAGTCATTACACCTGCACGAATCACCTCTTCAGGTAATTCATCAATGACAGTAGCTACCCTATTTTGTACGTTTACTGCCGCTTGATCAGGGTCTGTTCCAACTTGAAAAACGACTGTGATCACCGTTACCCCATCATTAGTATTGACAGAATTCATATACGTCATTCCAGGAACACCATTGATGGCGCGTTCCAAAGGAGTAGCAACAGCTTTTGCCAAAACCTCTGCGTTGGCACCTGTATATTTAGCTGTAACTGTTACCGAAGGTGGAACTATTTCTGGGAATTGGGTAATGGGCAATGAGATCAGTGAAAGCCCTCCCATAAAGACTATAATTACCGAAATGACCGTGGATAAAATCGGTCGTTTGATAAATAATTCAAACATGATTTTTTACTTGAAAGAAAATTGAAGGAATGATTTAGAGGGAATGGTAAAGGGTATCATACGCCTCTTGTTCAGGCACATTGACAGGGGTTATGACACTTCCGTCTTTCACTTGCTGAATACCTTCATAGATTATCTTATCACCAGGCTCAAAACCTTCAGCCACATAAAAAAGACCATACCTTCTAATCGGTTTAAAGCTTCTTACTTTCACAGTATTTTCCTTATCCAGGATATAAACATAATTGTATTCCTGTATCTCAAAACTTGATTTTTGGGGAATCAAATAAACTTGTTCCATTTCATTCGTCATCATGACTTTTCCACTAGCACCATGCTTGATCAAACCCTCTGGGTTGGGAAACCTAACCCGAAAAGCAATTGAGCCTGTTCCGGTTTCAAAATCTGCCTCCATGGTTTCCAGCTTTCCCTTGTAGGGATAAACATTTCCGTCTGAAAGGACTAATGAAATCTCTTTTTCTAAAAGCTCCTCTTCTCCATTTTCTTGCTTCTCTCTCATGTATCTCAAATACTCATTTTCATTCACCTTGTAATAGGCGAAGATTTCAGAAATATCAGTTATATGAGTCATTAGTGATCCTGGAGAAACCAAGCTTCCCGTTTTGAAAGGTATTCTATCTACAATTCCATCAAATGGAGCCCTGATAACGCTATAAGAAAGTCCAGTCTCAGCATTTTTTACCATTGACTCTGCCTGCAGAATACCAGACTCAGCCATTTCTAGTTTAGCCTTTGCCAATTCCAACTCAGAATCTGTTATGATTTTTTTATCAACTAAAATCTGAAGTCTTTCCACCTCTAGCCTAGCAGCCTGTGCCTGAGCTCTTTCCTGCATCAAAAGCGCTTTACTGCTATTCACAATTTCTCCTAATTCAGAAGAATTTAACTTAAAGAGCGCTTGTCCTTTCTTTACCTCCTCACCTTCATCCACATAAATCTCCTCGACAAAACCTTCCACCTTCGCTCTTACTTCAACAAATTGGACGGCCTGAATATCACAAACATAAGTCTGCGGAACATCAATTGTCTGGGCCTTAAGCTCCATTACTGGAATACTTAATGGTTTGTCTTTTTTGCGACGACGACCTTCACCGTCACCACAAGAAACCATCGTCATTAAAATTAATGCCGAGACCAAAGTCTTAGCATAAGATGAAAACAGAAATTTCCTTTTAGTAAAAAGAATAATCATGGGTAGTAATTCAGCTAGTTTTCTCAATCCACCAATACCCTTGCATTGATGGTAATTCACCCTTTAAAATCAACTTCATTTCAAAGCACACTCTTTTATTAAACGGGTAGAGCTAAATTATATTATTTATAAAAAAAAGGGAAATCCATTACACGATTGGTTAACAACACTGCATTTAATTATCATTAAAATATTTAAACCTTCTTTTTTAACAGGAATTTCCATTAGACATTTTGCCTATAATTCTCAATTTGAGACATTAATAATAATCATCTGTTTTTCAATATTTTATAAAATATAATTTTGAATAAACACAGAGGGTATTATAGACTAGAAAGTAAAACCTTTCTTAAACATTTTTTTTAAGTGACAAATAAAAATCTGACTTAAAAATCTATCCTATAAAAACCATGAATCTGTAACAAAAAAAACAGCCCCATATCTTATTTAAAAAATTTCTTCCCAAGAAAAAATAGTCAAAAATTAAAATATTAAATCTTGCATTTCCTGCGAGGTTAAAAAGCAAAAAGCCCCGATTTTCATCGGGGCTTATGGGTGATTGTGAACAACTTTTCACTAATTCCTTATTTCAATCCTGCCGCTTGATACGGCGCCAGACACGGTATAAGGGGAACCATTATCTATTTTCAATTTTCCACCAGAGGAACTGTTTCCTACTTTTAGATTACCACTATTTGCAGTCAGATCATAGTTGAACTCACTCAAGTCAGAGAAAGTTTGAATATTGATCGAACCGGAATTAGCATGAAACTCCGAGCTTCCACTCAATCCTGAGTTGACTGCCTTGATTTTCCCAGAGGATACTTTTAAGAACCCTAACTGCTCCACTCCTATCAAATTAATGTTTCCTGAATTTAGAGTTGCCTCCAATAATCCTTCAACATCATTCACTTGTAAGTTTCCTGAAGAACCATCCATAGTTACGTTCCCCTGAACTTTTCCTAAAGAAACATTTCCGGAATTGACACTTACTGTTAGCTCGCCTATCAGATAATTTGCCTCAATCTTCCCAGAACTTGCTTTCAATTGAATGCTATTGGCTTCAATATTTTGAGCTACTAAATTCCCTGACCCAGCACTTATTCTAAAATCATCAGCAAGGACATTAGAAACTGTTCCTTTACCGGAACCGATTGCTATATCCAATTCCATTTCTTCTGGGCCATTCAGATATATTCTTCCTTTATCTCTTCCGCTTCCGAATAGCTTTTTCTGATCAAGCTCAATGATCAACTTTCCTTGCTCCTCACGATACTTGATTTCATATCTTCCTTTTTTTGAAGATTCCAATAAAGCATCCATTTGAACAGTGGTCATTTCAGGGTCTCCTAGGTATACTACATCCAAGAATCCTGATTCTATTTCAACTTCATTTATTCCAGTAAATTCTTCGTTTATTGTCTGAACTACTTCTAATTCTTGATAACATGAGCTCAAAAGCACAATCAAAGAAAATATGGATAAATTTATTTTTATGTTATTAAAGTTCCTTTTGAATTTCATAATGTGTAGATTTTATAATATTGTTTCGTTTTCAAATTATTAATCCACTGCATGCATACAAATGTACGACCTTTTTTCAGTGGAGGTTTTTACTATTTAGATTTCTTGACATAAGTCAAATCGGTATTAGTAATATTCTGTTTAAGTTCTTGGTGGAGAATTATTTTTTTGCCTTCCACAAACAGCCCTATCTCTGAGTAAACCTGTGTTTATAGCCATTTTGATTGGATTTTTGTATTAGTTTCACATCTTTGATTCTAAGACAACCCAAGTCTCTTTTCCCCCTATTAAAATTTGTAAAAATGATAGCAAAGACTCCAAAACCTCCATATTATGCGGTGATTTTCACAAGCTTACGTTCTGACCAGGCAGAGAATTATTTAGAAACCGCCCTGGAAATGGAGCGATTGGCGGCCCTTCAAAAAGGATATTTAGGTCATGAGACTGCTCGGGAGGACACTGGTATTACTGTAAGTTATTGGCAGGATCTGGAGTCAATCAAAAACTGGAAAAACCAAAGTGATCATTTGATCGCACAAAAAATGGGTAGAGAAGCTTGGTACACTGCTTATAAAACAAGAATATGTCTCGTAGAAAGAGATTATGGTTTCGAACTTTAGTTCTATTTTTGAATAATAATCAACAAAAGATGAAACAACGTATTTCTCAACTTAAAAAAGGGGTTGCCAGTACACTGATCTTGTCATCCTTATACATGTCTATATTGATTCTGGGTGCTTGCGTTGATGCTATGGATGATCCATATCCATTTGGAAAATGTCCTGATGCAAGAGATGCCAGAGTAATAGATTTGAATGTTTATTACGCACCTTATGAAGATTCAAGGTATGCTATAGAAACTGATACAGTTTCTTTCTCCGATTTTGAAATCAATTTGGAATTGATCCCAGAAGTAATTTCAGAAAGTAGCATATTAGGAAGTCTTCCTGGGACCGCCTATGCCTTATCATGTATAGCGACTTATAACTTTAAAAATATTTCCAATATCAGCATTACGCTCTTAGAGCCTTTTGGGGGTTTAGAGGCAGGAGCTGATATTTCTGACAATATCATTGTTAAAAATAATATAAGTCTAAAATCTCTCGAGGATTTTGATAATACATTTAATCACTTCAGAGGGGTTATAAATCTTCTTCCTACCAATTACGATCAATTAAAAACAAGAACAATTATAACATTGAAAAATGGATCTGAAATTGTTGCTGACTCTAGCTCACCTTACTTAAAAGTAAACTAACCAATATGTTACGTAAAATATTCCTTGGGATTTTCGCTGCAGCCATCGTTATGGCCATACTCTATATGGTAGGTCCCAAGTTGGATAAGGAGCAATTAGTTATCCAATACCCTGAAATCCCAACTAGGATGTCAGAACTTGAAACTTACGTAAACCAAAGAGAAGACAGCGTAAATGGCTTAAAACCAGGAAATGAAGCATATATCGTCTGGGCAGATAGTTCAAACAAGAGAAAAACTCCTTATTCAATCGTCTATATTCATGGATTCGGAGCTAGCCCCATGGAAGGTGATCCGGTTCATAGATTCCTTGCCGAGCATTTTGGCGCTAATCTATATGTCACAAGACTACCCGAACATGGAATAAAAAGGCCGAACGCCTTCGAATACCTAACTCCACAAGTTTTAGCAAATGCCGCTGGTGAAGCTTATCAAATTGGCAAAGCTCTAGGAGATTCAGTCGTGGTGGTTGGAACTTCTATGGGAGGAGCTTTAACATTACTACTAGCAAGTCAACAACCTGATATTAAGTCCGTTGTTGTTTATTCTCCGGCAATCAGAGATCAGGGAAATAAACTGGAATCCTTATTTGTCCCTTGGGGTAAAAAAATTATGGAATGGTTTCTCACCGACAATAAAGTAATGCATACTCAAAGAGAAGGAGAAAAAGCAAAATATTGGTCAGAAGAATATCATATGCACGCCCATGAAAGCTTAGCGGTTTTGTTGTATGGAATGATGAATGAAAAAACTTTCAAAAAAATAAATCAGCCATTATTTCTAGGCTACTATTACAAAGATGAAAAGGAACAGGATCCTGTGGTAAGCGTAGCAGAAATGCTGAAAATGTACGATCAAATCAGTACACCCGATGCTATGAAAAGAAAGGTTGCTTTCCCAGAATCAGGAGATCATGTCATTGCTAGTTCTATTACCTCAAATGATTGGGAAGGTGTATTATTTAGTACGATAGACTTCCTCGAAAATGTGGCAAATATTCCATCTAAAGAGGAATATAGCCAAAAAGTAAAGGAATTGAATGAGTTAAATGAGGCTATTCCTACTATGAATTAGTTAATAAAACCTTACGTTTTTTTCTCTAATTACTTTCAAAGGAATAACGGAACGGGGCAGTCGGTAGCCCTAAGGCATTCACTAAATTGACTTCAGGGTTATCCGCCCAGGCATATCGGATTTCAACAGGATTTGTTACATCAAGGTTTAAAACCACTTCATTGACACCAGAAATTTCCCCTGAGACTTCTTGAAATCTACCGGATGATGTCTCTACAATAAAGCCTTTGACTGAATTGTCTCCATCTGAGATTTCCAATCCACCAGCTACATCTTCAAAAGTCACAACAATTTTACCTTCCTGAATACTTGCACTTTTAAAGACAGGTCCATTAGCCACAATATCCTCGTTATAGGCAATTTTTTTAGCTTGTAGCCAAAGTCTTTCACCTACATCTTTTTTGTTTTTGGGATGAATGTCTCCTGCTTCTCCAATATCAATAATTACTGCCATACCCGTATTTGGCAAACTCAACGTTTTTGATTGAGCTTCTCTTAAATAGGCCCAATCACTCTCAGGCTGAGGGGATTTACGCTCCATGAAATTTGCTAACTGAACAAATAGGAAAGGAATATCACCAAGTCCCCACTTTGACCTCCAATTAGTAATCATTGCTGAAAAAAGCTCTTCATACTCATCTGCTCTCCCTGCATTGCTTTCTCCTTGATACCATATTACTCCTTTGATGGGATAAGAAACAAGCGGGTTAATC
The DNA here is from genome assembly GCF_000166275.1 of Algoriphagus machipongonensis. Classification (NCBI taxonomy): domain Bacteria; kingdom Pseudomonadati; phylum Bacteroidota; class Cytophagia; order Cytophagales; family Cyclobacteriaceae; genus Algoriphagus; species Algoriphagus machipongonensis. The sequence continues at coordinate 2,984,935 of NZ_CM001023.1, forward strand.
ATAGAATTATACATCATTCCAGGCTTCCAATTTACTTTTTCTACCTTTGGAAGCTGAGGTTCAACAATATTTGTTGAATATGCCCAATTGCCTTCTAGAGATATTTTATTGCTGCCTTGAAGAATATACATTTCTCCTGATTCTCCTACTCGAGGCTGATTGTTCCACGTATTTATTGCTCTTATCGTCAAAACATTCGTTCCTTCATTCAACCATGAAGCTGGAATATCAATCTCTGGAACCGGAACTCCCCAATCTTTGTAATGTAAAAGATTTCCATTGAGATAGATGTAAGCCATTTGATCAATGTTTGACAGGTGAAGAACTGCTTCCTGTGCTGTGGCTAGTTTAAATCCCTTCCGTATCCAAGCAATATCCTGCATGGGATTTGATTTGGGGAGGTTAATGGTCCCCCAACCCGAATCATCATAATCAATCGATGCAACTTGCAAAGCTTGCAAAGAGTCTGGTCCTGTGACTAATTTATTTCTCAGGTCACTATTCTTCTCATTTTCCAATACTTTTTTCTCCCACTCTTCAGCTTGGTCAATTATCTCCTTTGCTTCAGCACTATAACTTGCATCCATGGAAGCTAAAACTGATGCATCTGTCCAACCTTCAGCAGGTGTTCCTCCCCAATTGGATTCAATGATTCCCACCGGCACATCCTTTTCCAAATGATTCCTTTTAGCAAAAAACCAGGCTACTGCAGAAAAATCCGGTAAGTTTTCTTTATTGGCTACTTTCCATTCTCCTCCCTGAAGATCCTCTTGAGGCATTGCACTATAACTGTGGGGAACTTTAAAAAATCTAATTTCTGGATTTCCACCTTCCGAAAATTCCTTTTCTGCTCCTATAACATCGGATTTCAAAGCCCATTCCATGTTGGATTGACCTCCAGCCAGCCAAACATCTCCAATGTAAACATCTTCAATTTCTTGATTATTGACTTGAAGGACAAAAGGGCCTCCTGCCTTTGCCTCAGGTAGCTTAAGACTCCAAGTGCTGTCAATTGCTACCTCGGTACTCCCCATAAGCCCAGCAATAGAAACCCTTACTTTTTTATTAGGAATTCCTTTTCCCCAAACATGAACTTTTTGATTCCGTTGGAGGACCATGCCATTTTCAAAAATTATAGGTAGCGTAACTTCTGAATCAAATTTATCTGTATTACATGCAAATAAGCTACAGCAAAAAAGGATGATGAGATATCGTTTCATGGGATTTTGGGATTGACAATAGAAAAATGCTTAAAAAAAACGAAAGACCATATTCTATCAAGAGATTTATAATGCTTTCATTAATTAATTTACTTGATTTTCAATTGCTTCAATACCATTTACCAAATAAGCAAATGCCGCATTCCAATTGATTGCAATTTCATTGGAAGCATAACTCTTAGTATCATCTACATAAGACATGTCAGGTACCTTGCTTGGATATTCTAAATTATCTTGCTGCCCTGGGTTGGGACCTCCAACCAGAAATCCAGGGATAGGAGGCAATTCAGGCCTATATGCTACCAGTCAATGATGAGGGTGTAAAGGGGTATTTGCCCCAAAGCCGGTAACATAAGAATAACCAGTTGCATTTCTTCCCAATAAATAATCAAGAATCCCTTTTGATACATCCAAATAAGCTTTGTTATGACTTATTAAGAAGGCTTTTATCAAAAGTATCCCCTGATTTGAAGCCACAGCATTACTTCCCCAAACAAAATCTCTTGGTGAACTCCCCATGGTTATTTGGAAGGCACTTGACTTTTGGTTTTGATAATAGCCATTTGCAGCTTCTTCTAATACTCAAGATTTTGAGTATATGAAAACCAAAAAACCCGATGGAGAATATCCACCGGGTTGATTCAGCTGATTAAAGCTTTATTGTTTTAGATAAATCTATTCAAAAGATTTTCGAAGTATTCTTGCTTACCACTGGTCATGGCTGGCTCACCATTTTCAGCTGCATAATTTCTTAAGTCTTCCAAAGTAAGGGCTCCATTTTCGAAGTCCTTTCCTTTTCCACTATCATAACTTGCATACCTAGCTTTTCTTCTTTCTAGGTAATCAGATTTCTCCAACATATCCTGAGCAATCAACATACTTCTTGCAAAAGCATCCATACTACCGATATGCGCCAAGAATAAATCATCTTGATCTGTTGAGTTTCTTCTGATTTTTGCGTCAAAGTTTACTCCTCCACCTTGAAGTCCTCCAGAAGTCAACATAACAAGCATGGACTCTGTCAATTCTTGTAGATTAATGGCAAACTGATCCGTATCCCAACCATTTTGGTAATCGCCTCTATTGGCATCAATACTTCCTAGCATTCCTGCGTCAGCAGCAACTTGAAGTTCGTGCTGGAAAGTATGTCCTGCAAGAGTAGCATGGTTTACTTCAATATTGATTTTGAAATCCTTATCAAGACCATATTGTCTTAGGAAGCCAATTACAGTAGCAGAATCATAATCGTACTGGTGTTTAGTTGGTTCCATTGGCTTAGGCTCAATAAAGAAAGTTCCTTTGAAACCATTCTTTCTAGCATAGTCTTTTGCCATTGTAAGGAACTTAGCCAAATGCTCAGTCTCACGCTTCATATCTGTATTCAGCAAAGACATATATCCTTCACGTCCACCCCAGAACACATAATTTTCACCATCAAGGGCGATAGTTGCATCAAGGGCGTTTTTCACCTGCGTTCCAGCATAAGCCAAAACATCGAAGTCCGGGTTGGTAGAAGCACCGTTCATATATCTAGGATTACTAAATACATTCGCAGTTCCCCAAAGCAATTTCACACCGGTTTCTGCCTGCTTTTGCTTGGCATATTCCGTGATAATCTGCATTCTTTTTTCGTACTCGGCGACAGTAGGACCTTCGTCGATTAGATCCACATCATGAAAGCAGTAATATGGGGCACCAATCTTAGTGATAAATTCAAAAGCTGCGTCCATCTTGTCCTTGGCTCTTTGAATTGGGTCAGGGTTGGCATCCCAAGGGTGAACAATAGTTCCGGGTCCGAATGGGTCATTGCCTGTTCCACAGAATGAATGCCAATAAGCGATAGAGAACTTAAAGTGCTCTTTCATGGTCTTACCGGCAATCACACGGTTTTCATCATAATAGCGAAACGCCATTGGGTTATCACTATCCTTACCTTCAAAAGGAATTTTCTCAATTGAAGGAAAAAACAATTTTGACATGTTAATATAATTTAGGTTACTACAATAGGTTATACTTTAAACTTCTGGATTTTTTCCAACTGGCTTTTCCAATGGGAATAAACCTCTTCATACTGCTCGAAAAAGTTTTCATTTGGCTCCACAGTCTCTAACAACTCCAATCCTTCAAAAGCCTCACTTTCACTCTTATACAAGCCTATACCAATTCCTGCCCCTCTTGCTGCTCCCTGAGCTCCGTCAGTATCATACAGCTCCAATACTACTTTATTCATGTGAACAAAGGTTTTTCTAAATATGGGGCTCAAAAACATATTGGCTTTACCAGCTTTTACTGTTTTCAAGTCCATTCCCATATCCTGCATGATTCTGAAACCAAAAGTCAGGGCGGATACAATCCCTTCCTGAGCGGCTCTAATCATATGTTTTTTATCATGCTTTAGTAAATCCAAGCCCATCATATGAGCTCCAACTTGTTTATTCTGCATGATTCTTTCGGCTCCATTACCAAAAGGTATGAAGGATAATCCATCTGCTCCAATTGGAGCTGAACTACCCAAGTTATTCATTTCATCATACCCAATTTTCGCGGCACCCATTAATTTTTTTATCCAGCTATTGAGGATTCCTGTGCCATTGATACAAAGTAGAACTCCATAAGAAGGATTTTCTACGGTATGATTAACATGAACAAAAGTATTTACTCTCGAAAGTGGATCATACAAAGGAGTATCACAAACCCCATATACTGTACCTGAAGTACCTGCTGTGGTAGCTAACTCACCTGGCTTCAATACCTCCAAAGAAAAGGCATTATTGGGTTGGTCTCCTGCTCGGTAAGAGACAGGAACACCTGTTTCAATACCTGTTGCCTCTGAAGCTTCCTTGGTAACTGTCCCCTGTAAGGAATACGAAGGTAATGCTTTTGGCAACCATTCCTTAGAAATTTGGTAGGTATCTAATACTTTTTGACTTACACCGTTTTCTTTGAAATCCCAAAAAATCCCTTCGGATAGACCTGTTTCTGATGTTAATATTTCTCCTGTTAGCTTCATGGCGATATAATCACCGGGAAGCATAATTTTATGGATTTTAGCAGCTAACTCTGGCTCATTTTCAATCACCCACCTTAGCTTTGAAGCAGTAAAGTTCCCAGGAGAATTTAATAAATGAGGTAGGCAGTAATCCTCTCCCATTTCTTTAAAAGCTTTTTCTCCAATCCCTACAGCTCTACTATCACACCAAATAATCGATGGTCTTAAGACATTTTGGTCCTTATCAACCAAAACCAATCCATGCATTTGGTAAGCAATCCCTATTCCTTTAAGCTCACCTGCTTTCACAGATGATTTTGAAAGCACATACTTACTAGCCTGTTTAATATATTTCCACCAGGTTTCTGGGTTTTGTTCAGCCCAACCAGCTTCTGGTGCTTGAATCTCCATTTCTTCCTCTGGAAAAGCTTTGCTACAAATAGCTTTTCCCGAATCTGCGTCTAAAAGGGACGCCTTTATTGAAGAACTTCCTATATCAAGCCCTAACAGTAATTGTCTCATGAATTAGTTAATTGAATTTACCAGAAAACGATATATAATGCAGCTGTAATACCTGCAATCAAAACAGCACCAATTTTAAAGGTAGTACTGGTTTTGAATAGCTCTTTATTGATTTCGATGCTATTTGGATGATCTTTCCCTTTACCTTCTACTAAACTGATGATAATCATCAGTGCAGCTAAAATTAAGAATACCACACCCATTCTATCAATGAATGGTAAATTTGGTAAGCCTACTTTCAACACAAATGACAAAGGAATACTCAATGCCGCAGCTGTTAAAGCAGCGTTTGAGGTAGTTTTTTTCCAGAAAACTCCGAAGAAGAAAATCGCAAAAACTCCTGGGCTAATAAAGCCTGTATATTCCTGGATAAATTGGAATGCCTGATCCAATTGACCTAAAGCAGGCGCAACTATCGCGGCAACTAGGAAAGCTACAAAAGCGGTAATTCTACCTACTTTCACTTGTTTAGCCTCAGATGCTCCTTTACTGAAATACTTTTGGTAAATATCCATCGTAAAGATGGTAGAAGTACTATTTGCCATAGATGCCAAAGAAGAAACAATCGCTGCTGTCAATGCTGCAAAAGCAAGACCTTTCAAACCAACGGGTAATAACTGAAGCAGCGTAGGATACGCTCTATCAGATTTTACCAAGTTGGTAGCTGGATCTTTCATGGACTCTATGAAACTCACATCAATTCCATTTTCAACAATAACGAATGCTGCAATTCCAGGAATCACAACAATCAAAGGCATTAATAACTTAAGGAAACCTGCGAAAATCATCCCTTTTTGGGCTTCATCCAGATTTTTAGCCGCCAAGGCTCTTTGGGTAATATATTGATTGAATCCCCAATAGCTCAAGTTGGTGATCCACATACCTCCTACTAACACAGAGATGCCAGGTAAATCAAGGTATGCATCTCTCACTCCTCCAGCTCCATCAGGAATCATCATTTCACCCTGTGACAATATCATAGAAAAATGACCTGGAACTTCTCTTCTCAATAAACTAAGTCCTTCCCAAGCATCACCAGAACCAACCATTTGAAGGGCGATGTAAGTCGTAGCAAGTCCACCCGCTACAAGGAAAACTACTTGAACCACGTCAGTCCATGCAACGGCTTTTAGCCCGCCATAAATAGAATAAATCATGGCAAAAGTTGCCAAACCTAGAATCCCATAAATCATGGGTACATTTAGGATAGTATTTAAACTTAAAGCTCCTAAGTATAAAACAGATGTAAGGTTTACAAATACATACAACAAAAGCCAGAATACCGCCATGGTGGTTCTTACTCGGGTATCATAACGATCTAATAAGAATCCCGGCATGGTATAAATTCCTTTCTTGATATAGACAGGCAAAAAGAAAATCGCAACTACCAAAAGTGTCACGGCTGCCATCCATTCGTAGGTCGAAATTGCTAATCCTAACGCAAATCCGGAACCAGACATGCCGATAAATTGCTCAGCAGAAATATTGGAAGCAATTAAAGAGGCTCCAACTGCCCACCAGGGAAGTGCTTTGGATGCAAGAAAGTAATCAGAAGAGTTTTTTACGTGCCCTTTCTTTTCTCTGGATACAAAAATGCCCATACCGACGATGAGCAAACAATATCCAATGAAAACTATCAGATCTAACGGTTCTAAAAGCATAATACAGTAGGTTGGGGTTTGGGCTTAAGGTTTAAATTATCTGTCAAAAATTTAAGACAAGGCGATAAATATAAGACTTTCATTGAAAGGACTAAAAATAATTTATCCTGATTATTTTTTCAGTCGAAAAGACCTTCTAAAAACGAGAGGGGTTTTGTCGAATATTCAATTAGCCCAATCTTACCTAAATAGCTTATTCCCATAGCATTACTCACCCAAACTGTATCTGCTTTTGCTAAATGTTCCGGCAAAAATGATCCTTCATGTAATTCTAGTCCTTTTGCTGTCAAAGCTTCAATAATCACTCCTCTACCTACCCCTGCTAAACAAGAACAGCGTAATGAGGGGGTAAAAATTTCTGATCCTATCTTCCAAAAAATATTAGCTGAACCAGCCTCAGAAATAAACCCTCTTTGATCAAGCAATATGACTTCATCCATCTTTTTTTCCTCCCGCTCCTTGTTTGCCAATACATAAGGAAGCGAATTCAATGTCTTCAGTTGACTCCAAGGATTAGGAAAAAGGCAAATCTCATTTGTGATAAATGCTAGTTTTTTTATTTCTGGCGCTTTTGAAAATTCTTTAATAAATAGAATTTGATGAACTTCAGAAGATTGAGGTGTATACGTACCCGATTTTGCACGGAATACATTCCATCTAATCCTGAGAGATTTTTTTCCAAATGTGGATTCTAAAAATTTCTCCAAGCCATCTATATCCACTTTATCTTCGCTGAGACCAAGTAACTCCAAGCCTTTTTTTAACCTAGCTTCATGTTTTTCAGAAAATCGAATTTCACCATTTTTAAAAACCATAGACTCAAATAGTCCATCTCCAAAATTCATTCCTCGGTTAGAAATGGGAAAGGAATCCGCTGAATCCCATTTCATCAATTTATCATCAAAGACGTAGTTTGTCTCAAAATCGCTCATTATTATGTTCAATTTCGGTCAGTTCGAAAAAATGTCAATTTATTAAACAGTTAAAAGTAGCAAAGAAATCATCCTTGCTATTGAAAATTGAGGGATAAATTACATTTTTGAGTAGAATAACGATCTATTCAATTCATTAGCATTAATATTGGGTAAAATTTTATATGGCAAATAAAAGTAGCGTTTTTGATATGATCGGACCTGTCATGATTGGACCTTCTTCTTCACATACTGCAGGTGTTGTTAGAATTGCTAGAGCTGCCATCAGAGTTCTTGGAAAGAAACCGCAGAAGGCGGTTATTACCTTTTATAATTCATTTGCCAGGACCTATGAGGGCCATGGTAGTGATCGAGCGATAATTGGAGGTTTGATGGATTTCAAAACCGATGATCCAAAAATCAAAAATGCTTTACAAATTGCGGAGGAAATTGGATTTGAATATCAATTTAAGTCCATTGGAAATTCTTCTATTCACCACCCTAACACGATCAAACTTATCTTAAGTTATGAGGACAGACAAGTGGAAGTAATCGGTGAAAGTTTAGGAGGAGGAATCATTAATATTGCAGAAGTTGATGGTTTTGTAGCAAATTTTTCTGCCAAAAATCATACGTTAATTATCAAAGCTGAGGATGTTTCTGGTGCTATTGCATTTATTTCTAGTGTAATTGCGCAGGAAAAAACGAATATTGCAACCATGTCAGTATCTAGGAAAGGCAAAAATGATCGTGCCTGCCATGTTATTGAAATGGATTCCGGCATTCAGGAAATCACACTTCAATACCTTAAATCTCTCCCTTGGATTAAGGAATTAATTTATATTCCAGATATCGACTTATAATTATTTATCAACACATGAAAAAGAGCTTTTTTAGCTTCCTATTTATTTTAGGATTAGGATTTACTGCTTTTGCGCAAGAGATAACGATTCCAGAAGGACCTATTGACCTGGAAACGGCTGTTGCCATCGCATTGGAAAATAATCTTAATTTAGAAAGAAGCGAACTTAACCAACTAGCCAACGAAGCGACCCTCTTGCAAAATAAAGGGGCTCGGTATCCATCTCTTTCTGCAGGTGGTTCTACTAACTTCAACTGGGGTAGATCTATTAACCCTGCAACCAACTTATTTGAAACTCAACGAATTGGTAACATCAATTTAAATGCGTCTTCAAATGTGACTTTATTTAACGCAGGAAGGATCACCAATAATATCAATCAAACGAAAGTAACTCTAGAGCAGGGTCTTTATAATATTGAAGCTACGAAGAATACCATCATTTTGAATGTGATAAACAATTACATCAATGTGGTTTTCAATCAAGAGCAGGTAAAAATAGCTGAAAGTCAGTTGAACGTGACCAATGACCAGCTAGAAAGAACCATTAAACTTGTTGAAGCGGGTTCTCTCCCCTATTCAGACCAATTAGATTTACAATCTCAATTAGCAACTAACAATGTTGACTTGATTAATGCCAAAGCAACTTTAAATACTTCTTTGCTTACGCTTGCTCAGGCGCTTCAAATCCCATTTACAGAGGATTTCCAAATACAGAAACCAGATCTAGATGTAGATGATACCTTTATGGTCACAGAATCTTCTGCATCTATTTATGATGTAGCTTTGGAAACCATGCCAGAAATCAAGGCAGCAAGCCTTGGAGTCTCTATTGCTGATTATGGGATCAAGTTGGCAAAAGCAGGGTACTATCCAACTTTGGCAATCGGAGCCAACTTAGGTACCAACTATGTAGATATTTATGATGAGAAATTTGCAGATCAAATTGATTTCAACTTTTCTCAATCAGCAGGTCTTCAATTGAGTATTCCACTTTTCTCCAGAATGAATAACAAAGCAGCCGTGCAGCGAGCAAATGTTCAAAAACGACTTGCTGAAGTAACTGAGTTGGAAACAAAAAATCAGTTGAGACAAGATATTGAGACAGCCTATACCAATGCTTTAGCATCAGAACAATCTTACCAAGCTTCCTTGACTAGAGTTGAGAACTTGAAAGAATCTTTTAGAATTGCGCAGCAAAGGTTTGAGCTTGGAGCTATTAATTCAGTAGACTTTCAAGTAGCTCAAAACAACTTGTTTTCGGCACAATCTCAACTTATCTACGACAAATACACATATATTTTCAGAGTAAAAGTGCTTGATTTTTACCTGGGTAATCCAATTAACTTAAACTAAATCATGGCTAAACAGAAGTCTAACAAGCTCTTGTATTACCTACTAGGTGCAGTAGGTGTAATTATTGTTTTTGCTATTATCGGCCGTGCAGCTGGCTGGGTAGGTGGAGCAAAAGAAACTGAAGTTGAATTTGCCAAGGCAAAAAGAGCGCAGATAATAGAAAAAGTAAGTGCTTCCGGAGAAATCCAACCTGAGGTAGAGGTTAAACTATCCCCTGATGTTGCAGGTGAGATCATCGAATTGAATGTGATTGAAGGTGACTCAGTTGCAGAAGGAAAACTTTTGGTAAAAATCAGACCTGATAACTTTATTTCAGCACTTGATAGAGCAAAAGCAAACTTAAACCAGCAGATGGCAAACTTGGCTCAAGCCAAAGCTAGTCTACAAAGATCTGAAGCACAGTTTACTCAAGCTGAACTCAATTATAACAGACAGAAGGGATTATATGAGCAGAAAGCAATCTCGGATGCTGATTTTGAAACAGCCCAAGCAAATTATATCACGGCTCAAAAAGATCTTGAAGCTGCAAAGCAGAATGTTATCGCATCTGAATTTGTTGTAAAAAGTTCTCAGGCAACCGTAAATGAATCAGCTGAAAACTTGAGGTTAACGAATGTTTACTCTCCCGTAGACGGTATTGTTTCTAACCTTCTTGTAGAGAAAGGTGAACGTGTGGTAGGTACTCAGCAAATGGCAGGTACAGAGATGTTGACCATTGCAGATTTATCTAAAATGGAAGTTAGAGTAGATGTGAATGAAAATGACATAATCCGCCTAAGTATGGGTGATACCACTATCATAGATGTGGACTCTTACTCTTCTACTGGCAAGAAATTCAAAGGTGTAGTAACAAGTATTGCAAATACTGCAAACACCAAAGCTTCTGCTGATGCAGTAACAGAATTTAAAGTGAAAATCAGAATCCTGAATAGTTCCTATCAAGATTTAGTGGATGAAGGAACAAAATATCCTTTCCGACCAGGAATGACAGCTTCGGTTGAAATTCTTACTACCACCTTAAACAATGCCTTGACAGTACCCCTTTCTTCTGTAACCACTAGAGATAATCAAATGGATACCTTAGCTGGCGGAAGTACTCAACCAAAAGAGTTGGTATTTGTAAGTGAAAATGGTGTTGCAAAAATTAAGGAAATTAAAACCGGAATTTCAGATTTTGAAAACATTCAGGTTTTAGAAGGAATCACAGAAGGAGAAGAAATCATCTCCGGACCTTACTTCATCGTCAGCAAGCAATTGAGCGAAGGTGATTTGGTGAAGAAAATGGGAAATGAGAATTAATCTATTTCACAAATTGCAATAACAAAAAAAGCTCCTTTTGAGGAGCTTTTTTTGTATCTGCCATCCTGTTTGTTCAGGACCATTTTTTCAATTCACGATAAATTAAGTGAAGCGGGAATCCCATGACATTAAAGTAGGATCCTTCCATTTTGGTCACTCCGATAAAGCCAATCCATTCTTGAATCCCATATGCACCAGCTTTATCAAAAGGTTGATACACATTGATATAATGCCAAATCTCTTCTTCTTCCAAAAAATTAAAAGTCACATGAGTTTCATCTTCTAATGTGAATTGCCTTGTATGATCTTTGAAAGTGACAGCGGTCATCACCGTATGGGTAGAGCCAGAAAGACTTTTAAGCATATCAAAGGCCTCATCTTTATTATTGGGCTTACCTAACACATGATTATTTTCAATTACCACAGTATCTGAAGTAATCAGAATCTCATTCTCCGCTAATTCATCAGGATATGCATCCGCCTTCTTTTTACTAAGATAAGCTGCCACATACTCTGGCTTCATATCAGAGGGGATCTTCTCATCTACCGGATTTACTTTCACTTCAAATTCTACTTCCAAACCCCTTAGCAACTCTTGTCTCCTGGGAGAATTAGAGGCTAAAATTATTTTCTTGTTACTTAAATTATTTAAGAAAGACTCCATAGTCAAATTCAAACTCTTTTTGATTGATACTGGCGAATAATAAACCACCCAAGGCTTTGGGATAAAAGTAGGTAGACTTTTGAGGCATCACATACCCAGATTTACATACTTCCATAACCTGGTTTAATTCCAGCTCCCGTGTAATGACGGCAAAGCTAGCCTTTCCTTGCTGTACTTCATGTATACATCTGGAAAAATTTCTCTCATATTTGATCATATCAGAACTCCTTTGCTGTTCCAAATTCATTCCCAATATTTGATCAAAAACCACCTCATGTAAAACTGCCAAATCTAGCTTTTTGATAAGCTCTGGATAATTAGAAGAATAGGCATTGATTTTATCTGATTTCAACTCCATTAAAAAACTTTCTTCTCCTATTACCAATCCATAAGACCATGGTTTGTGAAATGCATAAGCACCCAGCTCTTCCTGGTCATGAAATTTCTTCAGTTCAAACCAACCCCCCAGTTTTTCGAGAAAATCAGTTTTATTCAAATTTAAATCCCTGAACAAACGGTGGGTTGGAAGGATTTTTAAATGATTCCCAACAGTATTGGTCAAATACATTAAATGGTAATCGGAACCTTTCCAATTTTGGCCAGGCAACTGCTCTTTATTTTCATTCTTATAGGCAATTGCTCCTTCTAGTCGATGATGGCCATCGGCTAAAATCACAGGTTTATCTTTTAGTACCGAGATAAACTTTTTTATTTTATTTGGCTCATCTATTAATGCAAGCACCTCTCTTACCCCTTGGTAATCTTCAATCTCATAAATCGGATTTTGCATGGCTTCATCCATAAATGCTTCCAATTGATTATCTAAATCTTCATAGAGACCATGCGTGGGGCTTGCTTGTATTTCTGTTGCTTTTAATAAATCAATACGATCATTGACCGCAGAAACGATCGTGTTTTCATGTCTAAGGATTTTTCCTTCCTCCCAATCATATGCTTTGATATGGGCCATAAATCCCTTTCTGCATCTTTCTTGATGCTCTCCTTGTAACCTAAAATACTGGTAATAAACATATATCCCAGGCTTTTGATCTTGACATAAAATGCCTTTTGTCTTCCATTGGGATAAAGTTTTTTTTGCATTAGTTGCCGGATTAGGTCCTTTGGGAACAGCCAGATGAATACTATTCAGCGGATTTTTATATAATAATTCCCTTTGCTTTTCAGAAACGACATCAAATAAGGGAGCTGTCAAAAGCTCCATTTCTTTAGCGTATTTATCCTGGTATCTCCAAGCTTTGATTGGTAAGATTTCTGCCATGATCAATCCAACCTTTTTCTCCAGGCAGATTCCTTCACCGTTTGACTTTCCCCCACTTTCAAGCTACTCTGAGCATGGGTAAAAAATTCTACTGCCAAGGCAACCATCATTTCCTTTTCTTCATCCGAAAAACTGGGATCCAATACTTCTGGAGTAAAATATTGTTGCACGAATTTGGTGTCAAAATTCCCAGAACGAAAAGCTTCATGCTCCAATGCGAATTTGCAAAATCCTAAAGTGGTCTCAATTCCAGTGATTTGGTAATCATCAATGGCTCGGATCATTCTATTGATAGCATCCTCTCGCGTTTCCGCATGAGTGATGAGCTTTGAAATCATCGGATCATAATAAATTGGGATTTTCATTCCCTCTTCAAACCCATCATCTACACGGATTCCCGGACCTTGTGGTCTGCTATAGGTCTCCAAGGTGCCGATATCTGGCAAGAAATTATTTTTAGGATCCTCAGCGTAAACTCTTACCTCGATGGAATGTCCATTTATTTTCAAATCTTCTTGCGAAAAGGAAATCGGATTGCCTTCAGCTATTAAAATCTGCTCTTTCACTAGGTCTTTTCCAGTGATCATCTCTGTCACAGGATGCTCCACTTGGAGACGGGTATTCATTTCCAAAAAGTAAAAGTTCAACTTTTCGTCCACAATAAACTCTACCGTACCGGCTCCATAATAATTACAAGCTTTCGCAACCCCTACTGCTGCCTCTCCCATAGCCTTTCTCATCTCGGCTGTAACGACTGAGGATGGTGCCTCCTCAATAACTTTTTGATGCCTTCTTTGAATGGAACATTCCCTCTCAAATAGGTAGACAATATTACCTTGCTGGTCTCCTAATATTTGAATTTCTATATGTCTTGGAGAAGTAATGTATTTTTCAATAAATACTGCCCCATCACCAAAAGCGGAAACTGCCTCACTAATGGCACGCTCCATTTGTTCTTCAAATTCCTTTTCATTCTCGACTATTCTCATCCCCTTTCCTCCTCCTCCAGCACTAGCTTTGATTAAGATTGGGTATCCTATTTCTTTGGCAATCTTTTTGGCTTCTGGAATGTCTGATATGGCTTCTTCTGTACCTGGAACTAAAGGAATATCGTACTTTGATACGGCTTGTTTTGCTGCCAATTTACTCCCCATTACTTCGATTGCCTCTGGGGAAGGCCCAACAAAAATCAACCCTGAATCAGTAACTTTTTTAGCAAAAGCAGCATTTTCAGATAAAAATCCATACCCAGGATGTATGGCATCAACATTTAATTGCTTACAAACTTTAATAATTTTTTCTCCTAGCAAATAGGATTCTGAAGAAGCCGCTGGACCTAGACAAATTGCCTCATCGGCAAATTTCACATGAGGTGATAGTCTATCTGCTTCACTATACACTGCAACGGTCTCAATGCCCATTTCACGAGCTGTCCTCATGATTCTCAGGCTAATTTCACCACGGTTTGCAATTAAAAGTTTTTTAATCTTGGCCATACTTTCCAATTTTTCAGATTGATATTTGGGTTCACAGCTAATAAAGGAAAATTATCCGAGTATTGGCAGGAATATGCTTAAACGAAATTCGTTTTTTGTTAAGACGGTATTAAAGTTTTATTTTTGACGGATTTTTGAAGAAAAAATCACAATAGCTTAATCGATAGAGAACACACCTAAAATAAAATCGCTTTGGATCTATTTGCAAAATTAAAAACGAATATGGGCCCTTTGGGCAAACATTCACAGTTTTCGGATGGGTACTATATGTTTCCTAAGCTTGAGGGAGAAATTGCTCCACGCATGAAGTTTCAGGGAAAAGAGGTACTTACTTGGAGTCTGAACAATTATTTAGGTCTTGCCAACCACCCGGAGGTAAGAAAAACTGATGCCGAAGCGGCAGCAAAGTGGGGAGCGGCCTACCCTATGGGAGCGAGAATGATGTCAGGACAAACTAGCCTGCATGAGAAGTTGGAAAGTGAGCTTGCGAAATTTGTAGGAAAAGAGAAGTCATACCTTCTTAACTACGGCTACCAAGGAATCATGTCTGTAATAGACGCTCTTTTGGACAGAAAAGATGTTGTAGTATATGATTCTGAGTGTCACGCTTGTATTATCGATGCTTTGAGAATGCATATGGGTAAAAGATATGTTTTTCCTCATAATGACATTGAAAACTGTGAAAAACAACTAGAAAGAGCTACAAAATTAGCACAAGAAACTGGTGGCGGTATCTTGGTTATTACCGAAGGTGTATTCGGAATGACTGGAGACCAAGGGAAGCTGGATGAAATCTGTGCACTTAAGGAAAAGTTTGAATTTAGATTGTTGGTAGATGATGCTCATGGCTTTGGTACGCTCGGTAAAACTGGTGCTGGAACCCATGAAGAGCAAGGAGTCATCAATGAGGTGGACCTTTATTTCTCCACTTTCGCAAAATCTATGGCATCGATTGGAGCTTTCATTGCTGGTGATGAAAAAGTAATCCATTACTTGAGATTCAACATGAGATCTCAGATTTTCGCAAAATCTCTTCCTATGATTCTTGTTGAAGGTGCTTTAAAAAGACTTGAGCTTCTTCAAACCCAACCTGAATTGAAAGATAATTTATGGAAAGTGGTCAACGCGCTTCGTGACGGTCTACATAGAGAAGGATTTAGCACTGGTCAGTCTAATTCACCAGTGACTCCTGTAGTCTTAAACGGAACTGTCGGAGAAGCTGCTGCTCTTTCTCATGACCTTAGAGAAAACTTTGGAATCTTCTGTTCTGTAGTGATTTACCCTGTTGTACCTAAAGGAATGATTATCCTTAGATTGATTCCTACAGCAGTTCATAGTTTAGAAGATGTAGAGGAAACCATCAATGCTTTTGCTACTGTTAAGGAAAAGTTGTCAGGTGGGATTTACAAAAATTCTGAGCTTGCAATTTCTTTCGGAGAATAAAAAAAATCTCAAAAAAAACGCCCTCCTGATTGAATTAGCAAGTATTTAGGCTATATTGAAACAATATAAACTTATCATCAACCTATAAAAAATCACTTTTACTATGAGCAGATTTAGTGAAGTTAAAGATCTTGTATCTGGCTTAGAGGCAGATTTCGAAAAATTCTACGAAAAAGAAAACCAAGCTGCTGGCACCAGAGTTAGAAAAGGAATGCAAGATTTAAAAAATCTAGCACAGGACATTCGAAAAGAAGTCCAAGACATGAAAAACGCTGGATAAGGCAAGAAATAAAAAAGGGTGATCAAATGATCACCCTTTTTTATTTGATTTTAATTTAAGTGGAGATCAAAACTCCACTTTATTGTTACCCTGCTGGACATCCGCTAATCGCTTACTTGGATCTATCTCCACAGACTTTATTTCACTTTTCTTTCTATTGATTCTAATTGTCTTTGTGATATTAGTCCAAGGCCAATCTTCAGTGATAATCCTTGTAGGTGCATCTGCTTCAGGAGCTTTTTCACCTCTCATAATCGCCAAAGGAAGGTAAATCATTTCTTGAGTCCCATCCTTATAAGTAACAACCACATCCAAAGGCATAGGCATCAAACCTATTCTCTCTAAAACAATATCTGTTTCATCTCCTTGAGGATTTACATCTTTAATCCCGTAATCAATGGTTTTGGTAGTATAAACAAAGTATTCTTTATACCAATCTAACTCTAAACCACTTTCCTTTTCCATTACGCGAATAACATCATTGGCATTGGGATGTCTAAACTTCCAAGTGTTCCAGTAGCGAAGCAATCCTCTATCTCTTGCTTCAGCTCCAATGATATAGCCCATTTGCTCCATAAATACGGCTCCTTTGCTATAAGCTGCAGAACTGTAGGCAGAATTAGTATGATAATGATCTGAGTGTGTACTCATTGGCTCCTCTTTTCCGGATTTCACCAATCGGTAATATCCAGCATATGAACCTCTTAATGGAGCTTCAGCCTCCTTATAAATACTTGACATTGTCAATGCAGATGCATAAGAAGTAAAGCCTTCATCCATCCAAGGGTACAGTGCCTCATTTGTTCCTATTACGCCTTGATACCAGCTATGAGCTAACTCATGAGCCATCACTCCTACCAAACCTCTCAAGCTTCTTCCTCCAGTAACCAAAGTAGACATTGGGTATTCCATTCCTCCGTCTCCTCCCTGGATAACCGAAAATTGCTTGTAAGGATATTGACCAAAATGCTCGGACATAAATTTGATCGCCGCAGGAGTATATTCTTTCAGCTTTTCCCAGTTCTCGGTGGTTTCCTCTGAAGGAATGAACAAGTGGTGAACAGTGATTCCATTATCCATTTCCACTTTTTCATGTCTGTATTTCGGATCCGCAGCCCACATAAAATCGTGAACCTTTGGAGCTTTAAAATGCCAAGTCAGAGTCTCACCCGAAGCCTGTGGAACTTTAACTCCCTCATCTTCATATCCATGACCGATTTCATTGGCATTTTGTAGGTATCCAGTACCTCCTAAAGTATAAGTCTTGTCAATTGTGATTTTCACATCAAAATCTCCCCAAATACCATAAAATTCACGACCAATGTATGGATTAGAATGCCATCCCTGCTCGTCATAGTTAGCCATCTTTGGATACCACTGCGACATAGAATATCTAACTCCTTCTGCGCTGTCTCTTCCAGATCGTCTAATCTGAATTGGAACTTGTCCCATGAAAGACATTTTGAATTCCACTTCAGAGTTTGGTAAAATAGGTTCTGGAAGAGTTACTTCCAAAATCGTCTCTACTTCCTCAAAATCAACTTTTTTGCCATTCATAGTCAATTCGTTGACATGGAGGTAACCTATTTCATTTGGCTTCAACTCATTGATTCTTGAGCCAACTCGACGATCTGGATCAGAAATAGACCTAGATCTTTCATCCATCATACTTCCTGGCTGAAATGCATTGAAATACAAATGGTAGAAAACTTTGTAAAGTGTGTCGGGTGAATTATTAATATACTTCAGTACTTGGGTTCCAGAGTACTGATTGGAAGCTACATTCATTTCTACTTCCATTTTGTAATCAACAGCTTGCTGAAATCTGCCTGTTTGGCCAAATGCGGTGCTGGTCATCACAAAAAGAAAAAGCCCCAAAACAGGCTTATTCAAGATGTTAAGCATAAGATTTTAATTTTTACTGCAAATAAAATCAAATTGCGTACCAGCCCCAAACCACCGGTAAAATATTGGGCTAATGTTTTTCCTAATTCAGATCGGACTAAACCGATACTATAATTATTAATGAATGTTATTAGGCTTTTTGCTTTATTTAATAAGATTATAAACCAAACCTTAAAACATGAGAAACATTTACATTTTAACTATGGCCATCTTGCTGAGCTTTTCTGTAAGCGCACAAGAGGTGGACATGGATTTATTTGAGTCAATGAAAGCCAGAAGTATTGGCCCAGCCGCGATGAGTGGAAGGATTACTTCTATTGACGCTATAGATGACAATCCCTCTGTAATCTATGCGGGCGCTGCATCAGGTGGCTTATGGAAAAGCACTTCTGGGGGCATTACCTGGAAACCGATTTTTGACGGTGAGAAAGTACATTCTATCGGATCAATCTCCATTTATCAGAAAAACCCCAATATCATTTGGGTAGGTACCGGTGAAGGAAACCCAAGAAATTCCCTAAGCCTAGGGGGCGGAGTTTACCGTTCCATGGATGCTGGTGAAACCTGGGAATTGATGGGATTGGAAAAAACAAAAGCCATTCACAGGATTATTGTTCACCCTGATGATCCTAATACTGTTTATGTAGGAGCTATTGGTTCTCCTTGGGGAGAGCAAGAAGAAAGAGGTCTTTATAGAACCACAGATGGTGGTAAAACATGGGATAAAATCCTTTATGTAGACACCAAAACAGGTGTTGGTGAAATGATTATGGATCCAAATAATCCTAATAAGATTTTTGTCAATATGTGGCAACACAGAAGGTATCCATATTTCTTTGAATCAGGCGGGCCTTCTTCTGGTCTCTATGTCACGCTAGATGGAGGAGATAATTGGAAAAAACTTGATGAAACTAATGGATTACCCAAAGGTGATTTAGGTAGAATGGGTTTAGCAATTTCGGCTGCAAATAGCAGCAAGATTTACGCTCTTATAGAATCTTCTAAAAATGGGCTTTATGCTTCTGAAGATGGTGGCGAGAATTTTAAATTGATCAATACAGACGGATCTATTGGAGACAGGCCTTTCTATTATTTTGATATTCATGCTGACCCAAAAAATGAAAACAGGTTATACACGCTTTATTCCAGAGTAGGAATTACAGAAGATGGGGGGAAATCATTTACTCAGTTACTTCCTTACCAAGGAGTACATCCTGACCATCACGCTTGGTACATCAACCCAAACAATCCAAAAATACTTATGGATGGGAATGATGGAGGACTTAACATTTCTCGCGATGGAGGTAAAACTTGGTTTTTTGCAGACAACCTTCCAGTAGGCCAATTTTACCATGTCAACGTGGACAATGAATTACCTTATAACATTTATGGGGGAATGCAGGATAACGGTTCTTGGACAGGTCCAGCTTACGTTTGGAGAAGAGATGGAATAAGAAACAGTTATTGGCAAGAAGTTTCCTTTGGAGACGGCTTTGATGTGGTTCCCCACCCTGCCAACTCAAGATATGGCTACACCATGTCCCAAGCAGGAAACGTTTCAAGATTTGATAAAGAAACGGGGCACAATAAGACAGTTAGACCTACTCATCCTGATAAAGATGTATTCTTACGTTTCAACTGGAATGCAGCCATAGCACAGGACCCACATGATGAAAACACGGTTTACTACGGTTCGCAGTTTGTTCATAAATCAACTGATAGTGGAGAAACTTGGGAAGTTATCTCTCCTGATCTTACTACCAATGACAGCACCAAACAAAGACAACAAGAAACCGGTGGATTGACCTATGATATTACCGGAGCAGAAAATCATACAACTATTCTTGCAATTGCCCCTAGCCCTGTTGATCCTAATGTTATTTGGGTAGGAACAGATGATGGAAATGTGCAGGTTACAAAAGATGGTGGTGCGACCTGGACCAATGTAGTCAGCAAATTAGATGGACTTCCAAAAGCATCCTGGATTCCTCAAATTCAAGCATCCACTTACGATGCAGATGAAGCTTGGATTGTAGCTAATAACTATAGAAACAATGATTTCGAAGCTTATGCATTCCATACTTCTAATGGTGGTGAAAGCTTCACCAGAATTGCTGATGACAGCAAGGTATCTGGGTATACGCTATCGATAAAGCAGGATCCAGTGGAACCCAATCTTGTTTTCTTGGGAACAGAATTAGGATTATATGTAAGTTTCGATAAAGCTAAAACATGGAATAAGTGGGAGCATGGATACCCTGAGGCAGTTTCTACTTATGATATGACCATTCAGGAAAGGGAAGCCGATTTGGTAATAGGTACTTTTGGTAGAGCTTTCTACGTTTTGGATGATATTAGACCATTAAGAATATTTGCCGCAGAAAACGGGGAATCACCTGAAGCCAAAATTACTGCTGTTCCTTCTCCAGATGCATATCAGGCAGAAATTCAACAGCCTTTAGGAGAAAGATTCCCCGCAGATGGAATCTTCGCAGGTGAGAACAGAGAAAATGGGGGTAGACTCAGCTTCATTATCAATGACGATAAAGAAGAAAAATTAGATACAGTGACCGTCTCTATTTTCAATGAATCAGGTGAGCAAATAAGAACATTAAAAACAGTTCCTAAAAAAGGTGTTAATCGCATTGTTTGGAATCTAGACAGAAAGGCCTCAGTAGAAAATCCTGGTAGATTTAGAGGCCGAGGCGGTAACAGATCTGGTTTTTATGAGCCTTCGGGTGGAGACGCTCTACCTGGTAAATACAAAGTTGTTTTCGCTTACGGTGAAGAAAAATCAGAATCAAGTATAATTGTTTATTCTGACCCTAGAATCAATGTAAGCATGGCAGATTTGAAAGCAAAAGATGATTTCCTTAAAAAAATGGAAGTCCTTTCTAGTGAAGTCTCAGAATCGTCTAACAGATTAAATGAAGCCCAAAAGGTGATTGACAAAGTATTGACTTTGACAAAAGACGTAGATACTGAGGAAGCCAAGGAGCTTGCTAAAGCAGCCAAAGACATCAAGAAAAAATTGGATACTACAAGAGAAGCATATAGTGGCCCAACCCGAGAGGGACAGGGAATCATTAGAAACCTCTACCCAACTACGATGACGATGGTATCAGCTCCAGGACGCTATGTAAGGTCTTCTTACGCTGCTCCAGGAGAAACAGAGGAAAGACTGTACCAACAAGGTGTGGAAGCTGCGGCTGAAGCTAAAACCATTGTAGACGAGTTTATGAATGGCGACTGGAAAGCATTCGAGGAAAAAGTAAAAAGCACCGAAATTGACTTGTTCGAAAACATAAAATGATCTGGTTAAAAGTGCATTAATTAGAAAGCCAACCTTGGAAGGTTGGCTTTCTTTTTTACGAACATCCTATAACAGAATGAATCAAATTTAGAATTACTCACATCCTTGGTTTAGTTAGGAACTCGATAAGTCATATTTGCAGAAATTTCTCCCGAGGCCTCAGCTACTTCTCCAGCTGTCCCAATCAAAATAATCCCTCTAAAACCCCAGTCGCTATTCTTTTTCCCCAAGGCTTCATCTAGCATATATTCTAATAATGCCAGAACATCAAAATAAACTTTCACGCCTACACCTACGCCATCATCCCCTTCCAAATCAAAAGAAAACATCGCTCCTTTTAAAGCTTTGGGACCATGTGTCCAAATTCCTAAAAACACACCAACTTCTGCACCTTCTTCTGCACCAAAAGAAATACCAGTTTGAGAGGAGATTCTGACATCATCATCACCAGAAAATTTATAGCCTAAACTTACAATTTGGCTTTCTCCAATGATGCCACTGACTTCCTCAGTTATCCCAACACTTACCGAATCAAATTCATCAATCACATCTTTGATCAATTTACCAATTGGTTTTAAATAGGTGTCTTTGAGATATTTGTAATCATCCGAACTTTGGCTTTCTGCTTCATCAATCAAAGTATGTAAGGAAGACTTAATTTTATCAAGATCATTTCCCAACGTTGTTAAATCGCTTTTCACAGTAGATGCAATGGCCTCAATTTTCAGGGCATCCTTATTACTATCGAAATAAGACTTTGCCTTGGAAAACAAATCTGCTTCAGATTTTTCTGCTTCAGCAAGAATCTTTTTAACTTCTTCTTCAAAGGATTCCCAATCTTTTTCTAGATCCTTAAGGACTGATTTCATGTCCTTTTTTAATTCATCCTCGACACTTTCAAAATCTTTCTTTACAGTGTCAGCTACATTTTTTAAATCATCTAAAAAACTCATAATAAAAATTGTTTAGGTTAATAAAAATTTATCAACCTAAGTTAAAACAATATTTCAACTATTTGATTTTCAGTTCTTTAAACTAATTTTTAATTAAAACATTAGAATAAAAATTGACTTAAAAATGAAACTATACCTAGATAAAAAATAATTAAAACTACCTAATTACTAATTAATAGAAATAAAAAAAAGTCTGATAATTTATACCAGACTTCACATATTCTTAAGGCTAGTTACCTGCTTCCATATAAATCAGAGTAATAATCCTGATAAGCTCCAGAAGTTACATGATCTAACCATTCTTGATTATTCAAATACCAATCAATGGTAAGCTCAATCCCTTCTTCAAATTGAAGACTTGGCTCCCAGCCTAACTCATCTTTAATTTTACTGGCATCGATAGCATATCTCATATCATGCCCTGCTCGATCTGTCACAAAGGTGATCAACTTCTCAGAAGTACCTTTTTCTCTCCCCAGCTTTTCATCCATCTTTTGGCACAATAACCGCACGATATCAATGTTCTTCCATTCATTAAAGCCTCCAATATTATAAGTGTCTCCTGCTTTTCCTGAATGAAAGACCGTATCAATTGCTCTGGCATGATCTTTCACAAATAACCAATCCCTAATATTTTCTCCTTTCCCATATACAGGAAGTGCTTTATTGTTTTTGATATTGTGAATACATAATGGAATCAATTTCTCAGGAAAGTGATTGGGACCGTAATTATTCGAGCAATTTGAGATCACAGTTCGCATTTTATATGTATTGGCATAAGCCCTTACAAAATGATCCGAGGAAGCTTTTGATGCTGAGTATGGAGACTGAGGATCATAAGATGTAGACTCCAAAAAGAAACCTCCATCTTCTAGAGAGCCATAAACCTCATCAGTAGAGACATGATAAAATAAATGCTTATCTAGTTCTTTACCCCAGGCTTTTTTAGCTGAGTTTAGCAAATTTACGGTTCCAAAAACATTCGTTTTTACAAAAGCTAAAGGATCCGAAATAGATCGATCTACATGTGATTCCGCTGCCAAATGTATCACATCTGTGATTCCATAATTAGAAAAAATCTCATCTAGAGTTTCGGCATCTTGAATGTCTGCCTTTAAGAAATGATAATTGCTAGCTCCTTCAATCTCTTTAAGATTCTCCAGATTACCGGCATAGGTAAGCGCATCCAGATTAAAAATCTGATAATCTGGATATTTTTCCACAAAAAGTTTCACCACATGGCTACCGATAAACCCGGCTCCACCTGTGATCAATATTGATTTTTTCATGTCTAACGGATTACTTTTTATAGTATTCTTGATACCATTCTGTAAAGGCTCGTACACCATCTTCTACGGAAGTTTCTGGCTTATAACCTGTATCTCTAATCAAATCGGATACTTCAGCATGGGAAGCTGGAACGTCTCCTGGTTGTAGAGGCAGTAGATTCATTTTCGCTTTTTTACCCAAACCCTTTTCTATTGCATGGATGTAATCCATCAATAATACTGGGGCAGAATTTCCAATATTATATACTTTATATGGAGCTACTCCACTTCCTGGATCAGGATTTTGTGGGTCAAAATCAGCATTTGGTTGTGCAGGTCTATCTGCTACGCGGATCACACCTTCTACAATATCATCTATATAAGTAAAGTCCCTTTTCATGTTTCCATAATTAAAAACCTGAATGGGCTCATCTTTCATAATTGCCTCAGTAAATAAAAACAAGGCCATATCAGGCCTACCCCAAGGACCATAAGCAGTGAAAAATCTGAGTCCTGTTGTGGGGATTTCAAACAAATGGCTATAGGTATGAGCCATTAATTCATTCGATTTCTTTGAAGCAGCATACAAGCTGATGGGATGATCAACCGAATCAGAAGTGGAAAATGGCATTTTCTCATTTGATCCATAAACCGAACTTGAGGATGCATAAACTAAATGTTTGACAGGATAGAAACGACAAGCCTCTAAAATGTTCAAGAAAGCAATAATATTACTCTGAATATATGCTTCTGGATGAGTAAGGGAATGTCTTACTCCCGCTTGAGCCGCTAGATGAATTACTACGTCAAACTTCTCGGTTTTAAACAACTCCAGTAATTCATCCTTTTCTGTCAAATCCTCCTTTACAAAGCGGTAGGAAGGATAAGATTGGGATTGAACCAATTTATTTAAACCTATATCTTCCCTGGCGATTCCCATAGTAGCCAGCCTAGCATATTTTAAGTCTATGTCGTAATAATCATTGATTACATCAAGTCCTACTACTTCATCTCCCCTTTCCAACAAAGATTTTGCAACGTGAAAACCAATAAATCCAGCTGTTCCGGTAACCAGAAATTTCATATGATATGGTATAAAATGTAATGAAGTCCTAAATATAAATTATTCTGCTGGACTGACCTCCTTTAAAAGCGTTTGGTATCTTTCAAAAATTTGCTGATGAACGAAAGTTCTATTGTAGTTTTTGGTGACTTCCTCAAATAGTGCCAAAGCCATTTGCGCCATCTTATCCCGTTTAACATAAGCAAACTCCATGGCTTCCTTTAAAACTGCAGCGTCTTTTACAGGGAAAATCAATCCTGTTTTTTGTTGAGTTATCAAATCCACATTCCCAATAATATCCGAACAAATGACAGGCAATTGCATGGCTCCTGCTTCTAATAACACATTAGGAAAACCTTCTCTATGCGATGGGTGTACTAGAACATCTGCCAAAGCCATGTAATGAGCCACATGATCTGACCAATCAATTTGAACAATCCTAGGGTGATCATTGATTGTCTGTATCGTCTCTGGTGAAAGAGGGTTTAATTCCTGCTCAAAGCTACCTAGCAAAACAAGCTTTGACTTGTTGACTATTTTAGAGTTTGTAAATGCGGATACTAATTCATCAATTCCTTTGTCTTTGACCAATCTACCCACAGACAAAATCACAAAATCGTCTTCTCCAGGTAAAATCCTCATAGTCGCAGCCACAAGGTGATTCTCCTTAAGAGAGTTCCTATTAAACTTGGATAAATCTACCCCATTTGAGGAACCGTTACCGATGATGTGTAATTTATCCTCGGAACTTAGGTTCTCCTCTATCACAAACTTTTTAAGACCATTGGAATTCGGCCAAACTTCTGTTGCATATTGGTAGGTATATCTTTCCACTTTTTCTAAAAGACCTTTTTTCCCTCCTTCAGCGGCCATGTAAGGAATTCCTGCAAGCGTATGAATTCTAACCTTTACTCCGGCAAGTTTTGCCGCAATCATCCCTAAAATTCCTGCTTTTGGGGTATGTGTATGTACAATATCAGGTTCCTCTTTTTTGAATAGCTGATACAATTGCCAAAGACACTTAAGGTCTTGAATCGGAGTAATTTGCCTTGTAAAATGGATAGCTTCATGCTTTACGCCTTCTGCTTTAATTATTTGGGGGATTTCTCTCCCCTCTGCACTCACCATCATGACTTCCATACCCTTTTCTTTCATAAACTTCATTTGCCCAGCCAGCAATAGTTTAAGTGAAATAGGGACTGTGGTGATTCTTATTATTTTAGGCATGAAAAAGATTTGGATTGGCGCAAAGGTAAGATTTTAAAGCTTTTTATGCCCCAAAAACTGCAAATGGTATTCCAAAGAATCTGAATTTCTCAATCCTTTTCCTCCAATTCAAAAATTTCCTCTAAACTGACATTAAAAACTCTGGAAATTTTTAGTGCCAACACCGTGGACGGCACATACTTCCCCGCCTCGATACTATTGATCGTTTGCCTTGACACATTGACCTTTTCAGCTAAATCTTGTTGCGTTAGGTTATTTTTGGCACGTTCTACTTTAATCGTGTTTTTCATGCGATATAAAGTGAATTTCTATACTCTTGAAAATTGACCCATTGAAACCTTTGGATCATACTGTCAACATGGGATAGCATTTTAAACATCATCGTTTCTTTTATATCAATCTTTTGAGGACATATATTTCTGGTATTGGAATGCAGCATAGATGTATGCATTTAATAAAAATAAGACCAAATAGGCGGTGAACATCTCACTTGTGATTCGATCAAAGCGGATATAGTTTATAATCATAATTGCTCCTAATCCCCAGATTACCCAATAGGTTCCTGTTTGGAATGCCTGAAGTCTAAAACTTTTGATCATTTCATCCTCTTCCTTTTCTTTCGAGAGGTTCAAAATCCCAAATCCAATAGCCCAAAAGCCATAAATTATTTGAGACGAATCATCAGGTGAAATACCCACTTTGAGAAACGCCATTCCTATTACTAAAAGAACAGGAAGTGGAAATATAAAGTACGCCACTTTCTTCCAGCCTGACGGCAACAATGGTACATGTAAAATTGATTTCTTTTCCATAAGTAAAGTTATTTTTACCAAATGTAAAACAAACTTTACTTTTTATCAAATTTGTTTTCCAATTTATGTTTCAGATAGAGTTAGGAATGGGGATTTTTTGATTGAAAATTCTATGTTTCAGTAAAAAACAAGGCTTTTATTTACCTTTAAGCATTCTTTACACTCATTTATTTGTAACTACATGCTATCCACTCAAAAAATTGCAATTATAGGCTGTGGTAATCTAGGCTCCTCTATCGCCAATGGGCTTTTAGAAAAAGAGAGCTTTGATGCTAAAAACTTGACGCTAACTAAAAGGAATACAATCAGTTTATCTGATTTCGAGGCAAGGGGCGCTCATGTTCATAGCGATAATGTCATGGCCGCAAAATATGCTGACATCATACTTTTAGGAGTAAAACCATATAATGTAGCTCCCCTATTGAAGGAAATCAAACCAGTTCTGGATCCAAAGAAACAGGTGATCATCTCACTTGCCACTGGGATAAGTTTGGCTGAAATGTATGAGGTATTGGATTCCAAAACTGTGACATTTAGAGCGATGCCAAACATAGCAGCAGACATTCAGGAATCGATTACCTGCGTTTGTCAGCAAGGAGCAAGCTTAAAGCAAATCGAAATCATCAAGCAACTCTTCGATTCAATTGGGATTACTATTGATATTGATGAAAAGCTCATGGAAGCAGCAACAGTACTCGGAGCTTGTGGAATTGCCTATGTACTCAGGTTTATGCGAGCCATGATTCAAGGAGGTATTCAGATTGGTTTCGATTCTAAGACGGCTAGTAGAATTGTTAACCAAACTGTCAAAGGTGCCGCAGAGTTGATGATTCAGCAAAACACGCATCCAGAAGAGGCCATCGATAAAGTGACAACTCCAAAAGGATGTACGATCGTAGGACTAAATGAAATGGAACATCAAGGATTTAGTTCTGCTATGGTTAGAGGTGTGATTGCCAGTTTTGAAAAAATTGAAAAAAAATAAGGTGTTTTCTGAAGGAAATTAAATTATCAAGGAATAGTTAAGTATTATCCATTTAAAGTCATATTTGTTCAAAAAAGAATAATTTATTTTTTGTTTTTCTTTTGAATGTTTTTACTAGTTTTGTCTTGGGTGATAAACAACTTTTGCTATTCCTTTTTAAATGACACGATTTTTCAAGGAAGGACTGTTTGGTAATTTTTCCCTCCTTCCTTTATTTCCTAACATTAAATGAAAAAGCCTTTTGACATGCATGTCAAAAGGCTTTTTCTTTATGGTCTTATCTGTCTTTACTCGAAAATCTCTTTCAACTTACTTTCTAGACTTGGTCCTCTCAAATCTTTACCAATGATTTTTCCTTCTGGATCTATTAAATAGGTTGCTGGGATCGCGTTGATCTGATAGGTTGTAGCAGCTTCAGAATTAAAATACTTTAAATCTGATACTTGCGTCCAAGTCAGTTGATCTTCAAAAATCGCATCAATCCAGGCTTCTCTCGTTCTGTCAAGAGAAACACCAAATACTTCAAAACCTTGGTCTTTGTACTCATTGTATAACCGAACCACATTAGGGTTTTCTTCACGACAAGGCTTACACCATCCCGCCCAGAAATCAATCATCACGTACTTTCCTCTGAAGTCTGATAGTTTAACAGTTTGTCCTTCCGGGTTTGGCAACTCTATCTCAGGTGCTACTTGCCCCATGGACAATGGTCTCATCTCATCTAGCTGCTGCTTTAATTGGATGATCATTTTTGTTTCAGGGTATTTTTGGTCTAACTCAGCTACCAGACTATCAATAAACTGAAACTCATTTTTTGAGTTCAAAAGTCCCACTGCAGCCAGGGAAGCAAAACTATCCCCCATACTATTAATGGCCTCTTTTACTTTCTTTGCTTGATTATCTTCTAAAAGCAATGCGTCTGATTGGATTTTCTTGATTTGATCAGAATCATTATTACTCATTGCCTCATAATACGCCTCATTAAGCGCATTGACATCTTCTTGATAGCTGGTAATCAACACATCAATTTTCTGCATTTCCTGGCTATCCTTGGAACCTTCCAAAACCAAACTTTCTGGATCAGAAAAATCATAGTTGATATTTACGTCATCGTTTAACAACGCCAGTCTTACAGAACGTTGCCCAAATAAATTCAACTCATAAAAGGTCGGTACATCGATCTCCAAAGAATAATCAAAATTACCATTTGCATCCAACTGAACTGTATCCACAACCACGGGTCTGCTTTCAGTAAATTTCGACAAAACCACATGCCCTTCTGGGGCATTTTCTATTTTCCCGGAAACACTGACTTTTCCATCATTTTCAGATTCTCCACTACAAGAAAGTAATGCGAGGAATGTGAAAAGAACTAGACTATTTAATGTATATCTCATGTTTTATTTAGCTTCTAATAATTCTGTCAATAGCTTGGAGGCAACTTTGGGATCAGCTTTTCCTTGGGATTTTTTCATCACCTGCCCCATAAACATCCCAATAAGGCCTTTCTTACCCGACCTATATTCCGCTACCTTTCCTTTATTCTCTTCTAAAACTGCTTCTATGATCGGTTTGATAGATGATTCATTGCTTTCCTGAATCAAATTCAATCGCTGTGCAATTTCTAATGGGCTCTCCTTCGATGATTTAATCATTTCCGGATACACTTTTTGAGAAGCAATCGTATAGCTAACTTTTCCTTCATCAATAAGTTTGATTAACTCAGCTAAAGATTCCGAGCGAACAGGAAAATCCTTGATGGATAGATTCAGTTCATTGAGACTGGACTTAATTGGCCCCATCACCCAATTGGAAGCCGCTTTGAAGTTCTGAGTTTTACCGCATAGCTCTGAAAACCAAATCGCGGTTTCTTTTGATTCAGTAAGGAAGCTCGCATCGTAGTCGGGCAAGCCATACTCCTCCACAAATTTCTTATGAAAATCTCTTGGCAGCATGGGCATGGAATCAGTGATTGAATTCAACCATTCATCCGAAATAACCACAGGACTCAAATCAGGCTCTGGAAAATAACGATAATCGTTTAAATCTTCCTTTGTACGCATACTTGCCGTAAGCCCAGTGCCTGCATCAAAAGTTCTGGTTTCGGAAATGATTTCTTTCCCTTCTTCCAATAAGCCTATGATACGGTTATGCTCATGCTCAATCGCCCGAAACACATTTCGGAAAGAGTTCATGTTTTTCACCTCAACTTTTTTGCCTAGTTCCTTGGCACCTTTCAGCATCACAGAAATATTGGCATCACAGCGAAGAGATCCTTCTTCCATATTGGCATCGCAAATGTCGAGGTACTTCACGAGTTTTTTTACTTCAACAAGAAAAGCATAAGCCTCTTCGGGACTATGCATGTCTGGTTCAGTAACAATCTCGATTAATGGAGTTCCCGCACGATTGAAGTCTACCAAAGTGTCGCTTTCTCCAGCGAGGTGGATTGACTTACCGGCATCCTCTTCTAAATGTACCCGGTTAAGGATTACTTCCTTTTTGGTTCCATCAGCTAACTGGATTGGAACTGTTCCTCCTACGCAAATAGGACCTTTATCCTGAGTTAATTGAAAGCCCTTTGGAAGGTCTGGGTAAAAGTAATTTTTTCGGGCAAAAACATTATGTCTCGTGATTTCAGAATTACAAGCCAATCCCATCTTCATAGCAAACTCAATCACCTTTTTATTCACCTTTGGTAAGGTGCCGGGATGACCTAGTGTAATCACCGAGATTTGGGTATTTGGCGCTCCTCCGTACTCTGTTGAGTCAGATGCATAAATCTTGCTTTCTGTCATCAACTGAGCATGCACCTCTAGCCCAATAACCAACTGATATTTATTCTTTATTTCCTCGCTAATCATTACAGCGTAAATTCTATTTACTTAAAGGTACAACTCTCTTGCTTTGCTTACTACATTTTCTAGTCCAGCAAGGTTTTTACCACCAGCAGTGGCAAAAAACGGTTGTCCACCTCCCCCACCTTGAATTTCTTTCGCTAGATCACGAACGATCTGACCAGCATTCAGGTTTTTACTTTTCACCAATTCCTCGTCAATAATCACAGCAATCTGTGGCTTACCATCAATATTAGCGGCAAGGATGATAAATGGGTTTTCTACCTCATTCTTCAACTCATAACCAAGCTTTTTCAAGGAATCAGCATTGGGTAAATCCACCTTGGCGATTAAAGTATTTATGCCTTCACCAGCAACAAATTCCTTTAACAACTCTCCTTTTACAGCTCCAGCTTTTTCTTGATAAAGAAGTTCAATCTCTTTTTTCAAGTCGTTTTTCTCTTGAATCAAAGCTTCAATAGACTTCTTAAGGTCTTTTGGATGCTTCAACAACTCTTGAATCTCTTTCACCAAATTTTCTTGACCTCTCAGGTAATCCTCTGCAGCCTTGGCAGTGATCGCTTCGATTCTCCTTACTCCTGAAGCACTTGACCCCTCAGAAGTGATTTTGAAAAGTCCAATTTGACTGGTATAAGGAACGTGTGTACCTCCACATAATTCTACAGAGAAATCTGGGTCGAATGTGATGACGCGTACAAAGTCTCCGTATTTCTCACCAAAAAGAGCCGTGGCCCCCATGCTTTTCGCTTCTTCAATAGGCACATTTCTTTTCTCCACTAGAGGAATATTTTCGCGGATTTTCGTATTTACGATTTCCTCCACTTTTGTAATCTCCTCCTCAGTTAACTTCCCAAAATGTGAAAAATCAAAACGAAGTAAATCTGGAGACACCAAAGATCCTCTTTGCTGAATATGATCTCCTAAGACTTCCTTCAATGCTGACTGAAGTAAATGAGTTGCCGTATGATTATTCATACTCAAAGCTCGTCCTTTGCGATCAACCTCTGCCGAAAACTTTACCTCAGGATTTGATGGTAATTTATCAACCAGATGGA
Organism: Algoriphagus machipongonensis; assembly: GCF_000166275.1. Classification (NCBI taxonomy): domain Bacteria; kingdom Pseudomonadati; phylum Bacteroidota; class Cytophagia; order Cytophagales; family Cyclobacteriaceae; genus Algoriphagus; species Algoriphagus machipongonensis. The sequence goes on from NZ_CM001023.1 coordinate 3,016,353, forward strand.
TGATCAGGTCATTCTCCTTTTTGGTATCAATAACCCTGATTTTTTCATTGTCAGAAATCAACCAACCTTTATCTCCTACCTGACCTCCACTTTCTGCATAGAATGGTGTTTTGTCTAAAACTACTTGGTATTTCTCTCCCTTTTTCTCTTTGACTACACGGTACTTAATAATGTTAGAGAATGACTCGAGAAAATCATATCCAATAAACTCTACTCCCTCATCTTCATGAACCAAAACCCAATCTCCAGTTTCTGATTCTGAAGCAGCTCTAGAGCGAGTCTTCTGTTTTTCCATTTCTGCCAAAAATCCTTTCTCATCAAGTGAAAGGCCATTTTCTCTGGCAATTAAGGAAGTTAGATCCAATGGGAAACCAAACGTATCATAAAGCTCAAATGCCGTCTTACCAGGTATTACAGTATCGTTTTTCTCTTGAAGCTCAGCTTTAATCTGGTCAAGGATTTTTAAACCGTTTTCTAAAGTTCTAAGGAAAGAAGCCTCTTCCTCATAGATTACCTTAGAAATAAACTCTTGCTGCTGCCTTACTTCTGGAAAAACATCTCCAAAATGCTCTGCTATCAAGCTGGTTAATTCATATAAAAATGGCTCTTGGAAGCCAAAGAAAGTATAGCCGTATCGAACAGCTCTTCGAAGAATTCTCCTAATTACATAGCCTGCCTTATTATTTGATGGCAACTGACCATCTGCGATGGTAAAAGATATAGCGCGAATATGATCTACAATTACACGAAAAGCGATATCTGTTTGCTCATCATTGCCATATACTTTCCCAGACTTCTTAGCAATTGCGTTTAAGAAAGGGGCAAATAAATCAGTATCGTAATTAGAGGATTTCTGCTGAATAGCGCGGACTAATCGTTCAAAGCCCATTCCGGTATCCACATGCTTGGCTGGCAATTCTTTCAAACTTCCATCAGACAATCTATTGTACTGCATAAAAACCAAGTTCCAAATTTCGATCACTTGCTCGTGGTCGTTATTCACAAGGTCTTTTCCGGGAATTTCTGCTAGCTCGGCTTCAGGTCTTAAGTCAATATGAATTTCAGAACAAGGTCCACAAGGCCCAGTGTCTCCCATTTCCCAAAAGTTATCCTTTTTAGACCCCATGATAATTCGGTCTTCTGGAACTATCTTTTTCCAAAAATTATAGGCTTCCGTATCCAAAGAAAGACCATCTCCCTGATCGCCTTCAAATACCGAGACATACAACCTTTCTTTTGGAAGTTTGAAAACAACTGTCAGTAGTTCCCAGGCCCATTCGATGGCTTCTTTTTTGAAGTAATCTCCAAAAGACCAGTTACCCAACATCTCAAACATGGTATGGTGGTAAGTATCAACTCCCACTTCTTCTAAGTCATTATGCTTTCCACTGACTCTAAGACATTTTTGTGAATTGGCAACTCTAGCGAATTTGGGGGTTTCATTTCCCAAAAAGGCGTCTTTAAATTGGTTCATTCCCGCATTTGTAAACATCAAAGTCGGGTCATTCTTTACCACGATCGGTGACGAGGGGACGTATTGGTGTTGCTTGGATTGGAAAAACTCAATAAAGGTGCTCCGTATTTTCTTTGCTTCCATGAATGGTTATGAGGCAATTAGTATCTTGATTTTAGCAAAACTCTGCCAAATTATTGGGTGACAAAATTAATAGATTTGACGGTGTTACCTGCATAGGATCAAAATTTCTTGCTTTCTAATCGCCAGTCTTTAAAAGCTAACCCATATTCTTTTTCGATTTCCTGAGATTTTTCAGAAATCAAAGCATTCTTCATTAACTTTTTAAGTACCATTTCAACTAATATATTTTCAATTCTCGCTCTTCAGACTTACTTTCATAAATCTTTTATTCAAAAAAATCATAAACAGTTTTTAAATAAAACAACCCGAAATTTCCCCAATTCTTCTATGAGCTATTTAGATAAAATCACTTCACCTACCTTACTCCTTGATGAAAAAATATGTCGAGCTAATATTAAAAAGATGGCAGACAAAGCCGCTCGTCATCAAATGAAATTAGTTCCGCACTTTAAAACTGCACAATCAAGAGAAATTGGTTCTTGGGCTAAGGATTATGGTGTGAAAGAAATCACAGTTTCTTCCATTAAAATGGCTGAGTACTTAAGCAGGGATTCTTGGGAGAACATTCACATTGCTTTTCCTTTCAATCCACTGGAAACAGGAAAACTGGATGAAATCGCAGAAAATCAACCAATCTCCGTTCAAATCATTAACACCCAGACTGCCCAAATACTTTCCGATCAATTAAAAAACCCGGTAGGCTTTTTCATAGAAATCGATGCTGGCTATGGAAGAACAGGCGTGGAAGTAACAGACTTTGGATTGATCGAAGCCATCTTATTAATTGCAAAAAAATCAGATAAGCTCAATTTCAAAGGGTTCTATTTACATCCTGGACATACCTATTATATGTCAGATATTCCTGCCATCTATGAGGAGTCAAGGAATGCTTTGAGCATGTTAAAACATAAATACAGCACTGAGTACCCTGAATTAGTAACCCGTGTTGGTGACACTCCGGGCTGTGCAGTGATGGAAGATTTTGGGGATATCGATGAAATGGGACCGGGTAATTTCGTGTTTTATGATTTAATGCAAGCCGAACTAGGTGGTTGCTATAAAACGGATATTGCTGTTTGCCTTGCTGTCCCCGTAGTTGATATCAAAAAGGAAAGAAATGAAATTTTGGTGCACGGCGGAGGAGTTCATCTAGCCAAAGACGTCCTTATTGACGAGGATGGAAACAAGAATTTTGGAGAAGTCGTATTCCTGAATGAAGAAGGCTGGGTAATTCCAGAGGAAAGATCTCATTTAAAAAGTATTTCTCAAGAACATGGATTAGTCAAAGCTTCTGATGAATTATTGGCAAAGGTAAAGGTTGGCGATCTATTGGGTATCCTACCCGTTCACTCATGCATGACTGCAGATGCAATGAGAGAATATATGACCTTGGACGGTAATTTTGTGGACCATGCTGAGGGGATTAGCCAATAATTTTATTTAAAAAACAATAGTACTATGTACAAACAGCTCCTGATAACCCGTTATTTCCCGCAATCAATCAACACTGTTTATGAGGCATTTACTTCTGCCGAGAGCTTACAAAAATGGTGGGGGCCTGCTGGTTTTGAAATGGAAACCAAAAAATTTGAATTTCATCCTTCAGGAATTTTTCATTTTGTCCTAAGAAGCGATGCTTTTGATATGTGGGCAAAATGGATCTTTCAAACTATTGATGAACCTCATAAACTAAGTGTCATCAATAGCTTCTCAAATGAATCAGGAGAGACTGTCAAGGCTCCCGAAATCCCATTTGGCGAGGAATGGCCACTGGAAATGATTTTAGATTTAGAGTTTTTTGAAGAAGACGGTAAAACTAGAATAGATTTGGTCTCTTTTCCTCATAATGCTTCGGATGCCTCAAAAGCCGTTTTTTCAAAAAGTATTGATCAAATGGAAGAAGGTTTCAAAGGAACTTTTGACCAGTTAGAGGTGTACTTAAATAAGTAATCACTTAACTGCTAAAGCCATGGTAGAGCAATTGAAAACTTATCCAAAAGGTGTGTTAGCCATTGAAATTATTGATGGATTCACAGAAACTGATGAAAAAATCCTTCAAAAATTATTTGAAAGTAAAAAAGAACAAGGGTTTGATCCAATCAACATATTGATCAAACTTGATGAGCTTAAAATTTCCAAATCCTCTATCAAAACCTTCTTTGAGGACATTATTTATACTTTGAGAAATTATAAGCTTATGGGACACATTGCCATTGTAGCTCATTCCAAAATTCTCAAAGCATTGGTTCCAATTGATAATTTATTCTTTGAAAGAGCATCGAAAGGAAGAGAAGAACGCTATTTCGATATTTCTAAACTCGATGATGCCTTTGAATTTGTGACGAAAAATGCGAATTAATAATTTTTAACTTAAAATGGATTTAGGCTTGTCCTGTGAGGCATCATACTCCCCTGAATTTATTACTCAAGGAGAAGCTAATTCTCTTTTTGACCATCTGACAGAAACACTTGACTTCACTAACCACACCTTTAAATTAGGTACAGGAGAAGTCGTTTCAGTAAATTTTGGAAAGCATATGTTTATGGACCAGAGTTTATTTGATGAAGACAAACTTCCTGCTCAGGTATGGGGAAAAACCTCTGTTTGGTCTGATCAAGTTCGGCTGATAAAAGAAAAAGTAGAATTATTTACCGGACATCAATTTCAAGTATGTGTATGTATTTACTATCCAGATGGTACCTCAGGTGTGGGTTTTCACTCTGATTTTGTCGCATTTGGAGACACCAATTATATCCCTTCTTTAAGTCTTGGTGAAGAACGAGAGTTTGTGCTTAGAAATAAACTGAATGGCAAAGAAACAAGTATAGAATTAGCAAATGGAAGCTTAGTAACGATGGGAAATAAATGTCAAGAATTGTATGAGCATGCCCTTCCCGAGAATCCAAAATATAAAAATGCTAGAATCAATCTGACTTTTAGAAAATACGGTAATTGAAAAGATAGAAAGGAAGATTTAAATTCAATTTAGATATCTTTGGATTTAATCCTAACGCTTCATTTGTCAATGCCATTCTTACAAAAATCCTCTTGGCTACTCTTTGCTTTCTTAAGCATTGCTATAGGTATTTACCCAATTCTCTATTTTGTTTTCGGCAGACAGTTTGGTGTTTTAAATGCCCATGACCCAGAACAATTAACCAACCTTTTCTGGAATATTGCTTTTTACACACACATTACTTTGGGAGGACTGGCATTAGCCGTTGGATGGGTTCAATTCAATCAAAAATTAAGAGATCGAAATAGAAAACTCCATAAGCGGATTGGGATGATTTATGTCACCGCTGTGTTCTTTTCAGGTTTAGCTGGCGTGTATGTGGCGATATATACTTTAGGAGGAATCATCGCAAGTATGGGCTTTGCTTTATTGGGCATAACTTGGCTGATAACGACTTTAATGGGCTGGAAAACAGCCAAAGCCAAGGATTTTGTAAGCCATGAAAACTGGATGATTTATAGTTATGCTGCCTGTTTTGCTGCTGTAACCTTAAGGATTTATTTACCTTTTTTAGAAAATATTATGGGAGGATTTATTCCAGCGTATCAAATTGTCGCTTGGTTATGTTGGGTACCCAATATGGCAGTGGCTTTTTGGCTCGTGAGGAAAAACCAGCCTTCATCCCAATAGAAAACTTACGATAGCAAAAGTATTGAAGCGAAAGAAGCATTTTTTTAATACTTTAATACCATGATCGAAATACTACTTAAAAACAAACAGTCTTTTAAAGCCAAAAGCGTCGATGAATTGACTGTTTCTGAGTTGGACTTTCAGGTCATGCAGTTTCTAGATTATAGTCCTAGTGAATTGAATTGGCTTGAGGAAAATTATCAATTAGATTTCACGATCCTGAAACATTATGAGGACATTGAAATCAGTTCCCATTTTCTGGAAAATGAAAATCAGGCGGCATTTCACTTCTCCATTCCCTATTTCACCAATGACAAAAAAATGATAGAGGAGCCTCTATTTATCATTATTTCAGGAGCTGGGCTTTTCCTCTTCTCAAGCTCCAACCTTGACCGCTATATAAACGAGACCTACCCAAGTAAAATCAACTCTTTAAGAAGACTCTCGAATCTGAAAGGCATTTTCAAATTTCAGTTTGAATTCATCTCCGATCATTTCGCTGATATCACCGAGTATTTGAGCAGAAAAATAAAAGCTCTTGCCAACGAAATCTTAATTGAAAAGGAGTTTACGAGTAATGTGATGGATGTGATTACTCAATATAATTTCAACAACCTTTTGATCAAGGAGGCAATGATTGAAACCAGAAGAGTCTTAAGGCTTTACTTGAAAAGTGACTGGGAGGAAAAAGAGGAACTAAAAGAGGATATTAAAAATGAATTAAACGATTTAGCTGCTATTTCTGATTACATCCAATTCAATTTTGATAGGCTAGACGACTTAAAGGAAAATGTTTCCAACAAGATTGATTTAGAACAAAATCATATTTTCAAAATGCTTACGGTGGTTACCGTTTGTATCTCCTTACCTACTTTCATAGCAGGTGTTTACGGGATGAATTTTGTCAACATGCCTGAGTTGAAAACCGAATTTGGATACCCTATAGTCTTGATCGCGATGATTTGCTCAGCCATTTTACCATTTCTTTATTTCAAAAAGAAAAAATGGTTGTAATCCCTTTTTCGTTTAAATATCCATGTAAGTTTTTAGACACAAAAAAAGCCCCAATCCGAAGTTCAGGGCCCTACAATAAGTTGGTTTAGGTTTAGAAGAACAAAGTCTTCACTCTTCCTTTAACGTCTGTTACTTCCATATAGATATCATCAGTATCTACACCTTTGAAGGTAAAGTTTTTAGTAAACCCTTCTTCTTGATTAATCTGCTCTTCGTAGATCATTTTTCCAGATTCAGAATTAAATACTTTTACTTCAACTCCAGGCTCAAGTAAACCGACTACAGCCAATCTAACTGATTGATTATCCAAAACGCTGCCATAAGCCATCAAAGGAAGATCATCTGATGCAATTGGTGCTTTTTCAGTTTCCACTGTATAAGTTACTTCCTCATCATCAGAAACAATTTTCACTAAATACTCTCCAGTAGGAAGGTTTTCCAAGTCATAAGGAACCATCAAATTTTCATTTTTGACAATTACTTTTCTGCTGCTAAGACTTTTTCCGTCTTTAGAAAGAATAGAAATTTTTGCAGATCCCAACCCCTCTTTTAGAGTTACGTTGACTTTTTGATATTTAGAATTAACTGTAGAAAGTTCTTTTAAATCTTCGCTTGCGTTTGCTGCGATTGCGCTAAAAGATAAGGCGCCTGCTAATGCTAATGTGAATAAGGATTTCATAATATTCGTTGGTTTAATGTTGTGCTTATCCTTATTGCGAAGCTCGTACCAGAATCAGAATTCCATAGAATTGAATCAAAACAAAAATTCGATATCGTTAACTTTTTGATAATTTTTTAAAATTAAATTCTGAAAAAATGACGATTAATTAATCAAACCTGTATAAAAAATGGGCATATCCTTGTTCGAGTGTAATGAAACCGAACAGTTTAAGCTGGTTTTATCTATTCCTAAGGTTACATAAACTTGCTTTTGTTAAGGAAAATTAATTTCAATAAAATCTTAATTCCCGGAATGCATTGGCCTTTGCCAAAAATTAACTGTTCGCTTCTGTACAGTTTTCGTTCGATAGCATCCAAATAACAGAAATTTAGACCCTATATATTTTCTAGCTTCCATGTATTCTTGACAATACAATTCTGAAAATCGGAAAAAATAGAATTGATGACTCTTGGGAACTAACCCCAAAAAATAAAATTTAATTCATTCATACTTTTTTAAAAATTAATAGATAAATTCGTAATTGTCATTTTGACACAATAGAAACTTATTCCCAAAAAACTTATCGAATGAAACTTAAACTTATACCTGCTATGCTTATCCTAATGCTTTTTGGATTTCATGCATCGGCACAAGAGGCATTATTTAATGCTCAACAAATAATATCACCAGAAATACACGAGAATAGCACTGTCACTTTCAGAATGTATGCACCAAACGCAAGTTCTGTAGAAGTCACAGGAGATTTCCTTCCAACTGAAAAAATAGAAACTCCAATGGGAGAAATGGATGGACCCGGAAAAGCGAAACTAAGCAAGGATGATAAAGGAATCTGGTCTCTAACTACAGAAAGTTTGAGCCCGGAACTTTATAGCTATTCATTTATTATAGATGGACTAAGAGCTACCGATCCCAATAATCCATTTTTAATTAGAGATGTTGCTTCTGTCACCAATGTCTTTTTAGTCGGTGAAGGCCAAGCAGCTCTTTATCGAGTAAATGATATACCTCATGGTACTGTTGCCAGAAGATGGTATGATTCTCCAGGCTTGGACATGGACCGTAGAATTACGATCTACACTCCTCCAGGATATGAAAAATCAAATGAAAAATTCCCTGTTCTTTATTTATTACATGGTGCTGGAGGAGACGAAGAAGCTTGGATAGCTTTGGGAAGAACGGCTCAGATCATGGATAATATGATTGCACAAGGAAAAGTAAAACCAATGATTGTGGTCATGCCAAATGGCAATGTAATCCAAGACGCTGCTCCAGGTGAAGGAAATGATGGCATGTACAAACCTCAATTTATGGTTCCAAAGACGATGGATGGAACCTATGAAGCAAACTTTATGGATATCATAAAATTTGTAGAGAGCAACTATCAGGTGAAAGCAGATAAAGCTCACAGAGCGATCGCAGGATTATCAATGGGTGGATTTCATACGCTACATATTTCGAGATATTATCCTAATACTTTTGATTACATGGGTCTATTTTCAGCAGCGATTATGCCGAGAGAAGACGCAACAGGAAAAGTCTACTCCGATTTTGATGAAACCCTACAAAACCAAATGGACAACGGATACAAACTGTATTGGATTGCCATCGGTAAAACTGACTTTCTCTATGATGCTAACAAAGAGTTCAGAGCGAAACTTGATGGAATGGGTATGCCCTATGAATATGTCGAATCAGAAGGTGGACATATTTGGAGAAACTGGAGAGTCTATTTGACACAGTTTGCACCACTACTATTCAAATAATACAAATGGCCTATGGAACAATTATTCCATAGGCCATTTTTTTTAACCCCCTTTTTCCCAATTCATGAAAAAGTTAAGCGCAGTCTTTCTAGTAAGTATTTTAGCTTTTCAATTATATGCACAAGCTCAAAGCGCCGGGAAAATTGAATTTTCTTCAATGCCTAGTGAGATATTAGGTGTAGACCGTGAGTTTGCCGTATATCTACCCAAAAGCTACCAAAACAATCCTGATAAAAAATATCCAGTTCTATACCTTCTTCATGGAGGAGGTGATACCCATACAGCATGGCCGGAAAAAGGAGGCTTGGAAGCTGCCGCAAATCAGATCATTGATTCAAAGGAATCTGCTGAAATGATCATTGTTTGTCCAGAAGCAGGAAAAATCCATATGAATTATTTCAATGATTCAGAATGGCGATATGAAGACTATTTCTTTGAAGAGCTGATTCCGTATATTGAATCTAATTACAGAGCTATCCCAGACAAAAATCACCGTGCAGTTGCAGGTCTTTCCATGGGAGGCGGAGGAACTTTAGTATATGCTCAGCATCATCCAGAAATGTTTGCCGCAGCCTTTGCTATGAGTGGCTATTTATATAGAATGAATTTGTCATTCTTAGACCCTAATGACCCAGAGACCGAAAAACGACAGCAAATTGTTGAAAGAAACAATGCCGTAAAACTTCTACAAGGAGCTTCGGAGGAAAAAGTAAAGCAGTTGAAAACGGTAGATTGGTTTATAGACTGTGGTGATGATGACTTTACCTTCACTCCTAATATGGAATTTATCGCCGCATTAAAAGAGCAGGGTATCCCCTATCAACTGAGAGTAAGAGATGGAGGACATACCTGGGAATACTGGCATTCCTCACTTTACATAGCACTCCCACATATAAGCGATGTTTTCAGAGAATTGACACAAAAATAAAATCTCATATAAAAATCAATAAATCCAAAATCATGAAACTCAAACACCTAAAATCTATGATACTCGCCTACCTTCTGGTAGGAGGATCTTATGTTTCTAATGCGCAAGAAATATCTGCAATGCAAGCGCCCAAAGTGGTCTCACCAGAAGTTGGTAAAGACAATTCGGTTACTTTTCGTGTCTTTTCTCCAGATGCTAATAAAGTTGAAGTCAACGGTAGCTGGATGGGCTTTGGAGACAGATTACCTTTGGCAAAAGGCGAAAACGGGATTTGGTCAGTGAGTGTCGATCCTTTGGAGTCTTCCATGTATCATTATAACTTCTTCATCGACGGTGTTTCGGCTATTGATCCTACCAACCCAGAGGCGTTGAGAGATGGAACACGCTATGCGAGCTTACTAATCGTTCCGGGTGATGGAGCTAAGGTATTCCAACTCAATGAAACACCTCACGGAGATGTTTCTAAGGTTTGGTATCAATCTCCTTCCTTGGAAAGTTATAGAAGGATGTACGTTTATACGCCTCCAGGATATGAAACTAGTACTCAAGATTATCCAGTGCTCTATCTATTACATGGCGCAGGAGGAGATGAAGATGCTTGGACTGCTTTAGGTCGAGCCAATTATATCTTAGATAACCTGATCGCGGAAGGAAAAGCAAAACCAATGCTGATTGTTATGACCAACGGAAATGCTTGGCAAACAAGTACCCTGAGAAATAAGCCAGGAATCGGCGCAATCACACGTGAAACCTATGGTCAATTTCAAGGTAAATTTGAAAAAAGCCTCGTTGAAGATGTTGTCCCATATATAGAGAAAAACTATCGCGTAATCAAAAGTAAGGACGGTCGTGCTCTTGCAGGTTTATCTATGGGCGGGGCTCATACGATTACAGCGAGTATAGAGTATCCTGGCACTTTTGGATATATCGGAGTATTCAGTAGTGGCATATTTGATGCAAATGCAGATATGGCTGAGATGGAAATGAAATTTGCTGCTTTAAAATCAAGTAATGTTCAAAAATACTGGGTTGGCTGTGGAGTGGATGATTTTGTCATGGAATCCAACAAACGCCTACTTTCAGTATTAGAGAAAGTAGATTTTGAGCATGAATACTATGAAAGTGAAGGTGGCCATACATGGGCAAATTGGAGAGATTACTTGAGCATTTTTGCTCCTATGCTTTTCAAATAGGCTTTTTCGATAATATTATTCTCAATAACTTAAATTATCAATCAGTAAGAAGTCGAAGTCCAAAGTTTAAAAACTTCTGGATTTCGACTTTTTTTATTGTGAATCCAATCAGGTTTTGAATTAAAAACTCCTCCTTTTTCATAAGTAATGATAGACACTGCACCAGATTTCATTAAGATCTATAAAAAATAAACCGGCTAGTCATAACAAGTTTGATTTGAATGTGTTGACCTTGAAATGAATGCCTAAAACTGTATTAGATTTCATTTTGTATTTTAATAGAAACAATGCGATTAAATTTATAAAGTCACGATGCTTAAGGCATCCTGAAAATCTAAAAGAAACCCAACTCATATGAAAAAATTAACCTTTCTTACTTTGGCTTTTCTCCTCTGCCATCAACTTTCTTTTGCCCAGTCAGGAATGGAAAATGTGACTATCACTTCTGAACAATTAGCACCCAATATTTATGTACTTTTTGGTTCAGGCGGAAATATAGGTTTGGCAGTAGGCGAAGAATATGCTTACATGATTGATGATCAATTCGGTCAGCTTTCAGAAAAAATATTAACTACTGTTAGAGAAATTACTGATAAACCCCTCAAATATGTTGTCAATACACATTGGCACGGTGATCATGTCGGCGGCAATGAAAACATGGCCAATGCGGGAGCCACTATCGTAGCGAATGATGCGGTAAGAAGAAGAATGAGCCAACCCAAGCCTGGAGAAGCAACCCCTACTACAGCATACAAAGCTCTACCTGAAATTACTTTTTCAGATGAAATGACTATTCATTTAGACCCCAACAACACCATGATGATCTTTCATATGGAAAATGCACATACAGATGGAGATTCTTTCATTTATTTTCCTGAAAGTAATGTGATCCACTTAGCTGATAATTTTCCGAATGGTGGATATCCTTTTATAGACATCAACTCAAATGGTGATATAGAAGGTTTGATTACCAACCTCAATAGAGCTTTATTTTTAGTAAACGATCAAACCAAAATTATTCCTGGTCATGGAAAAATAGCGGACAGGGAAACACTAAAAGCTTATAGAGATATGGTAGACACCGTACGGGAGCGTGTTAAAAGCGCCAAATCCCAAGGTAAAAGTCTAGATGAAATTCAGAAAATGGGACTATCTAAGGAATGGGATGAGGATTTTGGTAAAGGTTTTATCAATCCAGAAAGATTTATCGAATCTGTATTTAAAACAGTAGATTAATCCCATTTTTAAAATTAAAAAGCGAGGTTTAAAGCCTCGCTTTTTTTGCCATTTCCTCACGATCCAGAAAGGACCCTCAATTTCTAAGTGGGATTTTAGATTTTCCTTCAGGTGTTAAATCACTTTAATCATTTGATATCTTGGTATTTAAAAAGAGCTAAAAATGGCTTTAATTTAAATTAACCTTGTAAAATCAATAACTAATGTTAACTTATATCGTATAAAAAGTGAATCTCTTTAAAATACTACTATGAAACTATTTTATATCACTGGTGTAATTTTTACTCTCCCTATCTTCAGCGGCTTTTCACAAGAGTTCAATAAAAAATTTCATTTGGGAAAACCAATGAATGAGTATAATATAAAGAATATCAACCCTTTTCAGGATCAAAGTCCTTACGCACAATTTAAATCATTTCAGGAGCTAAATAAAGGCGTCATTCCTCTGGATCGGGAAATCAAATTTTTTAAAGCCCCTGTTCTTAAACCTAGAGAAATGCCCATAGCAAGACTAGAATCTAATGATCCTATGCCAATAAAACATTTTGATTCTGCTATGGAATATACCTTACTGATTAAACCTTCAAAATAAGGCAGGTACTAATTTCCTTTTTTGATCATCCGTAAAGTAGATCCTACTTTACTTGAATGATTTCATTTCATTTATAATTAAGGCTAAACCATTTTTTCAATTCTTGGTTATTTCCCTGATGAATATCAGACAAATTCATTCTGATTTTGTATTTTAATGTCAAACCAGAATAACCTATGGAAGAAGCCAACCGAATTAAAAGCCTCTTTGCCAAACAATTCGATGGTAAGCCTTGGTTAGGAGTCAATTTCACCGAAAAATTGCAGGAAGTGACACCCGAAATGGCTGCTTATAAAATCACTCCGGATACAAATTCCATTTGGGAGATACTAAACCATATCATTGGCTGGAGAGAAGTGGTTCTACAAGGATTCCCACAGAATGGATATATCACCCCAAGTCATAATTACCTGCACCCCGTAGAAAATACAAGTTATTTAGAATGGGAACATACGCTGGTTAGACTTAAAGATTCTCAGCAAGATTGGACAGAGTTTTTTGAAACATTGGATGAATCGATTTTTGATCAGCCTTTTGGTGATAAACCCTATACCTATTACGAATTGATGTTGGGAATTTTACACCATGACATTTATCACTTAGGTCAGATATCATTATTAATCAAGCTAATACCAAAAAGGCTTAAATAATTTTATTTTCACTTAGCTTAAAAACCTTCCTCCCATCATTTATTAAATTTTTCAAAAAAACAGTTCCTTACTTTTGTTTTTAAACCGGATAGTATGGCGAAGAATAAAATTAGCGAGAAACAACTAGGCTTAAATACCAAAATCAGCAGACGAGACTTTGTAAACTCCACTTTGATGGGAGTTGGAGGATCTTTGTTGAGTGCCGCAGCACCAATTTCTTTGCTACCCGGATGTGGACCAAAAGCAGCACCAGCAATAGAAAAAGATGCATGGACTGGATTTGGTGCCGTAGGTGATTATGCCAATTCTTCTGGTAACACAAAAGCTGTCATGGAAGCAGCACATAAAATCCGAGATGGCTTTTACCAAGAAAAACAGTTGGAAACAAATTCATCAGAAGAGCTTTTTGATGTCATCATTGTGGGTGGTGGAATGAGTGGATTGGGAGCAGCTCATCATTTCAAAAAGAACGCTGACTCCTCTCAAAAATGCCTTTTGTTAGAGAACCATCCCATTTACGGAGGTGAAGCCAAAAGAAACGAATTTCTAGTAAATGGGCAATTGCTGATGGGACCTCAGGGTTCCAATGACTTTGGAGTCCCTGCCAAAGGATCAGGAAATTTGACTGACCAACTTTTTGAGGAATTGAAAATCCCAAGAACGTTTGAATTCCAAGATTGGTCATCAGACCTTACTCCTCTGAATTTCGGTTTGGATAACTATGCCCATATGACCGGAGTAGCTGAATCCAAAGTGGATATCGGTTACTTTTTCAAAAATGGGGAGGGTATCGAAAAGCCCACTTGGTTCAATAACATTTGGCGAGATGACTTAGCAAATGCTCCCTATTCTGAAAACCTGAAACAAGAATTACTTAAATGGCGGTATTTCACTCCTGAAAATAAAGGATTGGAGTTTAGCAAGATGCTAGACAGCATGACTTATAAAGAATACCTAGAAAATGAATTGAAGTTTTCTTCCAGAGTCACCGAGTACATTGATCCTGTGATCGGATTGATTAATGGCGCAGGATCTGATGCGATTTCTGCTTTTGCAGCCTCTCAAATTGGCATGCCTGCTACAGGAAGGTCAAGAGGAAAGGATGCCTCACTCCCACTTTCATTTCCTGGTGGCAACACTACCTTTTCAAGATTCATGGTCAAAGATCTCATTCCAGGTTCGATTGGAGGCAAACATACTTTTGAAGATATCACCAATCAAAAAGTAAACTTCTCCTCTCTTGATCAAGAAGGAAACCCAATAAAGTTAAGGATGAACGCGACTGTGATTTCGGTTCAGCATGAAGGAGATCCAGAAACTGCAGAAAGGGTAAAAGTGATCTATGAAAAAGGAGGTAAACTCTTTGAAGTGAAAGCAAAATCAGTCATCATGGCTTCCGGTGGTTGGGTAAATAAACATATCATCAAAGATTTAACACCAGAAATCCAACAAGCATATTCGGAATTCACCTATGCACCAGCCCTTATTGCCAATGTCGCCTTAACCAACTGGCGATTTATGTACAAGTTGGGAATTACGGCTGCACAATGGTTTGGGGATGGCTTTGGCTTTTCTTGTAATATCCGTAAGACCATGAATATCGGTTCTTATGCCCCACCTTTACACCCAGACAAACCAGCTGTTTTAACATTTTATTTTGGAGCCCATACTCCCGGTTTACCTCTAGCTCAGCAAAATATTCAAGCGAGAATGAAAGTGTTTGGTACTTCCTTCTTTGACTATGAAAAGCAATTGAGAACTCAACTATTAGAACAATTTGGAGCCTCTGGGTTTGACCCAGAAAAAGACATTGCAGGAATTACTTTGAACAGGTGGGGACATGCCAGAATTACCCAAGGGCCTGGATTCTATTTTGGTAAAGACGGAAAAGAATCTCCCAGAGAGGCTGTTCAGAAAGGTTATGGGAGAATTATTTTTGGACATTCTGAATTGAATGGGCATCAAAACTGGATTGGTGGAGTAACCCAAGGTTACGAAGCCTCAGAAAAAGCATTGGCTTTGACATAAAAAAAGCACCTGCAGAAATATCCACAGGTGCTTTTAAGCTCAATTATAATTTTTTTATCTAACCTTCTCCTTGTAATCAGTCACCAGGTGTTCGATGAAAAACTCCATCATTCTATCCCTGTTCAAAGCCGTATGACCTCCATCAGGAGCTATTTGAACTTCAATACTCTTTCCAGCATTTTGGAAAGCTTTGATTAGCTGAAGTGTATTGGATGGGTGTACATTATTATCTGCTGTCCCATAAAAAAGCAATAATTCACCTTCAAGCTGATCAGCCATTTCCATTAAGCTAAATCTATTGTAGCCTTCCAAATTGGTCTCCAAAGTACCCATGAAACGCTCTGTATAGATATTATCATAATTTCTCCAATCTGTCACAGAAGAGTTTGCTACAGCTGCATGAATCAACTCTGGAAATCTCAATAGCATGGTAGCAGCGGTTGTTCCTCCATAAGAAGTCCCATAAACGCCTACTCTATCTTTGTCAAAGTAAGGTCTGTCATGTAAAGCTTTAATTCCTTCAGCAAAGTCATCCATTTCAACCAATCCAAGATTTCCATACAATTGGTCAAGTAGTTTTTTACCTCGACCACGTACGTTTCTACCGTCGATGTTTAACACCAAGAAACCATATTCCGTCAATGGATCTGGATAAGCGAAATTTTCTCTAAATGCATTTGTTGCTGGCCCTCCGTAATTACTTAAAATCACTGGATATTTCTTAGATGGATCAAAATCTGAAGGGAAATGAATCATTCCATGCAATTCAGTTACCCCATCTGCAGAGGTAAATGTGTATACTTCAACCTTTTTTAAGCCTAACTCCTCAAACTTACTCATATCACTTTCAGCAAGTTCAGCTACAACTTTACCCTTCGAATTCACCAAATTGGTAAAAGGAGCAACATCATGTTTTTGAGCAACATCCACAAAATATTTTCCATCAGGAGAAATAGCAACCGAATGGTTGAAGGCTGGATCTGTCAATTGAGTATCCTTAGTTCCATCTATTTCCACACGGTGTAATTGCATGAGCATGTGATTTTCACCGGATCTAGCCATGTAATACAATAATCCTTCTTCTTCGTCTACTCGGACGATATTTGAGACCTCAAAAGGATGAGAAGTAATAGCATTTACCAAGGTCCCATCAAAATTGTATAGGTAATAATTATTAAATCCTGATCTTTCAGATGCCCAGATAAAATGCTCTCCATCTTCCAACACTTCCATTTCTGGAGAGTTTACCACAAAACTAGGAAGCCATTCTTCATGAATAATTGTTCTACTTTTACCTGTCTCTGGGTTAGCAGCTCTTAGTTCCAAGGTATTCTGTAATCTATTGGTACTGTGATACAATAACTCCTTGCCATCAGGAGTCCAAGAAACCCCATAAATATAGGTTCCTAAATCTCCATCGTTAAAGGCCTTGCCATCGCGAATATCCAACTCGGTAATTTCTTTGGTTTCTAAATCATAAACCATCAAATCAACAGGAAGATTAGGTTCTCCCACTTTTGGGTAAGCTTCCACTTCCAAAGAGTCATAAAGTGAGAGTTGATCCAAAAGCACATAATACTTTTTGACATCCTTCTCTACAAATCTGTAAAACGCCACTTTTTTGCTATCTGGAGACCACCACATTGCTGTGATTTGTCCAAGTTCCTCTCCATAAACCCAAGTTGCAATACCATATTTTACTTGGTTTTCTTCATTCCCGTCGGTTGTAATTGGCACCACATTACTTCCATCAGGATTGCTGATATACATATTGCGGTCTTGAGTGAAGGCTTTTAGTTTACCATCTGGGGACTCAGCAGAAGCAAATTGTCTACCTCTCGCTGGGCGGTTATATCTTCTTCTTTCTGGTCTAGATGCCTCACCTATCTCTTCTGTGGTTTTCTTTTTGACATCATACCTATAAATTTTGCCACTTTGAACGTACTCAAAACTATCTCCATCTTCGCTCCAATTGGCAGAAATTGCTCCGGATTTCACAGAGGAATAGATCTGTGGAGCCATATTTCTATACTGTTCATAACCAGGCATCGCTTTCAGCTTATCCTGTGCTTGTGTCATCGTAAAAGTAGCTAATGAGGCAGCTACCATAAGAATGAACTTATACTTCATAATAATTTGGGTTAAATAATATCCAGCTGCGATAATACTATTTTTTAGCTTAAAAATGGAGGTTTTATTGACCTGTGGAGCTATGGGTAAGTTTAAATCAGATTTAGCTTATCCTGTGGTCTGTGAGCTTTGAACCGATCCTTGACCCCAAATGACTCCAATTGTATTCAAGGTTTTAATTGAGGGTATTCATATTTTTTTATACCATTTTAAGTTCCTAATCTTGGCACACTAAAACACCTCACTTTGTCTTAGAATGCCCCAGCCAATTTCCCAAAGCAATAGAATTGAGTTACTAGATATTTTTCGTGGTTTTGCAGTTTTCGGAATCTTTGTAGTCAATATAGAAATCATGAATTGTGCCTTCCCTAATCAGGAAGTGTTTAGCCAGCAATGGGAATCAGGTTGGAGCACATTTATATTTCGGGTGATGCAGCTGTTCTTTTATAGCAAGTTCTTTCCCGTTTTTTCCTTTTTGTTTGGACTTGGCATCAGTATGCAGGCTATCAAAATGAAGGAAAGTGGCACTGCTTCCATCACATTTTTTATAAGAAGAATGTTCTTTCTTTTTCTCCTTGGCCTAGTTCATATCATTTTCCTCTGGAACGGAGATGTGATTCATCTTTATGCGATTCTTGGACTATTTATTCTAATCATTTTACCCTTATCGAAACGCATGCTATTAGTTCTAGTAGCATTAGTTTTACTTTTCCCATTTTACGATCAGATTGCAAGTTTCCTTTTCGAAAAAATTCAATTTTCTCCCGAATACTTTTTAGCTAATTACTCTTCCAATGAGATTACAGAAATCCTAAGAAATGGTCCCTATCTCAAGTCTATTGAATTTAGGATTGATGAATACTTTGCAAATATCCCACTGTTATTCTTTTACCTGGCACCGATAGCTTTTGCTATGTTTTTGCTAGGCGTTTTTTTTGGAAAGAACCAATATCATAAGGATTTAAAGTCCCTTGTTAAATTGATTAAGAAACCAGTGATTATCACAATGGTTATCAGTAATTTATACAGAGTTATTTTTATCTTTCTTTTACCAGATTGGGGGATCTATAGAAACGAATTTCTTAGACCTGTATTTTTTAAGTTGATGTATTTATCAGACCTAGCTTTTGGTCTGTTTTACTTATGGTTAATTGCTTATATATGGCATTATACGCCATGGAAAAAATGGCTTGAACCTTTGAAATATCCAGGGAGGATGGCATTAACTAATTACATTTTCCAAAGTGTTTTTGGCTTGATTATTTTTTCCTCACTTGGCTTCGGATTATATGAAAAGCTTAGCCCAATGGCCAGTTTTATCATTGCAATTATTGTCTTTTTGATTCAAGTGATTTATAGTAAAATTTGGCTTTCCTATTTTATTTATGGCCCTTTGGAATGGGCATGGAGATGTTTTACCTATTTAAAAATCTTTCCAATTAGGTTAACCAAACAGCAACTCTCTAAGGATCAGAAACACGAATCAAAATGATTTCCTAATCAGGAATCATAAATTTACTATTGGCAGCAAACGATTTCGTTAATTCTTGCGGTGATTCACTCAATTGCCCTATTGATCAGGCTAGCTATTAAAAGTATAATTGCTATTTTAAGCCAAATTTGGTCATTGATTTTGGCCATTGTTCTTTTTACCAAATAACTTCAAACCCATTAACATGAAATTCAAACTTTGGAACCTATTGGTTCTGTTGGTCGTCATTTTGACCGCAGTAACTTATTTATTTCTATTCCAAGAAAACCAAGAAGACCCCAAAATTGGAGCAGTACCCTACATTTTTTGGACAGGATTTATCGTCACAGTGGTCATTGTATTTGCCACATTCTTAGGTTCAAAGTTTTTTCCATTTGAAGACCCCAAAAAATCATGATAGGATGGCTATTATTCTTCTTTGGGATCTTTCTGGCAATGCTGGGATACGCATCTTATCGATCTTATAGAAAAGACAGAACTTCAGACGACTTTATCTTTGCAGGCTCCAATATTGGGACCATTTTAGGTTTTCTAACCTTCTCTGCAGCACTTTTCAGTGCATTTACCTTTATGGGAATGCCGGATTTCTTCCGAACTCATGGAGTTGGAGCCTGGATCTTCCTTGCCCTTTCCGATGCCTTAATGGTATTCTTCCTGATTTGGTTTGGTTATGCACTACGAAAAAGAGCGAGTATTCAGGGGTACAAAGGTGTGGCAGGCTTAGTGAAAGTTTGCTATGGAAATTCATTCGCTGGCTATTTGGTATTTACCAGTGCCTTTCTTTTTCTTATTCCTTACGTAGCAATTCAGATTCGGGGAATTTCCATCTTCTTAGATGCCGCTTTCCCGGGGATGCTCCCCTATTGGTCATGGTCAGCTTTGCTGGTTTTTATCATGCTGATCTATTCTGAGATCGGTGGATTGAAAGCCATTGTTTATAGTGATGCTATTCAAGGCGTGATTATGCTCGCAGTCATTTGGATCATCGGTTTAACCTGCCTAAAAATGGCAGGAGGATTGGAAGATGGTATCGCAAAAGTGGCAGAAGCTAATCAGGATTTACTTTCACTGCCGGGTCCAAAAGGACTTTTTAGTAGTCCATTCTTAATTGCATCTGCGATTGCTATTATTTTAATTCCGGTATCGCAACCTCAATTTACCACTCGATTGGTAGTCATGAAAAGCTTAAAGTCAGTCCATAGAATGGCTTATGCCGTTGGGATCTTCGCTATTCTAGTGATTTTACCCACTGCTTTTATTGGCCTATATGGAGCGATCCAATACCCTGATGCAAGCACTGCTGATTTCTTGAGTCAGGCCTTACTCAATGATCAGGCAGTACCTGTGGCTGCTTTAGCAGTGGTTGGGTTATTTGCAGCCTGTTTATCTACTACTAACGCTCAAATCTTTGCTCTAGGAACAGAGTTGAGAAGTCTTCTTGGTGGAAGTGATAAATCAAACATGCGGGTTACCAAAATCTCAATAATGGTATTTTCAATGATCGTTTTGGTTTTCTCTACTTACATGAGTGATCAATTGGTTTTGTTGGCGCGAGTTAGTTTTGCAGGAACTTCGATGATTGCCCCTGTAGTACTTGGAGCAGTTATTTTCTCAAAACCACCAAAAAGCCTAATCCCATTATCTGCCATCGCATTGGTCACATTCATCTTATCTATCGTGGGGGTCATCCCTGATAAGATCAGTGGTCTTCCACTGGATTTCATCATGTATATCATACTTTTTGTTTGTACAGCAGTCATCATGCTTACACACCCAAAATCAAATAAATAATTTATGAAGCTTGATTCTAACATCACTATTGAAGAGCTAAAAACCCCATTAGAACGTTTCTGGGCTCTTTCGGGAGAAAAAATAGAAGAAATTGAAAAATCCTTTGATCCGGCAAATGGAGCTCCGGTATTCACTGAAAAAGGAAAGTACGTCACCCGAGGTTGGACAGAGTGGACACAAGGCTTCCAATATGGTTCTGCTTTACTACAATTTGATACCACTGGAGATGAAAAATTTCTAAAAATAGGTAGAGAAAACACCTTAAATAAAATGGCTCCACATCTGACTCACACGGGTGTTCACGATCATGGATTCAATAATGTAAGCACTTATGGCAACTTACTCAGGCTGATGAAAGAGGGTAAGATTGAAAACAATGAGTGGGAAAAGAATTTCTATGAATTGGCTTTAAAAGCGAGTGGAGCTGTTCAAGCCATGCGCTGGACCAACATTCAGGGCGGAGGCTATATTTACTCTTTCAACGGTCCTCATTCCTTATTCGTAGACACCATTCGTTCCTGTCGAGCCCTAGTTGTTTCACATGCTTTAGGACATGTTTTACAGGGAGAAAATGACAAGCGAATTTCCTTAATTCAGCGTGCTATACAACATATTTTAAGCACAGTCAGGTATTCTATTTATTATGGAAAAGGTAGAGACACTTATGATATTTCCGGTAGAACAGCCCATGAAATCATCTTCAACACGAATGATGGAAATTATCGGTGCCCAAATTCACAACAAGGGTATACAGGTTTTAGCACTTGGACTCGAGGACTTGCTTGGGCCATATGTGGCTTAGGGGAAACTCTGGAAATATTGGATCAAATTGATGAAAGCGATTATGCGATTTTGGTTTCCAAAAAAGCATTGATCGAAGAGCTAATTACTGCAGCAAAAGCAACGGCAGAGTTTTATATTGCCAATACCCCTACCGATGGAATCCCTTACTGGGATACAGGTGCACCCGGTTTGGTGAATATGGGAGATTATCTAAATCGGGAATCAGACCCTTTTAATGCTTTTGAACCTGTAGATAGCTCTGCAGCCTGTATTGCAGCGCAAGGCCTTTTGAGAATCAGTAATTTCCTAAAGGATAAAGAACCAGAAAATGCTGAGAAATATAATAAAGCAGGGATACTAGTTGCAAAGTCGCTATTCTCTGAACCCTATATTTCTACCGATAAAACACATCAGGGATTGATTCTTCATAGTATTTACCATCAACCTAATGGGTGGGACTACCGACCGGAATCAACGAAAGCTCCCTACGGAGAATCTTCCATGTGGGGAGATTACCATGCCAGAGAACTGGCACTATTACTTCAAAGATCCTTGAACAAGGAATCTTATTATAGCTTTTTCAATTGTATCAAAACCCTATGAGCAGCGGAAAATATAAACCAGAATATCCGAGAGTAGCTAAATTAAAAACTGCGGAAGACCTGAGGGCATATTTAAAAGAAGAAAATATCCCCATGGATTTTGATGAGTCTCTTGATTCAGGAAAAGATTCAGCTTTTGCCAAGTCTTACAAGACTCGAGTAGGAAACGAAATTGGAAATTCATTCTGTATCCTTCCCATGGAAGGTTGGGACGGAACAACCGATGGAAAACCTTCCGATTTAACCAAAAGGAGATGGAAGAACTTTGCCATCAGTGGAGCCAAATTACTATGGGGTTGTGAAGCTGTAGCTGTTCGACATGAAGGTAGAGCAAATCCTAACCAATTGCTGATGAATGAGGCCAACCTATCGGAATTTGAAGGGCTTTATCAGATGGTGGAAAAAGAACACCGTGAAGCTTTTGGCAATACCAACGATTTATTAACAGGCCTTCAGTTGACGCATTCGGGTAGGTTTTGTAAACCCAACAGCAAGACAAAAATGGAGCCTAAGATCCTTTATTCTCACCCTGTGTTGAATAAGAAATTTGGACTGGCAGAAGACTACCCTATCATGAGCGATTCAGAGATATCTGAACTGATTGATGATTATGTGATTGCTTCAGTACGAGCTCAAAAGGCGGGATTCAAGTTTGTAGACATCAAGCATTGCCACGGATATTTAGGACATGAATTCCTAAGTGCCTACGATAGAGAAGGTAAATTCGGGAAATCCATTGAAAACAGAACTCGGTTTCTTAGAGAAATAGTGGCCGGAATTCGTTCTGAAGCCCCTGGCTTAGAGATAGGTGTCAGGATGAGTATTTTTGATTGGTCTCCATTTCAAGAAGGGCCAGATGGAAAAGGCATCCCATCCATGGAGGGGAATTATAAATATGCCTTTGGAGGTGATTCTTCTGGAACTCATGAAAATATGGAAGAGTCCTTTGAGTTTCTTGAGGAGCTTAAAAGTTTGGATATAGAATTACTGTGTACCACTGCAGGAAGCCCCTATTATAACCCTCACATTCAACGACCCGCTCTATTCCCACCATCTGATGGTTATAACCCTCCAGAAGAACCACTTCATGGGGTAGCAAGGCAAATTCAGGCAACAGCAAAGATTAAAAAAGCTTTCCCCGAGTTTTATGTGGTTGGATCCGCCTACTCCTACCTTCAGGAGTGGCTACCAAATGTAGGCCAACATGTCCTGAAAAGTGGTATGGCTGACTCGATCGGATTGGGAAGGATGGTATTGAGTTATCCAGATCTACCTGCAGATGTTTTGGCTGGCAATGGAATGAAAAGACCAAAGATTTGTAGAACGTTTTCAGATTGCACCACCGCACCTAGAAATGGAATCATATCGGGATGCTATCCCTTAGATCCTTTTTACAAGAAAATGGAAGAACACGATCAATTAAAAGCAGCTAAAAACAAATAATAAATACATGAAACCAGTAGCATTAATCACAGGAGGATCGAGAGGAATCGGCTTTGGCATAGCCAAAAAACTGGCAGAAATAGGTTATAATTTAGGAATCAATGGAGTTCGGCCTGAAGAGAATGCCAAAGATCATATAGATGAATTGAAAGCTATCGGAGCAGAGGTTATCTACCTTCAGGGAAATATTGCTGAGAAAACTGACCGAGATTCAATCATTCAAGGTTTGAAAGATCAATTTGGAAAAATAGATGTATTGGTCAACAATGCCGGAGTGGCTCCAAGAGTTCGATGTGATGTGTTGGAAGTGACAGAAGATGATTACGATCACCTGATGGACATCAACGAAAAAGGGACATTTTTCATTACCCAAGCCATCGCCCAATGGATGTTGGATTTAAAGGCAGCGAATCCCGCGGCTCAGATTTCCATTATCAATATTACCTCAGTTTCGGCAGAATTAGCTTCTCCAAAAAGAGCAGCCTATTGCATGTCAAAGGCCAGTTTGTCTATGCTATCAAAAACAATGGCGGTAAGATTGGCTCCACATGGAATTCCAGTATATGAAATCCGCCCTGGCTTCATCGATACAGATATGATAGAAAAAGTCCGGGAAACTTATTTGAATTTAGTTCAAGAAGGAGCTACTCTAGAGCCTCGAATAGGCAAGCCAGAGGATATTGGGAAAGTGGTAGCCAGCTTAGTCAGTGGTGAGCTCCCCTACAGTACGGGGCAAGTGATCAATGTTGATGGAGGTTTAACCATTGGAAGAATGTAAAAGGGATTTAGTCCCTTTTTTCATTTAAATCAATTCGGAAAAGCTTGGTAAACGGATAACCCTGATCAGTCATTCCTTCGATCAACAAATCGTATTCTTGAATTCCATCAACTGGCGCAAAAGAGAAAGTAAACAATCCTTTATCGGTTTTTGCTTTTGGATTCCAGAAGACTGTAGGCTTTTGAGCCGAACCCTGTGATTCTAAAACTTTTTGGAAGTCCAATTCTTTAGAAAACCCGCGAACCTTAAACTGCTGAAAACCAGTTGAATTAAACTGACTTTCCGACTGATCATCAAATCTCCCACCTTTTTTGGTATTAAACATGATTACTCCAGCAAATCCTGCCAAACCAAAAATATGGGTATTAGTGGTGTAAATTGAAATTGATTCGACTTCGTTAGTCATATATCTATTTACAACCTCCTGAGCACTTTCTCCTGCCAAATAGAAATACCGTTGTCCATCAATGATCAACAATGGCTCCCCAACATTGAGACCATAATTGTAATTGCCAAGCTTTCCATTCCCAAATTGCATCCCTATTACAGACCACAAAGGTTGGCCAGCCCAATTGTCTAAATCTTCAGAAGTCACTTTCCTATCAGGCTCCCCATACCCGTAATTATTGTCCTCCAAACGCACTAAAACTTTATCCTCTTTTACAAATTCCTCCAATTCAATATAAGATCCTGAAAAATCATAGCGAGTCAATTGACCAGTGGATTTTTTAGTTTGGTACTCATATTTCGGGAATGAACCCCTAAATGTCGGAACCGAATTGTCAATTAAACTAACCGCTCCATATGGTCTGTTTTTTTCATCCATCGCAGCAATCGAAATTGTTACAGAATCTGTAAAATTTAAACCTGTGGCTCGGAAATATCCTGAAGAATCGGTCTCCACAATTCCATAATCTTCCAAATCTCCCTGCACAATCGTAATAGGATTGATATAAGGAAACCGCTTTTTAGTACGTTCAAAACTGCCCTGAATCGTAATGCCATATTCGATTGGAAATTCTTCTATTAATTCAAAATCTGATTTTGCTTTGTCATCCAACCATTCCAATCCTGACTCTAAGGATTTCCTTTGGCTAAAAAACCCTACCAACGTGGGGTCGGTAATTGAAATCGTAAAATCAGTTTCAACATATTCGTCTGTTTGATCCAAGAAACTTAATTCGATTTCTACCACTTTCCTCCCTGAATCCAATTTTTGATTATGACTTAAATTGATGGTCAAATCATCAAAAAACTCTTGCTCATTTAATTCTTGACTGACCAAAACCTGATCCTTTTCCAAAATCGGCAAAGGAACCAAGGTCATATCCCGATCAGGAAAATTTCGCATCCAATTTGTGTAAGACCGGATGATATAATCAGCTGGCTTCAAAGTATCTGATAAAACAAAGCCACCGGAAACTGCTCCTTCAGAAATGTAATAGGACTCTCTCTGGACAATTTCATACGAAGGGTTTAAAACCTCCATATAGAGCACTCTACTCAAAGAATCCTGCATCAACGTATTGTGATAAAGCATTTTAGCATGAAACCAAATAGGTTCTCCAGGGTAGTAATAAGATTTATTGGTGGTAATCCATGGCTTTTCTCGAAGGTTGTTGAATTTGGCTAATTCAGATTCTACACTATCCACTTCCGCTAAATTGGACTCGAAATTTTCTGCAGGCTTAAAATCATAGGGCAAAAACCTTCCTAGCCTCTGTCTTCCCATGTAGCCCGAAAGTTCCACTTGGGTGGGGTCAATAACGATTCCATTTCTGTCTACATCAAAGTAGCCTCTGGGTGCTGTGATCCAACTGATAGGATGGTAATAATCCGAATAGTATTCGTTTCTCCAGGATTTCTTCTGATAATGAATCTCGTAGTCGTCAGGAAATATCACTCTGAAATTTCCGTTTCGTAGAGGAATCCTCCGAATGGAATCCTGGGAGACAAAATCTACTGACTTCCCTAGTTCTTCCTGTAATACATTTGTCCTCAGTTCATTAAAAAAATGCTGATTTTTCCTATAGATAATAAAGCCTTCTTTCTCCACCTCTCTCACCAAAAGGGATCTGAAAAAGTGTCTTGAAGAACCCAAATAAGAACTTTCCTTTAAATCATCCTTTGACTTTTGAATCAGGGAATCCTTAGAGTTGATTTCTTTAAAATAAGCCAGTCCATAATAAAGTGACTTGCCTTTATAAAATCTATAATCCTGTAAATAATACTCGATTTCAAACCCCAAAGCTTTATTTTCAACAATCAGAGGTTGATCGGCTGTGGCATGTATGTAATTTGGGCTCCTTTTGACTTTCACTAGCTCGAAATCCAAAACCCAAGGATTCTGGATTTCCATTTCCTTGAAAATCGGATCATCCGGAACAGCCAAAAACACCCGTTTGAATCGTTCCAAATGTCTTTCCCATTTCTTGTCTCGTTTGCTCCGGGTTTCTACCTCTGTCAAAACATTTTCCAAAGGTTCCAATTCAAAATTAGCTTCAATCAAGTTTTTCCCTCTGGTTTCCAACTTTTGAGTGCTGGTACGAAAACCAACGAATGAGGCCACTAACTCTAAGGAAGACGGTAAATCTGATAGGATCAGGAACTCCCCTTTTTCATTGGTAGTGGAACCTATCGTCGTATTATTGATAAATACATTGGTGAACTGAAGTGGCTCTTTGGTTTTGGAATTGATAACCTTCCCACGAATCGTTTGACCAAAAGTCTGTAATTCTATCAGAAACAAAAAAATTAAAACAACAACCTGTAAAGGCTTAAAAATCATGGGTATTTTGGGTTTAAACTAAAACCAATATACCAAATCAGAATTAATTATTTCGTAAAAAAAACCGCCCTTTTGGGGCGGTTTTAAGTATTAATATCCTAATGTCTTCAACATACTTTCTTCTGTCTGATCTTCCCTGAATAATCGATGTACAACTTTTCCATCCTCATCTCGGTCGATCAGCACATGTTTAGGTGCTGGAATCAGGCAATGCTGAATTCCTCCATAGCCTCCCAACGATTCCTGATAGGCTCCCGTGTGGAAAAATCCAAGATATTGCTTCTTTCCGTTATCCGGCTTTGGAAGGTAAATATTGAATTGATGCGCTTCTGAATTATAGTAATCCATGCTATCACAAGTCAAGCCTCCCAGGTTGATATTATGGTAAGTTTCATCCCAATTATTAATAGCTAGCATGATGTATTTCTGATTCAAACCCCAACTATCCGGCAATTGGGTAATGAATGAGCCATCAATCATATACCAAAGCTCTTTATCATTCTGAAGCTTTTCATCCAAGACTGAATACAATACTGCACCACTCTCTCCTACTGTAAAGGATCCAAATTCTGTAAAGATATTCGGCTCGGTGGTATTGTTTTTGGCACACATCCATTTAATATTCTTGACAATCTGATCTGCCATATATTGGTAGTCATAATCAAAGAAGACATTGGTCTTGATTGGCCAGCCTCCCCCGATATCCATGGTATCAAGCGTAGGAGCAACTTTCTTCAGATCCACATATTTTTGAATGAATCGAGTCAATTCTGACCAATAATATGCTGTATCCTTGATTCCAGAGTTGATGAAGAAATGAAGCATTTTCAAGCTTACCAAAGGATGGTCCTTGATTTTTTCTTCGTAAAGCTTGATGATATCATTGTATCTCACACCTAATCTGGAAGTATAAAAACCAAATTTAGGTTCTTCATCTGCGGCGATTCTAATCCCCACTTGAAATGGTACTTTGACATGCTCAAGATAATAATCGATTTCGCTTAGATTATCGAGAATAGGCACACAGTTTACAAAACCATCATTGAGCAATTCAGCGATATACTGCTTGTACAAGTCTCGCTTGAAACCATTACAGATGATAAAAGTATTCTTAGTGATTTTTCCTTTTGCGTATAAGCTTCTCACCAAAGGAATATCAAAGGTGGAAGAAGTTTCGATATGGATATCGTTCTTCAAAGCCTCATCTAGGACAAAGCTAAAATGGGAGGATTTAGTGCAATAGCAATAGGTATATTTTCCTTGATAATCGTGGGCTTGGATTGCATTATTGAAATAGGTCTTCGCCTTTTGAATATTTTCTGAAATCTTTGGCAGATAAGTGAGCTTAAGTGGGGTACCATATTCCTCTATGATCTCCATCATATTCACACCATTAAAAAATAATTCATTGTTTTCAACGTGAAATTCTTTGGTAGGAAAATCAAAAGTTTGTTGAATAAGATCAATGTATCTGTTCATTTTAAACTTGGTTATGTGTGGTATTATGGATACAAAAATTGTTCTTTCTCTGATGATATCAAATGAAAAAAGGACAAATCCAAGTGGAAATGCCCTAATCACCTTATAAAGAAAACTTTTAGCTCAGTTAATCAACTAATAATGAGCGATGTAAAAGGCTCTGTTCTGATCTAAATCTCAATTGATTTTCTATCACCTCTTTAAGTACCCCTTTAAATTTCACTTCTTTTTGCAACAAAAGAACCACTTGGGTAAAAAACCGGTCTACTTCCTCTTGATCAACAACTTGGTAGGTGAAGAAAATTGATTTTTCTTGAATTGAATATCTTAATTCCAAAGAGTTAGGTTTGCCCAAACCTATCAAGCCTCTAAATAATGGGAATAGTTTTTCGCCTCCACTTTCCAATTGAAACATGCCTTGCATTATCTCACCAGAATTATTACAAAAGAATTTCACCAAATCATTCTGGCTAATTACTTCTTGAAAAATCTTAGAATAGTTCTTTTCAGTAGAAACTACTTCATTATTCAAAGATGAAAACTGATAAGATAAAGCGCTCATTTTTTCTGAGTTTATGTATATGATGCTTCAAATTTAAAATCAATATCTCACTTTTCCTATATTCCCTATTCTTTTTATAGGGTATTAATCAGAAAAAAGTTTTAACTGATTGTTTTTCAGTATTTTAATTTAAAATAAATTTGAAGAATTAAGCTTATCTAAGGCTTCCAGTAATTCAGAATCAGACTTAGCAAAACAAAAACGTAAAATCTTATGATCTTCTTTTTGATTAAAAAACACTGAAATCGGAATACATGCCACCCCTACTTCTTTACACATCTTAACAGACAGTTCATAATCTGAAATTGATGAAAGATGTTTATATGAGACCAGTTGGAAAAAACTTCCCTGAGATGGAGTAAACTTAAAATCAGTTTCTGAAAGTCCAGAACAAAACAAGTCCCTTTTCTTTTGGTAAAACCCTGGCAGGTCTAGATACTTTCTTTCATCTTTCAAGTATTCAGCCAAAGCAAATTGTAAAGGTGTAGCAGTGCTGAAAGTTACGAACTGATGAACTTTCCTGAACTCAATAGAAAGTGGCTTTGGAGCGAGGCAATATCCAATCTTCCAACCCGTAACATGAAAGGTCTTCCCAAATGAGCCGCAAATAAATGTTCGTTCTTTTAAAACTGGGTGGCACATCAAAGAAAGGTGCTTTCTTCCATCAAAAATAATGTGTTCATAGACTTCATCACTGATGATGAAAATATTCTTATCCCGAACTAAGCCTGCTAGGGTATCTAAATCTTGCTTTGTCCAAACATAACCACTTGGATTATGGGGATTATTGACCATTATCACCCGAGTTTTTTCAGTTATGGCATCCTTCACTCGATCCCAATCCACTGAAAATTCAGGTATATTGAGGGGAACAAATACAGCAACCCCTCCTGAAAGCTTAACAGCCGGGGCATAGGAATCATAGGCTGGCTCTAGCAAAATCACCTCATCACCAGGTTGAACCACTGCCGAGACTGCTGAAAAAAGCGCATCTGTTGCTCCAGAAACTATGGTTACTTCAGATTCAGAGTTATAGTCTACCTGATATAAACTCTTGGTTTTCTCGCTTAAAATTTCTCTCAATTCAGGAATCCCTGTCATGGGAGCGTATTGATTCTTTCCTTCCTTCATAAAGCGCGTAACCAAATCCACCAAGTAAGGGTCACAATCAAACCCTGGAAATCCCTGCGAGAGGTTAATAGCCTTTGATTCATTGGCCAATTGAGACATGACGGTGAATATGGTTGTTCCTACATCAGGAAGTTTCGAAGGCAGGTTCATAAAAGAGTTTTAATTTTTTTAGGAGATACAATATCGGAAATCTTAATCTTTCTAATTGAGGCCCCATAAAATGAAATGCATATCATTTTAAATAAAAGCATCCTGTTTAATCAAGACGATTTTCAAGCAAAATTGCTAGTTTTGCAGACCTCAAAAGACCCAATATAACTAAAACAAAACTTGCATGAGAGATATAAGATTAGTGGAAGTCAGGTCTGAAATTGCTGCTGGCACTCGTGGTGCGAGCCTAGGCATTGATGCACTCAAAGTGGCAAGCTTGGATAAGAAGTCAGATTTCTTCACTCAATTTGACCCGATCAATGTTCCTGATGCAAATAATTACCTCTGGAAAGGAAACAAGTTTCCACATGCTAAATACATCGATGGTGTCTACCAGGTTTTGAAAAATGTCTATAGCACTATTGAGTCTCTAAGGATGGAGAAAAAGTTTCCAATTGTCCTTGCAGGTGATCATAGTACCGCTGCAGGAACAATAATGGGTATTAAAGCCGCAGATCCAAAAAAGAGATTAGGGGTAATTTGGATTGATGCACATGCGGATTTACACACGCCTTTTACCACTCCTTCGGGGAATATGCATGGGATGCCGCTAGCCATGTGTGGAAGAACTGATAATATCGATTGTCAGGTAAATTCCCCAGATGAGGATACATTGATTTATTGGGAAAAAATCAAAAACATTGGAGGAGAATTCCCAAAAATTGACCTACAAGACATCGTATTTATTACGGTAAGGGATACGGAAGAACCTGAAAATCACTTGATGAAAGAATATGGCATCAGAAATTTCAGCACGAAAGAGGTGAGAGAAAAAGGAGTCAAGGCGATCGCTACCCAAGCTTTGGAGCAATTGAAAGATTGTGATCAGGTTTACATCTCTTTTGATGTAGATAGTTTGGATAGCTCGATTTCAGTTGGCACCGGAACACCTGTTGCCGATGGATTAACAGTAGAGGAAGCAATTCAGCTTAATGCCGAATTAATCAAGGATAAGCGTGTTTGCTGCTGGGAAATCGTAGAAGTAAATCCAACTTTGGATTCTGAAAACCTCATGGCAGAAAATGCTTTTGAAGTATTGGAAGTAACTACAAAATCTCTGGTTGATAACTTTTAACCCGAATAACGCCCCAACTATTAATTAAAACCAAAGCAATAGAATTTGCCATTCAACCTGCTTTTTATATCAATATGAATATACAAGAATCAATTATTTCAGGGATACAACTGGCTTTCCAGAACATCTACAATCACGAGGTGCCTCTAGCAAATTTAAGTCTGGCTCCTACCAGGAAAGAATTTGAAGGGACTTATACCTTTGTTGTTTTCCCATATTTGAAAGTTACTCAGTCAACTCCAGAAAATACTGCAAATCAAATCGGGGAATATCTAAAAGCAAATGTCCCCGAAGTTGCTGGGTTCAATGTGGTGAAAGGTTTCCTTAATTTAGAGTTAAATGAGCTTATTTGGCTGGATGTTTTTCAAGGCTTATATGCTGACGAAAGTCTGGGGCAATTACCTAGTAACGGGCAGAAGGTTATGGTGGAGTATTCTTCACCCAATACCAACAAGCCACTACACTTAGGGCATTTAAGAAATAATTTTCTTGGTTATTCTGTTGCAGAAATTCTGAAAGCCAATGGATATGAGGTAATTAAAGCTAACCTGGTCAATGATCGTGGAATTCACATCTGTAAATCTATGGTGGCTTACCAGAAATTTGGAAATGGAGAAACTCCTGAATCTTCCGGATTAAAAGGTGATCACCTGGCAGGTAAATACTATGTAATCTTTGACAAAGAATACAAAAAAGAAATTGTTGCCTTAAAGGAAAAAGGATATTCAGAGGAAGAGGCAAAGAAAAATGCTCCCCTACTCCTTGAAGCCCAGGAAATGCTTCGTAAATGGGAAGCAAAAGATGAAGAAGTAATCAGTCTCTGGAAGCAAATGAATGCTTGGGTATACGCTGGGTTTGATAAAACTTATCAGACGATGGGAGTTGATTTTGATAAGTACTACTATGAATCAGACACTTATTTACTTGGTAAAGACATTGTAGAGGAAGGGCTAAAAAATGAGGTGTTTTTCAAAAAAGAAAATGGCTCAGTTTGGGTAGACCTCTCAGGAGAAGGCTTGGATGAAAAGCTGGTTCTACGCTCAGATGGAACTTCGGTTTATATCACCCAAGATATGGGGACAGCCGATTTGAAATATGATGATTTCAAAATTGACAAATCCGTTTATGTAGTGGGTAATGAACAAGATTATCACTTTGATGTCTTGTTTAAGATCATGCAAAAACTGGGACGCCCTTATGGTAATGGACTTTATCACCTTTCTTACGGAATGGTCGATTTGCCTTCTGGAAAAATGAAGTCCCGTGAAGGTACAGTGGTAGATGCCGATGATCTCATGCAAGAAATGGTTGATACGGCTGCTAAGCACACTGAGGAACTCGGTAAAATTGATGGCTTTAATAAAGAACAAGCTGCGGAGCTTTACGAAATCTTAGGGTTGGGCGCACTAAAATATTTCCTTTTGAAGGTCGATCCTAAAAAACGTATGTTGTTTAACCCACAAGAGTCTATTGAATTTCAAGGAAACACGGGACCTTTTATCCAATATTCTCATGCTCGAATCAAATCCATTCTACGAAAAGCAGATCAAATTGGGGTAGAATATCAAAAACCTGATCTTTCTGGAAT
This sequence comes from Algoriphagus machipongonensis, assembly GCF_000166275.1. NCBI lineage: Bacteria > Pseudomonadati > Bacteroidota > Cytophagia > Cytophagales > Cyclobacteriaceae > Algoriphagus > Algoriphagus machipongonensis. The sequence goes on from NZ_CM001023.1 coordinate 3,049,535, forward strand.
CACCAAATTGGAGGAGTCAGAATCTAGTCTTATTTTCATGTTAGGAGATTTTAAGAAAAAAATCAAACTGGCAGGTGATGATTTAGCACCTTCCATTATTGCTCAATACCTATTTGATTTAGCAAAAGAATATAATCGGTTTTATGCTGATCTCCCTATATTCCATGAAAGCGATAATGCGATCCAGGCATTACGCGTGGCTTTATCCGCTTTAACCGCTAAAACAATCAATAAAGGGATGAGTTTACTAGGAATACAGGTACCCGAAAGAATGTAATTATGAAAAATCTAATTTTTGCCCTTTGTATCACCATGCTTTTTTCATGTCAGAGAACTGGCCAGAATCAGCAAATTGTCCAAGCCGGACTCATCACGCTTCCCTCTTTTGAAAAAGCTCCCTCCTTTTATGATTTTAAATTAAAGGACCTGGATGGAAATGAAGTAGACTTTAGCGAGTATAAAGGAAAAAAGATTTTGGTTGTCAATGTAGCTTCCAAATGTGGTTACACTCCTCAATATGAAGCACTTCAGGAATTGAATGAGAAATATGGCGAGAAAGTCCAGGTTTTAGGTTTTCCTGCAAATAATTTTGGAGGTCAAGAGCCTGGTTCCAATGAGGAAATCAAGTCATTTTGTTCTGAAAACTATGGAGTTACATTCCCAGTTTTTGAAAAAATCTCTGTTAAAGGCTTTGACAAGCACCCATTGTATAGATGGTTGACTGACAAAGATCAAAATGGCTGGAACAATCAGGAGCCTACTTGGAATTTCTGCAAATACTTAATTAATGAAAAAGGTGAACTAGTGAAGTTTTACCCTTCCGATGTCACCCCAATGAGTGAGGAAATCTTAACGGCAATTGGCGCTTCCTAAGAATTCAAAAAAGTGAAAAAAGAAATTGAAACAAAAAAAGAAGCCTGGCTGCATGCGGTCAGGCTTCGTACTTTACCCCTGGCATTAGCCAGTATTTTTGCAGGATCTTTTCTTGCCATTTCTACGGAAGTTTTTAGATGGGAAATCATGGTTAGCGCAGCCTTAACCACCATCTTCCTGCAAATTCTCTCTAACCTAGCCAATGACTATGGAGATACCGTCAATGGCGCAGATCACCATGAAAGACAAGGGCCTATTAGGGCTGTACAATCAGGCCTGATCAGCTTGAAAGAAATGAAATACGGCATGTATATTTTCGGAGGTCTTTCATTGATATCAGGTTTAATTCTTTTGTTTTTAGCTGTTCAAAGCTGGACCTTGTTTTTTGTCTTTCTAGGACTCGGTATAGCCTCCATTTGGGCAGCAGTATCCTACACTTCCGGAGACAACCCTTATGGCTATTTAGGTCTTGGAGACATTTCTGTATTTATCTTTTTTGGCTTATTAGGCGTGATAGGAACTTATTTTCTTCACAGTATAGATTTTGACAGCAGCGTTTTATGGATCGGCTTATCTCTTGGCTTTTTTAGTACCACCGTTCTCAATATCAATAATATTCGAGACATAGAATCTGATCAGAAAGCAGGAAAAAAGTCCATCCCTGTTAGAATAGGGAAAATTGCCGCATTAAAATACAATTGGTTTTTAATAATCGCTGGAAACTTATGCCTTCTCATTTTCTGCTTTTTAACTAGAGAATGGGGAGCTTGTCTTGCATTGCTTATGTTGCCTGTGATGGTGAAAGTAGGAATCAATGTTTCCAAAGGAAAAACTTCAGATGAAATTGATCCCAACTTAAAAAGGATGGCGATTTCTACTTTCCTTTGGGTTATTCTTTTTGGAATAGGCTTACTTTTTTTATAAAAAGGAGCAATAAGCCTTTAGAGGTTCTAATTTTTAACTAATTTGTAGAAAACAATACTCCTATCTAAAATGATCAAAATACTTGTTCCCTACGATTTCTCAGAGCAGGCCATCAATGCCCTCAATTTCACTTCTGGACTAGCGAATAAAATTGAAAACGTCCATATAGAAGTCCTTCATGTAATGGAGGTTCCCTATGTTTCCAACCTTGGAACCATGGGAGGTGGAGAAGTAATTCCAGAAATGGAAAATCAGGTTTTTTTCTTAGAGTTAATGGAAAAGAGAAAAAAACAAATCGCGGATTTGAAGGAAGAGCATAAGGATAAAAAGTACAGTTTTGAGGCAAAAATACAGCTTGGAAATGCTTTTAAAACCATTTCTGCATTGATCGTTGACGAAGAGCCAGACCTAGTAATCATGGGCTCTAAAGGTTCTTCAGGTGTAGAGGAAGTTCTTATAGGAAGTAATACAGAGAAAGTGGTAAGAACTGCCAAATGCCCTGTTATCACCGTGAAGTCTGCGATAGATCCCTCTACATTCAAGAAAATTGTTTTCGCCAGTGATTTTAAAGATGATCATGAAGAAATGGCGAGAAGAATAAAAAATCTTATTACACTATTTGATGCTGAGATTTATTTCGTGATTGTCAATACTCCAGCTGATTTTGAAACGACTAGAGAATCTATCCAAAGGATCAACATGTTCGCTCGAAAGTATGGTTTTGAGGGAGCAAAAGCTGAAATTTATAATTCCTTATCTGAAGAAACTGGTATCATTGAATTTGCTGAAGACATAGACGCAGATATGATAGCGATGGCCACACATGGTCGTACTGGTTTCTTACATTTGATAACTGGCAGCATCGCTGAAGATGTAGTAAATCATGCCAAACGACCTGTTTGGACTTTGAAAGTAAAATAATTAGCCACAATAAAGAATATAGCCTGTCCATATGGGCGGGCTTTTTCATGAACTTATGGGAAAGAGAAATAACGATTGGAAAAAGAGAGACGGGGTAGTATACTCTACCAGTGATAATTTTGAATACCAGGAAGGTGATAATGAGGAAATGGAAACACTTTCACCTACTCAACAAAACCTGAAAGTGATGCTAGACAAAAAAGCAAGAGCTGGAAAAAAGGTGACTTTGGTTGAGGGGTTTGTAGGTTCAGAAGATGACTTAAAAGAATTAGGAAAGACACTAAAGAGCAAATGTGGTGTCGGAGGATCTGCAAAAAATGGTGAAATTCTAATCCAGGGGGATCATAGAGATAAAGTGGTTCAAGTGCTTCAAGCCGCAGGTTACAAAGCTAAACGGTCAGGAGGTTAAGACTGAACAATTGTCGATTAGTAAGTGATTGAGAAATTCAATCAGTGAATGAAACACTACTGATTCAGATTAGAATTTTCATTGTTATACGAAAAAACGCAAATTCTTTGGTCTTGTCGGCTAGTTTCAAATCAACTTTCTTCTAAATCTATTTCTCAAAAAACGAATTGACATTTGCTTTCTTTCTTTCCCTTCCTATATTTGCCCACTGTAATGGACAACAACAATAGAAATATTGATTTTTTCGAATCAACACAGACAAACAATGTGTTGCATCACTTCCATCATTCCTCCTGAGGAATAATTTTTACATACCCGGCAAAGCCGATGACAGGGATTCCGCTTTTTGCCAAAAAAAATTTACAATCTTTTATTTCTTAGCATAACTTGCCAACATGGAAACAATAATCCGTATTGCCGTACAAAAAAGTGGCCGTTTATCTGATGACTCTCTTGCCTTAATCAAGGAATGTGGCATCAAATTCTATAATGGAACTGGAAAATTAAAATCCACTTCCACTAATTTCCCAATCGAATTTCTTTTTCTAAGGGATGATGATATCCCTGGTTATGTTGCTGATGGTGTCGCTGACTTAGGAATTGTCGGTGAAAATGAATTGGTAGAAAAAGACAAAGAAGTCAACACGCTCAAAAAATTAGGGTTCTCGAAATGCCGACTTTCTTTAGCTATTCCAAAGGGACAGGACTATCCTGGAATTGATTTCTTTCAAGGGAAAAACATTGCTACCTCCTACCCTAAAATTCTGGGTGATTTCTTAAGTGCTAAAAATATTAATGCAGATATCCATGAGATCAGTGGATCTGTGGAAATCGCTCCAAGCATTGGGCTTGCTGAAGGTATCTGTGATATTGTCAGCTCAGGGTCTACTCTGATGATGAATGGCTTAAAAGAGGTAGAAGAGATCTTCAAGTCAGAAGCAGTGTTGATAGCAAACAAAGAGCTATCGAATGCTAAAAAAGAAGTTGTCGAAAAGCTGTTGTTCCGGATGAATGCCGTTCAAACAGGAAAGTCAAGCAAATACGTTCTGATGAATGTCCCAAATGCTTCCATCGACAAAATCATTAAATTAATTCCGGGGATGAGAAGCCCAACAATACTACCATTGGCACAGGAAGGCTGGTCTTCTGTTCATTCTGTACTTAATGAAGACACATTTTGGGAACATATAGAAGAACTCCGCGCCGCAGGTGCAGAAGGGATTTTAGTAGTTCCAATTGAGAAAATGATTCTTTAAAGCCTAAAAGTAATTCTCCAAGAAATCTGTTTTTATGAAAATCCTTAAAAACCCAGCGCCTGAGACTTGGTCTAAAAAACTCGCTAGACCTGTTCAAAAGTCCAAGCAAATCAATAAAATCGTCAAACCAATTTTAAGAAAAGTTAGACGAAATGGAGATAAATCCCTTTTGAAATTTGCATTGGAATATGATCATGTCCAGCTGGAGGAATTATTGGTTTCAGAAGCTGAAATCAATGCTTCAAAAGCCAAGCTATCTCCAGAGTTGATTGATGCTATCCAAGTAGCCAAGAAAAATATTGAGCGATTTCATAAAGCTCAGGTAAGTGAGGAATTAGTAGAGGAAGTTATGCCAGGCGTCATTTGTAGACGTAAAAGCATGCCTATTCAAAAAGTGGGTTTGTACATTCCCGGCGGCACTGCCCCCCTCTTTAGTACGGTATTGATGTTGGGAATCCCAGCGGTAATTGCAGGGTGTAAAGAGATAGTTCTTTGCTCTCCCCCTGATCGGGATGGAAATATCCACCCAGCGATTTTATTTACAGCCAACTTAGTCGGTATTACCAAAATCGTAAAAGCAGGTGGAGCTCAAGCCATTGCAGCTATGACTTTTGGCACTGAAACAGTCCCAAAAGTGGATAAAATATTTGGTCCGGGAAACCAGTATGTAACTGCAGCCAAGCAACTTGCCACCGGTTTTGGAGTGGCCATAGATATGCCTGCTGGACCATCCGAAGTTTTGGTTTATGTGGATGACACTGCTAATCCTGCCTTCGTTGCGGCTGATTTACTTTCACAAGCAGAACACGGGGTAGATAGCCAAGTAGTTTTGGTCTGTAAATCAAAAAAATTCGCCAAACAGGTTTTATCAGAGATTGAGGAGCAAGTGGAAGAATTGCCAAGAAAAGACATTGCACTCAAGGCACTTAAAAACTCTGTTGCAGTTGTAATGGAAGATCAGGAACAAGCCATCGCTTTGATCAATGACTATGCTCCAGAACATTTGATAATTGCACTGGAGAATGAAGATGAAGTAGTCAATGAAATCGTAAATGCAGGCTCTGTTTTTATTGGTGATTTCACTCCAGAATCTGCTGGAGATTATGCCTCTGGAACTAATCACACCTTACCAACTTATGGATATGCAAGGAGCTACAGTGGAGTTTCTCTGGATAGCTTTATCAAAAAGATTACTTATCAAAAAATAACTGCAAAGGGAATACAATCCCTAGGCCCAACGATTGAGGTGATGGCAGCAAATGAGTTGTTGGACGCACATAAAAACGCAGTAAGCATTAGGCTTAACTATTTGAAAAACAATAAGAAATGAGCTTTAACCTAAATAAATTACTTAGACCTCATATACTTACAATTGCTCCTTATACTTCTGCTAGAGATGAGTATACAGGAAAGATAGGTGTTTTTCTAGATGCTAATGAAAACCCATATGGATCAGTTACTGATGGAAATCACAACCGGTATCCCGATCCCTACCAAATAGATTTAAAATCAAAGTTGTCTGAAATCAAGGGAATTGCCCCTGATCAGATTTTCTTGGGTAATGGATCTGACGAAGCCATAGACTTGCTATTCCGTGCTCTTTGTAACCCAGGAAAAGATAATGTGATTTTACTCCCTCCTACCTATGGAATGTATGAGGTAAGTGCGGCTATTAATGATGTAGAAACCCGGAAAGTTGCTCTCACGGAAGATTTTCAGCTTCAACCAAAAAAAATACTAGAAAAGGTTGATGGTAATACGAAGATTATTTTCGTTTGCTCACCAAATAACCCTAGTGGTAACAAGGTGAAAAGAGAGGACATACTGTTTCTAATCAAAAATTTCACGGGTGTTGTAGTGGTTGATGAAGCATATATTGACTTCAGTGACGAGCCGAGTTTCATTACTGAATTGGACGAAAATCCAAATCTACTGGTGATGCAGACATTCTCCAAAGCTTGGGGTTTAGCTTCTTTGCGATTAGGAATGGCTTTTGCCTCGAAGGAAATCATTTCGATTTTAAATAAAATCAAACCTCCCTATAACATTTCAGGATTGACTCAGGAAACTGTTTTGGAGGCATTGGGAAATCTGGAGAAAGTAAACAGAATGATTACTGATATCTTGGAAGAAAGGGATTACCTGGAAGACAAGCTGATACAATTCCCTTTCGTCCAAAAAATATTCCCATCTCAGGCAAACTTCCTTTTAGTAAAGATGCCTCATGCAACTCAAATCTATAATGAATTGATTGAAAGAAAGGTTATTGTTAGAAATAGAGCAAAAGTCTTGTTATGTGAAGATTGCTTGCGGATTTCTGTTGGAACGCGTGAAGAAAACATTGCTTTTTTGGACGCATTAGAAAAGGTATCCTCAAAAATTATTTAAACCTATTATTCAGAATTGATGAAAAAGAAAGTACTGTTTATAGACCGAGATGGGACCATCATCAAAGAACCGCCCACCGATTTTCAAGTTGATAGTTTAGAAAAGCTTGAGTTCTTACCGAAGGCCATTTCCAACCTAAGAAAATTAGCTGAAGAGACTGATTTTGAACTAGTAATGGTTACAAATCAAGATGGTTTAGGTACAGATTCTTTCCCTGAAAACACATTTTGGCCTGCACAGTTTAAGATGCTTAAGACATTGGAACAGGAGAATATTTTCTTCAAAGCCATTCATGTCGACAAAACCTTTGAGCATGAAAATGCACCTACCCGAAAGCCGAATACAGGACTTTTGACCTCTTATTTCTCTGAGGAATATGATTTGGCGAATAGCTTCGTCATTGGAGATCGCGCTACGGATGTTCAACTTGCCAAAAATCTAGGTTCCAAATCTATTTTTATTGGAGAGAATCATGAATCGGCTACTTTCTGCAGTACTGATTGGGATGAAATTTTCAATTTCTTAAAGATGCCTCCACGTCAGGCAGAGGTGAAAAGAAAAACCTCTGAGACTGATATATTCATCAAGCTTAATCTGGATGGAAGTGGCAACTGTGATATAAAAACAGGATTACATTTCTTCGACCATATGCTCGAGCAATTAGGAAAGCATGGGAGTACGGACTTGGAAATCAAGGTAAACGGTGATTTACATATTGACGAACATCATACCATTGAGGACACAGCTATTGCATTAGGAGAAGCTTACCTCAAAGCATTGAGTGACAAAAAGGGCATTTATAGGTATGGCTTTTTATTACCAATGGATGATGTTTTGGCTCAAGTAGCTATTGACTTTGGAGGAAGGCCATGGATTGTTTGGGATGCCGAATTCAAAAGAGAAAAAGTTGGTGATATGCCCACAGAAATGTTTTATCACTTCTTTAAATCATTCTCAGACTCTTCCAAGTGCAATTTGAATATTAAGGCTGAAGGCACCAATGAGCACCATAAAATTGAAGCTATCTTTAAAGGATTGGCTCGAGCCATAAAAATGGCAGTTCAAATAGATACCAAAAACATCAATCAATTGCCGAGCACGAAAGGCATGCTATAGGTAGCCAATTTTAACACCTGAAAATTAACACCTTAGGATTAGGAAAAATTCACATAAATAATTTTTCCTAATCCTATTTTTTTGTTTCTTTTAGTTATGAAACGACTTTTACATATATTAACTATTTCGATAGTAGTTTTATTCTCTGCCTGTTCTTCAGATATCCAAAGCATTGAAGCTTTATATGAAAATCAAGAATATGAGGAAGCACTAGATGAACTTAATTCCTACCTGTTTTTCCATGTCACAGACTTAAAGGCTTACCACATGAGAGCCAGGTGTTATGAGGAGCTCGGAGAAATAGGAAAGTCAATCAAAGATTATGAAAGAATCATAGCCCTTGATGAAGATTATGCCCAAGCTTATGCAGGCTTAGGAAAGCTTTATTTTGAGATGAAAGACTATGAAAGAGCTGAAACCTATGTTTTAAGAGCTGCTTCCATGGAGCCAGAGGATTTTGACATCCTTTTTCTTTTGGGGAGGACACGCCTGATGACTGGCAAATATGAATCCGCTGAGAGCTTCCTTAAAAAAGCGAAAGAAATCAACCCTAAGTTTGCTAAGATCTATTATTACGAAGGAATGTCAAGAGCTATGAGAGGGGATGTATTGGGTTGTGCGGCATCATTTAATTCCTACGTTCGATATGAGCCTGACCAAATCGTCGGTCGCTATAACAGAGGCTTCGCTTATATGAAGGCAGGGTATCTTTTATATGCACTGGAAGACTTTGAGGAGGTTCTAAAAAAGAAGCCAAACCATGTAGAAGCCTTAGCCAAAAAAGGATATGTCTTGGCCATGATGGGAAACCCTGAAGGTTGTCAAATTTTACAAGAGGCAGCAAATAAAGGGAGTATTTACGCCCAAGACCAAAGAGAAGTCTGTATCTAGTTTATTTTAAACTTTTCTGCTTCATAGTAATTTGAATTGACTTATTCTCCCCTACTATTTACCCTAGATTATTCTACATTTTTAAGGCTGTAAAACAATCTGATTTTTCCAAGCCATGTAGTAGTTTCATGCCAAGGCTAGAAAAGAATAAAATCCAAGATTCATTATAGGATTTTATGTCTCTCAACAGAATTAGAATCAGATTTCCTCAGGAAATGGTACTCATTATTGCAATCATCATTGAAAAAATTAAATAAAAAAAAGGGCTGGGTAAAATTAATCCATTCGTAGCTTCAAAAACCAACCTTAAACCTTACTTTTGAGCTTTTACCCAAACAATGAAGCACCGCAAACTCGTCATCATCCCTACCTATAACGAAAAGGAAAACATTCAGGATATGATCACCGCTGTGATGGAATTACCTGGTGAATTTTTCCTGATGGTTATTGACGATGGGTCACCGGACGGCACTGCAGAGATTGTCAAAAAAAATCAAGAGGTTTACTCCGAAAGAATTAACCTTCTCCAAAGACCTGGGAAACTTGGCCTCGGCACCGCCTATTTAGAAGGTTTTCAATGGGCCTTAAAAAATGATTTTGATTTCATTTTTGAGATGGACTGCGACTTTTCTCATAACCCTAATGATTTGATCCGTTTGTACGAAGCTTGCGCTAATAGAGAATTTGATATGGCTATAGGCTCTCGCTACATCACGGGTGTTAATGTGGTCAATTGGCCTATTGGGAGGGTTTTAATGTCTTATTTTGCCAGTGTATATGTCAAATTCATTACTGGCCTACCTATCAAAGATGCGACTGCAGGTTTTAAATGCTACCATAGAAGTGTCCTTGAAGGCATTAATTTAAAGGAAGTGAAATTTATAGGTTATGCCTTCCAAATTGAAATGAAATTCACGGCCTGGAAACTTGGGTTTAAGCTGACTGAGGTTCCGATAATTTTTACAGATCGTACCAAAGGTTTATCCAAAATGAGTTCAGGGATATTTAAAGAAGCTGTTTTTGGCGTGATATGGATGAAAATAAAAAGCATTTTCTCTCCATATAAGCTTAATCAAAGCGGATCGATTTAATAGGGTCAACTCTAGAAATCACCATAACTGGAATCAGCAATACCAAGGCTGTTAGAAAAATTATCCCCAGGTTCAAGTAAATGATTATAGGCCAATTCCATTCAATAGGCACATAAGACATGTAATAACTTGCTGGATCCAATGGGATAAGTTTGAATGTGTCCTGCAATACTCCAAATCCCAACCCAATGGCATTACCTATGACCAAACCTCTGGCCAAAATATTCATGCCATTAAAAAAGAAAATACTTCTGATTTGCTTGTTCCTTGTTCCCATGGCTTTGAGTAAACCAATCATTTGAGTTCTCTCCATTATCAGGATAAAAAGGATTGCTCCCATATTGAAAACAGCAACAAACGAAATCAGTCCAACAAAAACATACACATTGGTGTCCAGTAATGTCAGCCAATCAAAAATCTCCAAAAACTTATCTTTACTGGCGACCAACTTCAAGTCAAAATCCATGACTTTTTCCAGCTGAGGGCTGTAGCTGTCAATTTCTTTACTATCCTCAACAAAAACTTCCAGTCCCCCTACTTGATCTTTGGTCCAGCCATTGAGATTTCTAATGGTCTGCAATTCACCAATGACAATTTTCTCATCAAAGTTTTCTAAATAAGTTTCGAAAATACCGACTACCTCTACTCTCCTAAATCTTGGTGGCTCTTGAACAAAATAGAAAGTCAATTTATCACCAACCTTTACCAAAAGCTTATTGGCAATATTCTTACTCAAGAGCACCTCATTACTTGTTCCTTCCTCAGGAACTCTCAGCATTCGACCTTCCTTAATATATTTTTGAAAAGCGAGCGTATCAAAATCATGGGAAATCCCTTTGACCAAAATACCTTCCACTTCATCTTCCCCTTTAATTAAGGCGGCTTTGTGAGCAAAAGACTGTACTTTCTTCACAAATGGTAACTGGCCGTATTCTTGCGCAAATACACTATTGAGTGAAAAAGGGGCTTCTTCAAAAGCATTACTCATGGTAAATCGCTGGACTTGATAATGACCAGTAAAACCATAAACCTTGTCAGAAACGGTCGTTTGAAATCCCCCTAAGACCATGAAAGAAAGAATGGACACAGCTAGGCCCATAGCTAAACTGCCAACAGCTATTTTATGAATAGTTGCTGAAAAACCACCGGCTCTTTTGAAGCTGATTCTTTTAGCAATGAAATAGGAAAGGTTCAAAGGACTGCTTTAATTTGTTCTAATAGATCGCAAAATAGCATGAACCAAATGATTCTCTCATCCTTTACTAAATTTTTGAGCATTCTACTCTTATTTTTCATGACTATCTCTCCTTTGGCTGCCCAAAATACCGAGATTTTAACAGGGGCTGAACAGCCAAATTTGTATTTGGAAAACCTAACCGGAAAAAAGGTAGGGATAGTAGCTAATCAAACTAGCATCATGCCGAGCAAGCAAAACCAGCATGTAGTTGATTTTCTACTTGAAAAAGGAGTTTCCTTAAAAAAGGTTTTTACTCCTGAGCATGGCTTCAGAGGTGACGCAGATGCAGGGGAAAAGGTAGACAATACAGTAGACCAAAAAACAGGCCTTCCAATTATTTCTATCTATGGTACAAACAGAAAGCCTTCGGCAAGTCAGGTGAAGGATTTGGATATTATTATTTTCGATCTTCAGGATGTTGGGACTCGATTCTATACCTATATCAGCACCATGCACAATATCATGGAAGCAGCTGCTGAAAATAATGTTGAGGTTATGATATTTGATAGACCCAACCCAAACGGAGATTATATAGATGGGCCGGTTTTGAAAAGGGGCTTCGAAAGTTTTGTGGGGATGCACCCGATCCCTGTTGTACATGGGTTGACTGTAGGTGAATTAGCCAAAATGATCAATGGAGAAAAATGGTTGAAGGGAGGAATTACTTGTGACTTACAAGTCATTCCAGTTAAAAACTGGACTCATAGCACTTCTTATTTTTTACCGGTTAAACCTTCTCCCAATTTACCAAACGACCTTTCCGTAAGGCTATACCCAAGTACCTGTTTTTTTGAAGGAACCGTTATTTCTTTAGGTAGAGGTACACATTTCCCTTTTCAGGTTTATGGTTATCCTGATAAAAAATTCGGGGATTTCATCTTTACTCCAGTAAGTATCCCTGGAATGGCAAAATCCCCTAGATATCAGGATCAGGCTTGTTATGGAGTTGATTTAAGACAAAAACCCATGAGTAGCCAGATGACGCTTTCTTACCTTCTAGACGCATTTCATAAATCTGGAAAAGGTGCTGATTTTTTTACAAATTATTTTAATACCCTTGCAGGAACAGACGAACTTAAAAAACAGATTCTAGCTGGTAAAACCGAGACTGAAATCAAAGCGAGCTGGGCTGAGGATTTGGCTCAATACAAAAAACTAAGAGCAGCCTATCTGATTTATCAGGATTAAAAACCGATAAAAATTTAGACAAAGCTGGAAACAATTAATTGACATGAACAAGAACTTGAAAATCATATATATGGGTACTCCGGAATTTGCAGTTCCGGCATTGGAAAACCTTGTAAATCATGGTTGGGATGTGATCGCAGTGATTACAGCACCCGACAAACCAAAAGGCAGAGGCCAAAAAATGATTTTTTCTCCAGTAAAGGAGGCAGCACTTAAACACGACATCAAGGTACTTCAACCTACTAATCTTAAATCACCTGATTTTCAGGAGGAGTTAAAAAGTCTAAAAGCTGACTTACAAATTGTGGTAGCCTTCAGAATGCTGCCTGAATCCGTTTGGAGTATGCCTCCTATGGGTACATTTAATTTACACGCTTCATTGCTTCCAAATTATCGTGGTGCAGCGCCGATCAACTGGGCTATCATCAACGGGGAAAAAGAAACCGGAGTCACTACTTTTTTCTTGAAGCATGAGATCGATACAGGAAGTATTATTTACCAGGAAAAAGTCTCCATTTTAGAAGAAGACGATCTAGGATCAGTTTATTCAAAGTTAATGACTAAAGGGTCCGAATTGGTTTTAAAGACTGTCGAATCCATCGCTAAAGATGAAGTGACCCCACTTCCTCAAGATGAAACCAAAGCAATCCATCATGCCCCAAAAATCTTTAAAGAAACAGGCAAAATTGACTGGAACGATTCAGCAGTAAAAATTCACAACCTGGTTAGAGGACTTTCTCCCTACCCTGCAGCATGGTTCATCTTAGATGACAAAATATGCAAGGTATTCAAAACGAAATATTCAACTGATAAAAGCCCACTTTCTCCAGGGCAATATGAAAGTGACGGTAAAACGTATTTGAAGTTCCAGACTGGCGATGGTGTTTTAGAGCTTATTGAAATACAACTGGAGGGCAAAAAAAGAATGGGAATTGAAGACTTTCTACGTGGGTATAAACTTGCTGGAAATTAACTTAAAAGTTTTTTATCTCTTTGATTTTTAGGATATTGAATTATATTAGTAGGTAACACAATTTTCACCAAATCGATTATGAAAGTTTCTATCAAAACAATCCTATTCTCGCTAGTTCTATTTTTTTCAGCTCAATTAGCCGAGGCCCAGTTTATTAATAAAATTAAGAAAGCTGCTAGTCGCGGTGCCGAAAAAGCAATAGAAAAAAAGGTAGAGAAAGAAGCCAATAAAATGGTTCAAAAGCAGTTGGAAAAGCAGCTGGAAGGCCTTTTTGGTGACGATGAAGATTCAAGTAATCCTGTTTCTATAGACATGAGTTCTATCATGAAAGGGTTAGGAGAAGAAGTGAATACCGCAGATCAATATGAATTTTTTGGCAATGTGATTCTGGAGATGACTTCCACCAACAAGAAAGGTAAAGAGATGGATCCTACCAGAATGAAGTCCTTCCTCGCAAAATCATCAGATTATACTGGAATTGAGATCGTGGACCCAAAAAAGCCTGAGTCGGTTATGACCATGATTTATGATATTCCCAATCAAGCTTCTGTATTGTTAATGGATAATGATGGTGAAAAGAACAGTTTTGCCTATAAACTAGATATTAATGAGGTAGCAGCTGAAGCGATGGAAAATGCTGCAGATCCGATGGAGGACGATGAGTTGCTAATTGAAAAAACAGGTAATACCAAAGACATTTTGGGATATGCATGTGAAGAATATCATGTAAAAAGCAAAGATGGAGAAGGTAAATATTGGGTTACCTCCGAACCTATTGGCGGTTATACTTCTTTTTGGGGTTCGAATAGTCCTTTTGTTTCAGGAAGAAATCAAAGTAGCTATGCAGAGTATTTCAAAGACTTTCCTCAAGGAAACTTTATGGAAATGACATTTACCTCTTCTGATGATGGGTCCACAGTAGAAATGAATGTTATTGAGATAAATGACTCAGAACCAGTCACCTTTTTGGTAAGTGATTATCCTAACGTAATGACTCAAGCAAAACAAAAATAAAGCAAGTCCGATTTTTTATTTTTTAGCGACTTAAAGCATATTATCTTCAAGGGAAAGAAGTGTTTTTTGTTATGTGGATATCTCTGATCGCGGCTGTTGCGAAAAACGGTGTTATTGGAAAAGGAAATGATTTGGTTTGGAAAATCCCAACTGACTTCAAACGGTTTAAAGCAATTACTTCCGGAAACTATATTTTGATGGGAAGGAAGACTTTTGAATCATTGGGTAAACCCTTACCAAATAGAACTCACCTAGTCATTAGTAGAAATAAAAATTATAAAGTGCCAGAAGGACATCACCTATTTGAAAATGTAGAAGATGCCTTTATTTATTGTAACAAATTAGGCATTGAAAAACTCTACGTGATTGGAGGGGGCGAAATTTATAAGCAAACCATTTCCATAGCGGACGAATTACTCATTACAGAAGTAGATGCTACGCCGGTTGGAGACACTTACTTTCCTGAAATCGACAAAAACACATGGAAAATCGTTAGCAAAGAGTCTTTTCCATCAGACGAGATAAACCAACACCCATTTTCCTTTATTAATTACGAAAGAATTAATCCCTAAATCATGAAGAAACCAGTCATTTGGATTACTGGAGCATCTTCAGGAATAGGAGCTGCAACAGCTAAAAAATTCTCAAAAGAAGGTTATGCTATAGTTCTTTCCTCTAGAAAAGAGAAGGAGCTAGAAAAGGTCAAAAGTGAATGTCAATATCCTGAAGATTGTGCCATTCTTCCTTTGGACTTAGCTGAAGCTGATTCCCTTCCTTCTAAAACTGAGCAAGCCATTCAGTTTTTTGGACATATTGACGTCATGTTTCATAACGGCGGCATAAGCCAACGTTCCTTAGCAATGGAGACTGAGATTGAGGTGGATCGGAAAATCATGGAAGTCAATTATTTTGGCACCATCATCCTTACCAAAGCACTTCTCTCCCACTTTAAAGAAAGGAAGTCTGGGCATTTTGCTGTGACCAGTTCATTAGTAGGAATAATAGGTTCTCCTTATCGTTCTTCCTATGCTGCTTCCAAACATGCTCTTCATGGCTATTTTGATTCCGTAAGAGCTGAGCACTTTGCGGATAACGTAGCTGTAACCATGATTTGTCCGGGTTTCATCAAAACCAATGTTTCTGTCAATGCAGTTACTGGGGATGGGAAACCCCTAAATCAAATGGATGATGCACAGGCTAATGGTATGAGTGCGGAAAAGTGTGCAGAGAAGATTTTCAAAGGAATAAAAGGGAGAAAAGAAGAAATTTATATAGGTGGAAAGGAAGTAATGGCCATTTACTTAAAAAGATTCGTTCCAGGAATCTTTTCAAAAATACTTCAAAAAGCCAAAGTTAGATAACACACATATACCTGTATGAGCCCAGTAAAAGCTGAAATCATTGCCATTGGAGATGAATTACTCTATGGCCAAATCATTGACACCAATAGCCATTGGATCAGTCAGGAATTAGATTTAAGAGGCGTTAGGGTTGTCAGGAGAACCACTGTAGGAGATAATAGAGAAGACATCTTAAAAGCCTTTGCAGAAGCTGAAAAACGTGCGGATCTGGTCTTGATCACCGGTGGTCTGGGTCCAACACAAGACGATTTGACCAAACCATTGATGGCAGAGTTCTTTGATTGCCCAATTGTAGAAAATCCAGAGGCTGTAGCAGCAGTTACCGAGTTTTTCAAGAAAAGAGGGCGAGAAATCACACCATTGAATATTCTACAAGGTCATCTTCCCGCATGTTGTATCTACGTTCCAAATGTGGTTGGAACAGCTCCAGGAATGTGGTTTGAAGAAAAGAATACTTATTGGATGTCTATGCCGGGAGTACCCCATGAGATGAAAAAGCTCATGAATGATTTTGTACTTCCTAAACTGCCTGAGATTTTCTCCCTACCCGTTATAGTTCACCAAGTGATAAAAACAGTAGGCATAGGTGAAAGTTGGCTTGCAGATCTAATTAGGGATTGGGAAAACGCATTACCAGATCATATCCGCTTGGCTTATTTACCTTCCTTGGGTCATGTCAAATTGAGACTCACTGGTTTTGGTTCCGATACAGAAAAATTGAACCAAGAGATTCAGGATCAGATCAATTTAGTCCTACCCCAAATTGATCAGTATGTCTATGGATATAATGAAGAAACCCTTGAAACTGCGATTGGCAAGCTTTTGAAGAAAAGTAATAAAACCCTAGCTTTGGCTGAAAGCTGTACCGGAGGATATATTTCACATCTTGTGACCAGTGTACCAGGTAGTAGTTCCTATTTCCAGGGGGCCGTCGTACCTTACCACAACCAGTTTAAACAAGAGGTAATAGAAGTAAAAAAAGAGACTCTGGAAAAGCATGGAGCTGTGAGTGAAGAAACGGTCATTGAAATGTCTCAAGGAGTTAAAAAGCTCTTTCAGTCAGATTTCGGACTGGCGAGCAGCGGGATCGCTGGTCCAGATGGAGGAACAGAAACAAAACCTGTTGGTACTATATGGATTGCATGCGCCGGTGATGGGTTTGTAGAAACTAAAAAACTACAACTCACTCAAGACAGGATGCTCAATATCCAATTGACAGCAGTAGCGGTGTTAAACTTATTTAGAATTTGTTTTTCAAAGAATTAGCAAATAAAGTTTTTTATTAAAGACTTGTATTGATAGTTATTAAAATTTAATTTTAAAAGCTGAAAATTAACCCAATATAATTATTTAGACAGTTATGGCAAGTGTAGAAATGCTAATGCCCAAAATGGGCGAAAGTATCATAGAAGGCACCATTCTGGGTTGGCTAAAAAAAGAAGGTGAAACTATAGAGCAGGATGAATCGGTATTAGAAGTAGCCACTGACAAAGTGGATACAGAAGTCCCGGCAACCCATCCTGGAGTATTGAAAAAAATTCTTGCCAAAGAGGGAGATGTTGTTGCTGTAGGAGCCCCTATTGCAATCATCGAAACAGAGAATGAGGTAGAAACACCAAATTCCCCTGTTGCTTCAGAATCCAAAGAAGAAAAAGAAGAATTAATCGCTGCAGCGCCAGCCAATACAGATACTTTAATTTCAACTGAAAAATCGTTTTCCAATGAATCAGTTGAGGATGACAGATTCTACTCACCTCTTGTCCAAAGCATAGCAAAAGAGGAAAATATATCTAAATCTGAGCTTTCGAAAATCCCTGGCACTGGCAAAGATGGAAGAGTCACCAAACAGGATATGCTGGCCTATTTAGATAAGAGAACCGGTAGCACTCAGAAAGAAGAAAGCCCTATCCCCTCTATTTCGGAACCGAAAGCGCAAGTCAGCATTTCGGCATCAGATGAAATCATAGAAATGGATAGAATGCGCAAAATGATTGCGCAAAGAATGGTCGACTCTAAAAAGACTTCAGCTCATGTAACCTCATTTGTAGAGGCTGATATGACAAACATTGTGCTTTGGAGAGAAAAGAATAAGCAGGCTTACCGAGAGAAATTTGGTGAGTCAATCACATATACTCCATTCTTTATTGAGGCCATTGCCAAAGCAATTCGTGATTTTCCGATGATTAACATTTCTATCGATGGAGATAAAATCATCAAGAAAAAAGACATCAATATTGGAATGGCGGTTGCCCTACCTAGTGGAAACCTTATTGTTCCTGTAATTAGGAAAGCTGACCAGTTAAACCTAGTTGGGATTTCTAAGCAGGTAAATGATTTGGCAAACCGCGCCAGAAACAACAAACTAAATGCAGATGATTTAAGCGGTGGTACTTACACCGTTTCCAATGTTGGATCCTTTGGTAATGTAATGGGGACCCCAATCATCATGCAACCACAAGTCGCAATTATGGCGGTAGGAGCGATTGTAAAGAAACCAGCTGTAGTAGAAACTCCTACAGGTGATGTGATCGCAGTTCGACATAAAATGTTCTTATCACACTCCTATGACCACAGGGTGGTAGATGGATCCTTGGGAGGAATGTTTGTGAAAAGAGTAGCCGATTATCTTGAGGAATTTGACTTAAAAACTTCCCTATAAAAATTAAAACCGGAATTTAAATTCCGGTTTTTTTTATGTCTGTTGCTTTTGCTTTTTCTTATAAATCAACTCCAACATTTGCGCTAAAGATACAAGTCGAATGGGCTTGGTCAAATAATCATCCATCCCAGAATCCAAGGCTTTCTTTTGATCCTCATCAAAGACATTTGCTGATAAACCCACAATAAATAACTTTTCCATACCAGGAGTTTCTCGGATTTTCTTGGTTGCTTCCAAGCCATTCATCACGGGCATTTGCACATCCATCAATATCAAATCAAAGTCCCCTTTTATTGCCATTTCTAAGGCATTGAGGCCATTTCTAGCAATTTCAAAATCATACTCCAATTGCTCTAACATAAGTTTCATCAATTGAAGATTCAGGTCATTATCCTCAGCAAGTAAAATTTTAAGAGGATAATCCTTCCCTAATCCAAACCAGTTGAGTCTCTCATCGGAACTTTTCTGTACTTTTTCTTCTTGGGCTTTCAAGTCCTTTTTAAGCAATACAGAAAATGAAAATTCTGATCCTTCCCCTACAGTGCTGTTAATATTCAATTCTCCACCCATGAGTTCGACAATTTTCTTTGCAATTGCCAACCCAAGTCCTGTTCCCTGATAACTTCTTGTACTCGAGCTTTCCACCTGAAAGAAGGGGTCTGTCAGGGAAGGAATGTGTTTCTCGGGAATCCCAATTCCACTGTCTTTCACTTGAATTTTTAAATAATGCAGTTCATTTTCAATCTGCTCCGCATCCATAGAAACGGTAACTTGACCATTTTGAGGAGTGAATTTCAAAGCATTCCCCACTAGGTTCAAAATCACCTGATTAATTCTATCAAAATCTGTCTCAAAAAGGCCATAGGCAGCTTTTCCAATATCCGTTTTCAGGGTGATAGATTTTTCTTGGGCCAAGCCATAGAAAATTTGAATTTGCTTTTCGAGCTCTTCTGCCGGATTTCCTAAGGTTGGATTCAAGTCCATCTTTCCAGCCTCAATTTTAGAGTAGTCCAGAATATCTTTGATGATACTTAAAAGAGAACTTCCGGAATTTTTTATTATTTCCAGGTATTGGCTTTGTTCTTCATCTAAATTAGTATGATCTAAGAGGTCTATGATACCCAACAAACCATTCATTGGAGTTCGGATTTCGTGACTCATATTCGCCAAAAATTCAGACTTCGCTCTGCTGGCTTCATCTGCAGCCTTCATTGCCTCAATCAACCCTTTCTCCCACACTTTTTGATTCGTCACATCCTTCGCAAGTGACATCATCCTATTTTCATCCAGAGGGAAATATCTGATCTCGAAATATTTTGCACCTGAAGGAAGATTTAATCGTCTATCTACGGTTTGAATTTCCCCATATTTTCTAGCTAACTGAAATGCATGGATCGTTTCGTCCCTCTGATCCGGAGGAAGTAAAACAGATATATTTTTTCCTAAACTACTCTTATCCCAACCAGGGATTTGCTCCTTCACATGCGAATCAATAACATTTCCATCATTGTCGTAAATAAAAATAACATCGGGAATATTTTCCATTACCACTCTCAAGCGGTTCTCACTCTGGATCAATTTTTGGCTTGATTCAAATTGGGAGGTGATATCAGTACAAATACCCAGGCCTCCATTAAATTTCCCATTTTTATGAAAAATTAATTTCTCAAATACTTTGACCCTGATTTCTTTTCCGTCAGGTCTGACAAAATCATATTCAAACTCAATATGAGACTTGGAAGAACCTAATACCTCATAAACCTTTTCTCTGATTTTTACTACATCTGCTTGTTGACTATCAGGTGCAAAGGCATCTAAAAAAATGCTTTTAGGTATGCCCAAAATCTCTTCTACCTCATCACTTACTCTGGTTATCTTTCCAGCACTATTATGAAAATAAACAAAGCCTTTCAACTCCTTCAATAGGATATTTTGCTGATCAAACAATTCAGAGATTTCTTTCGAATTGTTTTCTAAAACCTTTTGGGAGGCAAGATTATTCCTCAGGGAAACAATAAAAAAGACAATGGTCCCAAGAAGGAGTAAAATCAAGACAAAAAACAGCAATATGTAGGTGTTATAGATCCCTGATGTAACCTCTTCGGTCTCTATAAAAAACAGTAGGGAAGCATTAACCAAAATATCTCCAAAGTCAAAAGGGTATTGTACTAAAACCCCTTCCATTCCTCCTTGTTGGGATTGCCAACTTAACTCGTAAGTTCCTTTCAACCCATAATTGATATCACTTTGGATTTTTTGTAAATCTTGTTCAGTAAAACTTATGTTTTCCCGTTTTCCATCTGGATTAAGATTAGTTAACTCACCGTCAATGAATAGAAATTTTCCTCCATTTGCATTCAAGTAGTAATCGGCTACAAATTCACTAGTGAATGCTTCTAAGTTTAGTCGAAAAATTATTTGAAAACCATTTTGGCTCTCGAGGCTTAGAGTTCTAAAATTATTTTTCCTACTTTTTATTTCCCCTTCGTAGGGTTTTCGGATAAAATCATTTCGATCTGTCATGGTAAAATAAACAGCCGAGTCCGGAAATTGAACCCATAGAGTATCGATCAATCTAGGGTAGTTATTGACCACCTTACGAGTTGCTGTAGTTAAATCCTGCCTATAGTCTTCTACATCAAGATCTTCGTCAATCAAAAAGTATAATATCCCATTGGCATCATCCTCAAATTTATTCATCTCACCTTCCAATGTCCTGGCTGCAAGTTCGGTTTGCTTACTCAAAAAAACCTTTCTGGAAGCGAGCTGAGCATCCGAAATCGCGAAATAAAAGCTTATTCCCAAAGCTATTACAAGTAAAACCAGAAATATCCCTAGTGCTGTAGTCAATAAAAAACTTAACTTATTTGTTGACTTATTGCTCATCAAGAGATGGGTTAATTTCTATTAGGTACCAATCAGTAAAACTAAAACTTGCAGCAATAGCAGCGGTAAGATTATTTTCATTTCTAAACACAAACTTTTCTTCTCTTTTCATTAAAAATGCCTGAGCCATTTCTCTCACCTGTAAACTTTTACTTCTAAAAAGATTGTAATCTGAAATTCTAAAATTATCGGTTTTAATGGTTTCCCGGTATATATGATTTTTTAGTGGAGGGAGACTCAGTGCTTCAATAGACGAAGAATTTCCTGACACAATATCGCCTTTCCCATTGATTATCAAAAAATTACCATTCTCATTCTCCAAAAATCTTCTCAAAATCTCATCCACTGTTACATCGATACCCAAAACTGCAAAAAGCTTATCCCCATCATATACAGGCATGATCAAAGAAAGAATCCATCCCTTACCAGCTGGATCTACATACACTTCAGGAATCCATACTACACCTTTCGAAGGGTTATTTTCTTCATCTGCTTTATAATAAAAATTATAATTATGTAAGTCGATATCTGAATTCATCAGATTTTGAGCATCATAAGGAGGATAAACCCTTGAGACTTGCATAGCCGAATTTGTGTAAACCTGGGCGATTATACTATGCCTCTTACAAACAGTTCTGAATGCTGAATCCAGCCCATTTGTAAAATAAATTTCCTCAAGAGATTTCTCTGGATCTGGTGATTTTGTAGATAAAATCAACTTGCTCAATAGGCTATTTTCCTCGGGAATATTATTAGAGAAGGATCCAACGATCTGGTATTTATCTTTGTCGGCAGTTAATAAAAGTGAGTCCCTATTTTCCAGAATAGTCTGGTAATACGATTCTAGCAATTTTATCTCCTCGGTTAAAACTGCAAACTCCCCTTCCATATCCACTATAAGCTCTTTTAAGTGCTTATTATCGGGGAGGTCCTCTTCACTTAATTCATTTTTACACGAAAAAAAAAGACTGCTGACAGATAAAAAAATGAATACACGTTTTATCATGAGGAAATGAGGAATAAGTGGGAATTTATAAAATTTCCATTTGCCCACGAAGGCTTTTACCCATTTCTTGAAACCTCAATTTCACTTTTTCAAAAAACTCGCCGTCCCAAAAACTTTCCAAGTCACTCTCTTCCAAAATATCGAGTTCACTGATTTTGAAAGTTTGTTCCATCGGTCCTAGTTCGTATTTCAATATGTATTTGTTATTCCAGGAGAAAACCGAAACTCTGATTTCCTCCTGGATAAACTCTTTTACAACTCTCATTCAGGTTTTTTGACAAGGTAAGAATAAGTGATTTTTGGATTTAGTGAAGAAGCCACAGAACAGTATTTATCTACGGACAAGGCTACAACTTTGCCAAACTCGACTTCATTAGCGTCTGGAGACACCAATGTAAATGACAGGTGAATATCAGTATAAAAAGCTGGCACCCCATCATTTCTAATACCTTCCACATCTACTGTAAAAGAATCCACAGTTTTCCTCTTTTTCTTCATCATCAAAACTGCATCCACAGCCGCACAACTTCCTAGAGCGGATAGCAATAAATCCATAGGAGACTGGGCAGATTTTTCAGGCGCATCGTACATGTCGATTTGCACCACATTTCCTTGTGGGTTGACTGCTTCATACTCATAGTCCGCTTTCATGCGAACAGTCACATTTCTCTTTGACATATTCTATAAATTTAAGTAGTGAAGTAAATTCACTTTTTACATATTCCTTCTGTATTGTCCTCCAACCTCATACAATGCATGTGTAATCTCACCTAATGAGCAATGCTTACTTGCTTCCATCAATTCAGAGAAAATATTACCATTTTCCACTGCTATTTTTTTAAGGTTTTGAAGGTGAGTTGAAACAAGCTCTGGATCAAATTGGTTTAAATTTTTCAAGGTTTGAATTTGGGACTCTTTCTCTTCTTCAGTAGCTCGGATCACTTCTCCTGGAGTTACTGTAGGCGACCCCTCAGAGGACAGGAAAGTGTTTACTCCTATAATCGGATATTCACCCGTATGCTTCAACATTTCGTAATGCATGCTTTCCTCCTGAATCTTCCCTCTCTGGTACATGGTCTCCATGGCTCCTAAGACTCCTCCTCTCTCTGTGATCCTATCAAATTCCAGATAAATTGCCTCCTCTACTAAATCTGTTAGCTCTTCTATGATAAATGCTCCTTGCAAAGGATTTTCATTTTTAGATAGCCCCAACTCCTTATTAATAATTAATTGTATCGCCATTGCTCTTCTTACCGAAGCTTCTGTAGGAGTGGTAATCGCTTCATCATAGGCATTGGTATGCAAGGAATTACAATTATCATAAATCGCATATAATGCTTGCAAGGTGGTACGAATATCATTGAAATCGATCTCCTGTGCATGAAGTGAACGTCCAGAGGTTTGAATATGATACTTCAGCATCTGAGACCTTTCATTGGCGCCATATTTCAACTTCATTGCTTTTGCCCAGATTCTTCTAGCTACCCTACCGATGACGGCATATTCTGGGTCAATTCCATTGGAGAAAAAGAAACTAAGGTTGGGAGCAAATTTATTGATATCCATCCCTCGGCTCACATAATACTCTACATAGGTAAAACCGTTTGATAAAGTCAATGCCAATTGCGTAATCGGGTTTGCCCCGGCTTCGGCGATATGATATCCTGAGATGGAAACAGAATAGAAATTCCTAATTCCATGATCAATAAAGTAATCTTGCACATCTCCCATAAGTCGCAAAGAAAACTCCGTGGAAAAGATACAAGTGTTTTGAGCTTGATCCTCTTTTAAAATATCAGCCTGTACTGTCCCTCTAACTCTGGAAACAGTCTCTGCTTTTATCTTTTCGTATACCTCTTTTGGTAAAACCTGATCACCAGAAACTCCAAGAAGCATCAATCCTAACCCATCATTTCCAGCTGGAATTTTACCGTTATAAACTGGTCTTGGAATGCCTTTACCTTTAAAAATACGCTCAATTTTAGCGTCAACTTCTTTTTCAAGGCCTTGCTCTTTGATATAAACCTCACATTGTTGGTCAATCGCTGCATTCATAAAAAATGCAGTCATGGTAGCCGCTGGGCCATTAATCGTCATGGATACCGAAGTCAAAGGATCCACAAGGTTAAATCCAGAATACAGTTTTTTGGCATCGTCAAGACAACAAACATTCACTCCTGAATTACCGATTTTTCCATAAATATCAGGTCTGTAATCAGGATCTTCACCATACAAAGTAACAGAGTCAAATGCTGTAGAAAGTCGCTTTGCTGGCATATCCTGAGACACATAATGAAAACGCTTGTTAGTGCGCTCAGGACTTCCTTCTCCAGCAAACATCCGGGTAGGATCCTCTCCTTCCCTTTTGAATGGAAAAACACCAGCTGTATAAGGGAATTTACCGGGAACATTTTCTCGAAGTCCCCATTTCAACAAATCTCCCCATGCTTCATATTTAGGTAAAGCTATTTTTGGGATTTTGGTTTCGGACAAAGAGTTATGATAAGTTTTTACTTTGATCTCCTTGTCCCTGACTTTAAAAACATAAAAATCCTCGCTATATCTAGCTACTTCTTCAGGCCATTCCTCAATCCATTTTTTATTCTTTGGATCAAGTTCCAACTCCACTTGTTCGTAAACTCCCGCCAATTCCTTCAACAGCCTATCCTGATCGTTGACTTCTAAGCTTTGAACTGCTTCCATGGACTTTTTAATGCTGTAAAGCTTCTGAGCAATGTCTTTTTGCTCTTCAACCCAAACATCATAGTTCCTATTGGTTTCAGCAATCTCAGACAGATACCGCGTTCTGGAAGGTGGGATGATATATATTTTTTCAGAAGTACCTCCTGTGAGTTCAAAGCTACTCTTCCACTCTTCATGAGTTTCACCAACTTTAGATATTAAAGCCCTGTAGAGATGGTTCATCCCTGGGTCATTAAACTGTGAGGCAATGGTACCATATACCGGAATCTCCTCATCAGGAGTCTCCCACAAAAGGTGATTTCTCTTAAACTGCTTTTTGACATCCCTTAAAGCATCTTGAGCCCCGCGCTTATCAAATTTGTTTAAAGCGATCACATCAGCAAAATCAAGCATGTCGATTTTCTCCAATTGGGATGCTGCACCATATTCTGGCGTCATGACATAAAGAGATAAATCCGAGTGTTCAATAATTTCAGTGTCAGATTGACCAATTCCGGAAGTCTCCAAAATAACCATATCAAACCCTGCTGCTTTCACTGTATCAACTGCATCTTGAACGTATTTTGAAAGGGCAAGATTGGATTGCCGAGTAGCCAATGATCGCATAAATACTCTTGGATGATGAATGGAATTCATTCGAATCCTATCCCCCAACAAGGCACCTCCTGTTTTCCTTTTTGACGGGTCTACAGAAATAATTGCTAAAGACTTATCTTCGAAATCAATTAAAAACCTACGGACAAGCTCATCAACCAATGAGGATTTACCAGCTCCTCCTGTTCCTGTAATTCCAAGAACTGGAATCGTGGATTTTTTACTTTTTTCTCTGACTTCATTCAATAAATCCGTTGACTGATCAGGATAATTTTCAAATGCAGAAATAGCTCTAGCAATAAATCCTTTATTCTCTTTATTTAAAGTGAAGCCTTCTTGAAACTCATCTCCAATAGAATAATCTGCCTGACTTACTAAGTCATTGATCATTCCCTGCAAGCCCATAGAGCGACCATCATCAGGTGAATAGATTCTACTAATACCATAATCATGAAGTTCTTTAATCTCCTCAGTCAAAATGGTACCTCCACCACCTCCAAAAATTTTGATATGACCTGCTCCCTTTTCATGAAGCAAATCATACATGTATTTAAAAAACTCCACATGCCCACCTTGGTAAGAAGTAATGGCAATTGCCTGAACATCTTCTTGAATCGCACAATCAACAATCTCCTGAACCGATCTATTATGTCCCAAATGAATCACCTCACATCCAGTAGATTGAATAATTCTACGCATGATATTGATAGCAGCATCGTGCCCATCAAAAAGTGAGGCGGCTGTAACAATTCTAATATGATTTTTGGGTTTATAAGTCTCCTTTATTTGGGTCATATGAAAGGTTTGTTTTTTTGCGTTGGCTTCAATTATTCCAGAATTACAGGAATAAAATGTTCAATTTTTCCTAACTGCGAATATACGGAAAATCACCTGAGAAGACCTTGGATTAAGCTCATCTAAACAAAATATTCTTTGGTCGCAATTGATCACTTACAGAAGACCAGATGATTTTAATCAGGAAATTTTGCGATCTTAAAGGATACTTTTGTAGCAATCTAAATCAAAATATTTTTATGCCGATTTCCTATACTTCAGCAGAAAATGCAGTTTCCCTGATCAAAAGTCATCAACGGGTTTTTATTCATGGAAGTGCTGCTACTCCAACCCGGCTGCTTCATGCTTTGGCAGCAAAAAAAGATGAACTAAGAAATGTAGAACTAGTCGCAATTACCACTTTGGGAGAAATGCCACTCGTTCAGCCAGATTGCAAAGAATCTTTCTACATGAATTCACTTTTTGTTTCTGAGAATGTCAGAAAAGCGGTCAATTCAGATCATGGAGGCTATGTCCCGATTTTTTTAAGTGAAATCGGCCATTTATTCAGAAATAAAATCCTAGATATAGATGTGGCATTGATCCATGTTTCCGAACCTGACGCACATGGTTTCTGCACGCTCGGCACCTCTGTGGACGTAGCAAAACCTGCGATAGAAACGGCTAGAATTATCATTGCCCAAGTCAATAAAAGAATGCCGAGAACGCATGGCGATGGTCATATTCACATTTCTAAATTTTCAGCCGCCATCCAGGTGGACGATCCTTTGCCAGAAATTGATTACTCAAAAAAAATCACAGATCTTGAAATACAGATTGGTCATCATATCTCATCTATCATCGAAGATAGATCGACTTTGCAGATGGGAATCGGAGCAATTCCAGATGCTGTTCTGAGCTCATTGAAGCATCACAAAGATTTGGGAGTACATACAGAAATGTTTTCTAATGGAATTCTTGATTTAATGAAGTCTGGTGCTGTAACCAATGCTTACAAGAAAAAACATCCGGGTAAAATTGTCTCTTCTTTTGCTGCAGGTACGAGAGAACTTTACGATGCAGTTCACGACAATCCAGAATTTTCATTTCATGAAGCTGCCTATGTGAATGACACTGCCGTCATTCGAAAAAACCCAAAAGTCATCTCAATTAACAGTTGTGTGGAAATGGACCTTACCGGTCAAGTCTGTGCCGATTCTATAGGAAGCTATCACTATTCCGGTGTAGGCGGACAAATGGATTTTATGAGAGGAGCGGCTTTGTCCGTAGGAGGTAAACCCATCATGGCATTGCCTTCCCAAACAAAAAAAGGAGCTTCTAAAATTGTCCCATTTTTAAAAGAAGGTGCTGGTGTTGTGACTACAAGAGCACATATGCAATACGTGGTGACAGAAAATGGAATTGCAAACCTATATGGTAAAAACCTAAGACAAAGAGCCTACGAACTCATGAGAATTGCTCATCCAGATCATCAGGAAGAATTGGAAAAAGCGATTGTAGATAGATTTGGCAGCTATATCTATCCATTTCGATAAAAATCACTTATTGACTGAGATTCAGTTTTTATTTAATTGGCTTCTCTATAGATTAGGGTTTCAATGACCCGAAATACTATGTCTTCAAAAAATTACGCATTCTTTGTGTCTATCACAGCTGCCCTTGGTGGCTTTCTTTTTGGCTTTGACACAGCCGTTATTTCTGGTGCAGAAAGAGCTATCCAGGAGGTTTGGGAACTGTCAGACTGGATGCATGGACTTGCCATTGCCTCTGCCTTATATGGAACAGTAATAGGGGCTCTCTTTGGCGGTATTCCGGCAGACAAATTCGGAAGGAAGAAAAGCCTCTTATGGATTGGTTTATTTTACTTGATTTCTGCTCTGGGATCTGGATTAGCTTGGGATGTAACCTCCTTCACTTTATTTAGATTTTTAGGCGGATTAGGAGTTGGAGCTTCTTCTGTAGTAGCTCCGATGTACATTTCAGAAATTGCTCCAGCCAAAAACAGAGGTCTATTAGTTGCCCTTTACCAATTCAATATTGTATTCGGAATTGTAATTGCCTATATATCCAATTACTTGATTGGCACAGCAGGACTCCTGGAAGACTGGAGATGGATGCTTGCTGCAGAGGGTGTTCCTGCATTGATATATAGCGCCATGATTTTCAGAATTCCCGAAAGTCCAAGATGGCTAATCGGAAAATTTAATGATCAAGTCCAAGCTAGGGAGATTCTTACCCGAACAGACCCTGACGGAGTAGATGAAGCAATAAAATTAGCCATAGAGGAGGAGCAAAAAATAAAACAGAAAGGTAGTTTTTCTGCTTTGTTTAAAAAGCGATTTATGCCGACAACCACCATGGCAATCTTGATTGCCTTTTTCAATCAGGTATCGGGTATTAATGCCATTATTTATTTCGCTCCCCGAGTTTTTGAAATGGCCGGAATATCCACTGAATCGGCCTTGATATCCACCATTGGAATCGGGATCGTCAATTTATTAGCAACCTTCCTGGGACTGTATTTAATAGATAAAATTGGCAGAAAAAAATTGATGTTTATTGGCTCCTTGGGCTACATCGTCTTTTTATCATTAATGGCTTATAATTTCCTAGGCCCGGGAATTTCATCAACTTGGCTTCCTATTTTCGTATTTGGATTTATTACCTCTCATGCAGTGGGACAGGGTTCAGTAATCTGGGTATTTATCTCAGAAATGTTCCCTAACGACCTGCGCGCTTATGGGCAATCAGTAGGTTCATTTACCCACTGGATTTTGGCTGCCATTATTGCCAACGTCTTTCCTTTCTTCGCTAATCAATTTGGCCCGGGTTATATCTTTACATTCTTTGCTTTTATGATGGTTTGTCAGTTGCTATGGGTTATTTTTAAAATGCCAGAGACTAAAGGCAGATCTTTAGAAGAAATACATCAAAACATTCATTAATCTATGAAAAAGAAAGTGGTCATTTTTGGAGAAATGCTTTGGGATTGCTTACCAAGTGGGCCAGTTCCTGGTGGTGCCCCAATGAATGTCGCGTTAAATTTGCATCAGTTGGGCTTAGATTCTCATTTAATTTCGGCTGTGGGAAATGACCTCGATGGGGAAAAATTATTGAGCTTTCTCAAAGAGTTTGAGCTTCCCCTTAGCCTAATCCAAGTTAATGAAGAGCATGAAACCTCTAAAGTACTCGTAGATGACTCAGATCCTGAGAACATGAAATACGATATCGTCTCTCCAGTTGCCTGGGATTACATCCAGTGGAAAGAGGGAATGGAATTAGAAGTCCAGGATACGGATGCTTTTGTTTTTGGCACTTTGGGAGTTAGAAACCCAGAAAGCCTGATGACTTTACTTAAACTATTGCATAAAGATTCTATCCGACTCTTTGATGCTAATTTAAGACCACCTTATTACGACTTTGAAATCATTGAAACACTTTTGGGCTTTACCGATATTTTGAAATTGAATGAAGATGAAGTAGAAATCTTTGCAGATTACTTCAATGTAAAGCCTGATATGATTTCGATTTGCAAGTATTTAGACCAGCATTTTCCTATGGACCTGATCTGCATCACAAAAGGGGCTAAAGGTGCGATGATCTATAAAAAAGGTCAAATCATTGAACACCCAGGCTATTCCGTTAAAGTGCAGGATACGATTGGTGCCGGAGATGCTTTTTTAAGTGGATTTATTAAAATGTATTTGGAAGGAAAGGATTTGGAGGATTCACTTGACTTTGCATGCAAGCTGGGAGCTTTTCTTGCAACCCAAAAAGGAGGAACTCCTAAATACAATATTCAGGATATTGAAAAAATATAATTGAGATTGTTTCAAAAATGCTAATTGTGACATTACAGCCCTATCTGGCGGTAGGCAGGAGATCAAAATCTAGTTTTCTTGGACACATCAGTTCTTCACTCCTTATACTCATCGTGATCGCTCAGACCGATAAATGGTAGTCATTTGAGATAGCCCTTGACTTCAAAAACCTTTTCGGATCTTATCAGCGATTTCAGCCAATTCCTCAGAAGACAATTTCAATTTTGGTCTCGTAAAATTGATATCATCCATGGTTCTTAAAGGAACCAAATGAACATGGACGTGCGGAACTTCAAGCCCAATCACAGCCACTCCTACTCGAGTACACTTAATGGTTTTATCGATAGCTTTAGCAACCTTCTGCGCAAACACATGAAGTCCAGAAAGCACTTCTGGTTTCAGGTCAAAAATGTAATCTACCTCTTCTTTCGGAACCACAAGAACATGCCCCTTGACTAAAGGCATGATATCCAAAAAGGCAATATAATTTTCATCCTCAGCTATAATTTGAGCGGGAATTTCTCGGTTGATAATTTTGGTGAAAATTGAAGCCATTTTTCTTTAAATAAATAATCCCGGGAATACCGGGATTAGGAGTTAATAACTAATTTCTAAAATTTCAAATTGCAGTGCTCCTGCAGGTGCATTGATTTCAGCAACCTCTCCGACTTTCTTACCTACAAGTCCTTTTCCGAATGGAGAACCTAAGGAAATCTTTCCAGCTTTTAAGTCAGCTTCTTCTTCAGAAACCAATGTATAACTAACAGTCATGCCATTCTTGACATTCTTGATTTTTACAGTACTTAGAATACCTACTTTTGAAGTATCCATTTGGGAATTGTCAAATACACGGGCATTTCCAACCACCGCTTCAAGCTTCGCAATTTTTAATTCCAAATGACCCTGAGCATCTTTTGCAGCATCGTATTCTGCATTCTCACTCAAGTCACCTTTATCTCTTGCTTCAGCAATCTGCTTGGCGATATCAGACCGCCCCTTGGTTTTTAATTCCTGAAGCTCATCTTTCAATCTCTTCAGGCCTTCTTCTGTATAATATTGTACTTTTCCCATATTTTTTTCTCAATTAGAAAGGCACCAAAAACAAAGTAACGGTCGCTTTCCGGGACCGTTACTTTACCAGATGTCTTTATTTGATGCTCAAAGATAATAAACCCTTTGATACAAAACAATTGCTTTAAAGGCTCAAAAACGCCAATTTCTGTTTTTCAAGCCCTATTTAAATGCTCTATTTATTTTCTTAACTAGTACCTGATTAATCTTTTCATAGGACTCAAAAGTCCAACCCGCAACATGTGGACTAAGGATAACGTTTTCTCTCCTTGAAAGTTTTTCAAATTCTGCTTTTTGCTCATCTGTGTACTTCTGAAATTTTTCATTTTCCAATACATCCAATACAGCACCTCTTAAAATCCCAGCGTCCAAAGCCTGATTTAAAGCCTTAAAACTGATCACTTCTCCCCTTGCTGTATTGATTAACCAAATGGGTTTAGCAAAACTTTTCAACTCATCTAAAGTCAAAAAATCCCGGGTTTCATCAGTCAAAGGAACATGCACACTCAGAACATCAACTTTTTCTTTCAGTTTGGTCCAACTTACTTCTTTTACTCGCTTATTTCCGAAATCAACCTTGTACTTATCATAAGCATAAATCTTCACTCCAAAACCTTGAAGTCTTTTTGCAAAAGACTTACCCATGTTTCCATAACCCAAAATACCTACAGATTTATCTTTCAACTCGAAACCCCTATTTCCTTCTCTGTCCCACACTCCTGTTCTTACTTCCTGATCAGCTTTAATTACGTGATTAAACAAGGATAAAAGCATTCCCAAAGAATGCTCTGCTACCGCATCACGGTTCCCTTTAGCTGCATGAAATAATTTGATGCCTCTAGCAACCAAAAAGTCTAGATCTATCTGATCCAATCCAGCCCCAGCCCTTGCGATAAACTTAAGCTTGACTGCTTTCTCCAGAAGTTCTTTATCCATGGGAGTTTTGGACCTGATAATTAACCCTTCATACTCAGCAACCTGATCTAAAATCTGTTTTCTCGTAATTTTTGGAGCATAGTTTACTTGATGCCCTTTTCTTTCAAGCAAGGGCACAATGCTTTCATGCATTTTATCGATTATCAGAATATTCATCAATGAATTTTAAATGTGTAATAATGAAATAGCCACCAAGAAATAAACAGCTAGGCCGAGTAAATCATTTGCAGTGGTGATAAATGGACCCGAGGCTAAAGCTGGGTTGATTCCTATTTTATCCAAAATGATCGGCGTAATAGTCCCCATAAAAGATGAGAGAAGAACAACGGAAAAGAGTGCGATAGAAACTACTAGTCCAAAGGACACTTCATTTTTATAAAACAGCACCACTACCGCAAAAACAAATACCGCCAAAATCAACCCATTGATAACGGCTACAGACAGTACTTTGATAAACCTTTTTATGATGGAATCATCAAATGCAGATTTAGTTGCTAATGATTGTACTACCAAAGAAGAAGATTGAATCCCTACATTTCCACCTGTGGCAGTAATTAAGGGAATAAAGAATGCCAATGCAGTTACTTTATTCAATCCCTCTTCAAAAAAACCAATAAAACCTGCTCCAAGCAAACCTCCTATGATCCCAATCAAGAGCCATGGCAACCTTGCTTTCGTCAGTTTGATCACACTATCATATTCATCCACCGTATCCGAAATACCTGTCATAGCTTGAATATCTTCCTCTGCCTCTTCTCGAATTACATCCAAAATATCATCGACAGTAATTCTACCTACTAGCTTATTCTTAACATTCACAACAGGTACGGCTTCCAGGTCATATCTTCGCATTATTTCTGCCACTTCCTCCTGATCCATATGGGTAGGAACGGCCATCACCTCGTCTTCATAGATATCTTCTATTTTAGTGTTTTCAGAAGCCAGGACTATTCTTTTCAAAGAAACCCTCCCCATTAATTGTTGCTTGTTATCTACCACATAAATAGAAAAGATCTTGTCAACATTTTCTGCCTGACGTCTAATCTCATTGATCGTCTGAACGACATTCCAGTTTTTATTGGCTTTGATATATTCCTTCGCCATGATACCACCAGCGGTATCTTCTTCATAGCGAAGTAATTCTAATATTTGCTCTGATTTTTGGCGGTCCGTAAAATAGCCTATGACCTCTTCTCGCTCTCTGAGTGGAAGTAAATTAAGCATATCGGCACCATCATCGGAGTCCATACACTCGATTAGACTTGCTATCTCTGGAACCTCCAATTCTCTAAATACTCGAGTAGCCGTATCCTCATCCAGCTCAATTAGAATATCAGAGGAAAACTGATTTTCTAACAGTCGCAAGACATAGATAGACTCAGACATGGAAAGCTCGTCAAGAATGGCAGCAACGTCAGCAACATTGGCACTCTCTAAGGACTCTTTAATAAAGTCATTATTCTCCTCTTCAATCCCCTGTCTGAGGCTTTCCAGATATTCCTTCGAAAGTTCAAATTGCTTAATGATTTCCACGAGAGATTTCTATTTGTTGAGCTATAAAAACAAAATCAGCGACATCCAATTGCTCGGCTCGCTTATCCATCAAAGGGTGCTCCTTCAGTTGTTCTGGGAGCTGAAAGGACTTAAGAGAGTTTCTTAAAGTCTTTCTGCGGTTACCAAACCCACCTTTGACTACCTGGAAAAACAATTTTTCATTACAGTCCAGGCTTTTGACTTCATTCCTAACTAAACGAATGACGCCAGAGTTCACTTTGGGTGGAGGGTCAAAAACCTCAGGGGGCACAGAAAACAAATATTCTATATCATAAAAGGCTTGTAAAAGCACAGAAAGTATTCCGTAATCCTTATTCCCTTTAGGAGAAGCAATCCTTTTAGCTACTTCCTTTTGAAGCATACAAACAACCTCAGTAACCTTATCTCTTTCTTCTAAAACTTTAAAAAAAATTTGACTTGAAATATTATATGGGAAATTTCCAGCAATGGCATATGGCTCAGAAATATCATTACTCAGATTATATTTCAAATAATCTCCTTCAATAATACGGTCTTTAAGACTTGGATATTTCTTATTCAGGTAGGCAATTGACTCTTTATCAATGTCAATCAGATAAAGTTCCAAAGGGTTTTTAAGTAAATAATCTGTCAGCACACCCATACCAGGGCCGATCTCCAATACTTTCTTTACTCCACCATGCCCTTTGACCGCCAGAGCTATCCGCTCCGCAATACTTAAATCGGTCAAAAAGTGTTGGCCAAGATGTTTTTTGGCTCTTACTTTTTCCATCGGTTAGCTCTGATAAATTTTTATAAATTGCAGCCATAAAAATACGAGAATATTCTAAAAGGAAACAGTTACACTCCTTGCTGAAATTCACGGAATCAATTACAATGGCCAAAACCATATGAATAACAGAAAAAAGAAGCCCATCATTGGGATCAGTATCGGAGACATCAACGGAGTAGGCATTGAGGTGTTGCTCAAAGCTTTATCTGACAACAGAAGTTTCAAATCCTTTACTCCTTTGATTTACGGACATGGGAAAGCCGTTTCTTTTTATAAAAAGACACTGAACGCAGATAATTTTAATTTTGTGCAAATAAGGTCATTGGATGAAGTTCAGCATAAGCGCGTCAATGTCATCAATGTCATGGAAGACTGTCCGGATGTTATCCCAGGGGTAGAAACTCAAGAAGCCGGTAAAATGGCTTTGGAAGCTCTAGCTCAATCTGTTGAGGATCTGAAAGCGGGCAATATTCAAGCTTTAGTCACAGCTCCAGTCAATAAAAACAATATCAATACGGAGGAACTTCCGTTTATAGGACATACCGAATACATTACGCAAGCCGTCAATGCCAAAGACAGTTTAATGTTAATGGTTTCTGATCAGTTGAGAGTTGGATTGGTTACAGGACACATTCCTTTGGCAAAAGTATCCGAGACAGTTACCAAAGAAAGAATAATCCGTAAAGCAAATCTATTATTGGCAAGTCTTGAAAAAGACTTTGGCATTAATAAACCAAAAATCGCTATTCTGGGATTAAACCCTCATGCTGGTGAAGATGGCTTATTGGGTAAAGAAGAAGAAGATATTATAAAGCCGGCTATCAAGGAACTGAAAGATCAAAACAAAATGGTTTTCGGACCTTATCCTTCCGATGGCTTTTTTGGTATGATGCATCAGACTAAATTTGACGGAATACTTGCCATGTATCATGATCAGGGATTAATTCCTTTTAAATCCATCGCTTTCAGCTCCGGAGTTAATTTCACAGCGGGTTTACCGATTATTAGGACATCTCCTGACCATGGAACAGCGTATAATATTGCTGGAAAAAATCTTGCTGATGAGGGCTCTATCCGTGCTGCGATCTTCCTGGCATCGGACATTATTGCTCAGCATGAGCCTGATGAAGAGTAGTTTTGTAAAAAACTTGGTAGGAAAACCGCAATTCACCAAATAATATTTTACAAACTATTTTATCCTATTTAAATAATTCCCTAAATTTGCGGTCTTAAATCGAGAGGAGGAATCGTGAAATTCTGGAAAACCTTTGATATAGAGGTAATTAAGTTCGTTGAAGGAAAACACGAAATTGACTTCGAAATAAGTGATTCGTTTTTTCAACATTTTGAAGACAATCATTTAGTCGAAAAAGGCAACATGACCATAAGGGTCATGATGAAAAAAGGCGCCAATTTGATAGAATTGGATTTCCACATAAAAGGTATTGTTACACTCACCTGCGACAGAAGTCTTGAAGAGTACGATCAACCTTTGGAATTCCATGAGAGCATGCTCTACAAATATGGTTCTGAAGAAAAAGAAATCAATGAAGACGTGATCATGATCACAAGGGATACACCCTCGATCAATGTAGCGCAATTGATATATGAGTTTATTTTACTCAACCTACCTTCAAAAAAAATTCATCCTGATTACCGTAATGAATTGGATGAGGAAGATTATGAAGGGGAAGGAAGTCTTGTTTATATAGATGATCAAGATTTCGAGGATGAAGAGTTAGATGAAGACTCAGTAGAAAGTACTGACATTGATCCCAGATGGGCATCATTGAAAAATTTAAAAAACAAGGAATAATCATAAACCACACATAAAATGGCACATCCAAAACGAAAAATTTCGAAAACCAGAAGAGATAAAAGAAGAACTCACTATAAATTGGAAGCTCCAGGTTTGGCAAAATGCCCTACCACGGGTGAAATGCACCTACCACACAGAGCATTCTGGTTAGACGGTAAATTGTACTACAAAGGACAAGTTATCATCGAGAAAGAAGTTCTTGCTTAAGCAAAAATATTTGATTCTAAAGAAATCCATTCTTAATAAAGAATGGATTTTTTGTTTTATAGGAATTCAATTCCCTGTCTTTCAGTATATTGAATTCTAATGCATGGATTTATTTTGGTGGTCAGGGACAATTGTAATATTTTTGGCCCTACCCAATGAAATTTTACCTACCATTCAACCCATTTTAAGAAGTTAAAATATTTGGGGCTTCTTACTATAACCAAAAAATAATGGACAAAATCAGAGCTATGGTAACAGGCGTTCAGGGATACGTTCCTGAGTACCGATTGACCAATAAAGAACTTGAAACTCTGGTAGATACCAACGACGAGTGGATTTACACAAGAACAGGAATCAAAGAAAGAAGAATCCTTAAAGGAGAAAACCAAGGGACTTCTGTTATGGGCGTGGAAGCTATCAATGGCTTATTGGCCAAAACTGGCACTGACCCTATGGACGTTGATTTAATTATTTGTGCTACGGTAACTCCGGACATGCCCTTCCCTGCAACTGCTAACATCATAGCGGATAAGGTGGGTGCAAAAAACAGCTTTAGTTTCGATATCTCTGCCGCATGTTCAGGCTTTCTTTATGCCCTTCAGATAGGAAGCCAGTTTATTCAGACTGGTCAGCATAAAAAAGTAATTATAGTAGGAGCTGATAAAATGTCTTCTATCGTCAATTATGAGGATAGAACCACCTGTATTCTTTTTGGAGATGGTGCTGGAGCAGTGATGCTTGAGCCTACAACCGAGGAATTTGGGATCATGGATGCTTTATTACATTCTGACGGATCAGGAGCTCCCTACCTAAATATGAAAGCTGGAGGAAGTATGAAACCAGCCACTCACGAAACGGTAGATGCTAGAGAGCATTTCGCTGCACAAGAGGGATCCACTGTGTTTAAGTTTGCTGTAACCAATATGGCAGAAGTCAGTGCGGAGGTAATGGAAAGAAACAAGTTGACCAGTGAAGATGTTGCTTGGTTAGTTCCTCATCAAGCAAACAAGCGAATCATAAGCGCTACAGCAAGCAGAATGGGAATAGGTCATGATAAGGTCATGATGAACATCGAAAAGTACGGTAACACCACAGCTGCTACCTTGCCTTTATGTCTTTGGGACTATGAAAAGCAATTGAAAAAAGGTGATAATTTAATCCTTGCCGCTTTTGGAGGAGGATTTACTTGGGGTTCGATCTACCTGAAGTGGGGATATGATCCAAAATAATTAGATTTATAATAAAATACTCATATGGCAAGCACTGCAGATTTTAAAAATGGCCTTTGTCTAGTGATGAATAACGATATTTATTCTATCGTAGAATTTCAGCACGTGAAACCTGGGAAAGGTCCAGCATTTGTAAGAACCAAATTAAAAGGAATTACCTCAGGAAAAACTCTTGACAAAACCTTCACTGCCGGTGAAAAAGTAGAAACTGCTCGAGTGGAAAAACGTCCACATCAATTTCTATATAAAGATGACTTGGGATACCATTTTATGGATACCAGCACATTTGAGCAGATGTCAATTGAAGAAAAATTGATTGAAAGACCAGATTTGTTAAAAGATGGTCAAATGGCAGACATATTGGTGCATGATGAGACGGAAACACCACTTGCAGTGGAACTACCACCATTTGTGGAACTGATGATCACCTATACAGAACCAGGTATCAAAGGTGACACTGCTACCAACGCACTAAAACCTGCGACAGTAGAAACTGGAGCAACGGTAATGGTTCCTCTATTTGTGGAACAAGATATTATGATCAAAGTAGATACCCGAGATGGGTCCTATTCCGAAAGAGTAAAATAATTAACTTAGCTGAAATCAATTAAAACTGATTCGGCTTTTTTTGTTTAAACCCAATAGAACGCCTTCGGGCAATTTATTTAAACACAAGACTATGAAACCAAAAGAGATTCAAGAGTTGATCGATTATATCTCAAATTCAGGACTAGCTGAAGTCAAAATAAAAACTGAAGAATTTGAGTTGTCCATTAAAAAATATGCTGATTCCGGCAACGTAAAAATGGTTGAATCTGCACCGGCACCTGTAGCCGCTCCGGCACCTGCTCCTGCTCCGGCACCTGCAGCCGCTGAAGCACCAGCTCCAGCTGCAACTCCATCAAACTTGATCGAAATCAAGTCTCCAATGATTGGTACATTCTACATGACGCCAAATCCAGATTCTCCAGCATTTGTCACTGAGGGAGATACAATCAAGCCTGGACAAACAGTTTGTATTATTGAAGCCATGAAACTTTTCAATGAAATCGAATCTGAAGTTTCAGGAAAAATTGTGAAAATCCTAGTTACTAACTCTACTCCTGTAGAGTATGACCAGCCATTGTTCCTTGTAGACCCTGCAGGATAATTTTTCACTAAAAAATACGATCGTGTTTAATAAAATACTTATAGCCAACAGAGGAGAGATTGCTTTAAGAGTAATTCGTACCTGCAAGGAGATGGGAATCAAAACTGTATCGGTTTATTCTACTGCAGACAAAGACAGCCTTCATGTAAGATTTGCTGATGAGGCAGTTTGTATAGGCCCCGCTCCTAGCAAGGACTCTTATCTTAATATTCCTAGAATTATTGCAGCAGCTGAAATCACCAATGCAGATGCGATTCATCCTGGATATGGATTCCTTTCTGAAAATGCGGAGTTCTCTAGAATCTGTGAAGAATACGGCATCAAATTCATCGGAGCCAGTCCTGAAATGATTGGTAAAATGGGTGATAAGGCAACTGCAAAAGCGACCATGCGTGCAGCAGGAGTTCCTACAGTTCCAGGTTCCGAAGGTCTTTTAGATTCTATCGAGCAGGGAGTGAAATTAGCTAATGAAATGGGCTACCCTGTGATCTTAAAAGCAACTGCTGGTGGTGGTGGACGCGGGATGAGAATTGTCAAAGAGGAAAGCGGATTTAAAAAAGCTTGGGATGATGCAAGAATGGAATCTGGTGCAGCTTTCGGAAACGATGGCTTGTACTTGGAGAAATTCGTTGAAGAGCCAAGACATATAGAAATTCAGATTATTGGAGATAAACATGGTAAAGCATGTCACTTATCCGAAAGAGATTGTTCTATTCAAAGAAGACATCAGAAACTCGTTGAAGAAACTCCATCTCCATTTATCACAGATGAATTGAGAAAAGCAATGGGTGAAGCAGCTATTAAAGGTGCTGAGGCCATTGGGTATGAAGGAGCTGGAACTATCGAATTTTTGGTAGACAAAAATCGCAACTTCTACTTTATGGAGATGAATACGCGTATTCAGGTAGAGCATCCAATTACTGAGGAAGTTACAGATTTTGATCTCATAAAAGAACAAATCAAAGTCGCTTCGGGAGACACTATTTCTGGCAAAAATTACTATCCAAAGCTTTATGCCATGGAGTGTCGAATCAATGCTGAAGATCCAAGTCATGGTTTCAGACCAAGTCCTGGCAAAATTCAGAACCTACATATTCCAGGAGGTAGAGGAGTTCGAGTAGACTCACATGTCTATGCAGGATACGTGATCCCTCCTAATTACGACTCCATGATCGCTAAGCTAATTGTTAGCGGTCAGTCGCGAGAAGAAGTTATAGTTAGAATGAAGCGTGCTTTGGAGGAATTTGTGATCGATGGAATCAAAACCACCATTCCTTTCCACATTGCCTTATTGGAAGATCCTGAATTTAAAGCAGGTAATTTCACCACTAAATTCCTGGAGACTTTTGATTTCTCAGTTATAAAAAAATAATCCAACCTAATACCATTTTAAAAGCTGCTCCTATGAGCAGCTTTTTTGTTTTCTAAAAACAAAAAGGAATTGGAATAACAAAACTTAAAATCCACTTCTCCTTTTCTACATAGATTATTAGAAAACTTCCAAATAGAATTCACAATTATTCATACTCAACAGATAATAAAAAATTACTCCATCTGCCCAATTGGTGTTTTTTTATTCAAAAATCACAGAAAACTAAAATTGAAGGTTAATAGTTCGAGAAGCCCAAAAAACACCAAGGGAATTGCTATAACTGTTCCAATCGAAAGTAAAGTATTCTTTCTTTTTACTTTTAGAATATGAACTTGAGATAGTGGAATTCCTGTATCAATAGGAACTTTAATTCTTTTGTTATTTTTCTGTAAAAACTGACCTTTTATAGAATCGTTTTGGACCATGGAATAGACGATATCATAACTTAAGCTGTCCTTAGTTTTGATATATAACTTATCCCCTTCCACCAGTCGGGATAGTTGTCTTGTTTCAAAAGATATTGATCTTTCTTCTTTCGGTAGCGGGGGCTTAGTCCAATCTACTTTTTGGTAGACCTTGCAAGAAGAAAAAAGGAATACAGATAAGAATATTACAAACCGAAAAAACTTTTGAACCAGCATCATTGAACTAGATTAAAACCAATTATTATAGAAATTCAATTCCAATATTTTAATAATTTAGGTGCATCAGGATCCCACAATCACTTCCCTTCAAAGATTACTAGCATTTTAAAAATCCAAGTGTTCAATTAGATTGAATTTAGCGTTTGAAGTAAGCATATTTTTCATTCTTGCGGTTTGTTACTTAGCGAGACGCCATTTTTAAAGTCTTTCATCTTTTCAGCACTTCCATCAATTCTGTATAAAGCAGATTTATTAAATTCAGAAACGATTGCTCCCACAATGGTACCTCCTAACCCAAAAACAGGTCCAACCATAAGTATCATATCCCCTTTACTAATATTAAACAACCCACCCTGATCTGGATCGTATGTCAAAGCAACAAGTGTAGAACCCACCACCATTCCAGCAGCAGCTCCAATTAACATGGAATGACCAGTAGACCTTTTGGTTATGATATAGGAAATATCTTTCAACGAGACTTGCACCGTATCCGAACCCTTCAAGATATTTAATTCTAGGTAATCCGGAGAAACGCTGAGAAATCTTCCCTTGTCAATCTTTTTCTTTTGGGAGTTAAAAATCCTAATAAATGGTTCTTTCAAATCATCATTTGATTGAATTTCATCCTGAGAGAAAACTGGAATTGACCAGAATAATAGAATAAATATCAGTATCTTCTTCATTTCTATTTGTTTAAGAAAAATTCATCTATAAAATCAACTCACTAGTCTAAAGTAAATGTGGTCTCAACTAGATCATCAATTTCCTACTTTCATTTGTATTCCCTGAATCAATTAAACAATAATACAGAATTTAATTTTGTTTAAATCAATTAATAACCATCAAAATTTCTTAATTAATAAGAATAGAGAACTTTTAATTTGCAAAAAATACTAATGATCAATTATCATTGAAGAATTACCATTCTACTTCTCACTCCTATACACTTAATTACTTTTTTTTCATAATTAGAAAATACTTTTATAAAAATTTTTTATAACTTAAGCCCATTAAACTACCCCAAATGACCATTAAAAAGTTGAAAATTCTCGCATTGCTGCCCCTTATAGCCTTTATATTTTCCTGTCAGGAAAATAAAATGAGCGGTACATCTTTGTCAGAAATTGATCAAGTCAGTTATAACTTTCATATTCGACCTATCTTATCAGATAAATGCTTTGCATGTCATGGACCAGACGCCAATAAAAGAGAAGCTGATTTAAGACTAGATACTGAGGAAGGCGCTTTCAAAGCCCTCAAGGAATCGCCTGGGAAATTTGCTTTGGTTTCTGGAAAACCTGAAGAATCAGAGTTATTTCATAGAATTACAAGTGAAGATCCCGGCGAATTAATGCCTCCCACTGAATCTAATCTCGTTCTCAGTGACACTGAAATTGGGCTTATAAAAAAATGGATCGAGCAAGGGGCAGAATATGAGCCTCACTGGGCTTTTACCAAAGCAGAAAAACCTGAGCTACCAAGTGAAAACGAGTGGGCAGTTAATGAAATTGATCGGTTTGTTTATCAAAAAATGGTTGAAAAAGGCTTAGAGCCTAACCCAAAAGCAGACCCTCAGGAATTGATTAAGCGAGCAAGCCTAGACATAACAGGCCTTCCTCCTAGCCCAGAAATTTTAGATCAATATTCGGACCTTTCAAATGATGCCTACCAAAACTTGTTAGATGGTTTGCTGGCAGATCCATCTTTCGGGGAAAAATTAGGGGTTTTGTGGATGGATATATCAAGATACGCAGATAGTTATGGTTATCAGGACGATAATATTCGATCCCAATGGCCTTACCGAGATTGGGTAATACATGCCTTTAATGAAAACATGCCTTACGATCAATTTATCACCTATCAATTGGCAGGTGATTTATTGCCCAATGCCACTAAAGAACAAATTTTGGCAACTGCCTTCAACAGAAATCATAAATACACAGAAGAAGGTGGAGTAATTGACGAGGAATATAGAATCGAGTATGTGTTAGACAAAACCAACACCTTTAGCAAAGGGGTTTTGGGGATCACGATGGAGTGTGCACAATGTCATGACCATAAATATGATCCTTTTTCCCAAAAGGACTATTATGAGCTCTTTGCCTTTTTCAACAATACCCCAGAGAAGGGTTATGAAGGTGATGTATCAGTCTCAAAACCCGCCAAAACACCTATTTTATGGGTGGATCAGGAGGACCTTTCGGGGATTATGAGTTTCATCAATTACCAAGACACCTCCAAACTTTCAGTTTCTGTGATGGGAGAACTGGAAGGAGAAGAAAAAAGGACCACCTATATTTTAGACCGAGGTGTATATGATGCCCCTTCAGAACCAGTATCAGTGTCCACTCCAGGTTCCATTATGGAATTTGAAGAGGATTTAGAAAAGAACCGGTTAGGCTTAGCTAAATGGACAACTGATAGAGAAAATCCATTGACAGCAAGAGTTTTTGTCAACTTGATTTGGCAGGAAATCTTTGGTACCGGGATCGTAA
Organism: Algoriphagus machipongonensis; assembly: GCF_000166275.1. Lineage (NCBI taxonomy): Bacteria > Pseudomonadati > Bacteroidota > Cytophagia > Cytophagales > Cyclobacteriaceae > Algoriphagus > Algoriphagus machipongonensis. The sequence goes on from NZ_CM001023.1 coordinate 3,092,869, forward strand.
AATCCGCTGGTGATTTTGGGATGCAAGGTGATTTACCAAGTCATCCAGAATTACTAGACTGGCTAGCTGTTGATTTCATGGAAAATGGCTGGGATATCAAAAGATTACTCAAGCAAATTTTAAGCTCTGCGACCTACCAACAATCAGCTCAAATCAGTAAGCAGCAACTGGCTATTGATCCTGAAAACATCTACTTATCTCGAGCTCCAAGATTAAGGCTTACCGCAGAAAATATTCAAGATCTAGTTTTGGCTAGTAGCGGACTTTTACATCAAGAAATTGGTGGCCCCAGTGTTAAGCCCTACCAACCTGAAGGGGTTTGGGAAGCTGCCTCCTCCGGTAGAGGTGAGTTGGCTACCTATGTTCAGGATACTGGCAACAGCCTTTACAGGCGAGGAATCTATAATTTCATCAAGCTAACAGTCCCTCCTCCGAAAGCAATCATTTTTGATTCTAGTAACCGTGATAGATGCGAAATTGGTAGAGGTAGAACTAACACCCCATTACAGGCCTTAGTAATGCTTAATGATCCTATGGTTTTAGAGGCTTCTAGAGTTTTAGCCGCTAAGCTAGATGATGAGTATAATAATGACTCAGAAGCCATAAAAATGGCATTTAAAAGGATTTTATGCCGAGATATAAAACCTGAAGAGGAAGAAATATTAGAAAGCTACTTTGAGGATCAACTCGAGCGTTTTCAAAATCATCAGGAAGAAATAAATCCAACGCTAGAAGTTGGCGAATATCCTATTGACCCAAAAGACAAGACAGCAAGGACTGCTGCTCTGATGCAGGTAATAGTGAGTTTGTATAATTTGGAAGAAACGATTACCAAGATTTAAGATGGAAAAAGAAATATTAGAGCATGGATTAAACTTCAATCGAAGGAAATTCCTTTCCCGATTGAGTTTAGGAGTGGGAAGCGTTGCTTTGGGCTCTTTGTTAATTCCAGATTTATTTAAAGGTGGAAGCCCGGACGAAGAAGCAATTATGGCTGCATTGCCACATTTTGCCCCTAAAGCAAAAAGGGTGATTTACTTATTTCAAAATGGCGCACCTAGCCAGTTAGAGTCTTTTGATTACAAACCTCTTTTGAATAAGAACATGGGAGAAGAACTTCCGGAATCGATTCGAAAAGGGCAAAGACTCACCGGAATGACAGCAGGACAATCATCTTTTCCATTAGTTGGCTCCTATTACGGTTTTAATCAATATGGTCAATCCAGAGCATGGATATCTGATCTTTTTCCACATACAGCTAGTGTTGTCGATGACATATGCATTGTAAAATCAATGCATACAGAAGCGATCAATCATGATCCAGCGCTTACCTTTTTCCAAACTGGAGCACAAGTTGGGAATAGACCGAGTATGGGCTCTTGGTTGAGCTATGGATTAGGCAGCGAAAACAGTAACCTACCTGCTTTCTGTGTTCTTTTAAGTAGAGGACGGGGCAATGGTCAAGGAGTTTACTCCAAACTTTGGAGCAATGGATTTTTAGATGCTACTCATCAGGGAGTTCAGTTTTCTAATTCAGAAGACCCAGTTCTATATCTAAAAGATCCTGAATCCATGTCTAGATCAGAGCGCCGTAAAATGTTGGATCAAATTGCGGAAATGAATGATCTGAGATACAAGGAATTTAATGACCCACAAATCAGCGCAAAAGTTCAGCAATATGAAATGGCTTTTAGAATGCAGACTGCTGTTCCAGAGATGACAGATGTTTCCAAAGAGCCAGATAGCATTATCAAAATGTATGGTCCTGATTGCTTGGTTCCAGGAACCTATGCCGCAAATTGCCTATTAGCAAGAAAGCTTTCAGAAAGCGGAGTTCGCTTTGTCCAGTTATATCATCAAGGTTGGGATCAGCATGGAAACCTTCCAAATGAAATGAAATTACAAGCGGAAGATGTAGATCAGGCTTCTGCAGCCTTAATCAAAGACTTAAAGCAAAGAGGACTGTTAGATGAAACTTTGGTCATATGGGGAGGAGAATTTGGTCGAACCAACTATTGTCAAGGTAAAATCCAGGTAGATAATTATGGTCGAGATCACCACCCTCGTGCGTTTTCCATTTGGATGGCCGGAGGCGGCGTAAAGTCGGGTATGGTCTATGGAGAAACTGATGACTTTGGATATAATATCGCAGAAAACCCAGTTCATGTACATGATTTTCAAGCTACCATGCTACACCTGATGGGAATAGATCATGAGAGGTTAACCTATAAACATCTAGGAAGAAGATATAGACTAACAGATGTTTCGGGGAAGGTAGTCAAAGACCTAATCGCTTGAGAAGAAAATGTTAAAAAAATCTATTCTTCAACAGATCCTTGAAAATACACTCTTTGTATGGCTGGGATTGACATTCATTTTAGCGATTGCTGGTAACAGCCTAGTCCTACCAGAATGGCTTCAAGTGATAGGAAGATCCCATCCACTCCTACTCCATTTTCCTATTGTTTTGATATTAATGGGGATTTTCTTCTTCTGGTTACCAGGTATTAAATCAGAAGTAAAAGAAGTTGGAACCTTTAGTTTATTGATAGGCAGTAATTTCGCAGGTATAACAGTCATTGCAGGGCTATTTCTTGCAAAAGAAGGATATGAAGGTTCAGAATTATCCTGGCATCAATGGTTAGGGATTCTAGTTTTTGTCTTATCCACCTTGTTGTACTTTTTCAGAAATAATTCACAGTCATTTATTAAGCCAACCAGTATTGCGTTAGGCGCATTAGTAATATTCACAGGTCATTTTGGAGCAAATTTGACTCATGGAAATGACTTCTTATTAGCACCGATCCAATCAAAAAACCCACCACAAGTTCAGCTTGCCGAAGCACAAGTTTTCAGAGATATGGTTCAGCCTATTTTTAAGGCTAAATGTCAAAGCTGTCACAAGGATGGTAAAATGAAAGGGGAATTGAGGCTGGATATTTTAGAAGGAATCAAAAAAGGAGGAGAGTCAGGCCCTTTTATTACTGCCGGAGATACGGAGAACTCTTTGCTATTCCAACGAATACATTTACCTCTTGAACATGAAGATCATATGCCTCCCGAAAACAAGGAACAGCTTACCGAGGAAGAAATTGAGATCCTCTCAGCATGGGTTAAAGGCGGAGCAGATTTTGAACAAAAAGTAACTCAATTGCCTAAGGAAGATAACTTATTTATTTTGGCTTCTGAGAAATTCAGTAATCAAAAAAATTATGATTTTGATGCTGCAGATCCAGATCTTGTGGAGGAGTTAAATAATTTCTATCGGAAGATCAGCCCACTTTATCCTGATTCTCCTGCTTTGGAGGTTTCGTACTTTGGAATCGCTGCTTTCTCCCCTTCTTCCTTAGAGGATCTAAAAAAAATAAGCGAGCAAGTCGTACAAATTAATTTAAATAAAATGCCTCTTGAGAATGTTGACTTTTCATTTCTAGCAGGCTTTCCAAATCTAGAAGAACTTCAACTAAATTTCGGAGATTTAAGTGATGAGCAAATTGAGAGTTTTCCAGAGCTTCCAAGCCTTGAGAGTCTAGCATTATCTGGCAATGCGATTACAGATAAGGTCATCCCCAGACTTCAAGAATTTCCAAATCTGAAGTATTTATTTGTATGGCAAACTAACTTCTCTGATCAAGGAAGGGAGAAGCTAGTAGAAAATCTGAAGGATGTGGAAATTGATTTTGGATTCGAGGATGATGGTCAGATATATAAACTCAACGCACCAAAATTAATTTTCGATAACATCCTATTTCAAGACAGTATGCTCTTGGAAATAAAGCATCCCATAAATACGGTAGAAATTAGGTACACTTTAGACGGATCTACCCCAGATAGTGTTGAAAGCACACTTTATACGAACCCCGTATGGATTAAGAACACCAGCAAAATCGAAGCTAGAGCATTTGCAAATGGTTGGTTGGGAAGTGATACAGAAAAAACCCTGTTATTCAAATCTGGAATTCAACCTCAAAACATTCAATTGCTTACCCAGCCCAGCAAGTCTTATCGAGCACAGGGGAATCGAACCCTAAATGACAAAGTAAAAAGCGTAAGTAATCATACTACCGGAGAATGGTTAGGATACCAAGACAACCCATTGGACTTCAGTTTCTCTTTTGATGAAAATGAGCACCCCAGTAAAATTGTTTTTAGTCTACTTTACCATGAAGGAGCCTATATTTTCCCACCCTCTTTAGTTGAAATTTGGGTAAAAGAAGGTAATGAATGGAAGCAAATCATTAAAGAAAATCCAGAGCAAAGCAAGGATATTAAACTTGCTAGACTAGAAGCTTTGGGCTATGATCTTCCAAAGGGGGACTTTAATGAAGTAAGAGTGAGGCTTAGCCCTTTAACGAGACTTCCAAAATGGCATCCCGGTGCAGGAGAAAAAGGCTGGGTGTTTATAGATGAATTACTCTTAGAAGACTAATCTCTCCACTAGGCTATAAAAATGAAAAGCTCAGCAAAATTGCTGAGCTTTTCATTTAATGAATCAACCCCACTATTTTATTTGGAAGCTTTTTTATAGCTAAGCCCTTCAATATCAACATTTCCAGAAGATTGAATAACCCCATCAGTTGCATGAACTATTCCTGCGAATAGAGCTGCAGCCATTGATGTTCCTGACATGATCTGGTATCTATCATTTGGCCAAGTTGAAAAAATTCTAGATCCAGGAACAAAATAATCGACTCCAGGTCCATAGTTTGAATATTCGTACTTTCCTCCTATTTCACCGCATTCAAAATCCAGAGCTCCGATGGTAAAGATGTTTGGACCATTAATACAGCCAGGTAAATTTCTTCCTGCATTCCCATTATCATTTCCTGCTGACATCACCACAAACATATTCTTTTCAGCAAGAGCATGAATGGCGGAGCTTAATAATGGATTTGAGTTTTCACAATCAGACACGTTAAAACTGCCTAAGCTCATCAGAATCACATCATTTTCCTGTCCATATATTGCGATATAATCCAGAGCTAAAAGAATACTTGCCCAACTTCCATTTCCATTTTGGTCAAACACCTTGATAGGAATAACTTCCGCCCCAGCCGAAACACCAGTCGCCGCTATTCTTCCTGAATTTTTCCCAGCAGCAATTCCTGCAATATGAGTTCCATGCCCAAGGAAATCATCAAATGCTGTTTCATTTTCCACAAAAGAAACGCCTAATTTCCTATTCACATTAAGGCCTCTATGCGACTGATCCACCCCTGTATCTATAATCCAGATACTCTGTGGCTTACGACTCCCATTTGATGAGCCACCTACCAAAGGAATCGCACAACTTCCTTTTAAATCCGAATCATATAACCAATTGCTACTCAACTCTTCAGATTGCATAATAGGTCTTCCTTGCATAATTGGCCTTCCCTGCATGATAGGTCTACCTTGAGTATCTGGATTTGATCTTCCATCATCAACAGGCTCTACATTAACAACATCATCTTTGATGACACTTTCCACATTTGGATCATTTCTCAACCTCTCAGCTTCATCTTCGGTGATATCTAGTAAAAATCCAATTTTCACATCCATGAACTGGCCTTTTACATTGGAAATACCCTTACTTCTTAAAAATTCATTTATTCTTCCTCGCTTAAGATTTCGATTATTTTCATTTATCGAAGCTTGCCGTTCACGGTCGCTATCTTTAACTCTATCTGCTAATACAGCCCTTTCAAATCCGGGTTTCATAGAAACCACATAGGTATTTGTTTGACCAAATAAATTAGTTCCAAATACCAGAAACAAAACCAGTATCAAATAGTTTTTCATGATGTAAAAGTCTATGGGTGAAAAATTGAAATATTTCAAGGTAATTTTACTCTAAAATACATTTTTATTATTGTAAAACACTTTCTATTAGGTATAATTGAAGAGTGCTAGCTATAAATACGTGAACTATATTTGACGAAGAGTGATAAATTTTAGGGTAGTAATAAATTTTGGAATTTTTATTCCTTGCGTTGCATCATGGGATTTTATTAGCTAGGTAAAAATGATTAGATTAATTAAAGTTCGCTTGTCAATCACCGATTTAAATCGCTTTATGATACTTTTTCTATGAGTTCAGGATTAAACAAAAAGCTTTCTGTAGTATTTTTTTCAGATATCGTAGGGTATACGACATTGATGGGAAAAGATGAAGACAAGGCATTTGAACTTATCAAAGAAAATTTACGAATTCACACAGAGGTAACGGCCAAATACCATGGGCAAGTCATCAAGGAGTTGGGAGATGGCATTTTAGCCACATTTGAAACTGCAGAAGAATCATTAAAGGCCAGTTTAGAAATTCAAAAATATTGGATCAAAAACGGGAATATCCAACTGAGAATCGGGCTTCATTGTGGAGAAATTATTTTTGATCATGGGGATGTTTTTGGGGATGCTGTTAACGTCACTGCCAGGATTCAGGGAATAGGCATTCCTTCTTGTATCATTTTCTCTAGACAAATCCTTCAACTATTACCTAAAAACAATTCATTTACTCATAATGAGCTTGGCGTTTTTGATCTAAAAAATGTCGAAAAGGATATTGATCTATTTGCGCTTACTAATCCTCCATGCTCTGCCCCTACTAGAAAAGATTTAATTAAAAATATCAAGTTTCAGGATAAGTCCCCCTGGAAATTCTGGGTTGGTATGGGTGTCACCATTACACTGATTTTATTTTTAATTTATTCATTGGTATGGAATAATTATACCTGGGAAAAGGATAAATCTGTAGCGGTATTGCCATTTGTAAATGTAGATCCAAAGACGCCTCAAGACGTCTATTCAAAAGATATCACTCAGGAGATAATCAGTCAATTAGCAGAGATTAATGATATTAAAGTTATTTCGTACTCTTCAATTGAAAACATTACAAATCCAAATTTAAATTTAGACTCTTTAGCTAAAATACTGGAGGTCAGCACCATCCTTAAAGGGTCCATACAATACCTTGGGGACATGACGAAAGTAAATGTTCAGTTTATAGACGTTGAAGAAAACAAAAACCTATGGACATCTTCATTTACCCGTAGTGGTCAAGATTTATTGAGAATTCAAAGTGTAATCGCAAAAGAGATTTCAAGGGTTTTAGGCATCGCTTTATCTGCCAAAGAGGAAGCAGAAATAGGAAAAGTTCTTACTTCTAGCCCAGAGGCTTATGAATGGTATTTAAAAGCAAAAGAGAAATATTCAGAATATAATCCTGAGAGTTATAAAGTTGCTATTGAATACTTTAAGAAAGCAAAAGAAATCGACCCTAACTTCACCTTAGCCTATGCAGGTCTAGCAGATACCTATTCACAACTTTCTATGTTTGATTCAAGTAATGCTGTTAGTGAAAAGGGGCTTTTAATTGATTCAAATTCAGCAGAACTTTATAAGACGAGGGGCAATACTTATTACTATTTGGGACAATTAGAAAATGCAAAAAAATCATTTGAGATAGCAATTTCTATAAAACCTAATTATAGTGAAGCGATTGGGAATTTAGCTACTGTTAATATGATTCAAGGCCATTTAGCGGAGGCACTTTTACTTCAACAAAAATCAACCAAGCTAAAACCTACTAGCTTTATTCCATTTCAAATTTCAGGATGGATTTATAGAATATTAAACCATTATGATTTGGCTTTAAACTGGCTTGAAAAAGCTAATTCAATAAAATTTGATCCAGTTACTTCAGAACAAATTGCTTACTTATATTTAGAGCAAGGCAATAGGGAAAAAGCCTTTGAGAGTATTAACCTTATTCTCAAGGACTCGATTCATGATTTGGATTTTGTTTATTCAACTGTAGGGTTGATTTCATTTTGGAGTGGGGAGATTGAAAAATCGGAGGAATATTTTGAAAAAGCCATTTTAGTTAATCCAGAAATTCTAAATGACCCCTATAATTCTGCCTCTATCCCCCTTGCCTTCGCCTATCAAAAATCAAATCAAAACGAAAAAGCTGATAGTCTAATAAATAACGCGATTTCAATTAGGCAGAAAGGGGGCAATGAACCTATCGAAAATGATCCTATTATATTGTTTGATTTAGCTCAGTTAGAAGCACTAAAAAATAACAAAACTAAAGCTCTTGAATATTTAAATCAAGCTGTTGAATTTGGCTTTAGAGATGACTTCCACATAATCAACAATCCAATTTTTGACAATTTTAGAAATGACATGATGTTTAAGAATATTATTAATAATATATCTCAAATGCACATTGAATTAAATAGGAAGCTGAAGTCTTCGGAAATTCAACTAAACACTAATTTATAATTGATCAAAGGGTATTTTTTGAACTAGTAACTCTCAATGAAAACCGAATAGCAAAAATGGCTGAATAAAAATTCAGCCATTTTTTTTCATTTTATAACTGGAAAGAAAGGTTAGTTTCCAATTTTTGCTATGGGATAATCTGGATCAGGATCACCTGGTGATGCACCTCTTTTTATTGATCTCAGTATTCCCACTCCTTGGTCATGGTAAAGGATACCTGAAAACATCGCAGCAGAAATAGAAGTACCTGATACTAAGACATATTCACCATTCAATGCTGTTGTAAATATATTTTCACCTGGTGTCAGAAAATCTACGGAGGGTCTACCATAATCTGAAAAACTAGAATAGAAGTAAGTACCCGAACAAGGGATTTCAACTGATCCAATGGTATAAATATTCGAGCTTATTGGATTTGGATCCGAACTCAATTCAATACAGCCAGGGAAATTAGTTAATGACTCTTTAGAACCATTTCCTGCCGACATGACCACTTTGATATCATTATTTGCAAGCGCCAAGATTAAATCTCGAATTCCTTTGTATTTATTTGAAGTGCAGTCTGAAATTTGAATGTCAGCCCCCCAACTTAGATTCACAATGTCAGATGAATTAGCATTTGTTAATATATAATTAAGAGCAGATACTATTTCAGCTGAGGTGGTATGATCATTTTTATCGAATATTTTTATAGCAACCATTTTTGCATTTGGAAAAACACCATTAACACCATATCCATCTTGGAAAATAGGGTCTGTAGAGGCCGCTCCTCCTATAACTCCTGCCATGAATGTACCATGACCATTTTCGTCATTAAAGGGGTTATTATGGGGATTCAGTGGGGGAACAGTAAAGTCGACTGATAAAGCAATTTCAGGACTTTGAAAATTTAAATCTTGATGACTTATATCTACTCCAGAATCAACAATCCAAACACGATGGCTTTTAGAAGGTAATCCCGGTTGACCTCCACCAATTTCCTCAATCAAAGTGCTAGTCTTTTTCGCTGAATCATATCGCATTTGCTCTTGCATCATCGGCTTTCTAGTTTGCTCTATGAAATCTGACTGCATAATTGGCCTTCGAATCTGTAATTCAAAAACCTCATTCTGGAAATAGTTAGATTCCAGGGAGTTCCTATTTAAATTTTCAATCTGGGAGGAGTTTAAGCCTTGCAGATAGACTGATACATTATAAAATACCCTAATGTGATTTTTATCCACTTGTATGGTGCTATCTATGGAATTAATAATTTGAAGGACTTCGGCCTTTAGAGTTTCTACTTCGTTTTGGCACTTTTCATTTGCAAAACCTTCTTCACAATAAGTATTATTTGATAAAGGAGTGAATCCAGCATCTTCATTAAAAATTAACTCATAATTATAGAGTTGTTCTACACTCGTCTTATTTTGATTGGAATCGCTGATTAGTGGCGTATTTTTAGAACAGGAAAACCACAAAAAACACAATAACAAGGGAAGAAATAACTTTTTCATATCCGTAAAAATTTAAATAACTAAAAATCAATTCTTTAAAAGCTATTTAAATTAAAAAATTCCACGGTTATAAAAAAATAATCCAATTTATTTTTGTACTATTTTAATTTATTAATAGTACTTATCACATGTCTCATGTAGACTATTTATTTTCTAATTCCTTTTTATAAAGAGCTATATTATCTGCAATAGACTTATCCAACTTTGGTTCAACAATATCTTTATATCTCTTCATTTCCTCTAAAATCACTTTTGCCACAAGTACCCTTGCTGTCTCCTTATTATCCGAAGGAATAACATACCAAGGGGCATGAGGCTTTGAGGTTCGATTGATAGCATCTTGATAATAGTCTTGATATTCATCCCAATGCTCGCGCTCCTTGAGGTCTCCAGGAGAAAACTTCCAGTTGTGCTTTTCTTTATTAAGCCTTCTCAAGAGCCGTTGCCTCTGCTCCTCTTTTCCCAAATGAAGGAAAAACTTCAGAACGATTACTCCATTCTGGCTTATATGAGATTCAAAATTATTGATTTGATCAAATCGATTTTCCCAGAAAGCAGGCGTTATATCATCAACAGATTCAATCCCTGGGATATTCTCATTTAGAATATATTCTGGATGAACCCGAGTTACTAAGACATTTTCATAATGAGTTCGGTTAAAAACAGCATACTTCCCTCTCTCTGGAAGTGCCACATAATGTCTCCAAATAAAATCATGCTCTAATTCTCTCTTTGAAGGTGTTTTAAAACTATGCACTACTACTCCTCTTGGATTAAACTCCTTAAAAACTTCACGAATAAGACTATCTTTTCCTGCGGTATCCATCCCCTGAAGGCATATTAAAACCGAATATTTATTATGGGCATACATGGTATCTTGATGCTCACTCAATTCCTCACGATACTCATTCAGCTTCTTGGATTTCTTTTTCTCAGAAGTTTCTAAATCCAGAAATGTTGGAGTAGTTTTTAAGTCAATAGGATTACTGACCTTCAAATTTTCAATATCGACATGTCTCATAATAAAAACTTTATTCAATAAAAATTTAGCTTAAAAGCATAAACCAAGATAATATTTTAAATTGAAGCCTGAAGACTTCTTCTAAATTTTGATTTTATAAAAAGCCACCCACTCTATTTAGAAATGACATTAACCCCAAAAACAGATTTATTAAAAAACAGGTATTTAGCATTAGATGTATTGAGAGGATTGACCATCGCTTTTATGATAGTAGTAAATTCTGCTGGCGACTGGTCCAACCTATATGCCCCATTGGCACATGCTAAATGGCACGGATTCACTCCCACAGACCTCGTGTTCCCCACCTTTCTATTCGTAGTTGGTAATGCCATGAGTTTTTCCATGAAAAAACTTCAAGAAATGCCAACTTCTGCTTTTTTTAAAAAAGTAGGAAAAAGAACTTTACTCATCTTTCTTATAGGCTGGTTACTCAATGCCTTCCCTTTTTATGACATATCTGAGACCGGAAACTTTAGCCTTATTAACATTACTGAAGTAAGACTGTTTGGTGTACTACAAAGAATTGCTCTATGCTATTTCTTTGCCGCTATCATCCTTTATATTGGAGGTGTAAGGTTAGGATGGATTTTTAGTGGCATAGCCCTATTAACCTATTGGGGAATCATGTATGTTTTTGGTGACAGCTCAGACCCCTATGGCCTAACAGGTAATGCTGCCATCAAACTAGATTTAAGCCTAATCGGTGTGGATAGAATGTATGGAGGTGAAGGAATTCCATTTGATCCAGAAGGTCTACTAAGCACCCTTCCATCCATCGTAAATGTAATAGCTGGATACATCATAGGTAAAATGGTTCAGAAGTATGGAAACACCCTAGAAAGTATTAAAAAGCTACTTATTGGTGCTGTAGTTTTAATTGTCTTGGCCTATATCTGGGACATTGTATTTCCTATTAACAAAAAGATATGGACTAGCTCCTATGTTCTACTTACCGTAGGAATAGATATGGTGCTTCTGGCTTTATTGGTTTATATCATCGAATTACAAAAAGTAAAAAACTGGACGTACTTCTTTGAAGTCTTTGGCAGAAACCCACTCATACTTTATGTTGCTTCTGGTATAGTCATTTCCCTTCTGAGTATGATACCTGTAGGTGAAACTACCTTGCGTGGGGTGATTTATCAAAACATTTTCACCAGTTGGTTAAATCCTAAAAATGCATCATTTTTCTTTGCCTTTACTTACATGCTAGTGATTTGGTTGATAGGTCTTTGGATGGACAAAAGAAAAATCTACATCAAGGTTTAATTCTAAAACACAGCAATTCAACTAACTCCATCAATCATTTGTAAAAAATCCCTGTTTGGTAATAAACAGGGATTTTTTTTGACCTTAAAATTGGAGTTTGGCGTTTTAGATATCGATGATTATCGATAAAAAAGAGTAATCATTGCTCCTATAAAACCCAAAGGGTTTCTTGACATGGTGGATGTTACAGGACATCCTGAGTTTATCTTAAAATCAGTCTTACCTAAACCCATGTTAAATTCTTAAGGTGTGGCTCCCAATTTTAGCAGATGCAATAATCGAATTACAGGAGATAATATTAATGTTTTGATCGATCATTTTTTAGTGAGTCAAGTGCTTCAAATTATTGGCAGAAAAACATGGAATCCTTATCTTGAAAAAGATAAAGTACTCATCCAAGACATCAGAATCCTACTTATATATGGTTCTGATTACTTCACAATCTATCTAAAATAAACTTTTAAAAGCTCTCAATATGGATCAGGCAGCAAAAACCATGATTGAAAATCTTCATAAAAAAACAGGGAAAAGTCTCGATGAATGGATCTCCATTGTGAAAAAAGAAAATTTTGCTAAGCATGGTGAGATCCTCAAATATTTAAAGACCAATCATGACTTTACCCATGGTTTTGCCAACCTTGTTGCTCTTAAAACTCTAAAATCTGATGCTGGATCAGTAAATGAAACAGATGAATTAATAACAAAACAATACAAAGGAAAAGAACATTTCCTCCCTTTATTCGAAAAGCTTAAGAAAGAAATAAGTGCGTTTGGCAAGGATGTGGAATTTGCTCCCAAAAACTCTTATGTCAGTGTCAGAAGAAAAAAGCAGTTTGCCTTACTTGTGCCAGCGACAAAGACACGATATGAAGTAGGTATCAATTTGAAAGGTCAAGAGCCGAAGGGGATACTTGAACTTGATACAAAATCCAGTGGAATGGTAAGCCATAGAGTAATGATTATCAATCCTGAAGAGCAATACTCCAAAGAACTCATCAATTGGCTAAAAAAAGCTTACGAAGCTGCTGGCTAAACTTACCATTTACAAAAAAAACGCAAAATTGATCAATAACTGAGGTGTTTATTTCCTATTTCAGAGATACCTTGGAAGTCAATTGACTTTCAAAAGCATGAAAAAATACGATCAGCCATCCCCCTATTATATCACCTTATTTTTTGTTTTTATCTTCTCATTATTTGGGAATTTATCTCAAGCTCAAATTACTGAAGACACCTATCACAGAGCTGAGTATTTTCTGAGCAATAACATTCAAAAAGAAGTTTATCACCTCTCGGTCAATCCAAACTGGCTGGAAGGAAAAACTAAGTTTTGGCACCAAACATACACGGAGGATGGCAAGCGTTTTTTTGTGACAGATATCTTGAAAAAGACTACCAAAGAAGCTTTTGACCATGATGAACTGGCAAGTCTTCTAAGTGAAAAAACTGATGGGGATATAGCTGCTAAAAATTTGCCTTTCAATCGAATCCAAATCAAAGAGAATGGGGAAATCAGTTTTGAGTGGAAAAACCAAAGCTGGACTTATTCGGAAGGGAACTTAGAATCGAAAAGAGCTTCTGATCGACCCAATAGGGATTATTCTGTTTCTCCCGATAGAAAGTGGAAAGCTTATGTAAAAAACTTTAATCTGTTTGTTGAGAATCTTGAAACCGGAGAAGAAAGTCAATTGAGTTTCGATGGAAAAAAAGATTACGAATACGCTTCTAATTGGGGTTGGTCTGATATGATTTATGGCGAAAATGGGGAGAGACCTGCTCATTTTAGAGTCAACTGGTCACCAGATTCAAAGAAAATTCAAACCCAAATTGTGGATTTGAGGCTAGCTGAGAAAATGTTGCTATTGGATAATAGTCAGGATGATAAATTTCGTCCACAACTCCAGGGCTATTACCGTGGGTCTCCAGGAGATACTACTGTAGTCACCTATATACCTATACTTGTTGATTTAGAAACAAAGAAACTCACCAAATTCAGTGAGTTAGCCCTACCCCATTTTATAGGAATGTATTTTAATTGGGATCGTGATAGTGAGCATATTTTTGGCACTTATTTACATCGTGGATTCAAAGCTTTCGACCTTTTAGAAATCGATGCTCAAACTACAGAAATCCGCAAAGTATATTCGGAAAGCTCCCCTACTCATGTGAACAACAATAATATTTTTAGGAGACTGGATAATGGTTCCTTTATTCTAGGCACTGAAAAGTCAGGCTGGAATCAATTGTACCTAATGAATTGGAAGTCCGGGGATTTGATCAATCGAATCACAGATGGAGAATATGTCGTGAAGAACCTACTTTATATAGATGAAGACAATGAGGTGATTTACTTTGAAGCAAATGGCAAGGAAGAAGGCGTAAACCCCTATTATTCTTTTGTTTATAAAGTTAATTTCGATGGATCAGAGCTTACCCTCTTGACGCCGGAAAACTCTTTTCATGATGTTTCTTATTCTCCAGGGAGTGATTACTTCGTAGACAATTATTCTACGGTTGCTGAACCGACCAACTCGGTTGTCAGAGAATTGAAAACAGGAAAAATTGTCCATGAAATTTCTAAAGCTGACATTTCAAATCTATTAGAAAGAGGATATCAAAGCCCAAAACAATTTACCGCAACTGCCAAAGATGGAAAAACCACCATTTATGGGATATATTATGTGCCTACCAACTTCTCCTCTAAAAAGAAATACCCTATAGTAGATTACACATACACCGGCCCCCATATTGACATTACTCCAAAGACCTTTAGCGGTGGTTTGGTGGGATTACAGCAACCCATGGCAGAGTTAGGTTTTGTGGTAGTCACAGTGGATGGATTAGGCACACATGGTAGAGGAAAAGCATTTAACGATGTTTCCTATAAAAACCTAGGTGATGGAACTACTGACCATGTATTGGCAATTAAAGAACTCGCTTCTCAGCATAAGTTTATGGATGTAGATAAAGTTGGAATTTTTGGTCACTCTGCTGGAGGTTATGATGCAGCAAGAGCCATCTTATTACATCCTGACTTTTATAAAGTAGCCGTTGCTTCTGCAGGTGACCATGACCATCGAATGGAAAAAGCTTGGTGGCCAGAAATGTACATGGGATATCCTGTAGGAGACTTCTATCATCAGCAATCTAATATCACCAATGCAGCAAACCTGAAGGGTCATTTGTTACTGGCTCATGGAGGAATAGACGAAAACGTAAACCCTTCGGCAACTTTCAAATTTGCAGAAGCTCTAATCAATGCAGGGAAGGACTTTGATCTATTCATCTGGCCAAGCCGAAATCATAGTTTTGGCAGGACAAATGGAGATTATTTTACAAAAAAACGCTGGGACTATTTTATTGAACACTTAATGGGAGAAGAACCCATTAGGCATTACAAAATAAAAACTGATTGATATTAAAGGGAAAAAAGAGAGGGGTTTGGAACTACATCCAAACCCCTCTCTTTTTAATCAACCTTCAATCTCCTTGAGCAAGTCTTCATACCAAGCCTCTCCATATTTCCGGATCAAGGCATCTTTTAGAAATTTATAAATCGGCACTTTTAAAGAAGATCCTAATTGGCAAGCCGGATCACAGATATGCCAGCGATCGTAATTCAAGGCATCAAATTCATCATATTTCGTCACTCTAATAGGGTACATATGACAGCTGATCGGTTTTTTCCAACTGATTTTACCATCTAGGTAAGCTTGTTCTATTCCACATTTTAGTATCCCTCTATCATCATACAAGGCATATGCACACTCTCTATTGTCTCCTATCGTAGGAGTTCCTTTATCTCCATCCTTATCTATCACCCAAGTACCCTGTTCTTTGATAGCTTGCCTTCCTTCTTCCGAAATATAGTCTTTGACAATGGGATAAATATCCTCGATTATTTTCGTTTCTTCTTCCTCTAAGGGAGCTCCAGCATCTCCTTCCACACAACAGGCACCTTTACAAGCCTCCAAATCACAAACAAAAAAGTTCTCTTTGATATCATCAGAAAGAACCGCATTTCCTACTAAAATCATAACCGGGTCAAATTTGAATCCAAATGTAAGCAAAGTGTTTCAAAAGGAATTTATGTTCTGGCTTTTTGAAAATCCTTTCTCTTCACATACACCCCTTTCTTAAGACTCGCTATCACATTTCCTGCTTCATCTTTGACTTCGCATGGAAACTCAACCACATGCTTTCCGTCCTTATTTGCAAGCTCTTTCACTCCTTGGATTTCGTCTTGACTTAGTGAAAACGTTGCGTAAACAACTCCTTTTCCAGGTTTTACAAAATCGATGGAAGCATACTTATCCCAAACGATATAATCTTCTCCCAAATTTGCGATTAAAATAAACATGAAAAACGGATCACACATGGAGTAAAGTGAGCCTCCAAAGGCAGTTCCAATCAAATTTCTATTAAACCAAGTCACCTTCAATCTCACTTTAAAAAACTTAAAATCATCAGAGTGCTCTACAACCTTTATCCCAGAGAAAAGAAAAGGTGGATACCAATTCACTAACCTGATTAACCTTTTAAATTTTTTATCACGACTCATAATTAAAATTTAACCGAATTATTTAAGACTATCCTTACTGTATAGAAAATATTTATACAGAAGACTATATATCAACCACTTAGTAAGCAGATCAAACTAAATCAACGCTTCAAAATTTTTTTAGGCTTCAAAAAATGCCTGAAGCAATTCACATTTCCTGAAAACCATTTTTAAAATAACTGAAACCTATCTGGAATAAAATTCCGTTCTTTACTTCGTGCAAGTCGTCTTGCCGTCCCGTACTTGAAAATTCAATTTCGATTGGATGTATTAGAGTTGCGGGGAGGAAAGTCCGGGCAACATAGAGCACCATACTTCCTAACGGGAAGGGGGCTAACTGGTGACGGTTAGTTTACAGACAGTGCCACAGAAAACAAACCACCTATTGGTTTTTAACCAGTGGGAAAGGGTGAAAAGGTGGGGTAAGAGCCCACCGCCCCGTCAGTGATGCCGGGGGCATGGCAAACCTTATGGGTTGAAAGATCAAATAGGTTCCGCTTTGGATTAAATTCCAAAAAAAGTTGCTCGCTTTTATGCGGAATGGGTAGATCGATGGATCCCGATTGTGAAGTCGGGACTAGATAAATGGCAGGAGCCCTGAATTTTTCAGGGAACAGAACCCGGCTTATAGACTTGCACTTTTTTCTATTAAATTCGAGACATGTCAAAGATTTTAATCATTGATGACGAAAAAGTCATCCGAGCTACATTACGTGAGATTCTAGAGTATGAAAAATTTGATGTTACAGAAGCCCAAGATGGTGCTGAAGGACTCAGTAAATTAACCGAGGAGGATTTTGATCTGGTACTTTGTGATGTCAAAATGCCAAAAATGGATGGGATTGAGGTTTTAGAAAAAGCCAAAGCCTTGGTAAAATCACCTCAGTTTATCATGATTTCTGCTCATGGCAGTATCGAAACTGCTGTCGAAGCCACAAAAAAAGGAGCCTTTGACTTCATCCCAAAGCCACCTGATCTCAATAGATTACTTTTGACCGTCAGAAATGCGCTAGAGAAGAAAAACTTAATTACTGAGACCAAAGTCTTAAAGAAAAAGCTTTCTAAAAAGCTGGACATGGTTGGTGATTCACCTGCAATAAAGCATGTGAAAGAAACCATTGAAAAAGTTGCTCCCACAGACGCTCGTGTGCTAATCACAGGCCCAAATGGAACGGGAAAGGAATTGGTTGCGCATTGGGTTCACGCAAAAAGTAACAGATCTTCCAACCCTTTTGTGGCAGTAAACTGTGCTGCGATCCCTTCAGAACTTATTGAAAGCGAATTATTTGGTCATGAAAAAGGGGCATTTACTTCGGCGCATAAACAACGTCAAGGAAAATTTGAACAAGCTCAAGGAGGCACACTATTCTTAGATGAAATTGGTGACATGTCCCTTTCAGCTCAATCAAAAGTCCTTCGAGCTTTACAGGAAAATTTGATCAATCGAGTCGGAAGCGACAAAAACATCAAAGTGGATGTTAGAGTACTTGCGGCTACTAATAAAGATTTGAAATCCGAAATTAAGGAAAACAATTTCAGAGAGGATTTGTATCACCGGTTAAGCGTGATTTTGATTCAGGTACCTGCATTAAAAGAAAGAAAAGAAGATATCCCTCTATTGGTCGACAAGTTTTTAGAAGATATCGCTGCTGAAAACGGATCACCCAAAAAGACGATCTCCACGGCCGCAATTAAAAAGCTTCAGGAGTTTCCCTGGACAGGAAATATTCGTGAATTAAGAAATGTAATTGAACGTCTGGTAATTCTAGGAGAACCAGAAATCAGTATTGAGGATATAAAAAAATATGCTGACTATTAAGGTCAGCATTATTTTTAACTATTCGGTTTTTCAGTAGTTGGAGCTTTTGCGTAAGCTGGACATGGTTTACTGGAAGCACATGCTCCTAATGCCATGATCCCTACTAATAATGCGATTGTTGCTAATTTTTTCATAGTTCCTGTTTTATACTGACCAAATATGTTGATTAATTCTAAGTATTGCAATTATTGAACCAGAAGGTTACATCCTCTAATTTCACTATTATCAAACCTTCCCAATACCTCCAAACATCCTTCCTCATCAATTCTTCCCAAATCTTGAGTTTCTAAAAAAGCGCAAGAATGAAAATTACCTAAGTCAATGATGTTTATACCACCTTGTCGACGTGAAGACATGGCAAGGGGATCATTGGTATCTCTTAACAAAACGCGAATTGAAGCAGGTAAAGTATATTTCCCCATCCCTTTAGAATAGGCCTGTGACATCATTTCAGTCATACCATATTCAGAATGAATAAAGTCTAATCCAAAAAATGGCTTCAAGATCGCATGAACCTCCTCTCGAATCATTTCTTTCCTTCTTCCTTTCATCCCTCCTGTTTCCATCACTATCAAGTTATCCATTTTTGGAAATTCTCTCCCTGACTCTGCTAAATCAAGTAAGGCAAAAGTTACTCCTAGCAAAAGTACTTTTTTGGAGTCTCCCGCCAACTCCTTCATTTTAGCTATCAATTCCTCCTGGTTGTACAGATAAAACCCAGAATGAGACGAATGACTTTGGTTGATAAAATGCTCGGCCATACTCACAAGGCTGCTACCCTTTCTTTCCAAATAAGCTGGTAGAAGTGCTAACACATGGAATTGATCTAATGGACCATAAGAGGATTCGAAAATCCTCTGAGCATGGTTTAAATACCATTTTTCAGACCAAATGTAATGCTTACTCGTGATCATACCGGTGGTCCCACTACTTGAGTAGTATCCATTATATTGGTTTGAGTCTCCACTGATGACCTCAAAATCCTTGAAAAAACGAATTGGCAAAAACGGAATATCTTCCAGTTGTTTCACTTGAGAGACATCCACTTGACGCGCATCAACGTATTTTTTATAAATTTGATTTTCCGATGCCTGAAATCGAAAAAGCTCAAGCGCTAGGGATTCAAAATCCTTGAATTTTAAATCCTTTATGCGTTCTGAAAAACTTTTAAAATCCTGCATCGTTTTATATTTTGCATAGTCCTAACGGAACTATTCACCTTGAAGGATGTAAATTTACTTTCACCCTATGCGATTCAAAAACTATTCAGGAATATTCTTTTTAGCAGCAGCAAGTTTTTCATGTGTCAACGCACCTGACAACTTCCCTACTACTCCTGAAATCAAATTTTCAAATATTGAATTTGTAGAGACAGCTGGACCAGATTCTCTAATTGTTTCTATAGATTTCAAAGACGCTGAAGGAGATTTGGGCTTAGGCGCCACAGAATTTGACCCTCCTTATAACCCTGTTGAATATCAACGCAACAGTGTAGGAGAATTGATTAATTACAGCAACAGGCCTTCAAACGCTCCAGACTACAATCCAATTGACTGGATCATCGACCCCATCGTCAATAATGCGGTCGTAAATGATACCATTTGGGTGGTACAAAACCCTAATCAATATAATATCTTCATTAACTTTTATATCAAGAGAAATGGGCAATTTACGGAGTTTAAATGGCAAGATCCTCCCTATTTCACTACTTTTAATGGACGTTTTCCAAAAATCTTAAATAACGAAAATAGTCAAGCGATTGAAGGAAACATTAAATATAGTATGCTCTCTTCAGGATGGAATTCTATTTTTAGAAATGACACGATAAAAGTTGAGGTCAGAATTCAAGACCGTCAACTCAATGCCAGCAACATGGTATCGAGCCCTGAAGTCACCTTGCAAAGCATAAGAAAAGACTAAAACAAAACCCCTTTCTTCAGGAAAGGGGTTTTGTTTTTTCTTAAGTTACTTAGTAATCAGAATGTTGGAAATGTTTTAGGATCTACCTCATTCATTACAGCATAAACTTTTTCTACTACATCTTCAATGCTTGGTTTAGAGAAGTAATCTCCATCTGAAGAATAAGCTGGACGATGAGCTTTAGCTGCCAAAGTCAATGGTTCTGAATCCAGGAACTTAAACAAATCCTGCTCTTCTATCACTTGCTGCATCATGAAGGCAGAAGCGGCACCAGGCACATCCTCATCTGCAAAGATCACTCGATTGGTTTTCTTGATGGACTCACCGATGATTCCATAAGTATCGAATGGCAATAAGGTTTGTGCATCGATTACCTCCACATCAATTCCCAACTCAAACAATTCTTCTGCTGCTGTCATAACGATTCTGCACATAGAACCATAGGTGACAACCGTCAAATCTTTTCCTTCTCTCAATACTTCTGGCTTGCCTATCGGCACGGTATACTCCCCAATATTATTTGGAAGCTTTTCTTTCAACCTATATCCGTTCAGACTTTCCACCATAATAGCGGGTTCGTCCGACTTCAATAGTGTCGCGTACATTCCTGCTGCTTGGGTCATATCTCTTGGGACACAAACTACCATTCCTCTTAG
Source organism: Algoriphagus machipongonensis (assembly GCF_000166275.1). NCBI lineage: Bacteria > Pseudomonadati > Bacteroidota > Cytophagia > Cytophagales > Cyclobacteriaceae > Algoriphagus > Algoriphagus machipongonensis. Next base: position 3,113,879 of record NZ_CM001023.1, read on the forward strand.
CGAGGACAAAATCATTCCCATAGGTGAACCTGAGTGCCAAACGCCCTCTAGCCTATGCCCTCTTGTACGAATAATCAATGGCGCTTTTTGACCACCTTTTGTTCTATATTGTAAACAAGCCAAATCATCTGATAGCATTTGTAAACCATAGAGCATATAATCCAAATATTGGATTTCAGCAATCGGTCTTAGGCCTCTTAAGGCACTTCCTATTCCCTGCCCAACAATAGTAGCTTCACGAATTCCCGTATCCGAAACTCTTAAATCACCATACTTGGCCTGTAATCCAGAAAACGCCTGATTTACATCTCCAATCATACCCACATCTTCCCCAAAGGCAAAGAATTCAGGATATTTATCAAGTGCATAATCAAAAAATGACTGTAACACTTCTCTGCCATCCACTAATGGCGAATTTTCATCATACTCAGGTTTAACTTCCTGAATATTACCTACCCTCCATTCTGATTGGCTATAAAGGTGACTGTTATATCGATCGTGGTTGATTTCCTTTTGTCCATCGTACCAATCTTTAAGAGCTGTTTTAGATGCTCCCTGATCATAGCGTAAGGCTAATAACGCTTTTCGAACAGTAGAAATAACATCCTTTCTGATAGGATTAATTGTGCGAGTCAGTTCTTCCGCCATCTGATTCAACAGCACTTTTCTCGAACTATCCTCTGCAGCCTCTCTTATAAGAGCAATCGCTTCTTGAAAGTCCGATTTAATTTCTTTAGAAAATTCCGCCCAGGCTGTCTCCTTTTGTTTCTTCACATCCGCCTTAACAGTAGCTTCTATCTTATCCAAGGTTTCGGCAGTGGCTATTTCAGAAGAAAGAATGTACTCCCTAAATTTCCTAATGCAATCCCAGTCTTTTTCCCACTTTAGCCTTTCTGCGGATTTGTATCTTTCGTGTGAACCGGAAGTAGAATGTCCTTGTGGTTGAGTCATTTCTTCCACATGGATCATCACTGGCACGTGTTCTTCTCTTGCTAAGGTACCGGCATCAAAAAATGCATTCATCAAAGCTTCATAATCCCAACCTTTTACTTTGATGATTTCTATCCCTTTCTGACTATCCGTTCTTTCAAATCCTGCCAAAGCATCTGAAATACTTCCTTTGGTGGTGTGGAATTCTTGAGGCACAGAAATCCCATAAGCATCATCCCAAATCGAAATGACCATTGGCACCTGCATCACTCCGGCTGCATTGATTGTTTCCAAAAACAAACCTTCAGAAGTTGAGGCATTTCCTATGGTACCCCATGCAACCTCGTTACCTTGTTTTGAAAATTTAGTAAGCCCTTTAAGGCCTTTATTTTGTCTATATAACTTTGAAGCAAATGCTAACCCCAAAAGTTTTGGCATCTGCGCTGCAGTAGGTGAAATATCTGCTGCTGAATTATACTTCTTTGTTAAATCTTTCCAGCTGCCATCTTCATTTAATGACCTGGTAGCAAAATGACCATTCATTAGTCTTCCTGCACTTGCTGGTTCAGCATCAACATTGGTATGTGCATAAAGCTGAGCAAAATATTGCTGAACAGTCAACTCCCCTAAGGCCATCATAAATGTCTGATCACGGTAATAACCAGATCTAAAATCTCCAAGTTGGAAAGCTCTTGCCATAGCGATTTGAGCGAGTTCCTTACCATCTCCAAAAATCCCAAATTTCGCTTTTCCCATAAAGACTTCCTTCCTACCAACTAGGGAGGCATGCCTACTTAAAAGTGCAACTCTAAAATCTTCTAAAATTGACTCTTTAGTAAAATTGGGTGAATGTTGATTTTTTGGAATTGGGTGTACTTCTGCCATAAATCGATTAGTCTAAAATTATTTTGGGCATATAATTGCTAACTACTAGCATATTCCAAAAATAGCCAAAACCTGTATTTTTACAAATTTACTAATCAGAAATTTTCGATTAAATATTTGGAAAGAGACGATTATTACAATTGACTACAAAATATAATTTTGTAAAAAATTATTTGTCAGCTAAAAAGATTGATAAAATCCTTTTCCAGAAGTAGAAGGTAACAATTTTTTCCACAGAAAAAAATTTTCCAAATTAAACTTGTTTAAAACTCATTTATTAAAAGATTCATAAAATTAGAATTCTTAAACAGAATATTATTTTGATTTCAAAGTTTTTTCGAAATCATACCAAATACTATTCTTTAAACTGCTTTTCAGTTTATTTTTGTGTTGTATCTTTGTAAACATTTATACAAATCCAAATTTACGAGCCATGATTATAGGTGTTCCTAAGGAAATCAAAAACAACGAAAATCGTGTAGCACTAACCCCCGCAGGTGCTAAAGAATTGGTCAAAAGAGGTCATACCGTTTATGTACAACATACTGCAGGTGAAGGGTCTGGCTTTCTAGATGAAGCCTATGTAGAAGCTGGTGCAAACATACTTCCAACCATTGAAGCTACTTATGAAATAGCTGAAATGATTATGAAGGTAAAAGAACCTATTGAACCAGAATATAAATTGATTAAAGAAGATCAATTGTTGTTCACTTATTTCCATTTTGCTTCTTACGAGCCTTTGACTAAGGCCATGGTCGAAAACAAATCGGTTTGTTTGGCATATGAAACAGTAGAAAAAGCAGATAAAAGCCTTCCCTTATTAGTTCCAATGTCTGAAGTGGCAGGAAGAATGGCTGTTCAAAAAGGAGCCAACTACCTTGAAAAACCCCTTCAGGGAAAAGGTATTCTTCTTGGCGGAGTACCAGGAGTTCTTCCAGCAAAAGTATTAATCTTAGGTGGAGGTATTGTAGGTACTCAAGCTGCTTGGATGGCAGCAGGACTAGGTGCAGATGTTACCATCATGGACGTTTCTTTGGCAAGAATGAGGTATTTATCAGATGTGATGCCTGCCAACGTAAAAACAATGATGTCTAACGAATACAATGTTCGTAAGATGATCCAAAATCATGATTTGATCATTGGTGCAGTTTTGATCCCAGGCGCAAAAGCTCCTCACTTAATCACTCGTGATATGCTGAAGGATATGCAACCGGGAACAGTACTTGTAGATGTGGCAGTAGATCAAGGAGGATGTATCGAAACTTGTAAGCCAACAACGCATCAAGACCCTACTTTTATCATTGACGATGTGGTTCATTACTGTGTTGCTAATATGCCTGGAGCAGTACCTTATACTTCTACCCTAGCATTAACAAACGCAACACTTCCTTACGCAATCCAATTAGCTGATAAAGGTTGGAAAAAAGCAGCTCAAGAAAACCCAGAGTTAGTCCCTGGATTAAACATCATTTCTGGAGACATTGTCTATCAAGCAGTTGCAGAAGCATTTGATATGGATTACACTCCTGTAATAAAATATCTTGCTGATTAAAACAATCACGAACTTTATTTAGAGCCTTTCAGTCATCTGAAAGGCTTTTTTTATGCCTAAATAATTCTAACCAATCATTAGAATCGACAGAGTTTATATACTTAAAGAAATAGAAAAATCTATTTAAGCTAAATTGGATAGCTATCACAATGTAATTATTCATATATTTATTTAAATTTTTACATCCTTTAATCTTCACAATATGAAAAAGCTTCTAGTATTAGTTACCATGGTTTTGATTTCCTTCTCTGGATTTTCTCAGATCAAGTCAAAAGCATCCGTAGGTCTTTCATTTTCTAATTTCTCCAATGATGTCAATGAAGCCAAAGCTCAACCTGGCTTTCAACTCGGTACCAATTTAATTTTTGGTAATAAATTCTACTTCGAGCCTGGGATTTTCTATCTCGCCAAGTCTACTGAATTTGTTACTGAAAACTCTACCGGTTCAACAACTAATTTCAGTGCAGATGTGAAAGGGTTTAGGGTTCCTGTAGGTGTCGGGGTAAATTTACTTGGCGATGGAACTTCAAATTTTGACATTCATGCCTCTGGAGGATTTTCAGGATATTTCATTACTGGAGTGGGTGACGATTTTGAAAAAGATGACTTTGAGAATCCGACTTGGGGAACATATTTGAGTGCAGGAATCGATATCTGGAAAATTTTTCTAGATGCTACCTACGAATGGTCATTGACTAATGTCCAAAAAGATGTCTCAGCAATAGACTTGGGCAAACATAGAAATCTCTATATCAACCTTGGAGTTAAACTCAATTTTGGCCAATAAATGTCAGTAAGAAGGAGTGCTTGAAAATGGTACTCCTTTTTTTATACAATTGACCCATTAAGAGTTAAATAAAGCATTCTTACTCCAAAGCCGATCATTATTGTCCCTACCACCTTGTTAAGGCCATTCATCATTTTAGGCGTCACCAAATGTGACAATTGTTTAGCGACATAAGCTTTTATAAGGTCAATACAAAAAACAGTGCCTAGAATCCCCAGATAATACACCATCACATCTCCTTGATCAAAACTCTTTTTCATCTGAACTATACTGGCAATAGAAATCCAGAATAGTAATACAAAAGGGTTGATCCCATTGATACTAAAACCTTTAATAAAAGCTGACCTTTTCTTGACTTGAGGAATTAAAATACCTCCTGTATTGGGTCTAACAGGATTCTTTTTCACCAATGAAGATATTCCAAAACCAATTAAGATTAACCCTCCTGAGTATCCCAATACCTCTTGAAAATAGGTAGCACCTGACAAGTAACTAACCCCGAAATAAGTAAGTAAAACATAAAAACTATCACTACTTAGGATCCCCAAAGCTAGAGTAGCAGCATACCGGAACCCATGCTCCAAGGAGCTTTGAATCAAAGTGAAAAATACCGGCCCTACCAGCGCGGAAAGTAACAACCCCATGCTGAGACCTTCTATCAATGCTGTAGTCAAACCTCAAACCCTTTTTCTTTCAAATAATCTAGCCAAGACTGAGAGCGTTCACCTTTGAGAACACGTGGAAACTTATTTTGCCCTCCTTCTTTGCCAATAGATTTCATCCAGCCATAAAATTCTGCAGCAGGCAAAACCTTCAATTTCACCTGCTTTAAAGCATGCTTTCTTTCTACGGCGTAATCATCATTCAATTCTTTAAGATGTTGATCTAATTTTTCTTTAAATAAATCTTCATCTATTTTCTCATCACTTCCGATAAACCAATAATGTGCAAATAAACTACCATAGGGAACCCCTAATACAGTAAACTCACGAACATTCACATTCAAGTCTTCCGCGGCAAGTTCCACTCCTTTGTTCATATTGTCCACAGACAAATGCTCTCCACATAGACTTAAGTAGTGCTTTGTCCTTCCGGTGATGATAATTTCAGATTCTTCTTTTGAAACAAACCTGACCACATCACCAATTAAATACCTCCAAGCACCTGCGCAGGTACTGATCAAAAGGGCATAATCTACCCCTTCTTGTATTTCATCAATTTTTAAGGTTTGAGCATTGTCTTTAATATTTCCTTCCTCATCAAAGTTCTCATCTTTGAAGGGGACAAACTCATGAAAAATCCCATTATTCAAAACTAAACGCATTGACTTTCTATTGGGCAATGCTTGGAATGCCAAAAAGCCCTCTGATGCAAGATAGGTTTCAATGTAAATCATGGGCTTTCCTAACAGTTTTTCAAAGCCCTTTTTATAAGGTTCAAAGGAAACCCCACCATGAACAAAAATCTTAAGGTTAGGCCAAATTTCATGAATATTATCTACCTGATATTCTTCAATGATCTTTTCAATCAAAATTTGTAGCCATGCTGGAACGCCTACAATAATTCCAATATCCCATTTGGGAGCATTTTTTACGATTTGATCAAGCTTTTCGCTCCAGTTTTTATTTCTAGAAATCTTCTTTCCTGGTTTATAAAAACGTTGGAACCAAATAGGCAATCTCCCAGTAGTGATTCCGCTTAGATCTCCAGAAAAATAGGTTCCATTAAATTCTAGATCTGTGCTCCCTCCCAACATTAAAATTCCCTTTGTAAAAAGCGAGCCCGGTAATTCATATTTAGAAAGTGATAAAATTTGTCTCACACCAGTTTTCCTGATCGCTCTTACCATATCAGTCGTGATAGGGATAAATTTTGAGGTAGCTCCCGAAGTCCCACTGCTAAGTGCAAAGTACCTAACTTCACCAGGCCAGGTCACATTGGATCTTCCTTCCTGCAACAAATACCACCATTCAGCATGTATTTTATTGTAATCATAAATAGGAACTTGAGTTTTGTATCGATTGTAAAACTCATTATCTCCAAGTTTAAAGCCTCTAAGTATAGCCGAGAAATCATATTTTGATGCAATCTCTGTATGCCGAGCTTTAATTAAGAGTTTTTTAAGAGTGTCTTTTTGAAGTTCTAATGGGGAGGAATATTCCTGCTCCAAACTTTCTCTTAATCTGATGCCTCTTTTTAGTAAAGTACTGATGATCGCCATATCTTTGTTTTAGGCCTTGTGGGCAAAAGTGAAGCATAAAAATAGAAAATGGACATTAAAGCCAATCTCGAAAACGTAAAAAAAACTTTCGTCAACCCAAACTGTTTGTTGGTTGCTGTAAGCAAAACCAAACCAATAGCGGACCTGAAAGCTGCCTATGCTACCGGAATTCGCGATTTTGGTGAAAACAAAGTGCAAGAACTGCAGGATAAACATCCGGAATTACCAGAAGATATCCGTTGGCATATGATTGGACATTTACAGAGAAATAAGGTTAAATACATAGCTCCCTATGTGTATTTGATCCATGGAGTTGACTCATTTAAGCTGCTTAAGGAGATTAATAAACAAGGGGCGAAAATAGATCGAGTGATTTCAGTCTTACTACAAATTCATATTGCTGAAGAAGAAAGCAAATTTGGTTTTGATAAAGCTGAGCTGGAATCCATGTTTAAAGACGATCATTTTAAAGCTTTGACTCATGTCAAAATAAAAGGTCTCATGGGAATGGCCACTTTTACCCAAGATCAAAACCAAGTGAGAAAAGAATTCAAAAGTCTAAAAGGACTTTTCGAAGAATTAAAACAACAAGAGCTTCCAGACTTTGTTAAGATGGAAGAACTATCCATGGGAATGAGCGGAGATTACCTGATCGCACAAGAGGAAGGAAGTACCATGGTGAGGATAGGTTCAGCGATTTTTGGAGCAAGAGATTACAATCACTAATACATTTAAAAGGCAAAAAATGAATGGCAGACAAACAATAATGATCGCAGCGCTTTCTGGTGCTTTGGCAGTAGGAATTGGAGCATTTGGTGCGCATGGACTTGCCGACATACTTACAGCAAATGGCAGAATAGAGACCTATGAAACCGCTGTCAAATATCACTTTTACCATTCCTTAGCCTTATTATTGATAGGAACTATCTTATTGATAAAACCCAATTGGAAAAGCCTTCAATTTAGTATTTGGAGTATGATTTTGGGTATCCTTATTTTTCCTGGTTCACTTTATGCTTTATCCCTAACGGGCGTGACCTGGTGGGGAGCAGTTACACCTATCGGTGGTGTTTTCTTTATCATGGGTTGGCTAGGTTTATTTTATGCAGCTTTAAGAAATGATCAGATTGTCGTTGACTAAAAAAATCCTTTTCATATTCCTTCTCTTTTGTTTTAGCCAATTTTCTTATGGCCAACTAACTAGAGATCAATACCTCAAACTAGAGTCTGCTTTAGGAGATCAGAGTTTCTTTTCAAAACATCTTTCGGGCTTTGAACTCTATGATCTTGACAGCCAAACGGTGGTTTTTGAAAGAAACAGCGAGCAGCGATTCATCCCAGCTTCTACCACCAAGCTTTTCACTCTTTTTGCTGGAGTGTCTATCTTAAATGATTCCACTCAAACGCTCAGGTACACCACTCAGGGAGACACTATTCGAATATGGGGAGCTGGAGATCCAAGTTGGGGCTATAAAGAACTATATCAACCAGAATTCAAAAAATTTCTAGCGCCCTTTCAAACAGTGATTTTCTCAGATGCGAATCAGGATTCTCCAGCTTTTGGATATGGCTGGCAATGGGATGACTATTATTATGATTACTCAGCCGAGAGAACCTCTCTTCCCATTTTTGGAAATCTTGTACAGGTGAAGAGAAATGGAAATAGACCGGTTGTTTCTCCCAAAGTTTTTCAATCATCAGTTTACCCTACTCAAAGAAGCACACGAGAACTGGAAAGAGACTTTCATTCCAACAGGTTCTATTACAATCCAAACAACTTTCGAGGGCGAGAAGAATTTATCCCATTCATCTATAGCCCTGAATTATTTACCCAATTGGCAAGTGAAGCCACAGGGAAAACATGGATTTACCAATCCGATAGCTTACCCAAAGAAAACCAAGTTTGGAGAGCCTCTCCCCTCCTTCCAATTCTAAAAGAAATGATGTTGGAAAGCGATAATTTTTTGGCTGAACAAACGATGCTTATGGTCTCAGACCGGATTTTTCAACGTTTGGATACAGAAAGAGCCATCGAATACTTGCTAAAAACTTATCTTTTTGACCTACCAGATAAACCCCAATGGGTTGATGGTTCTGGTCTAAGTAGACATAATTTGATGACTCCAAGAACCATGGTTGCACTTTTCGAAAAGATCTATAGGATGCTTCCTGACGATCAACTCTATGAATTATTGCCCACAGGTGGAGTTTCGGGAACAATTGAAAATAGCTATCAAGCTCAGGAACCTTACATTTTTGCCAAAACCGGAACCATGAGTAATAACCATAGTTTAGTAGGCTTAATCAAAACCAAAAGTGGAAAAATCTATTGCTTTGCTTTTATGAACTCTAACTACCCGTACAAGGCTTCTGTAGTTCGTAGAGAAATGGAAAAAGTGATGGTAATGATAAGGGATATGTTGTAAGTTTTAGAATGCAAGTTTTGGATCCATGAGATAGACAACTCCCGGTCTTTGATTTGTGAATTTGATATAAAAATTTTTCAACAATTATACTTTATGGATCACTGTAGCAGATCAACTTAATCTTACGTACAGTTAAAAATAAGATCAACTTTTATCTCCTCAATATGAAAAAGGTCCTCATCCCCTTCCTATCTGTTTTAATTTTTCTTGCTTCTTGTAAGGATTCCGAGGAACCCGTAAGTGCCTGCGGTGTCACTGATCCAGTTGAAAATTTAGCTTGGCTAAATGATAGCATTACCAATATTGAATCAGGTGATTTTAAAGATGAAACCTACTTGGTCATGGCTACTTACGAAGGTCAAACTGTATTCTTTTTTGGGTATTGCTGCCCCAGTTGCTTATCAATCGCGATTACATTTTATGACTGCAATGGAGATGTTATAGAGGAACAAGGAATTATCAATAACCTGGAAAACCAACAGGTAATTTGGAAGTCAAGAAATTCAACATGTAATTTAGATTAACCAGAATAATATTAGTATTCAGGATAGAAATTAAAGTGAATACCCGCTTGGTATTTCCTGCATATCTCCACATCGCAGAAGAATAGGAAACAGCTCCTAGACAACAAATAAAAAAACCTTAATTTCACATCTTAGATTTGATTTTATTCTAAGATGCAAAAACGAGATTTTCTAAAATCCATAGGCCTTTTGGCTACCTCAATTCCTGCTTTTTCTTTTGCCCTTCCAGAAGGGAATCTAGCGAAGGAATTGAAACCTTATGCAATCAAAAAAGGTGATACCGTTGGGCTAATAAGCCCTTCTGCTGCCTCTTCTGACAGAATGCAATTCACTTTTGCAAAAGAGGCATTGGAAGCATTGGGATTCCAAGTAAAACTAGGAGACCATGCTATGAGTCGAAGAGGTCACTTGGCAGGCACCGATGAAGAAAGAGCGGGTGATCTCAACCAAATGTTTTCCGATAAAGAGGTAAAGGCAATCGTGAGTGTAAGAGGCGGATCTGGCGCTGCAAGAATCTTACCTCTTATTGATTATAAATCCATCTCGATAAACCCAAAACCGCTTTTGGGATATTCAGACATCACAGCTTTGCATTGTGCGATCCAATCACAAACAGGTTTGATCACTTTTCATGGTCCGATGGGATCAGGAAGTTGGAATAGTTTTAATGTAGATCAATTTGAGCGCATGTTCTTTGATCAGGAAAAAATCACATTTGAAAATGTACATGCAGAAAGTGACGATTTGGTAGTAAAGTCCAACCGGATTCAAACTTTAAAAGGAGGAATTGCTGAGGGTAAAATCCTAGGTGGAAACCTGACCGTTCTTACAGCAATTTCCGGTTCTCCTTATTACCCTGATTTTAAAGACGCCATTCTTTTTATCGAAGATGTTGGCGAAGATCCCTATCGCATTGACCGTATGATGAGCACTTTAAAACTCAATGGAACATTGGACCAAATTAAAGGGTTTATTTTTGGTCAGTGTAGCGATTGTGAGCCTGGAGGCGGTTATGGGTCCTTGACGGTAGATCAGGTTCTGGACGATTTTATTTTACCACTCAATATACCAGCATACTCTGGCGCGATGATTGGACATATTTCTAAGCAATTTATAATTCCTGTAGGAGCTCAAGTTAAAATGGATGCAGATGCGGGCACCTTTGTAATGACAGAATCCGTATTTGATTCATAACCTATGATAAAACCAACTTTCATATTACTTCTATTCACAGCTTTACTTGCCTGTGAAAAACCAAAGTCTGAACCGATGACGACAATGACAGACCCAAAAGTCAACAACCAAGATCCCTTAAATTATCTGGCATTAGGTGACAGCTATACCATTGGAGAAGGAGTTTCTGATACTGAAAGGTATCCAGTTCAATTAGTATCTCTGTTAAATCAGCAATCTGATTCAAAATGGGATTCTCCAAAAATCATTGCACAGACAGGTTGGACAGTCAAAGAATTAGACGAAGGAATAAACAATACCAGCCTTGAAGATCAGCCCTATGATTTGGTCACTTTATTGATCGGAGTAAACGACCAATATAGAGGTGGCTCGGTAGAAGAGCTTAAAGTTAACTTTGAGCAAATGCTTTTACGGGCAATTGGATTTGCTGGCAATTTGCCAAATCATGTCATTGTGATTTCTATTCCAGATTGGGGAGTGACGCCATTTGCTGTTTCCAATGGTAGAGACCCAGAACAAATTGCTTCAGAAATTAATGCATTTAATTCAGCACAGAAAGTAATTTGTGAGAAGTACGGTGTGGATTACGTGGACATTACCGAGGATTACCGAATCAATGGAAATGAAGCAGAAATGCTCGTTTCAGACAATTTGCACCCAAGTGGGTTGATTTATAAATCATGGGCAGAAAAATTAGCAGACCTAATAAAATCAAAAGCATATTGAAAACATTATTATTCATATTCACCATTTTCTTAACAGAAATGGGATGCCAAAAAGAGGAGGATACTATCGAAACTTGGTGGGTTAATTCCTCCAAAAAAGACTGTACAGGAGTTGGCCAAATGAGTTGCCTTCAAATCCAGAAAGGTCAATCAATTGATCCAAATGCCTGGGAATTTTTCTATGGAAAAATAGAAGGCTTTGAATATGAGGCGGGAAATATTTACCAGCTTAAAGTCAATGTCACTCCAAAAGAAAAGCCAGTCCCTGCCGATGCTTCTTCTCTTAATTATGAACTAGTATCTATTATATATAAAGAAATGGACAAAAAGCTTAGACTTACAAACATCTGGAAAGTAGTCAAAGCTGGTTCCGTAGAAAACCCTGTGAATCCTAAATCCAAAGAATCACTGGTATTTGAATTCAATGCTTCTGAGATGAGCTATTTTGGGGATTTAGGGTGCAATACAGTTCGTGGGAAAATTCAGGACTTAGATGAATCCAACCTTGTATTGGGTCCTGGAGCGAGCACAAAAATGGCTTGCATGGATATGAGCTCAGAAAACGCCATTTTACAGGCAATTTCTAAAATAAAATCTTACCAAATTGCAGATAATCAACTTACTTTGTTTGATGAGAATGGAGCGGAAGTAATGCTCCTTCAAGCTGTAGATTAATATTTCCACATGAAGATCATTTGCGTTGGCCGCAACTACGTGGCACATATAGAAGAATTACAAAACGAAAAACCTTCAAATCCAGTCGTATTCCTTAAGCCTGAAACTGCTGTCCTCAAAAAAGGAGCTCCTTTTTTCTATCCGGATTATTCTGACAACATACATTATGAAGGAGAAGTGGTTTTGAAAATCAACAAGGAAGGGAAATACATTGAGAAGAAATTTGCTCATCGATATGTAAGTGAAATAGGATTTGGTGTTGATTTTACGGCAAGAGACCTTCAGGATCAATGCAAAGCAAAAGGGCTTCCATGGGAAATTGCCAAAGCATTTAATGGTTCAGCTCCCATTGGCACTTTTATTCCTGTTGCTGAAATCCCAGACTTGAAAAACATAGACTTTCACCTTTCCATCAATGGAGAAGTCAAGCAAAAAGGAAATACCAGCTTAATGCTTTTTGATTTTGAGACGATCATAGAATACGTTTCCCAGTTTTTCATGCTTAAGAAGGGTGATTTAATATTCACGGGGACACCTGCAGGAGTAGGCCCAATTCACAAAGGAGATAGACTGGAAGGATTCATCGGTACGAAAAAACTGCTTGATTTTGAAGTTAAATAAATCATTCGCTCTCTTTCTACTTTTGTTTTCAACTGCATCCCTCCTTTTAGCGCAGGAAATCGATCATGGCTATTTCAAATCTCCGATCAAACCTGGTGGAAGAAACTACTTATCAGGAAATTTCGCAGAGCTCAGACCCAATCATTTTCACACGGGCTTAGACTATAAAACCGGAGGTGTCGAAGGCGAGCCTATCTTGGCTGCTGCTGATGGCTGGGTTTACCGTATCAAGGTTTCTTCTTTTGGATATGGAAACGTCATTTATTTAAGGCATCCCAATGGTAAAATCACCCTTTATGGTCACCTGAGAAATTTCAATAAAAAACTGGAAGACTTCATGCGGAAGAAAATGTATGAAGCTCAAGTGAATGAACTGGAGGTATATCCCGAGCCGGGAGAATTACCTGTGAAACAAGGCGAACGAATTGCAGACAGTGGAAACACTGGAGGTTCGGGTGGTCCTCATTTACATTTTGAAATCCGAGACAGCTTGGAACGCGCTATGGACCCTTTACTCTTTGGTTTCCCTGAAGTGAGGGACAAAACCCCTCCTACTCCTCAAAAAATAGCGATCGTGCCTTTAGATATTGATTCTAGAGTTAATGGAAAATTTGAACGATTGGAAATAACACCCACTTATACAGGCGGAAATTATGTTTTACCATCTACTGTTAAAATCACAGGAAAAGTAGGTTTGGAAATACAAAGTTTTGACCGTTTGGACGAAGCTAGTAACAGGAATGGCTTCCCTACATTCCAACTTTCAGAAGCAAACCAAGAACTCTTTTCCTTGGTAGTAAACAAAGTAGATTTTAACTACACACGTCAGTTTTTACTTCATACCTACCGAAATCGCTTTACAAAGCTTTATACTCAGAAGGACTTGAAATTTCAGTATTTCAATCCATCGGAACCAGAAACTGGACATTTGGAACTGGACCCAGGAGTTAAAAAGACCTATGAATTAGCTTTAGTCGATGCTTATGGAAACAAAAGAACTGTATCCATCCCTTTACAAGGACAGGATTTAGAACATAATGTCAATGATGGAACCGCTCCCAGCCGAGCACAGATTTCTTATCTTGGTAATATACTCAAAATCAAAGCTCCAATTTCACCGGATGGAGGACTGGCAAAATTCTATGTTGGGGCTCATGAATTTGAAATGCTCCCTGCTTATCAGAATTCTCAAAGTAGAACCTATTTATGGGACATGAATTTTGGGATTCCTGAAGAAGTGGATATTTGTTCTGAGGTAGTTTTAGTGGGCGTTGACGCAAGAGTCCCGGCAGATACAGACCAGCTTTTTGCAAATGAAAACGTGAAGATTCGGTTTTCTGAAAGAACCTTGTTGGAGGATTTATTTTTGAGATTGGAACAAAGTGGATCTCAAAACTCACCAAGACTTACTATTAACGACCCCTCGGAATATCTGTGGAATGAAATGGAAATCACTTGGGACCTGCCCAACTTTAATGGTGACAAAGACAAGCTTTTTGTCTATCAACAATCTTCTAATGGCAGAAAATCCTTCGTTGGTGGAGTTTGGGAAGGACAGTCAATCCGTTTTAAAACAAGAAATTTTGGTACTTTTGTTTTGGACACTGACAAAGTTGATCCGACGATCACTCCAATCCGGCTTAATTCAAATGAAATTCGGTTTAAAATTCAAGACAGTTCCTCAGGGATTGAGAAATTTGAAGCGAATGTAAATGGTAAATGGTTACTGATGCGATATGAATATAAGCAAGCCCTTATTTGGTCTGAAACTGAAAATGGTGAAGCACTTAAAGGGCCGGTTGTTCTTAAAGTAACAGACCGTGCCGGTAATGTCAAAGAGTGGACCGGAACTTTATAAAAGAATTGTTTTATTTAAAATAAGAAGTTGATGGAATTAGAAGTTGGGCAAATGGCCCCTGATTTTGAAGCAAAAATTGAATCTGGAGAAACTATAAAACTTTCAGATTATCGAGGAAAGAAAGTGGTCCTATATTTTTACCCAAAGGACAATACTCCAGGATGTACTGCACAAGCATGTAACTTAAGAGACAATTATGAGGCTTTACAAAAGGCTGGATATGTAGTTTTAGGGATCAGTTCTGATGCTGAAAAGTCACATCAAAAATTTATTGAAAAACAATCACTTCCCTTTTCATTGATTGCTGATCCAGAGAAAAAAGTTCATGAATTATATGGCACTTGGGTAGAAAAATCAATGTATGGGAGAAAATACATGGGCACCGCCCGAACTACTTTTGTTATTGATGAAGAAGGAAAAATTGCCGAAATCATCTCAAAAGTAAAGACGAAAGAACACACTGCGCAAATCTTAAAATAAACCTACCTAATGGAAAAAAAATCAACCGAGCAACTTCAGGAAATTGCATCTCAAGTAAGAAGAGACATCCTGAGAATGGTACATCAAGTACAATCTGGGCATCCAGGAGCCTCATTGGGCTGTACAGAGTTTTTTACAGCTCTGTATTTTGATCAAATGAAACATGATAATAGTTTCAACATGGAAGGAAAAAATGAAGATCTCTTTTTCCTTTCTAATGGACACATCTCTCCTGTTTGGTACAGTGTCTTATCGAGATCAGGCTACTTCCCTAGTTCTGAACTAAAAACATTTAGAAAGATCAACTCAAGGCTTCAGGGACACCCTGCTACTGAGGAGCATTTACCAGGAATTAGAATCGCATCCGGTTCTTTGGGACAAGGGCTATCTGTAGCAATAGGAGCAGCTCAAGCTAAGAAAATAGATGGTGATGATCGTTTTGTTTATGCCTTGATGGGCGATGGAGAGCAAGAAGAAGGTCAAATCTGGGAAGCAGCTATGTATGCTGCACACTGGAAAGTTGACAACTTAATTGCTACCATTGACCTAAACAGACAGCAAATCGATGGGCCTACCGAGAAAATCATGGATTTGATTGACTTGAGAGCAAAATATGAATCATTTGGATGGACAGTGATTGACACTGAAAATGGAAATGACATGCAATCTGTAGTCGAAGGATTAGAAAAAGCCAAAAGTCTAGCTGGAAAAGGGAAACCTGTTTTGAACCTACTTCACACCGAAATGGGATTCGGAGTAGATTTCATGGTCGGTACACATAAATGGCACGGTATCGCACCTAGTGACGAGCAATTGGCTGATGCGTTGGCTCAACTACCAGAAACACTGGGAGACTACTAAACAACGCTATTTTTGACCTTCAATTCATAGAAAACATGGAAAAAACATTGGATTTAAAATTCAACTATACAGAAAAAAAAGATACAAGATCAGGTTTCGGTGACGGCTTCTTAGAGGCAGGTCGTAGAAACCCAAATGTCGTAGGGCTTTGCGCCGATTTGATTGGTTCCTTAAAAATGGGAGCTTTTCAAAAAGAATTCCCGGAAAGATTTTTCCAAACTGGAATCGCGGAAGCAAATATGATGGGTATCGCATCCGGACTAAGCATCAATGGCAAAATTCCTTTCACAGGAACGTTTGCTAACTTCTCAACAGGTAGAGTTTATGATCAAATCAGACAGTCTATTGCCTATTCTGAAAAGAATGTGAAAATCTGTGCATCGCATGCCGGATTAACTTTGGGAGAAGATGGTGCCACCCACCAGATTTTAGAAGATTTGGGAATGATGAAAATGCTTCCCAACATGACTGTAATCAACCCTTGTGATTACAACCAAACTAAAGCTGCTACGATCGCTATAGCAGAGTATGAAGGACCGGTTTATTTAAGATTCGGTAGACCATCTTGGCCTATCTTTACTCCTACTGATCAAAAATTTGAGATTGGTAAAGCTTGGAAAATGATCGAAGGAAAGGATGTTACCATCTTTGCAACTGGTCACCTAGTATGGGAAGCCGTTGTTGCTGAAGCAATTTTGAGAGAAGAAGGAATTTCTGCCGAGGTGATCAACATCCATACGATCAAACCTTTAGACGAAGAAGCTATTTTAGAATCTGTAGCGAAAACAGGTTGTGCTGTTGCTGCTGAAGAACATCAATACAACGGTGGCCTTGGAGATAGTGTAGCACAGACTTTAGCCAGAAACAATCCTGCTCCAATGGAGTACGTAGGTGTTAATGACAGCTTTGGTGAGTCAGGCACTCCTACTCAATTACTTGAAAAGTATGGGCTTAATGCCGCAAACATTGTAAAAGCTGCAAAAAAAGTCCTAGAAAGAAAATAACATAAATAGGCTTCTTTAAATAGAGCCTGCTATACTAAACCACAGTTTCAATAGGAACTGTGGTTTTTTATTTATCCCCTTTCTTTGGAAATTAACTTCTCAATGATTCAAATCAATTCCAAGCTTAGCCTTCAACCTGTACGCAACAAGGATCACCAGAAGCTTTTTAAGCTAATGGAGAAAGTTTATAAATCTGCCTACCAACATTTTTGGACAGATCATGGAGATTGGTATTTAGAGCTTTGCTATAGCGAAAGAAATCTTGAAAAAGAACTTTCCAGAGAACGGCCGCACTACTATTTTGTAGTTTTTGAAAATAAAACTGTGGGGATTTTAAAATATGATTTCCCTTTTTCACCTAGAAAGATTGAAATCCCAAATGCGATGAAATTGCATCGTCTTTACCTTGATGAGTCGGTGCAAGGTAAAGGAGTAGCCAAAGAACTGATGGTTCATATCGAAAAAGTAGCTATTGAAAACAAGTTGAATTTCATTTGGCTGGAAGCCATGAAGAAAAAACCTCAGGCTAAACGATTCTATGAAAAAATGGGCTATGAATGGGTTTACACTTATCAATTGGAATTTGAAAGGCTTTTTCCGGAAGTGAGAGGAATCCAGATTATGAAGAAAAGGGTATAAAAAAATCTTCCCCCCAAACGGGAGGAAGATTTAAACACTCACCAATCAATTTAAACTTACTTTTTGATCAATCTCTTATTCACTACTATTTGTCCTGTTTTCAACTGAACAGTATATAGACCTGGGCTGAAGTGATCAATATTAATTTGGTATTTAGGAGTTCCAGCCTTCACGCCTTCTTCCTCGTAAACGAGTCTTCCCAAAGCATCAAAGATTCTGATTCCAACATTGACAGATTGTCCTAACTCCACTTCAATATTCAAGTTGGAATGTGCTGGGTTAGGGAACATGTTAAAGTCTCCAAATCGGATTTCTTTGTTCAGTTCAAAGGATCTTTCAATAGTTTGCCCAACTCTATCTGTACTGAATACTGTCAATTTGGTAGATGTTGGAATTTCATTACCAATCCAAACTAAAGACTGACCTCTTACTTCGAAGTTCTCGTTTTCAACAATTGAATAAGTATGCTGATTATCAAGTGGGTCAATGGTATTGAAATTACCAATGATGGTCCCTCTCGTGATACCTTTTTGCATTACAGAGTTACTCAATTGGATGTCAGTTGCCATCGGCTTATCAGCTACTAAAACATTGATGGTAATTGGCTCTTCTAAAGTAAACCAATCATTTTCAGCTAATCCTGCCTTGAATTCATAGAAACCTGCTTGTAGAGAATTGTAAGAATCCGTTTCCACTTTTAGCTGGACAGGTTTACCCTCAAACCAGGTAGCTCCCATTTCAGCAATTTTCTTCTCAATTACTTCAGATGGTGTATTCCAAGGAACTTCGACAAGATCAGAAACGACACGTTTATTGCCTTTGCCTTTTGCTTCATGGATTACGATAGATCCACCACCAAGAGTTGTTGCGGCATCAGAATTATCATCGGCACCCAAGCCATCGGCACCCAAGCCATTGTCATAAATAATTCCTGAGTTACCCCAAATCTTAATTCTGAATTCGTCAGGATCTGAACCTCCATTATAATCTCCATCCAAAGCAACAAGGGTAAACTTAAAGCCTGGCTGTCCATTGATAGTACCTTCACCTCTATAGGTCGCTTTCTTGCCAGAAATCACCAAGCTTCCAGATTCATGCAGGGTAGATTTGAAGTTTAGATTTCCTGCTTTGAATTGGAATTCAGTATTTCCATCGACTTGGCTAGAACCTTTTTTGTATTTGGAAACAAAGCCGAAGTTGGCTTTTCCAGATAAGCTTTCATCTGCTTTGTATGCTCCGGCTGGTGACATAATCCAACCACCCCCAGTGACGAAGCTTCCATTTGGATCATATAGCGGTAAGTAAGCTACTGATTCAGCACAACCTGTTCCCACTATAGCATCTACTTTGTAAACGATTGGTAAACTTCCCAGAATAGTGGAAGAAACATTTAAAGTAACTAGACCATTAGCATCGGAGCTAGAGCTACCTACTGAATTTCCATTCAAATAGAACGTTACAGAGACTCCTGGTACAGCCGGAGAAACAGTAGCACTTAGGATAGCATTTGACCCCACTTGAACTGGAGCACTGGAAGCAGAAGCGTCGATGGTCACATCGTTAATAGTAAATACACCTTCATTATATGTGATATCATAATTTGATAAAACATTTGAAGGCGATAACGTAGCACTTATTATAGTTCCAGAGATGGAATAAGTTGCTTCCACATTATCACTTGAAATAAACCCTTCCAAAGAACCAGATAATTCAGGATCATCCTGACCACAATATTTGGATGCAGGATTAGGGGTAACTGAGGCTGGTTTTGCTGTGATGTCTGCTGTTGTAGTCGCCACTGAACCCAGGCTGTAGTTGCCTGCATCTGCTCCCGATAACGTTGCACCTGTTAAGGTAACTGTCTTGCCTGTGGCCACATCCTCATCCGAGAATGTTGCTGTTCCGCCTGTCAAGGTTACCGCATCCGGTGAGATCACCCCATTCAGGGTTCTGGTCAATACCGTTGCGCTGTTGTTGCCGTCGTATACCTTATTGTCAGCTGTGAAGTTTCCAGTGATTTCCAACGCTGTGATGTCTGCTGTTGTAGTCGCCACTGAACCCAGGCTGTAGTTGCCTGCATCTGCTCCCGATAACGTTGCACCTGTTAAGGTAACTGTCTTGCCTGTGGCCACATCCTCATCCGAGAATGTTGCTGTTCCGCCTGTCAAGGTTACCGCATCCGGTGAGATCACCCCATTCAGGGTTCTGGTCAATACCGTTGCGCTGTTGTTGCCGTCGTATACCTTATTGTCAGCTGTGAAGTTTCCAGTGATTTCCAACGCTGTGATGTCTGCTGTTGTAGTCGCCACTGAACCCAGGCTGTAGTTGCCTGCATCTGCTCCCGATAACGTTGCACCTGTTAAGGTAACTGTCTTGCCTGTGGCCACATCCTCATCCGAGAATGTTGCTGTTCCGCCTGTCAAGGTTACCGCATCCGGGTGAGATCACCCCATTCAGGGTTCTGGTCAATACCGTTGCGCTGTTGTTGCCGTCGTATACCTTATTGTCAGCTGTGAAGTTTCCAGTGATTTCCAACGCTGTGATGTCTGCTGTTGTAGTCGCCACTGAACCCAGGCTGTAGTTGCCTGCATCTGCTCCCGATAACGTTGCACCTGTTAAGGTAACTGTCTTGCCTGTGGCCACATCCTCATCCGAGAATGTTGCTGTTCCGCCTGTCAAGGTTACCGCATCCGGTGAGATCACCCCATTCAGGGTTCTGGTCAATACCGTTGCGCTGTTGTTGCCGTCGTATACCTTATTGTCAGCTGTGAAGTTTCCAGTGATTTCCAACGCTGTGATGTCTGCTGTTGTAGTCGCCACTGAACCCAGGCTGTAGTTGCCTGCATCTGCTCCCGATAACGTTGCACCTGTTAAGGTAACTGTCTTGCCTGTGGCCACATCCTCATCCGAGAATGTTGCTGTTCCGCCTGTCAAGGTTACCGCATCCGGTGAGATCACCCCATTCAGGGTTCTGGTCAATACCGTTGCGCTGTTGTTGCCGTCGTATACCTTATTGTCAGCTGTGAAGTTTCCAGTGATTTCCAACGCTGTGATGTCTGCTGTTGTAGTCGCCACTGAACCCAGGCTGTAGTTGCCTGCATCTGCTCCCGATAACGTTGCACCTGTTAAGGTAACTGTCTTGCCTGTGGCCACATCCTCATCCGAGAATGTTGCTGTTCCGCCTGTCAAGGTTACCGCATCCGGTGAGATCACCCCATTCAGGTTCTGGTCAATACCGTTGCGCTGTGTTGCCGTCGTATACCTTATTGTCAGCTGTGAAGTTCCAGTGATTTCCACGCTGTGATGTCTGCTGTTGTAGTCGCCACTGAACCCAGGCTGTAGTGCTGCATCTGCTCCCGATAACGTTGCACCTGTTAAGGTAACTGTCTGCCTGTGGCCACACCTCATCCGAGAATGTTGCTGTTCCGCCTGTCAAGGTTACCGCATCCGGTGAGATCACCCCATTCAGGGTTCTGGTCAATACCGTTGCGCTGTTGTTGCCGTCGTATACTTTATTGTCAGCTGTGAAGTTTCCAGTGATTTCCAACGCTGTGATGTCTGCTGTTGTAGTCGCCACTGAACCCAGGCTGTAGTTGCCTGCATCTGCTCCCGATAACGTTGCACCTGTTAAGGTAACTGTCTTGCCTGTGGCCACATCCTCATCCGAGAATGTTGCTGTTCCGCCTGTCAAGGTTACCGCATCCGGTGAGATCACCCCATTCAGGGTTCTGGTCAATACCGTTGCGCTGTTGTTGCCGTCGTATACCTTATTGTCAGCTCTGAAGTTTCCAGTGATTTCCAACGCTGTGATGTCTGCTGTTGTAGTCGCCACTGAACCCAGGCTGTAGTTGCCTGCATCTGCTCCCGATAACGTTGCACCTGTTAAGGTAACTGTCTTGCCTGTGGCCACATCCTCATCCGAGAATGTTGCTGTTCCGCCTGTCAAGGTTACCGCATCCGGTGAGATCACCCCATTCAGGGTTCTGGTCAATACCGTTGCGCTGTTGTTGCCGTCGTATACCTTATTGTCAGCTGTGAAGTTTCCAGTGATTTCCAACGCTGTGATGTCTGCTGTTGTAGTCGCCACTGAACCCAGGCTGTAGTTGCCTGCATCTGCTCCCGATAACGTTGCACCTGTTAAGGTAACTGTCTTGCCTGTGGCCACATCCTCATCCGAGAATGTTGCTGTTCCGCCTGTCAAGGTTACCGCATCCGGTGAGATCACCCCATTCAGGGTTCTGGTCAATACCGTTGCGCTGTTGTTGCCGTCGTATACCTTATTGTCAGCTGTGAAGTTTCCAGTGATTTCCAACGCTGTGATGTCTGCTGTTGTAGTCGCCACTGAACCCAGGCTGTAGTTGCCTGCATCTGCTCCCGATAACGTTGCACCTGTTAAGGTAACTGTCTTGCCTGTGGCCACATCCTCATCCGAGAATGTTGCTGTTCCGCCTGTCAAGGTTACCGCATCCGGTGAGATCACCCCATTCAGGGTTCTGGTCAATACCGTTGCGCTGTTGTTGCCGTCGTATACCTTATTGTCAGCTGTGAAGTTTCCAGTGATTTCCAACGCTGTGATGTCTGCTGTTGTAGTCGCCACTGAACCCAGGCTGTAGTTGCCTGCATCTGCTCCCGATAACGTTGCACCTGTTAAGGTAACTGTCTTGCCTGTGGCCACATCCTCATCCGAGAATGTTGCTGTTCCGCCTGTCAAGGTTACCGCATCCGGTGAGATCACCCCATTCAGGGTTCTGGTCAATACCGTTGCGCTGTTGTTGCCGTCGTATACCTTATTGTCAGCTGTGAAGTTTCCAGTGATTTCCAACGCTGTGATGTCTGCTGTTGTAGTCGCCACTGAACCCAGGCTGTAGTTGCCTGCATCTGCTCCCGATAACGTTGCACCTGTTAAGGTAACTGTCTTGCCTGTGGCACATCCTCATCCGAGAATGTTGCTGTTCCGCCTGTCAAGGTTACCGCATCCCGGTGAGATCACCCCATTCAGGGTCTGGTCATACCGTTGCGCTGTTGTTGCCGTCGTATACCTTATTGTCAGCTGTGAAGTTTCCAGTGATTTCCAACGCTGTGATGTCTGCTGTGTAGTCGCCACTGAACCCAGGCTGTAGTTGCCTGCATCTGCTCCCGATAACGTTGCACCTGTTAAGGTAACTGTCTTGCCTGTGGCCACATCCTCATCCGAGAATGTTGCTGTTCCGCCTGTCAAGGTTACCGCATCCGGTGAGATCACCCCATTCAGGGTTCTGGTCAATACCGTTGCGCTGTTGTTGCCGTCGTATACCTTATTGTCAGCTGTGAAGTTTCCAGTGATTTCCAACGCTGTGATGTCTGCTGTTGTAGTCGCCACTGAACCCAGGCTGTAGTTGCCTGCATCTGCTCCCGATAACGTTGCACCTGTTAAGGTAACTGTCTTGCCTGTGGCCACATCCTTCATCCGAGAATGTTGCTGTTCCGCCTGTCAAGGTTACCGCATCCGGTGAGATCACCCCATTCAGGGTTCTGGTCAATACCGTTGCGCTGTTGTTGCCGTCGTATACCTTATTGTCAGCTGTGAAGTTTCCAGTGATTTCCAACGCTGTGATGTCTGCTGTTGTAGTCGCCACTGAACCCAGGCTGTAGTTGCCTGCATCTGCTCCCGATAACGTTGCACCTGTTAAGGTAACTGTCTTGCCTGTGGCCACATCCTCATCCGAGAATGTTGCTGTTCCGCCTGTCAAGGTTACCGCATCCGGTGAGATCACCCCATTCAGGGTTCTGGTCAATACCGTTGCGCTGTTGTTGCCGTCGTATACCTTATTGTCAGCTGTGAAGTTTCCAGTGATTTCCAACGCTGTGATGTCTGCTGTTGTAGTCGCCACTGAACCCAGGCTGTAGTTGCCTGCATCTGCTCCCGATAACGTTGCACCTGTTAAGGTAACTGTCTTGCCTGTGGCCACATCCTCATCCGAGAATGTTGCTGTTCCGCCTGTCAAGGTTACCGCATCCGGTGAGATCACCCCATTCAGGGTTCTGGTCAATACCGTTGCGCTGTTGTTGCCGTCGTATACCTTATTGTCAGCTGTGAAGTTTCCAGTGATTTCCAACGCTGTGATGTCTGCTGTTGTAGTCGCCACTGAACCCAGGCTGTAGTTGCCTGCATCTGCTCCCGATAACGTTGCACCTGTTAAGGTAACTGTCTTGCCTGTGGCCACATCCTCATCCGAGAATGTTGCTGTTCCGCCTGTCAAGGTACCGCATCCGGTGAGATCACCCCATTCAGGTTCTGTCAATACCGTTGCGCTGTTTTGCCGTCGTATACTTATTGTCAGCTGTGAAGTTTCCAGTGATTTCCAACGCTGTGATGTCTGCTGTTGTAGTCGCCACTGAACCCAGGCTGTAGTTGCCTGCATCTGCTCCCGATAACGTTGCACCTGTTAAGGTAACTGTCTTGCCTGTGGCCACATCCTCATCCGAGAATGTTGCTGTTCCGCCTGTCAAGGTTACCGCATCCGGTGAGATCACCCCATTCAGGGTTCTGGTCAATACCGTTGCGCTGTTGTTGCCGTCGTATACCTTATTGTCAGCTGTGAAGTTTCCAGTGATTTCCAACGCTGTGATGTCTGCTGTTGTAGTCGCCACTGAACCCAGGCTGTAGTTGCCTGCATCTGCTCCCGATAACGTTGCACCTGTTAAGGTAACTGTCTTGCCTGTGGCCACATCCTCATCCGAGAATGTTGCTGTTCCGCCTGTCAAGGTTACCGCATCCGGTGAGATCACCCCATTCAGGGTTCTGGTCAATACCGTTGCGCTGTTGTTGCCGTCGTATACCTTATTGTCAGCTGTGAAGTTTCCAGTGATTTCCAACGCTGTGATGTCTGCTGTGTAGTCGCCACTGAACCCAGGCTGTAGTTGCCTGCATCTGCTCCCGATAACGTTGCACCTGTTAAGGTAACTGTCTTGCCTGTGGCCACATCCTCATCCGAGAATGTTGCTGTTCCGCCTGTCAAGGTTACCGCATCCGGTGAGATCACCCCATTCAGGGTTCTGGTCAATACCGTTGCGCTGTTGTTGCCGTCGTATACCTTATTGTCAGCTGTGAAGTTTCCAGTGATTGGCTTTGGTGAAACAGTTAAAGTAGCATTCCCATCACTAGTAACAGAACCACAATCACCAGTTACCACAACTCTATATTTTCTCCCAGACAAACTAACGCTTGGTTTCGTCAAAGTAAGCGTTGCAGTATTTACTCCCGAGTATATTCCTCCATTAACAAGAGGTGACCAAGAGCCATTAAATTCTTCCCATTGATAAGCTATTCCAGTGCCTGAAGTAGTAACAGAAAACAAAGCATCAGAACCATATGTAACTCCTGTGTTTTCAGGATCAGATACACTTGTAGAGACCAACAAAGTCGTCGACGGTTGGACACCAGGGTTATCAATAGTACCTATTGCCGGGTATTTTGTACCACTTAAATCATTACTAACCCATGCTTCAGTCGTCCACTCAAAAGTTCCTATTAAATTTGAAGCGACATCAGCAGTAAAAATCAATTCCAATGACTGTCCCTGCTGAATCTTATCATTATTAGAAAGCGCATTTAAAGTCACATAGGCTTGATCAACGTTAATTTCCCAATTTGGAATCGGTGTAATTGAAAGATTTGTAAATCCTAAAGGAATTGCAACTCTAATTGCCCCTAACCTTCCATTGGCTCCATTTGTGCCATTTTGCCCAGAACCAGGACCAGAACCAGGACCAGAACCAGGACCAGAACTAGAAGTTGTGTTATTTGAAATAACAAAAGTAAACTGAGCATTTGTACCTGGGCAAATTGTTAATGGGTTTGTAACTAGTGAAGCACTAAAAAGAAGAGCATCCGTAAACACAGTTGTAGCCACTAAACCCGAACTCTCTCCTGTAGCTGTCAAAGTAAAGGTCACACCAAGGTGATTCTCCTTAATCAGCATTTGATCATTGTAAATATTCCCATTAGAATCAGCCACTGCTGTCATATCATGAGGAAGCATACAAGTTGAAGGTTTAGGATCTTCATCTATATGAAGAGTGACTGTTTCACCTGGTTGCCATCCTGAACCTGTAATGATTACTATATCACCAGGTTGATAATCCTCCTTATCCGTGGTAACTGTGGCAGTGCCACTTTGGGCATTTACTGAGAAGACGTTCCCCATCATCAGGAAAAGCGTCAAACTCAACATTAGAAAGGCTGTGGGTTTGTAGATATTTTTCATAGGCTGTATTAAAAATCTCAAGTTCTTTAAGCCCCGATAAAAATTCACTCAAAATACGCTAGTTACCAAGGGCTTACTAAGGACACTATTCTTAACTTTCCACATAAATAAAGAATTAATTTGTTTTTTAATAACTGTTTTATGTTTTACATATATTTTTTTTTGCCGTTCATTTATTGCAGCGGATTTTAACCTAAAACACAAGTGATATTTTACACAAATGGCATTATTCCTGTATTTTTAAGGCATTAACCTTCTTAATTTCAATATTTTGAAAAATTCTTTTGTTTTAATAGTTCTTGTCACGCTACTTTTTTCTTGCGAAAAAAGCACAACTCTCACAACTCAAAAATTATCTGCCGGAATAGCAACTTTCGATGCTTCATTAAATCAAGATAACAATGAAGAATTAGTCGGAGTCTATTTTATGCCTTCCTGGAACACCTCCCCTGACCCATCGGTTGACAGGGATAGTTTTTGGTCTTGTCTTACGGGTAGAGGGGATTGCTCAAGCTTACAAAATCCTGGTATCTGGGGACCAAAAGGTAGAATTTACAACAATAAATATCCCTACCAGGGTCCTTATCTAGATCGAAAACCTATCGAAGAGCTCAAAGGCTTTTACAAACGCGATGATCCGGAAGTGATTAAAAAGCAGTTAGAGTATATGAAAAGCTATGGGATAGACTTCTTTGCATACGATTGGTTTTACGGACGTCATTATTATTACCATCTCTATTTTGGTCCCCAGTCTAAAATATATTATCCAAAAGGATGGAAGATCGACACCAACCGTGATGGACGAGTGGCTGTTCCAGGTTTGGTAGAATGGGGAGACCAATTGAAAGTACTTCTGGATGTCAATGCTAAACTTCCAAAAGAGAAGCAGATGAAATGGGCTATCAACTGGTGTGATGATAGCCATGAACGCTGGATGCACTGGTTGGAAATAGGTTCACCGGATGCAAAAGCCAGGAAAGCGAACTACGAA
This sequence comes from Algoriphagus machipongonensis, assembly GCF_000166275.1. Taxonomy (NCBI): domain Bacteria; kingdom Pseudomonadati; phylum Bacteroidota; class Cytophagia; order Cytophagales; family Cyclobacteriaceae; genus Algoriphagus; species Algoriphagus machipongonensis. Next base: position 3,140,498 of record NZ_CM001023.1, read on the forward strand.
GGTGAAAAACCTGACAAGGAACTTTACTTGAAAGTTCATGAGAAAATCACCCAACTATGGATTGATGAATATTTCTCCAGGGGAGATTATTTAAAAGAAAAAGATGGAAGACCCATTGTCTATTTCTACTTTCCTCAGATGCCGAATCGCGTGCAGCTTTTTATGGCTTGAAACTCAAAGATCTTTTGGACTTATCTCAAGCAACCGCAAAAAAAGCAGGACTTCCCGGAATTAAATTTATTGCCGTAACCGCGGGGCCTATGTTGGAAAGAGAAAGAGCCTATGGTTTACCAACAAAATGGGTTGCAAAGAATCCCTCAAAACCTTGGGAAGGCGGAAGCTATCAGAACAAACAATTGCTTCAGGAATATGTGCCAAGGTTGAAAGACATGGGATTTGAAGGAATGACTGCATATGTCTATCACAACTTTATGGAAAAGGATAATAAGTCCTTTGCAGATATGCGGGAAACCTATAAGGGACATTGGAATATGTGGTCAGAGAAATTCAAGAATGATCCTAATTTCGAATATCAGGTTCCTGTGGCGATGGGTTGGGATATGAGACCTGCCGGAGGAACCTGGCCACAACAAACCGGATTCCCAAGTGAACCACAAAAAGATAAAGTTCATAGTACCAAAGCTACTTTCACCGCCAAATTAAAGGAGGCTCAACAAGTATCCAGGAAATACAGGCCCAGCAATGGAAATACGGTCATGATTTGCTGTTGGAATGAATATCTGGAAGGAAATTACATCGAACCTACTGAAGGACATGGCTTTGATTATTTAGAGTCTATCCGAGATGTCTTTGGTAATTGAACCTTTCTACATCAACTTTCTTTGTAATCCTAAAGAAAAATAACTGTCAACTTTTAATTTTAGCCCGTATTAAATATCATTTTCGTTAATTCATATTCTCTTGGTGAATAATTAATGGAAAGACATCTATAAAAATATGACTAGCCCCGAGCACTTAACAATACAGATAGGTAACAAGATCAAAGGAATTCGTAAAGAAAAGGGATGGAAACTAGGTGAGTTTGCCGATAAGTCTGGAATGAGTATAGCGATGCTTTCCAAGATTGAAAATGGAAGAGTAATCCCTACAATTCCATCTTTGATGCAAATCATTAATACCCTCAACCTAAACTTGGCGGATTTCTTCTCGGATTTAAAAGTTGATGGAGATTTCAACGGCTTTATCTTTCGCAAAAAAGAGGATTATGTCTCCCTTTCTAAAGAGGAAGATTCTGTTGGGTACCATTATCAGATGATTTTAAATTTCCCAATCGATAAAGCGTCGATGGAGATTTCACTTTTGACTTTGGATAGTCATGCGCAAAGAGAAAAATTGTCTACTTCCGGCTTTGAATACATCTATTTAATCAAGGGGAAATTGACCTATGAGTTAGGAGATGAAACTTTGGAAATGGAGGAAGGGGACTCACTTTTCTTTGATGGAGAAATGCCCCACGTTCCAAAAAATACCCAAAGTAATGAGGCGATTTTGCTCGTAGTATATTTCATCACTATGAATTAAGCTTTACTCTCAATTCTGGGGATTTTTTAATTTTTATTCTTAGGAGAAATAAAGTCAATACACACACCAGGAGCATTACTATTCCTGAAAACTGGGTTAAGTCTGTTAAAAAATTGACCCAGGTAACTTTTGTATTGCTAAACTCTTTAAAAAGCAATACTCCAACACTTCCTGTATAGCCTAAAGCATCTGCTGTATAGAATAAGAATCCAACATTCCCCTTGAATCTCAAGAGGGCTAAGAACCTTTCAAAAATCATACAGTGGAATAATATATAGGGTAGGTAGAGGCCTATTCCGTTAATAATCATCCACCATACTGGAGATATCGCTTGCTTTTCAAACATCCAAGTCACTAGGATAATCGTAAAACAACAAGCAATACTCAAATAGATCCCCCATTGGAAGGCCTTCTTGTTATCCTTGATAAGTACTCCAAAAGCCGCAATAATAAGAACTATGATTGCAACAGGAATTTCTGTCAAGGTCACCAGTTCAGGTTTTCCATCCGCACCTAGCTCAGCCCAGAACTCAACAATGAAATTGTCTCTAAAATCTCGAACAACAGTCAAAAGGACATAAACCACTACAAGTCCAATGAACACCATTCCATGCTCCCGAAGAAATCGCATCCTTTCCTTAGAGTTCATAGGAACCCTTTCTGTCCTTTGATCCAAATCTTCTTGAGTTCTAACCTGCTCTTTATTCAGCATCTTGATAGATGCCAAAAACACAGGAAAAAAGAGTAATGCGGTTAAGAAAGGCATTATAAACTCCCCTACATTAAACCATTGCATCAACCAAAGCCCGACAGTTTTCACAAAGCCTGTGGAAAAAATAAAAGTTGCACTAAGTGCTGCTGCTAATAGCTCTGTATTTTTTCGCCCTTCTATATAAGATAAAACCAACCCAAATATCATCCCCAAGGGTAAACCGTTGAAAAACATAGCCAATGGCTTTAAATTATTGGGTAGAAACGCGAATAGCAGTAACATCAACATTCCAAAAGTCACCAGTGATATCAGGTATTTCGTCCTAAACTCAGGTTTCATTTCGGATACCATTTTGATGCCTACAAACTTTGACAGCATATAACCAAGTACCTGGCTAATCACTAAAACAGTTTTGTAATCAAAGCCATAAAAGTCAAGTTCGGAATATTGCCCTGCCAAAAATGATTTCCTTACAGCATACATTCCTGTATAACATAAAAATGCTCCGACCATTAACCAGATTGTGGAATACCGACTGGTTGAGCTAATGTTTACAGAGGAATTGTTTTTCATTTAAGGAAAATTAATATCAGCTTTTTTACTTTTAGATTGTCGCTAATTCTTTCTTTTTAATGGAGATTGAAAAGAAGAAATATTTACTAACTCGAAGTTTTAGAGTTTCAAATCAATTGTTAGATTTATTAAACCTCATCTCTTTTTTGGAATCCAAAGGTAATTTTAGAATTGAACTTTACTTCGTCCCCAATATTAAGTGATTATTATCTTTTCTGAAATAGAAATTATTTTTCCTATTTGGAAAATTTTTGATGTTATTTGTATAATCTTTTACAAACCTAAAGTCTCAAAAAACTATTGAGACAACCTTTAGTAGAACAGACTATGTGCAATAATGAAGCAACTGCCATGGTTTTTGGAGCAATCCAGAAACCATTTTCATCAAAGAAAGTAAAATTTCCAGAGTTAAAAAGGCAGGAAGTTCTAATAGAAATCAGCTACTCCACCATATGCACCAGTGATCTCCATACCTTTTATGGAAGGAGAAATGCCCATACACCAAGTGTATTAGGCCATGAGGTGATTGGAAAAGTTGTTCTACTCGCTGAAGGTGGGGTCAATGATTATTTTGGCAATTCTTTAAAAATTGGTGACTTGGTTACCTGGTCCGTATATGCCCATGACCACAATGGAAAAATGGCCAAGAAAGGATTCCCACAAAAATCAGAGGATCTATTTAAATACGGTCATGAAGAAATGACTCAAAACAATGCTTTAAACGGGGGCTTTGCAACACATTGTCACCTGAGGGCAGGAACAGATATATTTAAAATCCCAAAAAACATCAACGCCAAAGAAGCTACCCCTCTCAATTGCACTCATGCTACCATTGCAGGTGCTATCCGTTTGGCAGGCGACGTCACAGGGAAAAATGTTTTGGTAATAGGTGCCGGAATGTTGGGATTATCTGCTTGCGCCATGTCCAAATATGCAAGTGCCAATAATGTCACTTCCATGGACATAGATCCTGATAGAATGGCATTAGCAAAAAAATTTGGAGCTGACCAAGCGCTTGATGCTTCATTAAAGACTGAAGAAATCATTTCTAAGGCAAAAGAATGGGATGGAATTGATTTGGTTATCGATACCAGTGGTTCCCCGGATGCTATGGAGAAAGGTTTGGAAATCTTAAACATTGGTGGCATTTCCATATGGGTTGGGGCCGTATATTCCCAGAGAGATTTCTCATTTAATGCGGAACAAATCGTTCGTAGGTTACTGACAATAAAAGGACTCCATAACTACAAACCAGAAGATTTGGCATTTGCTATTGAATTTCTTGAAATCAGCAAGAATCAATACCCTTTCGAAAGTTTGGTAGCTGAAGAATATCCATTAGAAAAATTAGATGAGGCATTTGAAATAGCCAATACATCAGGAAAATATAGAATTGGTGTCAAACCATAAATTTCAAAAACAATATTCACGATGAGTAAAAAACCAGAAATTGACATGATCGTTTTCGATATGGCAGGCACGACCGTCAACGAGAACAATGTGGTCTATAAATCACTTCAAAAAGCGATAAATAATTTAGGGAATAACTTTTCTTTAGATACAGTTTTGCTTCATGGAGGGGGAAAAGAAAAACTGCAGGCTATAAAAGATGTGTTAAAAACGACCTATAGTGATGAAGAAAAGATCAATTCTGATGCAGAAATCGCTTTTTCGGAGTTTTTAGTCACTTTAAAAGAGGCTTATGAAAATTTGGACGTAAGTACTTATGATGGTACCGAAAGCCTTTTTAGCTACCTCATGGATAGAGGAATAAAAGTGGTTTTGAATACCGGGTACAATCAAAAAACGGCCCTTTCACTATTGGACAAATTAAATTGGAAAGTAGGTGAGACTGTTGATTTATTAGTTACCGCGGATGACGTAAAAAACAGTCGCCCTGCTCCAGACATGATATTGGTGGCAATGGAGAAATTGGGAGTTTCCGATGCTAGTAAAGTAGCTAAAATCGGGGATTCTGTGGTGGATATAGAAGAAGGAAAAAATGCAGGTTGTGGACTTAACTTAGGAGTTACCACAGGAGCTCAAACCAAAGATCAGTTGATCGATGGAAGGCCTGATTATATCTTAGATTCATTATTAGAGATTAAAGAGATCATCGCTTAAGAAATGAACAGGAGGAGTTTTCTTTAGGCTTCAGGATTGGCGGAAAAACCATTTTTGTTCCGAATCTATCAGAAATCTTTGCTAGAAAACTTAATGCAAAAGTTAGTATTGGGCTAATAACTGACCTGCATCAGGATATCATTCATGATGCCGAAAAAAGACTTCAGCAATTTGCGGACGAAGTCAATAAGAAAAATCCTTCGGCAGTAGTTCAAATGGGAGATTTTGCCTACCCTTCACCTTAGTACAAATCAGTAATTGACCTTTTTAATAATTATTCCACTTGCCTCTTGGATTGCCTCCCAAGAGGCTTTTTTTTACCTAAAAAGGAGAATATCACAAATAGATTTTTTTAGCTTTAGAGTTTTTAATAGGATAAAAGACAGAATATTATGAACTTTAGCTAATACAAACTTTTAAAATCATGTTAGATCAACTATTAAATTTAGCTGAGGGACCTTTGGAAGAAATGCTTTCGGGCATGAATCAAGAAAACCCAAAATCATCAGCAAGTGCATTAAAAGAGTCTATTTTTTCGAGTCTTCAGAAGCAGGTAGCTACAGGAGATATGAATGGAGTCAAAGAAATGTTTTCAGGCGCCGAAACTTCACCAGATTCACCGATAGTCAATCAATTACAAAGCAATGTTTCCGAAGGTTTAATTGAAAAACTTGGGATCAGCAAAGAACAAGCAATGAGTATTGCTGCAGCTGCTTTACCCATGATTTTAAACTTTTTCAATAAGCGTGTAAACGATGCACCACAAGATAATCAAGACATCATGTCTTCTGTGGTTTCTGCGCTTCAAGGGAATTCTGGCAAAGTAAACCCGACAGACCTTTTAGGATCTCTAATGGGGGGAGGAAACGGTAAAGGAGGAATGGATTTAGGTGGATTAATGGATTTAGGAAAAGGTCTATTTAAATAATTGAAATGATGAGAAAGTATGCCCCACTGTACTTAGGCATTCTAGTTTTGGCCTTCATGTCAATTCAAACTACTTATGCTCAGAAAATCAAGCTGCCTTCTCCTGACTTTAAAAAAGACATGATGGAGGCCTTCTCTCCCTCTGATATAGAACTCTCGATTGATGCTTCCAAAAAAGAGGAATTGAAGAAATCCAATGGTGATTTCTTAGATCAGGTAATTAAAATTGCAGGAAGTGATTCCAACGATGAAGAAAAGAAAAAATCCATTTTATCACTCGGCAAAAAGCAATCCAATGCATTTTCAAAAATACTTGGAGAAAACAACGCCAAGAAGTACAAAAAATCAATAAAGAAAAAAATTAGACCTTTTAAAACTAAGTATAAACTTGCTACTCTTATTTTATGAAAAACTTCAAATTACTAACTCTATTAGCAGTATTTACTCTAATCGGATTTACAACGCAGGCTCAAGGTCTCAAAATACCTAAGCTGGATTTGGCTTCCCAAGTAACGGGGATACTAAATGATACAGGTGGGCTTGATCTTAGCTCAAGTCAACAAGACAAGCTTGAGAAAAACAATAAAAGTTTTGTTGATGAATTAATGAAAATCAGTGACAGTTCAGCCTCAGATGAGGACAAAAAAGCTAGCTTCCTTGGACTTAAGAATAAAAGAACAAAGTTCCTTACAGACCTTTTGGGAAGTGATTTGTTTAAAAAATATTCCGGGAAAATACTCAAATCGATCAATCCCCTTAAATCCAAGTTAGGGCTGGCCGCATTAGCATTCTAGCAATATTCAATTATCAAAGAAGCCGCAATTTTTTGCGGCTTTTTTTATGTTCTGAGGAATTTAACTAACCAATTCTAGTTCTTTTTATTTAATATCTTCATCAACTCTTCAGCTAAGTACTTCCCTTTCATTTTTATAACATCCCTTTCTGTGTTATCTCCTACTTCAAAAGTCATTGATTCAGCTTTATGAACGAAATAAAAATAAGAATTTGAAGTAACGCTTCGTTGAACGCCTTCATTAGGGCGAATATTGGGAATATAATCAGGAATCCTTTTGGAAGATCTCTTGATAACTTTTGGAATCAAGCCAGGAAAATTACCTTTTAATTCTTGGTTATTGATATAAAAAATATCCTCCCAAGTAGAATGAAAGTCAGCTGCAAAAACAAACTTCCCTCCTGATTCTTCCACTTTCTTTTCCATAAATTCAGACAAGGCCTTTGTTTCGGGCTGATTGAAATTCACCCAATCTCTGTTAAGATCTATTCCACCTGAATTATGTCTCCAATGCCCATTACCAACGCCATCAGGGTTTATTTGAGGCATTAAATACAAATTATAATTTGCTCTAAACTTCTTGGCAGCAGGAGTATCTCCAACAATCTCCTCTACAAATGCCTTCATTGCTAAATAGCCAGTTAATTCGGGTGGATGCTGCATGGAAATCACCATTAGCATATGTTGATCATCAGCATTTCCGATTTTCAAAATCTCCAATGGCCTTCCTTGATTGCTTTCTCCAATCTTGATTTTTTCCACAAAATCAAATCCCATCAAACTTTCTTTCCAATCCGCCACATGCTGAGTTCCGACTAAATCCTGAGCAGCAATCCAAGTAGTATCCTGAGAGCTCTGAACTTTTAAAAAAGCTTCTTTGGGTCTTTCTTCTCCAACAACTGGTAAGACAAAATCAGTCGAATCTACATTGGAATAGGAGTTTCCATCCTTACTTATTTTTGGATAATATCGATGAAATCCTTTATCAGAATAAGTGAATTTAATCCAGAAATCCTGAGGGCTTTCAGTCCAAATTTTAAAAGCATACCATGGACTTGGGTTGATGGGTTCGTTTTCCGGTAAGATGGTAATAGAAACCAAGGTATCATTGATCCTTATGGCATCATTAAGTCTTGCGCCTTCAAACTGATTTGAAAAATAAAGCCCATTCTCTAAATCAAATGTTCTCCTTTCTTGAAGGTTGATTTCTTTACTTTCCGTAGGAATTATTTGAATAGGCCCCTGCCCTTCCCACTGGGAAGTTGATTTACAGGAATAGAGAAAAATTAAAAGCAGGTAAAAGGTTGTTGATTGGAGGAATTTCATGTTGGGAAGTTAAAATAAAAACCCTTCAAATTTCTTCGAAGGGTTCCTATTTCGTCAATCGTATTTCAATTTATACTTTCGGCAATTCCCATCCATTATGATATTGGGCTTTAATCAATTGATTTGCTTCAGAATCGGTAAATAGATTCTTTTCTGCATCCCAATAAACTTTCTTACCAGTTTTATAGGCAATATTCCCCATTTGTGCATTGATTGCTGCTACACTTCCAGTTTGAATCGCACAATTCAACAAACTCGGATCATTCGCTTTTACCGCTTCGATGAAGTTTTTAGCATGATGATCCAAAGCACTTCCAGCTCCAGGAGTATGAGGAACTTCTGCTACTTTTGGAACACGCTGACCATCTTTGTTTTCGGTTTCAGGAATCACTTTCCATCCCCCTCTATTCACTACCAAAGTGGCATTGTTTCCGATAAATGCAATTCCTTCAGTCGTGCCATAGTTTCCTCCATCGATGCCTGTAGCATGCTCCCAAAGCATATTGAATCCATCATATTCATACACTGTCTGAAGCGTATCCGGTGTCTCAGAAGCATCATTTGGATAGGCAAATTTCCCACCAGAGGCCATTACGGATTTAGGAGCACTTACTCCCATCGCATAAAGTGCAATATCGATCTCATGAACTCCCCAATCTGTCATCAATCCACCAGCATAATCCCAAAACCAACGGAAATTAAAATGGAAACGATTTGGATTAAATGGACGCTCAGGTGCTGGTCCTAGCCACATTTTATAATCCACTCCATCTGGCGCAGGACCATTTGGCAATACCGGAACCGGCTTCATCCATCCTTGGTATGCCCAGCATTTTACCAATCTGATTTGACCCAATTTCCCTGATTTTACATAATCAATTGCCTGGGCATATTGAGAACCTGATCGCTGCCATTGCCCAACCTGTACTACTTTTCCATAGCGTTCTTGAGCTTTCACCATTAGTTGGCATTCCTCAATGGTATTTGCAATGGGTTTTTCTACGTAGACATTCTTTCCTGCAGAAACAGCATCACACATGATCAGACAATGCCAATGATCTGGAGTTCCAATGATCACAATATCGATATCTGGATCTTCGAGTAATTTTCTATAATCTTTATAAAGTTTCGGTCGCGTGCCTCGAAGTTTGAAAACATCTTCACTTCTCCTATCCAGCACGCTTTGATCTACATCTGCAATCGCGACGCAGTTTACCTCAGGCAATTTTAAATGTGCGCTCATGTTTGACCAACCCATCCCGTTTGCTCCGATAAGCCCATAATTGAGCTGATCAGATGGTTTTACTTTGCGGGTAAATCTTCCAAAATCAGAGGCTGTGAGTATTTGGGGCATACTTAATCCTGCCCCTACCAACATGGTATTTTGAATAAATCTTCTTCTTGATGACATGGTTTTTTGGGTTATTGAGAGTATTGAAAAAAAAGAGCAGAATAGTTAAATCCTGCTCCATTTTAGATTAGTAATTATAGCTTACGAACCCAGATATTTCTAAATCTTACTGGATTGCCATGATCTTGTAATTTGATTGGCAACTCTTCTGGATGAGCTTTATAGTTTGGAATACCAATGTATTCGGTTGGGCCTTTAAGAATCACATGATTTTGTACCAATACACCATTCATTAAAACAGTAACAGTTGCAGGGGAAGTTACAATGCCATCTTTGTTAAAGCGTGGTGCTTTAAAGATGATATCATAGTAATTCCATTCTCCAGCTGGTCTCAATGCCATTGCCAATGGAGGAAATTGCTTGTAAATACTTCCTGCTTGACCATTGGTGTAGGTCTTACTTTCATAACTATCCAAAACTTGAACTTCATATAAGCCCATCAAGAAGAAACCAGAGTTTCCTCTTCCTTGCCCTTCTCCCACAATTTCTGTAGGTGCAGACCATTCTACATGGTATTGAGCATCACCAAAAGGTATTTTTGATTGAATATCCCCTTTACCTCTGGTTACCACAAGCTCACCATTTTCTATTGTCCATTCTGCAGGACTTGAACCATCTCTAGCACTAACAAAATTATTCAAACTTGTTCCATCAAAAAGCACGATCGCATCGGATGGGGGGGCTGTATTATTTGCTCCTGGAGTGACTTTTGGTGGTACAGGTGTATAAAATTCTGTCGCCTCTGGTTTCATTGGTGGTGGAGTCTTTTCCTGGCCTAAAGCCAAAGTACTCAAACTCATTGTAAAAACTGCTGCCGCTAGTGTCAGCGAAATCTTTTTCATAGGAAGATTATTTTAGGTTAAGATCTACGGGGATAAATTACTGCAAAATGATAGCAATCAAAACACCATTGATGGATTTTTATGTCATTCAACCCAATTCTAAATGAATTTGAAATAAATTGTAACTATGAAAAAACCACTTACCCTACTAATTCTTGGAATCTTTCTGAGTCAATTTTCCTTTGGACAGGAGAATTATTTCTTTCCTGGAGAAAAATTTGACCCGGCTATTCCTTCCCCTTCTGACTTCCTAGGTTATGAAATTGGAGAATGGCACACTCGCTATGACCTGATAGTTAAATACTTTGAAAAACTGGATGAAATATCCGATATGGCCAGTTTAAAGACTATTGGGTATACTCATGAGTTAAGACCAAAAATCATTTTGACTATTTCTTCACCTTCCAATATGGAAAACTTAGAAGAAATCAGATTGAAACAACTTCAGCTAGCTGATCCAAGTCAATCTAAACCTGAAGTTAGCAGCATGCCTGCCATCATCCATCAAGGGTATGGTGTTCATGGCAATGAACCTTCTTCTGCCGAGGCAGCCATGTTAACTGCTTATTGGCTAATGGCTTCCCAATCGGAACTTGCGACCAACCTTAGAGAAAATTCCGTGGTTCACTTTGACCCAACGGTCAATCCAGATGGTAGAGATCGACATAGCCACTGGGCAAATACCAACAAAGGTTTTCCTCCAGTCGCTGATCCTTTGGATCGCGAGCATAATGAAGTTTGGCCAGGAGGAAGAACCAACCATTATTGGTTTGATTTAAATCGAGACTGGCTTCCACTTGCACATCCTGAATCTCAGGCAAAAATCGCTTGGTATCATACCTGGTATCCAAATGTGACCACCGACTTTCATGAAATGGGTACCAATAGCACATACTTCTTTGAACCAACCAAGCCTTATGGAAGTGAAAACCCTGTAGTTCCAAGAAAAAATTACGACGACATCAATGTTCGATTTGCTAAATATTTCTCCAAATACTTAGATGAAATTGGAAGTTTATATTGGACAAAAGAGGTTTTTGACAACAGTTACCCTGGTTATGGAAGTACCTATCCAGACATACATGGTGGACTAGGTTTGGTTTTCGAGCAAGCCAGTAGTCGTGGCCATTTGCAAAATAGCCAACGTGGAGAAATCAGCTTTGCTTTTACGATAAGAAATCATGTGAGAAGTTCACTTGCGACCATGGAAGCGGCTCTGGACAATAAGGATTTTATGCATGATTATTTAAGAGAGTTTTTTGAAACTGCTGTTTCAGAAGGCTCTGATGATCCAGCAGGAAATTATGTTTTTGGGGATGAATATGATGAAAGCCGAAATCAGCTTTTCGTTAAGCTTTTGCTAGATCATCACATAAAAGTATATGAAAATGACAGCGATATCGACCTAGGTAATTATTCTTTCAAAAAAGGAAAATCCTGGGTAGTTCCCACCTCTCAACCTCAATTCAGAATGGTTAGATCCATGTTTGAGGAAGTTACAGAATTTGCAGACTCAGTGTTCTATGATGCCTCTACTTGGACTATGGCACATACCTATGGAATGCCATTTGCCACTTCTTCTGGAATTAAACCAGGAGATGAAGTCACGGAAGTTTCAGAGATAGGATATCCATTTCCAGAAGGAAAAGCTTATGCATACTTAATAGATTGGGCCGATTACTACGCTCCTAGAATGCTGAATGATTTACAAAAGGCTGGAATTCATGTAGAAGTTATAAACAGACCCTTTACTTCTCAAACAACATCAGACGTGGTTGAATTTGGAGCTGGAACCTTGATGATTCCAATGGGTTTTCAGGATTTAGATGAAACTGAACTTCTGGAAAAGCTAAAGGAATTAGCGAACAAAAATCACCAACAAGTTTATGCAACCAAGACAGGATTAAATCTCCAGGGAATAGATTTGGGTTCAAACCTTGTGGGTGCTGTTACAGAACCTAAAGTCATTATGGTGGTTGGTGATGGAGTTTCTAGCTATGAAGCAGGAGAAATTTGGTATTTATTGGATTCTCAAGTTGGGATGCCAATCACCAAAGTAAACTCCGATGATATGGGCCGAGTAAACTTATTTGATTACAACACACTGGTGCTACCTTCTGGCAATTACAACTCTTTTTCCGAAGGGTTTCTTGACCATCTGAAGGACTGGCTTCAAAGAGGAGGAACTATCGTTTCACTTAAATCTGCAAGTTTATGGTTAAACCGTGCAGGAATCACCAATGAAAAAATGGTAGAACGGCCTGAAAATTCAGATCCAATAGCACTCCCCTATGCTGATCGAAATGCTTTTGAAGGTGCCAAAGCAGTGGGCGGAAGTATCTATATGGCAAAACTGGATTTAACTCATCCTATAACTTATGGCTACCGCAGAGACCAACTTCCTGTCTATAGAAATAGCTCCATTTTTGTCCAGCCTAGCCAAAATAAATATCTTACTCCCATTCGCTACACCGAAGACCCTTTATTAGGAGGTTATATCTCTGATGAAAACCTTGAACTCATGAAGCAATCGGCTAGTTTGATCATATCTCCGGTAGGTAGAGGAAGAGTTATTAATTTCTATGATTCACCTAATTTTAGAGGCACTTGGTTTGGAACCAATAAACTCTTTTTGAATGCCTTGTTTTTTGGAGACATCATGGATTAAATGAGTTTAAAAGACAATTAAAAAAGCCAGTAGGTAATCCCTGCTGGCTTTTATTTTAGGAAAAATCTACGAACAAATCGTAGATTTAGTTAAAATTTTTTATCTCTTATAAGTCAGTGTGATCGTACCGGCTACTTTTCCCATTGGGGTATCCATTGCAACATCATGCTTTGTAACCAACTCCTCTTCACTTAGACTTATTACTTCATAAGAGGTTTCTTCTCCACCATCCATTGTTGTGATGAGGATATTTCCATTGGTATAAAACCTATACGTTCCTGAGCCATTCATCTCTCCCTGACCTGAAGTAATACTCATAGTACCATCTTCATTGAGAGTCAATTTTCCTCCTTCGTGCAAGGCTCTACCTCCTTCTATCATAGCACTTAAATCAGGCCCTTCCGACTGCTCAAACTGAAAATCAGTTCCTGTCCAAGTTCCAGTCAGATCCGCTTGGTTAATGGCCATATCGCAGGAAAACAGTCCTATCATTAGAGCCAATAAGGGAATACTGAGTAGAAATCTATTCTTTTGAATAGCATTTGATTTTGATTTGTTCATCATCATGATTCGTTTTTTAGTTTGAAATTGATTGAAATTATTCATGAATTGTAATCCACAGTCTTTACTCAATTGCTTGAGCAAAAGACGAGAATAGGCAATTGGAGAATAGCTGTTTGTCACTTCTTGATCTGCTTGAAATTCATGGATTTCCCGAAGTTGTTTTTCTAAGGCATAAATCACAGGGTTAAACCAAAATATAGATTTGATCACTTGCAGGAATAATACATCCCAAGTATGCCCTTTACGGATATGAACAGATTCGTGAAGCAAAATCTGATTGAATTCTTGATTTCCTTCTGGATATTCTGGTAATAGGATATAGTTAAAAAATGAAGCTGGAATAAACCTTTCATGAATCACTATCACATGATCTCCTGTCTTTAATTTTTGAGATTTTGAGATCAAATTCCAGGTTTTAAACAAACCAATGACAAGCTTAGAAATAGAGTAAATCAATCCAATTATATAAACCAATTGTAGAATGCTGACCCAATTGAAAGATCGATTTTCCAATGTAGATGAATCAGAATTTACTTGCCCTTCCATCCAGTTTAATGAATTATTAATAGGCCGAATGGCACTTTCTCCTAGCCACTGAAATTCAAAGGAAAATAAAGGCAAAAGAACTGCAGCAGATAGTAAACCCAATAAGGTTACTCTACCCAAGGAAAAAAAAGTAAGATCTTCCATAAGGATTTTGTAAAACAAAAACACCAATAAGATCCCAAGACTAGCTTCCAATAAATATGTAAATAAGAATACCATCTCCTATTTCTTTTCGTAATTATCGATCATCTTTTGTAATTCTTCCAATTCCTTCTCAGAAACCTTTTTCTCCTTTACCAAAAAAGAGAGTACATTCTCCACTGAGCCATCAAAGAAGTTTTTGACCAATGAGTTAAAACTCTTTTTACGATAATCACTTTCGGGAATCAAAATGAAATACTCATTTGTTTTTCCATAAGTTTTATGCCCTAGGTAGCCCTTCTTTTCTAATACTTTTACAGCGGAAGCTAAAGTTGTATAAGGTGGCTTAGGTTCTGGAATCTGATCTAAAACATCTCTTACAATGCCTCTCTCAATCTTCCAAAACACTCGCATGATTTGCTCTTCATTGGCTGTTAACTCTTCCATAAACCTAATGTAATGAGAGTTTTTATAAAAACCTACGATTACTTCGTAATATCACGAATAAATCGTAATAATATATAAAAAAAGTCTCTGGTTAATCCCCAGAGACTTTTGCTATTATTAAACCATCAACTAAAGCTTGTATTTGACCGGTAATTGCATTTGAGTATTTACTTTTTCACCATCCTTTTCTCCAGGTGTCCAGTTAGGAAAAGACTTCACTACTCTTATTGCCTCTTCATCACAACCAGCTCCTATCCCTCTTAAGATTTCTGGACTCTCAATGGAACCATCTTTCTTGACCACAAAGGCGACTACAACAGTTCCTTCAATCCCTTTTTTCTGAGCAGCTTCTGGGTATTTCAAATTTTCTCCCATGAATTTAAACAGGGCTTCCATTCCCCCTGGAAATTCAGGAGTCTCGTCCACCTCTTTTAATGCCCTTTCACTCGTCTGAGAATATCCAGAATTTACTCCAACGCAAATGGTCAACAATAAAATCAGAACAGTGTAAATAGTTGGTTTAGCGTAAGTTTTCATTTTTAAATTATTTTAGGTTTGAATTAAGCCTGATTAGCCAAGTTTGAATCTAATCGGTAATCTCAATCGAGAATTAACCTTTGTTCCTCGTTGAGTCGCAGGAGTCCAATCCGGAGAATTTCTAATTACTCTCATTGCTTCTTCATCAGCTCCGGCACCTATTCCTCTTAAGATTTCAACATCAGAAATTTTCCCATCAGAATTGACTACGAAAACTGCGATAACAGTACCCTCAACTCCAAGTTTTCTGGCTTGCTCTGGGTATTTAAGGTTAGCAGCCAAATAAGCATTCCAACCCTCCATACCTCCTGGAGGCTTCGGCTGAACTTCCGTCACATCAAAAATTTCCTTTCCATCAGCTCCAACATCAGCAATTCTCGCAGCCATATTAGATGGTCCGATGGCAGTTGATTTTTCTACTTGAGTAGGTCCTTCTATCTCCTCTTCCGAGTTGGTCAAGTCACAGGAAAAAGCCACAAACATCAACCCCAAGACTGGTATCGCCATTAAGAAGCGAACCAATTGGCTTCTATTTGATTTAGTTTTGTTCATCATGATAATTCTTTTTTTGGTTTGAAATTGGTTAAAGTTGTTCATAAACTGCCAGCCCCTTCCAGCGCTGACCAGCTTGAGTAAAAGTCTAGAATATTCCCTCTGGGAGAAAGAATGCGTCACCCCTTGATCAGCTTGAAATTCATGAACTTCCCGAATGGAATTTTCATAGGCATAAATCAAAGGATTAAACCAAAACAATACTTTTGCCATCTGCACAAATAATAAATCCCAACTATGTTTCTTATTTACATGCACTGATTCATGTAAAATGATTCTTTGTTGATCTTCATCATCCAAGTGGAATTTTGGCAATAATATATATTGGAAAAATGATGCTGGCGTGAACTCTGGATGCTCTGCGATGTATTTATCTTGATAGAAAAATAGGTTTGATTTCCCCAGTAACCGGAAAGACTGCATAAACCCGAAAATCAGTCGAACAGCTGTCCAAATGACTCCCATTAAGTAAATTCCAAATACTACAGTTACCCAGGTGATTTCCATCCCAGCACTTTCATTTTCCATACCTTGCCCTACCCAAAATGTAGGAAGAGTCACTTCCTTAAAAATCGTTTGATTGGGTATCAGGTCAAATGATAGCAATGGAAATACTAAAGCAGCACCAAGCAAGGTGAGTAATATGAGACGATTTAAATCAAAAAAGGTCAAATCGCTCAGCATTACCTTATAGAAAATCAAGGCAACAGTTAGGCAAATGCTTGCTTCTAATAAATAGGTTAGTAACTCTATCATTTCTTGTCAGGTTTATCGTATTCATCTATCAACTTCTGCAAATCCTGAATCTCTTCATCTGAGATATTCTTTTCCTTTACCATAAAGGACAAAAAGTTACCAACTGACCCTTCAAAGAAATTTTTAACAATCCTGTTGATACTTTTCTTACTATACTCTTCCTGTGAAATCAGAGGAAAGAACAAATGAGTGGTCCCATATGTCTTATGACTCAAAAACCCCTTTTTTTCAAGCAATCGAATCGTTGAAGCTAAGGTGGTATAAGGTGGCTTCGGCTCTGGGAGTTCTTCCAAGACATCTCTTACCAAGGCATTTTCCCTCTTCCAAAAGATGCCCATAATCAGTTCTTCGTTATGGTTTAATTCATTCATAAACCTAATGTAAAATGAATTTTTTAAAAACCCTACGAATTTTTCATATTACTACGAATTTTAAATAAAAAGATATTTAAAAAAGGTTAAACCATATTTTCCACAAACTTATACCATTAATGTATAGTCAAAAATCAATGAGGAATTTGGGGTAAAATAATTAGCTAAAAAAAGAGAGCTCAAGAATATTCTTAAGCTCAACCAAGGAAATAATCAATTAAGAGACATTCTCCCCGATAATAAAATGGGGGAAATCACCTCTCTTAGTGTTTTAGTAAGTCTGAAAAAAGCAGGTAGACTTACTTTAATCTTCTGCACCCCTATTCTGGGCTACAATTTCGAAAACATAAAATAACTCAGAGGCAATCTGATGAGATCGTTCTTCATATTTTTC
This sequence comes from Algoriphagus machipongonensis, assembly GCF_000166275.1. Lineage (NCBI taxonomy): Bacteria > Pseudomonadati > Bacteroidota > Cytophagia > Cytophagales > Cyclobacteriaceae > Algoriphagus > Algoriphagus machipongonensis. The sequence continues at coordinate 3,157,724 of NZ_CM001023.1, forward strand.
CTCCTCAATATCCGTATTGTCAAAAGCTTTCGGATCCTCATACCTTAAAGAAATCCTCTTTTCTGCACCAGGGATTATAGGACAGTTTTCATCCGCATGGTCACAAGTCATGATGGCTGCAAATCCTTCTTTAGCGCTCGAGGGATCATCATATCTTTTTGAGAAACCTAGAATAGCTTTCTGATATTGAGAAAACTCAATTTCATAAATTGGATTTTCCCCATCACTACCCTCCACCTTAAAACCACTGGAGACTAAAGATTTTATCGCGCGAGGATTAAACGCTGTGATTTCAACCCCACCTGAATAACACTTGGCAGGTATTTTAAAATAACTGCTTGCCACTTGTCCCCAAACCTGTGCAAACTGACTTCTACGGCTATTATGCGTGCAAATAAAATTCAGTAAAATTGGCTGTTTTGATTTTAGCTTTTGAGAAACATATTTCACTAAAACTTCCAGTTCCTCTTTCCTATGTTCTGTAATTGGCAATTGCCGAATTTTTAAAACACTTTTTTCTAATTTACTTGATAGCATAGCTTTCTTAACAACAACCACTATCTGGCGCGCAACAGGAATTAGACTCTTTTACTCGTAGGTTAGCTAATCGAACTCTTGGTTTGGCCTCAGACTGAGGAATTCCGCAAGAATCTTTTGCTAAACAATCAGTCATTTTTACTGTCAATTGAAACTCTTCATTCAAAAACTCTAAACCGTATTTCCCTATGGTTTCTCCTTGATACTCTACTTCTACCTCAAGATCTTCCAAACCTAATTTTTTTTGTGATAGGTCGATGATATTCAAGAGTTTCTCAGCACCTAATCGATGGTCGTAATCGCCAGCCTCCCAAAGCTGAAAATTAATCGCTTTTTCATCTCTAACTTTTCCACCACAGTCTATAAACCTTTTATTGATCTGACCTATTTCAGTGACATGGAAATGAGCAGGAACAGCTTCTCCGGTCGGAAGTCTAAATATCAACTGGCTCAATTGAGGTAATTTTGATTTAATTTCTGAAAGTTTCATTTCTTATGATTGTAATTTTACGATGAATGTGTACAAATTTTTTTAACAGCAATCTCCTTTTGAACAGCTTGACTGATAAGTATCAAACAGCTGATTAAATAAAAACTGCGCTTCCTCCCACTTACCGGGGTTAATACAATAACTAACAGACACTCCCTCAATAGTTCCTTGAATCAAGCCTATTTCCTTTAGCTCTCGCAGGTGTTGAGAAATGGTAGCTTGAGCCAAGCCTAGCTCCTGAACCAAAGTTCCATTTACACAAGAATTGGTTTTCAACAAATACTGGATAATGGCAATTCTCGCTGGATGCGCCAAAGCCTTTGCAAGTTTTGCCAACTCGTTTTGCTCTACTGTAAATAAGTCTGTTTTTGTAAGCCCCATAATTATATTGCAATATACCGATTAATAGATTAAATAAAATACATTGCCTTAATTTTTATTCTTCCTTCTCTTCAATTTTTACTTTTTCACTTAAAACAGGAGAAACCAGGAAATAGCCTAAAACATCTCCTTCTCCTACATCCACTTTAAAGTTGCTGTCTGGATTTTGTGGCGGTGGGCTAAACAACCCACCATCATTATAGAGTAAGCCCACCAATTGTGAAAAGTAATTATAGGCGTCTTCATTCATTCTAAAAAGCTCTAACCTCACTTGATCATCTTCTTCAAAGGCATAATTTAATTCTAAACCTTCTTCAAAAAATGTCAATCCAAAAGTGTCGTCAAACAACAAATAGTCGCTCCGATCATTCTTTAACGTATCATTCACGATAACTTTAATTCGGTAATAGTTATCATTTTGGTATGGGATTTTACCGTAAACCTTAATATAATATCCCTCATCTCTAAAAATCCTTTTTTCTTGAAAGCTATAGGTCAAACTATCTACTGTGGGAGGCTCTAGCATTAACCCTTTCGCACTATAAGCATTACCGTTCCAGTTGACCAATACCTCATAATTCTCTCCTATCCTGGCAACTTCAAATTCATTGATCGGCTGATAATCGTCTGAATTTTTATTGAAGTAAAATGGAATTATTTTTTGAGTTCCTGTAACTCTGATCTTCACCTCCGCATCTGTAATCACTTTGACATCTGTTGTGTCAAAATAATTTTCTGCAAGGGTCAGTTTAATTCCATTATAGTTTCTTGAATCCGTCCAAATCGCTTCGATAACAGGTACTTCCTCATCCAATGTTGCCAACGGCAAAACGACTTCTTCCTGACAAGAGAATAAAATGATAGCCGAAAATATGATCAGTAGATTCCTTTTCATCAAAATTGAAAATTATAAGTAATGGAAGGTAAAAACGTAAATAAGTAAGTCATGACCACTCCTTGCTTTTCAGAAACAATAGGTCCGTCCACATCAGGATCATAATTGATCTGATCGTTATAAATCTCTCGAAACTCATATGCAAAAGGGTTTTTCCTACCATATAAGTTGTAAACACTAAAATTCCAGCTCCCCCTCCATTTTCTGCCTTTATTCGGGTTCTTCCAGGTCACAGAGGCATCCATTCTATGGTAATCAGGGAATCGATCCTGATTTCTGTAATCTGGATAAACAGGTACTATTTGATTATCCGATTCATAAATCCCAACAGGGAATGTTACTGCCTGACCAGTTGTATAGACAAAAGTCAATCCCGCTGACCAGGATGGCGAAAACTCATGATTTAAAACTAGAGTCACATCATGAGGTCTGTCATACCTTGGGTTATATTTTTCTCCTAAACTTATCCCTTCTATTTCTCTCCAAGTTCTGGAGTAGGTATAAGCCAGCCAGCCTGTTGTTTTTCCCACATTCTTTCGAAGTAAAAACTCCATACCGTATGAGTAGCCGTCGCCTGCTAATAATTCAGTTTCTACCTGATCAGTAAACAAGACTGAAGCACCATTTTTTAGATCAATTACATTCTTGAAATTCTTTGCATATCCTTCTACTGAAAACTCCCATCTATCCGAATCAAAGTTCTTGAAAAAGCCTAAGGACACTTGATCGGATCTTAAAGGAGCAATGTATTTTCCTGCGAGAATCCAGCGATCTATGGGAAGACCAGCCGAACTGTTGGATGCAATTTGAACGTATTGAAAATTCCTGTTGTATGCTGCTTTGATAGAAAACTCCTCATTTACCAAGTACCTGAAAGCGACTCTTGGTTCCAATCCATGATAAAAGCGAATAGGCTCAAAATTTCCATATCTAACACTATCCGTAATATTATTGGTATCATCAGGAATATCATCCTGGTACAAGTAATCTACCCCTTTCCCAACTTGAGTATAAAGTCCCATTCTTAACCCAATCTCTGTACTTAATCTAGGGGTAATTGCAGCAGTCATACCTATAAAACCACTATTTAAAACCCCATTTTTAGGATTCGTGGTAATGGACTCGATCGCACTATCTTCAGCTGGGTCCAATAAAATCGGAGCAAAATGATAATACTGACTATGAAAACCCCAATAAGATTGAATTCGATCTGAATTGATCCAAGTCCACTGCCCTTTTAAACCTGACTCAGAGAGTCTATTATTCCAATAGAACCCCGTATTTGGCTCTTCAAACTCCACTTTATATTTGTAATTGGAATGATAAGCCTCCAGATCAAAAAAAGAATTCTCAGAAATGGTATGACTCCAATGCCCTGAACTAACCCAGTTTCTCCATCCTAAACCAAATTGCTCATCTAAACCCAAAAAGTCACTTCCCTCATAACTTGAAAAGGTCAATTTATCCTTATCGCCTATTAGAAAGGAAAGCTTGGCACTTAGGTCATGAAAATTGAGTTTGTTATTTTTCACATCCTCATTATTGGATAGTCTCAAAAACACGTCAGCATAGGTTCTTCTTGCAGAAATAGCAAAAGTAGATTTCTCCGAAAATAATGGTCCATCCAGCATCAAACGAGAAGAAATGCTTCCTATCCCCCCTTGCCCATGTATTTGCTGATTGTTCCCTTCTTTTAATGAAACATCTATCAAAGAGGACAACCTACCCCCATAATTTGCGGGCATATTTCCTTTATATAAATCCACATTATCCAAAGCATCAGGACTAAAGACAGAGAAAAACCCAAAGAAATGGGAAGGGTTAAAAACGGGAGCGCCATCTACCTGAACCAAATTCTGATCAGCCGATCCCCCTCTTACAAAAAGCCCCGTAGTTCCTTCTCCAGCTGTCTGAACCCCTGGAAGTAATTGAAGGCTTCTCAATAAATCTACTTCACCAAAAAGTGCCGGTATGTTCTTGATTGTCTCCATGGGGACCGAAGCCTTTCCCATAGACAAATTCTTTATCTGCTCATCGGGCCTTCTTTCCTGAATGATGATTTCATCCAAAGACATTTCTAAAGGCTTGAGAAAAAATTTTATTTCTTTTTCACTTTCGTTTTGTGAGATAGTTCGAATTGATTTTTCGTATCCGACATAGGAGACCACAATTCTAGCGGGCAAGTTTCGCTTGCTCAATCGGAATTTCCCATCCAAGTCTGTAACTACCCCCGAACTCACATCGTCTTCCCAATAAACATTGGCTCCAATTAAAGGGCTCGAATCTGTTACATCTACTACTACCCCCTCTATTAGCGGGCTATTTTGACCAAATACGGAACTAGAAATTCCTAGAATTATCCAAACAAATAAAAAATTGCTCAGCCTTAAAAAAAGGTACATTGGTTTTAAATTGGTGATTTAACTTCAACCTTAGACGTTTGTAGAAAATTAATGTTTGTTAATTCAGTAATTTCTGACACCATATATCATCCACTCATTCTAAAGCTGCTTTTAAAGTAAGGTTTATTTTATAATTTCAGGGCATGATTTGGGCATATCCCGACGTAAAACTCACAATACTCCTAGCAGTCATTTTTGCACTGCTCTATTTTATTTACCTCTACCGATTCTGGTCTATCAATAAAAAGCTAGAAGTAGAGAAAAGAAGGCTATTTACAAAAATGGTCCTTCGTACCACCTATTTTGTTTTATTTCTGGTCGCTTTTGCCGGGCCTTCTATCGGTACCTCCGTCAAAGAAATAAAAGAAGAAGGAAAGGATATTTTCCTTGCAGTGGATTTATCCCAATCCATGAACGCCACAGATATTGGCCCGAGCCGGCTGCAGAGAATAAAGTTCGAGCTCAAGGAGTTAACCAAAAGCTTTCCTTCAGACCGAATTGGACTTATTATATTTAGTTCAGAGGCTTTTATGCAATGTCCGCTGACATTCGACCAAAGTGTCTTGCAACTCTATATTGACGGGCTGAACACCGGACTCGTACCTAATTTCGGTACAGATCTGAATGCTCCTTTAAGAATTGCTTTGGACAGGTTTCAAAATGATGAAAGTCAAGAGGTAAAATCAAAATCCGTCATTTTGATTTCGGATGGTGAGAATTTCGGTGATGAATTGGAAAACATAGGTTCTGAATTAAAAAACTTAGGAGTAAAGGTATTTGCTCTGGGTATAGGGACAGAATCTGGAAGTACCATTCCTAGAGGAAATGGCATTGTGATGGATCCACAAACAGGAGAGCCGGCGCAAACAGTCTTAGACAAAAGACCCTTGCAACAAATAGCCGCAGAGACAGATGGACAATATTTTGAGATTTCAGATGAAGTTCAGGAAGTAGCAGACTTAATCAAAAGACTAGAACGCTTGGAGGGTGGAATCACCGGTTCAAGAACAGTCGAAGCCTCAGCAAATAAGTATTTCTATTTTCTTCTTGCTGCATTTGGCTTATCTTTATTAGATATGATTTTACCAATCAAAACCATCAAGTTGTAATATGAGTTGGAGCAAAGTATTGGTAGCCACATTATTATTAATCCCCAGTTCCTGGACCAGAGTTTCAAGGCTAAACTCCGCTATTGATGAGGCTGAGGAAAGTTATTCGCAAGCCAATTACGAATTGTCGATTGAAAAACATTTGGCCTTAATTGAAAATTTTCAATACTCATCCCCCGAATTAGACTTCAACCTTGGTTTGAGTTACCATCATGCAGAAAAGCCTGATGAAGCTACGGGATCTTATGATAAAGCTACACTCTCACCGATCAAAATGATTTCTTCTTTTGCATATAATCAAGGTGGTGTTTTACTGGGCAACAAAGAGGAATATGAGGCAGCTTTAAACAAATTTCAGTCGGCATTAATAATGGATCCCACCAATGAAACTGCTAGGTATAATTATGAAATGCTGGCACGTTGGTTGCAAAGAGATCAAGAGAAAAAAGATCAGGAAAATCAAGACAAGCCAGATCCTTCTGAATTTGCCAAGCGTAAAAAAGCGGAGGCAGATCGATTGGTTGAACAATTCCGATTTAGAGACGCTTTAAACGTTATGACCGAAGCATTGCAACAAGATGAAACTGTTGCGGCCTATCAGGAGTTTATTAATAGTCTAACCGAAGTCACAGAAATCGATGAAAAATAAAATTCTATTAGTTCTTACTGTACTATGGGGAGTTTCTATTTCTCAGTTGAGTGCACAGACAGCTGGTGAGTACTTTAACCAAGCTGCTAGATCTTATGTCAAAACAGATAAAGAACTAGCTCTAAATACCCTAAATGAAGGTTTAGGAAAATACCCTGGTGACTCGAAGCTTCAAGCGTTGAAAGAAAAACTTGAAAAAGAGCAGGAAGAGGAGCAAGAAAAGCAGCAGCAAAACCAAGACCCTCAAGAAAATCAAGATCAGCAACAAAAAGATCAAAACGAACAAGGGGAAGGCGAGCAATCTGAAGAACAGCAACAGCAGAAAGATCAAGGAGAAAAAACAGAGGAAGATAAAGCCAAAGAAGGCCAAGAAGGAGACCCTTCAGATCAAACTCAAGATGATGTTGGTGAAAATGCTAATGATCAAAAGGATGCGAATCTAGCCGATCGTCAAAAAGCCTTGGAGGAGTTTAAAGAGAAACTAAAAGCTATGAATTTGACTCCTCAGCAAGCAGCCCAAATTTTGGAAAGTATGAATGCAGCAGAGTTACGTTACATTCAGCAGAACAAGAAAAAGCCAACTCAAAGGCCAAAAAGAGGTATACCTGACTGGTAAAATCATACCCTTTCGCTTCCAATAATACCTTAAAAATTGAATTAGAAAGCTAATTGAAGAAATTGTTTTCAAATCTATATTTCCATTCAATTGATAATTCATAAAACCCAAATAAACATGAGTAAAGAAGTTTTTATTGTTGCAGCCGTAAGGACGCCACTAGGAAGTTTTGGTGGTAAATTATCGAAGCTAACTGCTGTGGAATTAGGAAGTATTGCCATCAAAGGAGCTTTAGAAAAAGCCAAAGTAGCAAGTTCTGAGGTGCAGGAAGTTTTTATGGGAAATGTCATCTCTGCTAATTTGGGTCAGGCGCCGGCAAGGCAAGCCTCCATTGGAGCTGGAATAGGATATGATGTTCCTTGCACCACTGTCAATAAAGTTTGTGCTTCAGGAATGAAAGCGGTCATGTTTGGAGCCCAGTCGATTATGCTTGGCATGAACGACGTGGTGGTAGCTGGAGGAATGGAGAGCATGTCCAATGTTCCTTTCTATGTTCCAAAAGCAAGATTTGGTTATAAATATGGAAATGCTGAATTCGTTGATGGATTGGTAAAAGATGGACTCTATGAAGTTTACAATCAATTTCCTATGGGCAATTGTGCAGACAACACGGCTAGGGAAATGAACATCAGCAGAGAAGATCAAGATTCCTATGCTATTCAATCTTACCAGAGATCGGCAGATTCCTGGGCCAAAGGTTATTTCAAAGAAGAAGTAATCCCTGTTGAAATGAAGGGACGTAAAGGGGAAACAATTCTTATCGATGAAGATGAAGAATACAAAAACGTAATGTTTGATAAAATCCCTTCTTTAAGACCCGTTTTTGAAAAAGAAGGGACTGTTACGGCGGCAAATGCCAGTACCATGAATGATGGAGCATCAGCCCTTATTTTAGTAAGCAAAGAAAAATTAGAAGAGCTTGGATTGAAGCCATTGGCAAAAATCAGAGGCTTTGCTGATGCTGCCAAAGACCCACTTTGGTTTACTACCGCTCCTGCCTTAGCCATCCCAAAAGCATTGAAACATGCAGGAGTATCATCAGATGAAGTAGATTTCTATGAAATCAATGAAGCTTTTTCTGCTGTAGCTATTGCCAACCAAAAGGAATTGAATCTGGACAATGATAAGGTAAATATCTTCGGTGGTGCTGTGTCATTAGGTCATCCATTAGGTGCTTCAGGTGCTAGAATCATTTCTACTCTCAACTCGGTCTTACATCAAAAAAATGGAAAAATAGGTGTAGCCGGCATTTGTAATGGAGGCGGAGGTGCATCAGCTATTGTTATTGAAAAAATGTAGTTTTAGATATATTAAAACATCAAATCACTGGGAAGACTTCCAGTGATTTTTGTTTTTATACAAAAGCTGAACTTGAAATTGAATCCTAAATCCCCTATTCTTTATAAGAATAAATATTATAATAAAAGTGCCTGCCTTATTGACAGTAAAACTCCTTCTGGTCCATTTTATGATTTGCCAGTCTATAGGAAAGTATCGATATTCCCTTTAAAACAGATAACAACGATTTTGTGAAAACCCCTACCCTAGTACTTGTATTTTGCCTGCTGAGTTCTTTTTCTATGGCTCAGGTTACCGTCAAAACCTATTATGATTTTGAGGAAACACAGGTGAAAGAAGTTTTTACCAAAGTCAATGGTGTTGCAGAAGGGGAAATCAAATTATATGATCCTGAAGGGAACCTCATCCAAGTAGGGAATTTAAAAAATGATCAAAAACATGGAGTATTTTATGAATTATCACCGAGAAATGGAGATACTCTTAGAATCACTCCATTCGTAGAAAATATGCGCTCAGGACCAGGGAAAAGCTATTATCCCAATGGAAAAATCCAACAAGAGCTGACTTACGAGGACAATCAAATTCAAGGATTAGTAGTGACCTATTTTGAAAATGGGCAGATTAAAGATCGAACCGTTTTCAAGAACAATAAACCTGACGGCTTGAGTGAAAAGTATTTTGAAACAGGTGAACCGGCTTCCAAAATCTATTACTCAGAAGGCACTTTGGATGGACCTTACGAAGAATATTACCAAGATGGAACCCCGAAAGTCATCGCAACCTATTCAGATGGGGAATTAGAAGGAAGGGAAACTGTTTATTTCGAAAATGGGGAAGTTGAAGGGATCAGAGAGTTTAGAAACGGAGAACTTCACGGCATCTACCATCTGAATTACGCCAGTGGAGAACCTCACAGGAGAGGTGAGTTTAAAAAGGGACTTGCTGAGGGAGAATTATTGGTATACTACGAATCAGGAGAACTGAGAGAAAAAGGCCTATTTAAAAAGGGCGTTGCCAAAGCTCCTTATGAAACCTTCTACCCTTCAGGTAAAATAAAATCAAGAACCCTATATGATGAAAAAGGTTATCAATTAAGTGAAACCACTTATTTTGAAAATGGACAGGTAAACTATGTACTTAAGTATCTCAATGGGGAGATTAATGGAGAAGTAAAGATTTATAGAGAAAACGGTACTTTGGAAGAAATCCGCAGATATAAAGATGGAGAACTTACAGGAAATCAGGAATTCTTTGATGAAGAAGGAAACCTCGTAAGAACCGAATCTTACGATAATGAATTCAAAAATTATTAAATATTAGAATCGCGAAGCTTAGAAAGGAAAAGCTTTTTCTATTTTTGCGAAAACTGTTTAAGCATGAGTAAAGCCATAAAAGAAACCCATTATCAATTCCCTGGTCAAGTAGGGTTTTATAAAGGAAAAGTACGAGACGTCTATATATTTGAAAAAGAGCTAGTTGTAGTCGCTTCAGACAGAATCTCAGCCTTTGACGTAGTTTTACCTAAACCTATTCCATTTAAAGGGCAGGTTTTAAACCAGATTGCTGCAAAATTTCTTGAAGCAACCTCTGATATTGTCCCTAACTGGGTTTCAGCTACTCCAGACCCTAACGTAACGATTGGTAAAAAATGTGAACCATTCAAAGTAGAAATGGTCATTCGTGGTTATATGGCTGGACATGCCGCCAGAGAATATAAAGCAGGAAAGAGAATATTATGTGGAGTGGAACTTCCTGAGCATATGAGGGAAAATGACCCTTTTCCTGAGCCAATAATAACTCCGACCACCAAAGCTTCAGAAGGACATGACGAAGATATCTCTAAAGAGGCCATTTTGTCAGAAGGAATAGTAAGTCCTGAAGATTATGCTGTGTTGGAAAAATATACTAGAGCCCTATTCAAAAGAGGTCAAGAAATGGCTTCAGAGATGGGTTTGATCTTGGTAGACACTAAATATGAATTCGGTAAATTCGGGGACGAGATATTCTTAATTGATGAAATTCATACACCTGATTCCTCTCGCTATTTCTACGCAGATGGATATGAGGAAAATCAGGCAAAAGGTCTTCCTCAAAAACAACTTTCAAAAGAATTTGTAAGGCAATGGCTGATATCGAATGGCTTTCAAGGGAAAGAAGGTCAATCAGTGCCTGAAATGACAGACGAAATTGTAGAAAGCATCTCAGATCGTTATATTGAGCTTTTCGAAAAAATCACCGGTCAAAAATTTGAAAAAGCGGATACATCCCAAATTAATAGTCGAATAGAAAAAGTAATCCTTACCCATTTGGGTTAATCCAAAAAACGCTATGAAATACTCAATAGATAAAAAAGAACAATACGTGGTTTTTTCTCCTTTGGAAGAAAAAATCGATTCAATCATTGCCCCAGCTTTAAAATCAGAGATTTTAACAATACAGGCTGAAGGTTACCCACACATGGTACTTGACCTTAAAGAGGTTAAATATGTAGATTCCAGTGGATTAAGCGCACTTCTTGTTGGAGATCGCGAATTCAGTAAAACTGGAGGGATTTTTATTCTTTCAGGGGTTCAGGATCATGTCATGAAGCTTTTAAAAATCTCTATGTTGGATAAAAAGCTGAATTTGGTAGCCTCTTTAGAAGAAGCTGCTGAAGCTATCTTTATGTATGAAATTGAAAGTGGTGAAGAAGAAGAGGAGGAGGATTGAGTCCGGACTTTGAAGTCACCATTTTAGGGAATACCTCTTCCATACCAGTCCATGGAAGAAACCACACCTCTCAAGTAATCCGTTTTGGCCAGGAGCTTTTGCTCCTGGACTGCGGAGAGGGAACTCAAATCCAATTGCGAAGGTATAAAGTGAAACCTTCCAAGATTTCTAATATTTTTATTAGCCACTTACACGGCGATCATTATTTAGGCTTAGTAGGACTTCTATCTTCATTTAACTTAGCCAAGAGAACCAAAGCTCTTACCATCTATGGTCCCCAAGGCCTTGATGAAATTATTACTACAAATTTTCGCTGGAGCAATACAAAGCTATCCTATCCATTAAACTTTGTTCAGACTAATACCCAAGGTCTAAACTTGCTCTTTGAAGAGCCTAAATTTCAGGTTTTTAGTTTCCCTCTGAAGCACCGACTACCTACCACTGGGTTTTTAATCTCAGAAAAACCAGGATATAGAAACCTTATAAAAGAAAAAATCCAGGGTCAGTCTTTATCAATCGAAGCGATTAAATCACTGAGAGAAGGGATGGATTATCAGGATGAAAATGGTAAATGGTTTAAAGTAGACGACTTTGCTTACCCTCTCCCAACCCTAAGAAAATACGCTTTCTGTTCTGATACGATTTTTGACCCAAGTATTAGCACTTATATAGAAAATGTTGATCTCCTTTATCATGAATCGACATTTACGAATGATGATAAAGCCCGTGCCGGAGAAACATTCCATAGTACTGGCGAACAAGCAGCTCAAATCGCTACCATGTCAGGTGCTAAAAAGCTCTTATTGGGTCATTTTTCTTCCCGGTACAAAGATTTAAGTCAAATGTTGGAGGAGGCAAAAACAGTATTTCCAAACAGTATTCTTAGTGAAGAAGGAGAAACCTATCCTATATTGTAGCTATGCTAAACAAATCTCAAAGTTCACGAAAAACCAATCTCTTTATTTTTTTAGGAGCCATCTTTTTGACCAATGCGATTCTTGCTGAGATCATAGGGGTTAAAATATTCTCTGGAGAAAAATCATTGGGATTTGAGCCTGTCAATTGGAATTTTTTCGGAGAGTTTGTTTTGGACTTCAATCTTACCGCCGGCGCCATTCTTTGGCCTGTGGTTTTTATCACTACAGATATTATCAATGAGTATTTTGGAAAAAAAGGGGTTAGGAAAATCAGTCTTTTGACAGCAGGAATGATCGCTTATATCTTTCTTGTTATCAGTGTAGTAACCAGATTAGTCCCTGCTGATTTTTGGTTGGACGTCAATGCTTCCAGTCCCTCTGGTGATGATTTCAATATAGATTATGCTTTCAACACGATATTTAGGCAAGGTGGTGGAATTATCATTGGATCTTTGACAGCCTTTCTTTTAGGGCAATTAGTTGACGTTTTTGTCTTCCAAAAACTTCGTAGCATCACCGGTGAAAAAATGATCTGGCTTAGAGCTACAGGATCTACTCTAGTCTCTCAGTTTATCGATTCATTTGTAGTTTTAGGAATCGCTTTTTATGTTTTCGGAAATTGGAGTTTAAGCCAAATAATCGCAGTGGGCATCATGAATTACATCTATAAATTCGTAGTTGCTGTGGGCCTTACTCCTCTTCTTTACCTAGGACATGGGATCATCGATAGGTACTTGGGGAAAGAGCTTTCGGAGGAAATGATCAACGAAGCAACCAAAGACAAGTCTTTCATTTAAAAACCAAATATATTTTGCCTACAAGACTTGATTCAAAGGTGGATTTATAGAAACTTTTGAATTTCTATTGGTTTTCAAAATATATTATCTTACATTTGCACCGTCAATAAGACGCATAATAATTTTTCTGAGCCGTGAAATCCTTACTGTCGCTTGTCTGGGATATTCAATAGGAGTACATGGCAAGAAAAGTAAGGAAACATCATGGAAAATACACTCAAGTTCTCTGACTTGGGAATTTCATCAGAAATTCTTAAGTCTGTGGAAGAGATGGGCTATACCCAACCTTCCCAAATTCAATCTCAAGCAATTCCTTTCGTACTAGACGGTAGAGATGTCATCGGACAAGCTCAAACTGGTACAGGTAAAACTGCTGCTTTCGGAATCCCTATCATTGATTTGGTAGATCCAGATTTCAATAAAGTTCAGGCAGTTATTCTTTGTCCTACCAGAGAACTAGCAGTTCAGGTAGAGGGCGAAATTCAAAAGCTTGCAAAATATCACAGAAAAATCAACTCTGTTGCCATCTATGGTGGTGAATCTATTGATAGACAAATCAGAGTTTTAAGAAAAGGTGTTCAGATTGTTGTAGGTACTCCTGGTCGAGTTCAAGATCACATCAATAGAGGAACATTGAAACTGGAAAACACTGGTATCATCGTGCTTGATGAAGCGGATGAAATGCTAGATATGGGTTTCAGAGACGATATTGAAGCTATTTTGCAGGAAATGCCTGAGAAAAGACAAACAGTCTTCTTTTCTGCTACGATGGCAAAGCCAATATTGGACTTGACTCGTAAGTATCAAAACAATCCTGAAATCATTAAAGTTGCTAAGAAAGAGCTTACTGTAGACAGAATCGAACAGGTTTTCTACGAAGTGAAACCTTCTTTGAAGCTGGAATTGATGGCGCGTTTAATGAATGTCAACAATTATGCATTGAGCGTTGTATTTTGTAATACAAAGAGAATGACTGATGAAGCTACAGAAGCTTTGGGTTCAAGAGGAATCCTTGCAGAAGCTCTTCACGGTGATTTATCTCAAGCACAGCGTGATAAAGTAATGAACAAATTCCGTAAAGGACTTTGTACAGTCTTGGTTGCTACAGACGTAGCAGCAAGAGGAATTGACGTTGACAACGTAGAAGCTGTATTCAACTTTGACCTTCCTTTAGACGATGAGTCTTATGTACACAGAATCGGAAGAACTGGACGTGCAGGTAAGTCAGGAAAAGCAATCAACTTTGTTACAGGAAGAAGAGATTTCGGTAAAATCAGAGATTTAGAGCGTTTCACAAAGGCGAGTATCGCAAAAATGGACCCTCCTTCTGTTTCTGACTTAATCGAATTGAAGAAAGCTCAGTTTGTGAAAGACGTTCACACAGTAATCAGCAAAGAAGAGGACAACCAAATTTTTGAAGAAACTGTAGGGCAACTTCTAACGGAAGGACTTTCTATCGAGCAAATCGCTTTAGGTTTGATGAAGCTTCAAATGGGAGATGCAGTGAAGGAAATGAGAGATCAAGACTTTAGCTTAAGCTCTTATGGTAATGATAGAAGAAGAGAAGGTGGAAGAAACGAGCGATTCGGACGAGGAGAAAGAGGCGAGAGAGGTCGAGGAGAAAGAGGAGAACGAGGTGGAAGACGTGAAGGCGGAAGACGCGAAGGTGGAAGAAGTGAAGGAGGAAGAAGAGAGCGCGTTCGTGAAGCTAACATGGAAAGATTATTCATCAACTTGGGTAGAAAAGACAGGATCCGTCCAAACGATATAGTAGGTGCTATTGCTGGTGAAGCAGGTGTACCTGGAAGATCAATCGGAGGAATCGATATTTATGACAACTTCTCTTTTGTGGATGTTCCTCAAAAAGATGCTGCTCACGTGATCCAAGTCATGAAATCAAATACGATAAAAGGAAAATCCGTTAACATGGAGATTTCAAAAGGTTAATTAGATTATAAGGTTAATTAGGTTTTTAAAGCACACTTCTGATTTGAAGTGTGCTTTTTTTGTTACTCCTCCCCCCTATACTGAAAAGAGTTCAAATCGTTAAACTTGAACTCTTTTACCTCATTTTTTCAAAAAGAAATGTTGATTAAAGCTTACTCAGATTTTAGAATAATTGTTGGGTTTGCTTTTATCAATTTCCAAATTTGCGAAGCTACTGTACCGACAATCACTCCTAATAATATAAATAAGGCAACACCCAAAGGGATAAAGCCTACACCAGAATGGAAAGCGAAAAAGCTGTCAAGAAAACTGGAAATTAGAATTAATGAAAAAGTACTTCCTATCACGGCAGCAATTCCCCAAATAATTAAGTACCTCTTCAACAATTTCTTAGATAAGTCATTTGTGTTTGCCCCAAAGACCTTCCTGACACAATAGTCTTTAATATGTGCTGTCATATTCAAGGAAACCAATCCAAAAAGGCCCAATAATGCAAGGATAACGGAAAGGGTGGCTGAAAACAAAATTAGCTTTGTAACACCATTCACATCAGCAATAGCTCGCTCGAACACATCTGTCTGCATTTTCCCTTCAAATAAGCCTAATGGTACGGTTTCGTGCCATATTTTTTTGACTGACTCCATCTGACTTTCCGCGGTACCCGGATTCATTTTCAAGGTTAAATAATTAAAAACTGAATCTGGGGAGGCACGGATCGTAATTGGTTCAATAGCATTATTGAAAAATGTAGTATGAAAATCCTCTACCACACCTATTACATGAAAATTCGCACTGTCAATCGTAACTGTTTGATCGAGTGGGAATTCCATTCCAAGCTGGTCCAGAAATTTCTGATTTACCAATAATGACTCTTGGGTGTCGGTAATCAAATCTGGATTAAACATTCGGCCTTGCTTTAATTTCAGATCCAGTAATTCAGGATAATTGGATTCTGCATTCAAAAAATTGACAGTGAATTTCTCATCCCCAAAAGCCACTTCCGTTTCTCTAATCCAATTCCCAACATAGTCCTGACTTCCGCTTACTTCCAGTACTGAAGATAGAGCTGAAAGCTTATTTCTTAATGGAACGTAATCTTTGGATTCCGGAACGTTGACGATAATCTTATCTGCTGAACTATACCCCCAATCCCTGTTGGCATTGATATAATTGGTTTGCACAAAGGCAATAGCAGCAACCATACTGATAATTGCTAGTGTAAACTGAAAAGATAGCAGCACACTGGTAAAAACACTTTTACTTCCAATCTTCTGATTGCCTTTAAGAATACCTATCGGCTTAAATGAGGACAAATACAAAGCTGGGTACAAACCTGTAATCAAAGTGATTACTATCAGAATAGACCCTAAAAACATCCAGATGTATTTATCTCGAAATAAATCAATTTGGAGATTTTTGGACGCGATGCTATTGAAGCCTGGAAGAAAAATAAATCCAGCAAATACACAGCCCAATAAAATGGCAAAAATGCATATCAAGAGGTTTTCACTAAGAAATTGAAAAACCAATTGACTTCTTTTACTTCCAATTACTTTTCGTACGCCGATCTCTTTTAATCGTTTGGATGCCATCAACACCGATAAGTTGATATAATTGAATACCGCCAACAAGAGAATAAAAAGTCCAATGGTACCCAATAGAATCTGTGGTCCTAATCCCAGAAAATCCCTAACACCTCTTTCGATTTTACCTACATTATTAATAATATCTGGATAGGCTATCAACCCCATATTGACATAAGGGTTATCGGGATCCACTTGATTTTGGATTTTGGTTAATTCATCCAAATCCGAATCAATCCTGGAAATATCTGTGCCTTTTTCCACCTGGATAAACGTCCACAACTCTTTACTCCATGCGTCTTTGATCGGAATATCTGTGAGGAAATGCGGATGCGTTTCAAAATTGACAAGAATGTCAAAATTAAACATATCCATGTCTTTTAAATCCTCCAAAACCCCTCCAACATGATAGAGTTTTTCTTCTCCATCAACCACTAAGGACAGCACCTGATCTATGGGGTTCATATCCCCAAAAAGCTTCTCCGATAGTTGATGAGTCAAAATCACCTGTTCAGGCTCCTTCAAGGCACTGGAATATCCGTACTCCATTCGGTACTTAAACATTTCCATAAAAGAAGGATCTACATAAATGGACCGCTGATAAAAGCTTTCATTATCCTGAATCAATAATGGGAAATCAATTAATACCTTTGTCTGATTTTTTAAATTGTTCAGGTGATCCGGAATCAAGTCGAAGATGGGTTCGGCCACAGTTCCATAAGTTACCATTCCCTCCTCTTCTTCTGTGGTATAGACCAATTGATAGATTTCATCTTTATTGGGTTGATTCAAACCCTTAAACCAGATGTTTGCGATGAATAAATAAGCCACAATACAGCAACCCACCGCGCAGGCTAATCCAAAAACTGAAATAAAGGTCGTTCCTTTTTGCTTCAATATATTTCTCCAACCGATTTTGAAATAACTTCTTATCATAACACCATTATTAGTATTTAAATGCAGGAACTTGCTGAACCCGATATTGCTCCATTTGAAAAAGCTAAAAACATGGAAAATAAACCTGAAGCGAGCATAGGCCAATCCTTTCTCCTCTAAATCCAGATAAAACATCTCATAGGCATCACCTTGGATCTGTTCCAAACGCTCTTGGATGCAATAAAACTCCAGAAACCGATCTGCAAGTTTGGGTGGATAATATTTGTGTTTCTTATCCATTTGAAAAATCTAAAGCTAATGGTGGCAATTGATCATAAAGACGGTTTCTGACCATTTTAACTTCATTTATAGCAGCAACGCCACTTGCCGTAAGGCTAAACAAACGCTTCCTTCTCCCTCCTCTTTCTTCAGTAGCCCCTCCCATTTGGGATTTAGCAAACCCCTTTTCCTCCAGACGGTTTAATACCGTATGAATCGCAGAGATATTTACATTTCTTCCAGTCTGACTTTTGATTTCTTCAGCTACCGAAACTCCATATGCCTCCTGATCCAAAATTCCTACAATCAATAAGACAAGCTCTTCCAACTCCCCTAAATGATATCCTTTCATATCACGAATATTATATTTACAAATATGAATCTAATTGATTTAATTCACATTTGTAAATTATATTTGAAAAGATTTTTCTTGGATAGATTTTTTTGTGATTTACTTAATCTGACAGAACCTTTCAAATAGTTTCCATATCCGATTAACTTGAGAGAATACCTTCTTTCTAAAAGAATAAATTTTAATTTTGATCTCTAATGCAATTATTCTTTCAGGAAAATATCACTCCCCCAAAAATCACCTTAGATCCGATTGAATCCAAACATTTGACTCGGGTTCTTCGGAAGCGCGAAGGAGATATCATTCATGTCACAGATGGCAAAGGCAGTATTTATGAATGCAAGCTGGTAGATTCCAATCCAAAAAAATCCATTCTTCAGATCATTTCAAGTGAAAAAGTTCCTGCAGATGATTACTACATCCATCTTGCAATCGCTCCCACCAAAAGCCCCGATCGAATGGAATGGATGATTGAAAAGATTACTGAAATCGGGTTTCATGAATTGACTTTGCTTTCGTCCATGAATTCCGAAAGGAGTTTTCTTAAAACTGAGAGACTACATAAAAAAATGATCTCTGCATGTAAGCAAAGTTTAAAATTTCACACCCCAAAAATTAACCAGACTACTGATTTAAAAGAGTTTTTTAATAATTCTGATTTCGAAGATTTCCAGAAATTCATCGCTTATGTAGATGAAAATCACGATCATCATTTGATGGATGTCGCTAAGCCTCAAGCAAATTACTTGATTTTGATTGGCCCAGAAGGAGATTTCTCTCCTCAGGAGATTGAAAAAGCCTTTGAATTTAACTTCAAGCCAGTTTCCCTTGGTAAAAGCCGCTTAAGAACAGAAACCGCAGGATTAGCTGCCGTACAAATGCTACAAGTACTAAACCGCTAATTTTTCCGTTTTTTTTACTAAAGCTTAAAGAGAAGCTTGAACTTATTTTACCAAAATGATTAATTTAGTGTTAAATCCATTTTTAAAGTGCCATACAAAGAGCGAGAAATAGTCAAAAAATATTATTCAATAGGTGAAGTTGCTCAGATGTTTAAAGTAGCTCCATCTCTGATTCGATATTGGGAAGGTGAATTTGATATAATACATCCAAAAAAAGATAAAAAAGGTAATCGCCGTTTTGTCAAGGATGATATTGAAAAAATCAGATACATCTATCATCTCGTAAAAGAAAGAGGGTACACCTTGCAGGGCGCCCAAGAAGTGATTAAGTCTGGCGAGGAACAAGGATTTGATAAAATTGCAGCTGTTCAAAAGTTGCAGCAAATCAAAGATTTTTTAATCAGTATCAGGGATGAATTCAATGAAAAATCCGACACATGAGGAACTTCGTTACTTCATAGCCCTTTGGTCAGCTCCTAAAATAGGGCCAGGAATTCTCAAGGCTATCATTGCCTATTCAGGTTCTGCAAAGCGATTTTTTGAAATCCCGAAAGGAAGGGCTGCCAAAACACCTAAAGTAGGAGAAAAACTACTTTCTATCCGAAACCAAGAGAAATCACTACTTCAAAAAGCAGATGACTTGTTAGAGCTTTGCGAAAGTAAAGGATACCGCATTCTTACAAGTCTCCATCCAGATTTCCCTAAGCGATTTAAAGCCCAAGAGGACAGCCCGTCATTATTTTTTTGTCAAGGAAAGGCAGATTTTAATGCCGAGCGAACGGTAGGTATAGTAGGCACAAGAAGCGCGACTGCCTATGGTAAAGCGGCAACAAGGAAAATAATTGAAGATCTATCGGTGTATCAACCCACCATCATTTCAGGCCTAGCCTATGGCATTGATATAGAAGCACACCGTGCTGCATTGCAGGAAAACCTTCCTACCGTGGCCATCATGGGATCACCAATTGGGCAAATTTATCCATCAGTCCATAGAAAAACTGCAGAATCTATGCTGCTCAATAAAGGTGGTTTGATAAGTGAATATCCTCCTGGTGGCAAAATGGCTCCTGGAAACTTCCCGGCGAGAAACCGAATAATTGCAGGTCTTTCTGATGCATTGATTGTGGTAGAGGCAGCCGAAAAAGGAGGCGCCTTAATCACCGCAGAAATCGCTTATTCATATGATAAGGATGTATTTGCAGTCCCCGGAAATTTACAATCTCCTTTTAGTGAAGGTTGTAATCATCTAATCAAAAAGATGAAAGCTAATATTTATACTGGACCCAATGATATCGCTGAAGCACTATTTTGGACAAAACCGGGAGAAGTAAAGGCTTCGAAGCCCAAATTAGATTTTTCAAGCAGAGATGCAGAAGAAGTAAAAATCTTAAAGATTCTTCAGGAGAATGGCGAAGCTGGAATTGATGAAATCAGTTTTCAGACAGAAATCCCCATAGGCCAACTCTCTTCTAAGTTACTTGCTTTGGAATTTGAAGGAATCGTAAAATCTTTGCCTGGTAAAAAATACCTTATTCTCGTCTAAGACTGTTTCAACTTTCTGATTTTTCTAGGAAAATACCAGAGATAAAACCCACTGATACTCATCAAGATCAAACCTAGAGAAGTTAAGGTAGAGTAAGTCAATTTTGCTCCCTCCTCGCCTGTCCAATAATAATCAATGATGCTTCCATCATGAACTTTTTCTATCCAATCGGAATGCCTAGTGTCTACCGATAGAACTTCTGAGGTATAACCATCCACCTGAACTTCAGTGAAATGCGTTTTGAAAGTGACTTTTGCAATCCCTTTATCAGGCCTTATATCTATCCTATCTACTTCACGAGACTCACCTAAACTGTCCATAACACTTTGTGCTATCTGGATCATTTCGGTAGGAGAAATCCAGTTTTCTTTTAATTCGGATTTAGTTTTTGTGGTAGGTGGAAGGAGTTCTACTTTCTTTTTCCAGGCTAATAAAACAGAGGTAATCCCGATTATAAAAAAGAAGATAATCAAGGGTAAACCGAGCCACTTATGAAAAACCCGATAAAACCTGACCGCTTTTACTTTTGATGCAATGGACTTCTTCATATTAAAACTCTGAAAAAACAAAACCTGTCAGTTTCAAGGCTTCTTTCAACTCTGCCTTATTTATAATCAGCTCATGCCCTTCTCCCTCCAGCGTGTCGATCAAAATTTCTGTTGCCACATTACCAACCAATTCATTTTCGGCAAAAGGACATCCACCGTAGCCATTTAAAGCACCATCAAATCTTTTGCAACCACCTTTGAGCGCGGAAATCACTTTTTCCTTAGTTCCAGCAGCCGTGCTATGTAGATGAGCCCCAAATTCAATTTCAGGAAAAGCCTGGGTCTGGACTTCAAATACCTTTTCTATCAATTCAGGATTAGCTTTTCCTACGGTATCAGCAATGGATATTATTTTGAGATCTAATTGATTGAGCTTTTCAACAAATTCAGCAATCAACTCTGGTGAATAGGCTTCATCGTAAGGATTACCAAAGCCCATACTTAAATAAGTGACTAAGGTTTTCCCTTTTACTTCACATAGGTTTTGTATTTCCTCTACTGTCTTTAAAGCTTCCGATATAGAGCGATTGGTATTCTTTTGCTGAAATGTTTCAGAAACAGACAAAGGAAAACCTAAATAATCAATCTCATCGAAATGTGAAGCATCTTCAGCACCTCTTAAATTGGCAACAATTGCCAAAAGTTTTGATTTAGCATGATGCAAATCCAAAAGTCCTAGCACCTCTTCAGTATCGCGTAGTTGAGGAACCGCTTTCGGACTTACAAAACTCCCAAAATCAATCGTATCAAAACCTATTTCCAATAATTGATTGATATAAGCAGCTTTGACAGCAGTGTCTATAAAATGAGGAATCCCTTGCATGGCATCCCTTGGACATTCTATCAATTTAATCATACTTTGAAATTACTAAAGATCAGCTTCCCTTTAATACAAAATTATTTGAATCCCATATTTTAAAGGACGAGTCAAGTGATACTCTCTGATAATCAGCAATTCACAAAATCAGTTTTTGGAGAACTCTTGGATAAACTGGGGATATTTTTCCATGATTTTCGTGGAAAATATTACTCTATTATTTTTTATGTATCACAAAAACCAATGAATAAGAATCACATAAATACCTATAAACCAATTAATTAAAACTTACCATTGAAGTCAACTTAATTTTTGGTAAAAGGATTGCAAAGTTGATATCAAAACCAACCACAAATGAAAATGAAAACTAAATCAACTTTACTTATTGGGGGAGCTATTTTGGTTTCAGCATTTGCATGTGAAACCAAGCAGTATAGCGAACAGGATAAAAAGGAAGTTACTTCATCTCTTCAAAGCTATGTAGATAGTGTAGAGACCGCTGTTCAAATTATCCCAGTGCACAACTGGACCGTAATTGAAGAACGATATGATAGCTTAGATTCCCATGCAGAGAAGGTTTATGAAGACCTGAATGTAGATGATCAAGAAATAGAAACCATAGAGGATCGTTATGAGAAGATCGTAGAAAATGGTAAAAATGAACAACAAGTATTCGAAGAAAAAGCGGATATGCACATGAAAAACGTGGAAACGTGGTGGAATAAAACCAGTGAAAACATTGAAACTGGTACAAAAAACACCATAGAAGACGTGGAAGATGCTACCCAAGAAAGTTTGACTTGGCTAGAGAAAAACTTTGAAAAACTAAGTAAGGAATCTCAGGAGAAATATGATGAGATCCGAAAATCTTTAGAGAAGGATTAATCACCAAATTCACCTCTAAAAAAGAACCCCGCCAAAATTTGGTGGGGTTTTGATTTTTAAGACTAAATGTTTTTAAAAAACCTCTTTTGCAATTTTATATGTAGTGCCTGCTTTACTCATCGTATAGAAATGTAATGAAGGAACCTTTGCTTTTATTAATTCGCGACATTGATCGATCGCCCATTCAATCCCCACTTCCCTAACTTCTGCATTTGTTTTACACTTTTCCAACTCATCCATTAATGGATCTGGTAAGTCCAAAAAGAAGGTTCGAGGTAACATGGTAATTTGGCCCATCGTAGTAATAGGTTTGATACCGGGAATAATTGGAACAGTGATTCCTGCAGCTCGAACTTCATCGACAAACTCAAAATACTTTTGGTTGTCAAAAAACATCTGAGTTACCACATATTCCGCACCCTTATCTACTTTTTCCTTCAATTTCCTTAAATCAAATTTCATCGAAGGAGCCTCAAAATGCTTCTCAGGATATCCTGCTACCCCCACACAAAAATCCGTTTGAAAACCGGTTTCTGTTTCCTCATGAAGGTACTTGCCATGATTCATGTCCACTATTTGCTCTACTAATTCGCTAGCAAAATGATGTCCATCGGGTTCAGGAATAAATTTCCCTTCCGTTTTAGGAGCATCCCCACGAAGCGCAAGAACATTTTCCACCCCAATGAAATTGAGGTCAATCAATGCATTCTCTGTTTCCTCCTTGTTGAAGCCACCACAAAGTAAATGAGGAACAGCATCTACCTGAAACCTGTTCATCATAGCGGCACAAATCCCTACTGTACCAGGACGTTTTTTTGTCCTTATCTTCTCCAATAATCCATTGGGATGCTTCTTATAAATATACTCCTCCCTGTGATAGGTAACATCTACAAAAGGAGGTTGAAACTCCATCAATGGAGAGATTCCTTCTAGTAACTCTTTTAAGCTTTGTCCTTTGAGAGGAGGTAAAATTTCAAATGAAAAAAGCGTTTTATCCGCATTTTCCAGGTGCTGGGTTATTTTCATATAGGTTGAGATGCTAATTTTTTATGTGGTTGGTAAGCTAAGTTAGGTGAAAGTAAGCGCTCTGCGTCAGCCAGAGAAATTCCTTTTCTTTCGGCATAGCTTGCCACCTGATCTTCAGCTATTTTCCCTAAACCAAAATATTTACTTTCCGGATTGGCAAAAAAGAATCCTGAAACAGAGGATGTCGGGTACATCGCATAACTTGTGGTTAAGGTGATTCCTGAGTTTTTCTCCATATCAAGCAAACGGGAAATGGTTTCTTTTTCAGAATGCTCAGGACAAGCCGGATACCCTGGCGCTGGCCTGATTCCTACATATTCCTCTCTAATCAATGAATCATTAGCAAGAGATTCTTCTGAACTATAGCCCCAATACTCTTTCCTTACCAATTCATGAACATATTCTGCCGCAGCTTCTGCCAATCTATCTGCCAGTGCCTTAAACAAAATATCGTTATAGTCGTCACCTTCTTTTTGGAATTCTGCCAGCTTTGACTCCATTCCAATTCCTGAAGTCACAGCAAAGCAACCCAAATAATCCTTTTTGTTAGGATGAAGGTAATCTACCAAAGATCGATTTGGTACCCCTTTGCCCTTTTTACCCTGCTGGCGCAAAAAGTGAAATTTGCCGATTTCATTCGCATTTTCATCAAGCACTATTGCGTCATCTTCGGTCCTTTGAACAGGGTAGATACCAAATACTGCATTCGCTAAAAGCCATTTTTCCTCAATCAGTTGATCAAGCATTTTATTCGCATCATCAAATAGCTTTTTAGCTTCAACTCCTACAATTGGATCATCAAAGATCTTAGGGTATTTACCACTTAGCATCCAAGTGCTAAAGAATGGTGTCCAATCAATATATTTTCGAAGAATATGTAAGTCTAGATCTTTTAGTACAGTCGTTCCTGTAGTATTAGGTACAACTGGGTCTACCACGTCCCAATCGATCGCAACAGGATTGGCTTTCGCCTCCTGATAAGTCACCAATTGCTTGGCCGATTGTTTAGCTTCGTGATCCTCTCTCAACTTCGCATAAGTCTCTTTGATCTGAAGTCTATAAGCCTCCTTCGTTTCTTCAGAAATTGCTTCTCCTGCCACAGGAACTGACTTACTCGCATCCATCACATGCACAACTGTCCCGCTATAAACTGGGTCAATTTTCACTGCAGTGTGAATTCTTGAGGTAGTCGCCCCACCTATCAACAAAGGAATCTTCAAGCCTTGTCTCTCCATTTCTGAAGCAACATTGACCATTTCATCCAATGATGGAGTAATCAAACCACTCAAGCCAATAATATCTACTTTATTTTTAATCGCTTCATCGATAATTTTTTGAGCATCCACCATCACGCCCAAATCGATAATTTGATAGCTATTACATGCCAAAACCACTCCCACAATATTTTTCCCAATATCATGGACATCGCCTTTAACAGTCGCCATCAGAATTTTCTTTAGAGAACTTTTCTCTTGACCCTCTTCAGGCAAAGGCATAAATGGCTCAAGATAGGCCACTGCTTTTTTCATTACCCGAGCTGACTTAACTACCTGAGGCAAAAACATTTTCCCTTCTCCGAAAAGATCTCCTACTACGTTCATTCCATCCATCAAAGGACCTTCGATCACTTTTAAAGGATTACTCAACTCAAGCCTGGCTTCCTCGGTATCCTCCACAATGTAATCTAGAATCCCCTTGACTAAGGCATGTTCTATTCTTTTTGAAACAGGATCAGATCTCCATGCTTCATTGACGGCTTCTTTCTTCCCTGAAGCTTTGACAGTCTCTGCAAAGTCCAAAAGTCGCTCTGTAGCATCTTCTCTTCTATCGAAAAGAACGTCCTCCACTTTCTCCAAAAGGTCCTTAGGTATATCGTCGTAAACCTCTAGCATAGTGGGATTTACTATCCCCATATCCATTCCATGGTGTATAGCATGGTATAGGAAAGCAGCATGCATCGCTTCTCTTACAGGATTATTTCCTCTAAACGAGAAACTCACATTACTCACACCACCACTAACTTTCGCTCCAGGCAGATTTTCTTTGATCCATTGTGTTGCCAAAAAGAAGTCCAAAGCATTTTTCTTATGCTCATCCATACCTGTGGCAACAGGGAAAATATTTGGGTCAAAAATGATATCCTGAGGATTAAACTTCACCTCATCGACCAACACCCTATAACTACGCTCACAAATCTCTATTCTTCTATCATAGGTATCCGCCTGACCATCTTCATCAAAAGCCATTACTACTACAGCAGCACCAAACTTTTTAATGGTCTTTGCCTGATTGACAAACTCCTCTTTCCCATTTTTTAAGGAAATAGAATTTACAATCCCCTTGCCTTGGATACATTTAAGTCCTGCAAGGATGATCGCCCATTTCGAGCTATCGATCATGATTGGAATTCTGCTTATTTCAGGTTCTGAAGCCAGCAAATTCAAAAATTTGACCATGGCTGCTTCTCCATCCAGCATACCTTCGTCCATGCAGACATCCAATACTTGTGCTCCACCACGGACTTGATCCAATGCCACATCCAAGGCGTCGTCGTATTGCCCATTGAGGATTAACCTTGCGAATTTTTTCGACCCGGTAATATTGGTTCGCTCACCAATATTTACAAAATTGATTTCCGGTGTTACTACCAAAGGCTCCAGCCCAGATAGTTTCATGTAATGTTTGTTATCTATCACCTCAATCCAACGTTTCTTCTACTTCTAATTGATTTAATTTACGAGGGGCAAAACCTTCTGAAAGGTTTGCCAAAGCTGCTATATGTTCAGGAGTGGTGCCGCAGCATCCTCCTAAGATATTCAGCATCCCTTCTTTTAAAAAGTCCCGGACCTGACCTGCCATTTCATCTGCTCCCTGATCGTATGCCCCAAATTCATTGGGAAGCCCTGCATTCGGATAAGCACTGACATAAAAAGGTGATTTCTGTGCAAGAACTTTAAGGTATGGCCTAAGTTCTTTAGCTCCCAAAGCACAATTAAGGCCTACAGAAAGCAAAGGAACGTGAGAAATTGAAATCAAAAATGCTTCAGTGGTTTGCCCTGACAATGTACGCCCTGAGGCATCTGTTATAGTTCCTGAAACCATGATTGGAATTCCTCCTTCCCTTGGATCAAGTGGCAAATTTCTTTCCTCAAAAACATCCTGAATGGCATAAAGAGCTGCTTTTGCATTCAAGGTGTCAAAAATTGTTTCTACCAATAATATATCAGAACCACCATCTAATAACCCTCTTACTTGCTCCGAATAAGCTTCTGCCAATTGGTCAAACGTAACTGCTCTATAGCCGGGGTCATTTACATCTGGCGAGAGTGAAGCAGTTCGATTGGTCGGGCCTATTGCACCTGCAACAAATCGGGGTTTATCTGGATTATTTGCTGAGTATTCCTCTGCCACTTCTCTTGCCAGCTTTGCGGATTCAAAATTGATTGCATAGGCTAAGTGCTCCAAACCATAATCAGCTTGGGCGATAGTGGTAGCAGAGAACGTATTAGTTTCAATAATATCGGATCCTGCGTCCAAATATTCCCTATGAATGGCTTTAATAATTTCTGGCTTACTCAATGACAGCAAATCATTATTTCCTTTTAGATCCTTCGCATAATTTTTCAACTCAGGAGTTCTAAAATCTTCCTCCGTCAACTTATATCGCTGAATCATAGTACCCATGGCACCATCGAGAATCAGGATTCTTTTTTGAATTTGCTGTAGTAGGAGTTCAGTTCTGTTTTGCATAATTGATTAATATTCAAGGGCTAATCGAGCAAAACACGGAAAAAAGTACAAAGACTTATCCGCTCATCTATTCCCGAATATTCGGGATGGGAATTAGCACCTTGGTTACAGGTTGCTAAGACGTCGTCGGGCCCTTCCCTCAGTCTTTCTCGATAAGCTGACCAAAGGTACTATCATTTTCCTAATAAAACAGTCGATTACAGCAATTTTGATAGGGTTTTGGACATATTTTTAGAGATTCTCAACTTATGGCCTTACTCCCACACCTATACTGAGATAAGGTGCTGCCATGTAGCTGCTCATGCTTAAATCTCCTAATTTGTAATTCCCCAAAGGAAGTTCATATCCAAACGAGGTGTTGAATACAATATCAAACAAATTGCGTTTTCCAATAGGCAAACCATATTCAATAAAAACTTCTGGTTTGGTCATCAAACCACTGCTCTTTATGTAACTGTCAAAATTCCTTTGCTCAAATAATTCCGGAAAATCAGGCTTTTCTTTAAGTGTATTGGTATAGCGTATATTTCCAAAACCTAGTCCTACAACCCCACCTATTCCAAAATTCTTGAACTGGAAAAATTTCATTCCTATGTTACCATAAACACGAAGACTATTGAGGGATTGCTCCCTTAAAGTGTTGGCTTCACCATGCATTGCTAAATTAAATACTTCAGCCCCATAGAGTAATGAACCTGTTTCTCCAAGAATCTTCAAGCCAATATTATGTGGCTTTCCGTCTAGTTCATTAAATCCAGCATCTGCAAGCTTTTCATTCAACTTGGTAGGTGATGTAAAATGAATTCCATTTATTAAGTAAAATCCAATAGATCCATCTTTATAAAAGAAATTTCGATCCGGCAGCGTTAAGCCTGCTCCAAGTCTGATAAATGCACCACTTTGGGCATTATCAAATGAAAGGTCTTTCATATTCCATTTACCTTCAAATGGACTAAATGAGTATCCTAATTTTAATAATACTTCTAAGGCTTCTTTCCTTCCCGGAAGGTCAAAATCATAACTTAATTGGAAACCTGTCTCCGTCAAAAAGTTGCCGTAATATTGACTTCCTTTTTGAATGTTTTTCTTTCGAAGAATAAAGCCTTGAGCGGGTTCAGCTAAAAACTCATCCAAGTTACCGGATTGGTTTTCAGGGAGCATCTGAAAATTCAAAAACCCAGCTCCAATAGACATATAATGTATCAATTGAAATTTTGACTCTTCTATAAATGAATAGCCAATATTCACTAATGCCCTTGAAGTTCTATACCCTATGTTATAACCGTCAAAAACGCTTTTGCTACCTCGGTTATGATATAGCTCCATTCCGATCACAAAATCATTGTATCGAGTTTGATATCCCAGGCCGATTGTATTGTATTTATTCCTTAATCCCGACAGGCCACGATCTTTCAGCAATTGGTCAAATTGATTGAGCTTGGCACCAGATGTTCCTACCACGACATAGAAGGAAGACCTCTTTGTCACCAATTGCTGTGCAGAGACACTAAAAGACCAACCGAGAATTAGGGTGAAAAGGAAAAATCGAAAAAAACGAGGCATGAATTTACTCAGTTATTAAGGTTGTCTGCACAATAGCTTCCTTGCAGGCAAAATTAATGCTAAACCGATTATTCTAGCGAATCTTTCCTATTAAGATGTTTGATTAATTTATCGTAAAGCACTTCTGGTATGAATGGCTTGGGAACAAAATCATCAAAGCCAATTTCTTTCATCTGGTCTTTTACCTCTTGAAATGATGTGGCTGTCAGCGCCAAAATAGGGACATTTGATTTTATCGGGTCGCTATCAGCTCTGATTTTCTCGGCAACTGCAAAGCCATCTAGGACAGGCATTTGAAGATCCAAGAGAACAAGATCAAAATGCTCCTTACCAAACATTTCCAAGGCTTCTTGCCCATCTGAAGAAATGACCACTTTTCCTGTATTCCATTTTTTCAGGAATTTCTTTATCAATATTTGATTGACATAATTATCCTCAGCTACTAAAATAGTAGCCTCCTGCAATGAACTTGGAAGTCTTACTTTACTATCGACTGCCTCTTTTTATTGAACTTGGCAATTTTAAAATCAGCGTAAAACTTAAAAGTACTGCCCCCAGAAATATTTGAATTCACCTCGATATCTCCGCCATATAGGTTTACCAGCCTTTTTACAATAGCCAAGCCTAAACCTGTTCCACCATATTTCCGGGTGGTTGAAGAGGAAGCCTGTGTAAATGCTTCAAAAATTGATTCTTTTTTATCTTCAGGCACACCGATACCCGTATCAATACACTCAAAATTAACTCGACAGATTCCCTTCTCGAGAATTTCATGGGACAACTTAATCGTAACTTCTCCCTTATCTGTGAATTTTATGGCATTGGAAAGTAGGTTATTTATTATTTGGCCTAACCTTACCGAGTCCCCAAGAAGTTTTTGTGGTAAATCGGGATCTATGAGACAAGAAAGCCTTAAATCTTTTTCATTTGCCTGAAAGCTATGGGAATGAACAATCCTGGTTACTAAATTCTTTAAATCCAATGGCAATTCTTCCAGTTCGACTTTACCAGAATCGATCTTATTATAATCCAGTATATCATTGATTAAAGCCATTAGATTCTCTGCGGAAAACTGAAGTGTCTTTAAGTTTTCCAACTGATCGGCGCGAGGATCTTCCTGCATCAATAGATGAGACAATCCAATCACCGCATTCATGGGCGTTCGGATTTCATGACTCATGATTGAAAGGAATTGAGATTTAACGAGAGAAGCCTGTTCTGCATTTTCTTTCGCCTTTACTAATTCCTTTTGGGCTTCTTTTAATTTCGAAACATCCCTAGCAATACCGGTATAAAAACTAGGATTCCCCTCCTTGTCCTCGATCAACTTTCCATGGGAATTAAAGACTCTATAATCACCATTTAAATGCCTTAGTCGAAATTCCAAGAACTGGTTTTGAGCTAAGAAATCCTGATTGTCTCCTAAGATTTTCTCAAATTCTCCCATGTCATCTGGGTTGAGAAATTCAAAAATACTTTTACCAATTACATCAGAGGCTTTATAGCCTAAAAACTGCTGCACATTAGGGGAAACATATTGAAGCTCAAACTTTTCTGTCAGAGAGAAAATGATTTCGGTACTTTCTTCAACCAGCGTTCTATACTTTTCTTCAGATTGTAGCAAATTGATTTTTGCTTGATGCTCATCTGTAATATCTCTGATAATACTAAGCACAAATTCCACTTGATCATTGATGACAATCGGTCTAAATGACCTAGCATAATAGCGGTCACCAAACGCAAACTCTGATTCCAAAAATTGGCGATCGTAATATACCTGGTCCAACAATGCATTTACTTCCTCATAAGGAGTCACATGCACTTCCCATAAAAATTTCCCCTCAAAATCCTCCCTAGTCATTCCCCAATTTTCAAAATTGGTGCCTTCCGCTACAATATATTTTCTCTCTTTATCCAGTAGGAAAACATTGGTACCTGGAATATTGGATGCTAAAATCCTGTATTGACGATCTCGTTCCTCATTAATATCCTCCAACTTTTTACGATCGTCAATATCCAAGATCAACCCTTCGTGGAGCTGGATTTTTCCTGACTCGTCTCTAACTTCTTGCGTTTGATCTTCTACCCAAATATAAGAGCCATCCCCTTTTTTAAATCGATAGGATCCTGAGAATGAAGGAACTCCAAATTCATTTTTTATTTCCTTAGATTTTTCCCTGATATGTCTAGCATCTTCGGCATAAAGTAAATCTAGAATTGATTTTTTACTCTCTACTAATTGCTGGGCGTTATATCCAAATCGAGCTACATTGTCAGAAATATAGACTATCCTAAAATCATCATTTGGATCTATCCTGAATAAAACCACAGGACTATTTTCAACAATCATTTTAGCCCTGTTGGCTAATTTTTTCGCTTCATATTTTTCACTAAGGTTCTGAAGAACTAAGGAGTATCCTATTTTTTGGTTTTGATCCGAATGAATGGCTTTAATTGACACTTCAAAAGGTTCAGCCTTATTTCCTTTGATCTTCAAGTTCACCTCATCTTGCCATATATTCCCCTCTTCAATTTTTGGAATAATCTCTTCTAACTTTTCTTCATGATTTTCAAACTCAAAAAACTCAGCAATTTTACCTTTACATACGTCATTTACTGTTTTATCACATAGTTTCAGCGCGGCTTCATTAGCATAAATCAGCTCCTGCTCTAAGTCAGTCACTACTATTGGATCCTTTACCTGAGCCAATATTTGTGACTGCAAGACAAGCTGTTCTTCCGTAGCTTTTTTATGGGTAACATCAGTACAGATACCAACCACCTCTATTTGATGCCCCATTCCTCCGCTTGGCACATCAATTTCATAATTGATAATAACATTTTTATCTTCTGGCGACTTCATAGTAAACTCTCCAGAAGTCGTCTGAAGCGATGTTATTGTTTCTCTAAGATTAGTGATAAACTCTTTTCTAAAAGGCTTATCTATCTTATAAATCATCGTGGAAAACTTAGCATACGTGGGCTTATTTCCTAGTCCAAACATATATGCCAAACCTCCAGAAAAATGAAACATTTTCCGGTGGACATTATATCTCCATGAACCTGATTTTGCTATCAATTCAGTAGTGGCCAAAAGGTTTTCATTCCTTTCTATTCTACTTTTCATTTTGCTTGCTTCGTAGGCTCCTAGGAACATATCTCCCATCTGCCTTAAAATCTGAAGCTCACTTTCGTCAAACTGTAAATTACTTTCGTTAACCTGAATTAAGAGTAATCCCTTAAGCCTATTGTTACTAACCATAGGGATAAGAATAAAGCAACATTCTTCATCGATACTCTTCAATTGAACTTTCTGAAATGCCGCATTTTGAAGTATTAGTTCTAATTCCTTCTGTACACTTCTTTTTTTCAACTTTCCCCAAAGGCATAATGAACTAAATAAAGTGCTTTCCCCCTCTCTCAAATGGATTTCAACTCCTTTTGCATTTAAAAATTCACCTACAATCGAGAAAGAGTCTTTTAAACTTTTTAGTAAATCAATAGGAGATTCATTTATCAATAAAGCAGAAACCTTATTGATCATGTTTTCTAGATCAAACCTCTTCTGAAGGGAAAAATCAGTTTGCACGTAATCCGTAATGTCTCGTGCGCTAAATATAACCCCTTGTATTTGAGGGTTATGCAATAGATTTTTAGCAAAACTTTCTATGTACTTGCTTTTTTCTCCTTCTCTATGAACCCAAAAATCAATATTTACTTCTTCCTCTGATTGTAGAGCAGATTCAAAATCACCTTTAACCAACTCGATAATTCCAGCATCAATGAAGTCTTGAAAATTCTTACCTACAATATCCTCGACTTTAAATCCTAGTTTTTGCCCTACTGAAGGACCGATGAATTTATAATTCCCCTCACTATCCAGTATAGTGATCAAGTCATGCGTGTTATTGAGGATACTTTCAAGAAAATGAAGGTTATACTTCGCGTTCTTTTCAGCGTTTTCCGGAGTCTGAACAAGCATCGACTCGGAATAGAATTTTGACCTGGCTCCTTTGACGATCACAAAGCGATTTTGATAACTGGAAGGCAATGCAATCAGACTCCATTCAAAAAGTAAAAAATCACCAGATAATGACTTTAAGGATTTAAAGAAATTTATTTGGGTTAGCTCTCCGCTTTCAAAATAGGTTTTGAGAGATTTCCGAACCTCTGGATAATCAATGAAACTTTGCCACTGATCTGAAATTAGCTCGTAGTTTGAATGGAAGTATTTATTAAAAAAAATGATTTCCTCAGAATCGATCATAAAGAGCGGCTCACTCATCTGATCAAAGAAGTCTGAAATATCAAATTGCTGGAATTCTGTCATACCGTCCTTACTACTTAACTCGCTTAGCCATTATACTAAAATTATAAAATGCGGACTAATATGACCAAAAGTCTGCTCTTTTTCTAAGTACAATCGAATTTTAAAGTAGTCAAACTAAAAGATGATTAAATAAAAACCTCTATTTCAAAGGGAAGCAAAACCAAATCAAACAAGTTTTCGTGTTAAATTAGATATTCAAAAAAATAAATAAAACTCAACTCATGATTATTTCGACTACCCCCAGCCTAGATGGTTATAGTATAGATTCGTACTTAGGAATTGTTTCAGGGGAAACAATTATAGGTGCAAATGTTTTCAAAGACTTTTTTGCTAGCATTACTGATATCGTCGGAGGAAGATCCTCTGCTTATGAAAAAGTATTAAAAGAAGCTAAAGCAACTGCTCTTTCAGAAATGGAAATGCAGGCAAGAGCTTTTGGTGCGGATGCCATTGTAGGAATAGATTTAGACTATGAAACCATTCGAGATGGCATGCTCATGGTTACTGTCAGTGGAACAGCTGTCAGAATCACAAAATCATAAAATAAAGAAGCCCTGAAAAATCAGGGCTTCTTTATTTGTTCTAATACTTTTGTTTTAGTGGCTTTTTTACAAATATGATTTCCTACAATCATGACAGGTGCAGACTTACAAAAGTCCATACACTTGGTAGTAATCATTTTACATTGCCCTTTAAGCTCTCCTTCCTTCATTGCCTGCTTCAGCTCCTTTTTCAAAGATTTTATCCCGGCTTTTTTACAATCGGAACCTGAACACACAAATATCAATTTTCTCTTAGCTTCCATTTATCCACTGGCTACAGCCTGCATCATTAATCCACATAAATAAGCTCCATAAGTACCGGCGGCATATCCAAGCACTGCTAATAAAACACCTACTGGAGCCAGCGAGGAGTCAAAAGCCGAGGCTACAATTGGGGCTGAAGCAGCCCCACCTACATTGGCTTGCGAACCCACTGCTACATAAAAGAAGGGAGCTTTGATTATATAGGCTACAATCAGCATGATAAGAATATGGAAAAACATCCATAAAATTCCAACTAAGAACAATATTGGTGAGTCCAATACTGCTCCTAAATCCATCTGCATGCCTATTGAGGCGACCAAAACATAAAGCAAAACACTTCCCATCCTGGAAGCCCCTGCTCCTTCTAGATTCCTTGCTCTTGTAAAGGATAGCGCCAAACCAATGGTAGTAGAAATTACCACTATCCAAAAGAACGCTGAGTCTAGAGAATATTGGCTCAATGAGGGGTAATTTTCTCCTATAAATGGTGCAATAATATCAGCAAACAAATGAGCAACCCCAGTTACTCCAAAACCCACTCCCAAAATTATCATGGTGTCTGAGAGTGTAGGGATTTTCATAATTCCTTTTCTAAACTCCTCTATTTTATCTCGCAATTCATAAATGGCTGAGCTATCAGCTTTGAATTTCTTATCGATTATTTCAGGCTTTGCAGCCCAATACAGCAAAACAGCCATCCAAAGGTTAGCCACCAATACATCCACAGCGATCATTTGGCTAAACAATGAAGGGCTAGCTCCAAACACTTCCAGCATGGCCGTTTGATTTGCTCCTCCCCCGATCCATGATCCAGCGATAGTTGCTAATCCTCTCCAAACCTCATCAGGACCACTTCCTCCTAATAGTTCTGGTTGAAAAAATCCTATGGTAGCCAATGCAAGCGGGCCACCAATCATAATCCCAAAAGTTCCTGCCAAAAACATAGTCAATGCCTTGGGTCCTAACTTCAAAATGCTCTTTAAGTCAATACTTACTGTAAATAACACCAAGGAAGCTGGTAAAAGGTATCTGCTGGCTACTTGATAAATCCCGGAAGTCTCTCCTGAGATCCACCCAAAGGAATTGAATAAAGCAGGAATAAAGTAACATAGAAGTACCGTGGGAACCACTTTATAAAACTTCCTTAAATACTTATTTGAACTTGACGCGGTTCCAAAAACCAAAGCTAAAATGGCCATCAGTATTCCAAAAACGATCGCATCATTCGAAAAAATAGGGCTAGTTTCTTCCATAATCCGAAATACGGAGTGAAAAGCTATAAAACCAACAAAAGTCTTGAAAATCCTATTAGATTTGCTTGCCGTTCTCCAATATCTGCAAGAACTCTCCTAAAATCATGGCGGTAGCTCCCCAAACCATCTCCTTTTCTACCTCGAAATACGGAGTATCCAAACTGAAATTTTTACTCAACTCTAAGTTTTTCCTCTTTCGAAAAGTAGGGTCAGTCAATTGACCAATGGTCGTTTGGATGATTCTATCCACCTCCTTTTCCTCAGGAACGAAGTCGGGTTTGATATGAGAAATACCGATGACAGGAGTAACTAAAAAATTACTTGCTGATATGTATAAATCCGTTAAGGTCCCTAAAACTTCCACAGTTTCAGGAACGATCCCAACTTCTTCAGAAGCTTCTCTTAAGGCTGTATGGATTAAATTCGGGTCTTCTTTTTCTTTCTTACCTCCCGGCAAAGCGATCTGTCCACTATGAGCTCCTTCATAAACAGGACGCTTGATTAATGGGAAAAATGCTTGTCCTTGATCAGGATAAAGCATTATTAGGACTGCTCCTTGCCTATGTGATCCTGATTCTCTAGTTAAAAACCTCTTTGGGTCCACGGGCTGTGGAGACATTATTAATTGAGCATCCTTTCCGGGAAGAGGATGTTCAAGCCCTGATTTCAGAATTTTGATAAGTTTATCAAACTCCATTCAAACTCAAATCTACTTTTTTGATTTTTTGATTGATATAAGATTCTGGCTGATATTGTTCTGATTTTTTTTGGAGTTCAAATCTATGAACAAAGTGCTCACCAAGATCTATGATCCAAGCCATTGGTCTATATCCACTTTCTTCTTGAAAATAACCAAAGACTAAAAAAGTCTCTGCATTGACCCAAATCCCCTCTTCAAACATTCCAGACGGTCCCATGAAAAGCAAGCGTTCTTTCATTCCATCTTCCCTATACCATACGACTTCAGAATCAGGGTTTAGGAAAGGCTGGTCTATTGCATCTTGAGCTTCAACCTTATAACTATAGATATCCATCGTTCCATTGCCATTTGGGTTTGGCAACTGATATGGATAGAGAGGATCATCTGGAAGTATTGGATTTTTTTCGGGCATTTCCATAGGATTTATGGAATCACTTTGGACCAAATTAAAATCAGAACTTAAAAACTCTCCAACTTCTGACTTCCAATGGTTCTTCCAAACAACCTCCTTTCCCAGACCTACTTCAAGAAAACTTTGAAGCATTTTCAGTTCATCATCCTCTGGGGTTAACGCAACTGCTTGATTTTCTGAATCGGAATTGGAAGATTCACATGAAGAAACACTCCATAGAAATGCTAATCCAATCAAAATCCTAAAACAATATGGAAAGTTGTCAATCATGGGAAATAAATAGCAGAAGTCGAAACTAATTCAGCGACACCAAAAAACAAAAAAGGCCGGAATATGACTCCGACCTTTTCCTGCTCTCAAACCTATTAAACCTATTGTAGATATTCAATTCATGAATACTTGCGAAAAGTAGAAAATGTTTTTATATCCTCCAAACAATCGATTGCGAAAGATTTTCAAAATTATATTTCCCTGCCTTTTTTCTTGTATAATTGGCTAAAAATCAGGATAAAAATCACAAAAAAAATTGTAAAAAATTTTATCCAACTTACTTTCGGGAACCGAATGTTTTGGATCAAACCTCTCCTATGGAAAATTCTCTTGAAATCTTGATATCTGAAAAAATTTTAGATGGCTTCGAAACTTATATCAAATCTTTTAAAGCTTACACCCGATTAACTCCCACTTATTTCAGTCAAAAAAATTGGAAAGCAATTCAAGTAAATCATAAACAGAGACTTCGACTCTATAAAGACTTGCTATTTCCTTTGGCAAAATCCTGTAAAGAGAAGATGGGAGATCAAAGAACAAACAGAGAACTCTGGTCAGGTATAAAAGAAAATTATTCCTTATTAATTGCGGATTTACCGGAACTAGAAATTGCAGAAACTTTTTTCAATTCAGTTATCCGAAAAACTTTTGACCAATTGGCAGTGGATGAAGATTTAATGTTCGTAATGGAAGGTCATGACTATTGTACGATTCGGGAAAACTCAGATTTGATAAGAACTTACCCAACAGGTCTGGGGCTTGACAAAATCATCAGACAAATACTGGAAGATTATGATTTTGGGGCTCCTTTTATGGATAAAGAACAAGACATCAAATTTTTGATTGAGGGGGTTCAAAAAGTCATTCTTACACGGTACCGTATTGCACCAGAAACTAGAACCCAAATTCTTAAACCTGTCTTTTATAGAAATAAAGCTGCGTACTTAATTGGAAGGACTTTCCTGGGACATAAATGGATGCCGTTTATTATTCCTGTGATGCATGGAGAAAAGGGCGTATTTGTGGACACCTTGATCTTTGACCCAAACTTAATGAGTCACATGTTTAGCTTTACCAGATCCTACTTTATGGTGGAGGCGGATGTCCCCTCCGAAGTAGTAGGGTTTCTGAGTTCAGTCATCCCACACAAAAAAATTCATGAACTCTACAATGCCATAGGCTTTAATAAACATGGGAAAACTCTTTTTTACAGGGATTTTCTTCATCACTTAGAAAATAGTAAAGATCAGTTTGTAGTGGCTCCAGGAATCAAAGGAATGGTGATGACTGTTTTCACTTTACCTTCTCTGAATATTGTTTTCAAACTTATAAAGGATCACTTCGAGCCTCCAAAGAACATGACGCGTCAAGAAGTGCGTGAAAAGTACAAGTTAGTATCCCTTCACGACCGAGTGGGCAGAATGGCTGACACTCATGAATTTGAATATTTTAAAATACCAAAGGATAGAATTAGTCCTGAACTAGTTCGAGAGCTTAGAAACACGACCAATTCCCTTTTAAACTTCACGGAAACACACCTGATTTTAAAGCACCTCTACACGGAAAGAAAGATGGAGCCATTAAACCTTTACTTGGGACATTGTAGCACCGAGGAGGGCGAAAAAGTGGTGGAAGATTACGGAAGAGCTATTTTACAATTGGCACAAGCCAATATTTTTCCCGGAGATATGATGACCAAAAATTTTGGTCTTACTCGGCAAAAAAGAGTGATCTTCTATGATTATGATGAAATTGAATTTCTAACCGATATGAATTTTCGGGTAAAGCCAAAAGCAGAAACCTACGAACAAATTTATGCTCCTGAACCTTGGTATGATATTGCCAAAAACGATGTTTTTCCGGAAGATTTTAGGCGTTGGATGATTGGAAGAAAAGACCTCAAAGAACATTTCCTTAACTACCAAAAAGAGTTGTTTGACCCTGCCTATTGGAAGGAAGTTCAATCCAGGGTTAACAATGGCGAACTGATTCATGCCTTTCCTTATCCTGAGGAAATTCGATTTCGCCCTGATCAAATCATTTAAAGAGATCGATAATCAATCTATGTAGAAGGGGGAATAAGCAACTTTGAATTTTAAAATTTCTCCTCTACTCCCAACCCAAAAAGCGCAAAATCATATTTGACCGGATCATTTGGATCAAATTCTCTCAACTTTTGGGTTAACTCCAAAGCTGTCAACCAATCCGTTTGTTTTCTCGTGATCAAACCTAGTTTCCTCCCTACCCGATCCACATGCAGGTCACAGGGACAAATCAGTTGGGATGGCTGAATTCTATCCCATATTCCAAAATCCACCCCCTTGTTATCTTTCCTCACCATCCAGCGGAGAAACATATTGATTCTTTTACAGGCTGCTTTTCTGGCAGGGTTTGCAATGTGCTTCCTCGTTCTATGAGGTGCATCTGGCAAATGAAAAAAGTACTCATGAAATGAAATCAACATCGACTCCATTGCATTGATTTCACTATTCCAACCCAGTAAAAAGGCCTCTTCTAAAGATTCATGTTTTTTGTAAAACCAACTTAAAAAGTGTACAAAATAAAGCGTATCAATGTCATTAAATGTCCTGTGTTTAAAATTCACCAGTGGTTTCAAATCATTATCACTATGATGAAGTAAAAATTCATGCGGTGCATTATCCATCATTTGAAACAACTCAATACACTTATTGATAATGGTCTTTCTTTGGCCCCAGGCCAAAATTGCCGCAAAAAAACCGGCAATCTCTATATCCTGTTTTTTAGAAAAACGATGCGGAATTGAAATAGGATCATGGCTGATAAATCCTGGCTGATTGTACTCTAAGACCTTTTGGTCTAAAAAATCTTTCAGTTGATGCATTAAAGCGCCACTTTTACTTCGCCACCTTGAGTTCCGTCAAACCATTTGAATGATAACTCATTGTCGACTTTTTCAGACATATGCCAATCAAAGCATTTAATGTTTGTCAAGGGCTTCAAGCTATCTTCATCAGGTACATAAAGACAGATATCAAAATCCGGGAGTTCTTTTGACTCGGTGCTATTCCACTTTTCCAGAATTAAGCCTTCATCTAAGATTCTTACTTTGTTTCCAAACACATGATCACTGAGTATTGAAGGCACACCATCTTTTCTACGAAGCTTAAACCCAGAAGGTCCAAACATGATCTGCTTGAACAACTTTGCTTCCAAAAGATCATTAGTAAAAGGTAAAGTTTCCCATTCTACATCTTTCAGGATCACTTTCCTTCCTTCCGGTTTAATCCTTGTCAGGAACCTGGAAAAAAGGGAAAACAAATAGGTCAGACCAATAAACAAAATACCGAAACTTGCCAATATTGGATAACAGAGCACAAAAATTGTGTTCCATATAAAGCGGAAAACGTGGTGAAAGAATAATTGGACTTTGTTCATACTTGAGATTCCTTGACACAAAATTAGCTTTAGCAGAAGGATAAACAAAAAAATAGCCCAATTGAGCAAATAAAAAACCCCGGATTACCGGGGTTTATATAAATCTTTATTAACTATTTGGATTAATACATGACTTCTACAGGAAATCTAGCATTGACCGCTTTTAGCTGATCATAAGCTGCCTGAGATAATTTAATCACCAATCTGGCATTATCACCAGTCTCTGGAAGGGTTCCCACTACTCTAGCAAAAATCGTAATATCATTTTCCTCATTCTTAATTCTCATGATAGTCCCTACGGGAGCAGTTCTATGAAGAACCAAATACTTTTTATGGCCACCTGTTCCTTCAATCAGTTCAGCTTGTCCAGTTTCTTTGATATTCTTGAACCCACCGGAAGCTTTGTCTGAACTAGATGGTATGGTCATCTCTTCTGC
Source organism: Algoriphagus machipongonensis (assembly GCF_000166275.1). Lineage (NCBI taxonomy): Bacteria > Pseudomonadati > Bacteroidota > Cytophagia > Cytophagales > Cyclobacteriaceae > Algoriphagus > Algoriphagus machipongonensis. The sequence goes on from NZ_CM001023.1 coordinate 3,198,221, forward strand.
ACTATTAACAACTCTAGGAGTTCCTACCACTGGTACAGTAGATGGACCAACTTCCCCTCTTCCAACCTTCAATTTCTGTCCAACTTTAAGATTATTTGAGCTCAACGCATTCCAGGTAATAACATCTTCCACTCTAGCCTCATACAGATTAGCTATAGAGAAAAGTGTTTCTCCATTTTTTACCTCATGTGTTACCCAGTCTCCTGGTGCAATAGGAACTGCATTTTCTGCAGCTTTCGGCGCTGGAGACTCCACTTTTTCTGGAGTTGAAACCGCAGGCTCAGATTGAACTGCTACTTGTTTAGGAATTTCTGAATTGGAGTTATTTGATACGGTTTTAGTTTCTACAGCTGCTACAGGTGTTGTCTTTGGTTCTTCTTCTACAACAGGAGCGACTGGCTGTGGTTCAGGGGTTGCGCTTTGATTTTCAATAATCAATGATTGCCCAACACTCAGGTCATTTCCTTTCAATTCATTCCAGGCCATCACCTCACTGACAGAAACGCCATATTGCTTGGAGATTGAAAACAAGGTTTCTCCGGGAACAACTTTATGCAATTTCGCTCCTTCAGGAATAGCCGACTTAGCAACAAAGGGAACTCGAATAGTTTGTCCTATTTTTAAGCCTTGTTTAAGAACTTCATTGGACTCAATGATTGCTCCAACGGCTGCCTGGTATCTCCTACTGATTCCAAACAGCGTCTCTTTTGGTTCTACTTCATGAAGGATAAAAGTCTTATCCCCTACTTTTTCAACCCCCACAGAATCCAAGGTTATCTTATTGGATGCAAAGGAGTTAAGAGAAACAAACAGAATACAAGAAAGAAAGGCTAATTGGAATTTTGATCCGAAAATCATAGTAACTTTTAAAGTTGAATAATTGTACTGTAAATGCAAGATTAATTTCGTTTAGCTCAAGACGCAAGAATTATGCTAGAAAAATAGAATTTAATGATTTGTAATAGACCAGCTTAATTTTCGCTTCTATGAAAGAATAAACGAAGTTTACGAAGGGTTTTCGTATATTTTCTGTGCAAATGCGTTAGAATATATTATGAAAATTAAGATCCTGCTGATTTTATTGATCACCTCTTTGATTCCCAATTTTTTAAGTGCTCAGGGAAGTCCTGTCAAAACTATTTTTTCATTCAAAATAGATGATGACATCGATCCGGCAATGAATAGAAGGGTGAAATTAGCGCTTGAAAAAGCCAAAGAGGAATCCGCTGATCTTATTCTGATCGAAATGGATACTTATGGAGGTGCAGTAAATGATGCTGACGATATAAGAACCATGCTCCTTGAATCAGAAATACCTATTCAAGTATTCATTAACAAAGATGCAGCATCTGCAGGTGCCTTAATTTCTATTGCCTGCGACAAAATTTTTATGGCTCCGGGAAGTAGTATTGGAGCAGCCACTGTAGTCAATGGAACAGATGGAGCCGCTGCTCCGGATAAATACCAATCCTACATGCGTTCGATGATGAGAAGTACAGCAGAGGCAAAAGGTCGAGACCCAAAGATCGCTGAAGCCATGGTAGACGAAAACATTGAAGTGGAAGGGGTCAGTGAAAAAGGATCTGTGGTTACATTCTCAGTTTCTGAGGCGATCAAATATGGATTTTGTGATGGAGAGTACGCTTCTATCAATGAGTTAATACAAGATCAAGATCTTTCCAGTGCTTTGATAATTAATTATGAAAATGATCTAGTGGAGCAAGTGATCGCTTTCTTCTTAAACCCAGCAGTAAGTGGTTTTCTGATCTTGATCATCATTGGTGGAATCTATTTTGAGCTTCAAACTCCAGGTATCGGCTTCCCAATCCTTGCCTCTATTGTAGCGGTCATTCTCTATTTCACTCCTTATTATTTAAATGGTCTGGCAGATAATTGGGAGATCATTGTTTTTGTTTTAGGAATTATCCTCTTGGCCTTAGAGCTATTTGTTATTCCAGGTTTTGGGATTTTCGGAATTCTGGGGATCATCTGCATTTTATCAGGATTGGTATTAGGCATGCTTCCTAATCAAAATTTCAATTTTGACTTTGTACCTGCTGCAGATTTATTTATAGCCTTACTTACGGTTATTTTAGCTTCCATTGCTTCCGTAGGATTCGTGTTTTGGCTAACTCCAAAAGTCAACGAATGGAAAGCATTCAGTCATATTTCCTTAGCAAATACCCAGCAACGAAAAGAAGGTTTTACTTCTAGCTTTTATTCTGACACCCTTTTGGGAAAATCAGGAAGGGTACATTCCAGACTAAGGCCAAGTGGGCGTGTAGAAATAGATGGGGAAATTTATGATGCCTTTTCTAGGGGTGATTTTATTGATAAAGATGAAAAGATCATTGTCATTTCTACCGAGGGAACTTCTCTAAAAGTTAAAAAAACAGAAGTTTAAACTTTTTAGAATTCCTTAAGTTTGTGGCATGAACCCATTTCAGTCGGTGTATGAAAAGATCGGAGAAGATCAAATTCGCCAACTCACCCATTATTTTTACCAAGAAGTTAAGAAAAACCAAGAATTGCGAAAGCTTTATCCAGAAGAGGATTTGGCTCCAGCAGAGGAGCGATTGTTTTTATTTTTACTTCAGGTTTTTGGAGGGCCGCAAACCTATTCCGATCGAAGAGGGCACCCTAGACTTCGCTTAAGACATCTCAATTGGAAAATCGACGGAAAAATGAGAAATCACTGGCTAAACGCCATGTTATCTGCTATGGACCAATTAGATTTAGAGCCCAATGTGAAAGAATTGATGATGGGATATTTTATTAAAGTGGCAAACCATATGGTGAACCATGAATAAAATTCTAAGTAGAGCATATTCAATTTATGCAGGGCTTTTATTTGTAATTAGCTTTCTGCTCATATTCCCCTTCATTCTATTATGTATCTGGATTCCAGGTTTTAAAAAGTTTGGGAGAAAAATCAATCGGTATTGGGCAAGAGTTTATTTTACTCTCATCTTTCTTCCTGTAAAGATCGAGGATCACGCTAAGCCTAAAAAAAACGAATCCTACATTTATTTAGCCAACCATTTTAGCTATTTGGATATTCCTATGATGGGTTTTATTCCCGGGGACGTTCAGTTTGTAGGTAAGGCTTCTATACGCAAGGCGCCACTTTTTGGCTATTATTTCAAGCAATTACATATTGCTGTGGATAGAGAGAGATTGAAAAGTAGAGCTGAAACAATGAAACAATCTCTTCAGGCGTTAGAAAATGGATCTGGGCTTGTGATTTTTCCCGAAGGTGGAATCTTCACGAAAAACCCACCAAAGATGATTCCATTTAAAAATGGCGCATTTAAGCTTTCTATTTCCAAACAAATCCCAATTATACCTGTCACTTTAGCTCATAATCACCTAATTTTGCCAGACGACGGACGATTACTCCTTCATTGGAGGCCGGCAAAAATGGTGTTTCATGAGCCGATCATTCCCTCGGATGAGGATACAGAAGTAAGTCTCAAAAATAAATGTTTTGAGACCATCCAAAATCAATTGGACCTAGAAGCCAAAAATTATGAAAATCGATAAAGCTACAATCAAGAAAATAGCACACTTAGCCAGACTTGAATTTGATGAAAATAGCGCTGAGAAGATGTCCAAAGATATGAGTCAAATTTTGGACTGGGTGGAGCAATTAAGTGAAGTAGACACTGAAAATGTGGAACCTCTGACTACTATGTCATCAGAAGTGAATGACATGAGAGAAGATAAAATAGGTCATCATATTTCTCATGAAGCAGGTCTTAAGAATGCCCCTAAAAAAGACGCAGAATACTTCCGCGTGCCGAAGGTTTTAGAATAATGAAAAACGAAAAGAATCAATCAAAATTTTCTTTCCCTGTAATAGCTGCCCTCCTACTGATCATAGCCGGAGGGCTTTTTGCGCTTTACTATTTGTTGATTAACCCGGTTCCATACCGAATTATTCAGAGTGCTACTTTTTTGGACCGGGTTCCGATTCTTTTTGACTGGGTACAGATTGGCCCCATTTCATTTCCTATCAATGTGGATAATTTCTTGATTTTTCAAGAATTCAGGACGCTACCCAGCCGGATGCTGATTCAGGAATCCTACATCTTTGGGGGAATTGTCTTTTTGATTTCTGTTTCCTTCCTTTCAGTACTTTCGGAATTTAAAAAACTACCAATTGTCGCGGGAGGAATTGGCTGGATTATACTTTTGACTGTCAGCAATTTCAATGGACTTAACATCGGTGGACCCAGCGCCAATTATCCATTGCTAATACTCTTGGCAGGTTCACTGCTACCTGTGATTATCTTTCATATTTATGGGCAAAGCCTCGCAATTTGGAAAAAGTGGATAGCAACTGCTATAAGCTTGGCAATTTCCATCATCCTATTGACCCAGTTAAGTCCGATAAATACACCATTGCTATTCCTTTCAGAGCATGCTACTTTATTAGCGATAGGCTTCGCTATCGCCTGGTTTTGCTGGAATGGGCATGGAATGATTTCTGGTCTTTACATTCTATTAGCAAAACAAAACAAAGGTATTGGAATGAAGATTTCCTGGCAAATGGCAGTGATTTCCTTGTTCTATGTTGGCCTTTTGTTCGTCCTTTTTATGGAAGTAAGAGGAGATCTTTACATTCCATTCTTCGGATTTTCCCCTTTATTGTTGATAGTACCAATAGGAATTCTAGGTTGGCTTTCTATAAAAAGTAAAACTGAGCAAATACCAAATTTGGCTGCTTCGCCAAGGCTCTTAAAGGCGCTTCACCTTTTGGGGTTTGGCATAGTCTTTTGGCTTATCTGGAAATTAATAATTACTGGAAATCAACCGGCTCTTGAGCTTCTAAAACATAGCTTTTTATATACTCAGATTGGTTTTTCTATATTTTTCATTGTCTACCTTTTCAGCAATTTCCTATCTATCATGGATTCTGGAAAAGAGATAGATCAAATTTTATATAAGCCTTATTCCCTACCATATTACCATTTGAGAATAGGTGGATTGATGGCGATAATGGTGTTGACGATTTACACGCAAGGCATTGTAGCAACTCAAGTCAATTCCCTGACAGATAATATTCTTGGAGATTACTATTACCAAACAGAGCAAAAATTAGAGGCCAGTATTTTATATGAAAACTCTTGGTATAAATACCGCAAAAACGATAGAGCAAAAAACCTGGCAGCTCAGTTACTTTTTCAACTCAACCAGCCAACTTTGGCGAAACAGCATTTGGAAGAAAGTTTTGCGGAAGTTCCTCAGGTTGACAATATCATATTACTTAGCAACCGTCTTCACAGGGAGAATAAAATCTTTGAGTCCATATTTTATTTAGAGAATGGACTGAAATTTTTCCCAAATGACCCTCATCTAACAAATAACCTAGCGCTTTTCTATGCGAAGGTCAATAGGTCTGAAGATGCTATTTCTTTACTGGAAGCTCATCAGGAAAATCATTCTATTATAAATAGTAATTTACTTGCTCTCAAGACTAAAATGGGATCAGTAGAGTCCTTTGAGGAACAGCCCAATGATTTGATTGGTCAAATCAATGCCCTTGCCACAAATAATGCTTTGGCAAATTATTCCAGTGATGAATTAAAAAGCAAAGTCAGATCAGGAGTTTTGAATGAAAATAGCTCCATGATTATTCAGGCTGGAATTCGGAATTTATTCTCAGAACGAAACCGAGAAGATCCCAGTAATGACCTGAAACTACTGGACAGTTTAGGAAAGCAGGAAGCTATGCTTGACTATCTGATGGACCTTCAGGAAACAGGTGTTATAAGAAGCTTGGGTGCTGGAAGGGTGACGGAAGCCATTAAAAATCTCAATGGATTGGCATTTAGGAATCCCGGCTCTGCAGGATACTACCTCAGTTTATCTTCACAGGTTTTAGCTCAAAACCTTGACTTAAAAAAATCTTCTCGAGAGCTATTGGTAGCCGAGGAAAAAGGCTTCCAGGCTTTTCAACCGCATCATCTATCAACATTAATTCTCGCTGGATACAAGGACAATGCTGAAGACATCAAAAGGGAATATCAGGTAATTGAGCCAAAGTACTTAGTGGAAACGGAAAGTCAAATCTCCCAATACTTGCAGATCATTGGTAGGTTTCACGAGTATTTCCCAAAAGACCTTTACGTCCTTTGGGAATCTTTTCCCAACTCCGAACTTAAGGCAGATTTAGCAATTCGGATCTTATCTCATAAATCTCATGGTCTGAGCAAAGTTCAACTCCAATCTCTTGCCGAAAACTTAAAAAGTAAAATTGGAGAAACTCCTGAGCTAGATAAGTTCCTAGCAAACCCTGATTGGCAAAATAATGAAAGCATACTGAGCTTTACCCGGTGGCTGAATGTGAGTGAGGAATTAACGGCAAACCCCTATTTCACTCCATTGATTTTGAGCGCTGCTGAGAGAATAACAGACCCATTGGAACAATATGAAATGCTTAATGAGGCTTCTTTATTTAATCATGACCCCATTCTTTGGATTCGAAAAATCCAAGCTGCTAAAAGAATGAATTTGGTTAATTATGCCGAAGATGCTTTATCCGAATTAAAAGAATGGGTACCTCAATCGAAGCTAGATTCCTTAGAATATTAACTTTAGCATTAAGTTTCACGTAAATTCACACATTCAACTACATTTTTTTATCCATATATCTTATCTTAAGCAAAATTTTAAAACCTATGAGCAGAGTCATTGAAACGCATGATATCAACAAAACCTATAGAATGGGCGCTGAAGTCATTCAAGCGTTAAAGTCTATTTCTATTACTGTTGAAAGAGGAGAATATGTGGCATTTATGGGGCCATCAGGCTCAGGAAAGTCTACATTGATGAATATCATAGGTTGCTTAGATACCCCTACTGCAGGTACTTATATTCTTAACAATAAGGATGCAAGTGATATGACAGAGAATGAACTTGCAGAGATTAGGAATAAAGAGATTGGTTTTGTCTTTCAGACATTCAATCTTTTACCAAGAGCTTCCTGTTTGGATAATGTTGCACTTCCTCTGGTTTATGCTGGTTATAGTAAAGAAGACAGAGAAGAACGTGCTTTCCAAGCACTTTCCAATGTAGGTTTAGGTGAGAGAACGAAGCATAAGCCCAATGAACTTTCTGGAGGTCAAAGACAAAGAGTTGCGATTGCAAGGGCTTTGGTCAATGATCCAAGTATCATTTTGGCGGATGAGCCAACAGGAAACCTAGATTCTAAAACCTCCTATGAAATCATGGAGCTTTTCCATGAATTACATGAGAAAGGAAATACAATCATCATGGTAACTCACGAAGATGACATCGCCCACTATGCCCATAGAATCGTGAGATTAAGAGATGGATTGATCGAAACAGACACAATTAATCCTAATCCAACCAGAGGTGTGACGATGCACGCTTAATAATCCTAAATTTTACAAATAGATTCTTATTTTTGTCAGATCGAATAACAGTTCTGAATGAAAATCTATTCTAAAACAGGAGATAAAGGTACCACAGCATTATTAGGCGGAAAAAGAGTCCAAAAATCTGACTTAAGAATTGATGCCTACGGGACAATTGACGAACTTAATTCTTTCTTAGGACTAGTAAGAGATCAACCAGTCAATATTGGAAGAGCAGACCTACTCAAAGAGATACAGGATCGGCTTTTTACTATTGGCGCTGATTTGGCCACTGTTCCGGGTAAAGACAAGGTAAAAAAACCGGATCTTCATAAGGAAGATATCACCTTATTAGAAAATGAAATTGATCAAATGGAGAGCAAGCTCCCTCCTTTGACCGCATTTATATTACCTGGAGGAAACCAGTCGGTATCTTTTTGTCATGTGGCAAGAACAGTTTGCCGCAGAGCAGAAAGGATAAGCGTACAACTTTCTACCTTAGAACCGGTTTCAGAATTGGTTATTCAATATTTAAATAGGCTATCAGATTTCCTATTTGTTTTAGGAAGACTGATGAGTCAGGAATTAGGAGCAGAAGAACAAACCTGGAAACCCAGGAAATAATGAATTATTGACGCTGGAATTATACCAGAAAAAGGCATTCGCTATGAAAACATCACTTGCCATCCCGGTAACAACAATTGCCGAATCTCGATTAGCAAAGACAGATTTTTCCAATCTAGTTTTTGGAAAAACTATCAGTGATCACATGTTTGTCGCTGACTATAAAAATGGTGAATGGACTGGTTTAAGAATTGAGCCTTATGCTCCTTTAAGTTTAAACCCTTCCAATGCAACCTTGCATTACGGACAATCCATTTTTGAAGGATTAAAAGCCTATAAGAATGAGGAAGGTGAAGTCTTAGTTTTTCGACCTGATGCAAACTGGAAAAGGTTAAATGAGTCAGCGGAACGTATGTGTATGCCTCACCTTCCTGAGGAAATATTCATGGAAGGGATGAGTCAATTATTAGACTTAGACCGAGGATGGGTACCAACTGCAAAAGGTGCTTCTCTCTATGTTAGGCCATTTATGTTTGCTACAGATGACTACATTGGTGTAAAACCATCAGACACCTATAAATTTATCATTTTCACATGTCCAGTAGGAAACTATTACAGCAAGCCTGTAAGTGTGAAAGTAGAGACTGAATTTACAAGAGCAAACCCAGGGGGAACTGGTGCAGCTAAAACGGCAGGTAATTATGCTGCTTCCTTGTATCCTGCATTGCAGGCCCAAAGAGCCGGATACGATCAATTACTTTGGACTGATGGACAAAGCCACAGTAAAATTGAGGAAAGTGGTACCATGAACGTCATGTTTAAAATAAATGGTACAATTATCACTGCTCCTTTAAGCTCAGGCACAATACTAAAAGGGATTACAAGAAATTCTGTATTGCAACTTGCGCGAGACTGGAATCATCCTGTTGAAGAACGGTTTTTGACTGTTGGTGAATTAGAAGCAGCTTTAGTAAATGGTACTATTGAAGAAGCTTTTGGAACAGGAACCGCAGCCACTATTGCACACATAGAGCGAATTCATGTCAATGGAAAAGATTATACGCTTCCCTCAAAATCTCCCGAGGCCTTCTCCAATAAAGTTTTGGCCGAGCTGGATGGGATAAAATATGGTAAGATTTCAGATCCCCATGAATGGATCATAAAAATCTAAAACGAAGCAGGGTGTTTAAACATCCTGCTTTTTTTATTAAATTTTCTTAGGAACTCATCAAATTATTCCATTTTTCGTTTAATTAGCTCTATGAAAAAGTTCTTAGTTTTTTCTATACTTTTTACAATAGGCACGATTGCTTTTGGGCAATCCAGAGATTTTGTATTACTCAAACGAGGAACAAACCAAAAGTCTCAAATCCGATATTACCCTGGAGAGGAGATTACTTATAAAAGTAAAAAGATCGGTTATTTCATAACAGATGTCATTGAAAGTGTGGATCAAAATTTCATCTACATGAGTGAAAATATCATATCTCCGCAAGACATTGTGGAAGTCGATATTCGCAAAAAAGACTCTCGTAATCGAACCCTTGGAGCGCTCAACTATCTTATTCTTGGAGCCGGTGTGATACTCGTATCTGCGGATATGGTCAATAGTCTATATCATGAAGGTGAATTATCTATAGATAAAGGCGTGGGTATTACTTCAGGAGCTTTATTAGCTACTGGACTGGCAATGTTACCTTTACGATATAAGACCTTTAAGCACAAGGGAAGAAATAACATCCAAATTGTAATGATGAGAATGGATTAATTCATTTCTCTTAGCATAAACAGATTTTTTTTCTGAATTTTGCCACCTAAATTTTATCACTAGACAGATGACTTCAGAACAACTGAAAGACTTGAAAGCTCGTACCTCGGCTTTAAGGAGGTATCTTTGACTACGATCGTAAGAAAGCTGAAATAGAAGATTTCGAGGCCGTATCATCACAGCCCGATTTTTGGAACGATCCAGAAGAAGCAGAAAAAACCATGAAGCAAATCCAGGCGAGAAAAACCTGGACTACCTCTTACGAGAATTTAGAGAAAGCGATTGAAGACCTAGAAGTGCTGTATGAATTTTACAGTGCTGATGAGGTATCAGAAGAGGAAATGAGCAGAGAATTCGAAAAAGCCAAATCTACAGTAGAAGAATTGGAATTGAAGAAAATGCTTTCCTCGGAAGAAGATCAGCTTAATGCCGTATTGGAAATCAACCCAGGTGCCGGTGGTACCGAAAGTAATGATTGGGCTTCCATTCTCATGAGAATGTATATCATGTGGGGAGAGAAAAATGGCTATAAAGTTCGTGAAGTAGATGTGCAGCAAGGCGATGTAGCAGGAATTAAATCATGTACCCTTGAGTTTGAAGGTCCATTGGCTTATGGATTCTTAAAATCAGAAACTGGTGTACATAGGCTTGTTCGGATTTCTCCTTTTGATTCAGGAGGAAGAAGACATACCTCATTTGCTTCCGTTTATGCTTATCCCGAAGTGGATGATTCCATTGAGATCGATATTAATCCTGCAGATATTGAACTTCACACTTCCAGATCCGGTGGAGCTGGGGGACAGAATGTCAATAAAGTAGAGACGAAAGTACAACTCACTCACAAACCCACAGGGATTGTAGTAGTTTGTCAAATCGAACGATCTCAACTTGCCAACCGTGAAAAGGCCATGCAAATGTTGAAGTCCAGATTATTCCAACTAGAGGTTGAAAAACGAAATGCGGAAATCGCAAAAATCGAATCCTCCAAGTTGAGAGTAGATTTTGGTTCGCAAATCCGAAACTATGTGCTTCATCCTTACAAACTTGTAAAAGATGCAAGAACAGGACATGAGACTTCAGACACCCAGCATGTACTGGATGGAGGTTTAAATGAGTTTATGAAAGCTTATTTATTAGCTCAAAGCGAAGAGGAAGCAAATAAAGATTAATCAAAAGGCCAGATCATTTTCTGGCCTTTTCTTGTTTAAGACCCGGATGAGAATACTACCCTCCTTTTTCACACTCAATTTTTTTCTTCTTTGTTTGAGTTCTTTTCTATTCTTCTCCTCATTCAATATGATCATTCCTGAGCTCCCCTCCTACCTTAGTAGCTTAGGTGGAGCTGAGTACAAAGGATTAATCATATCCCTATTTACGCTTTCCGCAGGACTTTCAAGGCCCTTTAGCGGAAAGCTAGCAGATAAAATCGGGAGAATACCAGTCATGATTTTTGGAGCTAGCGTTTGTTTCATTGCTGGCTTACTTTACCCCATCCTTAGTTTTGTTGGAGGTTTTCTTTTCTTAAGATTCCTCCATGGATTTTCTACAGGATTTACCCCAACAGGTATTTCAGCCTATGTTGCCGATATTATCCCATTTCAAAAAAGAGGGGAAGCAATGGGTATCCAATCTCTTTTCAGTTCATTAGGAATGGCCGCTGGCCCTGCAATTGGAGGATGGGTAGCTACAATTTGGCCCATAGAATTCCTTTTTTATAGCTCAGCTTTTACATCAATTCTTTCTATCCTGATAGTGATTAGACTTAAAGAAACTCTTCCGAATAAAGAACCTTTAACATTGGGATTATTCAAGCTTAAAAAAGATGAGATCATAGAAAAAAGGGTGATTTTACCATCAATAGTTCTATTTCTCTGTGTATTCTCTTTTGGTACTATACTTACCATAATCCCTGATTTCTCCACTCATTTAGGGATTGAGAATAAAGGTCTTTTTTTCGCAGTTTTCACAATTTCATCCCTAGGAATCCGACTGTTGGCTGGTAGAACTTCAGATAGGTTTGGAAGAGTACCTGTATTGCGTGTAGCCAGTTTACTTATGGTGTTTGCAATGATTACCATCGCTTTTGCTACCCAACAAAAAACTCTGATGATTTCAGGCGTATTGTTTGGCTCAGCAGTAGGAATGTATAGCCCTACAGTTGCCGCTTGGGTCATAGACTTATCCAGAGATCAGTTTAGAGGTCGGGCACTTGCTACGATGTACATTGCTTTAGAAGCAGGGATCGGTGTAGGTGCTATCGTTTCAGGTTCTTTGTTTAGCAATAGAGCAGAGAATTTTCAACTTGTCTTTCTTACTGCAGCAGCCTTTGCAAGTCTCTCATTTTTAATTTTGATGTTTTCGAAAAAAGAAGGAAAATTAATCTCCCTTCATTAATTACCTAGAATCTCCGTAGATCTTGGTATGGACATAATTTTCTTTTGACGTCCATTGTAATAATTCACTTTTTCTCCATCAAAAAAGGCCCCTTCTTCAAGCATAATTCTCACGTCTTTATTCCATTCCTTTACAAATACAACCGCATTCAATTCTATCGCATACCCGGTGTTTGCATGTAAAGGGAAGTCACCTGCTCCGGGAGTATCTCCTTGATTATCCCACATTCCGATGGTAGGACCTGCTGAATGTCCATAATAGCCCAAAGGGTGGGTATAAATGCTTCCTCTGATACCTTCGGCATCCATTACCTTACGAGATTCGCGAAGGATCTCATTCCCTGTTCTCCCGCTGACATAGTTTTGGGTCAAGATATCCTGAACTCGATTTCCAGCATTAAATGCTTCTTGAAGGTATTCTGGCACTTCGGTTTCACCTAATTTTAGCACATATGCCATTTCCTGCGTATCCGTATTGAGTCTGAGATAGGTAATACCAAAGTCTACATGCAAAAGATCACCTGGCATAATTACCATGGAACCCTGCTTGGTTGCAAATGATCTCTTCGCTTCATCAGTGCTTGGATCTGCTCTTTGAATATCAACAGATGGATGAAACCAAGTGTCCAATTTCAATTCTTTGATTTTTTCCCTGTACCACCAAACCACATCATCGGTGGTAGTTACTCCAGGCGTTATTACCTGCTCAGAAAGTCCTTCCTGAACAATTTGATGTGCGATTTCCTGAATATGACGGTAAGTAGCCATTTCAGCAGGTGTTCTAGTTTCTAAATACCTCACAGAAAGAGTCTGGGCAGAAACAATATTAGGCTTTAAATTCTCTGGTAGGTAATCATGAAAAAGTTGGTACTCATTCATAGTCAATCCATCAGCATGCCCATAATCTATGGCAAAATTCAACCCAATCTTTTTAGGGTTTTTAGCTTTGATCAAATCCATTAATGCTTCCCATTGATCAGGCTGACTTTCTGGATCCCATGCTCTTTTAAATGCCTTGCCTACATCATATCGAGCCACAGCATAAGTTTCTACATCAGCATTAGCTTCAGGCTGATACATGACCAAAATTGTCCTTCTTCTCGCTGCCATCCAAGTTGCAGGTAAAAGCTTGCGAATTACTGGATCTTCATTGTATTCACGAGAAATAACCACCCACATATCAATTCCCGTTTCAGTCATCAATTTTGGAAGTAGGTTATTGATTCGATCTTCAAGCCAGCCATCAATAACTTCGGCCTGATCCCGCTGTGTCAAAACAGCAAAATCTTGAGAAAAACCAACTTGGCACAAAGAAAAAATGAGGGCTAATGAAAGTATATTTTTGATCATATTCTGAATTTTTAATTCATGAATATAATCTAATATTCAAATCATGAATACAAAAATTGAAGGAATGGTCAAACTAACGGGGCAATGGGTTTAGACATTTTCATTCGCTGGGCACTAAGTTTTTGAAATCTCATATAAAGCATGACTGCTGTAAGGCTTAATCCAATGAATAAACCGTACCAAATCCCTTTCTCTTCTAAACCCATCTCAAATGCCAAGACATAACCTAAAGGAAGACCTATTACCCAATATGCAATTAATGTAACCATTGTCGGCACTTTTACATCTTCCATTCCTCTCAAAACGCCCAAACCTATTACTTGTGCTCCATCTGATAATTGGAATAAACCTGCAATAATCAATAAGGATGCAGAAAGTGTAATTACCTCTGGATCATCAATGTAAAGAGTGGGAAGAAAATCCCGGAAAACAACAAAAATCAGGGCTGTTGCAAACATAAATACCATAGCCATAGCATAAACCACTAAGCCAGCCTCTTTCATTGCTTTTAAATTGCCACGTCCTATTTGATTGCTGACACGAATCATTCCTGCCGTGGATAATCCAGCTACCATCATATAACTGACTGAAGCCAAATTTATAGCGATTTGATGCGCCGCAAGTGCATTAACTCCAAGCCAACCCATCATAATGGCCGCTGAGCTGAAAGCACTTACTTCAAAAATATATTGAAATCCTGTTGGGATGCCTACATTCAAAATTCTGCTAAACATAGGGAAACTCCATTTTCTCAACCTTAAGCTAAGGCTATATATTTGATATCTTTTGGATCTCAAAACATACCAGCCCATCATGATTGGCATAAATATTCTGGAAATCAATGTTGCCCACCCTGCTCCCATCAAGCCCATTTCCGGAGCACCAAATTTTCCAAAGATCAATAGATAGTTTAAAAACACATTGACCACATTACAAAATATAGTAATGTACATCGCCTGCTTGGTCTGCGACATTCCTTCAGCAAACTGTTTGAAATTTTGGAATATCATAAAAGGAAAAAGCGAAGCAGTAATCACCAAGAGATAAGGTATGGTCAAGTTGACTACCTCCTCCGGCTGATCTAAAAAATGAAGTCCTTGCGAAAGACCTATTACAATAAAGGTCAGAATCAAACTTGTAAACACGTTTATCCAAAGTCCATGTCCAAATAAGTTTGAAATACGTTTATTTTTACCTTTTCCTTCAGCAACAGAAATCAAAGGTGTTATCCCCATAGAGACCCCCATCCCGAACATCAAAATCACAAAGAAAATGCTGTTACCTAAGGAAGCTGCAGCCAAAGGAACTGCCCCAAGTCGGCCTACCATCATCGAATCTGCCACACCGACAGAAACCTGACCAAGTTGACTCATCATCACAGGAAAAGCCAATGTAAAAGTTATTTTAAAATGTTCTTTTATGGTCATAATCTAAAGGCCCAAGAGACGGGCAACTTTCAAAATTCCAGCAATACTAATTCCATCCGTGATTTCACCATTCATCACCATCGAAATCACTTCTTCAAAAGGCACACGCTTTATAGCAAGCACCTCTGTTTCCTCAGGCTCAATATCAGACTGAATAAGGTCCTGAGCCAGGTAAACAAACCCTTCTTCATCGGTGACTGAATTAGAAGTATGAATCTTCATAATACATTTCCAGTCTTTCGCTATTAGCCCGGTTTCTTCTTTCAGCTCTCTTTTTGCACTTTCAAGAACATCTTCTTCAATAGGTCCTCCTCCCATTGGAATCTCCCAGGAATATACATCTAAGGGATACCTGTATTGACCAACAAGCCAAGTATTGTTATCCTTATCAATAGGAATTATCCCTAATGCTTTGTTTTTGAAATGAACCTTCCCATATACACCTGGATTTCCGGCAGGATTTAGCACATCATGTGCCTCCACTTTGATCCAGGGATTTTCATATGGAGTTGTAATTGCTTTGGTTTTCCAGGGGTTCTTTTCCATTGTTATCAAAAAAAAGGGGTGACTTTCGCCACCCCTATCAAAATTTTTCCTGTATACTTCTTAAGCCGGGATCGGCAATACTTTAGAGTCTTTGAAAGTAGATAAAATCACCATTGATTGCATGGAATCTACTTCTTTAATTTCAGAAACTTTTTCAAGCATCAACTTCTGATAAGCTGTGATGTCTTTAGAGATGATCTTCAAAATGAAATCGCCAGTACCAGTGATGTGGTGACATTCGATTACTTCAGGAATACCATTGATCTCTTTCATGAAGGCATCAATATTTCCTTTATTATGACCAATCAAACTAACCAAAACAAATGTGCTTACACCCAACCCAATTTTCTCTGGGTCAAGCTTTGCATGATAGCTTTTTATAATACCAGATTGTTCTAATTTTTTTACTCGCTCCAAAGTTGGTGCTGGAGAGAGTCCAATATCTTTAGAAAGCTGCGCGTTTGTGATTTTAGCATTTGCTTGAAGAATTTCTAATATTCTTCGATCAATTTTATCAAACTTTATTCTTACGCTATTATCCATGATCTCTGCTTTTACAAAATTTTATGTTGTGCAAAATTATAGTAATTACTGAAAATTTTAAAACGATTTAAGAGATATTAATGGATGTTTTCGAAATTTTCTTAATAATTCTTAGGCATTTAGCGAAGATTCCTTTTAAAATCCCTCACCCCCTCGGAAAAATTCAAATTATCTCCTGTCTCAAACCTAAATTACGTGAGAAACTAATTTAAAGTTTATTCTTTTTGATAAACTCCCTAGCTTCTTTATGAGCGGGGTGTTTTCGCTTTGCGTATCGTTTTACTTCTTTAAAGTATTTCTTTGCCAATTTCTTATTACCAGCATCCATTTCAATTTTTCCTAATTGAACTAAAGCGTGTAGGTAATACCCACTTTCCTGAGATTCGGACTCCTCACCATAAGCAACTGTTTTTTCATAATACCTTTTTGCAGTTACCATATCACCTATCCGCCTATTATATTCCGCTACATAGAAAGACGCATACCTCCCACTGTTTGCTTCATACCCCACTTGCTTTGCATCTATCCTTTCTAGAATTTCCAAGGATTGAGCTAATGACTCTGGCCATCTGCCGACTGTATAAAGGTGTCTAGCATAAGACCGATGGAAATAAGGGTTATTTGGGAATTTGGAATGCAGGTATTCAGAAATCCTAAGCGCTTCATAAGGCTTCTTTTCTTCGGAAGCATAAAGTCTGAACAAAAAGTATTGCGCCTCTACGCGCGTATAAAAAGCATTCGCTGCTACTTGCTCAAGCTGCTGAAGCCCCAACTCTTTACTGCCTTTGGGAAACAAAGCCAACACTGGTCTTAACAAAGGGTAATGTTCAGGTATCCAAACTGAGAAATAATTAAACAAGGCATCTCCCAGTAGTAACTCAGGGTTAAATTCTTCTTCGCCTCTACTCAACTCCATGTATTTTAAGGCATTTTTCCCTGACCAGGCAGCCTTCGTCCAACTCTTCCTCTCTGAATACAACCTACTCTGAAAACCATATCCTGCCGCTAGAAAGAAAGCGGCTTCCTTATTGGTTTCATCCTCATCATAAATTTCCTCCGCCTTTTCAATCGCTCTATCTAGGTATTGGATAAAAATATCATCGTACTTTTCATTGGTCACATCCACCTCTATTCTCCACCAATAACCTAAAGCCATCAAGAAATCAGGCAAAGGATGATCAGGATATTGATAAGCTAAAACTGCAAAATCATGTTCAGCAACAGGGAAATTGAAGTCATACATGCTATTGATGGCTTTGGTAATCCGAAATTGAAGTCCCTTATCCAAGAGCAAATACCTCGAAGGCTCCTCCACCGTATAGGAGGAGTCCAAGGGTAAAGATTGGCTAAATGCATTTACATTTACCAGGTTCAGCCAAATAATCAAACTAATAGATAAAATTCTTGCTAACATATTATTCATGATGACTTCGCAAAAGTAGAGCTAATCCCAAACATTATTTTAGATTTATGTCATAAACCTTTTAAAATGGCACAACCTCTTTCTTCAGAAGCACAACGTCTTAAAGACCTAATTGATTTCGATAAAAGGATATATTTTTTCGTATTGGTACTTCTCTTTCTTACCATAAGGTATTTGACAAACACATTAATCTTAGAATCCATTCCGGATTATGATGCTTTAGAAAAGAGAGGAGATTTTATGATTTTTCATATTTTCAATGCTTTAAACTACATCTGGACACCTTTTGCTCTATTATGGAAATTTACGGTGATCTCGTTTTTATTTTGGTTGGGAGCCTTTATGTTAGGCTTCAAAGTGCCTTATAAAGAGCTTTGGAGGTTTGCCTTGGTAGCTGAGATGATTTTTATTTTCCCAGAATTGATTAGACTTCTGGTATTCCTTTCACCATCGTCCACTGTAACCTACCAACAAATTGATGAATATCGTGCACTCTCTTTATTGTCACTCCTAGGTGCAGAAAATGTCTCGCAACAATACCACTATGCATTGGGTACGATTAATATCTTTGAAGTGTTGTATGGTATTCTTTGGCTATATGGATTCCATATGATCAGCAGGAGAAGTTTGGGAGAAAGCTCTGCCGTGGTTTTTGTTTCCTATTATATACCTCTGATCATATGGCTAACCTTCTATGTGATGGTCTATAAGGAATGATGATTTCTACAAAAAAAATGGCCGATCTATAAAGAACGGCCATTTTTTGTATCTCTTATTCAACCTTAAAAACCAAGGCCTAAAGCCATTGCTGTTGGCATAAAATTCAAGTCAGAAACTTTACTCGCTTCTCCAGTCATCAAATCAACCGCATACACTGCAGACATTCCATTTACTGTAAATACGCCATAAGCCATATTTGAAGTGCCACCAATGTCAAAGCCATTGTCATCTTCAACATCTATACCTAATGGACCTATTGCTACCAAATCACCATCATTTGGAGGAGAGACTTGATAGAGCATATCATCTTCAGAATCTACTACATATAATGCCGTAGTAGTAGTACCAGCAAAAGAGTTGGTATAGGCCGCGGCCGGAGCATGAGGCATTCCTGGATTCAAAGATCCATCAACAGCAACTACAGTTCCCAAATCAGGGTGCAGCCTTAAGTTTTGACCAGTCTCCGTTACTAAGCGGATTCTGTCTACCGTAGGATTAAAGTCAAAGCCAATATACATTCCCATAGCCATCGGGTTTAATGGATCTCCTATGGCAGTCAAAGTACCATTTGCTGGATTCACGCTATATAATTGACTCATGTTAGAAACGGCTAATAATTGTCCATTAATAGGTCGATAATCCAAACCAGCGATCATTTCACCTGAACCCAGACCTTTAAATTCCACAGCAATCGGATTTGGATCAGTCGGATCAAATCTATAAAGCATGTTATTTGCATCAGCTGCATAAGCGATAGGGTTTGTCTTGAAAGCAATACTAATCACATCTTCTTTAAACATACCCAGCCATTCAGCATCCCCTGTCGTCAGGTCAATTCGGTATAGTCTTGTTTTAGTGTTTTTTTGACTAACTGCAAAAGCAATAGAATTATCAGGTGTGATATCCATATCACTTACTCCTTCTAAGTCTAAACCTAAATTCCCAACTTCCTCAAGACCTCCGTCATTTGGAGGCACTTGCTTATACAATTTGTTTTCCTCCAAATCAATGTCATAAAGAGTTGTCATGGTAGTTCCAGAAAAACTATCGGAATAAGCTACAGCTCCGATTCTAGGGTTCATTCCTCCATTAATAGAACCATCAATTGCTACAACAGTACCAAGCTCAGGATGTAGTCTCAGGTTTTGACCAGATTCTGTTACAAGTCTGATTCTATCCACTGTAGGGTTAAAATCTATTGACGCGTTTGCTCCATCATATGCCGGTGAAAAAGGTTCTGTGCCTAGCATGGTAGCAGCTCCAGAATTTTCATTGATATGATACAATTTACTGGCTGTACTTAAAGCATACAATTGACCAGTTGCTGGTCTATAATCGATGGAAATAATATTTTCTCCCATAGGCAACCCTGTGATTGCAATCATAGAAGTTGGAGATGACAAATCCTGCGCCTCATAGGTTAAAATCATATTATCTGCTGATAATGCTGTAAAGCTCACATCTGGAGCCATGCCGGGCTTTTCGACGACTGGATTTCTTCCATTTCTGTCATCGCATGAAACAAGAGCTGCCATACTAAAAACTGCAGCCACAAAAATTGATAAAATTTGATTGCTTTTCATTGGTAGTTGTTTTGATTTTCATGAGATACGATGCCCATACCCTATTTGGATTGAGCCAAACAAAAAAAAGGTCACATTCATGACCTTTTTTTTTGATTTAACTACCAATTCGTTTGACTTGAAATTACCTGAAAATCAATTCTTTGGAAATTATATAAACCCCCATAGCAAGTACAAACCATCCAAAGCCCTTTTTCAATGCATTTTCATTTATTTTTTTTGATAACGCGCTTCCGATAAAAATTCCTACAATAGAAAGCCCGGTAAATATCAATAACATCTTCCAATCGATGGTTTGATTCGAGACATCTCCTAAAAACCCGATCAATGACTTGGCAGCAATAATCAAAAGCGAAGTTCCGACTGCTTTTTTCATTGGAAGTTTGGCTAATAAAACCAAGGCTGGAATGATTAAAAATCCTCCCCCAGCACCAACTATACCTGTAACCAAACCGACAACCGAACCTTCCAAAGCTATCATTGGGTAATTGAAAACTACTTGAGAATTCTCTTCATCCAAATCATTTTTTCTACCCTTGATCATAGAATAAGAAGCCGCAAGCATGATCAACGCAAAAAACACCATGATTCCAACATTTTTAGCCACCTCAAAGCCAGCCAATGAAAATAATGGATCCGGCAATGCTGGCACTAAAAACTTTCTAGTCAAAAAGACCGCTATAAAGGAGGGAATTGCAAAAACTAGCGCTGTTTTGTAATCAACCAGTTGCTTTTTCATATAAGTAAAAGAGCCCAATAAGGAAGTGCTCCCAACTACAAAAAGCGAGTATGCAGTAGCCAATACAGGCTCTACACTTAAAATATAAACCAAGACTGGCACCGTCAGAATAGATCCCCCGCCACCGATAAGTCCTAAGGAAATCCCTATTATTATTGCTGAAATAAACCCAAATATATTTACTAAATCCATGCTATTATTTTTCAAGATTTGATACTACAAAACTACGGCAATGGGTTTATAGAAGTAGTGACAATTGTTACACTTCATCTTTTATAAAAAAATAATTTTTAGTAACACTCCACAAACATTTTTTAAGTACTTGAGAAACAATCAATTTTCTAAATTCAAGCTCAACATTTTTTTGTAATTTAATTTAAATAATAAAAGGCATGAAAATATTGATCCCCATGGATTTTTCGGAGAACTCAAGAAAAACGCTTGAGTTTGCTATTTCTTTATCTCGCACAAAAGCAACCACAATTACCCTAATCCATGTCATTGAAGTGATTTATGATTTTGCAGCACAATCTGCAATCGCAATTGAAGGGATGCACCGAGATGCGGATCAATACTTTCAAAAATTCATTTCTACTTTTAAGGAACCGGGAATTAAACTGGAATACATTCTTAAAGAAGGAACAGTTTCAATAATGACTGCAAAAATAGCAGAGGAATTAAGCGTGGACCTTATCATTATGGGAACACACGGTGCTTCGGGAGTGGAAAGGTCCATGATGGGTACTAATGCTGTCGAAGTCATTAAATCTTCTGAAGTCCCAGTTTTATTATTTCCTGAAAAAGCCCAAATAAGTGGGATTCAAAAAATGTCTTTGGCAATTGAGCTTAACGATCATGAGGAACCTTTTATTAATAATATTATCCAACTAAGTAAAACCTGGAATCTTAAACTCGACCTAATCCATGTTCAACAAAACAGAAGTTTCACGGAGGAATTGGCTCTTCTAGGTTTAGAAAGGTTTTTAGAAATAAATCACCCAGAGCTAGAGCCAAAAGTAAATACAATCAAGGCGGAAAAGGTCGAAGAAGGGATAGGAAGCTTTTTGAAAGAAAACCCAAATACCATTTTAGTAATGTGTCACAGGCATCATTCTTTTTGGGAACAAATCATGAGTAAAAGTAAGTCAATTGAAATAGCATATCATCCCAGTGTACCCTTACTAGTAATGATTTAACTACTTACTGATAAGCTCCTCAAAATCATCTCTAATATAAATCACATTTCGGCCCAACTCAATCCACTTCTTTTTCTCAAGTTGTTTCAATAACCGAGATACTACTTCTCTGGATGTTCCTAATTCGTTTGCTATCTCCTGATGAGTTGTGTGCATCTCATTAGATTTATACTGCTTCATTTTTGTGATGATATAGCGCATCAGTCGCTCATCCATCTTCTTAAAAGCTACGGCATCCAGGGCTACCAACATTTCCTGAAAACGGCTTTGATATGTATTGGCCACAAACTCTTTCCATTGCCTAAATTCATCCATCCATTTTTCATGGCTTCCAATAGGTATCCCGATGAGTATTGTTTTTTCTTCAACTATCGCTTTAATCTCACTAGGTTTGGAGGCTGAGCAACAAGTCAGTGAAAGAGCGCAGGTCTCACCTGCATCTAGGTAATACAAGAAAAGTTCCTTACCATCTTCATCGACTCTCAATATCTTAATAGATCCTTCTAAAACGATCGGCACCATTTTCACAAACTTCCCGGGCTCCATTAACACCTTTCCTGGTTCGAGGTTTAATACCTGACCTTGTTCCAATATTGCATTTAATAAATTGAGGTCCGTAAAACCTGGTAGGTAATTCTTTAATTCTTCTAAGCTCATAAAATCAAAATTACTGTTGGGTGCTAATAAATTAAGTGATTTTAATCACCAATAAACATGAATAATGAATTTACTTACCAAATGATAAAAAAAAACTCCCACCCTTTCGGATGGAAGTTCAAAGTAAACCACTTTAACAAGTGGGACAACACACAAACGGTACTTTTGTCAAGGGAGAAGTCCTTAGTATTCTGAAATGCCCCAAACCACGGCTTAAGGGACGAATGTCACTTACAAGGTTAGTCTCTGCCTTCTTAGCTTTTAAGTCTTTTGAAATCCGGTCAGACATGGTAGAAGTTCTTGAGGAGGGTCTCAAATGCGTCAAATGATCATGGATATTGGTAATGTTCCCAAACACCTCCACAACTAATACACTTAAAGGACTATCTTCAGGAAGTCCGAATGACCTCAATTTTTCTGCAATATCTTCTGATGTTACGACAGCTGTTCCTACCGGCTGCTCATCTTTGATATTCGCTATTAAATTCCCCTTTCTGATTAGATTTGGGTTTAAAGTCACGCTGCCTTTGGTATATTTTCCATTAGTAGGTTGAAAATACACCTGCTGTGTTAAGTCATTCTTGGCTTTTAGGACTTTCGGATCCGTATTGATCCTTACCCCTATTTTCATTTCAATTTCGCCTAATAAAATATTCCTGAAATCTCTACCATCTGCCTGATAAACTTGAGCATAGACCAATGTCCATAAACTCGTTCTTGGAGGCTTAGAGGTTACATTTTTACCATTAAATACAGCTTTTGCAAAAGGCGCACTCACGTACAAATGATTTTCATTTCTATTTAATGAACATAATAGCGTGGGGACTGGATGTTGAATTCCCGTGACACGTAATGGACGCCCATACCTCCCTTGGGCTGTAGACCAAAGATTGTCTTCACGATCTGCCCAATGACCATGGCCAACTCGGAACTCATATGTGAAAAAGCCGAACATCTCAGGGCTTTCTGCATGCATTCCTGCAGGTATCGGCAACATATAGTGCGTTTCACTATCATTAGCTTTGATCATGGGTTGCATGGCCCCTATCCCCGCTTTATCGTCGCTCTGTCCTGGGATTATAGTCCTTGTCAACTCAGGATCTAAACTTAGAGGTGATTCCTCTGGTGGGACCAATTGATCCCCTTCATTACTGGCCAGTAATTGATCAGGTGCATTCGCTAGCATCCTACAGAAATAGGTGTCATCTGGATTTTCTACTGGCTTATCAAACTCAATCCACAGATACCTTTTTCTTGCTTCCGAGGCACTATAATCTTCTGCTCTTTCATAAGGAGAAAAAGCGATACCCACACTGACCATTTTTGGAACTTGAGCTGGAGGAAGCACCGTAGGCAAAGAAAGTTGATCTGTCTCCACTTCTTCTGCTGCAGGATGTCCATCCTTCATCATTGGTTTGATTTTATAAGAAGCCCATAATTCATCAGGAAACCTTAATTCTCCATTGTTTTGCTTTAATTCATTTTTTGGGTCTAGGGCATCTATGTAAACAATCCGGGTATAATTTCTATTCACACGGTCAAATGAATCCGACTGTAATGCCTCAAATGAAACCGTATGCTTGAACTCCAGGTCTCCTAAATATGAGTTTTTTCTTTTCTCAGAGATTTTATCTTTTCTGAATTTAAATTCTCTTTCAATGACAAACCCTACATCCTTCAAACTATCCCAAGCCCAATCTCTATTGAGTTTGTAGCTTAAAGTGGCTACCCAATGATTATATAGGTCAGATTTGGTTGCAAAGGTTATAGAACTGCCATCTGGAGCTAGTGTATGCCTAATTCGAGAGTTACATCCAAATACGATCCTTTCTCCTTTAGGAGCCACTAAAGTCAATCCTTTAGCCTCTACCCCCAAGGCATTTGCCAACCTTTCTACAACACCCGACTGCTCATCCTCAGATTCCCTTATTAATAAGGATTTAAATACATCCCCCTTGATTGTAGGTACAGAATCTGGTTTTAAAAATAAGGCTTGAACGGGAGCAATTGCCTCGAAAGGCTGCAATAAATCCAGTTCTTCAGAGGGTTCTTTATACAGCATAAACTGCTGATTTTTACCATATCTACTATCCTTATCTTCATCTTCATCTATAAACCCAAAATAGCTTTCCGGAGAACTTTCCGTTTCAGCCACAGCTCTTAGAGAAATTCGAATATGTCTACCAGTGGGTAATACTAAACCCTCCAAGTCATGAATATCATCAAGCAATAAATCATCCCGTAAAAAAGGATTGGCAGGCTCTCCTAAATTCAAAACAGGAACATCGATGAATTCCATAGGAATGGTTAGGGTTTCATCAAATTTCTCAGGAAAATCTCTAGTGGTTTCGTAGAGTGTAATATAATTCTCATCTCCTTTCTGACTTAACTGAGTATCCATCTTTAAAGTCCTGACTTCTACTCTCACCTTGACTTTTGTAACGTCTGGATCAGATAAAGCCGGTTTCAAACCATCAGCTTCAATAGGAACAGCTTTTAATAAAGCCACGGGATCTTCTCCTATCCCTTGATATTTATCTGTAAATACAACTGCTGGATATTCTAATAAGGGTCGCTTGATTACAAAATTTGGGTTTGCGTCAAACTGTGTTTCATCATCATCTTGCGCATTGAAATAGGTCCTTTGATTATTTCTTATCTCAAATGGTTTGTCAATTCTAAGCATGGAAGGATTGATGTACCTTTTGAAAGAAACACTGGTTTCTGGACTTGGGGCAGCATTTATAGGATCATCTGTCAGACTTGGACCACCTCCTGAAATATCCGTCATCCGGATTCTAAATTCATAGGTGTTTCCGTATCTCAATTGAGTCTCAAGTGGTCCTGGCTTAAGCGCCTTATTCTGCGCTACTTTCTTTTGCTGAGCTTCTCCCAGCATACTCCCGTTATCCTCATGGTTTCTATAGATTTCTATCGCATCCTGATCCTCAGTCACTATATTTTTACCAATCCAATGAGCATAATACATGGGCAACCAATAATGATCACTATTTGGCCCACTAATTTTATTGGGATACACTTGATAGGGAAGCTCGGTTGAACTTGAGTCAAATTGACCTGAAAACATATTTTGAGACTCTTCAATCTCAACTTGGTTCAAACTTTCCCAGGAAGTTCCTTCCTCTGCTTTTCTAACATCTATATGATAGCCCATCACTCCCAAGGGAGCATCGATTCTTTCTCCAGAACCTTGGGCAGAGGGATTTTCTATCATTTGTCTTAAATACCACACAAGCAACTGTTCATCATCCCAGCCCAGTCTTATTCCTGCATCGGACTGTGGTGGCAACTCATCTTGCGTCTCCTCTAACAGATTTCCACTAACCGGCTGATTGGCATGTACTATTTTTGCAAAGCCATCACTGTAGGTTTGAGCTTCCATAAATAATTCATCCCAGGGTCCCAATGGAACCGGCTCAGCAGGATCTAAAGACTTTTTATACAAGACAGGAAACAAAACAGGCGCAAAAACAGGTCGCTTCTCTCCTATTGTTAAAGCAGGTATTTTTGCGGCATACCTTTTTATCAAAGGTCCATCTGCTTCATCCAATAAACCCAATTGGGCACTTGAATACGGATCATTAGTAATGTCTGCATATAGGTATCCTCCATCTTCAAACCATTCTTCTTTTACCTTGATACTTACCTCGTAAATCATTCCGCAGGCTTTTGCCAAGAGAGGCTGCCTCAAGATATTAGCAAATACTTTTCCCCAACTTAGTTTTTCCCTAGGCTTATAATTGACTGTTGGAATTTTATCCCGAACAGCGCAATGATAACCATCATCTGTAATTGCATTGGGGTGTCTTGGTTGGGTAAAATTAAACCTCTCCCGATAGGAAAGCGGAAGGTATTTTTTAATACTACTCTCCACTGGAACTGGAGGGGGAAGTTTATCTGAATTATCGGTAATAGGCAAAGGCATTGCCTCGGCCACTTTTTTGATCATATTAGCCTTATTAGCTGCGGGAATCACCTCCACAGACTCAATAATCGGCACTCTACTTGGCGAGGTCGCATTACTTAAAGGGAAATCATCAGTTCCCCTTACAATCCCCAAATTAAACTCAGGTTGAAAATTAGCGAATCCAGGCACATTTGCGGGATTTGCTAAACCTGTGGCCCAATTAGAAAAAGGGTTTGTGTTTCGTGGTACAACCACGATATGAACAGTCAGCGTGTTGCCATCAAAACGCTGAGGAAAAGTCATTAATGAAATTAATCTTTTTGGTTCCATGATCTGATTTTTTATAAAAAATTAGGCTATCTGGCGGCTTTCTTGCCAAGTCTCCTCAAAACTGATATTGATGATAAAGCAAATACTGATATCCAAACCGAAAGTCACTGATGCAGTACATTCAGTTCTCTCAGGACTCGATATCCTCTTCACACTACCACTTGCCTCAATGTAAATAGTCACACTGACGATACCACCAAGGAGATTTGCGTGTCCTTTGAAAAGCATAAATGCTGTAACTTCAATAACATTGGCATCTGCATACATTTCACAGCCTACCATGTAAGTCACACTCACATTACCAACAACCGGTAGCCCAACGGAAATATTGGCACCAAAACCGAACTTCATCATTAAGCTAGGCCCAATCTTGGTATCACATGCGATTTTAACTTCCACCGAACCGACAGCATAAATTGTCGCAGCTCCGATGGTAACACACATTACTTCTAGCCCACCATTAAACTGGACAAAACCTCCTGCCGTAGGAAGAAGTTGTTTAGGATCATTAGTCACTTTCAATGCTGCATTGAAGTAAACTCCTAAAGCAAGTCCTGCCTCAAGTCTTAGAGGACATTGAGGAGAGTTATAAACCGAATCTTCGGGTGGGAAGCGAATGAGAGGAATCTCTTTCTTGGCTTCAAACTTATATTCCCAGATTTCTCCAGCATTACTCATAGCAATCTGAAGCCCTTTCCTCATTACAGCTCCATAATCGCCTGTGCTCAACGCTGCTAACATCTGCAACAACTCTATTACAGGTTCTAAGGCTGGGCTAAACTCTACTTCCGGTAATGGTATACCATCCAGTGGTCCAGGATTATCTTTATCTCCTGCATAGCCCGTTTCTTTACCTTTTCCTGCATCAAAATTCCCTTTGATGGTGACTAGTCTTTCAAATGAACCTAAGTCAACTACCATCCCAACATTATTGACTTTACTTTTCCAAGTATCAGCCAAATCATTGGCAAAGGAATCCACATCAAAGTTCAACTTGGAATCGACATATTGCTTATTACCCGGTTGACCTTGAGTAGCCTTGTATTCTATATAGATTTTCAATGAATCCATATCCACCAAATAGAGTGGATCAAAATTCGGAACATCAAAGGCCAAAGCTTTATTCAATGCAGAATTAGCTTCACCGGACAATAGTTTAAATCCTTTCTCTACGACTTGACCAGCCTCTTCTTTGGCTGTGATCTCCATTAATTCGAGTACTTTCCTACCTCCATCAACAGCTGCGTTTTCTATAAAGGCTTTGACTTTATTCCCTTGTTCATCTACCCCATCAAGCAAAGCCATTGCTTTTCCATAGTTAGAATAGGCATCTCCGACGTTAGGGAAAATACTACTTCCATTCATCAGCTTATAGGCATCAGAAAAAATCGGTGGAGTCTTACTCATCAACTTAGAAATACCTTTTCTATAACTAGGAGTTAAGAACAGGGCTTTCTGAGTGGATGTACTTTGGAGGTATCCATAATTGATGGTTTCAGCTACTGGGTCCCTCAAAATTTCAAGAGGGTGTGCCAATCGCAATAAGTTATTATTGACATCAGTTTGGCTGACCACGGATTCTTTTACCCATTTCCCCATTCTAATTAAAGGAATTGGTATATGAGGAGGTAAAGGCGTCACTTCACCACTGCCCGTTTCATGCTGAACCATACTCCAACTTCCATCTTTTGGTAAAACCACCGAACCGCGAGTAGAGGCAACAAAAATTGGATCAGTAGAAGAGTTTCCTGGTTTTTCAGAAGGAGAAATATCAAAGCGATTGATTTGCATCATTTGCCCCGTACCCCCCACATCCATTACACAATCCACATCGCCTCCAATTAAACCGCCTTGCAAAGCTAAGAGCTGTCTTAATTGAACTGGAGTCAAAGGCACGCCAGGAGGAGATAGCTGCACATATCCCAGAATCTTTTTAGCAGGGGTTTTCCCTTCTTTATGACCTTGAACCAGATTTTCAATGGAAACATCCGCATCAAAATAAACAGCCACGCATTTTACTTCCTGATCAAACGGGGATCCCAAATTCGTTACCTTCTCACCAAATACATTGATATAATCCTGATTCGTACCTATGTTGTTTTTAGCAACAAAATCAGCTACAGTTCCATCTTCTTTGATGTTGGATATATTATATAAACCTCTCAATGTACCCGGATGAAGCTCATAAGGAGTCTCTTCTTTTTCAGGATCTCCTGCCACCGTTTTATCAATGTATTTGTACCTAAAATCAAATTGACCATCTGACTCTGGTTGCCAGCCGCTATCCGTTCTAAAAACAAATCCCGAGCTGGTTCTAAAAAGAGTAATTGTTCTTACCACTCGGATTCCCCAAGGGTAGACAATGCTTTTTACTTGAATAACTTCATGCCCTGTTCTACCTAACATCACATCAAACCTTGATTGACTGGTTTGGGCTATTGCTGCAGAAGGACTCAGCCATTTACTAAAAGTACTTGTTCCATACCCAGTAAAATCAATTTTACTAACAGGTACTCCCCTCTCTGTTAACTGGGAAGGATTTCCTTGGTTGACAAAAAATTCTCCATTAAATATTTCTGTGACACTTTGACCTAAAGTACTGGCTCCAGTCGCAGCACCATTTGCTCCAAGTACATTCGCAAGCTGGACTGTGAATCCGGCAAACATTGGAGAATCATTTTTCTTGGGCTCTGAATTAAATTTCTTACCATAATCACCTGCCGTCGCACGAATCTGAATACCTCCTTGTAAATCATTAGGGAAATTTGGTCTTATATTTTCAAGCGTAGGCTTAATAGTTTCCCTAGAATTAGTATGAGAAAGTTCTGCCAATGCTTTAAGCCCAAAAGGCAATGTGAATTGGGCATTAACTGGTGTTTCCTTTTTCTGGTATTTATCTAGAATGAATGAAACCAAAGGTTTTGGAGAAAGAGCAATCCTTTCCTGATGACTATTGACAAACCTCGTAGGTCCTCCATCATTTGGATAATAGTTGTACAAAATCGGTGGGTCTCCTGGCTTTCCTGTTCCGGGAGGAGTCATATTCAACACCGGCTCCCAAGCGACTTGAGGCATCATGAAAAGCCTCGTCATAGCTCCTGGGGCAATAACCTCCATTCCTTCCACGGAAATAAGCTGCCCATTAGTCTGAGTGACGACAGCTTCATGTTCAGATAAAGAATGTGCCACACCGGTGGTTACTCTTTCCCTTAATGGCATTCCAATGCTAACTCCTAGTTGATTGGCATTAGAACTCACATCTAATAAGGCGAAGAACTCTTGTTCATAAGTCCTATTAAAAGGCACAAGCTGATCTTCATAAGGAGGCAATCCATTATCAGAAGCCGCCGCAGTAGATTTGAGCGTTTCCATCACAGGCTGAGAAGCTAGTTGGCTAATTGCACCACTACTGGCAGCCACACCTGTTACCTCTGCATTTGTTACAGAAGTATTATTGTTTGTGTTAGGTCCAAAATAAAACTTGACCTCAACTTTATCCAATTCCTCATCGATGGGTTCCTGACTGATTTGGCAAACCAACCAACTTCTGATTCCTTGAAATCCTTTTTTAGCATTACCAAATTGCCTTGCAAAAATCCCCAGGTTCGCTACATAAGGATCCGGCAATGTTGGCATGTAACTTAGCATACCAAATACTAAGAAGGTCTGGCTCTTCACGATTTTCTTCCAATCAGATGAGCATTCTCCAAATACAAGAGCACCATTTGCAGGAGAGATCGTGAACAATGCGTTTTCTAAAGCAATTGCTATGCTCTTAAAATCCGGTACTTTATCAAATGGTAACTTGTTGTCCCATAATATATTATCATCAAAAAGATAAATTAAATTCTTGGCGTCTGAACCAGCCAAAATCAATGCTGAATTTTTCGTTTTTATTGAAACAGGTAAGCCGTTGACTTGTACCGGTCTATCTACATTGACCGTACTATTTGCAGTAACAGCAATCATCTCTGTTCCTTCAGCCAAGGAATTGTATAAAAACAGAGAGCCTTTCCTAAAGGCTAGGGAAACGGAGGTTCCATGCTCATTCAATTCATCTTTCCAGTGGCCTATTTCCTGAAATGCCCCTTCTCCATTGGAAAGTAAATCAGTTATTCCAATTCTTCCACTATCCACTAACAAAAATGGATTTTCTAACTTGACATTCTTTCCACTAAGCTCTTTCCAACTAAACTTCAACCCCTCTTTTAGTTGTTGAAGAAAACCTCCTGAACCTGCTACTTCTAAAGGTTCGGAAATATCCAGTTCAGCAGCGGGAATTGCCCACCATGAATTTTCAATTTCCGCAGTCCCTTTCATCGACACCATAGGGCTCTTCTGCTTTTCAGTAGAAAACTGCTGTTTCGAACATTCAAAAGGTATCAGAAGCCTAGAAAGCTGTGAATTATATTTGGGTACTTTTTTAGAACGTGAGAAGGAAGCTTTTTCCCCATAAACGGACCATTGGGCTGGTGCCACTTCTTTTAGCTGAATCTTGGATGCTCCAGTAAAATGGAAATTTAAAGCTTTTGGGGTTTGAACCTTTGCCTCAAAAGCATCTTTTCCATGCTTCTTTTTAGCGTTTGGGGCAGCAGGAGTTTGATCTAAATTTAAACTCACCTCCACTTTCGTAGTAGCGGCCAAAATTAATTTTTCTCCTTGAAGTACTGGGTCGGCAGTAAGATCTATTTTCCCATCTTTCACCAGTAAACCTACATATCTGGTCTTTGGAGCATTGCTAGCAAGCATGTCTGCTCTGATATAAAAACTACCCTGCGCCACATCGTAAGACTTTGCAACATGGATGGGTTGTGCTTTTACTCTGCTAACCTTGGTTGTTTTTGATTGTCTAAAGGAAGCTTTAAACAAAATCACTGGAAGATTGCTGTTTTGCTGGTAGATCCCGATAAGCTTGGTAACTCTGAAAAAATCTATCATCACCATGCGACCATCTACTTTGGTCAAAGGACCAATCGATTTTTCAACTTTTGCGCCAGCAGCCCATTTAGGTACACTCGTTTTAATCTGAGTAGTCCTAATGGGAACATCTCTAACAAATGCTTTTAATCTTACTCCATCTTTTACTGCGGTTTCCTTTTTGATGACTGGAGCTTTATCCGCAACTTTTTTGATTTTCTCTATTTTTTTCTTGGGAATCCGTTCCTCAAAAAAAAGCTCAGAACTTTCAAAACTAAATGGTTCTGCCTGAATTTCAGAACTATCCTGAATCAAAAGTGAGCGAGCAAGTTGGGGGATGGCTTCCTCCCATTTTTTTTCTTCTGTTGCATTCTCTGCTTTCAGATGACCAAAGACATTAGACAAAAGTGATTGCAAATGGTCTTTTTCCATGATAAAAAGGATTAAAAGTAAGACTTCATGTAATATTCTAAGCGGCAAAAATCAGAATTCAAAAAAATCATATGAAAACTATAACCACTTATCAGATAGGCTTATAAGGTAAACATTTATAATCAGAAAGCATAAAAATTCACCTATTATGAAAAGAACGTTTCCCAATTTTCAGGACACCTAAAATTATTTTCGTTAGGTGATAAAAGTCACCTTTTTCTCCCCTTGTCTTACTTAATTTTAGAATACAAAATAACGTAAGCCATGAACCACTATCAGATTTTAATCATCGGAGGAGGAACAGCTGGAATCACAGTTGCCGCCCAACTTAAAAGAAAAGATAAATCACTTTCAATGGCTATTATCGAGCCTTCCAAAAAACATTACTATCAACCTGCTTGGACTTTGGTAGGTGCTGGAACATATAATTTTAAAGATACAGAGAGAGATGAAGCCGATTACATTCCAAAAGGAGTTGATTGGATTCAGGATTATGCAAAAGGTATAGATCCAAAAACCAATTCTGTTGAAACAAAAGATTCAGGAAAAATAACATACGATTACTTAGTAGTAGCTCCAGGTTTAGTAATGGTTCCTGAGTTGTTACCGGGTTTGCCAGAGGCAATGGAAAAGGGAATAGTTTGTAGTAATTATACCGATCCGGAATATACCTGGGAAATGCTTCAAAAATTTAAAGGAGGAAATGCAGTCTTCACCCAACCCACCACCCCTATCAAATGTGGTGGAGCCCCCCAGAAAATCATGTACCTGGCAGAGGAATATTTTAGAAAATCTGGAGTCAGAAATGACACCAATGTCATCTTTGCAACTCCAGGAACTGTGATTTTTGGTGTTCCGGATTTCGCGAGAACTCTCAACAAAATTATTTTAGATAGGGATATTATCTTCAAACCCTTTTATGCCCCAGTAAGAATTGATCCAGACAAAAAGGAAGTTTTCTTTAAATACTCAAAACCGGGTGAAAATGGTTGTGTAATCACAGAAGGAAACAAAATAGGTGAAGAAATAATTGGGGAATCAGAAATCAAAATCTCCTTTGATTTTCTCCATTTGGCTCCACCGCAGGCAGCCCCAAAATTTATTAGAGACTCCATTGTCTCTATGCAGGACGGCCCAAATAAAGGTTGGATTGATGTAGACATCCACACCCTTCAGCATAAAAGATTTCCAAATATCTTTTCCCTCGGGGATGTCGCGGCATTACCTACAGCCAAAACAGGAGCAGCTATTAGGAAACAAGCACCTGTTTTGGTAGAAAATCTTTTGAAAATTATTCATAGCAATCACGTTGGATCTGCTTCCTATAATGGATACTCTTCCTGCCCATTGGTAACAGGTTATTCAAAAATGGTCTTGGCAGAATTTAAATATGATAACGTCAGAGATTCCGACCCTCTGATCTCAAAATTTGTAGACACCACAAAAGAACAATATTC
The DNA here is from genome assembly GCF_000166275.1 of Algoriphagus machipongonensis. Taxonomy (NCBI): domain Bacteria; kingdom Pseudomonadati; phylum Bacteroidota; class Cytophagia; order Cytophagales; family Cyclobacteriaceae; genus Algoriphagus; species Algoriphagus machipongonensis. The sequence goes on from NZ_CM001023.1 coordinate 3,231,576, forward strand.
AATGTGGCTACTCAAAAAGTATGGTCTCCCATTTATGTATTGGAATTTAATGTTAAAAGGGAAAGCTTAGCGCGAGACCGGTCATTTTTGACCGGTTTTTTAATTTTTAGTCCTTCTAAATAAACAAATAGCAGCTTTATCTAATGACTCCCTAATATGTCATTCTAATCGATTAATTTTCAGAATTAGATGTGAAATCTAATCTGATTATATGACCAAATATTACCTCCTTACTACAGCGCTATTTTCATTAATCTTGTTTTCTTTAAATGCCCAGGTAATTACTGTGCAGGAAAAGGACACAGAAGTGCCTTTACCTGGAGTTTTGGTTTTTGGAGAGGAACCTCATTTAAGCAAAATCACAGATAAATATGGTCGTGTTGATTTGTCAGGCTTTTCCAATGCCTCCAAAATACATTTTCAGCTGCTTGGATACGAATCAAAGAGCACAGATTTAGAAACGATCAGCGACAGTTCTTCCATCGTATTTTTAGTTCCTGGTTTGATTCAAATGGAACAGGCTGTGATTACAGCAAGTAGGTGGAGACAAAGTGATCAGGAAACTCCCAACAAAATCAGTGTTTTTAACCAAGAAGCCTTACAGCTACGCTCACCTTCAAATACTGCGGATTGGTTAGGCAGCAATGGGGATGTTTTCATACAGAAAAGCCAACAAGGTGGAGGAAGCCCAATGATTCGAGGATTTTCTGCTAACAGGCTACTCTATTCAGTAGATGGAGTAAGAGTGAATACAGCAATATTCAGAGGAGGAAATCTTCAAAATGTTATCTCATTAGATCCTTTAGCACTTCAAAATACTGAAGTTCTTTTTGGACCTGGTTCGGTCATGTATGGTAGTGATGCCTTAGGTGGAGTGATGGCTTTCGAAACATTGAAGCCCAATTTCTCAGATTCTGGAATAGAAGTGAAAGGAACATTTTTCAGCAGATTTGCCACAGCTAACAAAGAAAAGACTTTTCATGGAGATATTTCATTTGCTACCAAAAAATGGGCTTTCTTATCCAGTGCCTCCCATTTCGATTATGGTGATTTAGAAATGGGGAATAAAGGTCCCGAAGATTATCTGAGGCCATGGTATGTTATTCCTTCAAAAGATGGAGATCAGTCCATACTCAACCCGAATCCAGATGTTCAAAAACAAAGTGGGTATTCCCAACTGAACTTAATGCAAAAAGTTCGGTATAAACCCTCCAATAGGACAACATGGGATTATGCTTTTCACTACTCAAAATCATCAGATATCCCAAGGTATGACCGATTAATCGAAGGTTCATATGAAAAACCAAAATATGCTGAATGGAAATACGGCCCGCAGGTTTGGCTTATGAATCAACTTTCTGTAAGCCAATTAGGTCGTGGAAAGCTTTATGATCAAATGAGCATCAAATTGGCTCAACAGCATTTTGAAGAAAGCAGAATTAACCGAAGGTTTAATAATCCAACTTTGACTGATCGAGTGGAAAAGGTAAATGCACTTTCAATCAATGCAGATTGGGTCAAAACCTTATTCAAAGAAAACTTCTTGAGTTATGGTGCCGAAATAGTTTACAATAGTGTCAACTCCTCAGGAACCGAACAAAACATTCAGAACAATGAGGAACTTCCTGCCTCAGCTAGATACCCTAAATCTGACTGGACCTCGCTAGCAATCTACAGTACTTATCATGCACATATTTCCGATCAACTGAAATTTCAGGGAGGTCTTCGATTTAACCAAGTTCTGCTTTCTGCGGACTTCAGCTCAAATGAAGAATTCTTCCCTCTACCTTACCAAGAAACAACCAATAATAACGGGGCTTTGACTGGATCAGCGGGATTAGTTTATAATCCAAGCTCAAGTTTTACCATATCTCCTCAAGTCTCTACTGGATTTAGAGCGCCTAATGTGGATGATTTGGGAAAATTCTTTGATTCAGAACCTGGTGCTGTAATCGTGCCCAACCCGGATTTAAAGCCTGAATACGTTTACAACGCAGAAGTAAACTTAAATAAGCATTGGGGAAATTTCCTGAAGGTTGATGCTTCTGTTTATTATACCTTTTTGGACAGAGCCATGGTTAGGAGGCCTTTCGAGTTAGGAGGCCAGGATACGATTATTTATGAAGGAGTTCCAAGTAAAGTCCTAGCCATTCAAAATGCTGCCTCTGCAAGAGTTTATGGTTTACAGGCTGGTCTGGAATGGTCTCCATCCAAAAACTGGCTTCTTTACTCCAAATTAAACTGGCAAAAAGGTGAAGAGGAACTTGAAGATGAAACTACTAGCCCTACACGACACGCTGCTCCCCTATTTGGCTTAACAAGAATAACCTATTCAACCAAAAGATTGAAAGTGGAGCTAAGTAGTAATTATAGTGGAGAGATATCCTTTGAGGACATGCCTGTAGATGAAAAAGGGAAACCCCATCTGTATGCAAAAGATGAAAATGGAAACCCATACTCCCCTTCTTGGATGACTATAAATTTGCATAGCACTTATCAGTTGACTGGATTCTTGGATTTAATGCTCGGAATAGAAAATATAGGGGACAAAAGATATAGACCCTATAGCTCTGGAATGGCCGGACCAGGAAGAAATTTTAGTTTTTCGATCAAAGCTTCCTTTTGATATATCATTTCAAACCTTAGTGTTCTAATCATTTACTTTCGATTCAAAAATTCTATTTTTATAGAAATAGTTTCTAAGTAATGAGGGAAAGGGATAAGAAATTAGTGTCGATTACGGTGCTTTTTATGGCATTTGCCATTCTGCCAATATCATGTGACGTTTTATGTAATGATAGTTGTGGTTGTGGACCCAGCCCAGAAACAAAGGATTTTAATATTCTATCCTTTGAAACAAGAACCGTCGATGCTAATGGAAACGAACTAGACCCACTAAGTTTTCAACCCTACGATCAGGTCTATAAAGAATTTGGGATTGATGAATATGAATTTATTTCTTACGAGAGTAATTCAAAAATAATGACAGGTATCCCTGGGGTTGCCTACGCATGCTCTCCCATTCCTCCCAAGTCTCAAGAAAAGCTTATTACACTTGAAATTTACAACACTTCAGAGCTTGTCTTAGGGGATGGAACTACTTTAAAAGTCGGAGATTTATTAAATTCATTTTTTGAAATCGACTCCGATTACATTTCCGAACCAAAATCAATAGAGGATTTTTTTGCTGAACCCGTGGAACTTTACAATTATGAAAAGTTCAGGCTTTCATTCACTAAAAACCCTGAAAAGGAGACACTTATCACTTTTAGCCTTCACTTTATTTTTGAAAACAATAAAGAAATAACTGCCAATAATATTGTATTGAGCATTATGTGATTTTACCGTTTGAAAAAACTGACAAAAATCTTATTTATTTTTCTTTAGATTCATTCCAAATAGTTCTATTTTTGCGTCATCGGGTTATCACTCAATAAACCTATGCAAATTACTGCTGATACAATGACTGCTACAAAATCTGCCATAATTACGGAGATTGTAGCTTCGCCACTTAAAATTAACTTGATGGAACTTGGGTTTCTACCTGGTAAGACCATCACGTTAAATCATGCGGCCCCAATGGGTGGGCCAATGGCTTTCCTTTTAGACGAAACCTTACTTGCGCTCAGAAAATCTGAAGCGGCCTTGATTGAGGTTCAATTGCTTTAAATTTCATGTCTGAATCCACCATTCGATCTTCGACTCGAACTCCAAAAATAGCCATCATCGGTAACCCCAATGTTGGAAAATCAACGATTTTCAACCAATTAACTGGCTTGAACCAAAAAATCGGGAACTATCCTGGGGTGACGGTGGATAAAAAAATTGGCTGGATGAATTTTGAAGGTTCGACTTATGAGATAGTCGATCTTCCAGGAACTTATAGTCTTTATCCAAATTCTGAGGATGAGATCATTGCTCACCGAGTTTTAAATCACATTGACAAGGAGAAAAGACCTGACTATGTATTGATGGTCATAGATTCTTGTCAGCTTTCAAGAGGATTATTTTTAGCGACCCAACTAATAGACTTAGGTATCCAGCTTGCCATTGTTTTAAACATGGCAGACCTGGCTTCTAAAAACAACCTTGAGATCAGGAACTATGAAATTTACAAATCCCTTGGTGTACCTATTTTAAGTACGGACGCTAGAGGCATCAAAGGCTTGGATCAAATCAAAACATTGATCCATGACAAAAATTTCAGTATCGAATCTTCCTATTTAAACATTTCTGAAATTATTCCTCAGGCATTATTGAAGCCTATCCGGGAAAAATTTGAGTTGAGAAATGACTATCGGGCTTACCAGATGCTTCGTTTTGGTCCGAAAGATAGATCTATTGACCCTGAGGATAGATTATGGATACAGAGTCTCATAACCTCCGAAAACTTTGACTTAGAAAGTGCTCAGCTGGAAGAAACCAGCCAACGGTATCGTAAGATCACTTCTTTGATTGAAACATGTGTAGTAAAAAAAGAACCTAAGGCCCCTAAGAAAACAACTGTTTGGGATAAGGCTTTCCTACATCCATTTTGGGGTTATGCAGTTTTCATCGGAATCTTACTATTAATTTTTCAAACCATCTTCACTTGGGCTTCTGTCCCAATGGATTTAATCGATGGCTTATTCGCGGAAATCAGTTCATGGGTTAATTCCACCTTACCCCCAGGGCCTTTGACCAGTTTAATTTCAGAGGGTATTGTTCCCGGTATTGGAGGGGTTGTCATATTTATCCCCCAAATTGCTTTGCTCTTTGGCTTCCTGGCTATTCTTGAAGATACTGGTTATATGTCGCGAGTCGTATTCTTAATGGACCGTTGGATGCGCCCATTTGGACTGCATGGCAAAAGCATTGTCCCCTTGGTATCAGGTGTTGCATGCGCGATACCCGGAGTGATGGCAGCAAGAAACATTGGTAATTGGAAAGAAAAGATCATAACCATTCTGGTAACTCCACTGATGAGTTGCTCAGCAAGACTCCCTGTCTATGTCATTCTTATTGGCCTGACAGTACCTGATAAAAGTTACGGTTTTGTAAATCTGCAAGCCCTTACTCTTTTAGGACTTTATTTATTAGGAATAATTGGAGTATTAATTACTTCGATTCTTTTAAAATTCATCTTAAAATCTGAGGAGAAAAGCTTCTTAATGGTGGAACTTCCTACTTATAGAACACCCAGATGGAAAGATGTAATCCTAACCATGTATTACAAGTCAAGAACTTTCGTGGTGGAAGCTGGGAAAATCATTTTGGCAATCTCAGTGGTTTTATGGGTATTGGCCTCTTATGGTCCTCCTTCCAGAATGGACGAAATCCGTCAGAATGGGGAAGAAAGAATAGCCCAAGCTCCAGAAGAACAGCATGCAGAAATTGAATCTGAAACTGCCTCTCTCCTACTAGAGAATTCTTTTATTGGTATCATGGGAAGAGGAATTGAGCCAGTGATCAAGCCTCTTGGTTATGACTGGAAAATAGGCATCGCATTAATTACCTCCTTTGCAGCAAGAGAAGTTTTTGTTTCCACTATCGCGACAATTTATAGTATCGGCTCTGAAGATGAACTTACAATCAGGCAAAAACTTGATCAGCAGGTGAACCCTAATACTGGAGAAAAGGTTTTCAATTTAGCTACCTCTTTCTCACTCATGGTCTTTTATGTATTTGCCATGCAGTGTATGAGTACTGTTGCGGTGGTGTATAGAGAAACTAAAGGTTGGAAATGGCCACTCATTCAAACGGTATATATGACCTTCTTGGCGTATTTCGCAGCCTGGATTACCTATCAAATATTATCCTAATCTTATGGTACAGGAAATTCTAGTAGGCGTATTGGTTTTAGCAGCATTAGGCTTTTTAGGTTGGAAATTTTTGGGTAAATCCAAAAAACAGCCTGGATGTGACAAGTGTGCCAAAAACTAAACCAACCGGCCAATAGCCCTAGTATTACTATTTTTTAATACTTTTAAGTTCATGGGTAAAATTGCCAGCCAGAGTCTTCAAACAGCACTCTTTTCCTATTTAGGAGTAGTTATTGGATACTTCAATGTCCTTTGGTTATTTCCTTACGCTCTCGAAGCTTCACAGCTAGGAACATTCCGTACCATTCAAGATTTAGGGCTATTGTTCGTCCCTTTTGCCCAATTAGGTTTAGGACATGGCATTACTCGCTATTTCCCCAAACTTCAAACCAATCAATCGGCTTTTTTAAGTTTCAGCATTCTATTGGCAATGGGTGGATTTGCCATCGTGAGTATCCTTTTTATCTCACTCAAATCTCAGGTAATCAATTTGTTTGCCGTTCATTCTCCTGAGGTAATCGATTTCCTTCAAATCGTATTATTGATTACACTTTTTGCCTTGCTGAGCAGTATTCTGGATGCCTATTCGAGGTCCTATTTAAAAGTTGCTGTCCCTACTTTCATTAGAGAAGTATTTCTAAGATTATTGACTGGGATCTTGGTGGGGAGTTATTTTTTAAAATGGATTGATTTTGATTACGTGATGATCGGTCTCGCAGTGGTTTATGGAGCCGCTACCTTCGGGATGATCGTCTACCTATTTTGGTTAGGAGTTTTAAAGTTTGATTTTAGATGGAGCAATTTCCCTAAGGGTTTTCGAAGCTCCTTTCTAAAATTCAGCCTGATCACATTTCTGGCCACGGCAGCTTCTACGTTGATCATGAAAATAGACAGTATAATGGTCAGTTCACTCGTGAGCCTAGAAGCCAACGCTATTTACACTATTGCATTTAGTATGGCATTGGTGATTGAGTTGCCAAGAAGGGCCATTTCTCAAGTGGTAATGCCCGTGGTAGCTGATCATTTTGCTAAAGATAACCTCAGTGAGATCAATAAATTGTATCAGCAAGTCTCCAATAGACAGTTATATATCTGTCTTTTAATCTTTATAGGGATTTGGGGCAATATTGATGATTTATATTTCTTCATCCCGAAAAGAGAGGTTTATGAGGCAGGGAAATATGTGGTATTTCTTATTGGTTTGGGGAAGTTATTTGACGTGATGTTCTCCATTAATAGTGAAGTCTTGGTCTTTTCAAAATATTACCGATTCAACTTATTTTCTACGGTGGTAATGAGTCTGCTGATTATCGGATTGAACTATTGGCTGATCCCTATTTATGGCATAGAAGGAGCTGCTTTTGCAAGTGTATTGGTGATGTTCCTATTTAACTTTGTGAAGTACCTGTTTTTGAAAGTGAAACTAAGTTTCGACCCATTTTCATGGGAGACGCTAAAGATTATTGCGGTTGGAATATTGGCATATTCTCCCATAGAACTTATTCAGTTTGATCAAGGGCCATTGGTTAATATTATAATTACCTCAATCTGGATCTTTCTGAATTATTTAATTTTCTCTAAGGTTCTGGGAGCAGGACGTGAGGAATGGAAGTGGGTTCTAAGTCGATTTAAAAAATAAAAAAAGTCCGGATCTAGAGTGTTGCAAACCTCTAAGTAGACAAGATTTGAGCTGCCTTGAAACCGCAAACTTCCACTGTTATCCTGCCAACTGAATGACGAGGCCCTGATTACTCAGGGTGAGGCCTGTTTTTGGAGAGGGCTTCACTCGGTGATTTTGTTAATTGTGAAGTTTGAACATGTCGACGACCCGGACCGCTACAAATATACGGTTTATATGCGGGGAGGTTAAAAAGATTTCAATTAATTCCCTCAACTATTGACGAGCGGTATTTTAAAAACCTGAATTTTTTCCAAAATTACAGTAGATAACATATTGATCTAATCCTTTGAATTCTGGGGACTTTACTCCTAAAGATATAAAAATCAATATTTATCAAAACAATATTTTCCCAAACGATTAATATTTGTTTTAAATAGAATTAAATTTGCATTCTCAAACCTCCTTGGAACGCTATGTACCTGATTAAAAAGTTGATCGTCTGTTTAGACCAAAGCCCATTAGATCAAACCTTGGTCCAATACGCCGAATTTATTGCGAGCGTCAATCAGACCAAGAAAATATATTTTGTTAACGTCATCAAGAACCTAACAGTACCAAAAGAAGTAATTGAAGAGTTTCCCAACCTGGTTGAAAATATGATCAACGAGCGCAAGGAAGCTATGGAGAATCTTGTCAAGGAAAACTTCAAAAGCACAAAAGGCATCTCCTTTAATTATGTTGTAAAAGAAGGTTCACTATCTAAGAAAATCCTGAAACTAGCGGATGAAAAATCTGCTGATATGGTTTTGATCGGAAGGAAAGTAGAACTTCCAGGAACAGGCGTTGCTTCCCTCCGACTTGCGAGAAGAGCAAGTTGTTCTCTATTAATCGTTCCGGAAGGATCTGCCCCAAAGCTGACCAAATTATTGGTACCAAGTGATTTCTCAGAATATTCTAAAGATGCTTTGGAAGAGGCAATTATGATTGCTGATAAATATGGTAAAAACAAGATTGAGATCGTTTGTCAAAACGTCTTTTCTGTTCCATCGGGCTATCATTATACCGGAAAAAGCTACGAGGAATTTACAGAGATCATGAAAGTTCATGCAGAGATAAATTACAAGAAATTCATTCGAAAAATAGACACTAAGGGAGTAAAAATCTCTCCGGTTTATTCCAAGGATGAAAACGATGACCCGGTTATGAGTATTGCTACAAAAGCTAAGGAAGTGAATGCAGACGGGATTATTATCGGAGCAAAAGGAAGAACTGCAGCTACTGCCTTATTCATAGGGAGCATGGCGGAAAGACTGATTCGCTATAATGACAGTCTTCCTCTTTTGGTAACCCGACCAAAAGGTAAAAATGCCGGTATATTGGATTACATATTAGAAATCTAATAAAATGGATAACGAAAAAACTCTTTAAATACAGGAATAGCCTTTCTCTAAATGGAAAGGCTATTTTTTTAACTTTTTTTGAATCTTAACTAAACCCCATCTAACTTTTTTAGTCTAAATTCCAATGATGAACCCCAGAGATCAGGAAATTCTACACCTTATCCAAAATCCCAATAGTCGAGAAATGGGTTATCGGCAACTGATCATCACTTATCAAAAAAAAGTTTATCATGTCATCAGAAGGATGGTTATAATCCATGAAGATGCGGATGACCTTACCCAAAACACCTTCATCAAAGCCTATCATCACATTGAAAAATTCCAAGGGCATTCTAGTTTGTTTACTTGGCTGTATAGAATCGCAACAAACGAAACCTTAACCTTTCTTGAAAAGAAAAAAAAGAGACATTTCTTCTCTATTGATGACTACCAAGAAAAAATTGAGTCTTACTTGAGTCAGCCAGGTCAACTTGACGGAGATCAAATTCAAGTTAAGCTACAAAAAGCTATGCTTGAGCTCCCTGAGAAACAACGTCTTGTTTTTCAGTTAAAAAATCAAGACGACTTGACTTACGATCAAATCTCCGAAATTACTGGCACAAGCATTGGAGCTTTGAAGGCAAGTTTTCACCACGCAGTAAAAAAAATCGAACATAGTCTATTGGAAGAATAAACCTTAACATAGATTTTCAGTCTAACATTTAGTATGAAAAAATTACCAAACATTAAAGACCTTAAAGCACCCGAAGGTTATTTTGATGAACTCCCGGAGGAGATCATGGGTAAAATATCCAAGAAAGAGCAATACCCTTGGATCAAATGGGCTGCATCTATCATTGTGATCTTAGGTTTAGGAGTTTGGCAATACTCTAATTATAACTCCGTACCTACTGACTTATTGGTGGATCAGGAAGTTGATTTATTTATTGAAAGTCAATATTGGTCAGCAGAGGATATTCTCAGTATGTCAGAGAATCCCGATGAAATCCTCAATGAAATTATTCAAGAGGAAAATCCATTCATGGATGGAGAATTCTACTCAGAAGAAGAAATCTGGTTTTAATCATGAAAAAACTTACCCTATTTATCTTGTTTACCATCCTAGTTGGAGTGACTTACGCACAAAGAGGAAGAGAAAGATATGACCCAGAAAAATTAAAAGCTGCAAAGATTGCATTTATTACGACTCGTTTAGACTTACAACCAGAACAAGCAGAAAAATTCTGGCCTGTTTATAATAACTATTCTGATGAACGAGACAAAATGCTTCACGAAATGATTGGCCTCCATAAAAGAAGTGAGGAAGATCTTAGCGAGGAAGAAGCCAAAAGAAGAATTTTGAAGAGGTTTGCGATACAAGAACAGCTTCTTAAATCTGAAATGCAGTTTGTAGAAAAAGTATCCAAAGTTCTAAGCTACAACCAGATCTTTATGTTAAATGGCCTTTCAAGAGATTTTGCCAGGCATATTTATCAGCGAGAAAGAAAAGAAAGATAAAGAAAGCGGCTAAGCCGCTTTTTTTATCTTTCTACCTCAGTAAAACGCTATTTTTTTTAGAATCAAATCTCAGATTTTGGAACCTCCAAGCTTCAAATTTCATTAACATTGCAGCTTAGTTTTAAAATTTATGAAGGCACCCCAAGCAGTAAAAAAACCTGAAATTCTTGAAATCCATGGTCACCAGAGAGTTGACAATTATTATTGGATGAGGGATCGTGAAAATCCAGAAGTCATCGATTACCTAAACCAAGAAAACCAATATTTAAAAGAAACCTTAAAGTCTACTGACCAGTTCCAAGAAGAGCTTTTTGAGGAGTTAAAAGGGAGAATTAAAGAAGATGACGAAAGTGTGCCCTACTTCAAATCTGGTTACTTTTGGTATGCGAGATATGAAAAAGGAGGAGAATACCCATTATACTGCAGAAAAAAGGATTCTCTTGAAGGCAATGAAGAGGTATTCTTAAATGCCAATGATTTAGCCAAAGACCATAGCTATTTCCATGTGGGTGCCACTTCTACCTCAACTAATCAAAACCTACTTGCTTTTGCTGTAGATAATGTTGGTAGGAGAATCTATAAGATTCACTTTAAAGACCTCATTACGGGTGAGATTTTAGAGGAGAATATTCCAAACACTACTGGAAACCTTGTCTGGGCAGCAGACAATAAAACGCTTTTTTATTCTAAGCAAGATCCTGACACACTTCGTGCATACCAGATTTATAAGCATACTTTAGGTACGTCCATTGATCAAGACCTATTAGTTTATGAAGAAAAGGATGAAGAATTTACCTGTCACATTGGAAAAACGAAATCTGAGGAATACCTCATCATCCATTCAGAAAGTACCATTTCATCAGAAATTAGATTTTTGAATGCCAATCATCCAGAAGGCAACTTCAAATTACTTCAAGCAAGAATACCATTTCTAGAGTATGCAGCAGATCATTACGGGGATCATTTCTGGATCAGAACTAATGATCAAGCCCAAAATTTCAAGCTGGTAAAAGCACCTATTAACTCACCAGCAAAAGAGAATTGGGAAGAAGTCATCCCCCACAGGGAAGCAGTTTTACTTGAAGATTTTGATTTGTTTGCCAACTATTTGGTCACCCAAGAACGAAGTAAAGGTCTAACACAGATATTTATTCAACCTTGGGACGGTACTCCTGGTCATCAACTAGAATTTGAAGATGAGACTTATACCTCATGGATCAGTACAAACCCTGAATTCAATACAGAAATATTAAGATTTGGATATAATTCTTTGGTATCACCTTCCAGTGTCTATGACTATCATATGTCACTCAAAAGCAGAACACTGCTTAAACAACAAGAGGTTGTAGGAGGATACGATTCAGAGCTATACAATTCTTCAAGAATTTGGGCCAATGCCAAGGACGGAACAATGATCCCAATATCCTTGGTTTACAAAACAGAGTTATTCCAACCCGATGGCCAAAACCCTCTCCTACTATACGCTTATGGTTCTTATGGAATTAGCACGGAAGCCTATTTCTCTTCCACTAGGCTAAGCTTACTAGATCGAGGGTTTGTTTTTGCGATCGCACATATCCGAGGAGGAGAAGATATGGGAAGACAGTGGTATGAGGATGGGAAAATGCTGAAAAAGAAAAACACTTTCACAGATTTTATAACCTGCGGTGAGCATTTAGTTACTGAAAAATACAGCTCCTCAGAACACCTATATGCAATGGGAGGAAGTGCAGGAGGTCTATTGATGGGAGCTGTGATGAATATGCGCCCTGATTTATTCAAAGGTTTGGTTGCCAGTGTTCCTTTTGTAGATGTAGTCACTACCATGCTGGATGAAACTATTCCATTAACTACGGGAGAGTTTCAGGAATGGGGAAACCCAAAAAACAAGGAATACTATGATTACATCCTTTCCTATTCTCCTTATGATAATGTGGAAGCAAAAAATTACCCAAATCTTTTAGTAACCTCGGGCTTACATGACAGTCAAGTTCAATATTGGGAGCCGACAAAATGGGTGGCTAAGTTAAGAGATTTGAAAACGGATGATAATCTGCTTTTGCTACACACCAATATGGAAGCGGGTCATGGAGGAGCATCTGGTCGATTTAATGCCTTAAAGGAACTTGCTTTGGAATACACCTTTTTGTTCTACCTAGAAGGACTTTTAGCACAAAAAACACTTTCCTAAAGAGTGCTAACATTTGGCTATTGATAAAATTAAGTTTTAATAATTTTGTCAAGGTTGGTAAAAAGGATTTTTTTCTAACTTTGGCTTCTATCCTATTAATACCTACGAATGAAAATTGCCTTAATTGCTCACGACGGTAAGAAAGCCGATATGGTTCATTTTTTGAGTCGATCTCGAGAAAAGCTAGAGAAAGTAGATGTGCATTTAGTTGCCACAGGAACGACTGGCTCACATATCGAAAAATCGGGTTTCAAAGTAGAGAAGTTACTCTCTGGACCTATTGGAGGTGATGCTCAAATTGCCGCCATGGCAGCTCAAAAAGAACTGCATATGGTAATTTTCTTTAGAGACCCTTTAGACAAACACCCACATGAACCAGACGTGCAGATGCTTATGAGAATTTGCGACGTCCATAATATCCCTTTAGCCACTAACCCTGCTTCTGCAGAGTTAATGTTCAAAAGCCTATAAAAGACCTAGAATGGAACCTAAGACTATCAAAAAAATTGGAGTATTAACATCTGGTGGAGATTCCCCAGGTATGAATGCTGCTATAAGAGCCGCTGTTAGAGCTGGCTTTTATTACAACTTAGAAATGTATGGAATCTACCGCGGCTATGAAGGTATGATCCAAAATGATATTAAAAAGCTTGACTCTAAGAATATTACACACGTTTTGGAGCGTGGAGGCACCTTCCTGAAGTCCGCGAGGAGTTTAGAGTTCAAAACTCCTGAAGGCAGGAAAAAAGCATATGACAATTTAATGAGTCATGGAATCGATGCTTTAGTCGTCATTGGTGGAGATGGCTCCTTAACAGGTGCTCACTTATTCTTCAAAGAATACGGCATTCCATCCATAGGACTACCTGGAACTATTGACAACGATCTTTCTGGAACCGATTCCACTATTGGATTTGATACTGCTTGTAATACTGCTATTGAAGCAATTGATAAAATCAGAGATACTGCTACTTCTCATGATCGCTTGTTTTTTGTGGAAGTGATGGGAAGAGATGCAGGCTTTATTGCGATCAATGCTGGAATAGGAAGTGCTGCTGCAGCTATTTTGATCCCAGAGAAAAAAATGCCTATTGATCATTTGGTTGATAAATTGAAGATTCGATCTAAAGCAAAAAAATCATCCAACATTGTCATTGTTGCTGAAGGAGGTAAAAGTGGTGGTGCTGGGGAAATTGCCGGTAAAGTCAAAAAATACCTGCCGACTTACGACATTAAAGTGACCATCTTAGGCCATTTGCAAAGAGGTGGTGCGCCTTCTTCCTTTGATCGACTACTTGCTTCTAAATTAGGAGTTGCAGCAGTAGAAGGCTTGTTACAAGGTAAATATGACGTAATGGCTGGACTCATCAATAATAAGGTTGTATATACACCTATTAAAAAAGCAATCGTGGATGATAAAACTGTAGATGAGGAAGATTTCAGAATCGCTAAAATACTATCTACTTAATTAAAAAAGTACCTCAATAAAAAAGGCTGATTCTTTCGAATCAGCCTTTTTGCTTTTTACAGGTAAGATTAGTTTCTGTTTACTGCGTTTAGCATCTCAAATGCCTGCTCCAAACGCTTCACAAAATTCTCTTCCCCCTTACGAAGCCAGTTTCTTGGATCGTAATATTTCTTATTTGGACTATCTGCTCCATCAGGGTTACCCAATTGAGTCTGAAGATAAGCCTCGTGATTTTTATAATTCTTTAAAACACCTTCCCAGAATGCCCATTGCATATCTGTATCAATGTTCATTTTGATAGAACCGTAACTATTTGCTTCTCTGATTTCTTCTACTGAAGAACCTGATCCACCATGGAATACGAAGTTCAAAGGCTTGCCTGTTGTACCATACTTCTCATTGATGTACTCCTGAGAATTCTTAAGAATCTCTGGCTTAAGACTTACATTCCCTGGCTTATACACACCGTGAACGTTACCAAAAGCAGCTGCAATCGTGAATAAATCATCAATCTTTTTCAGATTTTCGTATGCATAGGCTACTTCTTCTGGCTGCGTATAAAGCTTAGATGAATCAATATCAGTATTATCTACTCCATCTTCTTCCCCACCAGTCACACCCAATTCAATCTCAATTGCCATATCAAGTTTTGCAAACTCCTTGAAGTAATTACAAGAAATTTCTACATTCTCTTCAAGTGGCTCCTCAGATAGATCAAGCATATGAGAACTGAAAAGAGGTTTTTTATGTGTTGCGTAATATGCTTTTCCAGCTTCCAACAAACCATCAATCCAAGGCAATAACTTTTTAGCAGCATGGTCAGTGTGGAGAATCACAGGTACACCATAAGCTTCTGCCATTTGGTGAACATGATGTGCTCCTGAAATACCACCAGCAATACTTGCTTTTTGTCCTTCATTGCTTAATCCTTTTCCTGCAAAGAATTGTGCTCCACCATTTGAAAACTGTATAATCACAGGTGAATTCAATTTTTTCGCAGTTTCCAATACTGCATTTACAGAATTAGAACCAATAACGTTTACTGCAGGCATGGCAAACTCATTCTCTTTAGCATATGCATAAAGGTCCTTAAGCTCCTCACCGTATTTTACTCCAGGTTTAAATTTCATATCTGAATTAGGTTTGTTTATTCCTTAAAAAAAGTACTTGTCCAGCACTTGTCTGCTATCAAACGTCCCAAAGATATAAATCCCATGGATAATATCCTTTACATCCAATTCTAAATTGACCGTAGAATCAAAGATTCTGTGTTTCTATAGAGAACAACTAAGTTTTCTAACGGAATTCTAAAACTTATTCCCTCCTCTTAATCAAAAACAATCATCATCATTCCATTAATCAAACTACCTTTTTTACATTTACTTTCAGAAAAGAAAGGCATGAAAACTCTTAGAATCACCGGTGTCCCTGAACACTTCAATTTACCTTGGAAAAAAGTCATTTCGAGACAACCTTTTGCCAGTAAAGGAATCGAGTTAAAATGGACTGAAGAATCTCGTGGTTCTGGTCAAATGAATAAAGCTATTAGAGAAGGTGAAACAGACATCGCCTTGATTTTAACTGAGAGTTTTTTACAGGATTTTGAAAATGGAAGCCCGGCCAAAATGATGGGATTTCATGTAAGTTCCCCTTTAATTTGGGGAATCCATGTTCATGGTAATTCTACTATTAATGCTCTCGATCAAATAGACTCTCCTTCGTTTTTGATTAGTAGAAATGGCTCTGGGTCTCAGCTGATGTCTTATGTTCTTGCCAAAAGAGAAAACTGGGACAGCGAAAACTTAACATTCCGAATCGTAGGGAATTTACCAGGAGCCTTACAGGTAATGAGCCCTGAAAAACCCGAGATGTTTCTTTGGGAAAAATACACCACAAAGCCTTGGGTTGACAGGCGTGAAATGAAAAGAATTGGAGAAGTATTAAGTCCTTGGCCTTGCTTTGCTATGGTTGTTTCTAATACTGCTCTGGAGGAGTTTGGAGAAATTATTTTTGAATTGCGTCAATTAGTTTATCAGGAATCATCCAAACTTCAAGATTCTGAAAGCACAGCAGAGGAAATCCATAAACTATACGACTTAAAATTAGAAGATGTCAAATCATGGCTATCCCAAACTCAGTGGGCAAAAGAAGCCATTATTTCTAAGAAGGAATTAAATCAGGCGATGGAAGAAATGATCCAGTTGGGGATATTAAAAAACAAATTAAGATTGGAAGACTTCCTTACGATGGATCACCTGACTTTGACCCTGTGATCCTTTAATAGGAATAGTCACACATACTTTGGTGCCTTTTTTCTTTTCACTTTGAATCGTAATATCACCACCGTTCATCCGAATAAATTCTTTACAAAGCTGCAAGCCTAATCCAGAACCTTTTTCCTGATTGGTTCCCTTTTGTGACTGGGTTATGGTGTAGTCTTTTGACAATACTGTTTCTATTTGAGCATCCGTCATTCCTAAACCATGATCCTGAACACACCACTTGATCATGTCCTTTTCACAAGAATTAGTAATTTCAATTGACTCATTTTTTTTAGAAAATTTCACCGCATTATTTAAGATGTTTCTAACCACAACATCCATCAAATCACTATCTGCAAAAACGGGAACGCTGTCATCCATCCTATTATCAACCTGAATCTTTTTCTCTTTCAAACTTGGTTCTATCAAAACCAAATTAGCATCTACTACTTCTCTAAAATTAAAAGGGGATTTCTTGATTTTAAAGCCTTCCATTTGAGACATAGACCACTTCAACGTGTTATTTAATGTAAAATGAACTGTATCTATATCGGTTTTTAGGGAATCCAGTAGTTCTTCAAATTCCTCTTTACTTAAAGCTCCCTGAGCAATTAAATCAAGGACTGATTTCACCTGGGCAACAGGACCTTTTAAGTCATGCCCTAATATTGAAAACAATTTATTTTTAGTTTCATTGATACTGGCTAATTCAAATGATTTTGTCTCCAGATCTTTATTTTGATCCTTGATTTTCTCCTTTTGCTCAACCAAGAACTTGTTGTACTTTTTAATATTACGGTTTAATATCAGCAACCAGATCGCTAGACTTACTATCGAGATTATAGCGATAGCAATAATCCAATTATTTCGCCGAGTTAGGGCAAGACGTTGAGCCTGACTCTCATTCTGCTCTTTCAGAAGTTTCAATTCTGTTTGATCTAGACTTTCTTGAAACATCCCCTGCATTAAAGCCAGCCTATCTCTATTGCCAGAATTAACCAATGAATCATTTAATACTAAGTAGATGCTTTGTTGATCAAAGGCATTCTTAATATCCCCTATCTGAACATAGTAATCGGAAAGGTATTTATGGTTTTGAGCAAGTTCATCGAGAAACCCATTTTCTTTAGAGATTTGTATCCCTTTCGTCAAGATTTCTTTTGCTTCTTTTAATTTGTTTAGTTTTAGATAGGTACCCCCTAATCTATGGGTGATACTTGCCTCAGTGGTCAAGGCATTTTGTTTTTGTGCAGTCTCTAAGGATTCTTCAAAAACCATCTGTGCACTATCGTAATTTCCCCTCGCAAAAAACACATCTCCAATCACTCTATTCGAAAAAGAGGATAGATAAGGTGAACCTGCATCTTCATTTTGCTTTTTTGAAAGCTTGGCATAATACAAAGCCGAATCATATACTTGCTTCTGGCTGTAAATGAATGCGATGTTATTAAGACTCCTTATTTCAGTAAAAAGATCATCATTCTCTTTGCTGATTTCATATGCTGTTTGGAATTGCTCTATCGCCTGGTCATAATTTCTTTGCTCGTAGAAAAGTGCTCCCATACTATTCATGAGTCTCGCAGCGACATTCATATCATTCACTTCAACCGCCAAATCATATGCCTCTTTTGAGTATTGGAAAGCCTCTTCATACCGGCCTTTTCTGTAATAAACCCAACCAATATTTTCTTTAGCAAGACTTTCCCCTGCTGTATCATTCAATGAAATTGCAAGTGCCTCTGCTTCTTTTGCAAAATCCAAAGCTTGTTGCTGTTCTGATTCCCTTAAATTAGTTGCAAGTAAGTTGAGCGTAAAAATTCTTTCTTTCCCCTCTTTATTCGGCAAAATAGATTTTAAACTATCTACATTGAGGATTTGCTGTGCTTCCAAAAGATTCGGAACACAGAATAGTAATATGAGCAATAAAAAATATTTGGGTTTCAGAGTTTTCACTTGAAAATTTCAATCTCATTAATCGGAAAAATACATCAATTTGGTGTCAAATCAACAAACCCATAAGATAATTTTTTGATGGAAATGTCAGATTAACACCACTTTAGAACTTTAGCAATAGAGCCAAAATCTTACAATACCGATGAAAAGGCCTAATCTTCTCGTAGATCAGTCCAATCCCAGTCTTTATTTATTTGACTGATGGCATGATGTGCAGTTAAGTCATACTGACACGGCACAATAGATACGTAATTATTAGCTATTGCCCATTCGTCATTATCCTCTCCCTTGTCAAAATTCACAAAATTACCTGCCAACCAAAAGTATTTTCGGCCATTTGGATCATACCGCTCTGCAAATTCTTCCTGCCATTTGGCATCAGCTTGACGGCAAACTTTTATACCCTTGATAGGCTCATTTCTTTTTGGAGGAAAATTAACATTTAAAGCTATCCCTTTGGGAATTCCGTTTTCCAAAACCTGCTTTGCAATGTTTTCTACCCAATATTCCACGTGTGAAAAATCTGCTTTAGAAGAGAAATCACACAGAGAAAACCCTATTGAAGGTAGGCCTTCCATTGCTCCTTCAATGGCAGCTGACATGGTACCAGAATATAAGACAGAAATTGAAGTATTGGATCCGTGGTTTATACCACTTACCACTAAGTCAGGGACTCTATCTTTCAATAAATAATGCTTTGCTAATTTAACACAGTCAGCCGGAGTTCCGCTAGATTTATATGCATCGACCTCTTCAAAAATCTCCTCCTCTGAAAGTCTTAGGGTCTCCCCAATAGTAATTGCATGTCCCATTCCAGATTGAGGGCTATCTGGTGCTACCACCACAACCTCCCCCAGCTTTTTCATGATCGATACTAAAACTCTTATTCCTTTGGAAGTAATCCCGTCATCATTTGAAACGAGAATGAGTGGTTTTGACATTAGTTTTGGTTCAATTCGTTGTAATAGGAAGTAATTCTCAATAAATCACCTCTCTTATCGTGCTCAAGTCTGTTTTTACGCATAAAAAGGCTCATTTCATCATCATGTCCACTGAGATAATCAAACAAGTCTTTCTTTTTCAAATTGTACTTCTGAATTCTTCCGTCCTTGAAAAAGAAATAATTAAAAGCTAAACGATATCCTATAGAAGTTTGAGGTCCCCAAAAAGGATTCATACCCATCGCACCATAGGACCCAATGCTTCTTGAGTCAGTAGCAATATACTCTCTACACAATAACGCAATATTGTTGCCTTGAGTCAAAACCTCAAAGAAAATTGGCACCTCATAGTCTCCATTTAAACTATAGGGAAGACTATAAAAATATCTGATCCCCCCGTAGGTTTCATCGTAAATCTCAAAATTCTTTACATTGGAAGCAGTGAAAGTAATGATACCTTCATTTTTTAACTGCACCAAGTTATTCTCCAGGTCATATTTTATCAACCCATTGTAAACGAGTCCATCTGCATCGTATATGGTTCCTTTATGCCAAACTTGGGAAGGAAACTGATCCTGAGCCATGACACTCATTAGGCCCAAGAAAAATAAGCTGAGGGTGAAAATTGCTTTTTTCATGGTATTTGTCATGACTTATATAACGTAAAATTAATTCTCAGGTTAGAATTTAATCCAATAGGGAATCTTAATTAAAGATAATAAATGTTTTTACTTCAAAATATTATGTCCCATTTTATCTCTTTTGGTCTGAAGGTACTTTTCATTATGAGGGTTTGGTAAGATTTCAATCGGAACTTGCTCAATAATTTCTAAGCCGTATCCAATCAATCCAACTCTTTTCTGAGGATTATTAGATATCAATCGAATTTTACCTACACCCAAATCTCTTAAGATTTGTGCACCTACACCATAATCTCTGCTATCCATTGGAAGCCCTAAAGCTAAATTCGCTTGTACGGTATCCATACCCTGTTCCTGCAGTTTATAGGCTTTTAATTTGTTGATTAGTCCTATTCCTCTACCTTCTTGGTTCATGTATAAAACAAGGCCTTTTCCTTCTTTCTCAACCATATTCATGGCAGCATGAAGTTGAGGTCCACAGTCACATCTGCAAGAACCAAAAATATCTCCAGTGACGCAGGATGAATGTACTCTTACCAAAATAGGCTCATCCGGTTCCCAAGTACCTTTCATTAAAGCTAAATGGATTTCATCCGTATTAGTTTGTCTGAAGGCAATCAAGTCAAAGTCTCCAAATTCAGTAGGCATATCCACTCCGATCTCCCGCTTGATTAATGATTCTTCCTTCAGCCTATACGCAATCAGGTCTTTAATCGAAACAAGTTTCAAGTTGAATTTTTTAGCCACCTCAACCAAATCAACTAATCTGGCCATGGTTCCATCTTCATTCATGATTTCCACTAAAACTCCAGCAGGTGAAAAACCTGCCAAGCGTGCAAAATCTATAGCTGCTTCGGTGTGTCCAGCTCTTCGAAGAACCCCTCCTCTTTTTGCTTTCAAAGGAAATATATGTCCTGGCTTACCCAATTCGCTTGGGTCGATAGAATCATCCACCAAAGCTTTGATTGTCTTAGCTCGATCTGAAGCGGAGATTCCAGTAGTGCAACCATGACCTATCAAATCAACGGAAACCGTAAATGGGGTTTCAAAAGCGGCCGTATTTTGGCCTACCATCATATCTAAACCTAATTTCTCACATCGATCTTCCACCAATGGAGCACATATCAGTCCTCTTCCATGAGTGGCCATAAAATTGACGATTTCTGGAGTTATCTTCTCTGCTGCACAAACGAAGTCACCTTCATTCTCGCGATCTTCATCATCTACAACAATAATAACTTCCCCATTTTTGATTGCCTCAATAGCATCTTCGATGGGGTCTAATTGGTATTTTTCCACTTGACTTGGATTTGAATTAATGACAGGAATGCAAATTTACACGGTTTCCTAACAAAACAGGTTGCAGCCAAAGAAAGTTTGGTTTTAGCCAATTACTATCCCTAATTCCTTGTCTATTTCTAACTGTACTTTTTTCAGTTCAAAGTAAATCTTTTGAAGTTCCTCTATATCAGCCGTTTCATCTTTTTCGGATTCAGCTGTTTTAATTTTCATTTTTGCCTCTTCCATCATTTTTTGCACCACCCGTCGCTTCAATCTTAAAATCGACTTAAACCCTGTCAAGGATAAATTGTCATTTTCCTTATTGATAAAAATCTGATGCCTTTCACTCCAATGTGTTGAAACCTCATGTCGAGGCGTAATTAAGTCGATAACAACCGATTTCATCTCTGAATCTTGATGGCGGATAAAAAAGTCAATCGTAGGAGCTTCTCCCATGTTCAAAATTTGACGGTATGTAATCAGGATTTTTTCATAAACCGGAGTCTCAAATTTTAAATCAGCTGTTTCTGCCAATAAATAATCACAGAGATGTAATTCATCATGATCAATTTTCTCCCAACCGTAGTTTAAAAGTAATCGAATCATTTCCTTTTCCTGAATTTTAAGAGAATCTGAAGCTGTGCTTTTTTCCTCCGTTGGTAAATATTCTTCAAAACCTAAATCATGAGGAGGCGCCTCTTCCCTTTTTTGAAATTGATCCCTTTGGGTTTTTATCAGGGATTTATTGAGCTCCGTATGGATCACATCCTCCTCAACTTCCAATAAAGAGGAAGCTTCCTGAGCGTAAACAGAACGAACAATCGGATCAGGAATTTTTCCAATGCTCTGGATCACCTCACGGATTACCTCCGCTTTCCTGATGGGGTTTTTCGCAAATTCGTCTTGGTAAAGCCCAATTTTAAAGCCTATAAAATCACGTGAATTTTCTACTAAATAGTCTTGAAAAGCCTGGCTCCCCACTTTTCGGGAATAACTATCCGGGTCCTCACCTTCAGGGAAAACTACGGCTTTCACATTTAATCCACCTTCCAGAAGTAAGTCTATCCCACGAAGGGAGGCTTTTATTCCTGCAGGATCCCCATCATAAAGAACCGTAACCTGATCAGTAAATCGTTTGATTAATTTTATTTGGCCTTCGGTAAGGGATGTACCCGATGATGCTACTACATTTTCAATTCCCGAGAGATGCATGGAAATCACATCCGTATAGCCTTCTACCAAATAACAATTGTCCTTTGCCCTGATGGCCTTCTTCGCCTGATACATCCCATACAGCACATCACTTTTATGATAGACAGCAGTCTCAGGTGAGTTGATGTATTTTGGTTGATTTTTATCTTTGGTGAGTATTCTAGCACCAAATCCAATAGGTTTACCACCTATATTATGAATCGCAAAGGTGACTCTTCCCCTAAATCGGTCATACACTCTGGAGGGATCGCCTTCCTTTTGCAAAATCAATCCCGCTTTTAAAAGAATTTCCTCTTGAAAACCTGAAGATTTAGCGGCTTTCAATAAGTGATCCCAGCCATCCAAGGCATAACCCAAATCAAATTTTTCTATGATTGAATTTGAAAACCCTCTTTCCTTGAAATAGCTTAGGCCTATTGATTTTCCTTCTGGGCTCAGTAAATTTTTCACAAAAAAATCACGGGCAAAACCCAAAGCTATATAAAGGCTTTCCCTTTCACTGTAAGCTTGATCTTGCTCGGGCGTTCTTTCTTCATCCTCCTCTACCTCAATACCGTATTTGCCAGCCAAATGGCGAATCGCTTCAGTAAAACCAACTCCCTCTACATCCATCACAAACTGGATAGGGTCCCCAGCTTTACCACACCCAAAACACTTGTAGATTTGTTTTGCCGGAGAAACTGAGAAGGAAGGGCTTTTTTCATTATGGAAAGGACAGCAAGCCCAAAGGTTTTGCCCCTTCTTTTTTAAAGGCACATAATCTCCCACCACCTCTTCGATGTCAACTCTTTCTTTTACTTTCTCTGTGGTGAGTTTACTGATTCCCATGATCTGAATTTAGCCTACAAAGGTAAAGGGTACAAGTGGTAAAAACAGGCTTATTTCTTGAACTAATTAACAAATACCCTAGTTAAACCTTCACGATGTAGCTCTCATTACTTTTCTAAGCGAATGAGAAGCCCTAAATTGCAAAAAAAATTAATAACCCTCCGATGGAATTAACTGCGGAAGCGATCCGAAAAACACTTTCTAGAGTCCAAGATCCCGATTTAAAAAAGGATCTCGTGACTTTAGGAATGATACAAAAAA
Source organism: Algoriphagus machipongonensis (assembly GCF_000166275.1). Taxonomy (NCBI): domain Bacteria; kingdom Pseudomonadati; phylum Bacteroidota; class Cytophagia; order Cytophagales; family Cyclobacteriaceae; genus Algoriphagus; species Algoriphagus machipongonensis. The sequence goes on from NZ_CM001023.1 coordinate 3,254,932, forward strand.
TAAAAATAGAAGGTAAATCAGTCAGTTTTGACGTGGTTCTTACGACTCCGGCTTGCCCTCTGAAAGAAGTAATAAAAAATAATTGCCTTGAGGCTTTAGAAGAAGATTTTGGAAAAGAACCCAAATGGGAAATCCATATGACTTCTCAAGTAACCACTGTACGCGAGGCAGCTCCAGTTCTCCCTCATGTAAAAAACATCATAGCTGTTGCATCAGGTAAAGGTGGAGTTGGTAAATCTACCACCTCTGTAAACCTTGCTGTTGCTTTGGCGGAATCTGGTGCTAAGGTGGGTTTAATTGACGCGGATATTTCAGGCCCTTCCATTCCGACCATGTTTAATGTCGAGGGAGAGCAGCCTACAGTCAAAAAGGTAGGTGAAAAAAATATCATTGTTCCTATTACTCAATATGGGGTTAAACTGATGTCCATTGGTTTTCTAACTCCAGCAGAAAGTGCTGTCGTGTGGAGAGGTCCTATGGCTAGCTCGGCTTTGAGACAGTTTATTTCAGATGTAGAATGGGGTGAATTGGATTATCTTATTTTGGATCTTCCTCCTGGAACATCTGATATTCACCTTACCATGGTTCAAACGATCCCGGTAACAGGCGCGGTTATTGTGACAACACCACAAAAAGTTGCTTTGGCAGATGCCAGCAAAGGATTATCCATGTTTAGACAGCCACAAATTAACGTTCCAGTACTAGGTGTTGTTGAAAATATGGCTTATTTTACGCCAGAAGAATTGCCAGAAAACAAATATTATTTATTTGGCAAAGAAGGAGGTAAAAGATTAGCGGAGAAATTTGAAGTACCGCTTCTTGGAGAAATCCCAATCGTGCAAAGTATTCGCGAAAGTGGTGATACCGGCTATCCAGCAGTAATGAAAAATGGCCAAACCAAAGAAGCATACAAAAATCTCGCTGAGGCAGTAGCCAGACAAGTGGCTATTAGAAATGCTTCAGATGCTAAGACTGAGGTTGTTGAAATTAAAGCATAAGAAAATGCAGACTGAACTAAAAAATAAAATAGAATTTGCTCTAGATACTATTCGCCCATATCTAGAAGCAGATGGAGGAAATGTAAGGATCGTAGAATTAACTGAAGATATGGTGCTCCGTATCGAAATGTTAGGTTCATGCGGCTCTTGCCCTATGTCCTCAATGACTCTTAAGGCTGGAGTAGAAGACGCCATCAAAAGAGCAATCCCAGAAATTACTAAGGTTGAGGCTATCAATTTGACTGTTGCCTAACATATTCTATTAAATGAAAAAAGGTTTACGGTTTTATTCAAAGGCCATCATGCTCCTTACAGGAGCTATTTTTGCATTCACCCCACTCTTTAGCCAGCAGTTTAAAGTCGTAGATGTAACTGGTCAATTAGAACACAGTCATTCTCATTTAGGGAAATGTGCTCATGTTTTGATTGAGGAGAAACAGGAAAAGGAACTTGGTTTCTTTGGAACCAAAGAATACTTTGAAAACTGGGTTGATGAAAAGATAGAGGCTCGTAAATCTAATCCTCAATTAAATGCCAGGACAAACGAAGAGGTTCGCTTAATACCTGTAGTTGTCCATGTTATCCATTCAGGAACAGCAGAGGGTGTTGGAGCAAACGTTCCAACCAGTCAAATCTTAGATCAACTCAGAATTCTAAATGAGGATTTCAGAAGGATGAATCAAGATGCTGCCAATACCCCAGCAGAATTTCTTCCTGTAGCTGCTGATGCTAATATTGAATTTATTTTAGCAAAACAGGACCCTAATGGACTTCCTACTGATGGAATCGTAAGAATGCAAGGGTCTAAATCTTCTTATGATCCAAATACAGACGCTACCCTCATAGGGCAGTTATCTCAATGGAATCCAGAAGAATATCTAAACCTGTATGTAACTACCTTGGTTAGCCCTTACATTGGTTATGGTTCATTCCCAATTTCAGACCTTCCTGGATTAAATTCGCCTCCAACTTCCTCTATAACAGATGGAGTTACCATTGATTACCGTTTTTTTGGTTCGGTTGGAAATGCTGTCAACTCATCTAAAGGAAGAACAGCTACCCATGAGGTTGGACATTATTTTGGCCTAAGACATATATGGGGAGATGGTGGATGTAACGTGGATGATTTTGTTGCCGATACTCCAAACCAAGACAGCTCAAATAATAGCTGTAGTACAGGCATTTCCAGAGAAAGCTGCGGATCTACAGATATGATCCAAAACTTTATGGACTATACTCCTGATGCCTGTATGAATTTATTTACTCAAGGTCAGGTGGATCGATTCAATGTGGTTTTAGAAAACAGCCCAAGAAGAGTTACCCTAATTAATAACAGAGCAACCAAAGAACCTGAATTATTAGATTTAGACCTGGCTATTTCCAGAATTATCGAACCTACAGATTTTGCTTGTGGAGTTACTGTAAGTCCACAGATTGAAGTTTTAAATGCTGGAAATAACAGATTGACTTCTGGCAGAGTGGAGTTGAGAAGAAATGGTAGTTTGCTAGAAAGTAAGAGATTCACATTTAGCATCGAAACTGGTGAAACGGCTATGTTGAGCTTTGCTGACTTTAATTTAATTCCATCCGGAACAAACGTAGAGTTCACCATTACTCAAGCAAATGACCAGAGTGATGAAAATCTTTCTAATAACACAAAAACCTCCAATCCAAAACTTCAACAGGAGGTTACGTTGCCATATACAGCTGACTTCTCGACTTTCCCAGGAGAATTTAATGTAGAAAATCCTGACGAAGGAATGACTTGGGAAGTCAAAAACATGAGCATCTCAGGGGTGAGTCAACCGGTGGCCAGTATCTCCAATTATAACTATGAGGCTCCTGGTGAATTGGATTATTTGATATCACCGCTAATCAATTTAGAAGAATACCCGAATGCACAACTGGTTTTTGAATTGGCTTATGCTAATTATGATCAATCGGGCTTTGAAGATCAATTAGTTGTAGCAATCTCTCAGGATTGTGGAAACACATTTGACCTCGCTTCAGCGACTTATCAAAAATCTGGACAAAGCTTGGAGACAGTGGATGCAACTCTTGATGAGTTTGTTCCGACCACAGGATCCCAATTCAGAACAGAAATTGTAAATCTCAATGCATTTAAAGATTTAGGAACAGTTAGAATTGCCTTTATCAATCAAAATGCTTTTGGAAATAACTTGTACATTAAAAACATCAGGGTATTACCTAATGAACAGTTCCGGTACAAACTAGAAATCACTGAATTGCTATCACCTACTCCTATTCTTGATGGAAGTCAGGAAGTAGAAACAGTGCTACTGAGAAATACTGGAAACCTTCCCATATCGAAGTTCTTATTTTCAAGAAAGACAAATGGAAGCGCTGAACAGACCTTCTTAGCTAGTGGTGCCTCCGTGGAACCTGGAGAAAGCTTTACTCTTTCGGGAAGTAATACTACCAGGGCAGGAAAAAATGTGATGAACATGAAGGTCAGCCTACCTAACTTTGATCAAAACGGTGGAAATGCAGATAGCCTTAGACGTTACATTATTGAAGATGCTAATACTATCGAAGCTCCATGGAGACAAAATTTCAATAATTCAACCAGTCTTAACCCTGAATATCAAACCATTAATCCTGAAAATGATGGCACTGCCTGGGAAATTGTACCTATCTCTAGCGGAGAAGGTCCGAATAATGTGGCTCGACTTCAAAATCAAGTAGAAGGCAATTCCTATTGGTTAGGTACTTCAATATTTGATTTAAGCGACCGCAGACAAGCCAGTGTCTTTTTTGATTTGGCAGTAGGTGAAGTGAGTAACAATACAACACTTCTTGTCCTTGCTAGCTCCAATGGAGGAGAAACTTATGAGGTAGCTCTGGAAGCCACAGGTGCAGAATTATCTACTGTTTCTGTAGGAGAAGCCAATCCAAATAGTCCTGGAGATTATGCAAGGAAATATGTGAACCTAACAGAGTTTGCAGGCACAAACAATACAGAGGTGCGATTGGCATTCGTAATCATTGCAGGAAGTGATAATGACACTCCTGTTTACATTGACAATATTGAGCTCTTTAAGGAAGCTAACCCAAGCCCTGTCATCCCAGGAGAAGGTATGTCGATCTTATACCCTAACCCTGCTCAGGATATTTTCAATATTGCCTTTAACTTCGCTCAATTTGAAGATGTCAATATTCAGATTATATCAAGTTCGGGAATGGTCGTTCAGGAATTGGAGTTCCCAAAAACTTTAAACCAGACCTATTCTTTCAGTACCCAGATGTTTTCAAAAGGTGTTTTCATTATTAAAATCACCAGCGATACTGTACGTGAAACCAGACGTTTAATCATTAATTAATCATAATTAAAGCCGAAGATTCTACTTCGGCTTATTTTTTGCCTTGGGATTAAACAGAATTTGGGAAACCCTTCGTTGTAGGGTTTGATTTTCCCATGTATCTTTAGCTATCGTATTACAAAAACGAGTTCATTCAGTATATCAATGAAGAAAGTCTTAATCAATTTATTTATTGTCATCGGTATATCGGTCCTACTGGGCTTTCTATTCCTGAAAGTTTACCTTCCGATGTATACCAATCATGGAGAGACGGTATCTGTACCTAATTTAAATGGCTATACTTTTGAAGAAGGAAAAGGAATATTAGAAAATGCCAGCTTGGAATATGAAGTTTCAGTAGATTCAGGCTTCAGCACAGATCAAAAGCCCTATGCCGTATTAAAACAATTCCCTGAAGCAAATTCTCAGGTAAAAACTGGTAGAAAGGTGTATTTAACCTTAAATGCTAGAAATGCACCAATGCTGAAAATGCCTAATTTGGTAAATACACCTTTGAAGAATGTTCAGGAGATCTTGTCAAATATGGGGCTTGAAAGAGGTGATATTGTTTATGTTCCGGATATTGGGATCAATGTCGTTTTGGAGCAAAAATATAGAGGTGTCAATGTTCCTGAAGGTTTCGAAATTCCTAAAGGTGCAAGGATTGACTTAGTGGTTGGCGATGGATTAGGAAATCAAATTTTAGAAGTACCAAGTTTATCCAATATGGACGAAATTGATGCAGAATTTTTAATTTTAGGATCAGGTCTAAGAGTTGGAAATAAAAACTTTGTCGAAAATGACACGGTTGCTGCAGGCAAAATATTCAAACAAAGCCCTCCAGCAGGAACACAAGTAAAAACAGGAGAACTAATAGAATTATGGATCTCTAAAGAAAATTTTTAATTGAATGGGCAATCGCCTAAATATAGTCTGTGCATGTTTTCTTTTTTTCAACTTAGGGTTGATATTAGAGACTCATGCTCAGATTGTTGAATTCGCCCCTATTCATCAAATAAAAACTGCTTCAAATCTCGATTTTAAAAGCAATTCTAGAATTTTTGAAGGGAATACCCTACCCTTTTGGGACGACTTTTCCCAAGGAGTAGACACCTTAAAATGGGAACTTTCAGGCGTTTCTTATACGGAAACAATTGGAGTAAACCCGCCTTCCATTGGACAACTGCTATTCAATGGAGTGAATGAAAATGGAAAGCCTTATTCTTTATCAGAAAGGGATAATGGTATTACAGATCAACTAACCTCCAAACCCTTTGACCTGAGTCAAACTAACTCGAACTCTCTTTATTTGAGTTTTTTCTGGCAACCAGGAGGTAAAGCAGAATACCCGGACAAAAACGATCAACTCTCACTTCAATTCTTAAATGAAGATGGGGCATGGATCACTATCTGGCACCAATTGGGAGGTGACACCCTGGACCGAACGGTGTTTACCCAAGAAATAATTCAGGTAAACCAAGAATTTCAACATGAGGAATTTCAATTTAGGTTTACAGCAGAAGGAAGACAAGTAGGACCTTTTGACAGCTGGCTTTTAGATTATATTTATTTAAATGAAGATCGTTCTGAAGATGATATCACCTATAAAGATCGAAGCCTTACCCAATCCAACTTGGTAAGTTTGGGAGACTATGGTGCCTATCCATTCGAACTACTGAATAGTCAACAAACTGGACAATGGGACAGCGTTCAGAATCAATTCTTGAATTTAGAAGATAGATTTAGAGCCATGGAATACTCTATTCTGGCAAAAGATACTTTGAGTAATTCCATCGTCTCTATCAACAGTAATACTCCTTTTAATCCCGTTCCCAACTCAAGAGAACGAAGAACCTTTCAAAGCTTGAACTTTGAGGAAGTGCCAAACGCAGAAAAAGCGACTTCCATTGAGTTCACAACCTACTTAACAACTGGAGATCAAGAGTTGTTTTCCATTTCCAATGGTGACACGACCTATTATCCAGAAGTAGATTTCAGGATCAATGATACTGTAAGAACTTATTTCCCTATTCAGGATTTCTTTGCATATGATCATGGATCAGCAGATTATGCTGCCGGAATTAACCAAAAGTCGGGAATGCTCGCTGTCAAATATGATACGCCTACAGATGTTTTTTTAAAAGGGATTTCTATCAACTTCACCAACGCAAACCAAGCAAATCAGGCCATCGATATCCTTGTCTGGGAAGATCTGGAGACAGAACCCATTTTTAGAAGAGAGGATTTAATCCCGGTAAAAGATGCAGGACAGGAATTCCTTTACTATTCATTGGATACCAATATTCAGGTTTCAGGAGAATTTTATGTAGGCTTTGCACAATTTACTAATGACTTTATTCATGTAGGTTTAGATAAGTCTGTTGATCATGGTGATAAGTTATTCTACAATATTGTAGGAACCTGGGTGGAGAATGAAGAAGTAAGCGGATCTCTAATGATTCGTCCTCATATCGCTTTAGAAGCCCCTTATGAGGAGACAATTGCACCAGAAGCAAGAATCAAAATTTTCCCAAATCCAGTAACCAGCTTTCTACATTTGGAAGGACGCTTTGGAGACTTAGCAATCTTTGACTCTTTTGGAAGGGAGATTTTTCTAGAAAGAGAACAGACAGAAGAAGGAGAAATTATTAATTTTACTGGCCAAAGGCCTGGGATTTATTTGGTAAAAGTAAGTTCTGAAGCAGAACAGCAAACAATTCGAATTTTAGTTAGATAAAAAATGGAAGACATAACTGTAGAAGACCTCAAAGCAAGACTGGAAAAGAAGGATAAATTTGTATTCTTAGACGTTCGTGAAGAATGGGAATATGAAGATGACAACCTAGGAGCTATGAATATTCCTTTGGCTGATTTACCTACCCGTCTAGATGAAATAGAAAAGTACAAGGATGATGAAATCTTAGTTCATTGTAGATCTGGTGCTAGAAGCGGAAACGCTAAAAAATTCTTAGAATCCAAAGGATTTTCAAAAGTTCGAAATGTTTTAGGCGGAATCATGGCCTATAGAAATCTTTAATTCAACTCCCTTCGGGGAGTTTTTTTATGTGAAAATAAATGGCTTTGGGGCAAAGCTTATCAAGAAAATAAGGATTGCTACCCAACCTATAATTTTTCTATTTGTACTCAATTGTTTATATCCCGAAACTTCAGGATGTCTTAAGCCCATCACTCTCCCGAGTAAAAAGGCAAAAAACAACCAACCTTGGTACCCCACCCATTCTGGGTTAAAAAATGCAATCGCATATTGGACAGCAGCAATAGTCAAAATCAAAGTCAATTTATTCTGAGTACTTAAGTTCGATTTGCTATAACACAAGTACAGATAGCCCAAATACAAGGGCCCCATCAACATTAAATCCTCCAACTCCATAAAAGGAGTAATAAAGCCCAATCCTGCATAGCCGATAAAACCGGTAAAAGCGATCAATGATATCTCTTGATGATGTTTTGGAAACAATCCAAATATCACATGTCCCCCATCCAGCTGACCAATGGGCAATAAGTTAAGGGCCGTAAAAAACAGTGCTAAATAACCTGCAAATAACAATGGATAATGAATCACCTCTCCCATGGAAGGAATCCTCTCTGGATCACCAAAAAGCTCACCTAGTCCCCAAAACAAGAGATTGTTTCCCAACTCAAAATTCAAAACCTCTTCCCCATACCCTTCAAAGTTGGGATCTGCATATTCCGGATGAACCTCATAAATGTACTCAGCGGGAGGAAGCGTGGAAAAACCATAGACTAATAAGCCCAAAGCCACTACAAAACCTGCCAAAGGACCCGCAACACCAATATCAAAGAATTTCTTCCGGCTGTTAACCATCCCTTTCATTTTAATCACAGCTCCAAAGGTTCCAATCGAAGGGATCCCAATAAACCCGAGCCATACAGGAATGAAAAAAGGGAGAGAGCATTTTACTTTATGATAAAGTGAAGTGAAAAAATGCCCTAACTCGTGAATTAGCAGAATACCTATGAAGGAAATCGAAAAAGCGGTAGATCTCCAGAAATAATCCATACTTAAAAAATCCTCTCCGGAGGCTAGAATTGATTTACTATAGACCCATTCACCACCTGCTAAAGTTGCTGTAAGTAGCGTCAGTATAAACAACAGTCCATGGACTAGATACTCCTTCTTACTATACATGTTTTAAGTAATCAAAAATGACATCAGGACCTGTCACGTGGACCGCCTGGATTCCCATATCTGCTGCTCCTTTGATATTTGCTTCCAAGTCATCAAAAAACACGACTCTTTCCGGCTCTGCTCCCAATTCATTCAACATCTTTTGATAAATGGCTGCCGAAGGTTTTGACTCCCCCATTTCATGACTTAAGAACACATGGTCAACTAAAGGTGAAAAATCTGGGAGTTGGAATTTTTTCTGAAGCATTTTATATACTTCGAGTATATGGATTTCATTGGTATTACTTAAAATACCTAGCTTGTAATGTTCCTTCAGCTTTTTGATGAGATCAATTCGTTCCTCTGGTATTTCCATCAAAAGAGAGTTCCATAGATCATCAACTTTTTGATCTTCCCAATCTTGGGAAAAATAAGATCTCACTTTATTTCTAAAAGAATTTGAATCTATGAGTCCTTTCTCATAATCTTTATGAAAATCAGTGATATAAAAAGAATCCACCTTATCATGGTGAATTTCAGGAAGTTCTGATTTAATTAAATTCAAAGATTTTTGATAGTCAATATCGATGATGACATTTCCCAGGTCAAAAATCAAAAAATCCGCGTCAAGAGCATTTTTCATGCAGAAATAGTGTTGTGTATTTGACTTCAAATATGTAACATTGCACTCCCAAAACCAAGGTTAAAAGCTTTATAGAAGCCAAAACCAAGAGGTTTTAATTTTGGGGCCTATAGCTCAGTTGGTTAGAGCACCTGACTCATAATCAGGTGGTCCCTGGTTCGAGCCCAGGTGGGCCCACCAAAATAAGGCTGGATTAGTTTCCAGCCTTTTTTATTTTTGACTCTTTTGCACTTCACACATGTCGGTCTGCTACATTATTTTTAGTCCTTCCTTGAATAAATTCTACACAGGAATTACCCAGGAACCTGTCCATATTAGAATCGAAAAGCATAACAAGCACCAATATGGAGCACATAGATTTACTGCAAAGGCAACTGATTGGGAACTCTACCTCCTGCTGGAAGCTCAATCCTATTCCCATGCCCGAAGAATGGAGTTAAAGATCAAAAAAATGAAAAGTGCAAAGTTTATCAGGGACCTAAAAGAAAACTTAGACTTGCAATCACTCTTGATCCAACAAACAATATGAGCACCTGACTCTCCCGACACGTCGGGACAGGTGGTCCCTGCCCACGAAAGATTTCGGGGCGAGCCCAGGTGGGCCCACAATAAGGCTGGATTAATTTCCAGCCTTTTTTATTTTTGACTCTTTTGCGCTTATCAGATGTCGGCCTGCTACATTATTTTTAGTCCTTCCTTGAATAAATTCTACACAGGAATTACTCAGGAACCTGTCCATATTAGAATCGAAAAGCATAACAAGCACCAATATGGAGCACATAGATTTACTGCAAAGGCAACTGATTGGGAACTCTACCTCCTGCTGGAAGCTCAATCCTATTCCCATGCCCGTAGAATGGAGTTAAAGATCAAAAAAATGAAAAGTGCAAAGTTTATCAGGGACCTAAAAGAAAACTTAGATATGCAATCACTCTTGATCCAACAAACAATATGAGCTCCTGACTCTCCCGACACGTCGGGACAGGTGGTCTCTGCCCACGAAAGCTTTCGGGGCGAGCCCAGGTGGGCCCACCACAATAAGGCTGGATTAGTTTCCAGCCTTTTTTATTTTTGACTCTTTTGTACTTAACAGATGTCGGTCTGCTACATTATTTTTAGTCCTTCCTTGAATAAATTCTACACAGAAATTACCCAGGAACCTGTCCATTTTAGAATCGAAAAGCATAACAAGCACCAATATGGAGCACATAGATTTACTGCAAAGGCAACTGATTGGGAACTCTACCTCCTGCTGGAAGCCCAGTCCTATTCCCATGCCCGTAGAATGGAGTTAAAGATCAAAAAAATGAAAAGTGCAAAGTTTATCAGGGACCTAAAAGAAAACTTAGACATGCAATCACTCTTGATCCAACAAACATTATGAGCACCTGACTCTCCCGACACGTCGGGACAGGTGGTCCCTGCCCCCGAAAGCTTTCGGGGCGAGCCCAGGTGGGCCCACGCCAACCCCGTTTACTTAATTGTATTCGGGGTTTTGTTTTTTAAACACAAAAACAATACAAGAATCTAGGATTAACTATTCTGCAATAAATCAAATTCAACTTTACCATGCCCATCGGGGGTGGTATAGAAAGGACGTTGCTCGATTTCATAATTTGTATCTGGAGCGATACCTAATGCGTGGTAAATTGTTTGATGTATGCTATCTATTTTTATAGGATTTTCTATGCTCTTACAGGGACGTTCGTCAGCAGTTTTACCAAATACATGACCTTTTTTGATACCTCCTCCAAAAAGTAACATGGAGCAGCCATCTGTAAAGTGTTTATGCATACCGTAATTCTTCATGTCTTCAATAATATCTGGAACTTCTACCTGTTCTTTAACTAGCAATCCAGGCCTACCTTCTGTCATCATATCTCGGCTGAATTCAGAAGCCACTATCACCAATGTCCTATCCAGTTTCCCGCTTTCATCTAAGTCAGAAATAAGTTGAGCAATGGGCTTATCAATCATTTTCTTCATGTCTTTAAGTCGTGTGTGCCCATTGTCATGGGTATCCCATCCCATAAACGGCTCATATTCTGAAGTTACTGTAATATATCGTGCCCCTTGATTAACCAGTCTTTTTGCTAGCAAACAGCCTAGCCCAAATTTACCTGTATTGTAGCGATCGTAACTTTCTTTAGGCTCCTGACTCAAATCAAAAGCCTTAGATTCCGGAGAATTGAGAAGCATATAGGCCTGCTCCATCGATCGTTTTAAAGACTCTTTTTGGTAGTCAGATCCATACTCCCCCATTGGTCCTGAAGAAAGAAGGTCATGATAAAGTTTGTTTCTAGACTCAAAACGAGAAGTAGACATTCCGATTGGAGGTCGAACACTATCCAAACCAGCAGTTGGATCAAGAATTAAGAATGGCCCATGCTCTGATCCGAGGAATCCAGCACTATGAAATGCCTTCAATTCCTCCCCTTCTCCAACTGAGAAGCGTTGGCCAATATTAATGAATGAAGGGATAACAGGATTAAGAGGGCCAAGCTCCTTAGAAATCCATGCCCCCAAATGTGGGACAACTACCGATTGTGGGGGTTCATAACAAGTATGAAAGTGATATTGGTGGCGAGTATGTAAAATATGTCCTAAGTCTGCGGCGACATAAGATCGGATTAAAGTACCCTTGTCCATCACATCTGCAATGGACTCCAAACCCTCAGAAAATTTTATTCCGTCTAATGCTGTAGGTATGGAGGGGAAAGTGCTCAACACTTCTTTAGACTCCATTCCTTTCCGAAATGGCGTAAATTTTTTAGGATCAAAAGTTTCTGTGTGGGCCATTCCACCAGCCATAAAAAGTAATATCACTGAATCAGCTGTAGCAGGGATTTTGTCAACACCGCAGGAAGATAGTAGCCCTGCCAATGGAGCCCCCATACCCATGGTTGCCATAGCCGCTGAACTAGTCCTTTTAATAAACTCTCTTCTATTCAATCCTGTACTCATCGTTTTTCTAAATTCTAATTCTTTTGTAATTGTTTTTCACAATAGTGTTGTTAAGGCCTGACTCCTGTTTCCAAACTTCAATAAGAGATCTTACCTAACTGAAAATCAATAGTTTAAAATCCACGATCCACTATTACTCAACCATCTGAAATTCTGGAAGCAAAATAACCGCCCAGAATAAATCCTGAATCTTGGCAGCATCTGGCTTTTCGCCTAATGATTCCAATGCTATTGTCAGCTCCTTTTCATTGGGTTTCCGGTTCAGAGCTTTAAGATAAAGTTCTTCCGTAAGCTTTTCTGGATCCTCAAATTGGGTACTCCATTGCTTGGCTCCTTTTTGTAAAGCTGTATTTAACCTTTCACCATTTGTCAGCTCTAAAGCCTGCAGTAAGCTTCCTTGCGTATCTCTACTTGTGGATACAATCTCCCGATTAGGTCTTCCTAATGCCTTGAGGAATGGGTTATTTGCAACGAGTGCTGCTCTTGCAAAAGATGGTGTTGGAAGTTCAGGTCTTTGCAGCTCATAAGGATTGTATTTTATGTCATCCTGCGAAAAAAGTGGATAAACAATGCCACTCACAGCATCAGAAAACTCTTCAGCTGTCATGCGCTTTTTAACCATCCCCTTAAATTTAAAATCATCGGCCATAACCTCATCGTAACTACCATAACCGATGGATTGGGATTGATAGATTTTGGAACTGGCTATCTGAAATATTAAGGCTTTTAAGTCATAACCCTTATCTACAAATTCCGATGCCATCCAATCGAGTAAATCCTGGCTCCATGGTTCATTATCCATTTCATCCACAGGCTCGACAATCCCTCTTCCCATCATCTGCTTCCAGATTCGGTTGACGATAGTACGATACATTCTACCATTCTCCGGTTGAACCAATTTGTCAGCAAGCTGCCGAAGCTTTTCTGCCTTGGTGGCGGTACTATCTATGCTACCAAGCTCCTCCCATAAGATCTCTGTTTTTGCCATTTTACCTGTAGGGATTTCACATCGGCTAATTTCAAGAGTCGAGTCCGCAAAAATATTGGCAAATGCATAGGCTTCCTCCAGCTTCCAATCCGATACAAAACTATCATGGCAGGAGGCACATTTTAGGTTTAGACCTAAAATCACTTGTCCCACATTTTGAGCAGCCTGCATCTCAGTTCTTTGACTGGCATTCACTGTTCCTCTCCATCTAATGCCAGCTATAAAACCCTTGGACTTTTCCGTTGGGTTAATTAGTTCTTTGACAAATTGGTCATAAGGTTTATTATCTCTCAATGAGGTGTATAGCCAATCGCTAATATTGAAACGGCCATTAGTGATATAACCTGTTCCAGTGTAATCATTTCGCAACGCATCATTCCAGAAGCTCAGCCAGTGAGTAGCATAATCATCATTACGGTTAAGCAGTTCTTCCAACCAAATTTCTCTTTTTAGTGGACTTGGGTCATTTCGGAATTCCTCCAATTCCTGAGGACTTGGAAGCAATCCTGTCACATCCATATATATCCGTTTGAGGTAAGTCCTATCATCTACAACCTCATTCCATTCCAGGTTATTAGCTTTAAAATAGTCATCAACCCAAAGGTCAATGGGATTCTCAAAACCAGTTTTACCGCTTGGAAGTGTTGGTTTTCTCGGAGCTAGTTCAGCTACTCGGAATACCGATTGCTGTGGAGCACCATCAGGCCAGGGAGCTCCTTTTTCAATCCAAAGTGCGATTAACTCACGTTCTTTTTTATTAAGCAGATTGCCTTTTGAAGGCATTACATCATCATGGTTCTTATTCAGGTTTATTCTGCGAACTATTTCACTTTCTCCAGGATTCCCAGGAATTAGAATTTTACCGTTTTCCCCTCCTGCAAAGACAAACTCCTTTTCATCCAAACGTAATTCGCCTTCAATCTTGGCTCCGCTGTGACATTTGTAGCAATTATGAGCCAAGACCATTCTCACCTCACCAATAAGTTCCATCTCCTTTTCAGGCGTAAGTTCTTCTTGGTAAACTGTCAGGTTTATTGGAGCACTTTCTATAGACATTCCTTCACTTGAGATTGGTAAAACTTCCGTGAGAAAATCCTCCCCATGAGTAAGTGATCCTCCAAAATGGCCAGTTACTGACACACCAATAGCCGTTACAAATAATGCACTCCTAAATACTTTTATTTGAGACCTGTTAAGCTTCCCTCCTCCTTTTGGAAGAACCAACAAAATAAACCCACTCAATACAGCTGTACCTACTCCTATCCATTTATGAAGATCAAGAACCTCACCACTAGTTCCCTCATTGGCAGCTAATAACCATCCCATGGGAGCAGCAAGTATAGCACTCACTGCACCTATAGCTGTTAACAGCAAAATTCCAGGTCTGATTTTAGAATTAAATTTACCAAAGGTAAATAGCTCCATAACCGCAGCTACCACTAGTAAAGCAATAGGGAAATGAACGATCAAAGGGTGTAATCGTCCCATAAACTCCCAAAGCCAAAATCCATTCTCTTGCATAAACTGACTAATTTCCTGACTAGTTATAATTATCAAACAACTGGTCTACAGGTTTTTATTTCAATTTTAAATTAACCTATTATTATTTGACTTCATTGCTTTTCTGCCGCTTTATGAAAACTACAATCGAATTCAGATTCTAAGTAAGAGCACATGTTGGGGAATAGAAGAAAGAAATGAGAAATAGGTTTTTTAATTTGGCGCTAATTCGAACTTTTTCTATCCTGCACTATAAGGGGTAAAGAAAATTCTCAGTCGAACAATGGCCTAAGAATCCTTTTATATCAATAATCAAGACTAGTGGACTGACCGGATTTTAGGGAATATTTTCATCATTAGCCTACTTGCTTATGCATCAAGTTGAAGGTTGTATTTGGTTAAAATACTATTGCTATAAATAACGATGCATGTTTAGCCTCGAAGCTTCAAGTCATACATTCTACGATTCATTCCAAGAATCCGACAATTGGTTACTTTTCATTTTAAACCCCAAGAGCATTCCAACATATTTGGATATTAATTTAAATCACTTGCTCATTAACTATGAATACCTCATCCAAAACCCGCATTTTGTGGATGCTTCTAATTCTATTAGCCTCCCTACAGTACTTAAATGCACAAACCATCAGCACTTCCAACAATGGTAGAAACCAAAATTTTGTCTATCAGGATGATAATAAAAAACTAAAAGTAGAATCCAACGGGAAAATCGCGATCAGTAAAGATGGCAAATCGATCTCCAGCATTTCTCCAGGAGGATTTATAAAAATTGAAAAAACTACTTTTGGTAACTCACGCTCGATCACCATCAAAAATGATGGTTCGGAACTACAATACGAATACAAAGAAGGAGGTAGGAGCAAACCATTTACGCCAGACGGAAAGGCATGGCTTGCAGAAATTCTTCCAGAATTAATGAATTCCACCACTTTAGGAGCTGAAGAAAGAGTGGATAGATTGTATGCTAATGGAGGAGCTAAAGCCGTTTTATCTCAGGTGGACCAAATGAATGGAGATTTTGTCAAATCAAGATATCTTGAATTGCTCATGAAGAAAAATCTAAGCCAAGCCGAAATTTCAGCTTGTATAGACAAGACTATTTCCGAGATCGATTCTGACCATTTTCAACTGGAAGTTTATAAATCTGTCTCTCCAAATTATTTCAAGGATTTAAATCAGCTAAACAAGGCGATAGGCGCACTGGATTCGGATCATTTCAAAACAGAACTTTTAAAGCCTATTTTCAAAACCAAGGTTATGGAAGGGAAAGGTCAAGAATCCATTGAATTGATCAAAATGGTAGATAGTGATCATTTTAAGACTGAAATCGCCAAAAGCATTTCCTTCAGTTCACTTTCAGACCAGGAACTAA
The DNA here is from genome assembly GCF_000166275.1 of Algoriphagus machipongonensis. Lineage (NCBI taxonomy): Bacteria > Pseudomonadati > Bacteroidota > Cytophagia > Cytophagales > Cyclobacteriaceae > Algoriphagus > Algoriphagus machipongonensis. The sequence continues at coordinate 3,270,888 of NZ_CM001023.1, forward strand.
AATTTATGGTGGATGAGCTGATACCAGCAATAGATTCAGATCACTTCAAAAATGATTTGCTGAAAACTGCTGTAGAAAAAGGAAACATGAATGAAAAAAGATCTTTGATTATTCTAGAGGGAGTAAAAAGCATGGATAGCGACCACTTCAAAGCTGATCTGTTGACCTTCTTGTGCAGAAAGCAAGGGTCGGAGACAATCAAAACCAAAATCAGAGAAACTGCGATAGAAACCATCGATTCCTCCCACTTTTTGGGCGAAATTACAAGGTGTACCTCTTAAACAGGAGTTTTATTAAATTTCGTTTCAGTACTTGATTCCTTATCATGTCAAGAACACTTTCATGTATTCTTTCTTTCGTATTGACTCTCAGCCTGGGAATATACCTGTTATATAACAGCGGATTGATAGCTTGGCTTGGAACAGCCTCTTGGTATCAAGGGGCTTTTCTACTGATCAGTTTAATCGCTGGCTTAGGAATTCATTTTGGAAGTAGAGCAATAAAAAGAAATCCTTCTTGGGAGCGTGGGAATGAAAGCTTATACATTTTATTTCTTTTGCTGATTTGGGGTACACTAGCCCTTTATTCCTATCTATTGGAAAATTTGATGAATTATGGTCTGGATAATACCAACTTGGAGACCAGTCTGGGCTTAACTTTAAAGGGTAGTATCATTGGACTCATAGTTTCTATTTTGATTGTGTGGATTAATTATTCCTGGATTGCCTACAGTCAATATTCAAAAAACACCATCCAACACTTGCGGAACGAACGAAACAAAGAAGAACTCCAATACAAATTGCTTCGGTCCCAGTTAACGCCCCACTTCCTATTTAACTCCCTTAATACTGCTTCAAACCTGATAACAACCAACCCCAATCAGGCGGAAAGTTTTATCCGAAAACTGGCTTTTAACTTTAATCATTTGATAAAAAATGGGATTCAACACTTGAATTCTCTGGAGCAGGAGCTATCGATCATAGAAAACTATATGCACCTGATGAAGGTACGATATGGAGATAAGGTCATCATGGAAAAGCGAATAAAACCAGAAGTAATCCAGCATCAATTGCCGGCTTTGGCCATTCAGCTTTTAGTAGAAAATGCGCTCAAACATAACGTTGCAAGTCAAGAACAACCTTTAAAAATCACTATTACAGCTGACCATGATCAGGTGGTGGTTACCAACACCATTACCCGCAAGCCTGAACAAATTCCTTCCATTGGAATAGGACTACCTAATCTGAAAGCCAGATACAAACTTTATGGAAAACAGGAGATTACCATCGAACAAACACCATCCTGTTTTTATGTGTATTTACCTTATGTATCTCATTCGAATAGCTCAAAATGACGAAGGTTCTCAGACATAATCCACTGACAAGATTGCTTCTTCCTTTGGGAGTTGGAGCTCTTGTTTATTTATGTGTTTTACTGGCATTTGACACAGTGGGTACGGCTCTTCAGGACTTTTTTACGCGGGAACTAATTTTCTGTATTGTTTGCAGTTATTTGATTCTGGAAGGTAACAGGCTTTTAATTCATTTTTTAGAGTCAAAACTCACCTCCTCTTTTGAGTTTAAAAATCAGGTAATCAAGCTATTGGTCTTTACGATAGCCGGAAGCTTACTAATTACCAGCGGGATGCTTATATCTTATTTCTCTTGGTTTGAAAACATGACAGACCCTCGGGTCTATACCAGAGAATTACAGATTTTTAATGGTCTTTTCCTTTTTGTTTCTCTGATGTATCAAGGACATTACGCGGGCTATTATTACATCCACAATAAATTCCAGAAAGAACTGGATTCAGAGAAAAAAGAAAAAGAACTTTTAGAGAAGAATAAAGACCTGTTTCACTACATGATGAACCCAGAGTTTCTTCTAGTGGGACTGGAATCCATTTTAATACGTATCAAAGAAAAAAACTTTGATTTGGCAGATGAGGGAATTCTACTACTCGCAGACATTTATAGGCATTCTCTAAAAAATCAAGAAGAACTGGTTCCCCTAAAAGAAGAGCTGCGAGCAATGCAATGCACCCAGATTTTTTTGAAACAATTTGTTTCCAAAAACATTTGTTTAAGCCCACTTCCTGAAAGTGATGATATGTTGATCGTACCTCGAACTTTGACAAAAATACTGGAAGCCATTGCCTATTCTCAGCTTTCTTCAGAATCAATGCCTCTCCCGCTCAGCTTGGAATTGGCAGAAAATCACTTGGTATTAAATTTTGAATCAAATTTTTCATTGACCAAAACTAATTTACTTCAAAACACATTGAAAGTGATAAAATCACAGTACGGCTGGTTAAACGACAAATTATATTGGAAAGACCTTTGTGAATTTTCTATTTATATTCCTTTAGAACAGCCATTTAAAGCCAAATATCAAGAACAAAACTCTAATAAATGAAAGTAATCCTGATTGAAGACGAGCTTCCGGCAATAGAGAAATTAAGTCACTTTTTGCAAAAATATGACCCGGATTCTCAAATCCTTGGAGTAGCTTCCTCCATAGCTGATACGGTTCCTCTACTAACAAAATATGGAGAGGAAGCTGATTTGCTTTTGGTAGATGTGCAACTGGAAGATGGGCTTTCTTTTCAGGCATTGGACCAGGTCTCCTTTTTCAAACCAGTGATTTTTATTACCGCGCACAGTCAATATGCACTAGAAGCTTTTCAGGCAAATGGGATTGATTATTTGGTAAAACCAATTCGCTATTCAGCATTTCAAGCAGCAATGGACAAATTCCAGCAATTGAGTGGAAAAGCTCTGAACCAAAATCAGAACAATCAGCTTTGGCAGTATTTTAATAAGCCTAGCTATAAGGACCGATTTATGGTAAAAATCGGTGAGCACATTCACACCATCCCTACCGCTTCTATTCGTCTGTTTAATACGGAAGGCAGAAACACCTACCTTTTCCTAGAAGATGGAAAAAAATTCATCACAGATTATAAAATGGAGTCCTTAGAGGAAATGCTTGACCCTACCCTCTTTTTCCGAGTCAATCGAAGTTTTATGGTTCACCTAAGTGCGATCAAAGACGTATTAGTTTACTCCAATAGCAGACTCAAAATAAATCCCAACTTCTCTTTTAAAGAAGAAATAATCGTAAGCAGGGATCGAGTAAATAGATTCAAAGAGTGGCTTGGCGGTACAATAGACCCGGTAACTTAAAAATTATACCGCGCAGTCAGTAAGACAATACGAGTTTCTCGCTTGGCTCTAAAGTCTTGAGAAAATGTGCTTGTCAATGTTTCTCCGGCAAACCGCTGCGTATCGAATAGATCTCTCACACTCAGCAGAAGACTTGCCTTTTCATTCAAGAATGACTTTTGAATACTTCCGTCCATGGAGTATCTGGCAAGATCTCTTCCCTGTGCTTCCACTTCGGGAGAATCATAATTACCCACGAGCTGCAGGTTAAATCCATATGGGAGCTTGAAATCCTGAGTAAGCTTGGCGTTCCAGGAGAACCCAGAATTAGTAAAATCCTCTCCAATATTGGACCCATCAACTGCAATACGAAATAGGGTTAAACCTCCATTCAGAGAATACCAATCGTTTATTTCTGAAACTCCGATAAATTCCAAACCATAAGACTGAGAAGAAAGCAAATTTGCAGGCTGAGAATAGGATATTCCATCTTCGACAATGGTTATAAAATCCAGCTGCCCATTCACTTTTCTATAAAAAAGGTTGGTGGTAAAACTAGATTTGTCAAAGTTCGCCAGATGCCCCACTTCAAAGGAATTGATCATTTCAGGTTTCAGGTTGGGGTTTCCTCTTCTAATATTCAAGGAATCTGTAATATCTGGAAAAGGATTCAATCTCCAGGCGGTAGGCCTATCGATTCTTCTCGAATAGGTAAACTTAAGCGAGTGGTTCTCATTTAGATTATACATTCCCTGAACACTTGGAAAGAGATTAAAATACCGCTGTTGATTCTCCTCATCAGTATTCTTGAGATAAGTATCTACCCTTGTATACTCCCCACGCAAACCCAATGCATATTCAAATTTTTCCTTTTTGGATGAAAAAATACCATACCCCGCATGGATCTGATCCTGATAGATAAACTGGTTACTGATCGCAGGATCTTCTACAAATGAACCTGAAGTTTCTTGAAACCTGAAGTATTGATAATCATTATCAAACTTCCTGATATTGGATTTCAAACCCGTTTCGAATTGTCCAGTTTCCCAAGGCTTGATATAGTCAGCCTGTAAGACCGTAATATTCCTAACTTCATCAGTAAAGGCTTTTTCCTGACCCGTTAAATTCTCAGGATTAGTTTCTAAGGAATTGCCAAAAATATCTATCCTCTGAGTTTTATATTGATTTCTATAGGAATGGCTGGCAGTGACTCTAAGAAGATTCCCTTTATCGTCAAAATTATGCTCGAATATTAAGGCATTGTCCAAGCCTTCATCTATTTCATCTTCATTGTTTCTACGCACATAGTCATAGGATGACTCAGATTCATTTGGATCTAGACTACTTAATTCTGAATACAAGGTGTTTGTTTGAAATTGATGGCCATATTGATAAACACCCTCATAACTCAACACATTATCTCCAAAGTAATAATCAGCTCCCAAATTCAGATTATGGCTTTTTTCACGATCTGATCCATTGGTAGTTTGCTCTAACCTTTCCTGATCTTCAAAAATCTCCCTAATAGAACTTCTCCTACTCACCTGTTTCCAGTTTCTGTAGTTATATCCACCAAAAACATTAAAAGTTTCTGTTCGGTGGTTGATTCTTCCACCTATATTTGATCGGCCTCTTGTTCCATAAGTACCTTCAACCCCACCGTGAGTCCCCAAGTCTTGCCCCTTTTTTAAAACAATATCAATTACACCACCTTCTGCAGCTGCATCATATCGAGCATTGGGGTTATTAATCACTTTGATTTCTTCCACCGCACTGGCTGGTAACTGATCCAAATTTTGGGTCAAAGAAGAGTTTCTTCCATTGATCAGAATATTCGTCCCACTACTCCCTCTCAATGAAATAGATCCATCTTCGGATACTGATATAGAAGGAGTATTTCTTAATACATCCAATAATGTACCGCCTGCATTTGCTAAATTATTTTCGGGAGTAATGGTTATTCCTTCTAAACTTGACCTAACTGGCATCTTACTCGTCTGCACCACTACTTCATCCAAATTCGCTGCCTCATTTTCCATCTCCATTTCTCCAAGAGAGACTTTACCATTCACATTCACATTTTCACGGACCAGATCTTTGTACCCAATAAAGAATGCCTTAAAGACATAACTCCCTTGATCAGCTTTGAGGGTAAATTTCCCTTGGTCATCTGTATCTGAAAAGGCAATAGGATCCACTGAAGAAAGAGATTCAAATAGCGCTACCTGAACAAAAGACAGGGGCTCATTTCTCTCCCCATCCCTTAATGTACCTGAGACCTCAAATTCCTGAGCCCAGCCCATCAGAGGATTACTAAAAAATAGGAGTAAAAGGAAAATTTTCAAGTTAGGTTTCATAGGATGCTTAGTTGGTTTTGATGTAAGAATAGCAAAACAATCTATACCAAATTTGAAGTACCTATCTAAAATCAATCTGAATGATATGAAATGGCTCTTCAAATGTATACTTGAGATTGAACCCATAATTTTTACAAATCTGGTCAACTATAGCCAGCCCCAATCCTACCGAATCTTGATGTTGCTCATCCTTTTTGAAGCGTCCAAGCATTTCTTTTGGGTCAATGGAAGGGGTTTTTCCATTATTTTTAATGAGAAGGATTTTACTATCTAGCGTAACTTCTATTTTCCCACCCTCTACATTATGCTTGATCGAGTTCGTCATTAAATTATGTATCAGGATTTCTGCCACATAGGGATGAATTTGCAAAATCACATCTGCCTGGATATTTTTTTTGAGTTGGATTGCATGCATTTGAATTACTTCTTCCAAACGACTGAGAACATTCTCTAAACCTCTGCTGAAATCCATTGGCTCAGGGGTTTCAAATTCATCATTTTCCAGTTTTGCTAAGATGGAAAGAGATTTTACTATTCTACGGATCCTCTCATTGTTGTCAAAAGCAGATTGGATCAATAAAGCCTGTTGCTCATTGATGGATTCATTCATCAGTAATTCCAATTTCCCCCTGACAACGGCTGAAGGAGTCTGAATTTCATGCGAAATATTTTCAGAAAACTCCTTAATATTTCGATAGTCCTTTAGCAGTTTCGATGACATTTTTTCGAGAAAACTATTAAGCAGATTAAACTCAAACACACCGCTTTTTTTGAAGGACAGGGGAACATTTTTCTGTAAAGTAAAATCCTGTAATTGTTCAAGGCTATTGTGAAAAGGTCGAAATATTTTCCTTGAAATTGCCCATAAAAAAAAGCCGATAAAAAGCAATTGAACCAAAAAGACGGTCAGCATGGTAGTCACAATTGTTTCCGTGATATCATCTGCCTCTACTACAAGGTTATAATATGAAATACGATAATGAGCACCATTAATCTTAAAAGATCGACTGGCTTTAAGCTGGGTTTCATTAGTATTCATAGCATCATGGTATGCCAAAGTATCCCTGAGCCAAAGATCCTCGATGGGCCAATCCATGGGTATCTCTTCAATCTGAAGTTTATCAAAAACTAATGTCTCTACTGGAGCACCTTGAGAAATCCTTTCGGCATAAGACTCAATTTCCCTGTCCAGCTCCATACCTAATTCAAAATCTATCTCGGAACCAAGTTTTTCATAAATCACTAGCGTACCGATGAGCAAAGCGGCCAAAGTGATCCCCAAAAACCATAAGCTAACAATATTAATTAGTCTCATAAGGCAGCGGTGTCAAATTTATATCCTAAACCATAGACAGTCCTGATGTAGTCTCTTCCTCCGGCAGCAGATATTTTTTTTCGGAGATTTTTGACATGCTGGTAGACAAAATCAAAGTTGGAAAGGTCATCTGTATAATCTCCCCAAAGGTGATGTGCAATGGCATTTTTACCAACCACTCTGTCTTTATTTGTTAGAAAGAAAAGTAACAGATCATATTCTTTTTTGGTAAGGTCCAGCAATTGATTATTAACTAACACCTGCAACTGAGAGTTTATAATGGTTATTTCATTATACACCACTTCATCGAACCCCTGCATTTTAGTTCTTCTGTAAATAGCTTTGAGCCTAGCTAATAGTTCGGCCAAGTGAAAAGGTTTTGCCAAGTAATCATCTGCCCCTAAATCCAGCCCAGACAATTTATCATCCAGTGAGCCTTTTGCAGAAATAATCAAAATGGAGATTTCCATTTTTCTTGATTTGATCAATTCTAGCAAAGTCAGACCATTGCCATCAGGTAGCATAAGATCTAAAATGATGCAATCATATCCGTAACTGAGAATTTTATCTTGAGCATCAAATAAGGTATTCGCACTTTCACATAGCATCCCTTGATCCGCAAGGTAGTTGCTGATGTTTTCTGTAAGCTCAGGATTATCTTCTACTAATAAAATCTTCATGGATGAAACTTCATATACAAATGGCCTTGGATTGGAATGCTGTAAAATCTTTAATTCCCAACCTTTAATTTTAACTCGGCGAAATCAGAACTGTTATCCTGAACCTCATTTTTAATTAAAGAGATTTTCTGATCCATATCTTTATTTTTTGACTAAAGAATGAAATAGAATTCTAATCAAGATATCAGGAAAAAGATAAGGCAATGACTTGAAGCAATTCTGAAGTTTTTTCGAAAACATGCAATTCATAGGTTAAGACTGCAAGATTTCAAGAAGAATGAAAAGAGAAATTTCATCTATCTACTTTTAAAGTTCGGGCAAATATCAATTAATCTATAGCTTTAATAAAAATAATTTATTAACCTGAAAAATAAATATTTATAAAATTTATTTTTTGCCTGATAGACAAAATCTATGGATACATTTAACGGGTTTGGTATCTCCGAAACCCATTAAATGGTTTAAAGAGACCACTTTTTAAGAACTTTGTAACTACAGGTCTCTTAGTGGTATATGCTCATCAAAATTGAATCTTCCCTAATTCCAAAATAGGCCATTTAAACCATCTCGTTTCTCTATGGATTTTGCTTCATTGACAATCGCATCAGTTTTAAGGATCTCTATTATTTCATAAATGACTTATTTGCCTCCAAAAAAGAGTAAAACCTACCCTTTAGCAAACTATAATTCATATAGTTACAACTATATAATTAAATCAAATTACACCCATTTTGATGAGGAAATTTAAATATTGAGTTACCCTATTTTCTATAGTTTAATCTTGGGAAAATCGAGTACTCAATTGTATTGAAAAGGAATCTTTTGGCTGACTAGAGCTAAATAGATGGTCTTTTAAGAAATCAGAAATGCACAGCATTTGCGAAGCAGGTTAGCTTATTTTGATTATTATAAAATCAAAAAAATAACACATTTAAATATCTATTTAAAAGCTACTTATCTATTCATATAAAGAATTTACTTTAATAAAGTATCTTCTTTTTTGTCCAATTTTCCTAAGAACTATAATTCTAATTTTCTGCTCACATGAAGTGAACAACACCTTTATCTAGGCACTTTTTTTAGATTTCCCACGCAACCAATTTGTATATTCCTTTGTACGGGCTATTGTAAGCATGGAAGTGTGATATCTGATAAACTGGAAACAAAAATCTGGCAAGGCCTGGTAGATAAAAACCGTAAAGACCAGGAGGTACTGTATAAGAAATATTACAGTTATGGGATGAGTGTTTGCCTAAGATACACCAACACAAGAGAGGTCGCGAAGGAAATCCTTCATGATGGCTTCATGATCTTGTTTTCTAACCCAAAAAAATACGACCCCAATATGGCATTCAAGCCATGGTTTAGAAGAATTCTGGTCAACCTCTGCATCAACAATTTCAAAAAGCATCAAAAAAAGGCTTTAGAAAACAGCATCGATACGATTCAGGAATCCACAGATTCTTACCCAAATGCATTAGAAACTATGCAATATGAAGAATTGCTAAGTCTAATCCTTCGGTTACCTCCAGCCTATCGAGCAGTATTCAATTTATATATTCTGGATGGTTTTAGTCATGAAGAAATTGCAGGGATGCTAGAAATATCCATTGGCACTTCCAAGTCAAACCTTTCAAGAGCTAGAGAAAAATTAAAAGAGATGTTAAACCCCAAAAGCTATGAGCGAGAAACCCTTCGACAAGAGCGATAAAGAGCTAGATGATCTTCTAAAAGAGATTGTTGAAAAGGCTGACATTCCTTTTTCTGAGGGTGATTGGAATGATATGCAAGCTCGTCTCGACGATGATTCCAATAAACCTGGGGGCTGGAATGCCAAAGGTTTACTATTGGGAGGAATTCTCCTGATAGGAGGATTATTAGGGTATTTTTTGCTGAATGCTGAAGACGCTTCCGAAAATACGCTCTTAGGAAAGTCCAATATCGAGTCAACATCGTACATAGAAAAAAGTAAGGAAGAAATAACCAAATTAAATCCAAAACAATCAGATGAACAGGTGAAAGAGAGCTTTGTAACGAAGCTAGCAATTTCAGATGTAACCATTTCAAATCCAGATGAGGCTTATGAAAAGGAAAATAAAAGCAATGAACCCTCCCAATCTGGCTTGTATTATGGCCTTAAAACTCCATTAAATGTTCAAAGCTTACCAAACTTTGCCAGGACTACCAGCTTCGGACTTATGAAGAATGAGCAAGTAATTCAAAAACAATTAGAAGCATTTGACATTAGCCAGAGGGAAGTTCAAACAGCATTTAATAAAAAGAACAAGGAAAAGTTTGGAGGGGTATTTAATATTTCTGCCCAAGTAGCTCCTGACCTAAGCGGAATCAAAATGGATCAAATGGAAAGAGTAGGAAATGCATTCGGAATTGGAGTAGAGTATTTTATCAAGCCTAAGATCAGTCTTAACTCTGGTTTATTCTACTCTTATAAACCCTATAGCGGAACAAATGGGTACGAAACAGCATATGGTCAAACGCCCCCTTCCTATGTTCTTGGAGTCTGTGATATTCTAGATATTCCAATTAATCTCAGGGTTTATCCATTTGAAGATAAGGTGCAGCGGATTTTTGGAAGTGTGGGGGTCTCTTCTTACCTGATGCTGAAGGAGCACTATGAACTCACTTACGAAGATGGGTCAGGTTATCCTTATTATGATGAAATAAATGTAAGAAACAAAAACAATCACTTCTTTGGGGTTGCCAATTTCAGCATAGGATATGAAAGAAAACTTGGAAAACAATTAAGTATTCAAGTTGAGCCCTATTATAAGGTACCCTTTCAAGGTGTTGGGGAAGGAAATGTCTCACTGAAAAGCACCGGAATTTTTGTCGGTCTAAAATTTTACCCTAAGGCAGCAAACTAAGGCTAATTACATCTATCAAATCAAAATTTTAACACTCCTCAATTTTGGAGTGACTGGAATTCTTTTGTCAAAATTTTAAATAATCACAACTATGAAAGCTAGAAAATCACTTCAGAAAAGCCATTGGGCAGTATTAGTCACCATCTCAACCTTTTTGATGATTTCTATATCATGCTCTTCAGAATCTGAAGATCAACTTCCCGTTCCTATGCCTGTAGAAGACAAATGCGAAGACAGCAATGTTTCTTTAGTCGATGACATCTTTCCAACCCTTCAGCAAAACTGTGCTATCTCAGGTTGCCATGTGGAAGGAACTGGAAGAGTTGATTTCACAATTAAAGAAAATATCATTCAGGTAGCTACACAAATCAGAACGAACACCGAGTCTGGGTTTATGCCGCCTGCGTCTTCAGGTTTATCTCTCACAACTGCGGAAAAGGAAGAAATATTTTGTTGGGTTTCCAGTGGAGCTAAAAACAATTGATATGAAAAGGTTTATTCTATTCATCTTCTTTTGGCTGATGGCAATAGGTGGCTATGCCCAAAACTTACAATCTGAAAGTGGATACATTAAGTTTTTTAGCAGTGCACTCATAGAAGATATTACTGCAGAAAACGAGCAGGCTTCTGCCCTATTTAATTTAAAAACTGGTGAGGTCGTCTTCTTGATTCCAATAGCTGGTTTTGAATTTAGAAAATCATTGATGCAAGAACATTTCAATGAGAACTACATGGAGTCTGATATTTACCCTGAAGCTTATTTCAAAGGTAAAATCTCCGGTTTTGATCCTTCTCAACCTGAAAACAATGCTATTGCTGAGGGGGAACTAACCATACACGGTGTTTCTAGCGAGGTTAAAATTCCGGGGAAATTATTTTTTATTGATGGACAGGTAAGGATGGAATCAGTATTCGACGTGAAACTGGAAGATTATCAAATTGAAATTCCCAAACTGATGTTCCAAAAAATAGCTGAAGTAGTGGAAGTCACTGTCAGATTTGAATTTCAAAACAAAGAATGATGAAAGCCTATAAAATCATTACCACTATCCTCATCCTATTCATTTCATTAGAATCAAATGCGCAGGATATGCTAGAGCAATTGAAAACTCAAAGTGATACTGCTTCTATACCTGTTTTTGGGACTTTTAAGGGTACTAGGATAATAAATGGACAATCAATTGAAACACGAGGAAAAGGCACCCTAGACGTATTAATTTCACATCGATTTGGGAAAATCAACTCTGGAGGGTACAACTTATTTGGTTTGGATGATTCTAGTGTCAGATTGGGATTAGATTATTCAGTAACTGATGGAATTACCATTGGTTTTGGCAGAAATTCACTTAACAAGGTTTATGACGGCTTTATAAAAGGTAGATTAACACATCAAAAAGTCAATGGATTTCCAGTTTCAGCTACTTGGTTGAGCGATATTTCGATTAACACCCTAAAAAAACCTGAACTGCCCATGACTTTCAAAAGGCGATTGCGATACGTTCATCAACTGTTGATTGCCAGGAAATTCAATTCGGCTTTATCTCTTCAACTGATGCCAAGTTTTGTACACAGAAATCTGGTAGCCACAGCATCAGAACCCAATAACTTATTTGCCTTGGGTATTGGTGGAAAAGTAGCTGTTTCAAAAAGAGTCAGTTTAACCGGAGAATATTACTACAGGTTTGGCGATGATCTTCCTGGCTACAATTCCCTTGGGATTGGGGTCGATATTGAAACTGGTGGTCACGTGTTTCAATTACATTTTACCAATAGTAGTGAGATGACGCCCTCAGGTTTTATCCCGTCCACTCAAGGTGACTTTTTTGATGGAGATATCCATTTTGGATTCAATATCTCAAGAGTATTCCAAATCGGAGGAAAATAACAAACTTCTAAATACCCTTTTAGCTTAAATGATGCAATGGAATAAATTTTTGAATTAGGATCTTAGACTCAAGTATGACATATATGCTAATTCTATGAACCTATCAGGCTCTTTACTTTGGCTATATACAAGTCATTTTGGTCTATGTAATCTTGCATAGTATAGGTAATATAATAATCAGGTATAATTCCTCTATTAGAACTGACTTGTTGCTTCGATTTTGGGAAGTAAATATGATATCTAGGCACCGCTATGGTCATATCCATATTATTCAAAACAACCTCGGATTTTGATCCCGCTGAAAACCCTTCATATCGCGTTCCTGTTTCCTCACCTAGGATAGTCGCATTCGCATATTCCTTCAGGTATCTTGCTATTGTTGATCCTGCCGAATAGGTCCTTCCATTCACCAGAACGAATATTTTTCCATTAAATACTAGTTTAGAAGGCTTGGGCAATTTATACGTACGCTCCTTGCCTTCCCATGAAACTGTTTTTTTCAAAAAGGGATCATCTAGTGATTGAGTCATGATAAATGGCACTATATCATCAGCACACTCATTCCTTCCCCCGGTATTCCCTCTAAGGTCAATTACCAATGAGCTAACATTCTTTTCTTTCAACTCCTCAAATATCTTTTTATAAGTTTGGTTCGGCTTTATATCATCTTGCTGAAGAACTCTATAATCAAAGGAAGGAAGTGTTAAATAAGCAATATCATTCTCAAAGCTCAGGGTATAAAAATGAGTGGTTCCGGGTTCTTCCTGGGCCCTTTCTGGGTAATAATTTGCAAGATTTTCAAATTGCTTTTCCCTAATCATAGAATTGATATTTACCTCTCGTTTGCGCCCCGTAAGATCAACCAACTCCAATTGAAAAACCTTAGGCTGATCTACATAAAAATAATACATCCAGGAAAACCCCATCTCAATATTTCTATCTACATAACTTGTAATTTCTCCATCTGAAGGGGTATAAGCATAGAGTTTAGAGAGAATCTGACTCGCAGTCAATCCATTGATAGAAACAATCTCCTCTCCCCTTTTGAGCGCTTTCTCATCAGAATAATCGAGCCAAACAAACAATTTACCGTCTATTACTTTCACAGAAAGAGGAAGGTAGGAATATTCATTTTTACCAAAGCCTGAGTGCACAGGATCACTCCAACTCCCAAGGGAGAAATGGCCTTCATTGCTTATTGCACATAGCCTACTTATCAGTTGAAATGATTTGATAAGGGAAATAGAATCCCCGGTAACTTCTGAGAAAATGCTATCTGCTTGTTTTTGAAAATTGGGATTATATATACTTAGTGCGGGATTATAAGTCTCAATACCCTTTCTAAGTTTAGTCAAATCAGCCTCCAACTGGACCTTTGATATTTTCTGGGCATCAATTGAAAAAGAGGCAAATAGGAAGGCTAGAAAAAACAGGTATTTCATTTCTTATGATTTAAGGCAGAGGAAATATTTCTTTGATAAATCTAAAAGGTTATGACTTTATTTCAAATTCAATAAAAATCCATTCTCAAATTTTCCAACTACCATTCCATTTCATCATATTCATTACACCCCACTCCGGTGACTTAAAGAGACTTATCAGATCGCCCAAAAACAGTTTTTTCTACCTTCTGAACATCCTTCAAAATAAAGCTTGAGCAATATTAAATCTAATGACTAAATAAGCCATAAGACTATTTTTGAAGGATAGCGTAATCAACTAGTTTCTACCAAAAATTAATCAAAAAACCTCAAGGTTGATATTTCCCAACTACTACTAGCTTATCTCCACTCAAGTCAACTTCAAATAAATTGGGAATACGGATGTAGCGCCCATTGACACTTTTATGGCTATGGATTGCCATCACCGTTGTTCCGTCAAAAGTTTCGAAAAGCATTCCATGCCCAAAATTCATTGGAGTAATAGGCTCATCTTCCTGAATCCATGGACCATTGAGCGTGCCATCTTCAGAATAAGCCACTCCTTGAACATAGTCACTATAGATCCAACTGGTCCAAATCATACCCAGTTTACCGGTTTGAGTTTCGAATAAATATGGGCCATCCGTCACCTTATTGGGTTTAACATTACCCTCATCATCTTTTTCTCTGCTCCAGGGTGAGTCACTGGCAAGAAATAACAACTCGCTTTCTCCAATTGTCCCGGATAAATCTGATTTCAATTCAATTTTCTCCATGGTACCATTTCCATTTTGTAACCACTCATGGCAAAAAATCATGTAAGGTTTTTCATCCTTGTCTACCCAAAAAGTTCCGTCTAGTGTTGGCATATCAGCAGGTAAATAAATGGGGTCTTTCATGGGAACATAGGGTCCTTCTGGTTTATCGCTTACCAAAACATGGCTTGCTCTTCGATTGATAGCATTTCCTGCAACGGTATCAATGTAAACATCCCTGTTGGTGAAGGTTCCGAAATAGTAATACTTGTCCTTGTATTGATGTAATTCTGCGGCCCATATCATAGGGTTTGGCCCCATCCATGAATTAGGATCAGTTTCTGCCACCTTAAAGGGACCTGTCCACAATTTGAGATCTTTACTTTTCCATAGAAGGCCGCCTGTTCCTGTCATATAATAGGTCTTGGAATCCTTATCGGCCAAAATACTGGGATCACTTAGTCGAATTGAATCTAAAGGAATATTCTCTTTTACTTCTGGCTTCCAGCCTTGAGCAAAGGCTGTGGAAAGAAACATCGCCAGTACAAGCGTTAATAGGTTATTTTTCATAGGTTTTAGGTTTAAAGTAATATCACAATATCACCCTTGATAATACAAAAATTTCATTCTTCATCATACCACTTTTGATTTACTACTCTCTAGATGTGGATTAATGGTTCCACATAATTTTCTAGAACATTAAAAAACTGTGAATACAAAAATCTTTTCCCCATCAAGATTCAATGAAGTCTGTTTTTAAAACAAAAAAAGCCTCAGAAATCACTTACTGAGGCTTACTATCAAATAGCTGAATTTACTTCCTTGGCCAAACATTATCTTTCACTTCATAATCAGGGAAGCGGCCATGAGGATCAAGTGTAATATTTTTGATTTTTCTTCCTCCAAAATCCATTTGAGCTTCAAAGGTTTTATTTCCATCAAACCACACGGTAACAGGCCAGGTAACTTCAACTGTATTCTCATCAATAATTTTAGAATTAGGTAAGCTTTTGATGTCAGTGCCTTCATCCTCAAACTCAACTCTCAAAACAACGGGGGCAGGCATTTGACCATCTTGTCTAACTGTCACGGTTGTTTTTCCATCTACAGTTTCAACATTTTCAATTGATCCATCGACTGCCTCAGTGGTAAATAGCCAGTAGTACCAAAACCATTCTAGATTTTGATCCAACTCATGATTCATAAAAAACATAAAATCCCAAGGTGAAGGGTGCTTATACTTCCAAACATCTGTGTACTTTCGAATCCCTTCTATCACCGCCTCATCTCCTACTATACCTCCTAGCATAGAAAGCATCAATGGTGTTTTTCCATAGGTTTGAAAACCATAACCTTCTCCACCATTATTGGCACTCCACATCATCGGAGCTTCATCTTCACTTCCGCTGATTCTTCCATACCGCTGGCCTAAACCATCCAAGTCATAAGCTTCATTTCTGGAATCAGCACCCGATAGGATATTCATGTATTGATTAAAACCTTCATCCATCCAACCGTATCGCGTTTCATTGGTACCCAACATCATAGGCCACCATTGATGTGCAGTTTCATGATCTGCAGCTCCTTGGTTTGAATTGATAACCATAGGATATTCCATCCCTGCACTTGGACCATCCTGAAGTGTTAACTGAGGAAAAGGGTAAGGAGCCCATAACTCAGAGTAAAATTCCATTGCATGTCTGGTTTTCTCTGCTGCTTGTTCAAAATACCTTGCTCTCTCAGGAATGAACACCATGTAAATAGGCACATAGCCTTTGCCGGGGATATTGGCTCTCGTTCCTTTCCAGATAAATTTATTGGATGTAGCCCAGGCAAAATCATTTACTTTATCAGCTACAAAATGCCAGGTCTTCTCGCCTCCACTTTGCGTTTTAGGGTCATTTTCACCTACAATCGTTAGTTCCTCATCTGATTCAAGAACTTTAGAATACTGATCCAAAGCTTTATCAGTCAACAGCTCTTCTGGGTTTTGAAGGACACCTGTCCCTGTTACAATCCAACCCTCAGGCATAGTAATGGAAACATCAAATTTCCCGAAATTATTGAAGAATTCGGCTGGCCCTAAGTACACACTTGTTTCCCAGCCTCTCAGATCATCATATTTTGCTAATCTAGGAAACCACTGAGTTGGCTGAAATAAAGTGCTGTCAAATCTCTGAGTCATTCTATGACCTCTACCACCATCTCCTCCTGGTAATTTGGTATGCCAATCGATCTCTAATTCAACACTTGTCCCTGCTTTGATTGGGTCCACCAATGAAATTGTCGCTACTGTTTGGGTAAGTCCATAAGCCCTTAAAGCCGGAGGATCATTCCTCCTACGAGGAGCAGCCTTTAAGTCTACTTCTTCCCCTCCTACGGTAATTCTGGTGACAATCATTCCTTCTGTTTGCTCTGCTGGCACAGAGGACCCTCGTGGTACATCAGCACGAAAAATATTATGGTCCAACCTGAGAACAATCGCTTCCAAATCATCTTTGCTATTGTTATGTACCATGATTTTTTCCGATCCAGTGATCGTTTGAGTAGATGGATCAAGGCTCGCATTAATAGTAAAGTCTGTCTCCATCTGCCAATAATTAGGTCCAGGTTTACCAGTAAAATCTCTGGTTCCCTCAGCAAATGCCTTGCGTATGGAATTAGTCATAGGCACATCTTGTCGAATAGCCCGAGTGTCCGTTTCAATGCTAGTTCTAAGAGGTTTTAGCTCTTCCTTTTGGGCAAAACAAAAAGAGGTGCTTAAAAGTAAAAAGAGTAAGGTTTTACGCATTTTTGTTAAATTTTTGAACTTGGTGGTTTATTCAAAATTACTTAAAATAAATTAGTTTAAAGGAGACAAAATGTGGAACTAAAATATTTAGGCTTAGTAAAAACTGATTTAAAACTTTTTTATAGAAATACTTTCAGATTAGAATTTGTAAAAAAGAATATTTTACTACATTTGCATCCGGTTTAGGAAAAGGAATCACCAATTTCTATACTGCTCGGGGTGTAGCGTAGCCCGGTATCGCGCCTCGTTTGGGACGAGGAGGTCGTAGGTTCGAATCCTGCCACCCCGACTTTAACATATTAATCCTGATAGCTTTATTGTTATCAGGATTTTGTTTTTTTAGCCTACTTCCTCATTTAAAAAGTATTTTTTGTTTAACCTTCCAAAAAAGTCATAGGATCAGTTAATTAATTATTTTTAACTCCGCTATTGGTTCAAAGGCTGTTTTGAAAATTGGCCTGAGTCTAATAATTTATTCAATTGTAGCCTGATATGAAATTAGTAGTCATAGGGAGTTCGAATATGGATTTGGTTATCTCCTTGCCAAGGATACCTGCTATTGGAGAGACAGTTTTGGGAGGGAAATCAAACATGGTTTTTGGAGGAAAAGGAGCCAACCAAGCTGTGGCCTCAAAACGTTGTGGAGGTCATGTTTCATTCATAGCCAAAGTGGGTAATGATATTTTTGGAGAGAATATGAAAAAGCACTTCCTGAAGGAAGGTTTTAATTCTGACCACATTTTAACAGATGAAGAAGAAGCTACTGGGATTGCTCAAATTTTTGTCTCGGAAAAAGGAGAAAACTCCATTGCTGTGGCACCTGGCGCTAACATGAAGTTAATTCCTGAAGATCTTGAAGCCTATATTGAATTAATAAAGGAAGCTCATGTAATTCTTTTGCAATTGGAATCCCCAATAGAGACAGTTGAATATATAGCCGATCTAGTTTTTCAGAGCGGTACAAAACTTATATTGAACCCCGCTCCAGCTCAAAAATTAAGTGAAAGCTTATTAGAGAAAGTTTGGTTGCTAACGCCGAATGAAACCGAAGCAAGTCTTCTGACTGGAATAGATGTGATTGATCAAATATCAGCACAGCAAGCTGCTGAACATCTATTAAAAATGGGTGTTAAAAACGTAATTATTACCTTGGGTGAAAACGGAAGTCTTTTATCCAATCCTGAAACTGTGGAACACTTTCCTGCTTTTAAAGTAACAGCAAAAGACACAACTGCAGCTGGAGATGTATTTAATGGTACATTGGCCGCTTCCATAACGAATGGCAAATCATTGCAGGACGCCATTTCTTTTGCCTCGGCTGCAGCATCCATTTCAGTTACGCGAGAAGGTGCTCAATCATCCATACCTACACAATCCGAAATAGAATTTTTTCTACAAAAACATCAAAAACAACGGACATGAAAAACCCAATCATAACTTCTATCCTATTGGCTATTTGTTTGGTTTTATCTTCTTGCAAAGACTCTGAAAAATCCCAACTAAATGAGAATGAAGATGTCATAAAAGACCCCACATTTTCCTATAAAGCTTATTCACACAAACCTACAGATCTTGTAATTTCCCGGTCAGAATACGCCAATAAATTATATGGATTTTGGCTTGCCGAATGTATTGCAAATTGGACTGGATTAGTTACAGAGATGGATAAGGTTGGAAATATTGGGGAGATCAAAACCGGCGATTTCTACACCAGAGAAGATTGGGGAACTCCAGACCTACCCAACATTTGGTCAGGTGACAATCCAAGTGATTTATCAGAAACGATAGACTTTGTATTTAGAGGCGAAGGCGAAGTTTGGGGTGCTGATGATGATACGGACGTTGAATATATGTACCAGTATTTGCTTTATAAAAACAAAACTTCTTTCCTAACTGGTGAGCAAATTCGGGAAGGTTGGCTTGAGCACATGAGACATGAGGAGGAAAACTACCTTTGGGTGGCCAATCAAAGGGCTTTAGATTTAATGCTTACTGGAGTTGTACCTCCTGCCACAAGTGATCCTGAAATTTCAAAAGACAGTATTTATCATAATTATTACGAAATGATAGATGCCCAGTTGACTACCGAGATTTTTGGTTTTTTTGCTCCTACCCGCCCAGATGTGGCTTTGAAAATGGCAGAGATGCCTATTTTGACCACAGCTAGAGAAAATGCCAAATGGATTTCTGAATTCTATGTAATCATGTATTCATTAGCCTCTTCTGTTGATCAAGATCTTTCAAAGAAAGAACAGACGCAATGGATGGCAAATGAGGCGAGGAAAAGACTTCCTGAAGACTCTTATGCAGCAAAAATGTATGATTTCGTAAAAAGTAAATACGATGCAAAGGTACCTTGGGAGCAAGCTCGCGATGAGGTCTATACTCGC
The DNA here is from genome assembly GCF_000166275.1 of Algoriphagus machipongonensis. Classification (NCBI taxonomy): domain Bacteria; kingdom Pseudomonadati; phylum Bacteroidota; class Cytophagia; order Cytophagales; family Cyclobacteriaceae; genus Algoriphagus; species Algoriphagus machipongonensis. The sequence goes on from NZ_CM001023.1 coordinate 3,290,531, forward strand.
TACCAAGTGAACCAGGAAGATGGATATACTATCACCTCCCAAAACATTTACTGTAACGGTTGTTTTGTGGGAGGCATTAATTTTGCCTCAAGTATTGTCAGCCTTTTATACGGAGAAGGAGACTTAAAAGAGACCATAAAAATTGGTGTTTTAACGGGTTGGGATTCCGATAACCCCACAGCAACTTGGGGCGGGCTTTTGGGATTTATGTATGGTAAAGAAGGAGTCGAAAATACATTCGGACGCAAATTTTCAGATAAATTCAATATTCATAGAACCCGGGTGAATTTCCCGAATGATGGAATGGACGATTTTACTAATATGGCCCAGACTGGCGTTTATATTGTAGATCGAGTAGTTCAAGAAGGAATGGGTGGAGGTATCGATCTCGATAAAGACGTTTGGTATATTCCCTCGGTTGAATTAGATATAAAGCCTGGAAATTAATTTGTTTTAATCTTCCAGCCTGACAATAGCCTACAGAATCCTGTAGGCTTTTTTTATATCCATTTTAAGGATTCACTGTTATTCACAATAGAAAGTTCTCGAAACACCAGTATAAATAATTCATTGTCAAAAGTTTAATCTTCTTTAGGTTCAGAAAAAATCAATCTCCCCAATTTACCAGCAGTTGTACATCGGTTTTTGGATCAGCCAACAAATTCCTCTAAATTCATTCAAAACCACTCTTTATCAGATTATTTCTATCTCTCCAAATACATCAATACATGACATTTGATTTAAAGTCTATCTTACCTGTTGAACCACATGCCTTTGTTTTTACTTTTTTGATATTCATATCTATTTGTGCCCAGTCATTCTCTCAGCAACCCACCAACTACACTTCTTTTAAGCCAGGAGGCCAATGGTTAGCTGATGATGGAGAGCATATTGATAGCCATGGAGGAAACATTATTTATGTGGAATCAACACAAACTTATTATTGGTATGGCGAGCATAGAGGGACTCCCCGAGGTGCTTCTTGTTATTCTTCAAAAGACCTTTACAATTGGAAAAATGAGGGCGTAGTTTTAGAGAAGGGAGAAATTGAAGTGTTCGAAAGGCCAAAAGTTATCTATGATGAAGTGAATAAAAAATTTGTCATGTGGTTCCATTTTGATAATTCTAAATATTTGGCTGCGGAGCTGGGTGTTGCTGTAAGTGACACCCCTACTGGACCATTTGAAATTCAAGAGCATTACCGCCCTAATGGTCATGAGTCAAGGGATATCGGTATGTATTTCGAGCCAGATACCAAAAAAGCCTACATAGGATATGCCGCAGATCATATCAACAAAACCATTAGAATGGTCGAATTATCTGAAAATTACTTGGCTACTACCTCCAAGGATGTTGATATTGAGGCGCATTGTGAAGGCCCAGGAATACTAAAGAAAAATGGAAAATTCTACTTGTTAACAAGTGGATGCTCAGGTTGGACCCCTAACCCTGCGACTTATTACACTGCAGAAAACATTATGGGTCCATATACCAAACATGGTAATCCTTTTGTTGGAGATGCAGGAAACAATTCATTCAATTCCCAGCCCTGCTTTATTTTTAAAATCCCAGGCTACAAAGATGCATACCTCTATATGGGAGATCGATGGAATGGGCGTGGCAAGCCTGAATCCGAATATGTATTCCTTCCAATCACGATTACTGAAGAAGGAGAAATGGAAATCCATTGGTACAATGAATGGGATCTCAGCATGTTTACCCCAGAAAAGAAAAATTAACCCAATAGGGATTAATTATCTCACTTTAAAAAAGAGTGTTTTAAAATCCAGTTTTAACCATCCACTATCATGAATAAGTTAATCAACACTTGTATTTTATCGGTTCTTTTGACCCAGTTTTCCTGTGCACAGAACAATTCATCCACCTCACCTACCCCAGAAGGCAATCTTGCAGTGGTAGAAGCTTTCCCAGCTTTGTCTTTTACCCGACCAGTGGATTTCCAGCATGCAGGAGATAATACCAAAAGACTGTTTGTTGTAGAGCAGAGAGGAGTAATTTCTGTTTTTGAAAATGATGCTAATGCCTCAGAAAAAACCGAATTCCTTTCTTTAGAAAGTCAAGTTGATGATTCCGGAAATGAGGAAGGCTTATTGGGGCTTGCTTTCCACCCTGAATTTGTGAGCAACGGCTATTTTTATGTGAATTACACAGCATCCAATCCAAATAGAACAATTATTTCAAGATTTTCCGTTTCTGCTTCCAACCCGAATCAGGCAGATCCTGCAAGTGAACTGGTACTTTTGGAATTCGAACAACCCTACTCCAATCACAATGGAGGACAAATTTCCTTTGGTCCAGATGGCTTCCTTTATATCGCTGTAGGTGATGGAGGAAGTGGTGGTGATCCGAAAGAGAATGGTCAAAACAAAAATACGCTGCTTGGAACGATCCTTCGAATAGACGTAAATAAGTCAAACGGCTCAAAAAGCTATTCTATTCCTTCGGACAATCCATTTGTTAATAACTCAAATGGATTTAGAGAGGAAATTTACGCTTATGGTCTTCGGAATCCTTGGAGATTTAGTTTTGACACCGCCAACGGACAGCTTTGGGTGGGTGATGTTGGACAAAATAAATTTGAAGAAATAGATATCATCAAAAATGGAGGAAACTATGGGTGGAACAGAATGGAAGGATTCCACTGTTTTAAACCATCCGATTGTGATAAAACAGGCTTGGAAATGCCAATTTGGGAGTATGACAGGTCAAATGGAGACATTTCTGTGACTGGGGGCTTTGTTTACCGGGGTTCAAATTTTAAGGAATTAGAAGGTTTATATGTTTATGCGGATTTTGTATCAGGAAGAATTTGGAGCTTAGATGCTTCTTCTCCTGCTAGCCCAGTCAATAAAGAACTTTTCGATATGGACTTTGCTATTTCATCCTTTGGAGTCGACCAAGACCAAGAGCTTTACATCTGTGGTTTTGATGATAAAATATATAAGTTCAAAAAGATTAATTGAGAATAATGGATTGACCCAAAAGAAGTAAATACAGATTGCATTTATTCCAAATAGGATAATTTAATACAAGACGCTCCCAAAAATTCTATCACTTCAAAAATTCGGTAACAAAAAAAGCCTCTCCTTACAACAGGAGAGGCTTTTATGTGTAATTAGGCTTTTACTTTTTGATCAATCGCTTGTTCATAACCAGCTGACCGGTTCTTATCTGCACCGTATACAGTCCTGAACTCAAATGGTCAATATTGATCTTATAGACTGCGTTTCCGCTTTCTACTCCTTCTTTCTCATAAACCAATCTTCCGACAGCATCAAAGATCCTGATCCCCACATTGACTGTTTGATCCAGTTCAATTTCAAGGGTCACATCAGATTCTGTAGGATTCGGATACATATTGAAATCTCCGAATTTAGGTTCACGGCTTAGCTCAATCACCCTTTCGATGGTCTGGCCTGCACGATCGGTACTAAATACTGTAATCCTTGCTGTGGCAGGTATTTTAGCACCTTTCCAAATGATTGATTTACCAACCAGTTCAAAATCAGCATTCTCAGCGATGGCATAGGTATGCTGATCATCCACAGCATCAATCGTTCTTAGATCACCAATCACACTTCCATTTCTGGTATCTCTCTTAAGGATGGTATTGCTCAACTTAATATCGGATGCCAATGGCTTATCTTCTACAAGCACATTCACTGTTATCGGTTCCTCAAGTATAAACCAATCGTTTTCTGCCAGTCCTGTGTTAAACTTATAGAGTCCGGACTGAAGGGAATTATACGATTCAGTATTGATGGTCAGGTCGATGTCTTTTCCTTCAAACCAATCAGAACTCATACTTGTGATCATTTTCTCGATTTCTTCAGAAGAAGTGTTCCAAGGAACAGTTACCAAATCAGTGACCACTCTCTTATTCTTGCCTTTTGCCTGATGGATGGCAATTGAACCACCCCCCAAGACTGTAGCAACATCCGAGTTATCATCAGCTCCTTTACCGTTATCATAGATGAGGCCTGAGTCGCCCCAGATTTTGATTCGGAATTCATCCGGAACAGATCCACCGTTATAGTCTCCATCGAGAGCAACTAAGGTAAATTTATATCCTGGAACTCCATTGATGGTTCCTTCACCTCTGTATGTAGCTTTCTTACCGGATATCACCAAAGTACCTGATTCATGTAAGGTGGACTTGAAGTTCAAATCTGCTGCTTTGAATTGGAATTCAGTATTTCCATCCACTTGGCTGGATCCCTTCTTGTACTTAGAAACAAATCCAAAGTTTGCTTTACCTGTCAGGCTTTTATCTGCCATATATGCCCCTTCTGGAGACATAATCCAGCCACCACCGGTGACAAAGTTTCCATTCGGATCATAAATCGGTAAGTAAGCCACAGATTCTACGAGTCCTGTACATTCAACTATAGTTGCTGATATTTTATAGACAACTGGTAGGCTAATTAATTCATCATCCGCTGATAAAGTTATTGTTGCCAAACCTGAATCATCTGTCAAAGCGATTTCCTCATAGACTCCATTATCTAAGGAGAATGTTACCTCAACTCCCGCAACAGCAGGAGATACGGTTGCTTTTAGAACTGCATCGTTTCCTAGCGGAACAGGAGTACCTGATTCGGAAGCATCAATGGTTAAAGGTACATTATCAAATATAGTCACCGTGGCATCAGCATTGGCTGTATTACCGACTGCATCCGTTACAGTTACCGAAACGACATTGTCGCCCAGGTTGTCGCAATCAAACGTAAAGGATGTTGGGCTAAATACCACATCACTACAGTTATCGGTCGCTGCAAAAATATCAGTTGCCTGCAGCGTCACTGTGTTTGTTAAGCCCAGTACTGCCGTTGGTGTTGGCGTTATTACGGTAATCACCGGAGCAGTTACATCTTTTACAATGACATTTTGAATAGCAGTAGATCTATTTCCACTACCATCATCAAAGGTCCAATTGATTTGGTAAGTGCCTTGCGCTGTATATTCAGTTGGATCAGTAGTCGTTCCTGTGATTGTACCACCACAATTGTCTGTGGTGGTTGGAGCACCAACTGACACACTGCATTCACCTGTCGCATCAGCCAAGATTGGGATCACTGGTGCTTCCGCATCTAGTACGGTAACCCTGAAGCTCTGCTGTATCGCTCCGTTGCCCGCTGCATCTACAGCGTCCACCGTTACGGTAGTAGTCCCTACGGGGAAAAATGAACCGGGGTCAATATTATAGCTGATGGTAGCACCAGGGCAATTATCAGCCACAGTTGCATTGAAGTTCACCACTGCACCACACTTGTTAGGATCATTGCCCGTCGTAATATAAGCCGGAACGGTAATCACCGGAGCTTGTATATCTACTACGGTTACGGTAAAGCTCTGCTGTATCGCTCCGTTACCCGCAGCATCAACCGCATCTACAAATACAGTAGTAGTCCCTACTGGGAAAAATGAACCGGGGTCAATATTATAGCTGATGGTAGCACCAGGGCAATTATCAACCACAGTTGCGTTGAAGTTCACCACTGCACCACAAGCATCGGCATCGTTGTTCACAGTGATGGGTGCTGGTACAGTCACTACAGGTGCTTGTGTATCTACTACGGTTACGGTAAAGCTCTGCTGAGCTGCTTTATTACCTGCTGCATCTTCCGCGTCCACCGTCACGGTAGTAGTTCCTACTGGAAAAGTAGCATTAACATAGAAATCAAGTGAATTTACAGAACCTAGGCCACTTAAGGTTATCAAGCCTCCGTTTCCACTGGTGGTACAATTGTCCGTAGCAGATACCCTCACGTTGACAGTGCCACTGCACGTACCAGGATCATTGCTCACCGTAATATCTGCAGGAACAGTCACTACTGGGGCAGTGTTATCTTCTACTGTAATGGTGGTAGCTGCTTCGCTGAATGCCCCTTTGCTATCGGTAACTCTTAACGTAACTGGTGTTGTACCCAACGAGTAAGGCCCTGCCGGGCTTACGCTAAAGGAAATCTCATCACCATCTGGGTCAGAGGAACCATTGTCAAAATCAGCAGCGGTAGCGGTACCCTGACAATTTGCATTTGCAGAGACCGTGACAGGCTGTGCAACTGCGATCGGTGGCTTATTGCAGTAACCATTTGGATCGGTTATCGTCACCGTATAGGAAGCAGAGGTTTTATTCCCTGCAAAATCTTCAAAAGTTAAACTGATTCTGATAGTTCCAATGTTGGCACAAGTATAAACTTCTCCATTAGAAATAATTGGGGGCTCAAATTCACAGTTATCATATTGTGCAATAAGTACTCCATTAGTAGTGGGATCGGCATCTGCGGTTCCATCAGGCCCAATTTCTAAGGTAACATCCTGAACCATTAATACTGGAGGGGTATTATCCTCGACAGTAATAGTCGTAGCAGCTGTGCTAGAACCGCCTTTACCGTCTTCAACAGTCAAATTCACGGCTGTCACGCCCAATGGATAAGGTCCTACAGGACTGACCGAGAAGGTAAGTGGATCGCCATCGGGATCTGTCGAACCTCCATCAAAAAGACTAGCGGTAGCCGTACCCTGACAATTTGAATCAGCAGAGACTGTAAGGGTTTTTGCTACAGCAATGGGTGGCTTATTTGGATTCAAAACAAAAATGACTTTGCCATTGTTACCGTTGCCACCGCCCTTTGTACCTGCGGTAATCATGACGTTAGTAGCAGTATTTCTTACGTAGGATCCACCGCCACCGCCGTTAGTTATACTAGTATTAAAGGCCCCGCCACCTCCAAAGGCCCCGCCACCTCCACTATAGCCACCGCCACCTCCACCGCCACCAAAACCAGCATCGACACCGGTTCCACCGGTTCCTCCTTTTAGGATTGTTCCTCCAACTCCGGGGCCGGCGCTTGGCAAATCAACTATATTAAGAGAATTATCTCCGTTTGCACCGCCGCTTAGATAACCACCTCCGCCTCCGCCTCCGTAAGCATCAGCGCCACTTTCACTAATCCAACCTCCACCTTGTCCTCCGCTTCCATTTGAACCTCCAGGAATCCCAGGGTTGCCGCCTGAAGTACCACCTGTCGTTGTATTAGTTCCACCAAAGCCAGGACCAGAGCCGCCGCTACCGCCTCCTCCACCTGCGATAACTAAAGGATTGCTCATAAAGTATACTGCAGAAGCATCGCCTCCTCCAGGAGCTATACTTAACATTGAAATTCCATTAGCCCCTACTTTAGGCAGTGTTGCATTTGGTCCAGCGGCACCAATTCTCAATTCTAGAACATCACCAGGATTTACAGAGAATGTACCAATTGCAGTTGCTCCTTTTCCTCCACTGACTAACGAACCCCCCAATATATTTCCCCCATCCGCTCCTAAGACCTCAATTGCGACACTAGTCACCCCACTAGGGATAATATATTGTTGAATAGGACCACCTGAATAATCGAAATTTTGTGTTATATTAACAATTTGCCCTTGGGTCGTTGGAACTATGTATAAAATTGAAATAAACAGCACACATATTCTGAGTAATTTTCCTATCATATTGTTCGATTTTAATTGCAAAAATTATTTTTAAAAAACACCTTATAATCTTGCTAATCGCAAGTGCTATTGTTCTTTGTTACCCTCTCTAAGGACTATTTGGTGAGCTGTAATAAAAAACAAATTCGGGTGCTTGTTTATCCAAGTCTTCCTATTGCTTTGTGAACAGAGGTGAGTGCTACTTTCAGATTTTATTTCGATGAAAATCTATTCATATTATTTAGAGTAGCTAAACGTATTTGAAACTCTAATTCACGTCACCTCAATACACTTTAAGTTCTCATCATCAAATCTTAAAATGAATTGCCAGTTGATTTAAATGATACTCCAGGGATGATATTTTTTTTGATTTTTAAATAGCAAAAAATGTATTTAGCCCCGAAAGTTAAACTTGCTCAGAAACTAGATGGATTAAAATGAACATAGGACGAGGATACATAAAGACTGTCCCAGTATATGGTTTTATTTCCCGAGGAAAAATTATAAATCAGTTATTCATTCTAAATCGAATGGCGTGATCGATTCTTTTCCAGGGATCCTTGGGAAAATATATTTGTGCTGATTGAGTCTTTTAGTTAAGAATCTGAGTTCTTTGAAATTTGACTTTTCTAAAGCTTATTTTTTTTCATTTCTTTTACCTGACAACTATTTTTGATTCAGAAACTGCCTTACTTTTTTTGATTTGGCCCATATTCTAACTAAAATCAACTATTAACTGCCCAATTTCCAGCCAAATACACCCTATTAAATTTGGCGACTCAGCAAGCAAATTTCAGCTATTTGCATATCAGAGTCTGAGTTATTTATTAACAATCCTAAATTTCAATTATGAGGTCCAGAAAGGTCTACTACCCCTTTATTTTACTTATTCTATTTCTAAGCAGTTCTAAGCTTATTGCCCAATCGGAAGTCCCTTCCACTGACACCTTACTCGTAGGGATCGCTGGTAGTCAGCCCTTTGTGTTTTCAAATAGCGTAGAAAACAAAGGCATTGCTGTAGAAATATGGGAGGATTTAGCTGCAAAAAAGAATTGGAATTATCGCTATCAATATTTCGACCAAGTGGATCTGGCGCTAAGCGAATTAGCAAAAGAAAATGTGGACCTAGTGGTCGGTCCAATAAGCATCACCTCCTCAAGATTGGAAAACATGCGTTTTTCCCAACCCTTCTATAATTCAAGTTTATCAATAGTATCAAGGTCTGATGAATTGACGCTTTGGCAGAAAGTCAAACCTTTCTTTAGCTTCAAATTATTAATAGCGGTGGCTATATTTTTATTTATTTTAAGCCTTGTAGGTACTTTATTATGGTTAGCTGAGCGAAAAAACTCTCCAGAGCAATTTCCAAAAGATCCTATCAATGGGATCGGAAACGGAATGTGGCTTGCTGTGGTGACTATGAGTACGGTCGGCTATGGGGACAAAGCCCCAGTTACTCTTGCAGGGAGAATCATTACGGGGACTTGGATTATTATCTCTATTATTTTTGCTACGTCCATGGTAGCTGGCATAGCAAGCACCTTGACTTTAAATTCTCTTGGAGAATCTACCATTTTGAACATAGAGGAGCTTTCAAACCAAAAGGCTAGCACATTAAGTGGATCTCCTTCCGCCACATTCCTGAAAGAAAATAAAGCCAAAGTAATTGATTCCAATTCACTTGATGAAGCAATTAGCAAACTGGAGTCAAAAGAAGTAGAGGCGGTAGTTTATGATAGACCACAGCTTCTCTATTATATCAAGCAAAATCAAAGTAAAAACTTACATCTTGCAAAGGCTGAATATTTCAAACAAGGCTATGGTTTTGCATTTCCGATAAATTCAGGCCTAGTATACGATGTAAACCGGGCCTTACTAGAATTAGCCGAAGATCAAGAAACTGAAAAAATAATAAACAGCTATTTGGAGAAAGATGAGTAGTTGACATTTGGCCCTACCTCACCTTCAAAATTTTATTAAGAATATATTTTTCTAAAACTCTATTGATTATGCTAGTGCTTAATAAGAAGGGCTACGATCAGGCAATTTTCAGTTTGAAAATCTAAGTAAAAGTATGCTTTTTCCCATAACACCTAATTTTCAAAGGCAATCGATCATGAATTAAGCCCATTTAAAATGATTCTTCTGCTATAATCTCAGAATTTTCACTTTCTTCGGGTTCGTAATAAACCCAAGCTTAAGAAAACTTTATAGATTTAGAAGTATACCAATAAAAAATGAAAGAGATAGTAGAAGCAATAAATGCAGTAGTTTGGAGTGATGCCTTGATACTCCTTTGCCTTGGAGCGGGAATCTATTTTTCCTTTGCTACCAAGTTCCTTCAGGTGACTTATATCAAGGAAATGGTTCAACTTCTTTTTCGAGGAGAGTCATCCAAAGAAGGAGTTTCCTCTTTTCAAGCTTTTGCCATAGCCATCTCAGGAAGAGTAGGTACAGGAAATATCGCCGGAGTAGCCACTGCCATAGCCATGGGAGGACCTGGAGCTATATTTTGGATGTGGGTAATCGCTTTTTTAGGAGCAGCATCAGCTTTTGTTGAATCTACTTTAGGCCAGATATATAAAGAAGTAGATAATGGAGAGTATCGAGGTGGACCAGCCTATTATATCGAAAAAGGAATTGGTCTAAAATGGTATGCCATGTTGTTTGCCTTCGCTACCATCCTGGCCACGGCTATTTTCATGCCTGGAGTTCAAAGTAACAGTATTGCTTTATCCGTTGAAAATGCTTTCAACATCCCCGTTACTTATACAGGTATTATTATTACTGCCCTTTTGAGTTTGATCATCCTAGGTGGAGTTAAAAGAATTAGTAAAGTTGCTGAAATTGTCATTCCGTTTATGGCGGCAGCTTATATCCTAATGGCAGTTGTTATCATTATTTTAAACATTGCAGAAGTACCATCCATTTTTGCCTTGATCATTAAATCAGCCATGAATTTAGAGGCTGCTTTTAGTGGTGTTTTTGGAATGGCTATCGCTTGGGGTGTGAAAAGAGGAATCTACTCTAACGAAGCGGGACAAGGAACGGCACCACATGCTGCTGCGGCGGCTGAAGTGAGTCACCCTGTTAAGCAAGGCTTGGTACAAGGCTTTTCTGTTTATGTCGATACCATCTTCGTTTGTACCGCTACTGCCTTGATGATCCTTTTTACAGGACAATACAATGTCGTAAATCCTGAAGGAGGGTTTATCGTAGAAAACCTGCCAGGAGTAGCTTTCGGGCCTGAATACACGCAATTTGCTGTAGGGACTCAGTTCCCAACATTGGGAAAAGGCTTTGTAGCAGTTTCTTTAATGTTTTTTGCTTTTACGACGATCATGGCTTATTACTATATCGCAGAAACTAACCTGAGCTATTTAATCAGAAACACCAATAACAGATGGGGAATATGGGTTTTAAGAGTTGGTCTTTTAGGAGCTACTTTTTATGGTTCCATTAAGACTGCAGCACTTGCTTGGACCATGGGAGATATCGGTGTTGGAATGATGGCATGGCTAAACGTAATCGCCATTCTATTACTAAGGAAACCTGCTTTGAAGGCCTTCAAGGATTACAAAAAACAGAAAAAAGAGGGCAAAGATCCAAAATTCATCGCCAAAGATGTGGGTATAGAAAATGCCGATTTCTGGAAATAACCTTCAATTGAAACTTTATAAAATGAGCCGACATTTACTGTGTCGGCTTTTTTTATACCCTTAAAATCTTTCAAAAAGAAAAAGAAAAATGCCCCCGAAAAGCAATAACTCATTGGGGGCATTCTTAATATTAATTACAATGATGATCTAGTGGTGATCGTGTGCGCTCGGATCATAATTAGCTTCCAATTCAGCCAAAGTCTTTTTCCCATAAGCTATTTTGGTTATGACCACATACAAAACTGGCACAAAGAAGATTGCTAAGAATGTTGCTGCCAACATCCCTCCAATCACTGTCCAGCCAATGGTCTGCCTAGCTACCGCCCCTGCCCCATTTGATAAGGCAAGAGGAACCACACCTAGGATAAATGCCATTGAGGTCATGATAATAGGTCTCAATCTCAATTTAACTGCTTCCAGGGTCGCTTTCAGAATTGGCATTCCTACATCAACTCGCTCTTTTGCAAATTCTACAATCAAAATAGCATTTTTTGCAGCCAAGCCGATCAAGGTAATCAAACCAATTTGGGCATAAATATTATTATCCAACTTCGGTAAGAAATGCAAAGCAATGATGGCTCCAAATGCACCTAATGGAAGTGCAAGTAAAACCGAGAATGGTACAGACCAACTCTCATATAAGGCTGCCAAAAGTAAGGAAACCAAGACAATTGCCAGTGCAAAAATCAGGATTGTGCTATTTCCAGAAGAAAGTTCCTCACGGCTCAAACCTGAGAAATCATAGCCATAACCTGCTGGCAGAACTTCTGCCGCAACTTCTTCTAAAGCAGTTATCGCTTGACCACTACTATAGCCTGGCGCTGCATTTCCATTTATCTCAACCGATCTAAATAGATTGTAATGCGCAATTGCAGAAGCATTCTCTACCACTTCATAATTTACCAATGCACTTAGCGGCACTGTCTCTCCACCTGTACTTTTCACATAATATTGCTGTAAATCGTCTATTCCAGCACGGTAAGAGGTATCCGCTTGTGCTACAACACGGAAGTTTCTTCCATATCTGGTAAAGTCATTCACATAAGCACTTCCCATGTAATTTGACATGGTGGTGAAGATTTCAGTCAAAGGAACTCCCAGTTTTTTCGCTTTTTCTCGATCTACTGTGACATGATAGCCTGGAGTCTTTGCATTAAAGAAACTGTAGGCCATTGCAATCTCAGGTCGCTGGTTTGCTGCAGCAAGGAATTGGCCCATCACGGATTCTAACTCCTTGATATCTCCCGAACTCGAACGCTGTTCTAGCATAAAGCTGAAACCTCCTGTTCTACCTAAACCAGGAATTGCTGGTGGAGCAACCACCACAACGTTTCCTTCAGTGATAGAAGAGAACTTCTGATTCAAGGTCCCCATAATCCCAGCCAACTGAAGGGATGGATCCTGCCTTTCCTCCCAGGGATCCATTTGTACAAAGAAAGTCGCTGAATTTGATTTAAAGGAAAAGCTAATCACGTTTAAACCACCAATACCCGTCACATGGTTGATACCTTCAGTATCAGCAAGGATCGTATTAATCTTGCTCATAACTTCTTGTGTTCGGTTACTTGAAGATGCTTCTGGCAATTCTAAAGTGATATATAATCTACCCTCATCCTCAGTTGGCAAGAACCCAGTGGGCTTGGTTTGAAACAAACCAAATGTTCCCGCAAAGATACAGATGAGTAAAATCAAGACGAGCGGTGCTCTTTTAATACTAGCCTTTACTCCACTGGTGTAGTTATTTGTAGTTCGCTCAAACCATAAATTGAATTTGTAAAAGAACTTATTCAAGCCTTTTCCATGCTCATTTACCTCAGATGGTTTCAGCAGTAGCGTACAAAGTGCCGGAGTTAAACTCAAGGCTACAAACGCCGAAATCAATACAGAGATGGCAATCGTAATAGCAAATTGCTGGTACATTCTTCCTACAATTCCAGGAATAAATCCAACGGGAATAAATACTGCACTCAAGATCAAAGCTATAGCAATTACCGGTGCCGTAATATCCTTCATCGCCAACTTTGTAGCTTCTTTTGCAGAGATTTTTCTGGAATCTATATAATGCTGTACTGCCTCCACTACGACAATCGCATCATCTACCACAATTCCAATTGCGAGAACAAAACCAAATAGAGTCAGGGTATTGATCGTAAACCCTAATAGCGGGAAGAAAATAAATGTACCAATGATGGAAACTGGTATCGCTAATACAGGAACTAAAGTTGCTCTCCAACTCTGTAAGAACAAAAACACTACAAAGATCACAAGCAATAAAGCTTCACCAAAAGTGTGAAGTACCTCATCAATGGATACCTCCACCACAGAAACTGATTCAAATGGAACCGTATACTTCATATCTGTTGGGAAAGACTCCTGCAACTCATCCAAAGCACCATAAACTCCTTCGGCAGTTTCCAGAGCGTTACTACCTGGAGCCTGATAAATCAAGAGAATAGCTGATTCTTCTCCATCCAATGTAGAATACCTTCCATAATCAAATTGTCCTAACTCGATTCTAGCTACATCTTTTAAAAACACGATAGAGCCATCCTGCGGATTCGTTCTTAACACGATATCTTCAAACTCTTCTGCTCGCTCTAATCGACCATTAACGGTAATTGGATATTCGAAAGCTTGATAATCGTATTGAGGCATACTCCCAACAGTACCAGCAGCTACTTGAAGGTTCTGTTCCTGAATGGCTGAAGTCACTTCTCTTGCAGTAATACCATATTGTGCAAGTTTATCAGGCTGAAGCCATACTCGCATACTAAAGTCCTGTCCAATGGCTGTAATATCTCCTACCCCATCCACTCTCAACAAGGCATCCTTGATAAAAATATTGGCGTAATTGGATAGAAACTTCCGATCATGAGTTCCCTCTGGGGAAGTGATACTTAGCACCATCATGATTGATGGGTTCCTTTTTCTTACCACTACTCCCAAACGCCGTACGGCCTCAGGAAGAGAAGGCTCCGCAATGGATACCCTGTTCTGAACATCCAACGTGGCAATGTCAATATCAGTCCCCACCTCGAAAGTGACATTCATTTGCATCTGCCCCGTACTGGTATTATTGGAAGATATGTATGCCATTCCAGGCGTTCCATTCACTTGTGTTTCAATTGGAGTGGCTACGGTTTGCTCCACCGTTTTGGCATCTGCACCTGTATAATTTGCAGCGACGGATACCACTGGAGGAGTAATATCCGGGTATTGGGTCACAGGAAGATTTAAAATCGCTAATACTCCCACCAGCACTATCACAATGGATATGACCATTGCAGTTACCGGCCGTTTTATAAATACATCTGATATCATCTGTTATTTAATCAAGTCTTTAAAAAAGATTTATTGGGCAGCTGTTTGCTCTGTAATCTGAGCGCCCTCACGAAGTTTCTGGATCCCATTCACCACGATCTTTACTCCTTCCTGCAACCCATTCCTTACGACTATATTTTCTCCGATTTGGGTTCCCAATTGGACTACTTGCTGCTTTACAGTGTTATCATCCTGTACTACATACACAAAGTACTCTCCCATTTGCTCCGTAACAGATTGATATGGTATCGTCAATTGCTCGCCAATATCCTGATTCAACACTCTCAAATTCACTGTCATCCCCGCAATCAATTCTTTGTCAGGGTTGGGGAAATTCACTCTGATGTTGATCGTTCCAGAATGTCTCCCTACTGCTCTATCGATGGTAGTAAATTCTCCAGAATAGGGATAAATACTTCCGTCACTCAGCTGGATTGTCATTAAAGAATCAAGTTTTTCCTCAGCTCTGAGTAAACGATTAAAGCGAGGAATCTCTTTTTCATTAATCACAAAATTCAATGCCATGGGATCTGTTGAAGAAAGGGTATTTAACAAGGGCTGTCCCGGTGAAACCTGAGATCCAAGTCTTACTTGGGAGATACCCACAGTTCCATCAAAAGGTGCCGTCAAAACAGAATAAGAATAATCAGTTTTTGAGGACTCCAGCTGTGCTTTTGCAAAAGCCATTTGAGATTTCGCATCCAAAACTGCTGTTTCCGCATGATCCAATTGCTGTTTGGCAATCGCGTCTTGCTCGTCTAGCCTTTTATATCGCTCAAAATCTTTGACCAACTTATTATAGTTAGCTTCAGCACTTGCTAAATTTGCCTCTGCTTGCTGCTGTGCTGCTGCATATTTGCTGCGGTCAATCTCATATAATCTCTGCCCTTTCTTGACTTCCTGTCCATCCTTAATGTAGATATTAGTGATGTATCCGCTAATTTGGGGTCTGAGCTCCACCTCATTCAAGGGAACTAGAGTCGCTGGGTAAGTATCCACACCCGTTACAGACTTTTTTACAACCTGATAGGTGTCTACTAAGACTGCAGTAGGTGTTGGTGGTCCTGCCTGTTGTTTTGTACCGCAAGACATAACCGTAAAAATCAGCGCTGAAAAGGCTACAATGCTAAAATTTGATTTCATTATATATTGAATTATAGATTCCTGTTTAATTTTATTCGATGATTCCTAAAGCTTTTTGAAGATCAAGCTTGCTCTCCAAAACCTGGAAAATTGCATTTAGGTGATTGATTTGAGCTGTTCTTAAATCAGATTCAGCCACAACCAATTCCACATATGCCTTGATTCCCTCATCGTATTGAAGCTTTATGATATCATAGACTTCTTCTGCCATCTCCATATTCTCCCGGATATTCTCCCACTCGTAAATGCTACTTTGATAATCAGAAAGTGCTACTTCGTATTCCGTCCTGATTTGACTTCCTAAGTTCTGTAAATCAATTGCTCCTCTTTCGACCTGAAGGTTGGCAACCCTAACTCTGTGATTTCTTTCGCCTCCTTTGAAGATTGGGAGAGAAAGTGTCAACCCCACTGAAGAAGTTGGGTAAGCCTGATTATATAAATTGGAAAAGCTTTCGTTGAAATAAAGCCAGTTGTACCTGTAATTCGCAGAAAGCTCAGGCAGGTAATTCCATTTTTCGTAGCTAGACTGGATTTCGGTCAATGTCTGCTGTGTCTGCATGATTTGATACTCAACTCTGTTTTCCAAAATGAGAGGCTCAGTATCATCCATATAGATTTCGGAAATCATTTCTTCCCGATCAAAAACAAGAGTAAAATCCAACTCATCAGGATATCCCATCAATTGCTTTAGATAAGCATATTTAGCTTTGAAAGAAGTTTCTACGCGGTTCAAGTCACTTTCTTCATTGGATAAAGCGATACTTGCTCTCTGATAGTCGGTCTTATCTACTAAGCCAGATTCATATCTGTTTTTGGCATCTTGAAGCTGCTTTTGAAGCCGACCAATATTCTCCTTTAGGATGTTGAGTTGCTCTCCAGCCAATAAAATATCATAGTAAGCTTTGCTTACCTCAACAATGGTATTGATCCGGGTATTTTCAATTGCATCTTCAAGCTGTTCCCGATAATATTTTGAACTTTTTGAAGCAAATAGCTGATCTCGGTTAAAAAGAGTCTGGTTTACCTGAAAAAGTACATTAGAGTTCCAAGGCTGACCAAAGGTGATCAACTGATCACCAATTACCTGGGTCTGTAATTTGATATTATAATTTCCTCCTGCCGATACATCAACCTGAGGAAACCAACCCGCCAAACTGGCTTTGATCTCATGATCTCCAATTTCCTCATCAATCTGAGATTGACGGATCAAGGGGCTATTGAGCAATGCATACTCCAAAACCTGATCAAGACTAATATCACCTTGAGGGATAGGCGATTCATCTTGTCCGTAGCTACTTGTTGAAATAAGCAATATGCTTAAAGCAACGAGTAAAACTTTTTTGTTAAACATAAAATTGAAATTGAATAATTTGATTTCTTTAATTTTCTATGAATCTATTTTTTGATACCAGCCCAAATGAGGTTAGGTATTTCTTCCAGGTCCAAATTGTTTTTCGCCAGCTTTTTCCCAAAACTCTTTCTCACCTTGACAATAGAATTCACATTGGTATTAACCATGATGGAAAGGATAACAGGATTTATTTTTTTGATGGCACCTTCTTCTACTCCCATTTCGAAAAATGAATAGCACCACTCATGCCAGATATTGGGTTTATTTTGATTCTCCTCAGAGTTAAAAGGAGAATTGAGAAATTGATCGTAAAAGCCGTGAATAGATGGGTTTTTAAAATAAAACTCAGAGAGATTTCTCCAGTAATTAAAAAAACGTTCTTCAAAATTGAGTTTCCTATCATCCTTTGATGACACGAAGTTTTTGATCTGTTGTGAAGCATATTCAAACAGACCCAAGATCAATTCATCCTTACTTTGAAAATAGGTATAGATGGTACCTGCTGCTACACCTGCATTTTTAGCTACTTGGCTTATAGGGCAGCCATGAAAGCCGTGCTCATTGATTAATTCAAGAGCGCTATCGAAAATACTGGTCTTTTTATCTGATAGTTTTTCCATAATGAATGAACGTTCAATCATTATGGAAAAAGAATAGTTCCTTGTTTCTTAAATTAGTTTAAAATTTTATTTGAATGGAATATTTACCTACTTCTAAAAGAATGATTGTCAGATACATTACATAGTTAAAAACTTACTTTTTCCCTCCCAGTTTTTTCTTAAACAGTTTCCAGAAATTTTCATTTTTTTCTGAGATAGGAATGTCATCACCCAATAAATAAGCATAGGCTTTTAAGGAACTATTTCTTTCCAAGGTGATTTTAAGCACACCTACCAAAGGGATAAACAAAACCATCCCCGATATCCCCCATAACCAGCCCCCAATCAATATGGCCAATAAAACCGCTAGGGCATTGACTCGTACATGGGCTCCCACTACTAATGGGGTGATGATATTATTTTCTAACAATTGAATTCCCCACAGGACTAAAAATGTAATAAAAGGATAGAAAAGCGTATCAGTGGTCAAGAAAACATAAAGAATGGCAAAAAAAGAACTGATAAAGACTCCCACATAAGGGATTAAATTCATCAAGGCTATAAACACGGCAAAAAGCAGAAAGTATTTCAGCCCTATTAGGTAGAAAAACAATCCTGCCAATAAGGCTACTATCACTGAAACTTTGAGTATCCCTCCCAGGTAATGTTGAATCACTTTTCCAGTTTCTTCTGCCCAATTCAATACCTCTACATTTGATTCAGAAGATCTCTTGAAGAGAAATTCAACAAAAAAATCTTTATAATACATCAACAAAAAAATGTACAAGGGAATGATACCTGCTAATGTTATGGATTGACCAGTTGCAAAAACCGTTTCATTAACCTTACTCCATTCGATCGCTTCAGTATCGAAAATGGAGTCAAATTGTGGAACTTGTACACCTAGTAATTCATTCAAATCATTTCTATAGTTCCCGACTTTTTGCATTAGCGAATCACCAATTTTTGGAAACTCACCGATGAGTCCTATCATTTGATCTAGCATCAAATACATCAATCCCAGAAAAAGGATACTCACTAGTAAAATACTCAAGAAAATAGATAAGCCCCTTGGAATTCTTCGAAGTTCAAACCAATTAGACAAGGGATTAAGAGCAAATGCAAAAAAAGCTCCCCAAACTAATGGCACTAGTATAAAATCTCCTTCCTTAAGAATTATTGCTCCAAGAACGATTGCCAGTAGCAAATTGACGGTATTCTGCAGGTATTGATTTTTCATGGCTTATTTTAGAAAGATACAATTTAACCCTGTCCTTAAAAATGACATAGATCATGTCTGGACTAAATTTATTCTCAAATAATTTTTAATTTACCACCTTAACCCAACCCAAAATCTCCCAAACAAATGAGAACCTCTCTACTTTTCATCTTTATTATTCTGCCTAATTTAATCTGGGCTCAAGCCAAAGTAGACACCATAGAGGTGTTTAGTGCTGCGATGAATAAAACACTGAAGGCTGCTGTAACCAAACCGGCTGGATATGAAACATCATCAGAAAAATACCCTGTCATTTACCTGTTGCACGGCGGAAGTGGTGCCTTCGATGACTGGCATAAAAAAGTCACAGAGCCAGGCCTAGTCAACCGGATGGCAGAAGAATATAATTTAATCATCGTAACCCCGGGAGTGGGACCTTCAAGCTATTATTATGACAGTCCATTGATGGATTCTGTTCAGTATGAAACCTATATCATTAAAGAGTTAATCCCTGAAATTGACAAAAACTATAAAACCTTAGCTAAAAGAGAATCCCGTGCAATTTCGGGTCTTTCTATGGGAGGACATGGAGCCATGATGCTTTCTGCCAAGCACCCAGAATTGTTTATTGCTGCTGGAAGCATGAGCGGAGTTATGAATATTGACACCCGGCTTTGGAATGTTCCTGATGGATTTCGGGAATCCAGAAATTCACAGCAAAAAGCAATGCTTGGAGATGACCTGGTTTATGATGCGCCTTTTAATACTTTCACTGCAGTTGGATTTGTCGATAAAATGAAAACAAATGGAGTTGCTTTAACAATTGACGTTGGTGTCGATGATTTTCTGATTGCTACCAATAGGCAAATTCATGAGCTTTTATTGAAGAATGAAACTGACCATGAATATACGGAGCGGCCAGGTGCTCATAGCTGGCCTTATTGGACAAACTCCCTTCCTTATCATCTTTTATTTTTCTCTAAGCACTTGAAATGGGAATAATTAGCGAATCCCAAACAATCATTTAAAAAAATATGCTTCACAAATTGCCCTAAATTTTGCTTTTTGCAACATAACCCAACAGCAAACTATGCTAAAATTTGATGCTATCAGGCCTTTTTATGATGCAGAAGCTAATTCCGCCATCCGGGAAATAGTGGATGATCCTATGATGGATGCCATGATGAGTTTCACCTTTCCAAACGATACCAAAGAACATTGGAAAGACTTAATGCTTCACACGCATTCCCTTCGAGATTTCCAGATAAATTTTATTTATCCGGGGGTTAAAAAAGTGCTTGAAAAAAGCTCTGACGGTTTAAGTATTGGAGGTTTTGAAAATTTGGAGCCAAATACTGCCTACCTATTTATTTCAAATCACCGAGATATCATTTTAGATACCTCATTGCTTAATGCCTCTTTGTATGAGAATGGCTTGGTTTTGACAACTTCTGCTATTGGAGATAATTTGATCAAGCAACCCTTCTTATACACACTTTCTCGGCTAAACAGGAATTTTGCCATCAAGAGAGGACTACAGGGAAGAGCACTGCTGGAAAGTTCTCAAATTGCTTCCGCCTATATCAAAAAGTCCCTTTTAAAAGAAAATAGATCTGTATGGACAGCCCAAAGAGAAGGAAGAACCAAAGATGGCAATGATGCAACTCATAGAGGAGTATTGAAAATGCTTACCTTATCTGAGGAGGGCAAAAACCCTTTTGGGTATTTTGAGAAAATCAAGGTCGTACCGATCTCCATTTCGTATGAATATGACCCTACGGATATATTGAAAATGCCGGAACTTTTGGCTAAATCCAGAGATGAAAAATATGTCAAAAGTGAAAATGAAGATTTCCTAAACTTACTGAGGGGAATCATGGGCACTAAGAAAAGAATCCATATTCAAGTAAATGGAGTATTGGATGAGGAAATTGCTGAAATCGCAAAATCAGAATCCAACTTAAGTGATAAGCTGAGTCAACTTGCATCAGTCATTGATCAAAAAATCTGGTCTGGGTACAAGTTATGGCCTAGTAATTACATTGCTCATGACCTGTTGTATGGAAATGAGGAATATGCTTCATTTTATACAGAAGAGGAAAAAAATGCTTATGAAAAAAGGTTGAAAAGCAAGGTAGATACAAGCAATGATCTAATGGTCAAAAATTTCTTGTCCATGTATGCCAACCCAGTCAATAATCAGAAAGAAAGCTTAAAATCAGATGTAGAGACTTAAGTAATATTAAGCATTACTTTGGTGGTGGTACCCTCTCCTATTTCAGATTCAATAGCCATGGTTCCACGCATCTCCTCTACAAGTTTTCTTACAAAGCTCATCCCGAAACCGAAGCCTTTTTCTCCTTTGGTTCCAGATTCACTAGATCCAGATTCTGTTAATAGTTTTTCGATTTTATCTTGACTCATTCCAAGTCCTGAATCTTTCACCTGAATATTTAACACAGAGAAATCCTTAGATAAATCAAGCCCTAATTTTACTTGAACACTTCCTCCTTCAGTAGTGAATTTGATAGAGTTTGAGATCAAATTCCCTATTATTTGCATCAATCGATGCCGTTTAAAAGGATAGGTTTGATGATTTTCCTCCAATGATACAGAAAGCTTAATTTTCTTGATCAAAGCCTGTGGAGCGAACATATCTAGGATTTTGGACCTTAGCGTCAACAAGTTGAATTCATGATCTTTTGGCTCTCTAGTATGCTGATTATTTTGTTCAGAATTTTTAGTCAATATTTCATCAGCTAACTCCAAAATAGAATTCCCACTATTTTGGATAAGTTCCATAAATTCCAAGACCTCCTGAATTTCAGATTCTGTCCCCTGAGATTTAATGATTTCAGCCAAACCCACAATTCCGGAAATCGGCCCCCTGATATCGTGAACTAGTTTTTTATGATCATGCTGAAGGCTATCCATATCAGCTTTGATCTGATGCACCATCTTATCCACCTTAAGTCTATCTACTATCTGTCGGGCGATCATTTGAAGTAGCTCTCTTTTTTCGATATCAATTTCCTTTTCCTCTACATCCATCACGCAAAGAGCACCTAAATTAAAACCTTCTTTGGTAACTAGCGGAACACCTAGATAATAGGTTAAATTAGGGTTCTCCTTTACATAAAATTTATCTTTAAAGCGATCATCATCTCTCAAATCATTTATTTCCAAGACCTCCCCTTCCTCATGATACAAAGTGAATTGACAAACAGAATCTTCCCGAGGCATTTGAGAAAGGTCAATACCATTTTTGGAGATCGTCCATTGAGTATAAGAGTCAATAAGGTTAACTAAAGAAATTTTCGTTCCAGCAACAGTAGCTGCCATTTCAGCGAGCCAATCAATCCCTTGTTTTGAATCATAGTAATCCAAGTCTAAATTGCTTAATGCCAGCAATCGTCCCAACTCGTTTTCTGAGCTATTATTTTCTTTATTCATCTTCAGCTAATTAGTAAGGGGATCTTAAAAAACAAAATTTAAATGAACGTAATTCAACTTATCAAAACATCATTTAAACCATCCACATTATGCAGTATTTAAAAAGCTTTTTATTCCTAACCTGCTTTGCTTTTTCCATGATAAGCTTGGACTTACATGCACAGAAAAAGGAAAAAATGCCTATTGGGTTAATTAAAACCAATTATGGCAAAATTTTGATCGCCCTAGACTCCCGAACTCCTAACCACCGCGACAGTTTCATAGAGCTCGCTCAGAAAGGCTATTGGGATAGCTTAACTTTTAATCGAGTGATTCCAAATTTTGTCAACCAAGGTGGTTGCCCCGATACAGAGGAAGGATTTAATGATCCTGAATATTTGTTGGCCCCTGAAATCCACCCTGAACTCACACATGTTTATGGAGCAGTGGGCGCGGGAAGAGATGGAAACCCGGAGAAGATTTCTGCTCGATGTCAATTTTATATCATTCAAAATCCAGAGGGAGTTCATCGTCTGGATGGTGACTACACTGTTTTTGCTCAAGTGATTTCTGGAATGGATGTGGTAGAAAAGATTGCAAAACTGGAAACTAACGATCAGGATGAACCCTTAATTCCAGTCACTATGAAGATCAAAATCAAGTATTTTTCACCCTCTAAAATCGAGAAATTAGGTAACTTGTAATATTGAAGAAACTATGGCTTTAATTTTTAGTCTCAATGAAAGGACTTTTTAGGAATTCGAAAATGTGGAAGTTTGGCTTAGGCTTTTTACTCATTTTTATATTGTTCTTACTACTTTTTCCGATTCTTTTTAAAGACCGACTTCAGTTGGCATTACAAAATGTTCTAGATAAACAGCTAGATATTGAAGTTGGTTTTTCCGAGCTCAATGTAAGCCTCATACGGCACTTTCCTTCTCTTACAGTTTCTATGGATGAGCTGTTTTTGGAAGGCTCTGCGCCTTTTCAAAATGACACCTTACTATATACCAAAGAGCTCGCATTGGGAATTAGTATCCCCTCCTTGTTTTCAGGAAACTACACTGTAGATGAGCTGTATCTTAAAGAAGCTGTGTTGAAACTCATGCGAGATCAAGAGGGCAATTCCAATTTTGATGTGGTAAAATCAAACCCTAGTGACAGTGTCAAAAAAGAAGAAACCAAAAATGATCTGAAATTAGAAATTGAGAAATTCTTCTTTAAAAACAGTAGTTTTTTGTATCAGGACACTTCACTGGATATGATATGTAAAGCTACTGGAATCGACTACAAAGGCAGTGGCATTTTAGAGAATGAAAATTTTAATTTGACGAGCGATATTGGAATTGATGAGCTGCAATTACTCTATGAAGATTTTCCTATTCTAAATAGAAATCGAGTACTAGCCAGCCTACTTACTCAGATTAATACAGAGTCCACTTCTTTGACTTTTTTAAGAAACGAGCTCCAGATCAATGAACTCCCGATGAATTTTGTCGGAAAACTAGAATTCATTCCTGGAGGATACGACATGAATTTCGTCCTCGAGTCATTTGACTCCAATCTTGGTGATATTCTTACTCTGGTTCCTCAGGATTTAATACCAGACCTTGCAAAAACCAGATTCTCCGGAAAGGGTGATATCGTAGCATCTTTGCAAGGGCTTTACCTACCAACAAAAAATGAAATGCCCGCATTGGTTCTCAATATGGGAGTTTCAGAAGGAGGAATTTCACATGAGAATGCCCCGGAACCCATAAAAGATCTAGGTTTCCGAATGAACCTACGCCTCCCTGCTCTGGACCCTGAACAAATAGAATTTGATTTGGATAGTCTAAATTTTGCCTTGGCCGATGGTTTCCTTTTAGGTGACTTACATGTGAGAAATCTAAATCCAACGGAGGTCAATTCTGTTTTCAAATCCGACTTGGACTTGGGTCTGTTGCAACAAGCTTTAGGAACCAAAGCTGTAGAATACCAAGGGAAATTCAAGCTAGATTTAAATGCAGATGGCTATTTAAAAAGCGAATTAGATCCAAAAGAATTAAGAAACCCACAAGTGGTTTGGACAAGAATCCCAAAATTCAATTTACAAGCAGGGCTATCTGAAGGATATTTTAAACAGAGTCAATTACCTGAGGGAATTCAGGACATCTCCTTTGATTTAAAAGTAACCAGCCCAGACAGTCTGCCTGAAAATTTGGGTATTGCACTAGACAAATTGAATTTTCAGGTTTTAGATCAAGTGACCTCGGGAAGTTTAAGCTATAATTTAAACCTTCAAAAGGATGTGAATGCAAACTTGATTAGCAGTTTTGACCTAGCCGATATTCCAAAATATTTACCTCTTGACTCATCCTATGTATTGAATGGGAAAATAACAATGGATTTGAAAGCATCAGGAAAACATAATTCTGAAATGAAGGAAATCCCGATCATTCAGGCAGATTTCAAATTGGAAGATGGATTTATTCAAACCCCTTTTCATCCTGAATCAATTCAAGATTTATCAGTATTACTTTCAGCCAAGAGCAGTTCGGCCTCATATTCTGACCTGAAAATCGAAATTAATCCCATTCAATTCAACTTTGCAAACCAACCATTTTCAATAACTGCCAATCTCGAAAATATGGAAGACCTTACCTATGACATGAGGTCCGAAGGAAGGCTGGATTTAGGCAAACTTTATCAGGTTTTTGGAATGGAAGGATATGATTTAGACGGCTTTTTGATCACTGACTTTAGGCTGAAAGGAAAACAAAGTGATGCAGTAAACGGAAACTTACAAAAACTTGATAATCAAGGAACTATTCAGGTTCAAGACATCATCTCTCGATCTGATTTACTTCCTTTACCTATAGATCTAAAAAAGGGTTTACTTGAATTCAATCAGGAAAAAATAACTTTTTCGGATTTTGTCACCTCCTATAATTCAAATGAAATAACTGTTGCAGGATATTTTTCAAATTACTTAGGCTATGCGATCGAACCGGGGGAATTACTAAAAGGAGAGATCAACCTTTCCTCTTCCTTTTTAGATCTAGATGACTTTATGTTCTTCGGAGAAGAAAGTTCGGTAAAAGTAGATAGCCTGGGTACAGTTTCGGGAGTTATTGTTCCTCCACAGGATGTGGATGTCAAAATAAATGCAAAACTGGATTCTATCCATTTTGGAGAGATTATGATCCGAAATTTTAATGGGAATCTCTCTACAAAACCGGGAATTATTAGCTTAGACAAAACAGATTTAGAATTAGTCGGAGCAAATATATCCATGAAGGGTAATTATCAGGCCACGGATCCCTTTTCAGCAACATTTGCTTATCAGATTGATGCTAAGGAATTTGATATCAACCGTGCCTATCAAGAAATTCCAATGTTCAGGGAAATGGCCTCTTTTGCAGAATATGCCAATGGAATTGCCTCATTAAACTATAATTTAGAGGGTAAAATCAATGCTCAGATGGAGCCTATACTTCCTTCGATCAAGGGCAATGGAGTTTTAGGTTTGAAAAAAGTGAAATTGAAAGGCTTCAAATTAATGAATACCATTGCCAAAGAAACCGAAAACACTGAATTGGAAGATCCTGATCTAAATGATGTGGAAATAGAAACTACGATAGAAAACAACCTATTAACCATCCCTAGGACCAGATTGAGAATTGCAGGATTTAGACCGCGGTTTGAAGGTCAGGTGAGTCTGGATGGCGATATGAGTATTGCATTTCGATTGGGTTTACCTCCTTTGGGGATCTTCGGCATCCCTATAAAGATTACAGGGAATCAGGAGGAACCAAACATAGAAGTGGGCAAGATGACCGAAGGAGATGCCCTTGAGGAAGTAAAAGAAAATAATTAAGAATAAGTACAAAGTGATTTATTTATGGAATCAATAAACCCATTAAGAATACTAGTAGTAGGCTGTGGCAACATGGGAGCTTCCCATGCCAAAGCTTATCATCAATTAAAGGAATTTGAGATTTGCGGTTTGGTATCTAGAGGGGAAAGCAAAAGTAAATTAAATCTATCGCTGGAAGCTAATTATCCGCTTTTTGAAGACTTTGAAGAAGCGTTATCCACTAGTAAACCTGATGCAGTTTGTATCAGCACCTACCCTGATTCACATGAGGAATTTGCTCTAAAATCCTTGGAAGCCAACTGTCATGTTTTTATCGAAAAGCCTTTAGCAGACTCGATTGCTGGTTGTGAAAAAATCATTGCCAAAGCTGCTGAAAAAAACAGGAAGGTGGTAGTTGGTTATATTTTAAGACACCACCCTTCTTGGATTCGATTTATTGAGGAAGCAAAAAAAATGGGAAAACCGCTCGTCATGAGAATGAACCTAAACCAGCAAAGTCAAGGGTTTATGTGGGAAGTGCATAGAAACCTAATGAAGAGCCTTAGCCCCATTGTAGATTGTGGAGTACATTATATCGATGTGATGTGTCAAATGACTCAATCCAAACCTATCTCCGTTTCAGCAATTGGAGCGAGACTTACGGAGGAAATTTCATTAGACAATTACAACTATGGGCAACTGCAAATTCGCTTTGAAGATGGATCTGTAGGCTGGTATGAGGCAGGTTGGGGTCCTATGGTCAGTGAAACCGCCTTTTTTGTTAAAGATGTTTTTGGCCCAAAAGGATCCGTATCCATCACTGCAAAAGAAGCTGGAGGAACAGGAAAATCAGATGATGTAGACAGTCATACCAAAACTGAATCTATCAGAGTTCACCATGCCGAAATCAATGAAAAGAACGAATTCACTCAACCTGATGAGTGGATTGACATGAAAGATGAACCTGGCCACCAAGAGCTTTGTAACCGCGAACAAATATTCTTTTTGAAATCTATTCAAGAGGGCCTTAATTTAGATGATCATTTAAGTGATGCTTTGAACAGTCTGAAAATTGCTTTTGCCTGCGATGAATCGGTAAAAACCGGTAAAACAATCATGCTATAACATACGGCGATTCAGGATACAGATAGAGTTCAAGCCAATCAAAAGAATTAAAATTTCAATAAATATCATGATTGATAAAACAGTAGTAATTACAGGCGGAGCAAGTGGGATTGGGCTGGCTATGGTCAAGAAATTTGCAAGCGAAAAAAGCAAGGTATTTCTTCTTGACCTCAACCCGGAAGGTGAACAAGTGAGTGAAGAATTGCAGGAAAAAGGTTTCCAAGTCACTTTTATAAAATGTAATATCGCTTCTACCTCTGAGGCTGAGGAAGCATTTACCAAAATCCCCGGGAAAATCGATGTATTAATCAACAATGCGGGTGTATCCCATGTAGGTAATTTAGAGAATACCAGTGAAGAGGATTTTGACAGAGTTTTTCAAGTCAATGTAAAAGGCATGTTTAACTGTGCCCGAGCTGCCATTAGTAAATTAAAGCAAGACGGTGGGGGGTCGATTCTGAATATGGCTTCTGTGGCCGCTACTATTGGCATCCCAGATCGATTTGCCTATTCCATGACCAAAGGTGCTGCTTACTCCATGACTTTGAGTTTGGCTAGAGATTATGTTGCTGATGGCATTCGATGCAATTGCCTTTCTCCAGGAAGGGTGCATACGCCATTTGTGGATGGTTTTATCGCTAAAAATTACCCCGGAAAAGAAAAGGAAATGTTTGAAAAACTTTCTGCTACCCAACCAATCGGTAGAATGGGGACACCAGAGGAAATCGCCAATTTGGCTTACTTTGTAAGTTCGCCTGCTGGAAGCTTTATCACTGGAACAGACATCCCAATTGATGGCGGATTCCTAGGACTAAAAATGTAAATAAATCAGGAATTGAATTCAATTCCATCATAAAACTTAATACCCAAAAAAATGAAACTAATTCGTTTTGGAGAAGCTGGTAAGGAAAAGCCAGGAATTATTGACAAAGAAGGTAACTATTTAGATTGCTCTGCATTTCAGGAAGATTGGGACGAATCTTTTTTCGAAAATAATGGACTTGATCGACTTGACGCTTGGTTAGAAGCCAACCTTGATAGTCTTAATAAAATTCCTGAAAACAGTAGAATCGGCTCTCCTATTGCGAGACCTTCCAAGATCATCTGCATTGGTCTTAACTACCGCAAGCATGCTATAGAATCCGGCATGCCAGTACCTGAGGTTCCTATTATTTTCATGAAGGCAACATCTTCTCTATGTGGACCCAATGACAATATTTTGATTCCTAAAAACTCCGAAAAAACCGACTGGGAAGTAGAGTTGGCTGTCGTAATCGGAAAACGTGCAAAATATGTTAGTAAGGAAAACGCAATGGATTATGTGGCTGGGTACTGTGTTCACAACGACGTTTCTGAGCGTGATTTCCAACTTCATCATGGAGGACAATGGGTCAAAGGAAAAAGTGCAGATAACTTCGCTCCTTTAGGTCCTTTTTTAGCAACCAAATATGAAATCCCTGATCCTCACAATTTGAGGCTTTGGTTGAAATTGAATGGCAAAACATTGCAGGATAGTAATACTTCTGATTTGGTATTTGATATTCCTACATTAATCGAACACCTAAGTCAATACATGACACTTTTACCTGGAGATGTAATTTCCACAGGTACTCCAGCTGGAGTTGGGCTAGGACTTACCCCTCCTACTTACCTTAAGGAAGGAGATGTAGTAGAATTAGGAATCGAGGGACTTGGAGTGGCAAAACAAACGGCAATCAACGATCCTGAAGCATGAGACTGGATTCACACCAGCATTTTTGGAAATACCATCCTAAAAAGCACGAGTGGATTACTGATGACATGAAGGTTATCCGGGAAAACTTTCTTCCGGATGACCTGATTCCACTTCTTGAGCAACAGGAGCTCCAAGGTTGTGTGGCTGTTCAAGCGGACGAAAGCTTATCTGAAACAGCTTTCCTTATGGATTTGTCAACGGAATATGAGCAGATAAAAGCAGTAGTTGGCTGGGCTGATCTAGGAAGTGATGACTTGGATAAAGATCTGGATCTATTTTCCAATCAGCCAAAACTCAAAGGATACAGAGAAATTCTACAGGCAAAACCGGTGGAGTACATGCTTCGAAAGGAGTTTATCCGAGGAATTGAAAAGCTGGGAAAAAGAGGATACACATACGATATTCTTGTTTTCCCAAATCAATTAGAGGCCACATTGGAATTTCTAAAAAAATGTCCGGAACAACCATTTGTAATAGACCATTTGGCCAAACCTTACATTAAGTTAGGAACATGGAGAGAATGGAAAAAAGAAATGAAACCTCTGGCTGAAAGAGACTATGTCTATTGTAAAATCTCCGGTATGGTCACAGAGGCAGATTGGAAAAACTGGAAAAAAGAGGATTTCAACCAATACATGGAAATCGCTTTGGAACAGTTTGGTCCCAAGCGTCTAATGTTTGGTTCGGATTGGCCTGTATGTAAAGTTGCGGCTGAATACGAACAAGTATTTGAACTGGTAGATGAGTTCACCAATAAGCTTTCTCCATCGGAAAAAGCGATGATACTTGGCGAAACCGCATCCAACTTTTACGGGATTAAGGAATAAAAAAAGATTGACAAAAACCCAAAAATGGATTTAAAATTAAAAGATAAAGTAATTCTTATCAGTGGTGGTGCCAAAGGAATTGGAGGAGCTATTTCCAACGGCCTAATTGATGAGGGAGCCATCCCAGTGATTATTGACCCTTCAAAAGAAGAGGGCAGTAAAATTTTGGAGAGAGCGCCACTTCACTCCATGCAAATCCCCATACGACTTAATAATGCCAGCGATGCCGAAAAAGCGGTTAAACTAACCTTGGAAAAATTTGGCAGAATCGATGGTGTAGTCAACAATGCTGGCGCAAATGACAGCGTTGGATTGGAACATGGAAGTCCGGAAGAATTTGAAAAATCTGTAGCAAAAAATCTTCATCACTATTATCATTTGGCTCACTTTGCCTTGCCTCACCTAAAAAAATCTCAAGGAGCCATTGTGAACATCAGTAGTAAAACTGCTGTCACCGGGCAGGGTGGCACCTCTGGGTACACTGCTGCCAAAGGTGCTCAACTTTCCCTAACTCGTGAATGGGCAGTCGAGCTTCTACCCTATAAAATCAGAGTCAACGCAGTCATACCTGCAGAAGTTTATACTCCCTTATACCAAAATTGGATTCAAACTTTTGATGATCCAGAACAAAAACTTGCAGATATTACTAAAAACATACCTCTTGGAAAGAGAATGACCAGTCCGGAAGAAATTGCCGCAATGAGTATTTTCTTACTTTCTGAAAAAGCCTCTCATATTACAGGCCAACACCTGTTTGTAGATGGAGGATACACCCACCTTGACCGATCCCTTTAATGAGCAATCCAACCCAAAAACCTGCACTAGTACCCAAAAAATTAATTCTACCATTTATTCTCATCACTTCCCTTTTTGCATTATGGGGTTTTGCAAATGACATTACCAATCCCATGGTGGCAGCCTTCAAAAGGGTGTTGGAATTGAATAACACTCAGGCTTCCTGGGTTCAGATGGCTTTTTATGGAGGGTATTTCACCATGGCCTTACCTGCGGCTTTTTTCATTAAAAAGTACTCCTATAAAACTGGAATTCTCCTAGGTCTAGGACTTTATGGTTTTGGAGCCTTGCTATTTTACCCGGCAGCTGCTTGGGAAAGCTATGGATTCTTCCTGGCCTCACTTTATATTTTGACATTCGGCTTAGCCTTTTTAGAAACCACAGCCAACCCCTACATCTTATCCATGGGACCTGAAGAAACAGCTACCCAACGATTGAACTTGGCCCAGGCTTTTAACCCAATGGGAGCATTGGCAGGTCTTTTTGTTGCCAAGCAATTTATTTTGAATGCTTTGCAGTCTAACGAAACGGATGCAGACGGGAATATCATTTTCTCTTCTCTAGATGAGTCAGCTAAAGCTGTGATCCGTACTGCAGATTTGATGGTTATCAGAAACCCTTACGTAATGCTTGGGCTTGTAGTCATAGCCATTTTGGTAATTATTGCGCTGGTCAAAATGCCAGAAAATAAAGAAACTGGGAAGATTGAATTTCGAGCGACCATGAAGCGCTTGCTCTCCAAAAGAAATTTTGTGGAAGGCACACTTGCACAAATGTTTTATGTAGGAGCCCAAATCATGGTTTGGACCTATATCTACCAATACGCTGAGGTGCTGGGCATATCGAATGCATCTGCCGTAAATTATGGATATGCTGCTTTAGTAGTTTTCCTGATTGGTCGATGGGTATGTACTTTCTTATTTAGATACTTTGCTCCTGCTCGTCTATTAATGATCTTTTCAGTTCTAGCGATTGCATTCACTGCAGGAGCTATCTTTTTACCAGGAATGACTGGACTTTATAGCCTTGTAGGGATTTCATTTGCAATGTCCTTGATGTTCCCAACGATTTATGGAATTGCCTTAGAAGGGTTAGGAGATGATTCGAAATTTGCCGCTGCTTATTTGGTGATGGCAATTGTGGGTGGAGCCATTATGCCTACGCTCCAAGGAATGATCATGGATATCGGCGGATCTGGTTATGACGATACGTTAATCCTAGGCGTACCTGAAGTGAACTTCTCATTTATCCTCCCTCTATTCTGTTTTGTGATGGTTTTGTTGTTTAGTGTGAGGGTGAAAGAGATTGTAAAGTAAAATGCTGGAAAATCTTTTGAGTTTGAAAATTGCTTTTTTGTAGCGAAAGTATTCAAAGTCAACTTCATACCCACAACTCTAAAAACTTTACTTATACCAAAAAGCTTAGCAACATTTAAATTCAAAATAGAAATGAATACCCAAACATTTGTTTGATATGTGACCTGAAAAATGAAGAAGAGGCAATTCAAGCCTATGTGGATTGTCACAAGGCAGTCGCGCCTGAAATATTAGAAAGCATCCGAGTTGCGGGAGTATTACAAATGAGCATTTACCGCTGGCAGAATCGACTGACCATGATTCTAATCGGGGACGAAGAATTTTCTTTTGAGAAAAAAGCAAAGCTTGATGAAGGAAACCCAAAAGTGCAAGAATGGGAATCCTTTTTAGGACAATATCAGACCAATTTACCCGGTACTCCTGCCAATTGGCGCTGGGCTATTACAGAGAAAATCTTTGAATTTAAAGCCTAAGAAATCTCTACTTCTGTAGTCAAAACACATAAATAAACAGCAGCAGGTCTATTGGATTTCTGAATTGGAAGGCTTTTCAATTATTTTGATTCAATATTTTTTTGCCAGCAATTCATCAATAAGGAGCCTGAACTTTAAGTTTTTAATTTTAAATTCCCGATTTTGGAAGAAGTAAAATTTATTGAACCTTTTAACAACTCCCAAAATTAGCTCTCCATGAAAAAAACTGGATTTTTACTTTTGTTTCTCGCAACTATGTTATCAGCACAAGCCCAACATATCATCCTTCCATTATGGGAAGGCACTCCTCCACTTCAAAAAGAAATGGATTTGGAAGAAGAGTTTGTTCAGGAAGAAATTATAAGAATAGGAAATGTTCAAAAGCCTACGATAGAGGTATTTCTTCCTACGAAACAAATTTCCACAGGAAAGGCAGTTGTGATTTTCCCAGGAGGAGGATACTCCATTTTAGCATATGATAAAGAAGGTACTGACTTTGCCAAGTGGCTGAATGCTCAGGGTATTGCTGGGATCGTCGTAAAATATAGATTACCAAGATCTCAATCTTTGACCGATAAAAAAGAAGTTCCCTTACTGGATGCTCAGCGTGCCATCCGAATGGTTAGATCTCAGGCAGAGGAATGGAATATTGACCCAACTCAAGTGGGTGTCATGGGCTTTTCTGCAGGTGGGCATTTGGCATCTACAATAAGTACCCAATATGATCATGAAGTAGAAAGACCTAAGGACGCGATTGACCAATTATCTGCAAGACCTGATTTTTCTGTATTGGTTTATCCTGTGATTTCATTCCGGGATGCTTCAGCTCATAGTGGATCCCGAATGAACTTGATTGGAGAAAATGCTCCACAAGAACTTGTTGACCGCTTTTCAGGAGAACTTAATGTAACCGAAGAAACTCCACCTGCCTTTTTGGTGCATGCCCAAGATGACAATGGCGTCCCTATTGAAAACAGCTTTTTATACTACAAGGCGCTACATGAGAAGAGAATACCCGCTTCACTTCATATTTATCCAAAAGGAGGGCATGGATTTGGTTTTGGATTTGGCAGAGGCCCCGTTTCCAATTGGAGAAATGTGTTGTTAGACTGGATGGTTGATTTGAAGTAAAAGACAGCAAACTGAAGGTAAGGAAGTTAGAAGTTGTCTTCCTGAGCTAAATTGAAGTGCCATAACAAAACCTTTTTTAATAGGACTTCGATCTCGATAGCTATACGGGATCGAAGCCTTACACCAATGTTACAACTTTAAAATCTTACCACTTTGCAACTTTACCACTCCATTAATTTTCCAATCTGATGATCAAAGTAATAGCCTTCGATGCCGACGACACCTTATGGGTTAATGAACCATTTTTCCGAGAAGCTGAAGAGGAATTTGCCAACCTACTTGAGGCGTTTATGCCCAGACATAGCAGCATCAAAGAACTCTATCGTACAGAAATAGAAAATCTAGGCTTGTACGGGTATGGAATAAAAGGCTTTATGCTTTCTATGATACAGACTGCTTTACGGATTTCTGATCATAAAATACCCGTAAAGCTCATCGATCGAATTTTGGAAATTGGCTATGATATGATGGAAAAGCCAGTAGAACTTCTTCCTGGGGTAGAAGAAGTTTTAGAAGAATTAAAAGGAAACTTTCGTCTTGTAATGGCTACCAAAGGCGATTTGGTGGACCAAGAGAGAAAATTGAAAAAATCTGGTCTCGATCATTATTTCCACCATATCGAAATTATGAGCGAAAAGAAAGAAGCGGATTTTGCAAAGCTGATTCGCCATCTTGATGTGGCTCCGGAAGAATTTCTGATGATGGGTAATAGCCTTAAATCAGACGTACTCCCTGTACTCGAACTTGGAGGTCACGCCATTCACATTCCCTATCATATTACCTGGACTCATGAAATGATAGAGCATGAAATCGAACATGATAATTTTTATCAGGCAGAGCATATTTCTCAAGTCATCCCAATCATTCGTGAAATGTAAATGGTTATTAAGGTATTAAATACTCCATTTCGCTTCACCCAAATTATTCTAGACTTATAACGGCCTATTACTATTTTATAGCACCTTAAATTCTCGCCTGATAGGTATACAATTGGTAGTACCTTCCCTCTAAAGCAATCAAATCCTCGTGTTTACCTTTCTCCACAATTTTGCCTTGTTCGATCACTAAAATTTGATCTGCCTGACGAATTGTGCTCAACCTATGTGCAATCACAAAAGTAGTTCTCCCTTTCATCAGATCTTTTAAACTAGCCTGAATCAAAGTTTCTGACTCCGTATCCAAATTGGAAGTAGCTTCATCCAAAATCAAAATTCTAGGATCTGCCAAAATCGCCCTTGCAATCGCTATTCTTTGCCTTTGACCACCGGAAAGCTTAACTCCTCTTTCCCCTATCAAAGTATCTAAACCCTCCTCAAATCGATCTGTGAATTCCTGAACGTGTGCAGCATGAACAGCTTGCTGAAGTTGATCCTCTGAGGCATCAGGTCTTGGGAAAAGAATATTTTCCCGAATCGTCCCTTCAAACAAAAAATCATCTTGAAGCACCACTCCCAACTGGGAACGAAAAGACTCTAAAGTTACAGACTGAATATCAACCCCATCCACTGTGATCATTCCTGCATCCGGATTTAAAAAAGTTGCTGCTAGGCCGGCAATGGTGGTTTTTCCCGAACCTGAAGTTCCTACTAGAGCAGTTACTGATCCAGCTGGGGCTTCAAAACTCACCTGTTTGACCACTTCTTTTCCTTCCTCGTAGGCAAAGGACACCTTATCAAAAATGATGTTTCCCTTCAATTTATCAAGCGTCTCTGTTCGTTTTTGATCATCAGCTTCAAGCGGAGTATTCATAATCTCCTCTGTTCTATCCAAACCAGCAAATGCCTCGGTCAATTGGCTCCCAATATTTGACATTTGCACAATTGGAGCGATCATAAATCCCAAGTATAAGGTAAAAGCTAAAAAATCACCAAAAGTTAATTGCTCCTGCATGATCATGTAGCCACCCAAGCCCATGATTCCAGCAGATGCCAATCCCAATAATAAAGTACCTGCTGAAGTCACAAAACTAGTAGCTGTCAAACTGGATTTCACGTTCTGAAATAGCTCATCAACCCCTTTCCCAAAGGTCACTATCTCTTGTTGCTCGGCATTAAACCCCTTGATTACACGAATACCTCCTAAAGTCTCGGTCAACCTACCTGTGACTTGTGCATTGATTTTACCCCTTTCCCTAAAAATAGGCCTGATTTTACCAAAAGCTTTTAAGGAAACAAGTCCAAAAACAACCACTGGGAGGAGAACAAATAGGGTCATTTTTGGAGAAATACTAATCAATAAGAAAAGAGAAATAATGGCAGTAATAATCCCTCCTATCATTTGTGCAAAGCCTGTCCCAACTAGGTTTCTAACACCTTCCACATCTGTCATAATTCGGGAAACCAGCTCACCGGTTTTGGTATTATCAAAAAAGCGAATGGGAAGTTTGATGATATGAGATTGAACCTGTGATCTCAGTTTTGCGATGAGGTTTTGAGCCTCTACACTCAAGATTTGTGTCAAGGCGTAAGAAGTGACCGACTGCACAACAATAGCCGCTACTACGGCAATTATAAGCCATTTGAGCATATTTAAATCATTGCTCGGTATCACATCATCCACCAGGTATTTACTGGCTCCCGGCAAAACCAGACTTGCCAATCTACTGATGATAATCAAAAATAAGCCTAAAAAAAGATGCCTTCTTCTTGGCCAAATAATGGTTTTAAAAACCTGACCTATCGTGATTTTACGCGCTGCTGTTTGAGCCATGAAATAGTTTATTAAGCTTGAAAAACCCCAAATTTTGAATTCCAGTTCAAAAAGGAGATGATTTCACATGAGATAAAGAAAATAAAAGAAATATTATTTTTAACAATCCGAAAAATGAGGATAAGATTCTCTTTTCTACCAGAAATACTTAGTTTAATTTCTTTAAAAAAAATACCATTTAAAGAATTGCCAAATCAGGTTAATTCATCCACTTTACTGTAACCAGAAACTTCTTGAAATGGAAAAACAAACTGAAAAAAGCATCTCCATAGCTGTTCTTCCATTTAAGAACATCAGCAATAGCGAGGAAAATAATTTTTTCTGTGATGGTATTACTGAAGAAATCATCAATGCATTTTCTAGGATCGAGCAATTGAAAGTCACTTCACGTACTTCCAGTTTCTATTTCAAAGACCATAGCTATTCTCTTCAAGAAATTTCTGAAAAGCTTGGAGTAAATGTGATACTCGAAGGTAGCGTACGCGTTTCGGGAAATTCTTTGCGAATTCGTGCTCAATTGATCGATGTAATAGAAGACACAACTTTTTGGACAGAAACTTGGGACAGAAAGAAGGAAAACCTTTTTGAGATACAAGATGAAATCAGTCTCATCATTGCCGACAAACTTAGAGAGCATGAAGGTCATTTGACAATTTCGGACCAACTTGTAAACTTCCCAACCCAAAACATCACAGCTTATGAACATTTACTGAAAGGTCGGTATCATTTTTATAAGTGGAATCCCGAAGATGTAAATATTGCTATAAATGAATTTGAAAAAGCATTAGCATTAGACCCAAATCTAATTGATGCACTTCTTGGCAGTGCCGATAGTTACAGTTTTATGGCCGTTGCTGGTTTTGCTCCTAGAGAAGAATCCTGGATGAAAGCGGTTGAAGCTATGCAATTAGCAAAAGTACTAGACCCTAATCATGCCGGACTAAATTTGATGTTATCCCATCATGCTTTTTTCACGGAAGCAAATTTTTCATCCGCAATGAAATTCATTCAAAAAGCTGTCGTGGCAAGACCTACCTACGCAGAGGCTCATCAGTTTCTTTCTTTTTTCAATACACTCAAGGGAGATTTCAACAAAGCTAAAGAGCATATTCTCTACGCTAAATCAGTTGACCCGCTCAATCCAGAAACTAGATTTTTTCAAGCTAATTACCTCTACAGAACAAACGAACTTGATGAAGCAATCAAGATATTAAATGCATTGTTGGAAGAAAATGAAAAGAACCTTCCTGCACTTATTGTCAGCACATACATACACATCAAAGAAAATCGATTAAAGGAAGCCAAAGCACTAATAAAAAAAACACCAAATGAAGTTTTTACTCCTGACGAAAAATTGGGTTTAAATACTTTAGTGGATGTCTTGACAGGAAATCAGGATACTGAATTGCTGAAGGAATTGGAAGAACATGCAAATGATCCTTTGGCCCATCATGCACATTCCTATTTATTTATCATTTATGCCAATCTTGGACGTTTTGATGAGGCATTCGCTGTATTAGAGAAGATATTTAAAGACAAATCTTCTATTCTTCTGCTTGGATTCAGTGATCCTCTTTCAGAGCCTATCAAATCCGACCCCAGGTATGCTGAATACCATAAGCGAATTTACCCTGAGGTTAGTGACCTTCATAAAGTCAAAAGGACACAGTCTAAATCTTTTGATAATGCAAACGCTAAAGCTCAGGTGGAAAGACTGCAAGGTTTTATTGAATCGGAAAGCCCATTTTTAAATCCATCGCTAAGCCTTCGGTCTCTGGCCGAACAAACTGATATTCACCCCAACCAATTATCCTGGTTACTCAACGAGTATTTAGGGAAAAATTTTAATGAATTCATCAATCAAAAACGTGTAGAGCATTTTAAGAAATTGGTTGTTGACCCTTCCAATTCTCACATCTCTTTAATTGGATTGGCCTATGAGAGCGGATTCAATTCAAAAACTGTTTTTAACACTGCTTTTAAAAAAGTCACTGGAATGACGCCCAAGGAATACCAGAAAAGTCAATCCTAGCACCACTTTTTTGGTTCGAAATTATAATTCCGAACCTCTTCCTACTATTCCGAACAATAACTCGACTCGCTTTTACTCTATTTGTCATGAATCTAAAAACAAAAAATCATGGCGAGCAAAATGAAAGCAATAGTAGCTACAGGATATGGAACCCCTGAGGTTTTCCAATTACAATCAGTTACCAAACCTGAACCAAAAGCGAATGAAGTCCTTGTGAAAGTGAAGACATCTGCTGCAACCAAAGCAGATGCGATGATGCGTACCGGGAAACCATATTTTGCTCGATTGTTCATTGGCTTGACTAAACCGAAAACAGGTATTCCAGGAACTGGATTCGCAGGAATCGTGGAACAAGTCGGAGAGAACGTTTCAAACTTCCAAGTCGGTGATCGAGTCTTTGGTGAAACAGCCTTTGGCTTTAAAGCTAATGCAGAGTTTCTGACTGTTTCTGAGAATGGTGTGATTCTCCCACTTCCAGAAAACATCGAATTTGCAGCGGCTTCTAACTTCTGCGATGGGCACCTTACTTCGTATAACTTCCTAAAAGAAATTGCTGACGTAAAACCTGGACAAAAGGTGCTGATAAATGGCGCATCAGGCGCACTTGGAATGTCAGCTGTACAAATCGCCAAGTATCTAGGAGCTGAAGTAACGGGAGTTTGTGGCGATAGGAATGCAGGACTCATCAAGTCCCTCGGTGCTGACAAGGTCCTCGATTACTACAAAGAAGATTTTACTCAAAGTGAAGACCGTTACGATATCATTTATGATACGGTGGGTAAAAGCTCTTTCAAAGCATGCAAAGGCATCTTAAAAGATAAAGGCATCTATCTATCACCTGTTCTTCAGTTTCCTCTAATGATTCAAATGGTGATAACCTCATTTTTTAAAGGCAAGAAAGCAAAGTTTCAAGCAACTGGCGCTAATAAGGAGGAAAAGCTTCGATTCATGCTATCAGAGGTCCTTGAAATTTATAAGGCAGGAAAGCTCAAGACTGTTATTGACCGTCAATTCCCATTAGAAAAATTGGCAGAAGCACACACCTATATTGATTCAGGACATAAAAAAGGCAATGTCGTCATCTATAATGCCTGAATTAAACCATTCAAAATTAATCTAAACCCTAAAAATCATGGAAAAGAGATTTTATAAACTTACTGGACTTCTATACTTAATTGTGATTATCTGTGCAGGTTTCAGTCAGGGATATATTCGCGGAACCATAATTATTCCAGGTAATGCTTTAGCTACCGCTACAAATATTTTGCAAAATGAAAGTTTGTTTCGATTAGGGTTGTCATTGGATTTGATAGCATTCATCATTGATGCTGTCATATCGGTTCTTCTTTATCAAATGTTTAAACCGTTTGGAAAAAACTTAGCGATGGTATCTGCTGCCTTGAGATTGATCGCTCATCCAGCTATAGGAAGCCTGAATTTGTTAAATCACTATATGGCAAATCTGGTCTTGGGTGGAGAATCTTTCCTTTCAACATTTGATCAAGCTCAGCTAGAATCACTGAGCCTACTATTTATGAATGCACACCAATATGGATATCTCATTGCAGGAGGTTTCTTTGGCTTACACCTACTACTACTTAGCGTTTTGATTTATAAATCAGATACCATCCCGAATATTTTCGGAAGCTTTCTTCTAGGATCAGCGATAGGTTACCTACTCGAAACATTCGGTAATTTCAATATGCCTGGATATGAAGATTATACTGCATTAATCGTAGGGTTTGCTGCAGCTTTAGGAGAAGTCTCATTTACCTTCTACTTGTTGTTCAAGAGTAAGAAACAATAAACAATCGGATACAAATAAATTGGCAGACATCTTTTTTGAGATAACTTAAAACTGAGCCAAAATTTGTTCCCATGACTATTCAATTCTGAAATTTCATTTTTGTTTAGGCTAATTCTATAGCAACCTTTCTTCAAGGGCTAAAGTCAAGAAGCTATTAGTAAAGTTCAGAAAACCACATTAAAACACTTAACAAACTCCATTCAGTTAGATTATCCCAAATACTGTAATTTTTCTTCAATGGTCAGGATTTACTAATGAGAACCAGTAACTTATGATTTAGATTTCGACCCTCATGTTTTCGCATGCTTTTTAAAAAACAATTAACCCAAACCTATGAAACCACTTTTAATAAAAACCCTTCTAACAATCCTCGTATTCCCCTTCACGATCATCCATCTGAGAGCTCAAGAACAAGTTGAAAAAGTAAACATTCAGGTGAATCTAGATGAAAAAATAGGTGAAATGGACCCCATTTGGGCATGGTGGGGTTATGATGAGCCTAATTATACATACATGAAAGATGGTAAAAAGTTGCTGTCAGAAATAGCTTCTCTAAGTCCTGTTCCTGTTTATGTCAGAGCACATAGCTTGTTGGTGACCGGTGAAGGAACCCATGCATTAAAGTGGGGATCAACCAATGCCTACACAGAGGATGCTGATGGTAACCCTGTGTATGACTGGACAATTGTAGACAGGATTTTTGATACTTACATCGAAAGAGGTATGAAACCTTTTGCACAGATTGGGTTTATGCCTGAAGCACTTTCATCCAAACCCGAACCTTACAGGCACCATTGGTATCCGGGAGCACCTTACGAAGAAATTTATACAGGTTGGGCATATCCTCCAAACGACTATAAGAAATATGGAGAACTTGTTTACCAATGGGTCTTACACTGCGTAGAGCGTTATGGCAAAGAAGAGGTTGACAGCTGGTACTGGGAGGTATGGAACGAGCCTAACATAGGTTACTGGCAAGGTACCATGGAAGAGTATTTTATGCTATATGATTATGCCGCCGATGCGGTAAAAAGAGCGCTACCCACAGCCAAAATTGGTGGGCCAGAAACTACAGGTCCGGGATGGGATAAAGCTGCAGAATTCTTAACCGCATTTTTAGATCATGTACGGGATGACAAAAGCTATGCAACTGGTAAAAAAGACATTCCACTGGACTTTATTTCTTTTCATGCCAAAGGCAGCCCCAAGTTGGTAGATGATATGGTTCAAATGAATATTGGAACGCAGTTGCGGGATATAAGTGAGGGCTTTAGAATTGTGGCTTCCTATCCAGAATTCAAAGATCTACCGATTATTATCGGAGAATCTGATCCAGAAGGTTGCGCCGCTTGCTCAGTAAATGATTATCCACAAAATGATTATAGGAATGGGACCATGTATGCCAGTTATACCGCTGCTGCATTTTCTAGAAAGTATGAGTTGGCTGACCATTTTGGAGTGAATTTATTGGGAGCAGTGACTTGGGGATTTGAATTTGAAGATCAACCATGGTACGCTGGGTTTAGAGATATGGCTACCAATGGTGTAGATAAGCCTGTTTTAAACGTCTTTAGGATGTTTGGTATGATGGAAGGTGATCGGGTAAAAATAAATCAGGATGGACTTGCCTATGATTTTCTAGAGGTAAGAGATCATAGTGTTCGTGAAAAGCAAGATATCAACGCAATCGCATCAAAAAGTGATCGAAGTGCTGCTGTGATGGTTTGGAATTATCATGACAACAATGACTTAACTGTTCCGGATGCATCCGTAAGTCTTCAAATTAAAGGCGTGTCTGGAAAAAAAGTATTAATAAATCACTATCGGGTAGATCAGGAACACAGTAACTCCTACACACTTTGGAAGAAAATGGGATCTCCACAAGCCCCTTCTAATGAACAGATTGAAGCACTTGAAAAAGCTGGCCAACTTGAGTTATATACTTCTCCTTTTTGGGTAGAATCAAAGGATGGTACGGTGGAAATTGAGCTGACAATACCAGCTCAGGGCATTTCCCTTTTTAAACTGGAGTGGAAATAGAAGAGGAATAACTTTCACACAATAAATTGAAGTCTTATCATTCTACATTTTTCAAATTAATAATGTACCACCAATTCAAATGAGTAAAACAGACGTATTAAAATCCATTCGTGAACTTGCTGGTTCCGTTTTCGAAAACTCAATTGATTATGAAAAGGGAAAATATGGTCTCGATGAGATCTACAATCATTTCCAAAAAATAACCAGTATTACAGGCTTTGACTCCAGGATTGAAAACTTAGCAGCAGTTCCCACAGCTAAAGGCAAAGCATTAGGGCTAAATTATGCTGCACAATGTTTATTGGATTACAAAAGAACTTTGAAATTCATCAAAGCAATTGTTTTAGCTATTACTAAAAAACTCAATGAAAATCCAGAAAAGGAAGTTCGTGTTTTTTACGCCGGATGCGGTCCATATGCGACCTTTTTAACACTAATCGCTCCCCTATTCCAAGCAAATCAGGTACAATTTTC
The DNA here is from genome assembly GCF_000166275.1 of Algoriphagus machipongonensis. Lineage (NCBI taxonomy): Bacteria > Pseudomonadati > Bacteroidota > Cytophagia > Cytophagales > Cyclobacteriaceae > Algoriphagus > Algoriphagus machipongonensis. The sequence continues at coordinate 3,333,054 of NZ_CM001023.1, forward strand.
ACTTTTGGAAATAAATAAAAACTCAGTAGTATCTGCCAAAAAATTGATCGATTCCCTCGACTTATCAGACTATCTAATTGAATTTCACATTGGAGACGCAGTGACATTTAAAGTTCCAGATTCAGACTCATATGACATCGTTATTAGCGAAACTTTAGACGCCTTATTATACCGGGAATGCTATGTTCCTATTTTAGTCAATCTACTCCCCCAATTCAGGAATGATGTCCTATTATTACCTGAAAATGTACTGATAGACCTATCCTTTTCGAGCAGTTCAGACAGCAAATCCGAGGTAAAAGAATTAAAGATGGGAAATGCATTTAACGTTCGAGAAGCTATTTCTGCTTTACCTATTTCAGAGAGTATCCCTGCCGAGTTTCCTGAAAAAAAAATTGATTTGACCAATGTGAACTTGGATACTTTTGAAAAGCTATTCTTAGATACTAGAGTTAAAATCTATCAAGACATCTGGTTGGAAAGGAATGAATCCTCTCTCACCGTACCTTTTGAATCTATCCTTCAAAAACCAAATGATAGCAATTCCATTACTTTCACTTACCAAATGGAGCCAGAAATTGAACTGAAATGTAAATTTGAATGAGATAGTGTATATTATAAAAATTCATCAATCTGTAAACTCAGGGAGTTATAATTGATTTTTCATAAATTTTAGATTTAATAGTATATTTTTAATTCAACAGGTGTTAATAAAACTCCAACCTCAGATGGAAACAAAGCAAGAAACAAAAGACAGAATCCAATTACCTTTTAAATTCGATGTAGAGAAAATGGTTTTAGAGGCGAAGGCTTTGAAACAAAAGGAGTATGAATATTATAATGTTATCCCCTTACGTTCTCCGGCACATTTGGTAGACACCTCATTGCCATTCCCCCCGCCTGCTGATGATTATGCAGATGGAACCTGGACTGATTGGCTTGATACACCCGCTTTAAAAAGCAGTCCCTATTTAAAAAGCATTATCGAATTTTTTAGCGAATACACTACGGTAAATCTTGTTAGGTTATTGTTTTTAGCTCCAAATTCCATTGTCAAGGAGCATACTGACCCAACTTTAGGACTAGAGCAAGAGAAATCTATGATTCGCTTGACCATCCCTGTAGATAACAATGAAGGTGTAGAGTTTTATTTAAATGATGAGTTAGTCCCAATGAAAGTTGGAGAATGTTGGTATTTACGATTGACTGATCCTCACCGAGTTTTTAACAAAGGCACCACCGACCGTATCAATCTTACCATCGATATCATCCCAAATGATCAAATAATAGAAATCTTGAATAAGGCTATGTAAATGCCAGATCAATTCGACATAGCATGTAATTTTCTTCAAGCTCTAAAATTCTTAGGCACCCAATATTGGGAGTAGTTTTTCAAGAAGACACTTTCAGATGACCTAAACTATCTTGAAATAAGCTTATTGAAACCTCTAAAATTATATATTTATAGAAATATTAATGTTTAGAGATTGGAGTAGAACAAACACCTTCTTTATAAAGCTCAACCAACTACTATGAACAAGAAGAAGAAATTAAAAAAATTACTTTACGAAGCTTTTGTTCTTTTTGTCCCTGTGATGCTGGGTGTATACCTAGGCCTTTTGGCTAATAACTGGAGTAAGGAAAAAGAAGAAAAGGAGCAATCCGAAAAAGTACTTCAAAATTTATTTCAGGAAATAAACAACAATTTAATTTCCACAGAGGAATCATTAGCTTATTTTGTCCAATTGAGAGATAGCATCTACTATTTAGAAAACCGAAGCTCATTACCCTCTAATTTTTCGTTTTGGAAAGGCCTTAACCCACCACTTTTAAAAGATGCTTCTTTCCAATCAGCCACTTTATCTGGAGTACTTACCCGATTTGATATTGATTTATTGGAACAACTTTCCAGTGTTTACAAACTTCAGGATGATTTAGAACTTCAATCTAATACCTATGTACAAAGTGTGACAAGCCAAATAGGGGATGAAAAATTCACGAACAATAAGTACTTAATCATCCTAGAAAACTATGCTCATGATCAAGTTAGCACCGAAGAAAGGCTACTTTCTGAGTTGATGAAAGCCAAAGAGATTATTTCCGAAAAAATAGTCAATCCATGAAGCAAATATCATTCATAAGTTTGTTTTTCTTGCTTTTCTCCTGCTCTGAGCCATCTCAAAAACAGCAAGAACAAGACTCAAAAGATATTTTTTCAGGGCTTATGGATGATTTCCCAATCATCGACAAAAAACCTAGCCACCAAGTGCTAACGCTTGGCGTATTTCATTTTGATAGAAGTAGAGATGGCAGTGATGTGGTAGCCAAAAATCATATTGACATTACAACCGATGAAAATCGGTCTGAATTAGATGAGATAATCAAAAAATTAGAAGAATTTAATCCCTCCAAAATTGCAGTTGAGTGGAGGCCTGAATACCAAGATAGATTAGATTCACTATTTCGGGAATACCTGGAAGGAAACTACTCGTTAGAAAAAAATGAGGCTTTTCAGATTGGTTTTAAACTTGCAAAATCTCTCGGCCATGATAAGGTGTATTGTGTAGACAATAATCCACCGATGCCTGAAAGCATTAACGAAATAGATGACTGGGAAGCTTATGCAGATAGTTTAGGACATCTAGAATTATGGCAATCTTACGATCAGGAAAACTTAAGGTACAATACCTTTATGGACACTATACAGCGAAATCTGAATGTGAAGGATTACCTGCTTCTTATTAACTCTAAAAAGAATTCAGTCCGTAACAAACAAATTTGGACTACAGGCTTGGTGAATGTAGGCTATTTAGATAAATATGTCGGGGCAGATTTATTGGGTAGATGGTATCGTAGAAATGCTCGTATTTATGCAAATTCCAAAAACCTGGTAGACACGGATGAAAATTTATTAATCATTTATGGAGGAGCACATAAATGGATTTTGGATGAATTATTCGAATCCTCTCCAGATTTTCAAGTAATCCAGTTTAATGATTTAATAAGGAATTAAACTCAAACTTCCTGAAAGTTACTTTCTCACTCCCCAATTGGATTATTTCTCCAGTAAACTTGCAAAAAACACCATGTGGTATGGAAGGGCATTCTCCCAATATTTCCATGAATGGCCTCCGTCTCGCTCTGTGTAATCATGTGAAATTCCTTCGAAAACCAATCTTCTGTGCAATTCTCTGTTGGGTTGAATTAAAAAGTCATTTACCCCACAGTCGATCATCAAATGGATTCCATGTTCTTTGTAAACGTCGATATTATTGATAATACTTACCTCTTCGTAACGCTCTGGAAACTCTTCTTTGCTTCCCAAGATACCCGCAAATCCTTTTCCCACATCAATCATTGCTTGTTGTGGAAGACCCCATCCCTTAAGATCAGGATTTAAAGCTCCGCTCATACTTCCAGCCGCCAAAAACAGCTCAGGATGCTTAGCTGATAAATACAATGCTCCAAATCCACCCATAGATAAACCAGTTATCGCTCTCCCCTCTTTTTTGGCGATAGTTCTGTAGTTATTATCCATATAATTGACAACATCTTTAGAAATGTAGCTGTCGAACTGGCTATTCTCAACCACTGGGCTATCTATGTAATAACTAAATGCCTCACCTTCCGGCATCACAATGATAAATCCGTATTGATCAGCCAGTTTTTGGATTAAAGCTTTGTCTGAAATCTGCTTAGTCCAATCAGAAAACTTACCTACACCTCCATGTAATAAGTAAAGTGTGGGAAAATTTTTCTCTACCTGCTCATAAGAACTTGGAGTAACAACTACTGCTTTATAGGTAATCGAGGTTTTAGAGTTAGTTATTTGTACTGTATCTGATATTGCAAAACTTGAAGATACTATTGCTGAAAAAAGAAATAGAAGAAGGGCTGTGTATTTCATAAATATCTTGATTAGGGTCTGAATTAAACCAATTTTATTTATTGTTACAAAATGATACAATAGAAATACGGAAAATAAATTGATTTTTTATTTTCCTTTCTTGGCTTGTGAAAAAAAGACTTAACCAACAGTTATAATTGCATAAGATTTTCGGCAATAAAAAAGCCTCCCAATTTCTCAGGAGGCTTTCATTGTAGGTAGTATTTATCTTTATTTCGTCTTTGGAAGGACGTTAGAAATCAAGGATACTTTTTCTATTGGCTCTGAAGCATTAGAATAGATTCTTACAACAGAATTTTGTTTCCCCATTTTTCCAGTTGAATTAAACGAAACTTTAATTTCCGCTGTTTTTCCTGGAGCGATAGGGTCTTTTGGCCAACTTGGAACAGTACAACCACAAGTTGCTGCAACGTTGGAAATAATTAGGGGTGTTTTTCCTGAATTGGTTAATTCAAAAGTGTGAGATACTTTGTCTCCTTGGGTAATATCCCCAAAGTCCACTGACTTTTCCTTAAAGGAAATAACAGCTCCTGAGGCTTCCTGTGCATTTGCATTAAGGACAAGCGCAAATACAAAAAGACTAAATAAAACGGCAATTTTTTTCATGACTTTACTATCTGTTAGTTTTCAAATATTCAACTTTTCTGACTAGCATCAAAACAACGTAAATAAACACTAGCTGGTTTCAATAATGAAAATACCTTGCCAATTTTTCATTTCAAAGGCTATCTTCAGTTGCTTTTACAAAAAATAAAGGATTGAAATTCACTAGATAAAGTTCTTCCGTGGCTCTGGTGATAGCAGTATAAAGCCATCTGGTAAAATCCTGATCTATTTGATCTTCTTTTAAATAGCCCTGATCCACAAATACGGCTTTCCACTGCCCCCCTTGCGCCTTATGGCAAGTCAAGGCATAAGCAAACTTCACCTGTAAAGCATTCAAGTAAGGATCCTTTCTAATGAGCTCCATTCTCTCTTTTTTGCTAGCGACATCTGCATAATCCTCTGCCACCTGTTGATAAAGACTGCGGTATTGGTCTCGTGTAAGTGATGGACTGGGCGCATATAGTGTATCTAAGAGTACTTTCGCCTCAAACTGGGGTTCGTCTGGGTAATCCAGCAAGCGTAGTTCTAAAGTCGCAAAACGGAACCCATACAACTCTTCAAAAGATTTTATTTTGGTCACTTCAGCCATGTCTCCATTGGCAAGAAAATTCACCCGGTCAGACTCAGCCATATAAGTATAATTGTTCTTAACGATCATCAATAAATCTCCTCCGCAAATTTCATCTTCATAGAAATGGATGGTTTGACGAATATAAAGGTTGTATTGAACTGCGGATTTATTGGATCTTGTGACGATCGTTGTGTTTTCCGTACCATACTTGTCATAGGCATAGCGAAGCCCATCTTCCAGGCGTTCCCCTGTCATCTTAAAAGTATCCTTAAACAAATTGGTACTGATTTCTATCTTAGGAGTTTCTTGGGTTAATTGCCCCCTGAGTTGGGTAGCATTGTAGAGAATGCCAGACTCTAACTTTTGCCTCATCACCTCAGTCAACTCGATTTGGTCTGCGGTTAATCTAAAATGCCTCAATAGGTACCCAGCATCCAAAGCAGGGCTGTACTCACTTCCCACCGGTGGCAATTGGGCAGTATCTCCCACGAAGATCAAGCGATTTCCAGAACCCTGGAAGGTAAAGCGGATCAGATCTCCCAAAAGGGTTCCTGACATTCCTCCATCATCTGCAATCATGGAAGATTCATCTACGATGAACACAGTATCCTTGTAGTAGTTTTTCTGAAGAATAAACCCATTCCCAAGACTTCCATCCTCCCCTTTGGGCTTGTAGATGATTTTATGAATGGTAAAAGCAGCCCTTTGGCTATAATTACCCATCACCTTGGCTGCCCTGCCTGTTGGAGCTAAGAGTAATGCCCGCATATTCAAACGAGGAAGGGATCGAACCAAGGCTGAGATCACAGAAGTCTTACCTGTTCCTGCATATCCTCTTAAAACAAAAGTAGGTTCGGAGCTGGTATCAGTCTTCAAAAAAGCATTCATCTTCTCAAAAAACTCCCTTTGACCATGAGTGGGAGGAAAAGAGAAATTTTTGATCAATAAATCCGAGGGCTTCGGCAAGTGCTGATTATCTTTAGCCATAGAAGCGAATGTAAATGTCAAAAGACGAAATCAGCAAGGAAATAGAATCAAAATTTGGAAATCAGCTTAGAGTTAGGGTAAATGGCATCTTAATTCAGGATGAAAAGCTGTTAATGGTCAAGCATCTTATGGGGAATGGCAAAATTCTTTGGTCAGTACCTGGAGGAGGAATGAATTTTGGGCAATCTGCCTCAGAGAATTTGCAAAGAGAATTCCTGGAAGAAACGGGCTTAAATGTTAAAATAACCAAATATTTGTTCGTTCATGAGTATTTAGACCCTCCTTTACATGCGATGGAGCATTTTTTTAGTGTAAAATCCACAGGAGGTTGTTTGAAACTCGGAGAAGATCCCGAACTTAGTAGGGAATTCCAGATTTTGAAAGAACTTACTTGGATGAGTCTGGATGACATTAAATCTGTTCCAAAAGAATCCATTCATCAAATATTTAGACAAATTAAATCCCTTGATGACTTAGGTTTGTGGAAAGGATATTTTAATTTTGGAAATAATTCCATAAAATAGCACGTTTAAAAAACCTTCAACCTTACCTTGATTTTAAAAATTAATCAAAATGAATCTAACTAAAGTATTATCCTTTGTCTTCCTTTTAGCGGCACTAGGTCTTGGCTACCTTCTTTGGAAAGGCGTTGACGATGTAGTGGAAACTGAAAAAAGAATTGCTTTGATTGAAGCAGCAGTCATTGAAAAGCTTCAAATGCTGAGAGATGCAGAATTAGCATATCAAGCTTCTAACGGAGAGTACGCAGATAACTGGAATGATCTTAAGAATTTCATCCAAACAGGTAAGATCTGGATCGTAGAAAGAAAAGAAACAACTAAATTATTGGAATACGGTAAAGAAGAAACAACCGTAACATTCGATACTTTAGGCTCTGTTAACGTAAAAGACTCATTGTTCAACGAAAGAAAATATCCTGACTTCAATCTAGAAGCTTTGGCAGTCGTTCCAGGTTCTGGAGGAAAGCAGTTTGAATTCTTCGCGGATAAAATCGAAAGAAACAGTTATGAAATTGCTGTATTCGAGATTAGAGACCCTGCTCCAGTTAATCCTGAAAGACAACTTAACAACAACGAAAAAGCTTTAAAAGTAGGATCCAGAACTGATGCTTCTACAGAAGGTAACTGGAAATAATCCAAAAGGATTTTGGAAAACACTCTGAAAGTATACAAAAGTGATAAGTTTGATGTGGAGGACACAACAAGCTTATCACTTTTTTTATATCCCCACTCATTAGCAATATTCGCTAAGGACAAGAATCTTGCGAATATTGGTATACATTATTACACCTCCTTTGATTGGGATGATTTGGATAAAATAGTGGTATCAGACCCACTGTTAAAACTGGATCTTCCAGCCAAACTTTATATCCACCAACCGGTATTTAGCTTGGTTCCTGGAGTTTTGTTCCAACCTGGACAAGAGGAAAGCTACCTATCCTTTGCAGGAAAGATGGAAAAAGACCTGTTTTACTATTCTTCACCCATGGATAGCAATAACATACAGCTTGTATCCTTTCTTTCTAAAAAAGCTAAGAAAGCTTTAGAAGCACGGTTTTCTGAGCTATCCTATCATCATGGAGCAAGTTCCTTTCTCTCCTACCTATTCAAAGAGCGGTTCAATCTTATAGGACAGGAGATTTCTGTCTGCATTATTGACAATTACATTTATCTCGCAGCTTTTACTGATCAGGAAATTTCTGTCTTCAATATTTTTGAAATCAAGAGCCGAGAGGATATTCTGAAATATATCAGTATTTTGATCACACAGCTGGGTTATGAAAAAAACCACGTAAGGATAACTGTCTACGGAGCTACCGAACATTATGAGGTGACTGAAAATTGGGCAAAAGATTACTTCTTACATTTCAGAATTTTGAGACCACATTCCAATCAAAATTATTCACATGGGTTTAAGCATTTGAAGTCAGGTGGACTTTTTGAAGCATTTTGGCAATTCGAATAAAAGATGAAAAAAATAGCCATTTTCCCTGGATCCTTTGATCCCTACACGATGGGCCATCATGACATTGTTGTCAGAAGCTTGAAACTTTTTGATGAAATCATCATTGGGATAGGCTACAATTCGACCAAACAAAATCGCTACTTTGATATAGATTTAATGGTCAGTAAAATTGAGGAGGTTTATAAGGATATCCCTCAGGTAAAAGTGATCGTTTACAACGAGCTTACCTCTACTTTAGCAAAAAAGCACAACGCAAATTTCCTTATTCGAGGTTTAAGAAACACCACTGACTTTGAATATGAAAACTCAATCAGTCAGATGAACCGATATCTAAATGATGAGTTGGAAACAGTCTTCCTGATCACCTCTCCTCCTATTGCAGCGATAAGTTCTACGGTCATCCGAGAAGTACACCGCTATGGTGGTGATGTCGCAGAATTCCTTCCTTATAAGATTTGAGGCTTGGGGTGACCTTTAATAAACTGCTTAAATAAGTATCGCATAGATGGATATGAATTAACTAAGGCAACTTTGGCATCACCTTCATAAAACCATCGAATATCATCAATCCCTTCCTCCTTTTGTGGAGTCATCCCCTTATCACTAATACACTCCATTTCATACCAATAGGTCTTTTTAAGAATGCTTTTCCGGTTTTGGGAATACGTATGCCAGGTATTGTAAAGATGCTTGGTAGCCTTTACTTTGATAGCACACTCCTCCTCCACTTCTCTTATTGCACACTCTTCGGGAGTCTCGCCTTTTTCAAATTTTCCTTTTGGGAAATCCCATTTGCCCAATCGGTAAATTAATAAAACCTGATGTTTCTTGTTGGTTACCACGCCACCAGCAGCTTTGATGATGTTAAAACGACTTTTTACAAACTTCTTCAAAACAGATCTGTCTTTTGAGACCAAGGTAATAGAATCTAAATCCTTTAATTTCCTTGTCCTCATGACATACAATATCTTGATTATCAGATCATGAGAAGGCTCATGAAAAAGCACATCATCCTTCCAATCTATCTTTTCCGGTAACTCCTCTGATGCTTGGTAAATCGACTCATAGCTTTTTTTGGCTTCGAGCTCCTCATAGGAAATCAAGTTCAAGGGCTTGTCGTTTACAAAAATTCTCATGGTAAAACATCGTCTTAAATGTGGTCAATCGATCAAAAATGCATAAAAAAATCAGCAGCAACAACCTTCAGGAAAGTTTATCACTTATTTTTGGGGTATGGAAATTTTAGACTCAAGCGTAGCTGCAGAAGTAGCAGATAAATTACTGGAAATTAAAGCGATTCAATTAAAACCTGAATCCCCATTCACTTGGGCTTCCGGATGGAAGTCTCCAATTTATTGTGACAACAGAATTTCTTTGTCTTTTCCTGAGGTTAGGAATTTGATCAAAGACCAACTGGTCAAAAGTGTAATGCACTATTTCCCAGAAGCAGAGTCCATTGCGGGTGTTGCTACTGCAGGAATCCCTCAGGGAGCATTAATTGCCAATGACCTTGAACTTCCTTTTATCTATGTGAGGTCGAAGCCAAAAGGTCATGGTATGGAAAACATGATAGAGGGCAAAGTTACACCAGGTCAAAAGGTAGTTGTTGTGGAAGACTTGGTCTCAACTGGAGGAAGCTCATTAAAAGCAGCCGCTGACTTAAAAAAAGCAGGTTTTGAGGTGTTAGGAATGGTAGCCATATTTAGCTATGGTTTTGATATCGCTTCTGAAAACTTTAAAAATGCAGGAATTAAATTAATCTGCCTGAGCCATTATGAAGCCTTGCTTCCAAGAGCTATCAAGAAAAATTACATAAGCGATGAAACGTTGAAGTCGCTTTCATCATGGAGAAAAGATCCAGGAAGTTGGACACCATAAAAATGAAAATTTCTCATTAAATTTTTTATCAAAATGAATACCCACCTTCCGGTGGAAAGGGAGTCGAAATGCTTATCTATTAATTTAAGCGCTTCGACTCCTATCATTTTTACATTAAAATATCTTGAAGTCAGCCTCTATTTTAGCCCTGGGAAGATTAGGAGTTTTCAGACCTAACAGTGTTTGGATAGATTCTATAATGACTCATTAAGCCCACTAATAAAAATATAGCTAGCAAGCCAACAAGCATCCATTTGGAAGTCGTAAAGATGGAAGCTAGGGTTGCAAGTACCTGATGTCTTTCTGGGAAGTCATTCAAAATTCCAATAATCAGGATATTCTCAAAGAAATCCATAACAAAGATCCCCAAAGGGAGAATTGCTACTTTGCTTGATTTCCAAAAAATTCGCAACAATCCGATAGCAAGAAGTCCATACACGAGCATGTAGGGGAAATCCAAAGCGATTATTCCAAATTTGTATGCATTCCTCTCGGAAAGTGAAAGATTTCCAAGTGATTGGTACGCCTGATCTACAGAATAGGCGAATTTTAAGTCCAATGCATATTCAGAAGGAAGAAAATAATTCAACAACACGTTGAATAAAAAGAAAAGTAGAGTTAGAAAAACCAGCGTCGACCTTTTCTTAAGCCATAAAAAAATTGCTTTTAAAATCATAAAAAATGTATTTAAACCAAAGAATATTAATTAAAAGTAACTAAATACTACCATTTCAAAAAATAATGGGATTAAATAATCGCATCAAGTCATTATTTTTCAAACCACTTAGCATACATGGGGTAATTTTTAGCCGTCCTATCAATTACTTCCTGCATATTCTCTCCTGTATCCTTTACTTTTTTTGCAGGCATTCCTGCATAAATAGAATTGGCTTCCACAACGGTCCCAGCAAGAACCACTGCTCCGGCAGCAATTACAGCGCCTGAATGGATTACAGCTCCATCCATTACAATAGCCCCCATTCCTACCAAAACCCTATCGTGAATGGTGCAACCATGAACAACGGCATTATGAGCGATTGAGACCTTGTTCCCAATAATTGTGGGGAATTTTTGGTACGTACAGTGGATGACTGCCCCATCTTGTATATTGGTATCGTCCCCAATTTTAATAAAGTGAACATCGCCCCTAATAACAGCATTAAACCATACGGTACAGTTATTTCCCATCTCTATTTCTCCTACAAGAGTTGCATTGGGTGCCAACCAACAATTTTCACCTAATTTTGGCTCTTTTGAATTCACTGGAACAATTAATGCCATAGCTTGTTTATAGATGTTGAAATTCAAATCTAAGAAGATCTTAAGAGTGAATTTTAATTTTGTAAATGAAACTTTTTAAAAAAATTGGAGTTTACATGTATATACATATAAATTTGCACATTCAACTTTATCTTAATAATCAGTAGAAATGAAAACTATTAAACTAACTGGATTCTTACTAGCAAGTGCTTTACTTACATTCTCATGTAACAAGCCGTCTGAAACAGTAGAAACATCTGAAGCAAAAGAAGTAGCAACTTTAGAAGGTAAAAGCCTAAGCATTGATCCTGAAGCAACTACCATCGCATGGAGAGGTTACAAACCAACTGGACAACACTTTGGTAAAATTCCTGCTGTAAATGGTGAATTGGCGCTAAGTGGATCAGAAATTACTGGAGGTAAATTCACCTTCGATATCACAGGTCTTAAGATCGAAGATATGGAAGAGACTGATGAGAGCTACGGTAAGCTTTATGGTCATTTGCAATCAGCAGATTTCTTTGATGCAGAAAACCATCCTCAGGCAACATTTGAAATTACTGAAGTAATGCCTTTCTCAGAATCAGATAAAATTGCAGTAGAAGAGCAATTTGAGTCAGAAAACACGCCAAAAAGTGCAACTGAACTATCTCCTGAGCAACCAACGCACTGGATCTCAGGTAACCTTACTATGAGAGGTAATACAAAAAACATCAAATTCCCTGCAGCAGTATCCATTGACAATGGTGTAGTATCTGCTAAAGCTGGATTTAACATTGACAGAACTGCATGGGGTCTATCTTACGGTGACGAGGCTGATGCAGTAGATAAGACAAAAGATAAATTTATCTATAACACGGTTTCTTTAAACCTTAATGTTACAGCATCTGAATAAGCTTCCTGAAGTTTATTCTTTTAAAAAGAGGAATTCGATTCGAATTCCTCTTTTTTTGTATCCAAATGGAAAAATTCCCTTTCAGCTACAAACCTGACTTTCCTGACTGGCAACAAAAACTGTTGTACTGGGCAGACCAAACCCAGCCCTTTTTAGCCTATTTTCAAGGGAATCAATACCCCTATCCCGAAAACCCCTTCGAACATTTATTATTTACTGGAAACCAAGAACTGAAAGAAGCTGAAATCTGGGATGATTCATTAAAAATTCAAAAGGTTGGAATAATTGGGTATGATTTTAAAAACAGGCTGGAAAAGCTTGAAAGTAATAATCCTACCCTCATCCCACTTCCTGATTTGTGCTTTTTCCAGCCTCAAATCTCTTTATGTATCCATGAAGAGGAAGTCCATAGTAAAACCAACCTTTCTCTTTCCTTTTGGCAGCAGGTTGAAGCCATTTCTTTACCGAAAGTAAATACTAGTTGCCAGATCAACCCCTTGTTAAGCAAAGAGGAGTATATAGAATCTGTGCTCAAAATCCAGGATTTCATCAAAGAGGGCGAAACCTACGAGTTGAATTTTTGTCAAGCGTTTACGGGTGATTTTGTCAATTGGGATCCTATTTCAGCTTTTCATAAACTCCAGAAGCTCTCCCCTATGCCATTTTCAGCACTCTTCAAGGCAAAGACCCAATGGTTGATTTCCGCATCTCCCGAACGTTTTCTAACCAAAAAAGGAAGGAAATTAATTGGTCAACCTATCAAAGGCACTATTCACCGTGGGAGCAATCAGAAGGAGGATTTGGCTAATAAATCAGATTTACTTGCAAGCGAAAAAGAAAGAGCTGAGAACCTGATGATCACAGATTTAACCCGGAATGACTTGTCCAAGGTTTCACTTACAGGTTCAGTTAAAGTAGATGAGCTTTTTGGCATTTATCCTTTTCCAAGAGTCTTTCAAATGATCAGTACAGTTTCGTCTATTTTAAAACCCGGGGTTGGATTTGAGGAAATCATCCAGGCAACTTTCCCGATGGGCAGTATGACGGGAGCACCTAAAATCCGTACCATGAAACTGATTGAAGAACTGGAAAATTTCAAAAGAAATTGGTTTTCGGGAGCCATTGGCTGGATAGATGAGCAAGGCGATTTTGACTTTTCTGTTGTCATCAGAAGTATCATTGCTGATTTAGAGATTAAAAAACTTTATTTTGGTGTTGGCAGTGCCATTACCTCAGATGCAAATGCAGCCTTAGAATATGAGGAATGTCTATTGAAAGCTCAAGTGCTGCTGGAAGTACTCGATGGAAAATCCAAAAACTAATACAGTCAGAAAAATCATACATGTGGATATGGATGCTTTTTATGCATCTGTAGAACAAATGGATCATCCTGAGTGGAGAGGGAAGCCTTTGGTAGTGGGTGGAAGTCGTGCCCGAGGAGTAGTGGCTGCCGCCAGCTATGAAGCTAGGAAATATGGTGTTTATTCTGCCATGGCCTCCAGTATTGCTGTACGAAAATGTCCCCACCTTATTTTTGCCAAACCCAGATTTGATCGATACCGTGAATTATCCCTGATGATTCGAGAAGTGTTTTACGAATACACTGATTTAGTTGAGCCTTTGTCCTTAGATGAGGCATTTTTAGATGTGACAGAGAATAAAAAAGGAATAAACTCTGCAATATTAATTGCCAGGCAAATCCGGCAAAAGATTAAAGAGAAGACAAACTTAAACGCCTCTGCTGGAGTCAGCTATAACAAGTTCCTTGCTAAAATTGCTTCAGATTTAAACAAGCCCAATGGTCAAGCATATATTTTACCGGAAGATGCAGAAGAGTTTTTAGAGAAACTTCCCATTGGAAAATTCTTTGGAATCGGTAAAGTCACTGCTGAAAAAATGCAGAAAATAGGAATACATAATGGGGCTGATTTAAAACAGTTTTCCCTTCAATTTCTCTCTAAAAAATTCGGTAAATCAGGACTTCATTATTTCAATATTGTAAGAGGAATTCACCTTTCTGAAGTCCAGCCACATCGGGTTAGGAAATCTCTCAGTGCAGAAAACACTTTTGAGGTAGACCTAACCACTGATGAGGAACTGCTCAATAAACTACAGCCTATCTACGAAGAGGTCATTCGAAGACTTGACAAATCAGGCATCAAGGGTAGAACTGTCACTTTGAAATTGAAATACTCTGACTTTAGTCTTCAAACCAGGAGCAAAACTTTAGAGCAATATCCTGATAAAGAAATGATTTGGGAGATCGCAAAGGAACTATTAGAGCAGGAAGTGGTTTCTAAACCCGTTCGTTTATTAGGGCTAGGACTTTCCAATTTAAATATCACAGAAGAGCATGAGCATTTCGGGGAGCAACTGAAGATTCCTTTCGAAAAAGAATAGCTCCGAACCTTTTTACAGATCTTCGTAAATAAACAGCAAAGTAAACTGCCATTTTGTCCGCATTTTATTAATTTCGCATCCCGAAAGTATTTCTATACATGGATAATTTAATTAAAGACATTGATATCATCTCTGGAGAAGAGGCACAAGCATGCGACTTCAAAACTACCGTAGATGAGAATACGGGTAAATCCCGAAAATTATATATTGAAAGTTATGGCTGTCAGATGAATTTTTCTGATTCTGAAATTGTGGCTTCCATCATGAAGGAAAATGGATTTGACACCACCTCTGATTTCAATCAGGCTGATGTGATTTTCCTAAATACTTGCTCTATTAGAGAAAAGGCAGAGTTAACTGTCAGGAAACGACTTACCGACTTCAATAAAGCCAAAAGAAATAAGCCTGAAATGACCATTGGAGTTTTGGGATGCATGGCTGAGAGGCTAAAAGACAAGCTTCTGGAAGAAGAGAAGATTGTTGATGTGGTTGTTGGGCCAGATGCATATAGAGACCTTCCCAACTTGGTTTCCTCAGCTGAAGACGGAAACAAAGGAGTCAACACCTTTTTATCAAGAGAAGAAACGTATGCAGACATTGCTCCAGTAAGATTAAATTCTAATGGAGTTACAGCTTTCATTTCTATCATGAGAGGCTGTGACAATATGTGCTCCTTCTGTGTAGTCCCATTTACCAGAGGAAGGGAAAGAAGCCGTGATCCACATTCTATCGTAGCAGAAGCTCAAGATCTTTACGCCAAAGGGTACAAGGAAGTGACTCTTTTAGGACAAAATGTAGATAGCTACAAATGGTCGCCAGAAGAAAACAACAAAGCAAGGCTTAATAAAAAAGAGGAGGCTGTTAGTTCGGTAATTAATTTCGCAAACCTTTTAGAGATGGTAGCGCAAGTTTCTCCTACTCTAAGAGTTCGATTCTCCACTTCACATCCAAAGGACATCACGGATGAGGTTCTTTATACGATGAAGAAGTATGACAACATCTGTAAATACATTCACCTACCTGTTCAGAGTGGAAACAGCCGTGTTCTAGATTTAATGAATAGAACTTATGACAGGGAATGGTATCTCAATCGAGTGGAATCAATTCGTAACATTTTGGGTGACGAATGTGGAATTTCCTCGGATATGATTGCAGGGTTTTGCTCCGAAACTGAGGAAGAACATCAAGACACTTTGACCTTGATGGATATCGTAAAGTACGATTTCTCTTACATGTTTTTCTATTCCGAAAGACCTGGCACCTTGGCAGCAAAGAAGTATGAAGATGACATTCCGCTCGAAGTCAAAAAGAGGCGATTGGCTGAAATCATCAGCAAGCAAAGCAAACTCTCTCACGAAAGAAATAAATTAGACATCGGAAAAGAGCAAGTAATTCTAATTGAAGGAATTTCTAAGAAATCCGATCAAGAATATCGAGGCAGAAACTCCGCAAATAAAGTAGTGATCATTCCGTCGGGTGATTATGGCATAGGAGATTATGTCTTGGTGAAAATCAAAGACTGCACTCCTGCTACTTTATTTGGAGACATCCTTGAAGTAAACCCTACGCTTTCATGATTTCAAATTCGGAAATACAAACTGTCAAGCAAAGGTTTGGAATCATTGGAAATAGCCCTTTGCTAAATCATGCCATTCAAGTGGCAATGCAGGCATCTCCAACAGATATGACGGTGCTTATCACAGGTGAAAGTGGTAGTGGTAAGGAAAGTTTTTCCAAAATCATCCACTCACTCAGTAAGAGAAAACACGGTAAATTCATTGCCATCAACTGTGGAGCCATTCCGGAAGGAACTATTGACTCAGAACTTTTCGGACATGAAAAAGGCTCATTTACAGGTGCTCATGAAGCTCGAAAAGGCTATTTTGAGGTAACAGATGGCGGATCAATTTTTCTAGATGAAATAGGTGAAATGCCACTTGGCACCCAAGCTCGACTTTTGAGAGTTTTGGAAAATGGTGAATTCATAAAAGTTGGCTCGTCGAAAGTTCAAAAAACCAATGTCCGGGTTATCACTGCCACCAATGTCAAGCTTCTTAATGCGGTAGAAAAAGGAAAGTTTAGAGAAGATCTATATTATAGATTAAACACCGTTCCGATTTTCGTCCCTCCCCTTCGTGAGCGAGGAGAAGATATAGTTCTGCTTTTCAGAAAATTCACTTCGGACTTTTCTGAAAAATATCATGTCAAACCAATTTCCTTAGATCATGAAGCCCAAAGGCTGTTGATGAGATATCCATTCCCTGGGAATATTCGTCAGCTTAAAAACCTAGCGGAGCAAATTTCTCTTCTGGAAGAATCACGTGAGGTAAATGGCGAAACAATTTCAAAATATCTCCCAACAGACAATTCCAGACTCCCGATGGCGTTAAGTCATCAAAGTTCCGGTAAAGAGGCAACGGATTTTTCTGAAAGAGACATCTTGTATAAGGTTCTTTTTGAGATGAAAAAAGACATGAATGATCTCAAGAAACTCGTGTTGGAAAGCTATCAGAGCGGAGGATTAAATCAAAGTATCATTCAAAAGCACCAAGGGCTATTTGAAGATATGGATAGCGGGATCACTCCTAAAGAAAAATCAGATTCTTCTTCCAATTACTCAGTACCTTTGGTCATCTCTCCCCAGAAGAACAACGAGCCTTCGGAGGAGTATGAAGATGAAGGAATAGAAGATATTTTCCATGAGGAAGATGATAATTCACTTTCTTTGGAGAAAAAAGAAAAGGAAATGATCCTTAAAGCTTTGCGCAAGCATAATAACAAAAGAAAATATGCTGCAAGCGACCTAGGAATCTCCGAACGAACACTCTACAGGAAGATCAAACAATATGAAATTGATCAATAAAACGTATCTACAACTCCTTTTGGGAGCGTTTTTGACTCTGAGTCTATCAGGTTGCTCGGTCAATTATAGCTTCACAGGAACTACCATCAATTACGAGGAGGTACAGTCTTTTTCCGTAGAAAACTTTTTTAATGATTCTGGAGGCGGGCCTGCAAATATGCAGCAGCTATTTACTGAATCATTGAAAGAATACTACCAGAGAAATACACAACTGGAACTCGTCAGATCGAATGGTGACTTACAGTTTGCGGGAGCTATCAATAGGTATTCCCTCACACCACAATCTGCGGTATCTAGTTCCAATCCTAACTTACCTGATCGTGCAGGTCAAATGAGGCTTACCATAGCCGTAGAAGTGGAATACCTAAACCTGAAAAATGAAGAGGAAAATTTAAGAAGGACATTTTCGTTTTTTAAGGATTATGACCCTAGAACCACGACCTTATTAGATGTAGAAAATCAACTGGTTGAAGAAATATTTGAAAATATTATTCAAGATGTCTTTACAGCCACGGTAGCAAACTGGTAAATTCCCTATATTAAAAGCCCAAAAGCAAAAAGAGTGAACGCAGCGCAGTTTATAGAAATTATTAAGAAATCAGAATTTCCTGAAAAAAGTGATATTCTAGCACTTAAAAAGATTCAGGAAAATTTTCCGTATTTCCAGATACCTCATGTTTTAACTGCCCGTTTTGATTATCTAAAAAATCAGGAGAAACACGGAGAAGCTCTTGGTTTTGCAGCGATCACTAGTCCCGATAGAATCTGGCTAAAGGAGTTGATCGAGAAAAAGCCTAGCGTTGCTAAAGAGGCTCTAAAATCAGGAGAAAAAGAAGATTTGCTTCCAGAGGAAGCGAAAGGAAATAAAGACCCTAACTTAAGGACACAGTCCTTGGTAAAACTTGGTAATGACCTAAAAGGCACTCCATCACCCGCTGAAAAGCCTGCAGAGGAAAAACCAAAGCCGGTTCGAAGAAAGAGAAGAGCTCCAAAAGATGACTTAATCGAAACGATCAAAAAGAAAGAGAAAAAGACGATCGTAGATGCTAAAAAGAAAGAACAAATTGATTTGATCAAAGCTTTTAGCAAGAAGTCAATCAAAATGGCGACGATAAAAGAAATCGAAGCCAATCAAAACACAGAGAACCTTGCTGAAAAAAGCACCAAGATTAATGACAACTTGATCTCAGAATCTTTTGCAAAATTACTTGTCTCCCAAGGCAAAAAGCCGAAAGCAAAGCAAATTTATGAGAAATTGATGTTGAAATTTCCGGATAAAAGGTCTTACTTTGCGGACTTGATTGAAAAACTGAAAGAATAATCCTAATTATATGTTTACTTTATTAATCACCATTATACTGATTTTAGCAGTATTGCTAATCTTGGTCATCCTAGGTCAAAACTCCAAAGGTGGAGTTGGAGCAGCTTTCGGTGGTAGTGCTTCCCAAATCATGGGAGTTACCCGTACCGGAAACGTTCTTGAAAAAGCAACTTGGGTTTTGGCAGTATCTATCTTGGTACTTTCATTAGCAACTTCTGCTTTCTATTCAGGAAGTCAGCCAAACCAATTTTCTTCCCCTAACATTGAAAGCGCGAAGCAACAAACCGTATCGCCTACGTTTGGAAATGACGAAAGCGTTCTTCCAACAGAAACTACTCCTGCTACTAGCGAGGACACCACTTCTGGGGGTGAATAAGTAAGAAAAACAAAACATTTGTTAAAGTCTGCTCTAAAAGGGCAGACTTTTTTTGTTTGTCTAAGTTTGAACTGGTATTTTCCAATCTAGTAGTCACCAAAATTCTGGTCGCCTTGATTTGATTTTGAGCTATCGGAATTCTTTTTACCATCCAATTCACCTCTATGTACTCAAAACCTATTCGTCTCGAGGATCTTCATATCGAGAATTGGCCCAACCTAATACTATGGGCAGCACCAATCATGTTCCTTTTAGTTTTTATAGAATGGGGCATCAGCGCTTACCAAAAAAAAGACACCTACAATACCAAAGACTTTTTTGCAGCATCCACTATCGGCTTGGTTAACGTAGGGATCTCTGCTTTGATTAAAGTGGCCACTTTCGGTTCAGCTCTGTTCTTTTACAATATTTCTCCATTTACGATCCCTGTGACTTGGTGGTCTTTTATCCTTTGCTTTATTGCGATCGATTTCGCCAGGTATTGGGCACATAGAATTGCTCATGAGCAACGTTTTTGGTGGGCGACACACATTACGCATCACAATAGCTCAAAGTACAATTTATCTGTCTCTTTTCGTTTGGGATGGACACAGCACATCAAAGTCATCTTCTTCTTCCCAGTGATGTTTATGGGCTTCAACCCATTTGTCTTTTTCATCTGCCATCAAATTGCTGTTCTTTATCAATTTTGGATCCACACAGAATACATCAAGAAGCTACCTAAGCCTATTGAATTTATTTTCACTACTCCATCCCACCATCGAGTACATCATGGCAGCGACGCGCATTACCTTGATAAAAATTACGGTTCAACGTTTATTATTTGGGACAGGATGTTTGGCACTTTTATGCCCGAGGCAGAAAGACCTACTTACGGGATAACCAAGCCTGTAACTTCCTACAGTCCTATATACCTGGTATTCCACGAGTGGAATGACATCTTCAAAGACCTTAGAAAAGCAAATAGCTTCAAAGAGGCATGGAAAATCCTATTTGATAAGCCAGGTGCAGAAATCATTGCCAACAGGGAAAAGGCCGAATCTGAAAAGAAAGCAGCTTCTGATTCCTTGATCAGGGAAGAGCTCTTGTCATTGGAGGTTCAGGAAAAGTAATTAGGCATCAGAATTAGATACATGCTGCAGTAGCAATCGTTTACTGACAGGAAGCAAAGTTTCTTCTAAGGGGAAATCATGATGGCAATGTAGTCTCCAGGTGGCTGGATTTGGCAGCTCCTGGATATCTTTAATTAACTGCAATTTAATTTTCTCGAGCGTGTTGATTATTGTTTTCTGAAAAACACCTACCAACCACATCCGAATACTTCTAAACCTCTCCCCTGCCATTTGCAATAGATTGGACTGGTAGCGGAAAGCTAGTATCTCATTGGAATATTCTTTTGAGAGAAGCAGAAAACCCTCTTTGGTATAAATGGGCATAATCCCAACGGGCTCAAAAGCAATCTGAGTTTCCACATATTGGTAGATTTCCTTCCCTTTTTGGATTTGATTGGCGAGCATGGGCAGTGCAAAATCTGTGATATTGGCTATTTCCTGCATCAAATCTCCTTCGGGTTCTTTCGCTGCATAATTGAGTTTCCCCTTTTCAAAGTCAATTCCGGTCAATGCCTTGGGAAATAAGTTTTTCAAGTTGGATTTCCCTTTTTTAAGATCGTCGAGATTTCTATGATGATCTATGAGCTCTCCCAAGACAGGGTAAAGCTTGGAGGCATCAAACTGTTGGTCTGTAGACTGCAAATAAGAGAGTAATTGATACTTTTTGTATTCAAAATCAATCAGCCCTTCGGCAATCCAGTTTTTAGGAAGTGTCTTCATAGGAAATAGGTTTACCAAAAATTAATAAAATCTGACATAAGTTTTGTCATGTTTGGAAAAATTGACAGACAAAAAATTGAAAAAAAACGACTCAATATGCGCTATGACCTGACATTAACAGTCGATTTGTCAGCCTTTTTGACAAATCCTTTCTTGGCATAAGAAGTGCTATTAGGCATATGCATTTTAATCTAACATTTAAACAAATAAATTATATGTCAAACGTGAACATCAAACCTCTTGCAGATCGGGTTTTAGTACAACCAGCTGCAGCGGAAGAAAAAACCGCTTCCGGACTTTATATCCCGGACACTGCCAAAGAAAAGCCACAAAAAGGTACTGTCGTAGCAGTGGGGAATGGTAAAAAAGATGAGCCCTTGACTGTACAAGTTGGAGACACCGTACTTTACGGAAAATACTCCGGTACTGAGCTAAATGTGGACGGCGGAGATTACCTCATCATGAGAGAATCTGACATTTTCGCCATTCTGTAAGTAATCACTTAATCGTAAACCAAAAAATCAAAGAAATATGTCTAAGGAACTATTTTTCGACACAGATGCTAGAGACCGCCTGAAAAAAGGTGTTGACGCTCTTGCCGATGCAGTAAAAGTAACATTGGGACCAAAGGGACGTAATGTGATCCTTGATAAAAAATTCGGTGCACCTACTATCACTAAAGATGGTGTTTCTGTAGCTAAAGAAATCGAATTAGAAGAGCCTATCGAAAACATGGGAGCTCAACTTGTAAAAGAGGTGGCTTCCAAAACTGCAGACAATGCAGGTGATGGTACTACTACTGCTACTGTCCTAGCACAGTCTATCTTCAACGTAGGTATTAAGAACGTTGCCGCTGGTGCTAATCCAATGGATCTTAAAAGAGGAATCGACAAAGCAGTTACTGCTGTTGTAGCTTCTTTAAGAGCTAACTCAAAAGAAATCTCTACTTCTAAGGAAATCGCTCAAGTAGCGACTGTTTCTGCAAACAATGACGAAGAAATCGGAACCATGATTTCTAACGCCATGGATAAAGTAGGAAAAGATGGTGTAATCACTGTAGAAGAAGCAAAAGGTACTGAAACTGAAGTTAAAACTGTAGAAGGTATGCAGTTTGACAGAGGATACCTTTCTCCTTACTTCGTGACTAACACAGAGAAAATGGAAGCTGAATTAGAGCAGCCATACATCTTGATTTACGACAAGAAGATTTCTTCTATGAAGGAATTGCTTCCTGTACTTGAGCCAGTAGCTCAGTCTGGAAAACCATTGGTAATCATCTCTGAAGATGTGGATGGTGAAGCATTGGCTACTTTGGTAGTAAATAAAATCAGAGGTGCTCTGAAAGTTGCTGCTGTGAAAGCTCCTGGTTTCGGTGACAGAAGAAAAGCTATGTTGGAAGACATCGCGATCCTTACTGGCGGAACTGTAATCTCTGAAGAGAGAGGCTTCAAGCTAGAGAACGCTACTACTGACATGCTTGGTAGAGCTGAAAAAATCAACATTGACAAAGACAATACTACTATTGTTAATGGATCTGGTGATGCTACAGCAATCAAAGGAAGAGTATCTGAAATCAAAGCTCAGATCGACAAAACTACTTCTGACTACGACAGAGAAAAACTTCAAGAAAGACTTGCTAAGCTTTCTGGCGGTGTAGCTATCCTTTATATCGGAGCTGCAACTGAAGTAGAAATGAAAGAAAAGAAAGACCGTGTAGATGATGCACTTCACGCAACTAGAGCTGCCGTTCAAGAAGGCGTTGTTGTAGGTGGTGGTGTTGCATTGGTCAGAGCTAGCGAAGCTTTGGTTGATCTTAAAGGCCTAAACGAAGACGAGGATACTGGTATCAACATTATCAGACAAGCGATCGAATCTCCATTGAGAACTATCGTATTGAATGCTGGTGGTGAGCCTTCTGTCGTGATCAACAAGATCAGAGAAAACAAAGGTAACTACGGTTACAATGCTCGTACTGACAAATATGAAGACTTGTTCAAAGTGGGTGTAATTGACCCAACTAAAGTAACAAGACTAGCACTTGAAAATGCTGCTTCTATCGCTGCATTGCTATTGACCACTGAATGTGTAGTAGCAGACGTGAAAGAAGATGCTCCAGCTATGCCTCCAATGGGTGGCGGCGGAGGAATGGGCGGAATGATGTAATTCCAACTATTCAAAAATTTTAAAAGGAGGTCCTTAGGCCTCCTTTTTTATTTGCCTGATAACTAGGCATCGTATTTATTTAAGGCAAAAAACCACTAAAATACTTTTTTAAGGCAAGGGAATAATTGTATTTTGTACTTTATTGCCCCAACTAGATATCAAAATCGTTAAATGATTCACTTTGACGCCATTTTTCTCGTGGATGACGATCCTATCAATAACCTAATAAACAAACGGTTATTGAGTAAAGTGGAGATAACTGAGAGAATTCAAGAATTTTTAGAAGGTCAGTTTGCCATAGAGCGACTGAATGAGGAACCTTTGGATAAAACCCTATTGATTTTTTTAGATATAAATATGCCTGTAATGAATGGTTGGGAGTTTCTGGAAGCCTACATGGAGCAGCATCCAAACAGAAAAGATAAAATTGTTATCCTTTCTAGTTCCATCGATTTTCAGGACAGACAAAAGGCAAAAGGATACCCTGTCGTTTCAGGATTTTTAGAAAAACCCCTCACTTTGGATAAGATCCATATGCAATTATCAAAATATAGGATCAAGGAATAATTTAATCCAATACAGGACCAAGACGATCCCAAATCTGTCTGATGAGTAAAAATGGAACAGGCAAATCGCCTGGAGCCCCGCCCATTCTCACAATCACTAAATTCTGCGATGGGACAACCATTACAAACTGTCCATTCTTTCCCATAGCCTGATACATGTCTGCAGGTGCCTGCGGCACCAAACTTCCAGGCAACACCTGTTGACTTTGAGGGACCATGTAAGAATTTTTGCCATTCAACCAGGTGAGGTAACCATAGCTTGGGTTTAAATCCTGCGAACTTTGATGAAGGTCTTCAAAAAAATCTCTATCCCCTATTTGTTCATTGTCCCATTTTCCATTTGCCAGTAGCAGTAAGCCAAACCTAGCCATAGACCTTGCATCACTATAAAAAACATTATTATCTCCTGTTTTCTGCCACATCCCTTTCATACCAATCTTATTCCCCAGCCTCTCTTTAAAAAAAGTCTGATAACTCATGCCGGATGCATTGGTAATTACTTGATCTAGCAAGGTATAGGGAGCATTATGATAGGCCCATCGCTCTCCTGCCTCAGCTTTGAAAACAAGGTTTTCCTGGTTGGTTTTTTCTGGGTAAGCAACTTGATCATCCAAGCCAGTAGTCATGCTAAGGTGATGGCGAATTCGAATATCACGCTCCTCGCTGTTCGGCATGGATGTCCACCCTTTCCCCAAATACTCTTGCGTTCGGTCTTTTAAGGACAATAATTTTTCATCCTCAGCTAAGCCAATCAAACTTGCAGTCAAGGTTTTTCCTGCGGAAGCCCAATACCAAAATGAATTCTGATCCATTGGCCCCAAGCCCGTAAGCTTATTTCCCCAATACTCCTCCACAACAATCTTTCCGTCCTTAAGAATAATAAACGCGCGAGTATCTTGAGTAGGCAACCAAGATAATAATTCCGCTAAGGCAGTCCCATCCCATCCCAGAGTTTGAAAATTAGTTTCCTCCCAAATTGAAGATTCTGTGGGCGGGTAATATAGGGAACTATTGGAATTTGGTTCCTGTGCATCGGCACAAGAGGAAAAAAATAAAATCCAGCAACCAAACACTAATTTTCCAATCACTTGAAAAGCTCTAAAAACTGAAAGATTGCTGGATTCCATAAATTATTTTCTTAAAGTATCTTGAATAAATTCTTTTAAATCAGTCCTGAATTTCTCGGCTGAAGGTAAATGGGTATACATCATATGGCCCGCTTCATAATAAGTCATCTTGATTCTATCTGAAGCAGATTTTGGTAAACCTAAGTGTGAAATAGAATGCTCAACCCCATAAAACACAGTTGCCAAATCATAATATCCATTCATAATCAACACTTTCATATTAGGATCCTTACTAAGGGCATCAGCCATATCTGGCAAAGTCGTGATCGCGCCTGTTGTACCCCAATACTGATTACCTCTATGAGACCAATCCCATTTAAACCCATCCTTGCTGTAAGCTGAAGGTGCATACAATAAGTCCTTGCTTACTCCTAAGGCACCATGAAAGTAGTCAAGAAATAAACTGGTATAAGCAGGTGAAATTGCATCACTTTGCGGGTCAGTAAAGGCAGACATGGACATAGGATCAAGATTAATCCCTTTATATCTAGAATCGAGTCTTCCCACAGTCATGCCTTCATCTCTCAATAATTCCTGGAATGTTTCTCCGGCATCCATCTTCAGACCAGCTCTTAACCAAACCTCAGCATCAATACCAGTATAACCTTCTAATTTCTGAGCAATAGAATTTTTATCTGCATCGGAAATGGTATTTCCCTTGAATAATGCCGGGGCATATTCATTTTCAGTAAAATCTCTAACTTCCTGAACAAAGGATTCTATATCCGATCCCTTATTGGTGATTTTGTCATGATATCTTGCCGTTACTGCTACCGTAGGTAAGTAAGCGATATTAGATATATCCTCGTTTGGTACGAAAAACAAAGTTCTCAGGTCAAAAACAGAGGAAACCATGATTACACCGTTCAAGGCATAGCCTTGGTTCAATAAATAGCTCATTACCCCAGCATTTCTGAAAGTACCATAGCTTTCTCCCAAAATGTATTTTGGAGAATTTAAGCGATCATACTCCTTCAAAAACTGCATGATAAACAAGCTGACGCTCCGGATATCCTGATCTACACCCCAAAAGTCTTTTCCTGTAGCGTCTCCAATCGGAACGCTAAGCCCTGTACCTACAGGATCCATCATCACCACATCCGCTACGTCCAGGATAGAATATTCATTATTTGCCAATTCGTATGGCCCAGCCTGATTATAGTTAGGGTCATCAACTACAATTCTTTTGGGACCCATAATCCCCATATGAAGCCAATAGGAAGATGATCCAGGACCTCCGTTATAAGAAAATATTATCGGACGGTCTTTTTCAGGGTTCTCTTTAAAATACGCTGTAAACCCAAAAAGGGCGATAGGCTTATTCTGTTCATCTTTCAATTGGAAAGTTCCAGCTTTTGCGTTTAGGTTAATGGTTTTACCATCAATCGTTACGGACTGCTTCGAGTCGAAAACTTGTCCTTCGGGGATTATATCTGTTTTTGTTTCGGTTTTTTCCTGAGCTATCGCAAAGGTCGAAACCAAAAACAAAACCAGTAGAAATCTGATTTTCATGATTTTTAAATATTTATTGGTTGAAATGGTTTAATTATGAAGCAGTTTAACAAAAAATCAGGACATAGGCTCACCAACCTTCAACTGATAACATCGCTCATGTAAGTGAAAGCCTAATTTCTGATAAAAGGCCTCGGCATCCTCTGCAGAAAACAATATCAATCGTGCAGTTGGGGCAATTTCTCTTGCTTTCAAAAGCAATTCTCTACCGATCCCCTGTCTTTGATGAGATTTCTTGACCGCCAAATCAGCTACAAAAGTGCGATAACAATAATCAGAGATCCCCCTCATAAAACCAATAAGATTCCCCTTATCATCTCTTGCGGTAACCCAGAGATTTGCTCCGCTCACCATCTGCTCTAGAAGCGTTCTATCTTCCATGGGTCGTCTTTTGGCGAGCGTTGATTTTTCTAACACTTCAATAAATTCCTCTAAAGAAATGTGTTGCTCTATTTGAATAGAAAGCATATATTAAATTATTAATTCAAAAATATGACAGGAGGAGCTGGGTTTAGTATGTCAGGAAATCATTCGATGAAAGACAATCGAAATTTGGGAAAAATCCGTCCCAAATCAAGTGCTTCAAGTCAATATGATTATAAGAAAAAAATGGATTTGGTTGATCAAAAAAATCTAGATCAAGCAATACAATTTAGAATAGATCGGAAATACCAAAGTGATCAAAGAAGAAAATGGATTTTTAGAATGCTTTGTATCGGAGGAATTATCTTGACTATAATCATTTATTTAACAAGCTAGACCAATACATCTTGTAATTCCTTTCTTTTCTGAAAGGTTGCTTTTGCAAACGGGCAGAGTGGCAATACTTTGATCTCTTCTTTTCTTACATAGTCCACCAGTGCTTCCAAGAGTTGAGCTCCTATTCCTTGTCCTTTCAATGACTCATCTACCTCAGTATGTTCGATGATCAATTTCTTGGGGCCTGCCATGACATAAACCATTTCAGCAACCTGCTTTCCTCCTTGTTCTAAATAAAACCAACCTTTCTTCCCGTCAAACTGATGTTGTATTTCCATAATTAAGTTTTCGTCCTTCCTTCTACCATCTCATTATAAACCTTGTTAACTGGCTCCCAAAGCTCGATACTATGACCATCCGGGTCTAAAATATGAACAAATTTACCATAGTCAAAAGTCTCAATTTCATCGAGAATAGTTACTCCCTCCTTTTTTAATTCCACTACTAACTCCTCAAGATTTTCCACACAATAATTCAGCATAAAATCCTTTTCTGAAGGTTTGAAATAAGTAGTATCGTCCTTCATTGGAGACCATTGAGTAAAGCCTTTTTGCTCTGGATTTTCCGAGCTTCTCCATTCAAATGTGGACCCATAGGCATCTGTTTCTAGGCCTAAATGTTTTTGATACCAATCCTTCGTCTTCGCAGGATCTTTGACTTTAAAAAACACACCTCCGATTCCAGTCACCCTTTTTTTCATGATTTCTATTTTTTTATGACTCTTTCCCTTTGACAATTAAAAACCAATTTCCTTCAAGCTCTAAATAACCATAGTCATAACAGTAGTGGTATTGGTTTCCTTTTTTATTAGTATAAATATGCGTATTGTATTTAAAACTAAAGCCGGCCTGCACCAATTTATCTCTTGGTGCTTTGGCTAGGTTCTCCCCTTTTGGAATCATACCTTCTAGGATGTTCCTATTCCTTTTGAGAGTATAATTGATATTTCGAATCAAATTCGTCGTAATGGCATTTTGTTGATTATTGTACGTATTTCTACAGGAATCATCACAAAACTTCTTATCAACCCTTCCTCTAATCGGCTCGCCACAATTTAAACAGGTCCTTTTCTCCATGCTTTTCTTAAAAAGTAAACCTTAATCTACTAATAAAAGAAGAATTTAGGAATAGTGTTTTAAGTCAATTGTAAACAAATTGAGCTGTCAGCTTTGTACTTGCATCGGATTTTAACCTGACCCAATGAGCTGAGTAACCGACCGGAAAAATGTAAGGCACATATTCTCCCGGTTTTACTTGGATCATTTTATACTCCGACCACTCTTCATTCCCCAAGAAATCTACTTCTATTGTAATCGAGACTGGAACTGTTCCTTCATTTTTAAAATGAATCATTTTTTTATCGAAACCATTCATAAGATACGGATCTGAAACAGTTCCTGCATCCACCTCTTCATTTTGCCAAACTGCCCCAATTCCAGAAGGTTTTCCATAATTCCATAGGTCATCTATATTTTGGAACAATAATCCAGATTGAGGTTGTCCCACTCCATGATCAGTTTGATCACCTGCCATCACGAACATTCCCCTCCAAAAAACAAAATCAGGAACAATTCTGAGGTGATAAGAAATCGGCTTTATTCCCCAAACAAAGCCCCCATAGGTCATCATTGGTAATTCATAAAAAATTCCATGTGCATCCATTATGAATCTTTCTGTTTGAACTTCTCTGATCCGCATCCACTCCGTATTCCATGCATGGTCAAATGAGTGACTTCCTTTTGGCATCCTGTATCTTTTCCATTCTTTGGATCGATCATTATAGGCCTTTAAAATTACAGACTTCTTATCCCAGCCAATTGCAAAAATAGGGTTACCATAAATGGATTTACCTGCAAAATTAGAGCTATTCTTTCCTCCTACACCTATGAAAGCTGTTCGTTCTAGAATAGTCCATTTTTCACTTTTTCCATCCCATTCAGCTAGTCTTCCAGCAAATGATTCTTCTAGAAAATCACGCTCATCATAAGAGTTATTAGCTACCACCACCCTTCCATTTCCAGTATGTCCATCTTTAAAATGCACGTACCCTGTTTTTGGAATTTCTAACTCATTATACAAATTAAAAAGCTCTTTAACTTCAAGTGTGTTTACATCACATTCGAAAAACAACCCTTCCATGGTAAGAAAATAGACTTTGTTTGTCGGATCAATTAAATGCTCCATTGTAGCCGCCAGTCTATGTTTGGATAGCTCTAGACTAGTCCTGACCTCTCCTTCACTATCAATAAAATGAGGGCCTATAATCGCCTGCTCAGATGGGTTATGAATCATACGGTTAGCAAATGTCCCAGTAATGCTTTCAGGGTGCTTTTGCATGGACATATCTTCAGAAATTTGATATAATCCAATACCTGAACCTTGAATATGCGCAACATACCCAATCATCCATAGCTTATCAGCCCACGGGATCAATGCCCCTATCCCACTTTCACTTCTATTTTTATCCGATGGGCCCACAACAGATATGTGAGGAAATACACCATTTACCTGAATTGGAATTTTCTTGGTTGTTTCTTGATTTTGAGCAAATACCTGAGAAAATGCTAACAGGGAAACAATAAATATACTTAACACTATATTTTTCATAACACGAAAAATACGGATAATTATTACTTTTAAAAAAATCAATAAGAATCCAATTATAAAAATGGATTATCTAAAAATAAAAATTCTAAAAACAGCTTATAGCAATACTTATTTCTGTTTTTCTACAATATTTCTTTCTTAATCGCTTCAATCAAACTCTCAATATTTTTCTCTGTATTAAAAACATTAACCGAAACCCGAAGATTTTCGCCTCTGGCAGAAAGGTAAATTTGATGCTCGTCCAAGCTTTTCTTCAATGAACTCAAAACCACATTTTCGGGCAAAACAGGGCAAATCAGATGGTAAGCAAGAAATTCATCTTTTTCTACCATTCCTCCATTTGCCAGAATAAAATCTCTTAAAGGCTGATTAAGATTTTTTGCATATGCCTGAATTTGTTCGGGTCTCCATTCCAATAATTGGCTTAAACTTGCTTTGAGCATAGGCATCATGATGAAATTGCTGGTTTCCCCCACATTAAACCTACCAGCTCCGGGCTCATATTGATCTGAGTAATCTGATAGAGAGCCAAAATCCCTTGCATTTACTCGATTCATCCAAGACTCCTCCAGTGGAATCCCATTGGCAAACTTTTCTCCTATGTAGGCCAAGGCGAGAGAATAGGGTCCCAATAGCCATTTGTAAGCAGCACAAACCAACGCATCAATACGATATTTATCAACATCCATTGGTAGAGCTCCTACTGATTGGGTGCCATCCACGATAAAATAAGCCCCTACTTGATGACACTTTTCACCAATAGCTTTTAAATCAAACTTCACTCCGCTCATCCAGTGGATCGAACTGATTAAAACTACGGCAGTCTTTTCATCAATAGCCTCTATGAGCCGTTGATTCCAACTTTCCCCTTTCTGCTTTTGCTGAGAATCAGGGTCAATGGTTTGTAACTCTGCCTGATTCTCTCTCGTCCACCTTTCCATCGCAAAATAACCACTCGGGAACTCATCTTTCACCACAACCGCCTTCTTCCTGTTACCCGCTTTTATGTTATTCAATACTGATGTAAATCCATAGGAAGTTGATGGCACTACTGCTACTTCACTTGCCTGGCAATTCACCAATTGGGCAAAGGATCTTCTAACCTCTACAACCCCGTCAAAAAAATCATCTGGCTTCAATTGAAAAGGATTCCTTTGGTTGATCAGGGATTGAATACCCGCTTCTTCAGAACTTTTGAGCAAGGGCGCCCTGTAGGCATTGTTTAAATAATGTACCTCTGGCTTTAGACTGAAAAGCTCTTTTTGACAGTTTAGCATACTATTTCTTTTAATCTAAAATTGTATAAACTCGTTTTCACAAATTATCTGAAATATCCTTAAACATGATATAAGTATCGACCCTACCCAATTTGCGGTGTCGAAATCCTCCGGGTGTTGTTCCTATAATATTGAACCCAAACTTCTCCCATAGATGGACCGCAGGCTTGTTGGTACTCACTACAATATTAAACTGAATCCCTTTAAACCCTTTTTCCGTGGCAAAAGAGATTGAGTGCTCACACAACATGGCCCCAAAGCCTTTACCCTGATGATCTGGATGTACCATATAACTGGCATTGGCAATATGATCCCCTAAACCTATCTGGTTGGGTTTGATGATATAGGTAGCCAGAACTACTCCATATTCATCGACCAACACAAAACTATCCATATAGGATGCAAACCAATAACCTTCTAATTTTTCCTTCGGTGTGTCAGGTTCAAAAACGTAGGTATCTCCCAACTGAATCACCTTTGAGAAAATTTCCCAAACCTCATGCTTATCTTCCTCAAAAACTGCTTTACGAATATGTGGCATGAAAAAACTTACAACTTGGTTTGTAGCAAATCTATTGGAAAAATGAATCCGATACTCGTCTTGGTTAAATAAATAAACCAAAGTCCATTCATCAAGTTTTCTCGTAAGTTATGGTTAAACGTGAACCTTTAATAGTAAATATAGATTCCCATTGTGGCTTTGCCCTATGAATAGATTGTCATTCAAAAGACAAAACCCCATTAAACTCAAGTTCTCCAAGTGAGATAAAAAAGAATAAAATATCTTAACAAAAACAAGCAATCCTACATCATGCAAAAAACGTATTACGATCCAGCAGACTTAAAAAAATTCGGAAAAATCAGTGAATGGAATGAAGAGTTGGGGAACAAGTTTTTCGATTATTACAACAGTGTTTTTGAAGAGGGAGAATTGAGTGCAAGAGAGAAATCATTAATAGCTCTTGCGGTAGCACACACAATTCAGTGCCCTTATTGCATCGATGCCTATACCGGTGATGGATTGACACGGGGAATCACTAAAGTAGAAATGATGGAAGCTCTTCATGTAGCCGGAGCTATTCGAGGTGGAGCCTCCTTAGTACATGGGGTTCAAATGATGAATAAAGTGAACAAATTGGAAATGTAATTTATGATTAAGTCTTTAAAACGTAGAAATAGTGAGCTTGCAGATGGACAGAAACAATTAAAAATTCTATCCAACGAGTTATTTTCAGAGGGTCATTTGCCAACTTTTAAGCAAAAGATTTCTGAATCCGGGCAGTTTCCTCTTCGTGCTAAAAACTTAGAAATCCTTCAAATCAATGTAGGGTACATGTGCAATCAGGTTTGCAAGCATTGCCATGTGGATGCGGGGCCTGACCGCAAAGAAATAATGACTCGGGAAACCATGGAGCAGTGCTTGGAAGTGTTAAAAAACACCACTGCACACACTCTTGATCTGACAGGGGGAGCACCGGAAATGAACCCAAATTTCAGATGGTTTGTAGAGGAAGCTAGTAAAATTGGAGTCAAAGATTTTATCGTTCGCTCCAATCTTACAATCATGAGGTCGAACAAAAAATATTACGATCTCCCTGAATTCTTTAAGAAACATGGTATCCATGTGGTCAGCTCTATGCCTCACTGGACTCAGGGAAAAACTGATTCCCAACGTGGAAATGGGGTGTTCCAACAATCAATTGAAGCTTTGAGAATTTTAAATGAGTTAGGTTATGGAATGGAAAACAGCCCTTTGAAACTTGATTTGGTTTACAATCCATCGGGAGCATTTCTGCCAGCCGACCAAAAATCCTTAGAAGCTGACTTCAAATCTGCTCTTAGAAAAGATTTCGGAATTGAATTCAATGAGCTTTTTGCTATCACGAACCTACCGATCAGCAGGTTTTTGGATTACTTGGTTGCCACAGATAATTACGAAGATTATATGTACAGCTTAGTAGAGGCATTTAATCCTGCTACTGTGTCCAATGTCATGTGCACCAACACACTTTCTGTGGGTTGGGATGGAAGCTTATATGATTGTGATTTCAATCAAATGTTGGATTTACCTGTGAATAGTAAAATCAAACATATCTCGGATTATCAGGAGGCAATACTTCAAAACAGAGAAATTGCTATTAGCCAACATTGCTATGGTTGTACTGCGGGTGCCGGTAGCAGCTGTCAAGGAATTGTTTCCTAAAAATTCTCGCTATTTGACAAACTCTAAATAACACAACGAACCCCTCCCGAAGTTGAGAAAAGGAAGCAACTTCGGGAGGCTTTTAATAGTACGTATTTTTTATTTTTTCAATTCCGGTAAAAGCTCTTCTCCGATGATTCGATATCCCTCTTCGTTGGGATGTAAACCATCAGAAAACAGGTTTTCATTTAACGTTCCATCCACTTTCAACAATCCTTTCCCTAGGTCCTTATATTCAACATTAGCTAAATAAACCATTTGAGAAATTTTAAGGTTCAAGGAAGCGATTTCAGCCTCCATTCCCCTTCTCGGAAGTAATCCTACCATAAGAATTTCGCTTTTAGCCTGTCTATCCTGAATTGCTTGAATCAGATTTTCTAAGCCCTCCAAAATTTCCTCATGGCTATTAAGGTGAATATTATTCGTTCCTATCATCAAAACGATTTGCTTTGCCTCAAACCCATCTAATTCATCGTGATATACTCTCCAAAGCACATTTTCTATTCGATCCCATCCATAGCCATAATTTCTCACTCCCAGAGGTTCAAATAATTCTTTCCAACTAGTCGGTCCATTGACGTTTTTAATAGCCGGCTCACCACCCCAGAAATTCACAATTGAGTTTCCAAAAATTAAGATTTCAGGAGCTTTTTCTTGATTCATCTCCAAAATTCGCTGATGCCTCTCCACCCAATTATAAACCGCAATATCACGGCTTTGACTCATGGGAATCGTCGTCGAGAGATTACCCAGAGGTTCATTTAAAACCTCTCGAATCAACTTTTCATAGGCATCCGCATACTCCAGCATCCCCAAATCATTGGGATGGATAATATCCACAAATGAATCATACCCAAGTCCCAAGTCTTCCTTTTCTAAAAGAAAGATTCCAGAAATACCTTCTGACTTCAGTTTTAGGAAAGCTTTCTCATATTGTTCATTTAGGCTTTTAACATGAACATGATTTTTCATGTTGGTCGTAGCATCCGCATATCCCACATGTTCTGTCAATATGATGGGAGTGTTGGGCCGTTTTTCTTTTAGCTGATGAACAGCATCTAAGGTAAGTTGGTAGACATCATCATTTTCTGGACTTAAATTGGGCAAGCAATCCAAAATGTAAAGCTTGGCATCTATCTCCGTCAATAGGTCAATGATTTCAGGCTCCATTTTTCCATTTCCAGAAAAACCCAGATTCAATACAGGCCTCTCTAGTTTCCTTTCTAAAATATTTGTCCAAGCCATCCCAGGTCTTGAAGCACAGGCTCCTTGGCAAATGGAGGTTCCATAGGCAACGATTGGCTTCTCATTCTTTAAAGGAAGTATTTTGAAAATGGCATCCTCACCCACTCCTATTTCTAACTGGGTCACTTCATTATAAAGCGGTAAAAACAATTGATATTCTCTTCCATACTGATGGTATTTTTGAGAATCCTCATCGATTACAAACTTGTAATTTGACTCGGATCCAATCGAGTATTTCCCCCAGCTCCTTTGCCAATCTCCATCATAGGATTTACTATATAGATCCAGACCACTTTTGCCAGTGGCAGGCATATGGGGAAAAGAAACTCCACCAGACACGGCATATTTTACCTCAATAGTTTCCGAGTTAGTCCAAAATCGTATCGATAAACCTGCTGCCTGCTTTGACAAATTCCATACGGCATCTCTCACATTCTCCTCGGCTCTCGCCGGCAACCTATGGTAAATTGAAGGAAGCTCCTCACTCCAGGCTTGGCCACTTATTACAGGCACCTCGCTGGATTCTGGGTTCCACCATTTGAGCGTCACACTTTCTTCTTGGGCCATCAAGTTTGTTGCCCAAATAAAAGTGACTAACAAAACAATAATCTTTCTCATTTTAAAAACACATTTTAAGGAACAACAAAATCGGAAATATTATGGAGTATCGGTAATTCTTAAAAAATGAACAGGCAAAAGAACTCGAAGTATCAAACCTGAATTTTAAAGTTTATATAGGTTCCTGCAGTCCTTTACCCATCAAAATTTTGGGAATGCACTTTTCTATTCGAGCAAGCCTGGTTTTCGATTGTTTTGCCTGTGTGAAGTGAAGGAGATAGCCACGCTGTCTTCCTGGC
This sequence comes from Algoriphagus machipongonensis, assembly GCF_000166275.1. NCBI lineage: Bacteria > Pseudomonadati > Bacteroidota > Cytophagia > Cytophagales > Cyclobacteriaceae > Algoriphagus > Algoriphagus machipongonensis. Next base: position 3,368,252 of record NZ_CM001023.1, read on the forward strand.
GTAAGACTCTCAAAGGCCTCTTTAAAACCTGGATCTTCATCCAATTTCATTTGTAGTTCCTCTGGAATCATCATTTGTGGTTTATCTTTCTTCTCTGGCTCTATCCCCGCTTTCTCCACTTCAATTGATTCAAAAAGATACTCTCTAATGGTTTGATCCAATTCCGTAATTTCAGAAACACTTTTGAATTTTAATGACCTTGAAAATTGCGTGTTTTCTCCCGGCCTCTCTAATATTCTTTCAGGGTCTTTTAGCAAAGATCCTTTAAAAAAATTAATGGAGCAGTAATCTTTAAAAGCAGCTATAATCAATACATTTTTACCATTCAGGGTGTACGTTGGAACTCCCCATTTCACTTCCTCTTTCAGACCGGAACTCAGCACAATTTGCCTTAGCAGATGCAATTCCTTCGTCCAGGAGTGAACTTTGCAGTTGGGTGTACCTCCCAAATTACATCTTCCACAACCTTCAGTTAAATATTGATCTACGTCCAAGGGCATTATATTTGATTTCTTCAATTTCCATTAGTCGTTTAGTCCCTTACCTTCAAAAATTTTAGGCATATATTTTTCAATTCTTGTCTCCCTGGTTTTGGATTGTTTGGCTTGTGAAAAATAAAGCATGTAACCTCGTTGCCTTCCGGGAGTCAGGCTTTCAAATGCTTTTTTCAATTCGGAATCTACCTCTAGTATAGATTTGAATTCCTCTGGCATTGGGAATTCTGAGGTTTTCTTTAATTCAACTTTTAGCCCTGCTTTTTCCACCTCAATCGCTTCAAAAACATATGCTTTGATGGTCGCTTTTAGTACTTGAATTTCCTTCAATTCTGTGAACCTCATTTGTCTAGCCGCCTGGACATTTTCTGTTTGTTGAATCAAAATTCCTTCATGATCTTTTAGAAGGGCACCTTTGTGAAATAGGATGGCACAATAATCCTTAAAACCATGAATCAAGACCACATTGCTTCCACGAAAAGTGTAGCAAGGAACACCCCATTTTAATTCCTCGATCAATTCAGAATCAAGAATAATAGATCTTAAAAGCAAATACTCCTGCTGCCACTGGGAAGGTTTTTCGAAAAAGAAATCAACTTTTGGGTTCATCTGAAAACAAGATTTTGAAAAACAAAGAAGAATGAAATCAAGGATCAAGATAAAAAAATAGTCAGCCAAATTAACCTGGCTGACTACTCAAAATTATTTCAAATGGTAATACCCAATCAATTGCCTTCAAATTTTAAGACAATTGCTGGTGCTCCTGAGAGCTTTTTCTGCAGACTTTTGGGAATTGAAACCAAGGTCTTGCCATCTTCAGTTTTCCATCGAAGGGATTTATTTTCTCCCAAAATCGTGATCTTGCTCCCTTCTTTGGGAGCATTTTTGGTCCAAGAAATTGTTTCGCTAAGTTCTTCTCCTTCTTCTAGAGGCAATAAAGCATACATTTCTTTTTCCTTCCCTTTTGTAAAATAGAGTTTTTCATCTTTAAAATCCTGAATCGCTCGGGTATTATAAATTCCCTCTCCATTCACTTCCATCCAAGCTCCAATTTCTTCCAATCTAGAAACCTGCTCAGGTAAGAACACTCCATCTGCGGTGGGTCCCACACCCAATAATAAGTTTCCTCCTTTTGCCACTATCTCTATCAACAGGTGAATGACTTTTCTGGAAGGTTTAAATTTATCATTTGGAACATACCCCCAAGCACCACCTAAAGTGATGCAACTTTCCCATGGATCGGAAGACATCTCCGATGGAATACCTTGCTCAGGAGTTCTATAATTTTCAAATGGACCATGAACCGTACGATCCACAATTAATATTCCCTCTTGATTTTCCCTTGCCATCTTAGCCACTTTAGGCATATCGATTTCCTGACTGAATTCAGGGATTGGTGCACCCCAGCTCAAGACCTCTTCATTTACTGTGGATTTGGGTCTAACCCATCCCCCATCCAACCAAAGGATATCAATATCCCCATAATTGCTGGTGATTTCATTCAATTGATTATGCGTAAACTGAACATATTGATTCCATCTCCAAGGGTGCTTACGGATGTCATAATTGACATTTCTATCAGGAGTAGCTCGATAATCCCACCAGTAATATTGAGAATGCCAATCTGGTTTAGAATAATAGGCTCCAATCATCATATCCTTTTCTCTAAAGGCATCAAAAACATATTTAGCCACATCTGCTTTGGGATGATTTGCAAAGGGCCCATTGGTGATTTTATAATCCGTAAACTGGGTATCAAACATATTGAAGCCATCATGATGCTTGGTGGTAAAAACCACATATTTCATTCCTGCTTTGGCAGCAGCATCCGCCCACTGGCTGGGGTCAAATCCTTGTGGGTTAAATTTCTCATTTAGTCCCCAATACCAATCTTTATAATCCTCATAGCTCTGAGTTGTATCTTTTCTGTTGATCCAATCTTCATTGACAATGCTCCATGACTCGACGATTCCCGGCACTGCATAAATGCCCCAGTGAATCAAAATCCCGAATTTTTGATCTCGCCAATGTTCCAGCTTCTCAGCCACTTTGGGATCAGTTGGGTATTCGTATTCAGAAGATGTTGGATGTAAGGTATTCTGAGCTTCCGCTCCAATAGTGACCATTAATGCCACCAGAATCAACCAAAAATATTTTTGGATCATAGGGTTTTGGAATAAATACTAAAGAAAATATTAGGTGGTAATACTACCTGCTAAAGGTAAAAGGGATTGATTTGATGAGCAAAGCCAAGGCCTTGATTTCTGAGCAAAATGTGAAAATAGCCTCCATCAAGCGCTTTATGCTCACTTTACTTCCCTCTCGATACTATTTTTTACTGCTCTTATTGTGATTATTGCCAAAACTAGAAATGGAATAGTTGAAAAAACAATCTTCATGTTTAACCCTATTAATCCAACAAAGCACATAAACCCTATTAATAATCCCAATCCTGCTATTCCTATATAAATGAGGATTCTATTGGGTTTAGCCTGAAAAACAGTGATCAGCAAAAGGATTTGCCCTATTATGGGAAAAACTGTCAATGGGTGAAGCACAGATTTGGGGTCAACAAACAATTTGGCCGCAAATTCTCCTTCCACCTGGAACAAAAAGGAATGATTACCTCCTCCCCATTCCAAATATCCAAATAGAGAACTAACAATCATCAGGAAAATCAAAAGCCTAATTTTCATTTCAAACTGGATAGAAACTCAATCTTACCCTCATTAATTTAACAAAAGACTATCCCCAATTCAACTCATATTTTTTACTATCTGAAAGATTTAACCAGAGATCAAAATTCCAACCTCCGTTTATAATGATTCCCTACTATTTAAATTATCAATTCCTTATCTTAGAAATTGACACAGCTGACTATGCCCCAATATATCCTACATATCAATGGCTCTCAAAAAACCGTAGAGACCGAAGATGATACGCCCTTACTATATGTCCTTCGGGATAATTTAGAACTCAACGGACCAAAATTCGGATGTGGCCTCTCCCAGTGTGGTGCATGCATGGTATTGATAGATGGTGTTGCTACTACTTCCTGCATGAGACCTATTTCAAGCATAGGAGAATCAAAAATCACAACGATAGAAGGTTTGGCAAGTGAAAATGGAAAACTTCATGTTGTTCAAGAAGCCTTTATCGAGGAACAAGCTGCGCAATGTGGCTACTGCCTCAATGGAATGGTAATGGCCTCCGTGAGTTTGCTAAATGATAATCCCAAACCAACTGACCAAGAGATTCGAAGTGCCCTTCAATTAAATCTTTGTCGCTGCAGTACTCATTCAAGAATAATTAAGGCTGTTCAAACTGCCTCTAAAAAACTTTAATCCCAAATCATGATTGAGCTACCCAAAACCTCCAGAAGAAAGTTTCTTAGAAAGATCGGATATATCAGCGTGGGATTCCCTTTACTCAGCTCCTGTTTTGCTGAGCAGGAACAAAAAATGGCTTCCAGAGTGGATTTCGAAGGTGATTTTCCTGGAAATCTAAGAGATGCCTCTCAGGTTAATGCTTGGCTTCAGGTACTTGAAGATGGCTCTGTGCTTATTTATTCTGGCAAGGTAGAGCTAGGTCAGGGGATTCGAATGGCAGTCTGCCAAGTAGCTGCGGAAGAATTGGATTTGGAACTTGAACAGGTGGAAGTTCACCTAGCTGAAACAGAAGTAACCCCTGATGAAGGATTTACTTCAGGAAGTGGCTCGATCCCGGGTAGTGCTATGGCCGTAAGGTATGCCGCTGCCACTGCCAGACAAAAACTTTTGGAACTGGCCAGTAATAAGCTAAATACAGGTGTAGAAAATTTGATTTTCTATGGAGGAAAAGTGAAAACCAAAACAGGAAACAAGAGCTTAAACTTTGCAGAAATTTTAGATGGAGCACAGATTGACATGGAAGTCAGCAAACCTGTCTCAATTAAAGACTATGCTGAATATCGCTATGTAGGCAAATCCGTTCCAAGAAAGGATATTCCAAAAATGGTTCGGGGAGAAGAAGTTTATATTCAAGATCTTCGATTTCCGGGAATGGTTCATGCAAGAGTATTGCGCCCCCCAAGCTATCAAGCCCAGCTAGACAGTTTAAACACATCAGGTCTAAATGCTGCCGTTTCAGGCGTTTTAAAGACCCATGTGAGTGGAAGTTTTGTTGGGGTAATTACAGAAAGAGAGTTTCAGGCTGTAAAAGCTGTAGCGTATTTAAGGCAGAATTCTGAATGGACTTCAGAAACCAACCTACCAGCCGAAGAGCAACTTTTTGATCATTTAAAATCTATCGCTGAGCCTTCCAGAGAAATCCGAAATAAAGGAGATGTTCTTTCCGCTTCGGAAGGCAAAAATCTATTTAAAGCAAAATACACCAAGCCCTACATCATGCATGGCTCCATTGGCCCTGCTTGTGGCATTGCTCTCTATGATGGGAAGAAATTGACTGTTTGGTCACATAGTCAAGGAATTTATCCAATGAGGAGGGCGATGTCTGCCATGCTCAATATGGATGAAAATGATATTCATGTGATTTCAGCACCCGGAGCTGGATGTTTTGGGCATAGCACTGCTGATGATGCTGCTGCCGATGCAGCAATTCTGGCTTTGGCATATCCAGGAAAACATGTGAGAGTTCAATGGTCCCGACAAGACGAACATACCTGGGAGCCTTATGGCACTGCAATGATCATGGAAATGGAGGCGAGTTTGGATGATCAAGGGAGAATCAGCACTTGGAAATCAGATATTTGGACTGACTCACATAGCTTGCGTCCCGATAGAGATCCTGCCACACTTATAGATGCTAGGTACCTAGAAAACCCTGTTCAACTGAAAGGAAGAGGTTATTTGGGCGGAGGACATAGAAACGCTGATCCCTATTACTCTTTCCCTAACATGCAGGTAAATGCCCATTTTTTTGATGGTCCATTACGTATTTCCTCATTGCGAAGCTTAGGGTCCTATTCTAATATTTTTGCTATTGAGTCATTTATGGATGAACTGGCAGAAAAAGCAGGTATAGATCCATTTGAATTCAGAATAAAGCAACTAGACGATCCAAGAGCCATCGCTGTAATCCAGAAGCTTCAGCAGATGTGTAGCTCGGAAAATATGGGTGATGGAGAAGGTGTAGGAATGGCCTTTTCCCGGTACAAAAATAATACTGCCTATGCAGCTGTTGCCGCTAAAATTAAGGTAGATAAAAATGAAGGGACAATCGAACTTCAAAAATTGTGGGGAGTAGGTGATGTAGGTCAAATCATCAACTTAGACGGAATTAAAAACCAATATGAAGGCGGAATGATCCAGGCTGCCAGCTGGACGCTGCTTGAGCAAGTAAGTTTTGAGAAAGATAAAATAAGCAGTAAAAATTGGTCTAATTATCCCATTTTCAGATTTATAGATGTTCCTCAAGTGGAAGTAGCCATGATAGACCGACCTGAAGAAAAAGCAGAAGGTGGCGGAGAAGTTTCTATGCCGCCTACAGGAGCAGCGATCGCCAATGCAGTATACCAAGCAAGTGGCAAGCGGGTGAAAAATTTACCAATCACCGCGGAGAAAATCTTGAGCTAAATCTAGCTTGACCTCAGTATTTTCTCCATTTTCTTTCCTTTGGCCAGTTCGTCGACCAACTTATCCAAATACCTTACCTGCTGAGTCAAAGGATTTTCAATTTCCTCCACACGATACCCACAAATCAAACCGGTAATCAGGTTTGCATTTTGATTGAGATTTGCTTCAGCAAAAAAGGCGAAAAACGTCAATTTCGCTGTGATCATTTCTTGTAATTTTTTCTCATCAAAGCCAGTCAACCATTCGATCACTTGATGTAATTCTTCTTTGGTCCTGCCCTTCTTCTCAACTTTGGTTACATAATGAGGATACACTGATGCAAATGTCATTTTCGCTATTCGCTCATTGTGTTCAGCCGTAGTTTTCATATTTGTGAGATTACAAATTCAGCATCAAGATTCAAAATCTGATCAATTGGGTTGCTTAAAAACTTTAAATCTAAAGTTAAAAAAATGGTTTGTCTCTGTTTAGTTTCTATTGTTCCAGGCTGAACCAAAAATTATATACCAACCCAAATCATTGTTGGACCAAGCCACATCTACCCCTGTTCTAATTCCAAACTTCCGGGCTATTAAATACCTGAATCCAGTTCCATAATTATAGACCAAATCAGCTTCTGAAAAGGATATTTCCTTCGTAACAGCTTTACCCGTTCCTACAAACCCTAAAACGCTCCATCGATCAGTAATATCATACCGCTGTTCCGTTTCTACAAGGTAAGTCTGATCCCCTTGATATCGGGCCATAGGCACTCCCCTCAAGGAAACACTAGGCTTCAAGTAAAATGGTGCATCATCAAATTGCATTCTTCCTTCCAACCTAAAGCCACTCACCCATTTTGGAGCCAATTGAAGGTATTGAAATGCTGCGATATTTAGATTTTGATACTCATAATCACTACCTGTCCAGGAACCATTCATCTTAAAATCTGAGACGATGTAGAGTCCCTTATTTGGCGTAAAGACATTATCCCTTTTGTCATATTCCATCGCTATTCCAATACTGCTCAGATTATTATCCAGGGATTTATCAGTTGCAAATTCTGGAAGGTTTTCTAAGCCGAAATCAGGACGAACTTTATTTCTCAAGTATAGATATTCCAGCCCTACAAATAATTGGGTTTTTCCAATCTGCCGAAGTACCGAAGCAAAAACAGCAGTGGTGTTAAAATTAAAGCCAAACTTACGCTCACTTACCATTGGCAAGTCCCTATAGAAATCCATGTTTACATCTCCATATGCCGCTCCAACTCTATATTTTAAATGTTGCTTTGGTAAGGAAGCTATGCGCATTGCACCTACTCCCCAAGTTTTATTTCCGGTAATCCCACCAAATGCAGCAGTAATATCCGGAGGTACAAATTCACCCAGATTTTGATTCTTATTGGGTTTAATAAATATAGGAGAGAAAACCACTCCAATACCTCCTAATGCAGGCTCTGTAACAATTTGTGCCACAGGAATAAAGCCATGAAAATTGATTAAGAAATCACTGAGATCAAGCTTGTTATCCAATGAATCTCGAAAAACCTCCATGGTCAATTTCTCCTTTTTTGGCTTATCCTGAGCCAAAACAAAATTGAGGGATAGGAGGCTGACAAAAAATACAAGTGCAGTCCGGTAAAAATTCATTGCAACTAGGTTCAAATCAACAATTTAATAGACTCAAACAAATTAATGTTTTCAAAGGAATATAAATACCTATTCTTCCACTTTTTGTCCTTTTTTATCCATAGTTAACCCAAAAATAATTAAAGATTTAAATTTTAAACTTCTAAGAAGTTGATACACTACCAGATAGAATTGAATCGTAAAAATTTCACCCCTCAATTGCAATCAATCTACTCCAGAACTCCTATTTTTTGATCTCTTGCAATTTATAGAGGTCCTTTGATATGGTTAATTCAAACCCGTGAGGGACAAATCCCTGATCCTTTTTAACTCGTACCCAAAAGGGAGTTTGAGGTAAAATATTGGTTGAATTGAACTCCTCTATAATCTTATTCTCAATCTCACAGATCATGCCTTGCTTTTTTTGCCGCAAACCTAAAAAATCAACGTTTCAAAATAAAGCTCTCATCAGGGTTTTTGACGAACATCAACATATGAAAAAGTAATTGGGGTTTGATGGGATTGATTAAAAAATTGGGTCAGGAAAATAGTGAGAATTGTTTGTTCTGATGGTTTCAGGACACTGTAATAGAAATAAACTTGTTCCTACTTTGTATTCAAATACAGGCGTTTTACTTTCTCCAAATCGGTCATTTTTCCAATCTCGAAAAAGTAAGACAATTGCCATTTTTGAGTTCTTTCCGCTTGTTTATTTTGAGTATTGTCCCAAGGTGGATAAACCCGAAAACCTCTCTTCCCTTCTTTTCTTTCTGAGGTAACAATTCCCTTCTTTATCAATTCGGATTTTGGGAATACAAATTGACCGAAACGTTCTCCTGATGTGACATTGATTAGGTAAAAATCAAATGAGTCAGATTCTGAAAAAGGCTCAGTTATTCCAAGAAGATTTCGCTTCCAAAAAGTCACAAACTGCCCTGATTTTTTGGGTGTTATTTTAGAACTCCTACAGATTATCTTCAGTCTATTCAATTTAAATTGACAGGCATCATATTCTTTCCCCTCCCCTTCGTTCTTCAGTTCTGAAATTTTGAAAGATAACTCATTGTATATTTCTGTTTTTACCCGGTCTAGGCTTTCATTCAAAGCTTCAATCTTATTCATTTATTGATATTTGAGTGCAAATTAGCTTTTTCAAACACAGTAGTCCAAGAACGTTCTTCCCCTAAGGAATCTGATTTCGCTTTGGCCTGAATCGTAATCGTCTTGCCATCATCACTCAATTCCCAAACCTCCGTTACATATACAAGCATTTGTTCCATAGGGTTTTCCTTATATGGCTTATGAATCATCAGGTGAACGGTGGAATTAACAGTCAGTGTTTGCCTATCGGTAGACCATTTTGAGCTAAACTTCTTCCCTCTATCAGGCCCATGATCAATTTGGCCGACTTTACCATCAAAGGTCAGTTTTTCAGTACCTGCAACCGGCACCTCACCAGGAAAGGAACTTGATGTCGCAATAGTAAGAAAAGTGGGCTGTTGTGTTATTTTCATGGTATTCGCCAGCATACGATCACCAGCGTCGAAGCTGCAAACAATATTTCCACCCATACTTATCGACTCCTTGGATTTCCATACCCCGGAAAAGTCAGCACGTTGGGTGTTATTAGGTTGTTGAGCTTCTGTTGCAAAATAAGTAACACCCGCTAAAAGAATAATCAGGCAAGAGAATACGGTTCTTTTATTTTTCATTTTTAAATAGACTTAAATTTTGAGTTAGCTTTTTATTGGTTGGTATTTTCCTTTTCGACAGGAACGTTGGGATCAAAACGATATACCCCATCTAAAGATCCAACCCACATACTTCCGTCATTGGCTTCCATCATCCCAAAAAGCATCTTTCCTTTAATTGGATTTATTTCGGCCACCTTAATCTTGTCCTGAGACAATGAAAGTCCTTCATAGCGGGAAAGTATCCAGCCTTTGTCTCCTTCTGAACCCATCCAAATGTCTCCTTTACTATCTTCAATCATATAACCCACAAAATTCTGTGAGAAATTAGTAAATGTACCGCTACCTGCACTGAGCGAAGCCGAAGGTTCATAGCGCCAAAGACCATCATTGCCACCGAGCCAAATATTTCCTTTTGAATCCTTAAGAAGTGATCGAACATTCTTGAAAGGTTTACCATGGTAAGTAACAGGGGTGAATTTTTCCCTATCATAAATAAAGGTATTACCCCTAGTGGCAACCCAAAGATTACCTGTTTTGTCTTCAACAATAGAAGTCACTTCATTTGGAGGACGTGAAAAATCAGGAATGATTTTCCCTGTATGATCTTCCCTGATTGAGTCTTCTTCAATTATAAAATTTTGAAGGATTGATTCTCCAATAGCTTGGACTTTTCCACTTTTCCTGAGTACTGCCGAAGGGTCAAAACGGCTTAATCCTCCATTGACACCGAGCCAAATATTGCCGGATTTGTCTTCGTAAATACTCGTGACTTCATTATTCAAAAGTCCGTCTTCGGTTGTAAAATTTTGAAAGCCTTCTCCATCATAATAATAAACACCAGACCCAATGGAGCCCAGCCAAATAGCACCCTTGCTATCTTCCAAAATAGAAAAGAAGCGAGCCGAACTCACTTCGCTGGTCAAATTGATGAAATTTTTCTGTTCGTTATCGTATCGATAAACACCCTCAAAAGTAGCAATCCATATATCACCATTTTTATCTTGAAGAATCGTACGAGTGATCGCTTTAGGTCCTTGAGAGGTAGTTTGGACTTTAATTTCAGAGCTTATTGCCACAGGATCAGAATTCTCTTGTGCATCTTTGGTTTTGCTTGGTCCACAAGAAGCGAACAGAACAAGCGTCAAGAATAAAGTGAGAGCGGAAACGTATTTTATCATTTTATCGTTTTTACTACCTTACAATGATTGATTCAGCGAATCTACTTTGATATTAACTATCAGAAGAATCCTAATTGTAAAGAAGAATGTAAACTTTGTAAATAAACTATTGACAGAATGGATCTCTTGCAAAAACTCCTCTCCCAAAAACGTAACTACCTGTTGGGATCTGTTTTACTGATTATTATCTCTTTGGCGAGCGTGGGGTTTAACATGGTGGGCAATGATGACTTTGATCTTGCTAGGCAAGAAGTTTTGCTTCGAAAAATCGGGCATGAAATACTCTTGCAATCAGGCGATAGTACCTCACGGGTGCTTCCAATAGAAAAGATCGCCGAAAATGAATATCAGATCAGTTTTGAGAATGAGCTTACTTTCCAAGCCGATTCCCTTGTAAACACGATCCAACGATTGTTAGCCGAAAGCCCCTTTCCGCGTGATTATGTGGTAAGCGTGGTAAACCCTGCCGAGGCCAGTGTAATTTTTGGATATGCTATTTCCAAAAACAAGAAAGATGACATTAAAGCTTGCTTAGGTAGAGTCCAACCACTTGGAAACTACACGATCAACATTCAATTTAAACCAGCAGCTATTTCTTTCTCAAAAAATGAGTTCCTAATTGGTTCTCTTATGGCATTAGCATTTTTCGGATTTATTTTTTTGAAATCTGTCAAGCCGAGAAAGTCAACTTCCGACAATGGAAATAAGGATTTGCTCAGTTTGGGATCCTCTTCTTTCGATGTAGAGTCCCAAAAACTTCTGATTAATGGAGAGACCATTGAGCTGACTAAAACTGAAACTCGTGTATTGCATATTTTTGCTTTGTCTCCTAACGAAGTAATAGAGCGAAGCCGGCTACAAAAAGAGATATGGGAAGATGAAGGTGTGATCGTGGGCCGAAGTCTTGATATGTTTATTTCAAAACTCAGAAAAAAATTGAAACCAGACCCTAATATCAAGATTGCTGTTAAACGGGGAAAAGGGTATAAACTTGAAATTGCTTAAGATCAAAAGGTTTGACGGAGATGGATGTTTGGTGATTTTTAGTAAGAAAGCAATGACAAAATCACATGTTAATTGTGTTTTGAAGCAAACTAAGCCCAGTGCTAAGATTGACCTGACTCCATCTAGTGGGAAATGAACAATACGCTTGGTTACCCACCGTAATTATTCTTTAAATCTTTTTTCAAGTTTCTAAAGACATATTCGTGCTCTTGTTCAATCCCGATTTTTTCTAAGGGTTTCCAATAAAATCTTGGATAAAGCTCAGAGGTATATGTTGTAATTCTTGTCATTTTAGTCTGTCCCTTTTCTAATTCGTCAAAAAGATAGATTGCCTCTTTAAAACCCAGCCATTTTCTTCCAGTCAATTGATAGTCGATTACATCCATTTTCAATAGTTTGCCTCTTTCCAGCTCAGTTATCTTTTCAACTATCTTCCCACCTTCAAAATAGCATATCCTTATTCCGCCAACCTTCTCTTCTTCTAGCACACACTTTTGAGGTATTGGCAAGTCAAGTTTCATTAAGAAAGGTTTTTCCGCATCAAGTGTGTCAACAGACTTGATGGTCTCATAAACTTGAATGGGAGAATAAGGAAGAACTATCTCTGATTTGACCTCTATGATAAATTCCTCATTTTTTGTCAGTTCAGTTTCAATAAATGCAAATGTCAGAAAGAGGAAGAGGGGTAAAATTGAGCTTTTAATTAAGTTGTCTTGGTTATCCTTGTTTCGGTTCTTCTTAATCAAGTATTTCACAAATGCTCCAAGTCCAATTGCAATCAATATTAACGGCATAGCCAATAAGATACATACCATACCTTCAAGCTCTCCAGCTAAGAGTAGAATAAAAAAAATGGCAAGGGAAATAATCAGCCCCCAAAGGCTGATTGACTTGAAGGTTGATTTTCCCAATATATACCCAAGTGCAAAAGGTAAAAACACAAAAAATGAAAGTCCATATCCAATAAGTTCGAAATGCAACAATGCGAAGCCTAATGATAAAAATATAAGACTAATTATTATTGATAGGACGAATTCTCTTTTCATATGGTGTGTGGCTTTCAAGGCTAAGAAACGTGTCCCAAAAAGCATGTTTTCTTAGTTGTTTTTGCTGTGTGTAGTGTTATTATTTATTCTTTCATTTTCTGAATCTATTAAGAAATATCCACAACAATATAAACCCTATATTCAAGGTGATGATGTAAAGTAAAATCCCTAACGGGTTAAATCCAGTTGGCTCCTCTTGAATTACCTTTTCTAGAAACAGAATTGAAGTGGATAATTTTTCTTCAGTAAATAACTGGTTATTTGCAATGTTACTACCCCAATGGATTCCAATAGCAAAAAAAATTGTTCCAGATTTTAAAAGAGCATTTGCAAATACAAAGTGTCCAATAACTATTGAAATTGCATAAAATATTGCTCCAAATACCCCGATGTTAAAAATGTTGTGCATGGATACAAAAACCACAACAGCAACTAAGTTGGCTATTCTCAAATTGTAGATTGAAATCAGTTTTTTGTATCCATAACTTCTGCAAATAAATTCCTGTACCGCAGCTGTTGGTAAAATCCAATAGAGATTTTTTAATATATCCAGGTAATTAATATTTTGATGAAAAATTATTTTGTCACCTGTCAGAAAACTTTTTAAGTTATATCCAACTAACACAGCTGCTATTCCTAATATTAGCCCAAATGGCAAGTATTTTAAATTGATTCCCTTGAAGTTGAATCCTAATTCGTCAAGATTCTTCTTTTCAGTTTTATATAAAATCCAATTAGCCAATACGACTAATATTAGTCCGATGAATGGAAAAACTTCTTGTGTACCACGGGGTAGTGGCAGGAAATCTGGTAAAAATAGAGCAATGAGAATTAGAACCACAAACAGAAGCAGTCTGCTTAAATTAGGATAGGTTTTAAATAAATTCATTGTCTTTTATAATTACATATGACGATCAGCTAGGCAAAGTCGGCTCAGCTTATCTCAAATGTATCGGATTCAGATGCTCTTTGCAATCAACTAAGCATGCCGAATGGGCTTAGCATCTGTTTCCACAGGTTCTATTTTCTTCGTTGAGCTTCCTCAATAAGCTTCCCGTTTTCATAGATGTTAAGGGTAGTTACATTTGAGCCTTTTTTTAGAAATTCATATACAACATTTTCGAAGTTCAGATAAAACATATTCTCAGCTTCTGGAAACAATTCTTTTGTCCATCCTGGCTTACCGTCATTGATATCAGTGACCCTTAAAAGTTTACCTTCGGTTTTGATGTTGACGATTCTGTCAGGTAGCACGTAATCACCCACGTATTTGCTTAGTGTCTCATCTGACAAATCGACCTCAGCAAGTGGTTGATGATCATAACTGATAATTCGAGTAAGTTTCCACTCATCATTTATCTGTTTCCAGAGAGCAGTCATTTTTCCAGAACCCACCACTTTTTCTGTTCCATTCTTAAGCTGCAAATAGAAGACATGGTTACAAAACTCCAATGCACCATAGTTGTCCATCGGATAAACTTTGAGAGATCCATCAATTAATTCTCTTCTTAGCGGTTGTCTTGTTCGCTGTTCTTTACCACAAAAAACAGCCATACCCTTCATTTCATCATCTTTTGAAGCTGTAAATCCACCTTTATCATGGAAGAACTCAAAGTCTTCTGACAAATAGGATGCATACTTTTCCAAGTCGCAAGCATTCTGAGCTGAAAAGTATATACTATCCATTTTGGCTATTTCATCATAGAGTTCACCGGATTGTTGAGAAAGACATGGTAGTCCCGTTATTGAAATTATGAGTACAGTTAACAGAAATTTCATTTTCATAGGATTAGGTTTCAGAGTTAAAGACCAACTAGAAAGATGAATGTTTCCGTTTGGCGTTCATGTGTGGTAACGGGATTCAGCTTGAAGATGGCGGGCATTTGAAAATCTTCACTACCAGCCTACTCCTAGCTTCTAAAAGATACTAAACTTTCTTTTTACTCTGAACTGCCCACTGTCTTCCAAGGTGATGTTGTAGCGCGTATTTCTTTTTTCCAGAGTTCAATGGTGATTTTCACCTTCCCACCTAGTCCCTTTTCCACAATTTCATAAAAGGTTTTTAGTGTTAGGTAGCTTCCATTGTTTCAACTCTTGAAATGTAGGTTATCTTTTTATCATCCAATTGCTCTTATGTTAGATCCTTTTCTCATTTTGCCTGTTTTCAATTTCTTAACAATCCAAAAATTAAAATCGGTAAATAACTTACTAGAATATTCAACAAAGCTAAGCCATACTTAAATCTTTGAATTTTAGCTACTCCGATAATCAATAGACCAAAAGACCAAAGCCATAGCAAATAAATGACCCCGTAATTAAGATTTTCAAAACTTGGTTCAAGTCCGAACACAAAAATTGAAATTTGATAAATTAGGACGAGACATAATGGGAATAACGAAAGGGAGCAAACATTTACCATTTTTCTTAGGGTGGATTTTCCTTTCCAAATCTTTCCAAATAACTTAATAAGTCCGGGGATAATTAAGCCAAGCATCAAGAAAGATAATCCAATACCTGAAGGCAATGCTAGAAAGAAAGCCCAAACTCTTTCTCCTTCATCAAAAATAGAGGTTATATCTGGATATGCATCCAGCCCGAAAATTAAACCGATTGCTATAATTGGTAAAACCAATAATGGTTGCTTTTCTCTATCTGCTAATTCTTCAAAAGTAGCTCTAGGTTTAAGCCAAATGCTTTTGTATAAATCCATATTTTATTATATTCGCTACAACGGTTTGAGTAAAATTAGTGCGGGATTACAAGGCACTTCCTTGTCCGATTTGTAGTTAATTATTTTATGTAATGACTTTCATTTCAATACTTTAGCTCGTATTTACTATAACCGATGTTGCTTAGTGATTTATTTTTTTTCTTTCAACTTCTTTTTTTATTCCATCTAAGTCTGGTTGAATTGTCATCCAGTTAATGTTTAATATTTCAAGTCTTTTTAAAACTTGCCAAGCAACTCTATGTGATAGAGTAAATAAACTTGGTTTTCCAATTTTTTCATTTATTAATCGCTCGTTATCAGCATTCTTTTTACAATCAAATAAATATTTATCTAACGATTTTATTTTGCCTTCTTTATTAAAAAGATTTTCGTCAATTGAACGACCTTTAAAATAATTAATAAACAGTCCTTGTTGTGCTACCATATTATTATTCTGAAATCCTTCAACGAATATTCTTTTTAAATAAAAGTCTTCTTGACATATTTCAATTAATCTTTCTGGAATTGCCCAAATTCCAATTTTAGAATTATCTTCTTTGTTTGGATGTTTTATTTTCTCAGTTGCAAAAAATATTGCCTTATTGGGATTAAAAGTAAAATCTAATAATCTCGTATGAACACCATAATGTTGAGCTAAAGCTAATTCTTTTAATTGTTCTGGTTTTGGAAAATCTTTTATAAGCTCAAATGCTTTAAAATTATCATCAATTAAAGTTGAGTTAATTAATTTAAAAGAGTCATCTTCGATTTTGTACCCCAAACTATTTAAACCTCTAATGAAATTTATAAAGTCAATTAATTCAGGCAAAAAATGACCATTTCCTGATTTTATCACATTTAAACTATTGTTTTCTTTGTTGGAATTTAAATCTCGGAATGCAGTTGGGATTAATTTCCAGTTAAAGTCTCGATGTCCTCTAAATATGTATTTTGCACCAATATTAGCATAGCTTGTCTCATTTAATTCAGAGAAAGGGTCGTTAAAACATTCAAAAAAACCATCACAGTTTTCTTCGAAGTCATAAACCCAATGAGTAATTTCATCAATCGGTTTTACACCTCGAATTATTTTTCCTAAGGGATTTATTTCAGGTTCGTGCTGAAGTCTTAATTCTATAGGTAATTCTTTTAATTGATTCATTTTTTTCTCATTAAGCACAACGGTCCGCGGCTAAGAAACGTGGGGCATTTCGAAGCGATAAGCTTTTGAACTTAGATAATGTTAGTTCGGGGGTATAACCTTATTTTTCCCACAGGCCACCCCATGTTTTCTTAGGTGCTGTTACAAGCAGTATCTCTTAAATATTTTTTAGCGTGTTTGGTCACAATATTTTTTTTCAATATAATCCAAGGTTCCATAATGACTATTTTCTATTTTATTCCCTATGAAAATATTCTCTCAATCCAAAATCCTCTGTTCTCTTCAGCCTGTGAATTTTAATTTCATCGGGTATTGAATTCCATCCATCCCTCGGAGCCTGTATATCCAATGTTTCAGGAACAGGGTAATACAAAAGAATCGAAGAAATCGAATGCTTATCTCTACCAAACTCCGCGATAAATTTTTGCCCTTCCTTAGCGGAATAGGTGCCTTTCCAACTTGAACCCTCAATTTTTTTCCCAGCATGATAAAATTCAAATTGAACTGATGTACCCGATTTAAGCCCCGTACTAGTGCCTGTCACTTCACCAATTGTATATAATTTTTCATAGGAATCATAATATATGTTCCATAGAACCATTCCTAATATACCCAAGACAAAGCCTAGAAGTAATTTTTGTTTATCATTCATCTCAAATCATTAAGCTCTAGATTAATTCTTATCATCTGATTTTGAGGGCTTTTTTGGTGTTTTTAAACCTTTGTAATGAATAATATTCAATTTGAGTCGAGGTTTTTGAATTTTGCTGGTAACGGTTTGGCTATGGTTTCGTTGCGTGAAAATCCGCGAGGATTTTCCGCCGTAAACCGAACCCGCACGAACGTACCGTTCGGTACGGGCGGGGATAGCAATGAACTATAGTTCCCATGATATAATCTGGTTCGTTTTAAGGACAGAACCAAAAAGAATATATCATGGACACCGAAGTTTCTCCTAAGTTATTCATTGGTATTGATGTGCACAAGCGCCAGTGGAGCGTTTGCATCATTACAGCCAATTGCCATCATAAAACCTTCAGTCAGGCACCTGATCCCAAAGCCTTGAAGTCTTACTTGGATAAGTTTTTTCCAAAATATCAGATCATTTGCTGTTATGAAGCCTGTAAGTTTGGTTTTTGGATCTATCGGGATCTAAAGAGTTTCGGATATGAATGTCTGGTGATCAATCCAGCTGATCTTCCCACTACCAATAAAGAAAGTAGTGAAAAAACCGATCCTGTGGATAGTCGCAAAATGGCCAAAGCTCTCCGTGCAGGACTGCTGCGAGGAATCCACGTGCCTACCCTGGAAACAGAAGGTGATCGCCAGCTCTTCCGATATCGCAAAAGGCTCTGGGCAGACTTGGTTAGAGTAAAAAACAGGATCAAGGACAAACTCCTTCAAAACGGGATAGAAACACCTCCTAAATACGATAATCCTTATTGGACAAAGGATTTTCTGGACTGGCTGGCCATCGTAGAGCTCCCTTCGGACAGCAGCAGACTGGTAATGGATTTATTGCTCGATCAGTTTGAATTTACCTACCGTCACTTTTTGAAGGTCTCCATTTCTGTCCGTGCGCTACAGCGAAAATCCAAATACAAGGCAAACTCCAAGCTGCTGAGACAGATTCCCGGGATAGGTCCTTTGACAACAGTACAATTGCTCACCGAAATAGAGGATGTTAACCGTTTCAGGAATTTCAAACACTTCAACAGTTATATCGGGCTCAAACCGATGGTCCATTCCAGCGGTGAATCAGACCGAAAAGGATACATGACTTATCGCCATCATCAGGGACTGAGAAGCTCACTGATCGAATGTGCCTGGACCACTGTCCAACGCGATCCGGTGATGCTGAATCGATACGAGGAACTATTGCAAAGACATACCGGCAAACGAGCCATAGTTATCATAGCAAGAAAGCTCTTGTCAAGAATATATCATGTCCTAAAAACGGGTGAACCTTACCAGGTAGGATATTCAACTTAGTCCGTGGCAGAGACCATTGGATCAAGCCCATCAAAAAGCTCCAGACCTCTCAACACTGTGTGAGTCCAATAATTAGGAACTCTATTATAGTATGGGGCTGGAGCACTTACTAAACTAACCGGAAACTGAGACCATAAATAGCATGGATCTCTGATGGAAGCATGGCTTGTATTTGATGATCGCAAGATATGGACTGATACTGTAGAAGTAAAGAACAAGGCGAGTGAACAACCCACCCGCAAGGCAGCGCTTTGTCCATTCTTGACTTCTTTCAATCAGTCCAAAAAACAGGCAATCAACTCAAAAACAGCCAAAACAAAGAAAAAATGCTAGAAAATGAACTTTTGATTATTCATGGAAGCCGGTGTTGTGCCTAGTTGTTTTTTAAATCCGTTTTATGTTTTTCCGAAAGACAGGGTTCTGCATATTCCAAAATTCCATCGTTCTCATATTCCGCTAATATTTTCTGGATTTGAGAATAATTTACATCTTTCAAAATCTCCATTGAAAAGTACGAATCACTTAATCCTTCGCTTTTGCAATCCAGTTCTTTGAGTCTATTTCTAATGATTTCCTTGTCAAATCCTTTTTCGGTAATGACCACTAAAATTATAGAGTTCCCAGAATGTTTAGTTGTCATTTTATAGGTCAGCATTTTTTCCGATTCGTCAAATTCCGCGTAAAATTCGTCATCTGTTGCGATTTGTGGTCCGTAGAATGGAATATTATCCAGTTTGTAAATTCCGTTATCCTTGTCAATTATTTCAGCCCACATAGTTTCAACAGTCAGTTCGTCCAGAACATTGCTGTGATATTTGAATAAAATTTTCTCGTATTTTTCGTTAGTTTCTGTCATTCCGCAATTAGGCACAACACTTGTAGTTACAGCACTCCCACTATCTTATTGCGTCTATATTCGCATTGTCCACAGGGGTAGGAGGTGTTGTGGAAACCAAATTAAGAATTTCGTCGATCACATCAAGCGGACTTTTAAAATAAAAAACCTAGGGACTTCAAAAAGAGGACTTGGAATGCTGATCAACCCCGAATCCCAGCAAAAAGAAAAAACATCCAGTAAAGAGTTTGACACTGAGGATGTGAAAATCTACTCCCTTAGAATCCCAACTCCCATGTTCGACAAACTCAAATATGAAATCGGCCGAGAAACCAAGCTATCGATGAGGGATATGATTTTGAAGGCGGTGGCGGAGCATTGTGGGATTTAGCCGCTGGCTTTGCGTTTGTGGCGGACATTCTTATTCGTTAGCCGAATATAGGCCAAAAGCTAAATTGAAAAACTGGTAATGGTTTTTTAGTTAAACTGCCATATAGCAAAACCGAATGTTGTAGGCTGTTATTCATCTCTTTTAAGTTGCATAATTCTTTCAAATCTGTTTCTAAGACCATTCGTCATATAGAGCATAAGTCCAACTAAAATCAGGGCAAAGAATAGGAGAAACAGCAAAATGTAAATCTTAGGTCCCTTAAGCATTGTTTGAATACCGAACAACACGCATAAGAAAAGAACCAGCAAAACGTAGAAGGAAAGTACAATTCCAGAATTAGGTCGCAAATTCGTATTTATTATTGTTTTCTCACCTTCTTGTCTGATTGTTCCGGTCAGATAAGCAAAGCTATTTTCAAACCACGTGATGTAAGCGAATGTCCATTTGTGAGTAAACTTAAAACTATTGTCATCATTTAATGAGCCCGTAATATTTTCGGAAAAGTCATGCCAGGGTTTGTCTGTTATTCCGGTAATGTCGATGCGAACATTGTCAACTGAGCTACGCACAATATATCTGTAGTTACGACTGAAAAGTAAGTTCATTTGATTTGTCAACTGGATTCAGTTTGATGGTTATGTCTTTATAGCCTACAACGGTTTGGCTAGCCTCAGGCCGACCATGGTCACAATTTTCTTTCCCCTAGAGTTAAGCGTACTTGGTGCATAAAGTCATCGATTTGCATTTCAAACGAGGCTTGAGGCTAACTTTTGTTGTGGCCTATATTCATTTTAATATTTTCATCAATTGTACGAGAAAAAACAAGATAACTGAAATGATCGAAGCATAAACTCCAATTCGAGAATATATATATTTATACTTCCATGTAATTTCTTTAGTTCCCAAATATTTAATTCCTGAATTTTTTAGATAAGCAGGGAGTCTATGATAGTTTGAGTAAGCATCCCTTATGAATTCGTAATTTTTGTTCTCTTTGGTTATTAATTGGATATTATAATCCAAACCAGTTCGGGTATAGGTCTCTTTTAATCTATATCCTTGAATTTCATTAAGTTTTAAAACTATCGCTGAAAATTTGAGCAGTGGTTTAATCTTTATTGTTTCGTTCTCAAAAATTATTGTTCTGTTCCTTGAATTAGTCAGCCAATAGAAAAAGATCAACCCAACTGAAATTCCAACAATTATAAATAACCAATCGATTTCAAAATCATTGAAGTAACTTTTAATAGAAATACCTAGGAGGATCAAAAATGAACATATCCCGCAAATCTCTATAAAAGGAAAGTCATGCTTAAGCTTATATTTTTTTGATCTCGTTTTCAATTTTTTTTTATAGGCCACAACGGTTAGTGTAGGCGCTGGTGCGAGGCCTCAGCCGAAGCATAGCGCTTACACAATGTTGTAGAGCGTTTTTATACCCAGTCTAAATTTACAATTTTCAGTTTTCCTTCTATCATTTGTCTTGCCGATCGCTTTTCATTCTCCTTGAGTTCAATGACTGAACTCAGCTTATCAACCAAGTGATCATCTTCCTGTTGAGTTAGGATCAATTGAAAATTTACATTAGACTTGTCAGGTTGCTCTTGGTGATACGACGTGATCAAGTAGTGTCTCAGAATTTCTATTTTCCAATCCTCCTCCATTAGTCCGAATTCTTCCATCACAATCAAAATACTATGGGTGTTTTCAGTCCAATCTAAGTGAAAGTCCCATACCTGATTTGTAGTCCACTTTTTGGGATTTTGTTCATACCAGTTTACAGGTATGAATGGGAATAATGTTCTTACCTGATCAATGTATTGATCGAATCCTTGAATGTTTGCTGGAAATCGATAGATCACTTTACTGGAGTTTCCAACTAGTTGATCAACAAACTCACGCCTCTCTTTTTCTGATTTGCCTACAATCAGAAGATGTTTCTTTTCATTACTTTTTTCTATCGAGTCTATCATACTATCTCTATCCCATCTACTCAATGCTCTACAACACTTGTATATACGCAACTTTCCTTTTTCTCACTAAACCTACTAAACTTTTTTGATATAATAATCTACCTATAAAGCCTCTAAACCAATTTTATCCGACAACAAACGACTACAAACGGATACAAACGACTAACTCCCGATTAAAGCCTGACCCATCCTACAACTTTGGCTTATCGAATTCCTCTAGCGAAAACGAAAAACAAATTTTTCACAACAAAACAACAAACATTATGAACACGCTAAGAAACAGAGTACAGCTAATCGGACGTCTTGGATCCAAAGTAGAAATCAAAAATCTTGACGGGGGTAAAACACTCGGCAAAGTATCCATGGCCACTAATGAGTATTACAAAAACCAAAAAGGAGAGCGCGTAGAAGAGACCACCTGGCACAACATCGTAGCTTGGGGAAAACAAGCAGACTTACTGGACAAGTACACTGATAAAGGTTCGGAAATCGCCATAGAAGGCAAACTCAGCAACCGATCTTATGAAGATAAGGAAGGGAATAAACGATACATTTCTGAAGTGGTTGTACAGAGCATTTTGCTTATGGGAGACCGTAAAGCCAATGTTCCTGCAGGAGCCGAATCGGAGGATGATTTACCGTTTTAATTTCTAAAAGAAAAGACCGGGATGCTTAAAACCCCGGTCTCCTTTTTTACATTTTTGAAATATTTTATTGAGATATGTTTCACGTAATTAGATTTCTATCCCACTGATAAAAGCCAACTGAAAACTGCCTTTCAGCTTTCTCACCTACCTCCGGTAAGCAGGCTTTAACCTTCTGACTTTACAGCTACCTAGCACCCTCTCCTATTCAGGTTACCCATAGTACCCTTACAAAGCTTCTCTAAAACCGGCAAATTGATATCCTCAAGTTTATTCACATAAATACAGGCCTTTCCCATTTTAAATTTACCGAGCTGATCTAACAACAATTTATTCGCCTCAGATTCGGTATATACATAAAGTGAAAAAGCAGCTTTCCTTGGTGAGAAACCTATTAATGGCATTTCCCCTTCATGACCACTATCGTATTTGTAGTGATAGCGCCCAAAACCAATAATACTTGGCCCCCACATTTTCGCTTCAAAACCAGACCATTCACTCATCAAATCAATCAGTTGGAAACTTTCCTTTTTCTTTCGCTCGCTGCTGACAAAGGAGTCAATAAAATCACTTACGCTAACCTCTGTTTCAGTTGTTTTATTCGTCGACGCCATTTTCAGAACCTTACTTTTCTAAAATCTTCTTTAAATTCTCCAGACTCATCATTAAGTCCTTCCCAAGCATTTTTTGAAAAATCCATTTAAAGAGACTCATGGGGAATTTGGTCGGTCCTCGAAAATCCCAAGTCACCTGCGTTTGCTTATCATTGATAGAGGAAATTAAAAATTTAGAGGTTCCCACATTTTTCATGGGCCTCTCAAATTTCATCTCATATTCTATCCGTTCTCCTTTGACGATATTTGCAATTTTCTGCTCCCCAGCTCCCACACTTTTATCGGTACTATCCCACTTATAAACAAAGCCAACAGTCCCATCTTTACCAATATACTCAGTTTTCTTATTGGGATCCTTCAAATTCCAAACGCTGTAATTATCCATGTTTTTGGAATATTTTAGATAATCAAAAACAACGTCCTTGGGTTGATCAATCACCACGGATTTTTCAACAATCATTTCACTTGCCATGCTATTTAAATTTAGGTTTAACTTTTACACAGACACTTCACAAAAAAATCTGGAAATCACAATCAATCCATCATTGAAAGCTTACTAATTTACACAAATTCAATGATTTAAGACCCTGTCAACACAGTTTAAAACTGTTTCGGCTTCTTTTCCTGGCTCGCACAAAGTACAATTTCATCTATGCGTTTTTTACGTGTTTCGGGCCTCCTAGCCGAGATAACCCAATACAGCATTTGTTTTCGAATCGATTTGCTCAAGCCCGTAAAAAAGTCTTTTGCTCCGGTGAATTTATCCAGAGCAATATTTAGATCGGCAGGAACTTCCAAGTTTTCCACCGAATCCAGAAAAGTCCAGCTCCCATTTTCTTTGGCGACTTCAATACATTGAAAACCTGCTTCCGTCATTAATCCTGATTTGATCAAATTTTCAACTTTCTCCTTATTGATTCTTGACCAATTGCTTTTGGGTTTCCTTTTGGTAAAATATTGCTGGTATCTATCCTGATCCAAGGGTCTTTTGATTCCATCAATCCACCCAAAACAGAGTGCTTCATCTACGGCCTCGCTCCAAGTTAAATTGGGGGAATCCGAGCTTTTAGTATAGACAATCAACCAAATTCCATCTTTACTTTTATGATTTTCAGAAAGCCATTTTCTCCAATCTTGTGAATTGGCTGGGCAAAAAGTTTCAGTAGTGAAATTCATTTCTTTTAGGACAGTTTATTGATCTGACCAAACCGCCAATTCATTTCCGGCTGGATCAATAAATTGAAATCTGCGCCCCCCGGGGAAGGAAAAAATCTCCTTTGAAATCACTCCTTGATTTGTAATAATAGTTTCTCTAACGCTTTCCAGTTGCTCGTGATATAATACCACCAAAGCCCCATTTATTGCTTCCTCATCTGATTTTTCAAATCCTCCATCTAAACCACTATTCGAGAAAGCGGTATACTTGGGGCCATAATCTTCAAATTGCCAATTAAAGCAATTCTGATAAAAGGATTTTATTTCCTGTAAATCCTTTGCTTTAAATTCCACATAATTAATATGGTTATTTATTTGTGCCATTATATTTTTTCAAATGAGAATGTTCATCGTAAGCAAGTCATCTTCTTGCAATAAAAGTTTCTTTCTAATCTCTGATTTTATAGGGAGAATATAGCTTTTCTTTTTGGTATCAAACCAAATAGAGGTATTCCAATTTATGCCCTTTAACTGAGCTATAGCCTTCATTCTCCCCCACCCCTCTTCTTGCCACTGAAGGTTACTTCTTATTTCATTAGAATAATCTGAAGGTAGGGTAATAAAATACCAGCCTCCTTCAGAATTATGCCTCCATAATTTTGCGGAAAACTGATATTTTATTTTTCCTTCCAAGGAATGATTGATCATGTAAAGATTTATATAAAGAACAACCTATGGTTTCAAGAAACCATTTTTCCGGCTGTTGAGACTCCTATAAAGGGATAAGAAACTGGCAGCTGAGTTTTACAATGGTTAAGCAGGCTGCAAACTTCCTGCCTCCGGTAGGCAGGCTTTAGACTTCATATTATCAAATATTTCTTCTCAAAATCCCCCTACCCACTTTTGTTCAAGATTATCAACTAATCAACAAGCCCTCTTCAAGGGGGAATCGCATCGATTCCAAAACCACTTTCTTTGATTCATATGAAGATTCCAAATTGGACTGGGACTGCGAACTAGCAGCTTAGACTTACTTTCGTTGGACAGCTGAATTTTGCCTTTCTTACTTCGTACTTCGTAAATCTTACCTCCGACTTCTTTTTATTTTCCTTCCAAAAATTTATTCACTTCAAGCCAATGAATAAATGCATCAAACCATTTGTTGCTGGTTCGATTTGGGTTACCAAGTCCGAATCCATGGCCCCCATTTTGGTATAGGTGAAACTCCACAGGAATTCCTGCTTTATACCATGAATCAATCACTCCAAACTGACCTCTAAACAGAAAATCATCCGAAGCAATTACATTAAACATTGGTGGTGCATCTTCAGGGACATCCACAGGTCCCATTCCTCCATAAATTGGTCCAATAAATGCCAATTTCATGGTTTCGGAATTTAAAGTAGAGTGCATAGTCAATCCTGCTCCTGCAGAAAATCCAATCATTCCGATTCGGTTGATATCAACTCCCCATTCATCTGCTCGATCCAAAATCATCGCATAGGCAGCTTCCGCATCTTCTAATTGATTCGATAAGTCCATTGGAGCTGGTCTTACTGGGGTTTCACCAGCAGAATTTCCTGAAGGTGGCGTAGCTGGAGTTCTTGGACGATTCATCCAATCACTAAAATCATCCAAAGAATCTGGCGTCGGATGCAATCGGTATTTTAGTACAAATGCGGCAATTCCTTGCTTTGCAAGAGCTTCAGCAACTTCCCAACCCTCGTTTCCCAAGGATAACCATCGAAAACCACCTCCTGGGGCGACGATGACAGCCGTACCATTTCCAGTTCCTGGTGCAGGAAGAAATGGGGTAAGTGTTGCTGTAGTAATATTTCTTGCCATGGGATCTCCCCATTGACGAAACCAAGACTCAGAGGCTGGCTGGTCGTCAACACCCCCGGTGTTTAAAAGAATGGCATTTGGTTCATCAGGAGCCTCAAGTGGGTAGATCGTTCCATCCTGAGCTTGTGCAGAAAAAGCACATAAAAGAAAAGAAGCCAAAAAGGCTAACTTAAATTGGTTCATAGGTTTATGGGTTTAAAATAATTTGGCTTAAGGTAGAAAAAATGATGAATATTCTAATAGTATCGCAGTTGAAAAATAATATTTCGTTCTTTCTAAAAAATTGAGACCTAGAACTGAGACCTTACCTTCCTTTTGGAGACCCTATCCGCCCAACTTTTCCAAAAACTTTTCTGCCTTTTCTAAATGAGCCTTTTTCTTTTTCTGATCCATCTTGTCCCAGGTATGATTCATCATCGAAAGCCGGGGATTTGATTTGAAAAAATCGGAGTGAGCATCAATAAACCTCCAAAAAAGTCCATCCCAAACCGATTCCCATTCTCCTTTCGGGTAATTGCTCATTTTTTTCAGGTAATTGGAACCTGCGACATAAGGTTTGGTCGCGAAAAGACCTCCATCTGCAAACTGACTCATGCCATAGACATTGGGAACCATCACCCAATCGTAGGCATCGATAAACAACTCCATAAACCAGCGATAGACTTCGTCCGGATCAAATTCACAGAGCAACATGAAGTTTCCCAAAATCATCAAACGCTCGATATGATGACAATATCCAGTTTCCAACACCTTTTTAATCGTCTGGTCCACTGGTTCTATTCCCGTACTCCCATCATAAAAGCTTGCTGGGATCTTTCGTTTGAAACCCCAAAAATTTTTGGTTCTGGAAAAGCTTCCTTTACTCTCGTACATTCCTCGTATAAACTCTCTCCATCCGATGATTTGCCGAACAAATCCTTCGGTAGAATTGATGGGTACATTCTCTGATTTGGCAAAGGTTAAACTATCTTCCAAGACAAATTCTGGAAGTAGAAAACCCACATTGATCAAGGGAGAAAGTAGGCTGTGGTTGAGGTAAGATTCCTCCTTGACAATGGCATCTTCGTATGTCCCAAATTCATGAAATCGAGACTTTAAGAACTGCTTAAACCAAGCCTCAGCCTGTTCAGTATTGATAGAGTAAATAGGTTGCTTGTTAAGTTTTCCGGGATTATCCTGAAAATACTTTTTCGTATAGCTGCATGCTTCTTCCCAAAATCCTGTGGCATCCGGAAACTGAATAGGTGGAGGAGTTTTTCCCTTAGGGTATTTCTTTCGATTTTCTTTATCATAAGTCCAACTCCCTCCTTCTGGATCCTGATTTTTATCCAATAAAATTTTTCTCTTTTTCCGCTGCTGCTTATAAAAAGTAGTTTGGAAAAAAGACTTTTTATCAGGTTTAAAAAACCCTCCTAAATCCTTCTTGGAATTTAAAAAAGCGGGATTTTCATAAAATGTCAGGTCACAGGAACCAGCCATTTTCTTGATTCTTTTTTCCAGCCAATCATCTACAGGGTCTATACAATGAACCTCTTTGATCTTCTTTTGATCGATTTCATTCGAGAAATTTCTAATATCGGAAAGCTCGGAATTCGAATCGATGTAATGAACCTTATTCCCTTTCTTTTCCAAAAACCTTTGAAATGCTTTCATGGAAGCACGATGAAAAGCGATCTTTTGCTTGTGAAAGTTGTACTGCTTAAAAAACAGAAATTCTTCAATCAGATAAATTTCATTCCCGTTTTCCAGTAACGAACTTTTTGAAAACAGTTGATGAGGAAAAATAAGATTAATCGCTTTTTTCATTCCATTTGTTTCTTCTACATTTTTCACTGCAATACTTCACCTCATCCCAATTCTTTTCCCATTTTTTTCTCCAGAAAAAAGGTCTTTTGCAGATCGGGCAAACTTTAGAGGGCAAATCAGCTTTCTTCATTCAAAATCAGGAATCTCTTCTTCTCTCACATAAGGAAAAGTGGCCAATTTATTCAATCCGTAATAGCTGTTGAGACCAGAAATTCCCACGCCGGCATATCCGTTTAAATCCACTTGCCCCAACTCATTAATTATGTGATCAGGTAAATGAATGATCTCCACGGAACCAATGACAAAAAGACATCCATTGGGCAGTGGGATGCTCTCCTGATACTTCATGCCGATCTTTACAGCGCTTTCTTTTACAAACGGAGCAAAGAAATTATCCAGGTACTCAGGCTCCAATTTCATCCTTTCAAACTCAGAATCTCCTCTCTTTAGCTTTGCAGATGTGAAGTGAGCCTTTTTAATAAAAGATTCTGAAATATGGTTGATGGTGTAAAAGCCTGAATTCAAAATATTGGGATAGGTATCCCGTGGAATTTCTGTCTGAGGTCTCATGATAAATCCCAATTGGGCCGGATTGGATCCCAAATGAACCACAGAAGAAAAAATCGCCACATTTTCCTGATCGCTTTGAGATTTTGTCCCGATCAAATTCGCTGGTTTGATACCTGAAATGGAATTGATCAGATTCAATCGAAACTTCCGCTCAAGTTGGTCTATTTCTTCTTTTTGTAGCTGCATGTTGTTTTTGCTTAATCAAATTTGATTTCTTTCTTCACCTTTTTCCAAAAGGCAAAAAAGGAAGGATAATAGCCTTCAACACTACTAATCCATTCCCTTGGTTCCTTTCGGCCTTTGTAATGAAGGTTGAGGGGATGCTCTTTATAAATCAATTTTTCAGGATTTACCTGCTTTATCAAATCCGAAAATTCCCCAACGAAGACCTGAATACCTGGAATGTTTTGGGCTAATGACAAGGCAAAATCAAGGCATTTTTTGCTCACAGGATATTTGCTGAAAAGAGAGGATTCCAAGAGTAAAACGCGTTGATATCCCTCCCCAGAATGCCAGTTGGGATCCAGATTGTAATAGTTGTAAACCAAGGTGCTTTTCGACTTTTCCAACTCAGGATTGTCAATACTTGGAAGGGTGGTTTTTGTGGTAAATTCTTCTGTTTGCAAAAGAAGTTCTGGAGTTTTCAATTCATCAAACTCATGATATGCTACATCTAGGAAGGTCCCTTTTTGCTCACTATTAAAATACTTGTTGATATTTTCCTGATTGGCTAAGTATTTCTTATTGGAGAAAGCCCCGGCTACCCATTGCCAACTTAGATGGTTGCTGGCCAGATCTCCATCCAACAAATGGCTGTACATCCATTTGGCTGGATTCAGCCAATGTGAGTTTGCGATATTACAGCATATGGAGGCCACGTACATACGCATGTGATTATGCATGTAGCCAGTTTGATACAGGTCTAGGATGCCCTGATCCACCGCCTCAATTCCAGTTTTCGCTTGGATTATAGCGGATGGAATTTGATGATTTTGAACGGGCTTTTGCTCATTTTTAAGGTCCTCAAAAATGGCTTCTCCCTTCGCTAGCCATACTTGCTGCCAATAATCTCTCCAAGCAAGTTCCTGAACGAGTTTTTCGCATTGGCTCCACGGAAAGTTTAAACTTTTGATATATTCAAAAACCTGATTCGTAGAGATGACACCTCTGGAAATATACGGGGAGAGTTGAGTCACGGCCCCATCCTGAAAATTTCTGGAAGCCGCATAGCGCAGAGGATCGATCTTTTCTATCCTTTTTTTGATCCCTTTGGTATTTGTGGGAAAATCTAGCACTAGGTGATTTTATTATTGGAAATGCTTCTTTGTCTGCTGCATTTGAAGCGAGATATTTCCTCACTTCTTTTTTTCAAATGCTTTTGGCTTACACCACTATTGACACGCTTTCTCCACATTTTGAAGGAACGTTCTTTCAATTCTTTTCGCATCAAGCGGATAACCTCAGATTCAGAAACCCCAAATTGATTTTTGATGGCTTCAAAGGGAGTTCGATCCTCCCAAGCCATTTCTATAATCCGATCAACTTCTCTTTCTGTCATTTGCTTTCAAATAGTTTTCAATGATTTCAGATTTTTTTCAATAACCTGAATATTCAAGACTACTTAGATAAAGCTGATCAGTCTAAAAAATGTTTTCAAAGGGAGAAAACTTTAAGGTGGAATTAACTTAAAAATGATATTTCTCGATTTTTCATCCCAAGGTATTTTCTATTCTACATTAGCCGAGGCGAGTTCTCTAAAAAGTTTCCACTCTCCCTCTTTATTTTTCTTAAGAAGTACCAAAAAAGTATCCTTTAATTCATGCACAGTTCCAGTCTCATCCGTATAAAACATTGAACTCACTCCAAAATCATAGGCAACAGTATCAGAGACAATGACTGTCTCTTTTGGATTCATCTTGATACTATCATACCTAAACTTATTTCCATGCTTTTCTTTTAATGCCCGATAAGCGTTCCACTCCTCGCTTCCAGGGCCTATCGATATCATATCCTTTGTTACAAATTGACCTAAATCTTCATAACGTCGTTCTTTCACGGTTTTTTCAAATGACTTCCTCATTTGATCAATTTTTTCCAGTTCCTGAGCTATGTTGATGGTGGGTTCATTCTGATTTTTTTTTACTTCAGTATTACAAGAAACCAAAGCAAAAAAAAGAATTAAAGGCAGTAAATATTTCATAAAAAAAAGAATTTGGCCAAAAACATTTTTCCTATGAATATAAGAATTTCACTTATTCCAATCAAAAATGTAAAAGTTATTTTGAAAGCACAACACATTCATTATCAGGTAAAAGCGTATACTTTTTTTTTTTCCAGACACCTACCTTCAATGGCTTTAAACCTAATTTATCCGACAACAAACGACTACAAACGGATACAAACGACTAACTCCCGATTAAAGCTTGACCCATCCTACAACTTTGGCTTATCGAATTCCTCTAGCGAAAACGAAAAACAAATTTTTCACAACAAAACAATAAACATTATGAACACGCTAAGAAACAGAGTACAGCTAATCGGACGTCTTGGATCCAAAATAGAAATCAAAAATCTTGACGGGGGTAAAACACTCGGAAAAGTATCCATGGCCACTAATGAGTATTACAAAAACCAAAAAGGAGAGCGCGTAGAAGAGACCACCTGGCACAACATCGTGGCTTGGGGAAAACAAGCAGACTTACTGGACAAGTACACGGATAAAGGTTCGGAAATCGCCATAGAAGACAAACTCAGCAACCGATCTTATGAAGATAAGGAAGGGAATAAGCGATACATTTCTGAAGTGGTAGTGCAGAGCATTTTGCTTATGGGTGACCGTAAAGCCAATGTTCCTGCAGGAGCCGAAACGGAGGATGATTTACCGTTTTAATTTCTAAAAAGAAAAGACCGGGATGCTTAAAACCCCGGTCTATTTTTATACATTTTTGAAATATTTTATGGAGATATGCTTCACGAAATTAGATTTCTCTACCGCTGATAAAAGCCAACTGAAAACTGCCTTTCAGCTTTCTTACCTACCTCAGGTAGACAAGCTTTAGATTTAGGACTTTCTCCCTATTTCTCTCCTCGTTTCCCCGGCTGATACCTCTCCTCTGCCCTCGCTTCAATATCTTCTTTGTAATAGGCCACATCCTTAAACTGAGCATCAGCATACCTTTGAGCTTGATCATCGAAATGCGGCGAATTGGGATCTGAACTTTGTCCTCCTGCAAGCAATGACTTCGCTTTTACCTTTTCCCCAAACTCAACCACAGCAACAAAACTATTTCCTCGGTATCCATATAGCCTTTTGGTATCTTGAGTAGATCTGGCGCCATAAGCAGCCAATGCTCCCCAGGTTCCTGAAGCTAAACCAACAGGCACATAGGGTTTGTCATCATCGAATTTCAAGTTGATATCACCAGTTAATCGCTGAAACCTATTGATTTCTGACCAAGGGGTATTCCAAGTTCCAAAATCAGCATCCATCTGTTGCAAAGTTGTTCGGAAGGTTTCCAAAAGCTCGGTAGCCTTAGGGTCTGGAACACTACCTTTTCCTTCATTGAACTCCAATAAGTTATTGATATTTCCATGATTCCGCATAAAATTCATTCCAAAGAAATGTGCCAAAGACATGGCTACCGATTCTTTTCCGGTACGGTAATCCCAAGCTTCTAAAACTTTCATTGGCTCGACAAATTCCGGGTCCCTCAAACCCTTTTCATCATAAGCTTGCAATAGCATAGGAATCAACTTTTCGAATGCCGGTAAATAGGGATCGTAGGCTAAATCAATCAGCTTATCCAAATCCAAGTTTTTTGCATCTTTCAAAACTCTTACAGCATGCACGGCTCTATAATTCTCAGATTCCGGTGCCATATAAACGGGATAATCTTCTTGCTTTGGGCTGAATTCCGCAGCAGCGGTGTAAGGAGTTGAATTACAATTTTGGATCCATCCGGTACCTGGATTGAGCAAGGTGATACTTTCATCGACTGTATGTAATTCCTGCCAGTCAGATGCTGGATCAGAACCATCCACCGGCTTAGAAAAATCAAATCCTTCGTTTCTTTTAGGAATGAAATTGCCATGGAAATAAGCAATATTCCCATCTGCATCCGCATAGACCGTATTATTTGAGGAATTGGTTCGGATGTTCATCATTTCTTTAAATTCCGCATGATTGCTGAGTTTGGTACGCGTAAAACTCTGTGTCAGGGCATTCACCGGATCCCAATTGATTTTTGTCACCACCCATTGATCCTCTAGTTTATGAGTTACCGGACCATGGTGCGTGCGGTACATCGTAAAGCTTTTCTCCTCAAGCTGTCCAGCCTTTTTATATTTTAAAGTAATAGGAAGCTCAGTCACTTCTCTGGTTTCATCTCCATATTGGTAGCTGTACTTTCCATCCTTCTCACTAACATCCTCCACAAATTCATCTATAAAATCCACACCGGTGGAGGTATGCATCCATCCAGTTTTTTCATTGAATCCTTGATAAACGAAAAACTGTCCCCAGGTTACTGCACCATAGGCATTGAGTCCTTCCTCACTCACTACATGAACTTCAGGTCGGAAGTAGAAAGAAGTATGCGGGTTGATCAAAAGCATGGCATTGCCTGATTCCGTAAGTGAACCAGCTATCGCAATTCCATTGGAGCCTTTGGGTTCTTCGGTCAAATCAACAGGATCTAATCCGCTTCCAAATTCATTTAATGCCACGGATTGATTTTCCCCATAAAATGCCGCAATTCTCCTTGTTGGAATTTGCTCAATATCGCCTCCAATAGAACCTTCGCTGAAGAACATGGGCATCCAAGGCTCGTAATGCGTAATCACTTGTGGCTCCACTTCCGGGTGTGTTGCCAAATAATAATTCACTCCATCGGCAAAAGCGACACAAAGTTTTTTCAGCCAATCAGGAGCAGTATCATAAGCTGCTTTTGCTTCCGCTTCTGTCATGTAAAGGTTTGCTCTCAAATCAGAGTAAAGTGCTATTTCACCCTCCATTTCAGCGAGTCTTCCAGTCGCCCAAACATAGTTTCTTTCTACTCTTCTAAAATCATCCTCGCATTGGGCGTATAACAAACCAAAAACTGCATCGGCATCACTTTGCCCATAAATGTGAGGAACCCCAAAATCATCTCTAATGATTTCTACTCTGGAGGCTGTGTCTTCCCAGCGTTCTTGTTCAGTTAATTCTTTGGGTTGGCAGGCAAAAACCAATAAAGGAATTGCCAAATAGAGTAATCGAAACTTCATCTTTAATTTAGATTTGGGTGGTTTTTCAGGAAACTGAATTCAATAGTCCCGAAAATAAACTATTTGAATTCCGTGGGCAACAGAATTTTTATCGGTGTTGCTGGTAGTAATTGGCTCTAAACTTCTTTTTAAACTCTTCTATCACTTCATCTGGGATAGTAAAACTTTCCTCATAACCTTTCAGCATCTTTCCTACTTGTTCTACTCCACTGGTTCCAATTACCAATGATCCTACTACCGATTGGGTTAACCCAAATTTGATCAAAAATGCCTCAGGACTAAACCCCAGATTTAGAATCTCCTTTCTCATTTCCACCACTTCAGAAGCTTTAAAATCCAAGAAATCCTTTTCAGGTTTATTGATCAACAAGCCTTTGGCAAAGCTTCCTCTTACCAAAACTTTGGTTTCGGATCCAGAAATTGTAGAAAAAGCACTTTCCTCAGGCCTTCTATCCAAGGGATTGTATTGCATCATGATCGTAGCCGGTTTCGATGCAGACAGCACTTTTCTGATCACATTGGGCCGAATGGAAGAAATCCCAAAAGCCCTGATCTTTCCTTGAGTTTTCAATAATTCAAAGGCTTCCAAAGTTTCATCCCAAGGGTCTTCAATCGTGCCACCATGAAGTTGATACAAATCAATGTAATCCGTTTGGAGGCGTTTAAGACTTTGCTCAACTGCCCCTAGGATATATTCCTTTTTTGGGTTCCAATCCCAGCCAGATCCATCAGGTCGGAGTTGATTCCCAACTTTCGTTGCCAAAACCAATTGATTTCTTCTACCTTTCAAGGCCTTTCCAAGCATCTCTTCATTCCAACCTTGCTGATACAAATCAGCTGTGTCTAAAAGCGAAATTCCACCTTCAATAGCGGCATCCAAAATTTTCTTACTCGAATCATATTCCTCTGGAAGTGACATACATCCCAGTGATAGTTCTGAAATTTGAAGCTTAGTTTCTGAAAGTTCCCTTCTATTCATAAAAAATTAATCTCTTTTTAACCTTGTTTTCTTGATTTTCAATAAAGCTGAAATTTTTGATCTTTTAAAATCTATTATTCCTGAATTCTTTTAGAGAATCCCTATTTTTGGAAACCTAAACCTATTGAAATGAAGAAAATTGCAGTTTTTACTTCCGGAGGAGATAGCCCTGGCATGAATGCATGCGTAAGGTCTGTGGTCAGAACAGGTATTTATAAAGGACTGGAAGTATATGGAATCTACAGAGGATACGAAGGAATGATTGAGGGAGATATCAAAAGGATGTACTCTCACTCTGTAAGTAATATTGTACAACGAGGTGGAACCATCCTAAAATCAGCCCGATCCATGGAGTTCAAAACACCAGAAGGTAGAAAACAGGCATATGAAAACCTCAAAGCCCATGGGATTGAGGGAATAGTGGCTATTGGAGGAGACGGGACATTTACAGGAGCTAAAATCTTCCAAGAGGAATTTGGAATACCTACCGTAGGTTGCCCAGGCACCATTGACAATGACCTTTACGGAACTGACTTTACGATCGGATTTGATACAGCGGTTAATACTGCCTTGGAAGCAATTGATAAGATCAGAGATACTGCCGCTGCCCACGACAGAATATTCTTTATTGAAGTGATGGGAAGAGATGCAGGGTTTATTGCCGTGGAATCAGGTATAGGTGGAGGAGCAGAATTTGTGATGGTACCTGAGACAAAAACTGATTTGAATAAGGTGGTGAAAAGCCTCAGAAACATTAGAGCCAATAAAAGCTCTAGTATCGTAGTAGTCGCTGAGGGTGATGAAGAAGGCAATGCCGAAACCATCATGCAAAAGGTAAAAGATAAAATTCAAGATCCTGAGAAAGACTTTAAGGTTACAACCTTGGGACATATCCAAAGAGGCGGAAATCCTACGGCACATGACCGCTTATTAGGTAGTCTTTGTGGAATGGCTGCGGTAGAAGGTCTAATAGATGGAAGAACAAACTGCATGGCCGGTATCATGGATCAAAAAGTAGTCTACACTCCTTTTGGTGACTGTATAGGAAAAGAGAAACCACTCAACGAACTGCACCTAAAATTAATTGATATACTAAGTATCTAACATGGGATATATTCCGATTTTCTTAACAATGGGAGGCGCCTGCCTCCTATTTTTTCTCACTGTAAGGAATAGCATGCAGCGGAAATTAAATTTACAAAGAGAATTATCTTCTAAACTGGGCCTAAATCACCCCGAACTGGAAATTATCCTTGGACAAATCGTCATCCCTGAAGAAATCTCTAAAAAATGGAAATCTATCCATCCCGATAAAAAACTTCCAAAGAAAAGCCGAGAACTTATTCAAGCACTAAAAATCAATAGAATTCAGTACAATCAATTAATCAAGAAAGCTCCCTATAACTGGGTGGCAAAAGCTTCTGGTTATTCTCCTATTTGACTTACAATATATTCAAAAACCTTATCACCTTCAGAAGGATCAAACCACTGAATTTCAGCATCTTTTCTAAACCAAGTTAATTGCCTTTTTGCATATCTTCTGGAATTTCTTTTTAATAATCTGATCGCTTCTTCCTGATCATAATCTCCTTCCATAAAACCAAAAATCTCTTGATACCCTACTGTTTGAAGGGCGTTAAGGTGACGTTTTTCAAATAAACCTGCAGCCTCCTCAAAAAGCCCTTGCTCGATCATTTGATCCATCCTCAAATCGATTCTTCGGTATAGCTCTTCCCGCTCCCTATTCAAACCGATTTTGATGGTCTTAAAATCTCTTTGAACTTTGGTCTTGACTCGAAAACTACTGAAAGTTTTTCCTGTTCCTCTAAAAACTTCTATCGCTCGCATCAATCGCTGAGGATTATTTTGATCAACTACCTGAAAATATTCAGGGTCAATTTTGGCTACTTCCTTTTGCAAATAAGCTAGCCCCAACTCATTGAATTCTTGGATGATTTCTTCTCTAAACTTGGGATCAATAGCAGGCATCTCATCCAATCCATTTACTACCGCATCAGCAAACAAACCCGAACCACCAGTCATGATCACCAGTTTATTTTTCTGGAACAAGCTCTCTAGAATCTCTAAAGCATCTTTTTCAAATTTCCTGACATCATAAGATTCCTCTATTGAAAGCGAATTGATTAAATGATGAGGTACTTGATTGAGTTCATCCAAACTAGGTTTAGCAGTCCCAAGATTCATTTCTCTATAAAATTGCCTGCTATCGCAAGAGATAATTTCTGAATTAAATTTTTTGGCTAGATTTAAACATAAATCAGTTTTACCTACCGCAGTAGGACCTACGACCAAAATAAGATACTTGGGTGCTGCCAATAGTAAATGGGGTTAAACAGAATTCAAAAATCCAAAACATAAAGATGAAAAGCAAAAGGGTGCTTATCGTGGATGACAATGACCTCAACAGAAAACTGTTCGAGAATTTAATAGGGCAAGTTTGCCAATTTGATAGTGCGAAAAACGGTCTTGAAGCATTGGACCTGCTCAAAAAAGCTGCCTATGACCTGATCATAATGGACATTCAAATGCCTTTAATGGACGGCCTTACCGCGATGAAGCAGATCAAATTGTCTAAAATCAGCGACTCTCCCATCATCGCTGTAACAGCTTTTGCCGAATTGGAAGATAAGAATACTTATCTGGACCAGGGCTTTGATGATTTTGTAACTAAGCCAATACGACCCAGAGATTTCCTGGAAAACGTCAAGAAAACACTGAAAAGCAAAAACCCGAAACAAGAGACGCCTCATTCTGAGTCCATCCATGATCCGATTACTACTACCTTGGATTTAGGTACTGTCCGGCAATTGATGAAATATAATTCTGGAGAAACTATCAGAAACGTATATTTAGACTTCTTGAAAGAAACTGAAATGTTAATAGATGAAATTCTTTCGTTAAATTCAGAGAATAATTTGGATTCCATTTCAGAAAAGCTACATATACTTAAGGGAAATAGTGGTACACTAGGTGCAAACCAAATCTATCTATTAGCAAAAGAAGGTGAGTATCTCGCCAGAAATAATCAATGGGATCAGAAGAAAAACTTATTACAAGACCTTCAATTAGAAATCCTGAATTTTAAAAAATATTTAAAGGAAGAAACTATTTTTGAATAATGAATAAATCAAAAAGAATCCTCGTAGGTGAAGACAGCTCCGTCATCATCAATTTAACCAGAAGTGTGCTCGCTTTTGAAAGCTTCGAAATGAAAGCTGCCAGAAATGGCAAGCAGGTCCTTGAAGCATTGGAAAAGGAGGAGTTTGATTTAATTTTAATGGACATCAGCATGCCTGTGATGGATGGTATTCAATGTACTAAAGCCATTCGAGCATTGGATGACCCTATAAAATCTAAAATTCCGATCATCGCCATCTCTGGAAATGTTAATAATCACACCATGGATGAACTCAGAAGCTTTGGCTTTGATAATTTCATCCAGAAACCATTGGATTACGATAAAGTTTTGGCAACCGTCAAGAAACACCTTAGTTAAAAAATGGCAGTAAAGTACACAAAGCATTTTCTAGACAAACTTGAAAACCTTTTTGCCTCTTCAGAATACATGTTGAGATACGAAAAAGGTAATTTCAAATCTGGCTATTGTGTACTGAAAGAAACCAAAATCGTGATCATCAATAAGTATTTCCCGCTGGAAGGAAAAATCAATGCTTTGATTGATATTTTAGCCGAACTAAATTTCAACCCTCAGGATTTTTCGGACAAAGCAAACCACGATTTCTTAAGAGAACTACAGCAAACCACTCTGAAATTTTGAAAGTCACTTTTCTTGGAACCGGTACTTCACAAGGTGTTCCTGTCATTGGATGCTCTTGCCCTGTTTGTAGCTCATTAGACTTTAGAGATAAACGGTTCAGGTCTTCCATCCATCTTCAAATAGGTGAAATTAGCCTCGTAGTAGACACCGGACCTGACTTCAGGAGCCAAATGCTTCGGGCAGGAATAAAACGTCTTGACGGCGTTCTTTTCACCCATGAGCACAAAGATCATACTGCAGGGCTAGATGATATTCGCCCTTTCAACTTTGCTCAGCAAAAAGACATGCCCATTTTTGGTAGGCAACAAGTACTCGAACAGATAAAAAGAGAATTTGCCTATGTTTTTTCTAGTAAGAAATACCCAGGAGTCCCTCAAATAGACCCTGTGGAAATCACAGAAAAAGCTTTTTCGATTGAAGGAATTCAGATTACCCCTATTCCTGTATTGCATTATAAACTTCCAGTGCTTGGTTTTAGAATAGGAGACTTCACCTATATCACCGATACGAATCATATTCCAGAAGAATCCTTGAAGTTAATAGAGGGTACCAAAGTTTTGGTCCTAAATGCACTTCAAAAAACTCCTCACATTTCTCATTTTACTCTAGAGGAAGCCGTAGATATGGCTCAAAAAATCGGGGCAGAAACCACCTATTTGACGCATATTTCGCATAAGCTAGGCCTTCAGGAGGAAATCGACCAAGAAT
The DNA here is from genome assembly GCF_000166275.1 of Algoriphagus machipongonensis. NCBI lineage: Bacteria > Pseudomonadati > Bacteroidota > Cytophagia > Cytophagales > Cyclobacteriaceae > Algoriphagus > Algoriphagus machipongonensis. The sequence continues at coordinate 3,407,300 of NZ_CM001023.1, forward strand.
TACCTTCGGGAATTTCTTTGGCCTACGATGGTCTTCAGGTAACTTTGCCTTAATGCATCTCAATTATCACTTCCTAAAGTACCTTTGCCCAGCCTTAAACGATCAGTTTCAAGGGCAGAAAATCATTTCTTGTTTTTCGCAAAGCAAAAATGAGTTAATCATTGAGACGACAGGCTCAGAAGGTGAGCAATGGATGAGAGCCCACCTAAAAGCACCGCAGATTTACTTGAGCTTCCCAGAGCAATTTCGGCGTACCAAGAGGAATAGCATGAATCTATTTCCCGAATTGCTAGAAGAAACCATTCAGTCTTGTGAAGTACTTGCCTTTGAGCGCTCCTTTATCTTTCGCCTTCAATCCGGTAAAATCTTACTATTTAAGCTTCATGGCAATAGAAGTAATATTCTCCTTTATGAATCTGAAGGACAGGTTCCCATTAGAACTTTTAGAAATGATTTAGGAGAAGACAGAAGTTTGGATTGGCATGAACTGCCAAGGTCTCTGGATTTGAGCAAAAAAAGATTTTTGGAATTAGATGGAAACGCATCTCAATTTTTGCCGACCCTAGGGGCAGTCCCAAGAGCTTGGCTGAAAGATAGAGGATATCCCAATGCTAAACTGGAAATGAAATGGTCTCTGATGGAGGAAATGGTAGATATACTAGACTCTCCGCTGTTTTCATTAGTGGAAAAAGCTCAAGGAACCATCTTGACCTTGCTCCCTGAACCCGAAGCACTAAAAAATTTCTCAGACCCTATTTTAGCAGTAAATGAGCTTTTTTATCTGGCTTTGGTTAAGGATAATTTTGAAAGGGAAAAGTCAGAACTTCTCAAAAAGCTAAATGCTCAATTGTCCAAAACACAATCCTTCCTGAAAAAAGGAAATACAAAACTCCAGGAGCTTAAGACTTCAGCCCCACCCTCTCAATTGGCGGATGTAGTCATGGCAAACCTCCATGAGTTTGCAGGGGGGAAAATGGAAGCAGAAATATTAGATTTTTATTCGGGAGGAAAGGTTAAAGTCAAATTAAAACCCAATCAAAAACCTCAGGATTTTGCGGCACAATTGTATCGTAAAAGCAAAAACAGAAAGTTGGAATGGGATCAACTCGAAAAGACCTTACAGGCCAAACAAAGCCTTCTGGAAGATCTTCAATCCCAAATAGTTAAACTGGAAAAAATAACTGATTTCAGAGGATTAAAAGGCTTTAAAAAAGAGGAAGTTTCCGAAAAAACACTGCTTAAAGAATCCAGCTCATTGCCATTTAAAATATTTGAAATTGAAGGGTTCACGGTTTGGGTTGGAAAATCAGCCAAAGACAATGATGAAATGCTTCGAGGTTTTGTGCATAAGGATGACCTTTGGCTCCATTCCAGACTAGTTCCGGGCTCTCATGTGGTCATCAAATTAAAAGGTCAAAAGAACCTTCCTCAGGCGGTCTTGGATCGTGCTGCGGCTTTGGCAGCTTACTATTCCAAATATAAAACTGAATCCCTGGCTCCCGTGATTTATACAGAAGCAAAATATGTAAGAAAGGTCAAGGGGTCGCCCGCAGGTTCTGTAAAAGTTGACAGGGAAACCGTATTGATGGTTCAACCAAAAGGACCCGATGAAATGATTTCCTCAAAAAACCCTTGATTTTCATTTGACCAAACAAAAAAACACCCTCATCGCTGAGGGTGTTTTTTTATACTTTTTGAAAATCTTGAGGCTTAACTTACCACATGAATTTTCAACATATTCGTTCTTCCTTTTCCTTTCAGAGGCATACTTGCTGTATTGATAATGATATCTTCTGAGTTAACGTGATCATCATCTTTCAGAATATTTTCGATATCCACAAATGTAGCATCAGTAGAAACTAATTTATCATAGAAATAAGCTCTAATTCCCCAAACCAATGACATTTGGGTAATCAATGTTTTATTACTTGTGAAGACAAAAATATTCGCAAGTGGTCTATGAGAAGCAATTCTGAAACCAGTAAACCCTGAAGAAGTAATACCTACAATCGCTTTTGCTTTCACATTCCTGGAAAGTCTGGAAGCCATCAAAATCAAGTTATTACTTAAGAAGGTATCGTCATCTTCTGGAATCTTATACAAGTTATGATAGATCTCCGCATTCGCCTCTAAGTAACCGATAATGCTACTCATGGCCTTCACCGCATTGACAGGGTATTTACCAGAAGCAGTTTCTGCAGAAAGCATCACGGCATCTGCTCCGTCAAGGACAGCATTTGCAACATCATTGGTTTCAGCTCTAGTAGGTCTTGGGTTGACAATCATGCTTTCCATCATTTGGGTAGCAATAATTACCGGCTTACAAGCAAGCTTACACTTTTCAACAATTCTCTTCTGCCAAAGTGGTACGATCTCCATTGGAACTTCTACTCCAAGGTCTCCTCTTGCCACCATGATCGCATCTGTAGCTTCGATGATTCCATCGATATTCTCCAAAGCCTCAGGCTTTTCGATCTTCGCTACGATTTTACAATGCTTTCCTTTGGCTTCAATTCTTTCTCTCAGATCCTCGATATCTTCGGCTGACCTCACAAAAGAAAGTGCAATCCAATCCACTTCTTTAGATAAACCAAAAGCTAAATCTTCAATATCTTTTTCTGTTAATGAAGGAGCACTGACTTTGGTATTTGGTAGATTGATTCCTTTTCTGGATTTCAAAATCCCTCCGTGGATGACAGTACAATTAACATTTTTTCCATCTGTATCATTCACTACAACCTCCAGATTTCCATCATCAATCAAGATTCTATCTCCAGAAACCACATCTTGCGGAAGATTTTGATAAACGGTACTAACAAGAGTGCTTGTACCCACCACAGGGTCATTGGTAATGGTGATTTTCTCACCAGGTTTAATTTCTACCCCGTTATTTTCTACCTCACCCACTCTGATTTTGGGACCTTGCAAATCCTGAAGGATACCCAAATTCAAATTTTGCTCTTTATTTATTTTTCGAATGATTTCGATTACTTCTTGGTGGATATCATGGCTTCCATGAGAAAAATTCAATCGAAACACATTGGCTCCAGCAGCTGCCAGACTTGAAATAGTTTCATAATTATTGGAAGCAGGGCCGATTGTTGCTAGGATTTTTGTCTTGTTAAATTGCGTATAGCTCATTGGAACATTAATAAGTTAATAGGTTCTCTTTTGATTTTAATTTCGAAATATCCAGTTTGACAATGTTTTGAACAAATGAATTTTTTGCCAACTGGTTTACAAATGTATGAATACTCGTCTGAAAGGTATGGTCTTGTACCAAAAGGAAATAGTCCATAAATTTCAATTCCGGTATAAGATAGGTGACTTGATTACCGGAGTTTAGCGCTTTATTTTTCAAAAGTTGGATATATCCATGTGGTAAAGAAAGGAAATATTGTGATATTTTCAGACTCGGAGAGGTAAGAAACTCCAATTCAAGGTCATCTTTTCTCACAAGATTAATATCTAGGTCACGATTGATTAACCAGGCCATCTTATAGTCCTTTACAGGGGACTGGAGGCCCAATAGCTCAAAATCATACGTATGTTCTACAAGTAATTTGGTCTTCTTCATTGAGGAAGAAAAAAGATGAGGTCAAAGTTAGAAATTTATATCCATCTAAGCAGAACTGTCTTTTATAATAAAATTTACTTGAATCTTTTCTTTGCCAATTAGCCATTAAATATATTTCTTTGCGAAGTGTTAATAACTAAACTGATCACAAAATGTCTGAAATTGCACAAAAAGTAAAAGCCATCATAGTTGACAAACTTGGCGTAGAGGAGTCTGAAGTAACAACTGAAGCTAGCTTCACCAATGACCTTGGGGCTGATTCTCTAGACACAGTAGAACTGATCATGGAGTTTGAAAAAGAATTCAACATCTCCATTCCAGATGACCAGGCTGAGCAAATTGGCACGGTAGGACAAGCTGTTTCCTACTTGGAGGCTAACGTAAAGTAATAACCCATAAATTCATTCCATGAATTTAAAAAGAGTTGTTGTAACCGGTATTGGTGCCCTTACCCCAATAGGCAACACGGCAGATGAATTCTGGACCGGGTTGATTAATGGGGTGAGCGGTGCTGCGCCGATCACCAGGTTCGACGCTTCTTTATTCAAAACTCAATTTGCCTGCGAGGTCAAAAATCTTGATATCGAGCAGTTCATTGATAGAAAAGAAGCTCGAAAGATGGACCCATTCACCCAATATGCCATGATCTCTGTAGAAGAGGCCATGAATGATGCAGGATTTGATTTAGAAAAAATCAATAAGTCTCGCGCCGGTGTGATCTGGGGATCAGGTATCGGAGGTTTAAAGACTTTTCAGGATGAGGTTACTTACTTTGCCAGCGGTGATGGCACACCACGCTTCAATCCTTTCTTTATTCCAAAGATGATCGCTGATATCAGCGCAGGATTTATTTCTATTAAATACGGTTTTAGAGGACCTAATTTCGTAACAGTGTCTGCTTGCGCCTCAGCAACCAACGCCTTGATCGATGCATTCAATTACATCCGGTTGGGTAAAGCTGATATCTTTATCAGTGGTGGCTCAGAAGCTGCAGTAACGGAAGCTGGAATTGGCGGATTTAATGCCATGAAAGCTCTTTCCCAACGAAATGACTCTCCTGAGACTGCCTCTCGACCTTTTGATAAGGATAGAGATGGATTTGTTTTAGGTGAAGGAGCAGGTGCTTTAATTCTAGAGGAATATGAACATGCCAAAGCTAGAGGAGCAAAAATTTATGCCGAACTAGTAGGTGGCGGTATGTCTGCTGATGCTTATCACATTACAGCTCCACATCCAGAAGGACTGGGAGCAAGTACTGTAATGGAACAAGCCTTGGAAGATGCAGGTCTAGAGCCAGAAGCTATTGATTATATCAATGTGCACGGTACCTCCACTCCTCTAGGAGATGTAGGTGAGACCAAAGCTATCGGAAAAGTGTTTGGAGAGCATGCTCACAAGCTAAATATCAGTAGTACAAAATCCATGACGGGCCATTTACTTGGTGCTGCCGGAGCTATTGAAGCTATTGCTTCGATCTTGGCAATCCGAAATGGAATTGTTCCTCCTACGATCAATCATTTCACAGATGATGAAAGTTTTGATCCAGAATTGAACTTAACTTTCAATACAGCCCAAAAGAGAGAAATCAATTACGCATTGAGCAACACCTTTGGATTTGGCGGTCATAACTGCTCCGTCATCTTCAAAAAATATAATTGAACCGGAACTTGAAAATTCTTCAGAGACTCGGAATCAACACTCTCTTCTTTAGCAAAAAAGATAAAAGGCTTGCTGCCTCCATCAAAATGATGATGGGTAGCAGGCCTTTTAACATTGCACTCTATAAACTTGCTTTGACCCCTTCAAGCTTAGGAGAGGAAACCAGCAAAGGATTTAAAATTTCAAATGAACGTCTGGAATTTTTAGGAGATGCAATCTTGGGAGCGGTTGTAGCGGAATACTTATTTCAAAAATACCCCTATCGAGACGAGGGCTTTCTAACAGAAACCCGATCAAAACTCGTCAATAGGGAATCTCTAAATGCCACGGGAGTAAAAATTGGCCTAAAAAAAATTCTCAACCTGGAAATCGGTGATAGAAATTTCATCGGTAATAAATCCTTGTACGGAGATATCTTAGAGGCTTTTCTCGGTGCAGTCTACTTGGATAAAGGCTATCATTTCACAAAGAAATTTATCCTCAAGAGAATTCTGCTTCACTTTGACCTGGATGGCATGATCACCACTGTTTCCAACTATAAAAGTAAAATCATCGAGTGGTCGCAGAGAGAAAATAAGAACATCGAATACAAAATATTGCATGTTCACGGTAACCAAAGGTTCAAGGAGTTCATCGTGGCATTGGAAATAGATGGAGAAGAAGCTTCACAAGGAAAAGGACCAACCAAGAAAAAGGCAGAACAGGAAGCTTCTAAAAATGCCTGTGATGAATTAAATATTACAAACTAAGAAGCGTAGCTTTACCATTCTTTTGGATTACATGACATCTCCTATTAAAATTTCTGCAGCTACTGTTAACCAAACCCCGCTGGATTGGTCAGGAAACTTGGACCGGATTATCAGGGCTGTGAAAGAGGCTAAATCTGAAAAAGCAGAAATACTTTGCCTTCCTGAGTTGGCTATCACTGGATATGGCAGTGAAGATTTATTTTTAAGTTATTGGTTTCCTCAAAAAGCACTAAGCCAACTGAGTAAACTAATCCCGGAATGTAAGGGCATAACGGTAGCAGTGGGTTTGCCAATCCGAGTTCAGGATAAAGTTTATAACACAGTCGCAGTCATCGAAAACGCCGAACTAAAAGGCTTTGTCGCAAAGCAATTTATGGCAATCGATGGAGTACATTATGAATTTCGATGGTTTACCCCTTGGAAAGCAAATGAAGTCATTCAGGTAGAGTTTGAAGGCAAGTCCTTCCCACTGGGAGATTTGACGTTTCACCATAAGGGAATTCACTATGGTTTTGAGATTTGTGAAGATGCTTGGAGAGGAAATGAAAGACCAGGTTATAGATTGAAAGACCGAAAAGTGGATCTGATTTTCAACCCAAGTGCAAGTCATTTTGCCATGGGTAAAAGTCAATTACGAGTGGAGCTTATCGAAGAAAGCAGTAAGATTTTCGACTGTTATTATTGCTATGCCAACCTACTGGGAAATGAGGCAGGCAGAATGATTTTTGACGGAGAAATCATGCTTGGAAAATCTGGAGTGGTAATTTCCAGAAATGAATTACTTTCTTTCCAGGACTTTCAGGTAAGAAGCTTTTATTTAAAACCCGAAGTTCAAAATTTACAGCCTGTCATTTCGAAGGAAAAAGAATTTGCTCAGGCAGCTTCACTTGCCCTTTTTGATTACTTGAGAAAAAGTAAGAGCAAGGGATTTGTTCTCTCACTAAGTGGCGGTGCGGATTCATCCACCATTGCCATTTTAGTATCTGAAATGGTCAAAAGAGGGATTAAAGATCTAGGATTATTGCTCTTTTGCCAAAAAGCAGGAATTCCACTTCCTCCTAAAGAGATCACCGAGCCAGAAAAATACTTGGTTGGTAAATTATTGACCACCGCCTACCAGGGAACAAAAAACTCCTCTGACGATACATTTAATAGCGCAAAAAGCTTGGCAGAAAGTATTGGAGCTACATTCTATCAATGGACGATCGATGAGGAGGTAAAAACCTATACGGAAAAAATCGAACAGGCCATTGGTAGGAAATTGACTTGGGAGCAGGATGACATCACCCTTCAAAACATCCAAGCTCGAAGCAGATCCCCAATTATCTGGATGCTTGCCAATATCAATAATGCCCTGCTCCTTTCTACTTCCAACAGAAGTGAAGGTGATGTGGGATATGCCACCATGGATGGAGATACCAGTGGAAGTATATCTCCCATTGCTGCAGTGGATAAATTTTTCATCCTACAATGGCTATCTTGGGCCGAGAAAAATTTAGATCAGCCAGGTCTCAAATGGGTTAATTCCTTACAACCTACTGCAGAGCTAAGACCACTAGAACGAACCCAAACGGATGAAAAGGACCTCATGCCTTATTCGGTTATTCTGGAAATAGAAAAATTAGCCATTCGGGACAGAAGATCGCCGATGGATATTTATTTAATATTGAATGAAGAGTTAAAACTGGAGAGTAGCCTCCTAAAGGAATACATCAAAAAGTTTTTTCGACTCTGGTCAAGAAATCAATGGAAAAGAGAACGTTTGGCTCCTTCCTTTCACCTTGACGAATTCAATGTTGATCCAAAAACATGGTATCGATTCCCCATTCTTTCTGGAGGATTTACCGAAGAATTAGAACAATTAGATCAGATTTAATATGATGGAATCATTGCTGAATTATGTAGTCTGGGATCCAAATCCTGCTGTTTTTAGCGGATTTGAGAGACTTAGATGGTACAGCCTTTTATTTGCTTTGGGATTTATTATTTCTCAGCAGTTTATGGTTTACTTTTTCAGGAAAGAGGGACAAGACGAAGTATTGGTTGATAAATTGACCATTTACATGGTTTTAGCTACCATTATTGGAGCTAGACTAGGTCACGTTCTTTTTTATGAACCTGAAAAATATTTAAGCGACCCCATCGAAATCCTTAAAGTTTGGGAGGGTGGCCTTGCCAGTCATGGAGCTGCTATAGCTATTCTTTTTGCACTTTGGCTTTACGCCAAAAGAACTCCGGGACAAAGTTACCTATGGGTGGTAGATAGAATTGTGATTGTGACGGCAATGACTGGAGCACTCATTCGATTTGGTAATTTGATGAACTCTGAAATTGGTGGAAAAGATACCGGATCTGATTACGGATTTGTTTATGCTTGGCATGCTGAAGACATTTTATCAACGCTCCGGGTACCTATAGAATCCATTGAGGCATATAAGCCAGAAGACAGATCCTCTGAATTGATCCAAAATGGAATCGTCCCCGTAAATATTGAAATGGAAATTTCAAAAGGGGCATTTACTGTGGAAGACCTTGAGGCAACCTTAAGAAGAGATGTCAAGTATGCTTTGACTCAGTTCTACACAACTAGAGAATACCTTGCAGAACCTCTGGAAACCCCCTTAAACTTATCTGTTGAGATGAAGGGAGACCATTACTTGGCAACAATTAAAACCTTTGGGAAAACAAAACATCCCACGCAGATCTATGAGTCTCTTTCTTATTTCGTGATATTCTTGATCCTTTTGGGTATTTGGAACAAGTATAAGTCCAGACTTCCAGATGGAATTCTCCTAGGCCTGTTCCTAATCACTGTATTTGGAATGCGTTTTATTTGGGAGTATTTCAAAGCCGTTCAAGTGGACTTTGAAGAAAGCATGGCATTAAATATGGGGCAATTATTAAGTATACCTCTTGTTATTGCTGGAATTATTTTAGTGATTAGAGCACTTAATAATGGCTTAAAACCAGAAAAAAACTAAGGAACGGGGTCATGCCCATGACCGCCCCAGGGGTGACAGCTGGCAATTCGTTTAATCCCTAGCCAGCCCCCCTTGAATATCCCATGCTTCATGATTGCTTCTTTGGTATACTGGCTACAAGTAGGAGTATACCGACAACTTGAAGGAAATAAAGGAGAAATCGTGTATTGGTAGACCAAAACAGGAAATATGGCTATCTTTCGAATTAAGGTTTTAATGGACATCTTTAATTAAGTAGCATAACGACCTCTATTAACCAAAATTACTCATTCTGAATTCCCTATTGACTTTCAACTTTAAAAATATTGCAATCGCTTCTGGATTGGCAATGATTCTCTACCTCGGATTGGGAGTAGAACGGTTGACTGCGCAAACGGATACCTCTTTCAGTCCTGCAAACACAGGAACACCTGATAAAATCAAGGTGAATAATATCTATATCATCGGAAATGAGAAGACGAAAAAAAGTATCATTCTCCGGGAATTGGATTTCATTGAGGACTACTACTATGATTGGGAAACCTTTATAGAAATAATCCAGGCGGATCAGAAAAAGATTTATAACCTCCGACTTTTTACTTCAGTAGAAATCACTCCTCTATTGACAGGTGATGAAGAGGCCGAAGTCCTGATTACTGTTAAAGAAAGATGGTACATTCTTCCATCTATCATTTTCCAACTTGCCGATAGAAACTTTTCCGAGTGGTGGACCAATCAAGGAAGGGACTTTTCCCGTGTCAACTATGGATTAAGACTAAGCCATAGCAATGTGGGTGGTAGAAATGAAAAATTGAGATTTGCTGGCCAACTTGGGTTCACTAAAGCTCTTGATATTCAGTACAGTAAGCCTTACATTGATAAGAACCAAAAGCATGGGCTTGCAGTCCAATTCAAATATTTCAACAACAAAACCCTAGCTGTCAAATCTGAATACAATCGCCAGGTATTTTATACCTCACCTGATGAGGATGTTTTAAGGAAGAATATCGCAGCCGCTCTTAGATATACCTATCGAAGAAGTTTTTACAACTTTCACTATGTCACTTTAGGCTTTAATCACACCTGGGTCAGTCCATTGGTTTTAGCAGAAAGCCCAAATTATTTTCAGCATGGAACCAATTCTCTCAGGTATCTCTACATGACCTATACCTTCCGTCATGATCGAAGAGATAATGTGGCATATGCTACGGATGGGGAACTTTTAGAACTCTCCATGACCAAATACGGGATATTTTTCACAGACGAATTAGATGAGGTTGAAGTGAATCTGACTGCCAATAAATACTTTAAAATAAGCGATAAGTTCAATTTCAATACAGGCTTGACAGCAGAATGGTTTCTTAGTGCCAGACAGCCTTATACGCTCGTGAGGGGAATCGGATACAACCCAAACTTTATCAGAGGGTATGAACTGAATGTTATCGAAGGTCAACAGCTATATGTCCATAAAAATAGTTTTAGATGGAAGTTTTTTGACCATGACTTTGATATTTCCAAGGCGGTTCCTTTAGAACAATTCAACACCATTCCTATCCGACTTTATCTAAGTGCAAATTTTGACCATGGGTATGTCACGGACAGAAACGACATTCCTACCAACCAACGATTAGCTAATCAATATTTGATAGGCTATGGTTTGGGGATTGATATGGTTGGACTTTATGATAATGTTTTACGTTTTGAATATTCCCTAAACAATATGGGCGAAGGGAATTTCTTCTTCAATTTTAAAGCCCCTTTCTAAAAGCAAGTATCTCCAAAGATTTTAATATTGAATGAAAATTAGTTAACTTAATTATTCATTCATATTTTTTTACTATGAGGCGGTTAGCTTTTTTATGCATCGCTTTTTGGTCTTGCTATTCTGCTTTTTCGCAAGTTTCCCCAATAGACCAATCCCACGGTGCCAGAAGTAAGGGTTTGGGAAATCTCAAAGTAAATCTCCCAGATGCCTGGTCAATTTTTAATAATATCGGTGCTTTGGATAGAGCTCAAGCTTCTGAAATTGCTTTGGGATATGATCATCGCTACGGGTTGAAAGAATTGACAAGTTTGGACTTGGCGGGACTGATTAAAACCAACCAAGGAACTTTTGGAGTTGGGTTAGCAAGGTTTGGTGGAAAGTTATTCAATCAGCAACTTTTTGGAATAGGCTATTCTCAGACTTTAGGTATAGCGAGTTTTGGGGCGAAAGTCGATTGGTTTCAAACTCAAATACAAGATTTCGGAACAGGAAATTCCTTGGTATTAAGTATTGGAGGAGTAGCCGATTTAGGCCCTAACATTCAGATGGGAGCATATTTTTCGAATCTAAACCGAGCAAAGGTCTCCAAAAATTCAGAAGACCACTTACCTACTTTGATTAGTTTTGGTATTAAATACACCCCCATTTCAGATCTACAAATTCAATTAGAAGCTGAAAAAGACATCTTGGTCAAGCCTACAATAAAAGCAGGAATTGAATATGAGATTCAAGAATGGGTAATCCTGAGAACAGGGGTAAATAGCAATCCATCCCGACTGTTTTTTGGTCTAGGATTAAGACCAAAAAATTTCCTGATTGATTATGCAATGGGCCAAAACACCTCTTTGGGAAGTACTCATCATGTTAGTTTGGGATACCAATGGAAGTGAAATATTGGAAAATAGCACTACTTCTCATTCTGAACCTGCAGACTTTATTACTCTGGAGCCAAACCCCACCAAAACCAGAAATAGACCCTGAAACGTTTATAGAAAGATTATTTCCAGTGCAAGATGAAGATTTGGATTACGAATCCATTTATGAGGTGCTTTTTCAGCTATATCAAAACCCAATCAACATTAATCTTGCAAATGCAGAAGTACTTCAGGCTACCTACCTTTTGACGCCGACCCAAATATCTTCTTTGATAAATTACAGAGAAAAATATGGTCCGCTTTTATCACTCTATGAATTACAAGCAGTTCCCAATTTTGACTCTTTTACAATTCAGCAAATTTTACCATTTGTTATCCTAGGTAAAGAAGGAAACACTTCAGGTAAAAAGTTTTTAAAACGGATCATTGATGAAGAGCAAGCCTATGTACTTGTTCGTCATAGAATGGTTTGGGAAACCAGAAAAGGTTTTACAGCCCCAGACACTGCCAAAAATGGAAATCTAAGCAGCCGTTATTTGGGAGATCCTAATGACCTTTACCTAAGGTTAAGGATTCAACATTCACGTGATTTTAGCTTAGGGATTACACTTGACAAAGATGCTGGTGAACAATTTACTTGGGATTCTAAAACCAGGAGGTTTGGATTTAACTTTTTTTCTTATCACTTCACTAAGTACAGTTTGGGTAATTGGAAAGTGATAAACCTAGGAGATTATCAGGTTCAATTTGGACAAGGGTTGGTTTTCGGGGCAGGATATTCCCTGGGAAAGGGATCCGAAACGGTACCGACTGTCAAGAAAAGTAGCATCGGCATACTTCCTTATACCGCAGCCATGGAGTTTGGCTTTTTTAGAGGAGCGGCAGCTACTTATCAAGAGGGAAATTGGCAGGCAAGTATCATGAGCTCACTGGCACCTAGAGACGGAAGGTCGAGCTCAATGCTCGATAGTCTAGAAAATGAGGTGGAAATAATTTCTTCCCTAGGACAAAGTGGGCTTCATAGAACAAAAAGTGAGCTCTCCACCAAAAATCAGTTTAGAGAACTCAATCTTGGGGGCAACTTTCAATATTCATTATCCAATAAATTTCAGATTGGAAGCAATTTTTTATGGACAAAGTTTGACCAAATATGGATCAAATCTCCTACCCCTTATAATCAGTTTGATTTCTCAGGGAAGACCAATTGGGTAAGCAGTGTGTATTTTAATTACAATTGGAAAAATTTCTTTCTCTTCGGAGAAACCGGGATGTCTAAATCGGGTGGAAATGGATCCGTATTTGGTTTTATCTCGAGTCTAAGTAAAGAGGTTGGTTTTTCTTTAGTCTGGAGAAACTACGACAGAAACTTCCATAGTTTTTATGCTAATGTTTTCTCCGAAGGAACTCGCCCAATGAATGAAAGAGGTCTTTATCTGGGGATTGAAATTAAACCCAAAACGAAATGGAAGGTGAATGCTTATTACGACTATTTTAAATTCCCATGGCTCAGGTATCGCTCTTATTCACCCTCTTCCGGGTATGAATGGCTATCAAGGATCACCTTTCAACCCAGTAAAACCTTAAAGACTTTTATTCAAGTTCGACAGGAACAAAAAGACCGAAATATTGCTGATAATGGGTCTCCTTCCCTACTTTATCAAACCAAGCCACTTAATAAAATCAACAGTTTAATAAGTTTAGAATATCAAATAAGCCCTCAGGTTTTCATTCGGTCTAGGATTTTGGCCAGTCGGGTAGATTATGATGGAGAAAAGTCATATGGATATATGTTTTTGCAAGACCTACGCTATGGAAATGAAACCTGGAAACTTACGGGGAGAGTAGCTCTTTTTGATACGGATAACTATGACAACAGGCAATATGCATTTGAAAACAATGTGCTTTGGACCTTTTCCATTCCTGCTTTTTCAGGTCAGGGAATGCGATATTACTTAATAGGACAATATGATGTAAACAGCCAACTAACTGCCTACCTTAGGTTTGCCAGAACCAATTATACAGATCGGGAGAGCATTAGCTCAGGACTTCAAATGATTGAAAAACCACATCAAACGGAGACAACTTTTTTGCTGAGATACATGCTTCATCGATAATATTATATCAATGGTATAATTTCAAGCCCGATTTTTTAATAATTTGTCAACAAACCACCAAACTATGAAAAAAACACTACTCGTACTCCTAGTAAGTATCTTGAGTCTTCCTGCGATTTATGCCCAAAACTTAGATTTGGCAAAATTCAGCAAAAGGGAAGGTTTTGTAGATTTCTATCTAGATGAAGAAAAAGGGAAAATCTACCTAGAGGTAGAAGACCTCGAAAAGGAATTTCTATATGTCAGTTCTCTGACTGCTGGGGTAGGCTCCAATGACCTGGGATTAGACCGAGGCCAATTAGGTGAGACCCGAGTGGTAGAATTCCGAAAAACCGGCAATAAGGTATTTCTAGTACAGAAAAATTATGGATTCAGAGCCTACTCAGACAATCCTGCCGAAGTAAAATCAATTCAAGATGCTTTTGCGGAATCTATCCTTTGGGGTTTTGAAGTTGCCCAAAAGAATGGTGATAACCTGATAGTGGACGCAACCAACTTTTACATGCAAGACACACATGGAGTTGGAGATAGATTAAACAGAAGTAGACAAGGGAATTTTAGAACAGACGCCAGTAGATCTGGACTCTACTATCCTACCACCAAAAACTTTCCGAAAAACACGGAAGTCGAAGCCACAATCACATTGACAGGCCAAATTACTGGGAGAGAACTCCGTTCAGTAACCCCAGGATCAGATGCTGTGACAGTCAGACAGAGACATTCATTTATAGAGCTTCCTGATTTGGACTATCAAAAAAGGGAGTTTGATCCAAGAGGCGGATTTTTTTCCATAAGTTATATGGACTTCACAACGCCAATCACTGAGCCTATTTTAAAAAGATTTATTTCAAGACATAGACTAGAGAAAACAGATCCAAGTGCAGCTGTTTCTGAAGTAGTTGAACCGATCGTTTATTACTTGGATCGAGGAACTCCCGAGCCAGTAGCTTCTGCACTAATTGAAGGAGGAAACTATTGGGCCCAAGCATTTGAAGCTGCAGGTTTCAAAGATGCTTTCAGAGTAGAATTAGCACCTGAAGGGATGGACTTATTAGATGTAAGATACAATGTCATTCAGTGGGTTCACCGCTCCACTAGGGGTTGGTCTTATGGAAGCAGCGTGAGAGATCCTAGAACTGGAGAAATCCTCAAAGGTCATGTTTCTTTGGGCTCACTTCGTGTACGTCAAGATTACTTAATTGCACAAGGTCTTATTCAACCTTATGAAAATGGTACAGAGCCAGATCCGAAAATGCTAAAACTTGCTTTGGATAGGTTGAGACAACTATCTGCACATGAGATCGGTCACACCATCGGATTGGCACACAGTTATGCAACTTCCGCTGAGAACAGATCTTCAGTGATGGATTATCCTTATCCTGTCATCACCCAGGATTCAAATGGAGAATTAGACCTGTCTGTTGCTTATGATCAAAAAATCGGAGAATGGGATAAGTGGGCTATCAAATATGGGTATGGAACAGTCCCTGCAGGGATGTCAGAATCTGAGTTTTTAGAAAAAACTCTGGAAGACACCTATGCAGCAGGATATGAATTTATTACAGACTCTGATTCCCGTGATCCAAGTGGTGCACATCCACGCTCGCATTTATGGGACAATGGTTCCTCTGCATCTACAGAGCTTGAGAGAATGCTTGAGCTAAGAGCAAATAAATTAGCCAGCTTCGGATTAAATGCTATTCAAGATGGGACGCCAACTGCCTTATTGGAAGAAGTTTTAGTTCCTCTTTATTTGATGCACCGATACCAAGTGGAAGCTACCTCTAAAGTAATCGGAGGACTTGACTACCAGTATAAAGTAAAAGGTGACAATCAACCTAACCACAAATGGGTTCCTTCTTCCACCCAAAAAGAGGCTTTAGATGCTCTTTTATTGACCATCTCTCCTGATCAGTTAGAAGTTCCAAAACATATTTTGGCTTTGATACCTCCAAGACCTTACGGCTATGGAAGAACGAGAGAAACCTTTGTTTCGAGGACAGGACCTGTATTTGATCCAATTGCTCCTGCAGAAACAATTGTTGATTTAACCCTTTCTTTCCTATTGGATGAAACAAGAGTAAATCGAATGTACCTGCAAAACCTACAGGATGAAAGTTTACCTAGCTTTGAAGAAATTCTTAATGAAGTGACTGGAAATTTATTTGACTCTTCTCTCCCATCTGGCTTGAAGACCGAGATTAAATTAATGACCGAAACAAAAATGGTAGACCACCTCATTTCGTTGGCGAAGAATGGGGCTGCTTCCAATTCAGTACGAGCGATTTCCAGAGCTAAATTGGATGAATTAGCGAACCAAAGTATCACGAATAGGAACAGCAGTGCACTTCTAAGTCAGCACTCTAAATACCTAGCAGATAAAATCAATGCTTTCTTAGATCTTCCAGTGGAATTAACAGTTCAAGAAACCTTGAAGGCACCTGATGGATCTCCAATAGGCTCGGAATCTATGACTTGCGATTTTGACTATTAATTAAATCAGTCCTTTTCAAAATGAAGCAGCCTTACTTTTAGGGCTGCTTCATTTTTTTATAGCTACGTTTCCAAAAAAGGAACTTCTATCGATATCCACTAAATCTGGATGATGCCCTAGCTAAGGTCCAATCAATGCTTTTTTTTAACTCTTTCATCTCAAAGAACCGGCTTTTTGGAAGTCTATTAAAGCTTTTATTGCCATTTAAAACTGGGTATAATCGCACTTCATTTTTCACTATTTGTAGAATATTATTTTGTAAAAATTGCTTTTAAAAACCATGACATTTTAAAATATTTGGAATAAGGAAATTTATTTAATTTTTTAAGTCTATGGATGAAGGAAAGAAAAGATGTTTCGTAGTGATGGGTTTTGGAACCAAAACCGATTATGTCAACGGAAGAAAACTCGACTTAAATAAATCTTACCGCCTCCTTATCAAACCAGTTGTTGAGCAAAAAGGAATTGAATGCGTGAGGGCTGATGAAATCCCTCATTCTGGTTCGATTGACGTTCAGATGTATCGCGAATTATTAAAAGCTGACTTGGTGATTGCAGATCTATCTACGGCAAACCCAAATGCGCTTTATGAATTGGGGATTAGACATGCACTGAGACCCTATACTACAATTGTTATTTCTGAAGATAAATTGGTTTACCCTTTCGATCTTAATCATATTTTGATCACCAAATATCAACACTTGGGAGATGCGATAGACTATGAGGAAGTGGGGAGGTTTAGGCAAGCATTGGGGAATTTAATTGATGAGGTCATAGATAAAAATGAGTCTGATAGCCCTGTATATACCTATCTCAATTCTTTAATCCCTCCAAAGACCCAGCAAGAAATAAAAGAATCCATAGAGACTTCTCCGGAGTCTTCCCAAAATGAAGACACGGGAAAGGCCCTTTCATTGATCATTCAAGAGGCTGAAAGTGCGGTAGAAATAAAGGATTTTGATTCAGCAAGAGATTTATTCCAGTCTGCAGTTCTTTTATCCAAAATAAATCAAGAACAAAGTGATACTTATTTAATTCATAGACTGGCATTTTGCACCTATAAAGCTGCCAAACCAGATTTAATTTCCTCGCTTTACAAATCTCTTGATCTACTTATTTCCATCAACCTTGCACACACCAATGATCCAGAAACCGTCTCCACTGCTGGGGCAGTCGAAAAGAAACTATATGAGTGCGGAGAAGGCGATCAACATTTAGAAAACTCTATCCTCTATTATCAAAGAAGCTTTTACCTGCTCAATAACCGATACAATGGAATCAATTTGGCCATTACCTTTGTCTATCGCTCAAACTCAAACATTGTTAGCAATGAAAAAGAGCGAATTGCAGATTTGGTTTTTGCTCAAAGAACTTGGAAAAGGGTGATATTTTTATGTGAACGTGATTGGCCTATGATCCTAATAAAGGAGAAAACGGATGCTTCTTTTGACTCGACAACTGAGGAGTCTCAAGAGATGGAAGAATACTACGCCCGACAAAAGTTTTGGATTACAGTTAACCGGGCAGAAGCTTACTTTGGCCTAGGGAACTTTGAATTATATGGCAAATACCTAGAAGAAGCAAAAAAAATTCCGCATCCAAAGTGGATGTGGGAGAGCTTTACAGATCAAATTGGTAGATTAGAGGCTGAATTAAGAAAATCCGGTCATTTAATGGATCCGATTTGGACCCCGCCGGCATAACTAAACCATATTGCCTAGATTTTATGCAAAACCCATTATTGGCTCAATTTGCCACACCATTCGATACCGCCCCTTTTAACAAAATAAAAACTGAAGATTACTTACCTGCAATCAAAGCTAGTATCGATGAAGCAAAATTAGAAATTGAAGCGATCAAAAATGAGGAGCAGCCAAGTTTTGAAAACACGATTGAAGCCCTCGATCGATCAGGTAAAAAGCTAGGAATCATAAGTTCGATTTTCTTTAATCTAAATTCAGCCGAGACGAGTCCTGAATTACAAAAACTGGCTAGAGAAATTTCCCCTTTGCTAACACAGCACTCCAATGATATTTTATTGGATCAGGTATTATTTCAAAAAGTAGCTTCAGTTTTTGATTCACAGGAAAATTTAGATTTAACTCCAGAGCAGAAAACCCTTCTTGAAAAAACTTTCAAATCTTTTGTTAGAAATGGCGCAAAGTTAGGCCCAGAGCAAGGTGAAACTTTAAGAAAAATAGATCAAGAACTTGCACAGCTAAGTTTAAAATTTGGAGAGAATGTCTTGGAAGAGACCAATAAATATGTCCATTTCGAGACTGAAGAAAGCGCAATTGAAGGATTGCCAGAAGGAATAAAAGAAGCAGCATCTCAAATAGCTGAAGAAAAAGGAAAACCAGGACAATGGGCATTCACCCTTGATTACCCGAGCTATATCCCTGCTTTAACCTATGCCAAAAACAGAGACTTAAGAAAGCTTTTATTTTTAGCATACAACACCAAGTGTTCTAAAGGTGATGAACTTGATAATCAGCAAATCATTAAGGACATCCTGAACTTAAAGGAAAAGCGAGCACAGCTTTTAGGGTATAAAAATCACGCTGAATTCATTTTGGAGGAGCGTATGGCAAAAAGCCCAGATGAGGTCACACAATTTTCTGAATCACTCCTAGCTAAGGCCAAACCAAAAGCTGAAAAAGAGATTGAAGAATTAAGCAAATTTGCCAAAGACCTTGACGGTATCACAGAACTCCAAAAATGGGATTTCGCTTATTATTCCGAACTTCTCAAAAAGGAGAAATACGCAATTGATGATGAGCTTTTAAAGCCCTATTTCCAGTTAGAAAAAGTGATTTCAGGAGTTTTCCAAACTGCCCAAAAACTTTACGGATTAGAGTTCATTCCTAATTCCGAAATACCTGTATATCATCCAGATGTACTAGCGTATGAGGTAAAAGATCGGGAAGGAAAGCATCTAGCAGTGTTCTACGCTGATTATTTCCCAAGAGCCGGAAAAAGAAACGGTGCTTGGATGACCAGCTACCAAGGGCAAAGTGAAAGAGATGGAGTAGAGAAAAGACCTCATATTTCTATCGTTTGTAACTTTACCAAGCCTACCAAAACGAAGCCTAGTTTACTGACATTTAACGAGGTAACCACCTTATTCCATGAATTTGGCCACGCCCTTCATGGTATGGTTGCCAAAACAAAATACGAGTCAATCTCTGGCACTAGCGTCTACTGGGATTTTGTGGAACTGCCATCGCAAATATTTGAAAACTGGTGCTACGAAAAAGAATGCCTTGACTTATTCGCTGAGCACTATGAAACGGGTGAGAAAATTCCTTCTGATCTAATTGAAAAAATTAAGAAGGCAGCGAACTTTCAGCAGGGGTATCAAACGGTCCGTCAAATTAGCTTCGGACTACTAGACATGGCATTCCACAGCACAAAGGCTCAGGAAATCACCGATATTCCGGAATTCGAAAGAGGCATCATGAAGAGAACTGATTTACTTCCTCCTGTTCAAGGGACATTGATGGCAACCTCGTTTTCACACATTTTCCAAGGTGGATATTCTGCTGGGTATTACAGTTACAAATGGGCTGAAGTTTTGGATGCAGATGCATTCGAATTGTTCCAGGAAAAAGGCGTTTTTGACCAAGAAACAGCTGCTTCTTTTCAAAAGAACATCCTTTCAGCTGGAGGAAGTGAGCACCCTTCCATTTTGTATAAAAGATTTAGGGGACGTGAGCCAAAGCAAGATGCTTTATTAAAACGAGCTGGATTAGTTTCCAAGACTTAAAATAAAGAACACTTCTATTCAAAAATTGAATTATATTAATCTCAGTGTCTGAAAAAATGCCTTTTTATGATCCAAAATAGCCTTAAAATGCCTCCTTACTTGAAGGCACTTTCTGTACTGATATTTATTATCGTCTTGGTTTTTTTCCTTATCGTAGGAAAGAGCCTTTTAGTACCCTTGTTTATGGGTGGCTTTTTTGCTGTTCTGTTTACGCCTTTAAGCAATTGGTTGGAAGCACGTAAGGTTCCTAGAACACTTTCCAGTGTCATATCTTTGATAATCAATATCACCTTAGTCGTAGGGTTTGTTGCATTTATTATTTCAACAGTAGCCAATTTTACAAATGACTTTGATAATGTTTCTGAGAAATTAACAAGCTATGCAAAAGAGGTTGATGAATGGACCTATGAAAATTTTGGGATTGATGAGAATCTAGATGAAAAAGCCAGTAACGATTTCATAAAAACGGTGCTTCAGGAGAACAGTAAAAACATCACGGGTTTTGCATTAAAAACTGTTGGTTCTCTTTCGGGTTCTATTCTGATTCCAGTTTTTATGTTCTTCTTCTTGCTATATCGAGATCATTTAACAGAAGTGATGATCCGAATTTATCGTGACAAAGACCCTCAACTTGTCAGGATGCGGATTACCAGTCTTAGAAAATTACTCCAAAGCTACGTCATCGGAGTTTTGAAAGTGATGGGAATATTGGCCGTTTTGAACGTTACAGCATTTACAGCACTTGGAATAAAGCATGCAATTTTCTTTGGTCTAATCGCCGCTTTCTTAAACATTATCCCTTATGTAGGCCCTTTGGTTGGTGCCATGATGCCTATGATTTATTCATTCCTGACGAAAGACAGCTTATTCTACCCCATTGCAGTTCTTGCTAGTTATCAATTGATCCAGTTAATTGAAGGAAATATATTGACTCCAAAAATCGTAGGTGGTAATGTCAATCTAAATCCATTTATTACGTTTCTTGGATTATTAGTAGGGGCCTCGATCTGGGGCATTGCCGGAATGATATTAATCATACCAGTATTGGCAATCTTGCGTGAAATATTTGAATTAAGTGATCAAACTAGTCCTTTTGCCTTACTTTTGGGGGAAGAAAAACCGCATGAAAAAACTAAACCAAAAGAAGACGATTAACCTAGGATTATTCCTACTCATCCTATTTTCATTTTCTTGTGATAGCCTTGATGACAAAAAGGGGCGTTTTCTTCTTAAAGGAAATGAAAAACTAGAAGAGAATGATCCAAAGTCAGCGATTGAATTTTATCAGGAGGCGATTGACTTAGACAGTGCCTATTTTGACGCCCATTACAATAAAGCAATGGCTCATTTAAGGTTAAATCAACTTGATCAAGCTATTCATGCTTTTAGCGACGGGATTCAGGTTAATCAATCTAGCTTTGAAAGCTATTTCCAAAGAGGGTTAGCCTACTTGGATAATGGCGAGTTTTATAAAGCCCGGGAAGATGCCCAGCAGCTGGTTCAGATGGATTCTAAATCCTGGAAAAGCTACTTTTTGACCGGATTGGTAGAAGAAAAATTAAACAACTACCCTCAAGCATTGGCTTCTTTCGAAAAGGCGGTCGAATTGGATCCCACTAATTCAGATCTTTTAGTCAATCAGGCAACCTTGCTTTATTACGAACAAAAATCAGAGGAGGCATTAATAATTCTCGATAAAGCGGAAGAAGTCAACCCAGCTGAACCCAATCTCCACAACTTAAGGTCAATGATTTACTTTGATAGAGAATCCTATCAAGAGGCTTTAGACGCAGTAAATAAAGCTATTGCCTTGAATAATACCCAAGCCTATTTCTATAATAACAAAGGCCTGTATATGATGTTTACAGGAGATTTAGAAGGCGGATTGGATTTAGTGAACCAGAGTATCAAAATGAACGAGAACAACCCTTATGCGCTTCGAAACAAAGGGATTTACTATGTATTGACTGGTGACAAGGTAACTGCGCTTCAATATTTGGCAGAATTAAATGAAAATTACCCAGATATGCCTTTAGTTGAAGAATACCTCGAAAAGGCTCAGGGCTTATAATTCTCTTTTGAAATTACATCCTTGATGCTTTTTAATAATTCTGCAGCATCAATCGGTTTGGCAACAAAACCGTCAAACCCGCATTGATCAATTTTCTCCATGATTTCCAATTTGGCTGCGGCAGTTAAGGCAATGACTGGTTTATCAGAAAACGACTTAATAGCTACCGTTGCATCAAAGCCATCCATTACTGGCATTTGGATATCCATCAGAATGCAGTCATAAGAATTGGATTTAGCTGCGGCTACTGCTTCCTCTCCATTCAACACACGATCATATGTGTATCCCCATTTTTTGATGATTTTACCCAAAACCAA
This sequence comes from Algoriphagus machipongonensis, assembly GCF_000166275.1. Taxonomy (NCBI): domain Bacteria; kingdom Pseudomonadati; phylum Bacteroidota; class Cytophagia; order Cytophagales; family Cyclobacteriaceae; genus Algoriphagus; species Algoriphagus machipongonensis. Next base: position 3,429,647 of record NZ_CM001023.1, read on the forward strand.
TGCATTAACATCGTTATCCTCTGCCATCAGTAAGTGTAAAACTTTTGGAGCTAAGCTGACATTTTCAGCGGGAACCAAGGCATTGGTCTCATGCTCGGCAACATCAAATTCTAATTCAAAATAAAACTTACTTCCCTTTCCTACCTCAGACTCAAGCTGAATAGTTCCTCCCATTAATTGAAGTAGTTTTCTAGTAATTGAAAGCCCTAAACCTGTTCCACCATATTTAGTACTAAATGTTGGTCTTACCTGGTCAAAATCATTAAAAATCTTGTCTTGATTTTCCTTGGCAATACCTATCCCCGAATCTTTTACTTCAAAATAAACCTTCGCTTTCTCATTAGAAGATTCTTTCAGTTTTACTGTCACATCCACATCCCCTTCGTTGGTGAATTTTAAGGCATTTGTAATCAGGTTATTCAGTATTTGAGAAAGTCTGGTTTTATCTCCTTTCAACCAAATCTCAAGCCCTTCTGAAATATGTAAATTCAAATTGTTTTTACTATCCCCAGCATGAAAAGAAAGACCTTTGATTATTTGATTAATAAGATTTTGGAATTGGAAAGGTTCTTTTTCAATAGTCAATTTTCCAGCTTCAATTTTCTGGAAATCGAGTAAATCATTGATCATAATGATCAAATTATCAACCGCAAAGTTGATCGTGTTCAATGCTGACTCTTGTGAAGAATTAGTTTCCTCTTGCAGCAAAGAATAGACAGATCCTGAAATGGCATTGAGAGGTGTTCTGAGTTCATGGCTTATCATGGATAAAAACTCAGACTTTATTTGACTTGCTTTTTCAGCGGTCATTCGAGCCTCATTCAGCTTATTTTCAAATTCCTTTTGCTCGCTTATATCTGTCAGATACCCGTACCAAACCATGTCACCATTTGCCAGCAACTGCGGCCTTGCTGCACCTAAAACCCATCGGTATTCCTCAGAGTTCACTCCAGACTTGACTCTAAATTGACATTGCCATGGCTCTTGCTTTTTAGAAGAAGCGACAGAACTCATGATTACTTTAGGCAAATCCATCGGGTGGACTTTGCTAATGGCAACCGAAATATCAGAAACCTCATCCATTTCTTCAGGGCTAATTCCCAACACGGAAGTGATTCCCTTAGAAAGGAAAGAGAAGTTCATCCTACCCTCACTATCCAACACCATCTGATACAAACCTCCAGGCACCTGCTCTGTCAGGTTCATCAGAAAATCATTATTTTTTTCTAATGTCTTCTCCAGTTCAAGTTTTTCAGAAATATTCCTGAAACTTAATTGAATGTACCGTTGTCCATCTATGTTGGTTGATTTTACCGAAGTCTCTAAAAAGAACTGCTTTCCTTGCCCATTTAATATGTTGGAATGAGTCTTGAATATCTCCTCATCAGAGTTTTTTATCCAGTCTTTCCAAAGCTCTGAATGTTCAAAAAGACTACTTAATTCCTTTAAATGCTTTAACTCCTGAGTGGAATCCAGACCAAATAATAAATTGGTTTGCTCATTGGATAAAAATATTTCACCATCAGGAAAAACTACCATTGAAGGCTCAATTGAAACATTAAATAGCGTTTCTAATGCTTCAATTTTCTTGTTTTTCTTTTGGTTTGAGTAATCATCCCAAATGATTCCTGCATGAATTTTCTGCTGCTCTTCAAAGGGCAGAATTTTTACCTTCAAGAACTTTTCTTGAGCACCAGCCAATTGGATCTCGAACTCCTCCGATTCTCCTGCTTTACTCAAGGCGAGTTGGAAAGCTTTTTTCCATAGTTTTTTAAATTCCTCAAGTCCTGAGCTCAAAGATTCATTTGCAAAATCTATGGTTTTAATTCCTCCAAAAAACTGAGCTGCTACTGGGTTTAGAATTAGTTTTTCCTCTTCTGAATCATATTGCCATGTTCCGGATTTATTCTGATCAGGAGCTTCTATCATCAACTGCTCAACCTGCAATTCACGATTTTTCTTCTCTGTTCTTTCGGTAATATCTCGGGCTATAATAAAAAATCTGTCCGGCGAAAACTGGACAGAACATTCTAATACTTTAAATCCACGTTTCTTTGTCTTGACCCTTACTTCAAAAAACACACTTGAATCCTTCAGACTATGGTTCCTCCATAAATCTCTTACTTTTCCTAAATCATCAGGATGTATATGGCTACAAAGGCTATTATTCAACAATTCTCCAACCTCATAACCTAAAACGGGTTGTGCCGCTCCGTTTAAGTAGGTCAGATAATCATGTTGACCAATAGCAATAATATCTAAACTAGATCTAAAAAATTGTTGAGACTCCTTTTTACTTGGTAAACCATGCGTCTTTACTTCTTTGCCTTTATAGAAAAGAAAATAATTGGTACCACTTTCATGGGGAAGCTCAAGCTTGAAGTTAAAATCTTTTCCTTCGTGAGTTAATATCAATTCCTCTTTGAAAATATAGGCATTGATATCCAGTCCCAATCCTGCTAAGGTTTTCTCCTTTAAAGATTCTCCAATTTGATTTTCGAATGACTCATTCCCATAAAAAATACTGTAGGGGTAGGTATCATCTGCAAGAAACACCATTTCTGATGATTCATATATGATTTTCTTAAAGGTGCTATTAATACCTCGTTCTTGCATTTGAATTTGAAAAACCTATAGGGCGGATAAGTTGATACAATGGATTGGCTTATTGTACCAATACACTCGTAAACATACATTAATTTGTATTTCATATCAAATATTTTGACTTATAAATACATTTTTCTGTATAAAAAATACATGAAAGGTATGTTTGGTTTTTAATTCCAAGCCCAAAATGCAAGGAGCATAAAAAAAGCCGTGATAATTTCTTATCACGGCTTTTCAAATTTAAATTCTTACAATTATGCTTTTGCTTTAATAAGGTTCAATGCGGAACCCGCTTTAAACCAATCAATTTGTGCTGCATTGTAAGTATGATTTGCAACGATTATATCTTTCGAACCGTCAGCATGAACAAACTCAAGGGTAAGAGGTTTTTCTGGAGCAAATTGCTCTAGGTCTAGGAAGTTGATTGTATCATCCTCCTGGATTTTATCATAATCAGCCTCATTATCAAAAGTCAATCCAAGCATACCTTGCTTCTTCAGGTTTGTTTCATGAATTCTGGCAAAGGATTTTACTAACACCGCTTTCACACCAAGATGCCTTGGCTCCATAGCAGCATGCTCTCTAGAAGAACCTTCTCCATAGTTATGATCTCCAACCACAATAGTAGGAATACCAGCAGCTTTATAGGCTCTCTGAGTAGCTGGAACTGGTCCATACTCACCAGTTAGTTGACTTTTCACTGAGTTTGTAGCGTCATTAAATGCATTAACCGCACCAATTAGGCAATTGTCAGAAATATTGTCCAAATGTCCCCTAAACCTTAACCATGGACCTGCCATAGAAATGTGGTCCGTAGTACATTTCCCAAATGCTTTGATCAAAAGTTTAGCACCTGAAATGTTCTTTCCATCCCAAGGAGCAAACGGATCTAGCAGCTGAAGTCTTTTAGAATCTGGCTTAACTTTAACTTCCACATTACTTCCATCTTCTGCTGGAGCTTGGTATCCGTTATCCTCTACCGCAAATCCTTTTTCTGGAAGTTCATCTCCTTTAGGAGGATCTAATTTCACTTCAACCCCATCTTCATTGATCAATTTATCAGTTATTGGGTTGAAACCTAAATCACCTGAGATGGCGATAGCAGCTACCATTTCTGGAGAAGTTACAAATGCGTGAGTGTTTGGATTTCCATCCGCTCTTTTCGAGAAGTTTCTATTGAAAGAGTGAACAATGGTGTTCTTCTCTTTTTTATCTGCACCAGCTCTTGCCCACTGACCAATACATGGTCCACAAGCATTGGTAAAGATAGTAGCATCCAAATCAGTAAAGATTTTAAGCAAACCATCTCTGTCTGCTGTAAACCTTACTTGCTCAGAACCTGGGTTAATCCCAAACTCTGCTTTGGTTTTCAATTTTTTATCTACAGCCTGTTTTGCAATAGATGAAGCTCTTGATAAATCCTCATAAGATGAGTTAGTACAAGAACCGATTAGTCCCCATTCTACTTTTGTTGGCCATCCATTTTTCTCTGCTTCAGCTCTTACTTGAGATACTGGAGTTGCTTTATCTGGTGTAAATGGACCATTAACGTGTGGTTCTAAAGTATCAAGATCAATCTCGATTACTTGATCAAAGTATTGCTCAGGATTCGAGTAAACCTCGCTATCACCTGTTAAGTGTTCTTTTACTCCATTAGCCAATTCAGCTACATCCGCTCTATCAGTCGCTTTCAAATAGCGCTCCATTGACTCATCATAACCAAATGTTGAGGTGGTAGCACCAATTTCAGCGCCCATATTACAGATAGTACCTTTACCAGTCGCTGAAAGAGATTTAGCACCGTCTCCGAAATATTCAACGATACAACCAGTACCTCCTTTAACAGTAAGAATACCGGCTACTTTAAGGATAACGTCTTTAGCAGAAGTCCAACCGTTCATTTTACCAGTCAACTTCACTCCAATAAGTTTTGGGAATTTAAGTTCCCATGCCATTCCTGCCATCACATCTACAGCATCAGCACCACCAACACCGATAGCTACCATTCCGAGACCACCAGCATTCACGGTATGAGAATCTGTTCCGATCATCATACCTCCTGGGAAGGCATAGTTTTCTAATACTACTTGGTGAATAATACCTGCACCTGGCTTCCAGAAACCAATTCCATACTTGTTGGAAACTGACTCCAAAAAGTTAAAAACCTCCCCACTGGCAGTAAGTGAACTACTTAAATCTGCTTTAGCACCATTTTGTGCCAAGATCAAGTGATCACAGTGCGCTGTGGAAGGAACTGCTACCTTATCTTTTCCAGCTTGCATAAACTGTAAAAGTGCCATTTGAGCAGTTGCATCTTGCATGGCAACTCTATCTGGAGCAAAATCCACATATGATTTCCCTCTCTCAAAGCTTTCTGTAGCATCTCCATCCCAAAGGTGAGCGTAAAGTATTTTCTCTGCTAAAGTAAGTGGTTTTCCTACCACCTTCCTGGCAGCTGCTATACGCTCAGGATACTTCGCATACACTGCCTTGATCATTTCTATATCAAATGCCATTTATAAAGGATATTTTATGTTGTATTAAAAGGTTCTGTTTTGTCGAAGGCAAATATAGAAATATAGCCCAATAATCGGTAGCCACAGACAACCTGTAAACTAGGGTTTATCCTAATTTAAAACCATTTTAAGCGCGCGCCACCAATTTTAAGCTAAAAAATAAACAACCATGCCTAAATAAATACCTCCAATCAGACATAAACCCAGGCAGTACTTGAATAAATCTTTCGCTTTCACCCCCGTAATAGTTATTAACGGTAATGCCCAAAATGGTTGTAATAAATTACTTATTTGATCGCCATAGGAAAAGACTAAAACCATTTTTCCAATAGACATTCCCATCGCTTTTGCAGAATCCAGAATAATGGGCCCCTGCACGGCAAATTGTCCTCCCCCTGAAGGAATAATCAAATTAACAGCAGCTGCGGAAACATACGAAATTAGCGGCAAGGTACTTTGACTGGCGTTGGAAACTAAACCTGAAGAAAATTCTTCTAGTAGTCCTGAATGAGTCATCAGTCCTAAAATACCTGCATAAAATGGGAATTGAATAAAAATATCAATTGAGGATTTTATCCCTGAACCTATTGCTTTTTTGAACTGCCCCATCGATTGATAGGCTATTAAAGTCAAGCCAAAAAGAAGAAAATTGATTGTATTGATATTGACTGAGGCAAGTTCTGGAACTGAACCAAATACAAAATTAAAGAAGGCAATTAGCACCATCGCAAAGCCTATGATAAAAGCGAAGTAACTTCTTTTTCCTGGAAGAATGGCTTTGAGAGGTTTTGCATCAATTTCAATTTTAGCGGATTTTTCGCTATTGGAAAAGACCAATAAGGATAAGGCAAAAACAAATACCAAACCTATCGAAACCCAAAAATTAGAAATACTCCCAATTGTCTCTGAAATCGGGATCACCCCTATTTTACCCTCCAAAAAATGACCTTTTTCAGCCACTTTCAATGGCGCAGAACCTGAAAGCCCTCCATGCCAAACGGCCATTCCCAAATATCCTGCCGCGGCTAAAAGTGCTGGATTTGGATTATATCCTTTTTCTTTGGCCGCAACATATACAAACCTAGCTAACAAGGCCCCAATAACAAGTCCAAAACCCCAGTTTAATAATCCTCCAACCATAGCAATTATGCCGGTCATCAATACTCCTTGAGTCTTATTTTTTGGGATATGGGCGATCCTTTTTAAAAATAAATGTACGGGCTGAAAAACAGCTAAGGCATACCCAAAGACTAAAATCATTATCATTTGAAGCGTAAAAGTCAATAGGCTGAAAAATCCCTGTTGCCAATACCCTAATGATATCAATGTTCTTTTTCCAAATGAAACTTCTTCCTTGATCCCAAAAATAATCACCATCAAAAAACATAGTACTGTAAGTCCTATGACCAGAGCAAATGGAGATGGGAAAAATTGCTTTCGAGAACGTTGAATCAATTTTACAATTACTTTTTAAGTATAAATTTTAGACCTAATATTATCTTTTAAACCTTACTTCACAACTCAAGTAAGCCCTTGAGCCCCCCTTTTAGTTTGACTTAAATGGAACTAATTTATAATCCTTTTTCTGTAAGTCTTTTAATATCAGGAGCCTTAGTCGCTGCACTTTCGGCTTTTATTGCAGTAAAACTTGGCAGTTCAACGAGATGGATCGCATTAACCATGCTTTCTGCTTCAATCTGGGGCTTTTTCTATGGATTTGAATTAGCAAGTACTTCAAAAGAAGCAATGCTTTTTTACGTCAAACTAGAATATTTGGGCGTATTAACCACCCCCACATTTTGGTTAATATTCTGTATTAAATATACAGGATTGAAGCCCAAATATTCTGCATTGACTTACTTTTTTGTAGGGATCATTCCGCTGATTTCTTACCTAATTTTGATGACCAATGAACTACATCATCTTCACTATGCTAGTACAAGTGTAAATCTAAATGGCCCATTTCCTTTATTAGATATAAAAATTGGGCCTTGGTACATAGTCAATATTATTTACTCGTATTCTGCATTTCTGATAGGTCTGATCATCTTATGGAGCAGATTCCGAAATTCAGATCCGCTTTATAAAACACAAACTAAGTTGATTTTTGCTGCCGGGGTATTCCCTATCCTTATCAACTTATTATATCAATTGGGGCTTTTTAGAATTTATGCAGAAATAGATAGTACCCCTTTCGCCTTTCTGTTTACTTATTTGATTCTAGGCTTTGCCATCATCAGATTTAGCTTGTTTAGCATTATCCCCATAGCAAAAGAAAAAATAATAGCCGTGATCACAAGAGGAGTCCTGGTGATAGACTCTAAATTGAATATCATTGACTACAATCCTGCGGCAAAGGATTATTTTGAAAAACCTCAAATCATAAAATCCGGAAATAACCTGAATAAAATATTTGAGAATTTCCAGCCTATTCTCGATTTGGTAAATTCCAATAGGCATCAAACAATGGAAGTACCTGATACTATTCATGGTGAAAGAAAAATTGTAAGAATAGAGTCCATTCCAATTTTAGACAAAAAATCCTCACTTTCAGGAACTTTACTCTTATTTGAAGATATCAGTGAAGAAGTAATAACTAAAGAAACACTTCAAACTCAAGCCAAGGATTTACAGCAGTTAAATGACTTAAAAGACAAGTATTTTAGCATAATTTCCCATGATCTGAAGAGCCCTATTTTCGGAATAAGAGAGCTATTACACTTAACCCAAAGTGGTGATGTTTCTCAAGAAGAATTTATGGAAATGCTGCCAGAAGTGACACAGAACATCGAAAATATTGCCAGTCTCTTGGAAAATTTATTGGCCTGGACAAGCACTCAAATTAAAGGTGAGCACATCCAGATAAGTGAGTTCAATCTTTTTAAGGTTTTAGAGGAACAAGCCGATTTGGTAGACAGAATAGCACAAGGAAAAGGTATTAATATAGAGTTGGCCGATGAGAGGAATGTCTTAGTAAAGGCTGATCAGAATATGATCGAATTGGTGTTGAGAAACATCCTCAGCAATGCTGTTAAATTTTCACATCGAAATAGCAAGATTAATATCTCTGTTTCAGAAAGTGGGGAGTTTGAAAAAGTCTGTATTGAAGATTTTGGAACAGGTATTTCAGAAGAAAATCTGAAGAAACTGAGGCAGGGCATTTCATTTTCTACCAAAGGAAGACAAAATGAATCTGGCACTGGCTTAGGTATTCTTTTGGTAAATGAATACATCCAAAAAAACAATGGTCACATTGAGATCAACTCAGAACTTGGAAAGGGTACAAAATTTTGTATTTATATCCCTAAAGCTTAGCCCCTTCTCTAGTTTAAGCCTTGTAAAAACTCCAAAGTATCTACTTGATCTGCATAATCCCAAGGCTCAGGCTCCTGTGCATTCCCGAATGGAATGGCTCCTTCCCAATAATCCGGATTTGCCACAACACATTGAATTTTACTCTGGATGCCGTCCATTTTTTTAGATAAAGCTTCTTTTGACTGGTATGTTTCAAAATAAAGCACCGAAATAGGCGAAACTAATTCTTCTGATTCTTTCACCAGTAAAAACCCATTATCCAGGTGCTTGTCACCATTAACTAAGTATATGGATTTATTGTATTCGTAATTGTTATGGTACTTATGGTGATTAGAAATAGGAGAATAAACTTCCAATGCTGGAAGTAAATTCTGAAGCTGCTCCTCCGATTGGATAAATACTTTTGACACGTTTCTGCAGCCCAAGCCAAAGTATTTGAAAATATCTTTCCCTAAAGCCTCAAGTTCCTCTTTACTTTCTTCTCCTGACAAAACTGCCACTGAGGTTCTATTTTGCCTTATTACACTTGGGTATTTACCAAAATAATAATTGAAGTATCTAGCCGAATTATCACTTCCAGTGGCTATATAAGCATCTTTCCCTTTGAGCATTTCTTCCACTGAGATTAACTCTTCAAAGGAAGGTTCAATTTTTATTAGCTCTTGTATCAACCAATTCATCAAAATTGTATCGGAGGAACTTAATTTGACACATGCTTTATTCCCGCTGATTAATACAGTCATCAGATCATGAAAACCTACCATCGGAATATTACCGGCCATCATGATCCCCACAGATTTGGGGTCGGCAGGCTCATCAATTTTATATTTAGACAACCATTGATCCAATTTGTCTTCATGTAAGAAATTGACAATCCCTGAAAATGCTGAGGCAATGGATTCTTCGGTAAACCAACTATTCCCGTTTTGAGCTCTCCAGTTAAGTTCCTCACGAGTTTCCTCGTCCATGGATTGAATATTCAAACCAAGATTTACAAATGCCTTTTTTCTAATTTTTAAATCCATGAGTCAATTTTAGAGCTGCAAATTTATCTATTTTGGCAGGAAGGATCAGAAAAGATTGGATTAAATTACCTTGCTATTCAAATTTTTATTGCCTGTTGTCTCAAGGCTTGTTACTTTTGAATTTAAATAATTGAGTTATGGCAATAATGATTACCGACGAATGCATCAATTGTGGTGCATGCGAACCTGAATGTCCAAACACTGCGATCTACGAAGGTGGTATCGAGTGGACCTGGGGTGGAGGTACTACATTGAAGGAAGTTACTCTGGAAGATGGTACCGTTGTAGATGCAAATGAAAAGCAAGAACCTGTTTCCGATGAATTCTATTACATAGTAACTGAAAAGTGTACTGAGTGTAATGGGTTTCACGAAGAGCCACAGTGTGCAGCTGTTTGCCCAGTGGATTGTTGTGTGGATGACCCTGATCATCCTGAAACAGAAGAAGTGCTTTTAGCTAAAAAAGAAATGATGCACGGAGAGTAAACCTGCAATTGGACTTTGATTCAAATATTTTCTGAATTTTAGGCTTCTTTTACATCAAAAATTGATGGATTTTGCCAAAAAAATGGTTGATAGCTTTGAATTCTAGAAAGGTTTTACCTTATCTTGGGTCGTATATTATTAAAAACAAAAAAATATTAAAGACAAAAACAGTGGAAGATAACAGAGGTTATGATAGGGAAGAGATCTTTTCGAAAAAAGTAAAAGCAGGTAAGAGAACCTATTTTTTCGATGTTAAATCAACCCGTGCCAACGATTATTATTTAACAATTACAGAAAGTAAAAGAAAAGCTAACGGCGATTCTTTCACTTATGAGAAGCATAAAATTTTCCTTTACAAGGAGGACTTCTTCAAATTTGCAGAGGCATTGAACGAATCTGTAGATTATGTGAAAACAGAATTATTACCTGATGTTGATTTTGATCAATACGAGCAGGAGGAAGAAGAATCTTCCAGCGAATTGAAATGGGAATAGAATCTGATTCGTAAATTTTATTTTCGAAAGACAGAAATAGTATATTAGAGGAGGCAGTTTTGCCTCCTTTTGTTTTCTATATATGCAGCGTTTTTTTATTCATGTAATACTAATCATCTTAGGGCTCCTACTATTCGGTTGGTATTTTTCAAACATTACCCTTTACCTGGTCATCTCTTTGATCATAGCGGCCCTATTAAGGCCTATGACCAATCAACTGAATGATTTTCATTTATTGGGTCAACATATCCCCAGATGGTTAGCGATCATTATTTCTTATTCAGCCATCGTCTTCATATTCGTTTTACTAAGCTTTCTATTCTTCCCTTTGATCAACAATCAGGTGTTGATTTTAAGTGAATTAGACTTAAACACCATTTACGAGGAGATAAATATCCCTATTCAAAAGGTTGAAAACTTCTTATTCCGATATCAACTCCTAGAAAGCGAGCCTGGATACCTTTTTAATCAACTCAAAACCCAGATTATTGACACCATCAAGGGAATAGACTTTGGCGCTTTTATTTCCAACATATTAAACACGACCAGTAGTGTATTTATTGGGTTGATGGCGATTTTATTCATCACCTTTTTCCTATTGCTGGAAAATGGGCTACTAAGAAGAAACTTACTAAACCTGATTCCCAACCCCTATTTTGAGCTTTCAGTGGCGACTTTCACTAAAGTCGAAAAACTGCTTTCCAATTACCTATCAGGCTTATTACTGCAGATGTTGGCTATCTTTTCAATTGCGAGTTTCGGATTGACCATTGTAGGTGTGGACTATGCATTGACGATCGCTTTATTTGCGGCCGTGGCAAATCTGATCCCCTATGCCGGACCACTTTTAGGCGCTACCTTTGGGATTATTGTTGGCGTATCGACAGGCAATTATGAGCAAAATCAAGAATTGAATTACCTTTTATTAAAAATACTCTCCGTATTTGGGGTGGTGCAAGTCATGGATAACATCTTCCTTCAGCCAATGATTTTTTCTAAATCAGTAAAAGCGCATCCCCTTGAAATTTTTGTTGTTATCTTTGCCGGAGCAAAAATCGCAGGGATCACCGGGATGATTTTTGCCATACCAGTTTATACCATTTTTAGGGTTTCGTTTATGGAATTTTATCAGGGGTATAAATCCTATAGAATCTTTAAAATAAAATAAGAAATAATGGCCTTACAGTGTGGCATCGTAGGACTTCCTAATGTTGGGAAATCCACTTTATTCAATGCGCTTTCCAGTGCTAAAGCAGAAGCTGCTAATTTCCCTTTTTGTACTATTGAACCAAATGTGGGCGTAGTAACTGTCCCAGATAAGAGATTACAGATCTTAGAAGGATTGGTTAGCCCGCAAAGGGTATTACCAACAGTGATTGAGTTTGTAGACATCGCTGGACTCGTAAAAGGAGCAAGCAAGGGTGAAGGCTTAGGAAATAAGTTTTTGGCAAATATCCGTGAAGTGGATGCAGTGATCCATGTGATCAGATGCTTTGATGATGAAAACATCGTCCATGTTGCGGGTAGTGTTGACCCTGTTTTTGATAAGGACGTAATTGATACAGAACTTCAGTTAAAGGACTTAGAGTCAATTGATAAAAAGATCCAAAAAACAGAAAAGGTTGCTAAATCAGGTGATGCTAAGGCCCGAAAAGAGCTTGAAACTTTAAATTTATTTAAGGAAGCTTTGACTTCAGGAAAAAACGCAAGATCTGTTGATGTGGAAAAAGAAGACCTGGAAGCAGTTTCTGATCTTCACCTTTTGACCATCAAACCTGTACTGTATGTCGCAAATGTAGATGAGGAAAGCATCTTAAAGGGAAATAAATACGTAGATCAATTAAAAGAGAAGGTTCAGGAAGAAAATGCTGAAGTCATTCTTCTATGTGCTGCGATCGAATCACAAATCGCTGAATTCGAAGATTTTGAAGAAAAAGAACTGTTTTTGGGTGAATATGGTTTAGAAGAGAGTGGGCTTAACAAACTAATCAGTGCAGCTTACTCGTTATTAGATTTAATTACCTATTTCACTGCAGGAGTACAAGAGGTTAGAGCTTGGACGATTAAAAAGGGCTGGAAAGCTCCCCAAGCAGCCGGAGTAATCCATACAGATTTTGAAAGAGGATTTATAAAAGCAGAAGTAATAAAACTAGCAGATTATCAAAATTTCAAAACAGAAGCTGGGTGCCGTGAGAATGGAAAAATTTCCATAGAGGGCAAAGAATATGTGGTCAAAGATGGCGATATCATGCATTTTAGATTCAATGTTTAATATTTCTTGAAAAAATTTGTACTTTCGCAATTCATAATCACCCATTAAAAACGTATTTTATTTATCTATTGTCTCAATTTATTTTTAAATCACCGTGAGAGTTAGACTTATATTTTCCCTAAAAAACAAAGGCTCATATTTGCCTTTTCATCACCAGTACATCCTTGCGCAATTCTTAAAAGGGTTGATCGTCAAAGGTGGTCGTGAAGAATTTTACAATTATAACTTCTTCAACTTTTCTGGCCTTAAAGGGCAGACAAAAGTAAGTCGAAGTGGATTGCATTATTACTCCAGCTTGGTGACCCTTGTATTATCTTCACAAAGCGAAGATTTCATGGACTATTTATTGGAACAAGTTTTTGCTACCCCTAAAGTGGAACTTGGAAACCTTATTTTAGTCCCTGAGTATACGGAGATTGAAATAGAACCGGTATTGGAAACTTCCAATAAATTCGTTTGTATTTCTCCCCTAGTATTGATCACTCCAGCATTCAATGAGGAAGCAGGTAAAAGATTCATCAGTCCAGATAGCGATGAGTTTTCTGATTTGCTTTATGAATCTACCTTAACTCGTATGGAGAAATCAGGCTGGTATACTCCAGAGCAAATGGAATCCTTCTTTAAATTTCAGGTTGTTCCTGACATGGTTTATGTCAACAAACTGAAAGAACAACAGAAGAAATTCGCAAGAATCTATGCCGTTTATGACATGGATGTCAAATATGAGGTAAGAGGTTACACCCTACCATTCACTTTGTATGCAGCTCCTGAGGTTCAGGACTTTGTTTTCAAATGTGGATTGGGAGCGTTTACCCATAAAGGTTTTGGAATGTTGGATTTGGCAACACATCCTCCAGGATCCAGAACAAAAACTTACAAATTCAAAAGAGAAGGATTTGTACCTTATAAGCCTAATGAGCGAGTTAGACAGAATGTCGCTCCTCCAGCAGAAGGCGAAGAGAAAGAAAGTGACAGTGGGTCTGAAGAAAAATCAGAATCATAAAATAATCCCTCTTGATAATTATCGAGAGGGATTTTTCTTTTTAAAGCCTTCTTTTGTTTGGCTGCAGTACTACATACCCTACTAACTGATCATATCGAGAACCTAAGGCTCGATAATAAACCATCACCTCATAGATGTTTTCAGTTTCAAAATAACTTCCTTCCAAGGTATTGGTCACAAATGTATCTCCCTCTAGGTATCCTAGTTGGAAATCATACCACCCTTGTTTCAATAACATCGAAGTTTGGTAAACGTTAAATTTATCGCTCCACTCCATTTTGGCTTCAGGAGTTTTACCCCAATTTGTTAGGGCCCCTATCAGGTACAGAGGATCATTGCTTTGTGGAATATCTGCCTGAAACGTCATATAAACATATTGACTTTCCACTTCTGGGTCCCCTCCTGGCCTATCATTATTATCTACTATATATTGTCCATTAAGGTCTAAATACTGAGAATAAGCCTCGGTTGGCCTAGGATTCATAGGTAAAGTTTCTCCAAAAACAGCATCTTCTTCTACTCGCATCGAAGCAATATTTTGACCACGTGCTCTCATAAATCTCAGATCAATAAATCGGAATTCATTTCCGGCATCAAATGTATTATCCCCATCAAAATCTTCATATCGGAGCACTTTGGTGCTCTGATTCATGAAAGTAGGCTTGGATAAAAACTTAGCATTATCCCACCGCTGATTTTGACGAACCACTATTTTAATCTGGGTCTCAGGGCTTGTAACATCTACCTTGGAGTAATTAACGATAGTATTCACCTGCTGCAAACCTCTCCTTCCTGCCGTTTGAGTTGGAGGTACTACAGCGGCTCCAACAGTCAAAAGATCCTCGTAAACCATGAATCGCTTGGTTAAAATAACTTCACTTTCATCCCTCCTTCTATAAACCTTGACTACATAATTCCCTGACTTGGTGACTCTTGGAACCTTAAACTCATAATGGATATAGGGGATTCTTGTGTTGACCGAATAATCATAATCCTGAACATTAAATTCATTATAGGCAATTAAAAAGTCATTGTTTTTCAATGCCGATTGCTGCCAATCAGCATCGCAATGGATCAACTTGGCCGTATACAACTCAGGATCATATGCTAGATCATCAAAAAACAATACCAAAGGCCTTCCTCCATTGATGGACACAACGGGAGCATCCAGCTGACTTCCGGTGGTTTCCCCCATAGGAAACAGCCTGACAGACTGAATATGATCTTTATAAACCTTATCTTCTATTACTTGGCCAAAAACATTGGTACCAAGCAATAAACTTATCAAAGTTAGAAGTCCTGTTAATCTTTTCATGCTCGTCAAAATAGTCAAATTGAAAAGCAAAATAAGCATCCCTAGGCGATTGTCTCCTGAATCATAGAAATTTGATCGACCAAAGCCTCCCATTTATCATTCATTTCATTCAATTGTTTATGAAGTTCTTGATGTTTGAGCTGGGCTTTTTTTGCTTCTTCATCATCAGAATATAGGGACGGATCCGCCATTTTGGTTTCAAGCTGACTCTTACTTTGCTCTAGCTTCTCTATACTAGCTTCAACTTTAGAAAGACTTTCCTCTAATTTCTTAAGCTCTTTTTTAGCTTGATTTAGCTCAACTTGACTTTTTTGAGGGGCAGGCTTCGATTTTTTCGGAGCTTTTTCAGCTGTAGGCTCCTTTTTCTCAACTTGTTGAGATTTCCAAAAAGCATACTCTTCATAGGTACCTGGATACTCCTTTATTTCATGATCTTCTATAAACCAGATTTTATTGGCCACTCCCTTGATGAAATGTCTATCGTGTGATACCGTTACAAAAGTCCCTTCATACTGCTGTAATGCTTGAATCAAAATATTGACCGACTGGAAGTCCAAATGGTTTGTAGGTTCATCCAAAAGCAGAAAATTGGCTTCAGAAATCAAGGTTTTCGCAAGGGCTACTCTAGACTTTTCTCCTCCTGATAATACTTTTATCTTCTTAAACACATCATCATTTGTGAATAAGAAGCATCCTAAGACATTTCTGAGTTCAGTTTCTGTTTTGGCACTTCCTTCCTGACTCATCTCCTGAAGAACCTCATTTTCTAAGGTTAAAGCTTCTAATTGATGCTGAGCAAAAAAGGATTTAATAACATTGTATCCTTCCTCCCTTTCGCCATTGATCTTTTCTGAGCCATCAATGATTCTCAATAAAGTAGACTTTCCCTTACCATTTGCTCCAATCAGTGCGATCTTATCACCACGCTCAATTCTTGCTGTCGTGTTTTTCAAGATGACATTTTCCCCATAAGCTTTTGACACATGGTCTAAAAC
Source organism: Algoriphagus machipongonensis (assembly GCF_000166275.1). NCBI lineage: Bacteria > Pseudomonadati > Bacteroidota > Cytophagia > Cytophagales > Cyclobacteriaceae > Algoriphagus > Algoriphagus machipongonensis. The sequence continues at coordinate 3,445,674 of NZ_CM001023.1, forward strand.
CACCACATCTCTACCTGATTGCTTTGAGAATTTAAACTTAAAATTGACAGAAACTTGATCATCCACTACCTCGTGCACTTTCTCCATGCGATCCAATGCTTTAATTCTGGACTGAACCTGATTTGATTTGGTAGCTTTGGCACGGAATCGCTCAATAAACTTTTCCGTTTGTTTAATCATTTGCTGCTGATTCTCGTAGGCATTTTGCTGAATCTCCATACGTTCTTTCTTCTCTTCCTTATAAAAGGAATAGTTACCAGAATAAAGAGTGAGAGTCTGATTTGCTACCTCCACAGTACTGCTGATGCAATTATCTAAAAATGTTTGATCGTGTGAAACTACCACTACCGCTCCTTCGTAGGTTTTAAGATAGTTTTCTACCCATTGGATGGAAGGTAAATCCAAGTGGTTGGTAGGCTCATCCAGCATTAGTAGAGAAGGCTTTTCCAATAAGAGTTTTGCGAGCATCACTCGCATCCTCCAGCCTCCGGAAAAAGTTCTTAGCGGCTTTTGCAGATCAGAGGTTTTAAAACCAATTCCTTCTAAAACCTCCTCAGCTTTTGCCTTAATTGTATACCCTTCATTTGCTTCAAACTGATCCTGAAGTTTGGCAAGTCGATCCATAATTTCCTCAGAATGATCCGTTTCCATTTGGATAAGGACTTGGTTTATTTCTTCTTGCAGATCAAGGGTTTCTTTAAAAGCTGCCAAAGCCACATCGAGAATACTATCATCAGATTGGTAAGACAGCAAGTCTTGATTTAAAAATCCAATGGTACAATCTTTTGCTTTCTGAACTTCTCCCGATGAGGGTTGAAAATCTCCAGAAATAATTTTCAAAAGTGTAGATTTACCTGTACCATTCTGACCAACCAAACCTATTTTATCTTTAGGCTTGATATGGAGGTTGGCATTTTCGTAAAGCGGACGTCCGCCGATGTAATAGGAAAGGTTGCTGATCGATAACATGCCCCAAAAATAAAGATTAACCCGTTCATATACCTTTGAAAAAAGAACATTCTGATTTTGATTAGTTTACTTACTGTAAGACAACAATAATTATGAAAAGCTTATCAACATTTACATTTTCTATGCTTTTTGCAGCAGTATCTCTGAATGCAAATGGCCAGCAAGGAGGAGAAGCTTCTCTTCAAGCGATAAAAATTAACGACGATTCCAAAAAAATTGACATTTCTCAAGCGAAAGCTGAGGTTCAGTTGGACAAACTGTCTCTACCTCCCAACTTTAAGATTGAGGTCTATGCTGCAGATGTTCCCAATGCCAGATCATTAGCTTTGAGCGAGGAAGGAATTGTCTTCGTCGGTTCACGGCAGGAAAACAAAGTCTACGCAATCGTAGATGAAGATGGAGATGGCAAAGCAGATTCCAAATACATACTGGGTGAGGAAATGAATATGCCAAATGGCGTTGCCTATAGAGATGGTGATCTTTATGTTGCTGAGGTGAACAGAATTTTAAAGTATAAAGACATCAAAAACAATTTGAGTAATCCTACTTTTGAAGTGATTTATGATGGGTACCCAACAGAATCACATCATGGTTGGAAATTTATTTCTTTTGGACCTGATGGGATGCTTTATGTACCTGTAGGAGCCCCATGTAATATCTGTGATCCTGAAGAGGATATTTTCGCTTCTATCACTAGAATTGACGTCGATGCTTCTAGTCCAAGCCCAGAAGTGTATGCGCATGGCGTGAGAAATACCGTAGGATTCGACTGGAATCCAAAGACAGGAAACCTATGGTTTACTGACAATGGTAGAGATATGTTGGGTGATGATATTCCAAATTGTGAATTGAATAAAGTAACTGCTTCAGGACAGCACTTTGGCTATCCTTTTTGGCATGCCGGAGATGTAAAAGATCCAGAATTTGGAGAAGCAGGAGGACCGAAAAGTGATTATGTAGCGCCTGCTGCCTTAATGGGACCTCACAATGCACCGCTGGGTATGAGGTTTTATGAAGGAAGTATGTTTCCAAATGCCTACCAAAACCAAATCTTTGTTGCGAAACATGGATCTTGGAATAGAAGCAAAAAAGCAGGGTACATTGTAGCCGTAGAAAAGTTAGATGCAAACTCTAATGTAGTGAGCGAAGAAACCTTTATCGAAGGCTGGCTTGATGATGCCTCGCAAGATGTTTGGGGTCGACCTGTAGATGTTCAAGCTCTACCTGATGGCAGTTTGCTTGTTTCAGATGATATGGCAGGAGTTATTTACCGGGTTACTTATACCGGAATGTAAAAATTTGAGGGAAGTTTTCACTTCCCTCTTTTTATTTTAACCAATCTGGTTTTGTGGTGATTATTTCCGCCTGCAGTTGATTTAAGAGGTTGTATAGCCCAAAATAAGTCCTGTTGATATAAAGACCGTGACGTGAGCCTCTCGCCTGCCTAGACTTCTTAAACATGGCATCATTAGAAACCCGGTCGCCTAGCAAGAAGATCTGTTCAAAAAAGCTATCATCTGAAAAATCAAAACTTTCGGAATGGAAAGGTTTCCCAAGTAAGGATATCATCTCTTTAAAAACAGATTTGAAATACTTTTGCTCCTCAGGGGTGTCTTTATCCGATATAAACTCCAAGTCGAAGAATATTTGATCCAGCTCCTCTGCATTGATCAATAAATCTCTCTTGATCAAGGAGAAATAACCTTGGTAAAAATCCTCGGGAATTACTTTTACACACCCAAAATCAATCACCCCAAGTTGATCCTTATCCTGAACAATAAAATTACCTGGATGCGGGTCTGCATGCACCTGACCAAGGTTATGCACCTGATGATGATAAAAATCCCAAAGCGCCTGTCCTATTTGATTTCTGGACTTTTGAGAGGGATTGGTTTCTAACCATTCTTTTAGATGTTTTCCATCCATCCAATCCATGGTAATAATTCTCTCTGCACTTTGCTCTTCGTAATAATTCGGGAACTTCAAATTGGGAATCTCTGAGCAAGCTGCTGAAATTTCTTTCGACCTCTCCACTTCGAGTATGTAATCCGTTTCTTCTAGCAGTTTTTCCTCAACCTCCGCCATATAATGGTCCAGCTCTCGCTCATTCATATTCAACAGCCGAAGGGCAAATGGTCGAACTAACTTCAAATCCGAACTTACTGAATCTGCAATTCCTGGATATTGAATTTTAACCGCCAGATCCTGACCATTTTTTGAGGCTTTATGAACCTGCCCTATGGATGCAGCATTAACCGCAGACCTGGTGAAAGAGTCGTACATCTGCTCTGGTGATTTTCCAAAGTACTTTTGAAAAGTCTTCACCACTAACGGATAAGAAAGCGGTGGCGCAGAATATTGAGCCATGGCAAACTTGTCCTGATAGGCTCTAGGCAATAAGTTTTTATCCATTGACATCATTTGAGCCACCTTTAATGCAGAGCCTTTCAACTCACTTAAAGACTTATAGATGTCTGTGGCATTGCTTTTATGTAGTTCATCTTTGTTGAGATCATGCTGAACGACCTTTTTGGCATAATGCTTCACATAATTTCCACCAACTTTTGCACCAGTGGAAATAAATTTTGCAGCTCGCTGCACTTTAGATACAGGAATCGAAGTCTGCTCGGTTAGGTTATCTCTCATGGCTTATTTAGACTGGTACATAAATTTTGCGAAGTCCAAAAAGGAATCCAATGCACTTTTTCCCATCAAGTCAAAAGCTAAATTGACTGACTTTTCTATCGCTGCATCTGTTTTTTCAAATCTTGGAGACCTGTCATCAAGCCAGTATTTAAAAACAAACCAAAGTTGTATCCACATGGCTTCATCGTACTTTTCGCTGATATATGGCCTCTTTGCTATCTCTTCCGTTTCCTCCCCTTCCAGAATGATGTCATTCGCGAATTCTTTGAACCTTGCCTTAAACTCACTGGTCTCTTTAGGTAGTGCGGTGATTTTTTGACTTGTACTGGAATAGACACTTAGCAAATAAGATCTATTTTTCTTCAGTTCTTCAATCCAAGTAAAGAGAAAACCAAGAAATTTTTCTCTTGCACTGTATTCATTATAAACTTCCTCCGAAGAAATTTGCTTGATCGTCTCTTCAAAAATTTCTATCCAAACAGCTGATTTAATCGCATCAAAAGAGGAATACCAAACGTAAAACTCCTCTTCTTTCAACTTAATGTCTCTCGCAAATTTAAAGATCGATTTTGGAGCTGTGCCATGTTCTAAAACATGAGACTTAAATGCGTCAAGAATGATTTTTTTATAGTCTTTCTTAGTACTTTTTTTTGTTGCGGCAGTTGTCATATGGTATACTTTTATCTATATGCTTAACTGCTAAAAGTGGCTATTGGTTTATTATTTAGGCATAAAAAAACCGGAGATAAATCTCCGGCCCTATTTTATGCTCTTTATTTTACACCACCTTTTCAATCACCAAGTTGTGATTTGTATAAATACAGACATCAGCAGCGATGTTCAAACTCTCTCTTACCATTTCTTCTGCGGACATTTGAGGAGCAAATTGTTTCATGGCACGAGCAGCAGATTGTGCATACATACTCCCAGAACCAATGGTTGCAATTTCCATATCAGGCTCTATCACATCTCCAGTCCCAGAGATAATCAAAATATCATCTTGGTCAGCTACAATCATCATTGCCTCCAGTTTGCTAAGCATCCTGTCGGTTCTCCACTCCTTGGCCAATTCAACAGCTGCTCTTTTCATATTATTCCCAAAGGCACCCAGTTTTTCTTCAAACTTCTCTAGAAGTGTAAAAGCATCAGCCGTGGAACCAGCAAAGCCAGTCACAATTTTTCCACCCTGTAAAACTCTAAGTTTCTTAACTGTACTTTTTGCTACTGTATTACCTAAAGTTGCTTGTCCATCTGCTCCAATGACTACTTCTCCATTATGACGAATTGCGACAACCGTGGTAGATTTAATTCTTTCCATATTTTCTATTTTCTAAAACTTCTAGTAAAAATCTCAGTATCCTTTATTGACTCGATTAAAACCAATTTCTGCTTTATTACCAATAACCGTACAAAAAGCAAAAAGTCCTGAAATCAGGACTTTTTGGCAGTTTAATATTTGATAGATCAGACTAGCAGTCTGATTGGATCTTCTAATAGACTCTTCAGAGAAAGTAAGAAGGCTGAGCCAACAGCTCCATCTACTACCCTATGGTCGCAAGACAGGGTTACCTTCATCACATTTCCAACTTTCATCTCTCCATTTTTCACAACTACTGTTTCCTTGATCCCGCCTACTGCTAGGATACAAGAATCTGGTGGATTAATGATCGCAGTAAATTCTTCAATACCAAACATCCCTAAGTTTGAGATAGTGAAAGTATTTCCTTCCCAATCTTTTGGTTGCAGCTCTTTATTCTTGGCCTTACCTCCTAAGGATTTTGCTTGAGTAGAAATCTGAGAAAGAGTTAGGCTGTCTGCAAAACGAATGACTGGCACTAACAATCCTTCTTCTACAGCTACGGCCATTCCAATATGAACATGATCGTTATATCTGATTTTATCTCCCAACCAACTGGAGTTCACTTTTGGGTTCTGACGCAATGCAGCAGCAGAAGCCTTAATGACCATATCGTTGAAAGAAATTTTCACCGGAGAAATCTCATTCATGCTTTTTCTCGCTTCAATCGCCTTGTCCATGTTGATTTCCATGGTTAAGTAGAAGTGAGGAGCACCAAATTTACTTTCAGCCAACCGCTTAGCAATGACTTTTCGCATTTGAGAAACCTTCTCCTCGGTAAAGCTTTCCTGACCTACAGCTGGTGCTGCACTAGCTCCTGCTTGAGGCGCTGCAGCTGGCTTGAAGTTTTCAATGTCTCTTTTGACAATTCTTCCTCCTTCACCAGATCCACTCACCTGTCGGATATCCAAACCTTTTTCTTCAGCCATTTTCTTAGCTAAAGGAGAGGCTTTTACTCTTTCACCATCAGAAGTAACAGGGGCAGATGTTGCCACAGGTTCACTATTTGATTTGGAAGATTCGGAAGTTTCTGGAGATTTTTCTGGGGCTGCTTCTTTTTTAGGTTCTGGTTCTGGCTCAGAGCTAGATGCTTTCTGTGCTTTCAGCAAAGTTTCATAGTCAGCTCCCTTTTCTCCTATGACAGCAATTACGCCATCTACAGGAACGCTATCTCCAGCTTCCACACCGATGTAAAGCAAAGTACCATCTTCGTAGCTCTCAAGCTCCATAGTGGCCTTATCGGTCTCTACTTCGGCAATGATTTCACCAGATTTGATTTCATCCCCTACCTTTTTCAACCAAGAAGCTATTGTTCCTTCTTGCATGGTATCAGACATTTTTGGCATGGTTACGACCATGGCATTAATATCCGAAACATCAATTTTTTCGGCAGGTTCTTCTGTTTTGCTTGGTTCGGCAGCTTTTTCCTCTGCTTTAGGAGACTCCTCTTTTGGTTTAGAATCTTCTGCACCATTTAACAGGTGCTCGTAATCCTCCCCTTTTTCCCCGATCACAGCGATAACGCCATTTACAGGAACTGAGTCTTTCTCTTTTACCCCAATATATAACAAGACACCTTCGTCGTAGGACTCAAGCTCCATTGTTGCTTTGTCAGTCTCTACTTCAGCCAGGATATCTCCAGGCTTAACGGTATCTCCTACTTTTTTCAACCATGCAGCGATCACACCTTCTTCCATGGTGTCGCTCATTTTAGGCATTCTAATAATTTCGGCCATGAGTTATTGCGCTCTATTCGTTTTTAAAGTGTCCAAAAATAGTTTTTATAAACTCTATATTCAAATATAAAACTAGTATTTTCCCCCTGCATTTCAGCCATCTTTCACCAACTTCCTGATATGCCCATCATTCAAAACGAAAATTACCAAAGACCAAAGTGGCTTTTTAATCGGCATTTGGAAACAATTTATCCAGCTTTGTTTCGAACTGTAAATTTGCAAAAACCTGTCAGGGAAAGAATTACAACCGATGACAAGGATTTTTTAGATTTAGATTGGTATAAACAAGAGAGTCCAAAACTAGTCATCATCAACCATGGTCTAGAAGGAAATAGTTCCCGATCCTATATTTTAGGAATGGCAAAAACTTTTCTTGAAAATAAGTTTGATGTCTTAGCTTGGAACTACCGAGGCTGCGGAGATGAATTAAATCAAACTCCAATCTTCTATCATTCTGGCGCTACCTATGACTTGAATCGAGTGATTGAACACGCGAGCCCGAATTATGAGGAGATTTATCTTGTAGGCTTTTCATTAGGCGGAAACCTCACATTGAAGTATATGGGAGAAAATGGAACCAGTACTGAAAAGATCAAGAAAGCCGTGGCAATTTCTGTCCCTCTTCATCTGAGTAGTTCAAGTCAAAAAATCTCAGAACTTGAAAACACCTTATATTCCAAACGCTTTCTCAAAACTTTGAAAGAAAAGGTTCAATTGAAGGCGAAAATCCACCCAAATGATATTCCTGTGGAAATGCTTCGTAATGTGAAAACCTTGGCGGAATTTGATAATTACTTAACGGGACCTTTGCATGGATTTGCAGATGCCGAAGAGTATTATGAGGTAAACTCCTCACTTTACTTTCTAGACAAGATTAATAAACCTACTTTGGTCTTAAATGCATGGAATGATCCTTTTCTGAGTAAACAATGTTTTCCTGTTGATTTGGCGAAAAAGTTAGAAAAAGTCTACTTCGAATTCCCAAAGAATGGCGGACATGTAGGTTTTACCAATAAAATTCCCAAAAATCCTTATTATTCAGAGCAAAGAGCTGTTGAATTTATAACACAGGATATCTAACTTCCAGTCTCTTTACCCCTAACCAAACAATCATGTGTGGACGATATTCATTGAGCAAAAGTAAAATTGAACTGGAAGAAAGATTTCAAGCTGAAATGCTGTCTGATTTCAAGCCACGATATAATGTCGCACCCACACAATTGGTCCCGGTAATTACATCGGGTAGTCCCAATGGGTTTTCATTTTTTTATTGGGGCATTACTCCGGAGTTTGGAAAAAATAAGCCAGTGTCTCAAAAGTTAATCAATGCCAAAGCAGAAACAGTGGATCAAAAGGTATCCTTTAAAAGTTCTTTTCAAAAAAGACGATGCCTTGTTCCTGCAGACGGTTTTTATGAGTGGAAAAAACTAGGCAAAAAAACTAAAATCCCCTACCGCTTTACACTGAGAGATGAGGAACTTTTCTCCATGGCCGGAATATGGGAAGAGTATGAATCCGTAAACGGAGAAACCCAACATACATTTTTGATCTTGACTACCAACCCAAACCCCATTGTCTCAGATGTTCATGACCGAATGCCGGTAATTTTATCAAAAGAGTTAGAGAAGAAATGGTTAGATGGCTATACCAGCATAGATGAATTAAAAGAACTTTTGAAACCACTTTCGGGAGACCAGATGTTGAGTTACTCAGTATCGCCATTGGTTAATTCCGTTCAGAATGATACTCCTGCGGTCATGAGAAAAACCTCTCCTATGGATCAGCATGGCAATTACACTTTGTTTGGTTAAATCCAAACCTTTTACTTCTATCGTTGTCTTTTATAGGAATACCTAAAGTATTCCGATATTTGATTCCTTTTTTTAATTAAACCCAAAGATCATGAACAATTCCAAAATATTGGGTGTAGGACATTATGTCCCTGAGCGCATCGTCACCAACGATGAGTTATCAGAAATGATGGACACCAATAATGAATGGATCGTCGAAAGGACAGGAATAGAAGAGAGAAGATGGTTTACTCCTGGATTTGACACTGTAACAAGTTTATCCAAAAATGCCTCATTAATGGCTTTGGAAAGAGCCGGACTTCAGGCGAGTGAAATAGATTTTATCGTTTTCGCCACCATAACACCTGACTACTATGTACCTGGAAATGGTGTCCTTTTACAGCGTGAGCTAGGAATCCCTGGTATAGGAGCGTTAGATATACGAAATGCTTGCTCAGGGTTTATTTATGCCCTCTCAGTGGCTGACCAGTTTATCAAAACTGGGATGTATCAAAAAATATTAGTCGTAGGAGCAGAAATTCAGTCATCAGGGCTTGATAAAAGCGATGAAGGAAGGTCCAGTGCGGTTATTTTTGCGGATGGTGCTGGCGCAGTGATCTTGGGAAAAGCAGAGAATCAAAACACAGGAATCCTGTCTACCCATTTACATGCTGACGGTACTTATGCTGAGGAGTTGTATTGTAAAGACCCTGGTAGTTCTAGAGAAGATCGTTTTTCTCAAGACTTGTTTGATTCAGGAAGTTTCTTTCTCAAGATGAATGGAAATGTCGTATTCAAACATGCGATAGTCAGGTTTATTGAAGTGATCAATGAAGCTTTGGAAGCTAATCAATTAAGTAAGGAAGAGATTGACTTATTGGTACCGCATCAGGCTAATTTAAGAATCAGTCAATACATCCAACAAAAATTGAAAATGCCAGATGAAAAGGTATTCAATAACATTATGAATCTAGGAAATACGACTGGAGCCACAATCCCTATAGCTCTTAGTGAAGCTTGGGAGCAAGGACGTATCAAAGAAGGTGACTTAGTTTGCCTTGCAGCTTTTGGATCTGGCTTCACCTGGGCTTCTGCACTTATAAGATGGTAAGATGAACTTTTCTAAAAGCAATCTGGATTTAGAACTTTGGCAAAACCAAGAGCTCTATAAAAGGCAGTATCGACTTAAACTTCATTTTTGGGAAATATTATCAGAGGTAGCAAGTGCTATTGATCCCAGAGAGTTAGAAAAAGTTCTTCCAAGCCATAAATCTTACAAATTATCAAGAGGCAATGACTTATTAGGAATGCCATACCAAGTTTTGGATATTCTAAGAAATTTTGATGAGGAACAAGGTTTAAATATCAGAGTACTAAACTGGTTTGGGAAGGGCATGTACCTAATGGTCCTTACTGGTAGTCAAAAAACTGATATCTGCTCAAAAAGCTTATTAAAGAACGATTTCCTTTTTGGAAAAACAGAGAGCCCTTGGGACTACCCGGGCTTAATAATTGAAAATCTAACAACAAAAAATTTCCAAAACGATTATATTAATCCTCATAAGTTAAACGTTTGGATCAAGCACATTAAATTGGAAGGTGATTCGGAACATGTCAAAAAAACAATCAGTAGGAATTTAATGACTACCATTCGAGTATTGACTAATATGGAACATAGCAGTATTTAACTTATTTTTAACCTGAAATCATATTATACCGTACAATATTTTCAACTGACCCTAAAAGATTAAAATTTAGCCTATCCGAAAAAGGTTAAATGCCTAAAAACAACTTTATGAAATATATCCTTATCATAGGTTTCCTTTTATTTTCCACTACCCTTTTTGCTCAACAAGCCCCCATCGTAAAGATTTTCAATAAAGATTCCACTTTAATGGCTACTGGTGTTCTTGATGGAGTGATTAAACAAGGACTATGGAAATATTATAACCCAAGAACTAATCAACTAATTACCGAAGGAACTTTCAAGGACGGGGTTAGAGACGGGGCATGGACTTCTTATAATTCCAGAGGTTTAAAAAAGGTTATTGCAGAATACCGAGATGGCAAATTGTTTGGTCCTGCACAGGTTTTTGACCTGGACGGGGCCCTAATTACTGAAATGGTTTTTCAAGACAGCGTATTAGTAGGACAGTTTACGGAATACTATGGAAAAACTAATTCACCTGATTACGTGTCACCGAAACAGGTGAAAAGAGAGGGAAGATACAAGGATGGTAAAAAAACGGGAGAATGGTTTTCTTATCATGAGTTTGGAGAAACTGCCGTTAGGGAATTCTTTAAAGAAGATAAAAGGCATGGTCCATATCTTGAATATGATCCTGAAGGGGTCTTACTGCTTGAAACTACCTATAAAGAAGGTGAGTTAGACGGTGAGTTTAAAAGATACTTTTATCCCAACAGAGTTGTGGAAGAAGGAAAATATTCAAAGGGTAAAAAGGTAGGTGTTTGGAAGAGATATTTTCCAGAAAACAATCGCTTGGAAGCGGAAGAAACCTACGATGATCAGGGTAGAAAAATCGGAACTTGGAAATACTATTACGATAATAATAGGGTCGCAAGGATAGAAAAATATGACAACGGGATTCCTGTAGGCACCTGGGAAGAGTATTTTCCTAATAAATCTATCTCAAAGAGAAAAACATTTGAATTGGGTGTACCCGTTGGACCCTATGTGGAATATCATGAATCTGGAGAGCTTTCAGTGACAGGCCAATATAAATCAGGTATGAAAACTGGTTTGTGGAAGAGCTTCTTCCCTTCAGGTGAAATCTATTCCATAGGTGAATATAGAAATGATCAAAAAACAGGTCTTTGGAAATATTTCAATAAAATCGGGATTCTAATTGCCGAAGGCGAATATAAAATTGGGCATGAAACAGGTCAGTGGGTTTACTACTATGATGGAGGACAACTCAAATCTGTAGGTAGCTATAAGATAGGATTGGAAGATGGTACTTGGGGATTATTTTATGACAATAAACAACTCACTCAAGAAGAATATTGGGACTCAGGAAGATTATTGAATGTAGGAGAATATCATTCATATGACGGTTCCGAGACTTTTGACAAAGGCACACTAGAGGATGGCAATGGCACTAGATTCACTTACTATGTCAATGGAAAAAAAGAATCTCAAGGAAGTTATAAAGATGGAAAAGCTGAGGGAACATGGATATTTTACCATGAAAATGGAAGAAAAGCTTCGGAAGGTAATATGATTGAAGGAAAAAAGGACGGTGTTTGGAGATACTACAACCCCGCAGGTAGATTAGAAGATTTAATCAACTATAAGGATGATGAAATAGTGGAGGACCTTGAGGAGTATTACAAACCCATTATGTTCTAAGCTTATATAATATTAGAACCAAAAAAGGCAAGTGTGAAATTTCCACTTGCCTTTTTTGATTAAATATTAACTAATCGATTCATACTAAGAAAAAGTGTTTTTAACTCTAAAATTTTGAATTATAGACATTTATATTTAAATTCATTGACTTTTAAAACTTGTCCGATAGACCATTTTTTTAACTGTATTAGTTTATTTTAAGGGTGATTGAGCTACGGACTCTTAACGATTATTAATTTTTTAAGCCCGGCATGACCGGGCTTATTTTATTTTCTAGAGTAATCATCCTCCACCCTAACGATATCTTCTTCATTGGATGGATTTTCAGGATCTGAGTGCATCCAAATTTCAGCAACAATCCCCCAATTCTTTGTTCCTACCAATCGATGTCTTTCGCCTTTAGCCAGGGAAATTGTTTCACCAATTTTCATTAATTCTTCTGGACCTTGTTCATCGCTATCACTTCTAACGATGGCAGATTCACCAGCAATCAATTTCCAGATTTCTGACCTTCTATAATGATATTGCCAAGACAATCTAGCCCCTGGGGCAACCAAAAGAAATTTCGGTGAAAGCTTTTGCTCTAATTGAGCTTCAGACAATTCTACTTCATCGAAAAAAGCCTCCTTAAATTTTAAAATTTGTTTTTCATCCAAAACAAAAAAACCTCCCCAGGGACGAGTTTGGTCAATTTTTGAAATTCTAAACTCTTCCTGGTTTAAAAATTCTTCTACTTTAGAAAACACCTCTTTTTTGGAGAGATGTGGTAAAAGATCAATCGTAATCATAATTCAATTTTCTAATTAAATAATAAAGTAAATAAATAGAGTTTAATAATTCCTCATATATCAAATCTTTTAATGGGCCACAAGAATTCAATCAATTAATCTCTAATGCAATACGAAATTGCATTATGTTCTATTATTTTTTTAAAAAAGTATTTTTTGAAACATAAAAAATACCTTAATTGAGGATTAACTTTAACCTATGCACCTGATAAACCCACAAGCAGTAATTGATAAAATGGACGGAGTCGTCGAAATCAAGAGCTACTTAAACAAAATTAAAATCATTAAAAACTTGTACCTGAAGGGTGCAAATACCGCAAGCGAAATTTGTTCTGAAGTTGGAATATCACTCCCAACAGTGAATGCGCTCTTAGGCGATTTGATGAATTCCGGAGAAGTGATCAAACATGGACGCGCTGAGTCTCAAGGCGGTAGAAAACCTGACTTGTATAGATTGGCTGAAGATGCGTTTTATGTTTTGTCAGTAGATCTATCAAGATTTCAGGTAAATCTGGCGCTTTATTCCTGTAATCAATCACTAGCAGCTTCCAAGGAAAGTCACAAAATCACCTTAAATAACGAAAAGGAAACCTTTGATAAGCTTTGCGATATCATTGATGAATACCTAGTCAAAACGGGTATTCCTTCGGAAAAAATCATTGCCATTGGATTTTCAATGCCAGGATTACTAGACTCAATTGGCGGTGTGAACTACACCTATTTGAAATTTGGTAAAAAATCTTTGCTTGAAAACCTGGAAGAAAGATTTTCCAAAAAGATATTTCTAGAGAATGATGCGCGGGCAATGACCTTAGCCGAATTTAAATTTGGCTCAGAACACTCACATAAAAACGTTTTGGGAATATTTGTAGGTTGGGGGATTGGCCTTGGGATCATCATAGATGGCAAAATCTATCAAGGTGCTTCTGGTTTCGCTGGAGAATTTTCTCATTCCCCTATTTTCGAATCTAGAGATGTTACTTGTACCTGCGGAAAAAAAGGATGTTTGGAATCAGTAGCTTCAGGCACTGCCATCGTCAAAATGGCTGAAGAAGCCATTAAGCTTGATCCAGATAGCATTTTAGCGCGAATGGTAAGAGATCACCAAGGTGAATTAGAACCTGCATTAGTGGTAGAAGCTGCTTTAGCTGGAGACCAACGTGCGATCACCATATTATCTGAGGCAGGCTTGGACCTAGGTAGAGGTATTTCTATCTTAATACAGCTATTAAACCCTGAATTAATTATCATTGGAGGTTCTGTGGCAGAAGCAAATCAATACTTAATTACCCCTATTCAGCAAGCCCTAAACATCTATAGCATGGCCAAATCCAGAGAAAAATCTCAATTGGCTCTCTATCAGTTGGGTGAAGATGTCGGACTATTGGGAGGCGTTGCGGTTGTCAATGAAAAGTTATTCGAAGACCTCATAAACAGGCTGAGTTAATACTAGCCCAATACACCATGTATTTTCCTGACTTCTGCAGTAAATTTTCACTGCTAATTGGATCATTATTTATTCTATCACTTGGGAATGAGTCCCTTGCTCAAGAGAATTCTACCCATTTTGAAAAATTATCCAATAGAAAGACCGGAATCACATTCAAAAACCAATTAAAAGAGGACGAGAAAAATAACATACTACGCTATGAATATTTTTACAATGGCGGAGGTGTTGCCATTGGGGATTTAGATAATGATGGCTTGAAGGATATATTTTTCACAGGCAATATGTCCTCCAATAAACTCTATAAGAATCTTGGAAACTGGAAGTTTGAAGATTTAACCAAAGATTCTGGAATCGGAGGAAAAGATGTCTGGACCACTGGAGTCAGCATGGCAGATGTGAATGGAGATGGCCTATTGGATATTTATGTTTGCTACTCTGGCAAAGGAATCCCATCCGAAAGAGGGAATGAGCTATGGGTCAATCAAGGAAATTTTGAATTTAAGGAAGCAGCAGAATCTTATGGAATTGCTGACAAATCAAATAGTACGCAAGCCCTGTTCTTTGATTTTGATAGAGATGGGGATTTAGATCTTTACCTTCTAAATCACAACATAGAAGTCATTAATGAACTTGAGTTTAGCGAGGTCAAAGACATCAGACACCCTTATGCTGGAGATAAACTCTATCGAAATGACAATGGAAAATTTATTGATGTCAGCGATCAATCTGGAATCAAAGGGACAGCACTAGGGTTTGGACTTGCTGTAGTTTCCTCGGACATCAACCAGGATGGCTGGCCAGACCTTCTGGTCACCAATGATTACATAGAGCCAGATTACCTCTACATCAATAATGGAGACGGAACTTTTTCCGATCAAATGAAAGAATACTTTCAGCACATTTCCCATTTTTCTATGGGGGCAGACATTTCTGATATTAACAATGATGGAAAACTGGACATCTATACGCTGGACATGCTTCCTGAGGACAATGAGAGGCAAAAACTTCTTTATGGCCCTGAAAATTATGAGCAATATGCATTGATGATCCAACAAGGTTTCCATCATCAGAATATGCGAAACATGCTCCAACTAAATCAAGGGGAAGGCAATTTTTCAGAAATAGGACAGCTTTCTAATATCTCTAATAGTGACTGGAGTTGGTCAGCTTTGTTTTTGGATGCCACCAATAGCGGGAACAAGGATTTGTTTATCACTAATGGCTATTACAGAGATTATACAAATAGAGATTTTCTGAAGTATAAAGGTGATTATTATTTCAAACAAGCAATTGCAAATGAGAAAGCTGACACGCTTCATTTAGTCACTAGCATGACCTCCACTCCTATTCATAACTACATTTTTGAAAATGAAGGAGATTTAACTTTTTCAGATCGCACAATGGACTGGGGTTTTGAGGAGAAGGGATTTTCAAGTGGCGCCTCATATGCTGATTTAGACAATGACGGGGACTTAGATTTGATAGTCAATAATCTGAATGAATTTGCTTCGATTTATGAAAATAAGACTGAATCAAGCCATTGGATACAATTGCTATTAAATTCACCTTCAAAAAATAAATTTGGTATTGGAGCGACAGTGGACTTATACTCAGGGGAAAAAACACAGACCATTGAAGTTCAAACTGTACGTGGTTTTCAATCCTCTGTCAGTCCTAGGCAACATTTTGGATTAGGTGCTTCTGAGAAAATAGACTCACTTGTTGTCACGTGGCCTGATGGTTCAATCCAAAAATTACATGACCTTGCCAGCAACCAATTGTTGGTTTTGAATCAGGAAGACAGTAACCCATCCAATCCAACTCAAAGAATAACAAGTCAATTATTAACCCCGATTCCAACGGTTCCAGACTATACACCAAACCCTAACACGTTTAATGATTTTAAGAGGCAGCCATTAATGCTAACCATGGCTAGTAGTATAGACCCAGTACTTTCTCAGGGAGACTTAAATGGGGATGGAATACAAGAATTATTTGTAGGCGGTTCAAAGGGGAAGGCAGGAGAAATTTTCTCAATGTTAAATGGACAATGGCAAAAATTCTCTGGCTATACCCCAGACAATGGACATACAGATGCTGTTGCTATTTTTAAAGATTTTAATGGAGACGAATTTCAAGATCTGTTTGTTGGAAGTGGTGGTTACCATGATTACATAGGATCCGATGAGGCTTTGTTAGATAGGCTATATCTAAATGATGGTAATGGAAAATTAATCCTTCAAACCAATTTCCCAGATTACAAGTTTAGCACCGGAACGGCTCAAGCAATAGATATCAATGGAGATGGTGCAATGGATTTATTTGTTGGAGCCAAACTAATTCCTGGTAGATACCCGATCATTCAGGAAAGTAAGATTCTCATCAATGATGGGGAAGGAAATTTCATCGAAGATTCGAGATTCACTCTTCCAAACAATGGGAAAATTGGCATGGTCACTTCTTCAGAGAAAATGGATTTAGATGGAGATGGAAATATGGACCTGATCTTAAGTGGGGAGTTTATGCCTTTGACTGCTTTGGTAAATAACGGGGCTGGTTTTGAAGATCAAACACCTAAATATTTTTCCGCAAACCTTTCCGGATGGTGGGGCAGCTTGGTTAAAGCAGATATTGACAATGATGGAGACTTAGATTTAATTGCCGGGAATTTTGGTCTTAACTCCCAGTTTGAAGCCTCTGAAAACAAACTTCTAAGACTTTATGCAGATGACTTTGATCAGAATGGGTCTGTAGACCCGATTTTAGAGTGTTTTGTAGAAGACAAGATGTATCCATTCCCAAGCAGAGATGAACTATTGATGCAAATGGTAGGAATGAGAAGTAGGTTTACAGACTATGCTTCCTATTCCAAAGCAACTATGGAGGACCTTTTCACACGTCAAGAGCTAGAAAAAGCTCAAATTCTTGAAGCCAATACTTTAGAGTCTTATTACTTAGAAAACAGAGATGGTCAATTTATAGCCAAACCACTCCCCAAAATAGCTCAGTCATTTCCGGTATACAGCATACTTCCTATTGATTTAAATTCTGATGGAAACCTGGACTTAATATTAGGAGGAAATCAAACAGCCATTCGAATCCGTATTGGTAATATAGATGCAGGAATGGGATTAGTTTTACTAGGAGATGGAAAAGGAAATTTCGAATCGGTTTCTCCTTCCAAATCTGGGTTATCGATCAAAGGAGATATCAAATCCATAGTACCTATCACCTATGAAGGAAAGACAGATATTCTATTTGGCATCAATCAAAAAGCTCTTAAAATCTTTGAAGTAAAATGAGGCAACCCTTCCAAAAAGCTTTCTTTTTAACAGGCCTATTTATTAGCATAGGATTACTGGGGTTTGCTAATCCAAAACCTGTTAATTGGCCTAAAATCTATGCGGAAAAGCACTTTCATTTGACTGAAGTAATGGTTACAGATGTAGCCAGTCCTCCTGTAGCGGCAAGAATTTATGCTTACTCTAACCTTGCATCCTATCTTCTAATCCAAAACCAAGGAATTGAGTTTAATCATGGCCCTCTATTAGAGAAAACCTACCTAAACGGACATTCTTGGGACATTCCAAATGTCAAATTGAGTTCTCCGGAATTTGCAGGAATATTAGCTATGCTAAAAGTAGGACAAGCAATAATGCCCTCTGGGTATTTGCTTGAAGAAAAGCAAGAGGAATGGATTAAAAGTGCTCTTAAGCTTAAAATAGTTTCTAAAAAAGAACTTCAAAAACATCTAGATCAGGCAACATCTGTTGCAAAAGCTGTCATAGATGTAGCCAAAAAAGATGGATACATGCAATTATCCACACTCACTCGATACACTCCTCAAAAAGGTGAAGGTTTCTGGTACCCAACTCCCCCAGCCTACATTGAAGCTGTAGAGCCGGAGTGGGAAACTATCAAACCTTTCTTTATAGGCAAATTGGAGGACTTCGCTCCTGCCCCCATGGCTCCTTTTGACATGTCAGAAGGAAGTTCCTTTCATGGGCAATTAATGGAAGTGTATAATACCGTCAATGAGTTAAATGATGAAAGGACATTAATTGCCAACTTTTGGGATTGCAATCCTTTTAAAGTAGAATTCTCAGGCCATATGGCTATTGGGGTAAAAAAAATATCACCGGGGGGGCATTGGATGGGCATCACTGGGATCGCGGCTGAATCCGAAAACCTTTCCTTTTCGGAAACCACCTATATACATGCCTTGGTTGGAATGTCTCTGCATGATGCTTTTATCTCCTGTTGGAAAGCTAAATATGATACAGACCGGATTAGACCGGAGACAGTGATCAACCAAAAAATTGATCAACGCTGGAGACCTATTTTACAAACCCCACCTTTCCCAGAATACACTTCAGGTCATTCAGTGATAAGCAGGGCTTCAGCGGTAGTTTTAACTGGATACTTTGGAGACAATTTTGAGTTTATTGATAGCTCGGAAACCTATTTTGGACTTCCGGAAAGACCCTTCAAATCCTTTCTTTTAGCTTCTGAAGAGGCCGCTATATCTCGTTTATATGGAGGTATTCACTTTAGAGATGCCATTGAGGAAGGTGTAAAGCAAGGAGAGAAAATAGGTGATATGATTTGGGCATCAGTAAAAGACAAACCTTAACTCGGATAAAGAAATAATTACACGTCATGAGATTTTCACATACCATTTACTTATTCACCGGTATTATACTGTCTTCCCTTTTTTCATCCTGTCAAAACAAGGAAGTTGAGTCGACTGAAACAGAAATACCATCTAAACCTAATATCGTCCTGATATTCGCTGATGATATGGGATATGGTGATTTAGGTGTCTATGGAGCCACCCAATGGGAGACTCCAAATCTTGATAAAATGGCATCTGATGGTGTAAGATTCACTCAATTTTATGTTCCTCATGCGGTTTGTTCAGCTTCCAGAGCAGCCTTATTGACGGGGACCTATGCGAATAGACTTGAGATTTTTGGAGCTTTGGATCACTCTGCTAAGCATGGATTAAACCCAGAAGAAACAACCATTGCTGAAATGCTTAAAGCCAATGGATATGCCACTGGGATCGTAGGAAAATGGCATTTGGGACACCAAGCACCTTTTCTTCCCACCGAACAAGGGTTTGACTCCTACTATGGACTTCCCTATTCGAATGATATGTGGCCCCATCACCCAGAGGTGAAAGGATACTACCCTCCTCTTCCATTATATGAGAATACAGCTGTTATAGATACTTTGGATGATCAAAGTATGTTGACTACTAATTACACTGAAAAGGCTTTAGAGTTCATTGAAAATAGCAAGGATAAGCCATTCTTCTTATACCTAGCACACAGCATGACTCATGTACCTCTTTACGTTTCAGATAAGTTTAAAGGAAAATCCGAGCATGGTCTTTACGGAGATGTAATGATGGAAGTGGATTGGTCTGTGGGTCAGGTTAGAAATAAATTAGATGAGCTTGGACTCGCTGAAAACACTATTGTGATATTCACCTCAGATAATGGACCTTGGCTTTCTTATGGTGGTCATGCAGGCTTGACAGGAGGACTTAAAGAAGGTAAAGGTACTTCATGGGATGGTGGCATTAGGGAACCAGGAATTTTTGTTTGGCCAGATCATTTTCCCGCAGGAAAAGTAGAAACACAAGCTGCCATGACTATTGATATCCTACCAACCCTTGCAGAAATCACAGGTTCTAAGCTCCCTGAATTGCCAATCGATGGGAGAAGTATTTTACCTATGCTTGAAGGCAAAGAGATGGACCCTAAGCCTTACTTTGCTTATTATAATCGAAATGAATTGCAGGCTGTAATTTTTGGTAATTGGAAGATGGTTCTTCCACATTCTTATAGAAGCATTCCAGAGGGAACAGAAATGCGAAATGATGGTATTCCTGTAAAATACCATATGCTGAATCTGGAAAAGGCAGAACTTTTCGATTTATCTGTTGACCCAAATGAGACTAAGGATCTATCAGCGAGTAATCCTGAAATTGTAGCCAAATTAAGCCAATTTGCAGATGAAGCCAGAGCTGATATGGGTGATGCTCTAACAGATTCCGAAGGAACAGGATTAAGAAAACATGGAAGATTAGAGGAATAAAAATAGAGGGTAGGCTCTTTTGAAAAAAGAGCCTATTCTTTTACTCTAAATTCAATTACTTTTTACTTCCCCTTCCCAATTGACTGCCAAAGAAAAAGGATCCAGAATCTCATCCAGTAAAACAGAAACTTGCAATCTTGTGAGTTGCATTTCTGTTGTAAAACTTCCTTCTAATTCACTTCGCTTCCAAGTTTGCGCTATTTCCAGTAATGGCGTATTAGGTTTAAGTATTTCAACAATTTCTTGAAATCTTTCTCCCGTCAAATAATCTCCAGAAGCTCCCCAATAGTCTTTCAAAGCAGGATAAAGTGGTCTCAGCCCATCTACCAGTTCAAATTCTGTCACCAAACGATCCGGATAAAACCAAGTTTGATTTGCCCATAAATAAGGGACGCCAACTCCTTTTAGAATTCCAGTAGCTCCTATTTTCTGCATGGCTATGAAGTGATTGTCATTTGGGTTCATATCAATAAAAGGCAAAAGATAAGCGCCCTGATTTAGGAGAATTGATTGAACCTCTCTGACGGAAACCGCTTGAAGTTTTTCTTTATTCTTTACCGCTATTGAAGCGAGTACTCCGGCAGCTTGTCCAATGCCCAAAACAACTGGTTGAAGCCGGGTAGCTCCATTGACAATATTAGAAACAGAAATACTTTTCTCCGCCAAAATCAAAGCTGGGTGCTCTTTGGGAATCAAAGCTCCTAGTGGAATGGAATAGGAAGGCACCCTAATCTTCACAAAGTCAATTGCTGGAGCATCCAAGTTCTTTTTATGATGATGGTCAATAGTATAATCACCTACAGCTATTCCTGTTCTAAAAAAAGGTTTTGGTGCTTCATAAGGAGTTCTAACATAAGGTAAAGTGAAGTCAACCATCCCTTCATACCTTCGGGACTCCCTATGATAAGGTATCATAGGTAAATTATCTTCCGTAGGATATTCATCTTCTGCAATTCCTAAATGCTTGTAGCCAAGATCGTGTTGGATATAATAAATGAATCTAAGACTTGCTTGTTTGGCCTTCTCTATTGCATCTTCACGTTCTTGCGGACTCATCTCTACTAAATTCAAATAATAGTCATTCCCACAGTTAGGCCAATTGATCATGTATTTGCCATTGGGTAGTTTTCCATAACTCAGCATTTTATCACAATCCAAAGTAGGTGCATTGTCAGAAATTGGGTCTGCATGTGCACAGGCACAAGCAAACTCATCAGGATCATAATTTTCGGGTTTTGGTATTGTCCTATCTGCCTCCTCTCCATAATCTTGCAAAGTCACCACATAGGTTAGGTCCTGAATGATATCATTGCTCTTTTCAGGCGCAAAACTTTCCCCAATTTCATCTCTCGCATCCATCCCAAGTCGATAGGGTAATCCCTGAGAAGCTGCCACATCGCCCAATTCCGTTGCGTCAATAAGGATAGAAGCCGTCGCTAGTCTTTTCTCTCCATCTTTAATATACGTGACTTCCCAAGTACCTCCTGAGTAATCTGCATTACTCCAATCACTTTCGAATGAAACCGTTAATTTCTCCACTGATTTTACCATGTTTTGGAGGATCTGATTTCCAACTTTTGGTTCAAATAGTGTATTACTTACCCAACCGGTTGCCAATTTATCAGCTCCTCCATAGTATGCTTCCAGTTCAGCTTTGAATTCTCCCCAAATCCCAGAAGGAAGTCGATAATTCCCATCGATTGCAGAAACTCCAGCAGAAGTTAGCATTCCCCCTAGCCATGGAGTAGTTTCTATGATCAATGTTTTGGCACCCAACCTACCTGCAGAAATACCTGCTGCAGTTCCGCTGGCGCCACCTCCCACGATGATTATATCATAACTATCCTGAGCTAAGGCGTAAGAAAGCTGACCTAAACATAAAAGGATTGTTAGTAATGATATGCGAAAGTGATTTTTTGTAATCATGGTTTAATAAAAGGTAAGCAAGCACCAATCAAGGCAGATTTTTCTCCTAATTCAGAAACTTTAATTGGGACTGGGTACCCCATGGTTTCCAGGTATTGAAAAGTGGTCGGGAGGTAGAATTCAGAAGCTAAACTTATTTTTCCACCTAATACTACTGCCTCTGATTTCAATCTAATCAAATAGGGAAATAAAAACTCCCCCAAAGATCTTCCAAAAGTGCTGAAAATATTTTCAACAATGCCCGAGTCTATTTTTTGGGTAAATAAATCTTTCACACCATTGATTTGAAGTCCATATTGATCTTTTGCATAGCTAACAAACCAAGAGGTTCCCAAAAAATCCTCGGCAATTCCACCCCTAAACGGTGCTGTCCACAACTTCCCATCTTTTACTACTTCATTGATTTTAATGGAAGAACCTAAGCCTGTTCCCAGTGTAATTCCAATGGAGTTATCATAGCCTCTGCCCGCTCCTGCATAGCTTTCCCCTTTTAGAAAAGCCTCTGCATCATTAGAGAATAAAATTCGGTCTTTAATAATCCCAAGCTCTTTTGCTAGTAAATCCTTCACGGACTGTTTGTATAATGTTGCCATTTTACCTTGATCCTTGATCAAAGAAATCCCTTTATCATAATCAAATGGTCCCGGCATAGCAATACCCAAATAGAAATCATTATTCGATCCTGCAGCTTGTTTTATAACTTCTGACCAAGAAGAAATAATCTTACCCTTTTCTCCATAGGTATTTACATCTGCTTCAAAAAATTGATGAATAGAGGCTGAGTAATCATCAAGAGCTACCTGAGCGGCAGAAATATGAGATCCTCCAATATCTACTCCTATTAATGGTTTATTCATAGAATGAATTGATAAAACTAATTGGGATAATGTGCCTTACCAATAGGCTATATTTCTTATTGGCAATTAAAATTATTGATAAAAAATGAAAGAGGTTTTGAGTAAACCCAAAACCTCTTTCAAAAATTAGTTATTCATTAAGATTTATTGATCCCACCATACTTTAGTAGTCCAATTATCACCTCCCATATTGGAAATCGCATTGCTAAGTCCCTCAGGGTTGGTAGTGCTCTCAGAAGCAGGATACAATTGTCTCGTTGGAATTTGACCACCAGAGAAGTTTCCAGAATAATTGACTGGAGTTAACTCAGGGTAACCTGAACGCTTCCAGTTATTCCAAGACTCTACAAAATTGGCAAATACTCCAGTAGTTGCCCAAATTTGCTCATTGATCATTTTTAAAGATGATTCTTCACTGCTTGTATCCAAAGGATTTGCAGCAGCAAAAGCAGAGGCAGCTGAGGAAGAAACACTTTCTCCACCGAATTTCCCAATTGACATTAATGCTCCTTCTACACCAGCAGCATAATAAGCAGATGCAGAACCAGGAACACCATATCCTCTTACCGCAGCATCAGCCAATAAAAGCTGAACTTCAGCGTAAGTCAAGATAAACACCGGTGCGTCTCTATCTCTATAAATCGCTGTTGGTCTTGAGTAAGCTCCAATAGGTGCAAGATTATCTCCAGAACCAGTTCCTCCTGGGAAGTTTGGTGCATTGGAAATATCTTTATCACCACCTTTCAGATCATAGCCATTAGGTAAACCAATCTGAACTGCTGGATCATTATTTCCAACCACTGATCCGTCTTTGTTGGCAGCAAGACCTGCTGGAGGCACTTCAGCAACTACAGAAAGTCTAGGGTCATCAGAAGATTTAAGGAAATTAATCAACTTATCAGACCATCTTACCTCATATACATCATCAGTTACGTTTAAGGCATTAGCACTTGAATTGGCATAACCGTTGTTTTGATCAGATACCAAGACTGCTTCATCAGCAGGTGATGCAAAAACTCCGCCTGCTACTGCCTTTTGAACATAAGACTGGGCAGTTGAAGGATCAACGTCAACCAATCTCATAGCCATTCTCAACATGATAGAGTAACCCAATTTTTTCCACTTGCTCAAATCGCCACCATAAAGCACATCATTTCTGATAGGATCAGCAGACTCACTTATTGAACTTAAAGCAGTTTCCAAATCAGAAAGCATCATCATATACGCTTCAGACTGTGTATCATATTTTGGCTGGGTAATTCCTTCTTCAGCCATTAAAGCCTCAGAATAAGGTATATCTCCATAAACATCAGATACAAAAGAAAGTGTCAAGACTTTCCAAATCTCCCCTACAGCAGCAAGGTTTGTAAATCCTTTTTCTTCTGCAAGAGCTTGCATTTGATTCACTCGAGATGCAGCAGAGAAGCCATCGTTCCATACACTTTGTATATAACTGTTGGTACTTCCAGATGCTACATATTTATCCGCATTGGAATAATAGTTTGCACCTCCAGTGGAGGTAGATGCCATCACTTGTACCCACATACTCTGGAATAGGATCGCGCCTGTATATCCAGTCATCATGTTTCCATAATTATAGGAAACAGTAGGTAAAATCAGGTTAGGATCAAACACATTGGATCCTGCACTGTTTGGATTGGTGTTGATATCAGCAAAGTCTCCGTCACAACCAGCAGTAACTAGGAGTAGGCCTGAAATCAATATGGTTATATATTTTTTCATAATTAGTTCAGTTTAAAGTTCAGGTTAAAACCAAATGATCTAGTACTTGGCAAAGCCGTTCCTTCTATACCAGCATAATTGATATTAGAACCAAAGCTTGCTTCAGGATCAATATTCTTGGCTTTTCTCATCAGATATCCCAAGTTTCTGGCTACAAATGAGATGTCCAAACCTTTAATTACTGGAGTATTTCCAAACAATGAAGCTGGTAAAGAATAGCCCAACGTCAATTGTCTTAATTTGATGAAATCACCATCAACCACAGAAGTACTAGTTACATTTTGTGCCAATGCCTTGTAGTAATCTTCTGCTGGAGCAGTTACTCCACCATTGGTAACACCTGATTCTCTTCCTTCTAATGTTACTTGGTTTAATCCTCTGAAAGTCGAGTAGAACTCTGTTGCGGAAAGAACCTTGTTACCATAGTTATAATCAATCAAGAAAGAAAATGAAATCCCTTTGTAATTGAATTCGTTATTCCATCCACCATAAAGAGTTGGAATTACTGTTCCCATATTGATTAATTCTCCACGAACTGGCAGTCCTGCTTCATCCACCATGATGCTACCATCTGAATTGTATGCATAGTCATAGGCTCTGATCTGTGGACCAGCTTCTCCAACAACAAAGGCAGTTACTGCATTTCCTAGAGTAGCTCGGTTTTGTCCTAAGTTGATAGGATTGTTATTCTCATCCGTACTCAAGACTTTATTCTGCACTTTGGTCAAGTTGAAAGAAGTAGACCAAGTGAAATTATTTGTCTGGATTGGTTTACCTGTCACCAATACCTCCAAACCTTTGTTTTCGATAGAACCAGTAGCTACTACAGCACTATTGAAACCAGATGCAATACTTAAGCTCGCATTCATAATCTCATTATTAGTAGTCTTAGTATAGTAAGCCAGATCAAACCCTAATCGGTTATTGAAGAAATTCATATCCAATCCAATTTCAAATTCATCCGTTGTATAAGGCTTCAAGAATAAGTTTGGAAGGGAAGTTGGAGCAGATCCTGCTGGCACACCTGCAAAGGAGTTGGCAGAAGAATAATAGAATTGATTGCTATAAGCAACTCCTGGATCACCACTTGTAACAGCATAAGAAAGTCTTAACTTTCCAAAATCCATAGATGGAATATTCAGGAACTTATCAAACAAGAAAGCTGCAGAAACTGATGGTGAGAAAATACTATTATCATCAGAAACTGGGCTTGTCAATGTACTGTACACATCATATCGACCAGTAGTTGAAAGAGTTAAGAAATCTTTGATTCCGAAATCCAATGAATAGAATCCAGAATGAACTTCCAATTCTGAGAAAGAATATCCTCTTGAGAAAGCCTCTACGTTAAATGGAGAGTAAAGGTATGGTAACACAAAACGGCTACCTCCAACACTTACAGACTCGAATTTATTCTTACGAATATTACCTCCTACTAAGGCATCCATTACCAAACCTTCCGTCAGGTCAACTTTTGCCCCGAAAATACCATCAATATTTAGTTCTGACCTAGTGGATTGACCTCTAGAATTCAAATTACCCTGAAGGTTTGCAGAATATGCCAACCCATAAGGATCAATGCTAAAGAAATCATCATTAGAAACATCATTTCCGATTCTGACCATAGCATAAATATTATCAGTAAAACTATACTTGGTAGACAAAGCAGAAATAGTTCTTTTTCTTCCCAAATCATTAATTCCTTGATTTACAATGAAATAAGGATTTGTTACGTATATATCATCACTGAATACTGTTTCAGCTCCTGTATCGGTATTGTAGCCCGGCGCAAAAATACTTTGACTAACATTAGGTGCTAAAAACAAGAAGTTGTTTGGGTTCTTTGGACCATCACTTAGGTTTGGAATGTTATCAGACTTTTGATCAATGTAATTGACCATAGCTGTCACATTCAACTTATCTGTAATGTTCTGATCTACATTCAAATTCAAACTCAAACGATCCATATCACTATTAGGAACAATTGATTTTGAGTTCAAATTAGAAACAGACATTCTAAAAGAACCGTCTGAACCCAACCCTTTAGAAACTGAAACCGTGTTGGTAAAGTTGGAGCCTGTTCTATAGAATTCTAAATAACCATCATTGGTAGGTGAATAAGGATATTGATTTCCATCAAACCCAATAACGTTACCTCCCATAGGTTCACCCCATGCTAATCTTCCAGTAGTTTGAGCATCGGTAGCTGTAGTTGGTCTTTGACCTCCTGTACCCTGACCATATTCATTTTGGAAATCTGTGAAATCCACAGGGTTTTCCACCATATAGTTAAGGTTATAGCTTGCACTCCAATCACCACCTTTACTACCTGATTTTGTTGTAATCAAAATTACACCATTAGAAGCACGAGTACCATATAGTGCCGATGCTGCTTGACCTTTCAATACAGTCATGGTTTCGATATCATCAGGAGAAAGGTTTCCGATACCGTCTCCATTATCACTTCCACCCCATTGTCCAGCGCCACCTCTTTGGGTATTGTCCATAGGCACTCCATTGATCACATAAAGTGGTGATCCAGAGCCATTTATACTTGGTGTACCTCTCAATAATACCTTTGAAGTACCCCCAGGACCGGAACTGGTTCCTTTTACCACTAAGCCCGCAACTCGACCTGCAAGAGAGTTCGCTACGTTAGTTTCACGCGCTTTTGTCAGGGATTCACTGTCTACTTCAGTCAAAGAATATCCTAAGGTCTCTTTCTCCTTGCTGATACCTAATGCGGTAACCACAACCTCTGAAAGTTCGCTGGCATCCTCTACTAAATTCACATTTAATTCAGTTCTGTTTCCAACAGGAAATTCCTGAGAAGCATAACCGATAAATGAGAAAACCAAAACTGAATTTGGTCCAACAGAAATCGAATACTCGCCATCCACATTGGTGGTAGTACCCGTCTGTGTACTCTTGTCAAGAATAGTAACTCCGGGCATAGGTAAGCCTTCCGCAGTCACAACCCCTTTCAAGATTCTACTTTGACCCTGAGCCAGTGCTACTGCACATAACATCAATGCCAAAGTGAAAGAAATTGATAGAATTTTTCTCATAGTTGGTAATTAATGATTTGAAATGAATTTTATGAATCGACTTATGGCAAATTGATCAAACCCCATTTTTGGCAAAAAAAAGGTCTTTTTACTGAAGAAATAATCCCTTTAATTCGACCATTTTACCATTTATTCATTAGGTAAAACCATTTATAACATAAGTCAATTTGCTAAATCTAGATATTTTGCAAATCAAATAAAAACTATTAAATAATATTTTCTATCAAACAACTGAATGTTTTTATATTTTTTTAATTAAGTGATTAATACCAAAGTAAATTTTACAAGCTAAAAATGGCTAACAATCAAGTTTTGAGAATCTTGGCACTACTTCTGTTATTTTTTGACATAAAAAAAGCCTCCCAAAATTTGAGAGGCCTTTGTTTTATTGTTTTCAGGAATCAATTCATATCCCAGAAAATCTTATTACCCAATATATCTTCTGGCTGTACAACAGCATAATTTTCTGTATTGTAAGATTGCTCAGAACCAGGATATACCCATCTCTGAGGGGGTAAATTCTGCTGATTGGATTTATCTTCCCAAAAATTCAAATCCAATTTATTTAGTCTTCGGATTTCTGTCCAGTTTTCGTTGGATTGAATCACATTAAAGTGAAGCCATTTCTGCTCTGCAATCAAGGTTAGCTTTTCATCCATTCCTGAGGCTGAATCCCAAGCAACAGCATCCATACCTAAATAAGCATTGATAGAATCATCAGTTGGCTCAATTGGTGCTTCCGCTTCTGTATTATTACTGATACCTCTCAAGTATTCATAAAATCCAATCGATTGCTTAATAGACTCCTCGTAATGAGACTTAGCCATTCCATCCTGACCTTCTTTTAAGTAGTATTCTGCAGCCATCAAGTGAACCTCAGCAGCAGTAATAATCACACCTGGGAAATATTGATTTCTACTAATGGTAGATCTATTGTAAATACTCAACGTTTGAGTCAAAACCAATTCATTTTGATCAGTAGCATTCATCAATGGATCAAGTCCTAAATATTCACCTGATTCAGAGTTTGTACCTGGCTCAAACACATAAGTCAATCTTGGATCAGCATTATTAACCATGTGGTCAAGAATTTTTTTGCCTGCAAGGTTACCATCCCAATCTTCTAATCCTGACTGGAACTGATTAGCTGGCATCAAAGTACCTAATGTGTGAATGTTAAACAGGATGTTGCTGTCATTATCCGTAACTAATGGATATTGGCCTGGGTTGGAAAGAATTGTTCCAATTTCGGTTTTAGCTCTTGCTCCTAATTCGCTGGTACCACTTACTCTTGTCAGCATTCTCAATCTTAGAGAATTGATATATCTGATCCATAGATCAATATCTCCTCTATTAATCAAATCCTGTGTATTGAAGTCAGCTTCTGTTGCTGGATTAATAGTCAAAGACCCCATCTCATCTGCAAATCCAGCCAAGTCATCTAACATAGTACTGTAAATGTCTTCGGCCTTATCATAGCTAGCATAAGATTCAGTGTAATCTCCACCATTGATACTTAGCATTCCTGCTTCACTCCAAGGGATATCGCCGTAAATATCAACGATTCGTTGAGTCCGGTCATAGAAATATGTTGCTGCTGCAATCATGAAAACACGATTATCAGCCTGCTCTTCCTGTGACAGCTTACCGTATACTTTTTGAAGCTCTCTATATTGAGCCATGAAGTTATAAAAGACACTCCATCTTTCTCCTACTGCCGCAGAGCCAGGTACATATTGGTTTTCCTCATTTACCCACCCTACGACTTGACTATACCTGTTGGAAGTAATTCTTCTCACTACAAAATAATCTCTATACCCCGGTAGAACATAAAGTCTATTGGAGTGGATCATTCCTGTAAATTGCTTTCCTACTGAAGTTTCAGAAACTTTAGAAGGATCAGTATAATTATCTGCAAAATCTTCTACTGTACAGCTGCTAATTCCGCCAATCAGTAGTGCATATATAAATATTCGTTTGATATTCATTTTCATTCTTTTTTTAAACCTTCTATTAGAATCTAGCATTTAACTTCACACCGAATGTTCTTGTAGCAGGGTTAGTTCCTGCACTAGTCAATGTCTGAGTCCATCTAGATCCACCAGTTAATACTTCTGGGTCTAGATCCTTAATATTTCTATATAAGAAGAACAAGTTTCTACCGAATACGGAAATATTCACATTCGAAGCACCAATTTTATCAGTGATATGTGGAGGTATATTATAGCTTAGAGACAGTTCTCTCATTTTTAGATAATCATTGTCCTGGATATACAATTCATATCTAGACTGGCTATACTGAGGTCCACCCCAGTTATAAGTACTATTGTAATAGATTGCCTGAGAAATCACATTGCTATTGGTAGATCCATCTGCAACTACCCCATCCATCAGCATACCATCGTGATAAACGGTCTCACCATTTGGTCCCTGAGCAGTAGAATGATCTACTTGGACACCCTGACCGTCAGCATTTTGATAGTAAGCTAGACCACCTCTTTCTTCGTTCATGTTGTTCAAACTAGCCTCAGTCAAACCACGACTGATCATCCAGTTAATACCTGTTGGCATTACACTACCACCGATTTGGAAATCCAAAACAGCATAAAGAGAGAAGTTTTTATAAGAAACCTCATTGATGATACCACCTACTGCATCAGGCATAGCATTACCTACCTGAATCCAGTTGTCTGCATCAATTTTATATAGACCGTTTGGCTGTACAATTTTATTTCCATTATCATCTCTTTCAATTGGATGAGCAAAGAAATCCCCCATAGGTCTACCTACAACAGAGCGAAGTTGCGCAGCGTTTCCATCATAATCAGCATGCAATAATTCTGTAGCATTATTAGCTAGCTTTTCAACTTTGTTGACGTTTTTAGCGATGTTTAAAGTCATATTCCAATTGAAATCTGGAGTTTGAACGATCGCACCATTCAAGCCAACTTCAACACCTGTGTTCCTAAGGGTACCAATATTTGTCAATACAGAAGAAGCACCTGATGAATTAGGCAAAGTCAACGGTAAAATTTGATCTCTAATCTGTGCATTATAGTAAGAGATATCTAATCCAAATCGATTATTAAAGAATCTAGTATCCAAACCAAATTCAAATTCATGCTTTTGCTCAGGTTTGATTCCATCATTTCCGAATGAAGAAGATAAATTGGTGTAAAGTACATTTGCACCTCCTGGCTGTTGCTCACCCAATGAGTTTTGGTTGTAAGCAATGTTTGCTCTATACACATCTGGATAGTTACCCACAATACCCCAAGAACCTCTCAACTTGGAAAATGTGATAAACTGAGGCAAAGTGATTGCGTCAGAAATAGCAAAACTTGTGTTTACAGAAGGATAAATGAAAGCATTGTTATCAGGATTCATAGTAGAAACTCTATCTCTACGAATTGTACCTTCTACAAACCAAATGTTCTTGTAATCAAAGTTTACAGTACCCAAAAATGCATCGATCACTCTATTGGTTCGATCAGAGCTACTATTTGGAATATTGGTTGAAGCAACAATATCAAAAAGATTTTCCGTGCTCAAACCTCCATTTGTACTTCTCCCTATACTTCTGAAGCTTTCTCTTCTAGCGGTATAACCTGCCATCGCACTTACCGAGATTTCATCTGTGATACTTTTAGTATATGAAAGTAATAAGTCACCATATAAGATACTGAAAAGCTCTGTGCTCATTCCAAAACCACCTGATGGCCCGAATGCTAAAGGTCTGGTAGAGTAATTACTGTTTTCGTTGTATCTATTCGTAAAGTCAGTCGAAATTCTGGCTCTCAATTTCAAATCATTCGTAATCTGGAAATGGTTCGTTAAACTACCAATCACACGATTACTCTTCTCTGAAGAAAGATTTTTATTTACTCTCCAAGCATAATCAGCAATAGCACTTAAGAATCCACTACCTGTGATATTTTCATCTGGAGTCAAACTCTGACCATTTCCTGTCACGAATCTATATCCTCTAGAAGTTTGATATTTATCTAAGTACCAAGCTCCATTGTCAAAACGCGTCATCATTCCTCCAAAATTGTTGATCATTCGATCAATTGAATAAGGGCGGTTTTTTGTGTTTTGATTGATGTAGTTAATCATCAAATCAGTCTTGATACGCTTACTTACATTATAGCTAGCATTCAAATTGACAATGTTTTTAGAGTTCTTAGAATTCAAACTCAAAGCCTCATTGTCCTGACGAGTTAAAGAAAGTCTAAAGTTTGATTTCTCAGTGGCGTTTGAAATCGCCACATTTATCTGAGAACTGATTGGACTATTAAATAGTGCAGCATAGTTATCTTCCTGTGCATTATAGGGTCTAGAAATACCGTCCCATGCTAGCATTGGCTGACCGTCGAATTCAGGACCGAAATTGTTTGTAGTATTAGGTACAGTTCTGATCCCATCCTCTGTGTAGTTAAAACCATCTTCCGCTTGCCCTAAGTTGGCCACATGATTTGGAAAACCTGGACCTCTTACATTTTGATATCTTGGTAGGTAGGCAATTTCATCCATGGTAACATTGGCATTAAAATCAACCTGCATTCCATCCCTTCCTACTTTACCTTTCTTTGTTGTAATCAATACCACACCATTTACTGCCTCAGAACCATAAAGTGCTGCAGCAGATGCACCTTTCAAAATAGAAATGTTTTCAACATCCGCAGGGTTGATATCCAAAAGTCCATTTCCTCTTAATCGTTGGTCTCCCCAATAATTGTTATTAGAAACTTCCTCATTTCTGATAGGAACACCATCCAATACGATCAAAGGCTGATTCTTACCGGTAATTGAGTTAATACCTCTAATTTGAATGTTTACAGCAGAAGTAGCACCACCTGCACCTGAAGCAATTCTCACCCCTGGAGCTTTACCATATAATGCACTTACCACATTCGGAGTACCTGTTTTAATCAAGTCATCAGAAACAATAGTACTGGTAGCATACCCAAGAGACTTTTCCTTTTTGTCCATACCAAATGCAGTAACAACAAATTCGTCTAATTCACTGGTATTTTCCTCAAGATTTACATTGATCTCAGACTGATTCCCTACAGTTACTTCTTGGGTATCATATCCAATAAAGGAAAAAACTAAAACTGAATTAGCTCCCACCGTAATGGAATACTCACCATCCACATTTGTGGTGGTACCTTTTTGATTCGACTTGTCTAGAATCGTGACTCCAGGCATAGGTAACCCATCCGCAGTCACAACTCCTTTTACGACTCTGTCCTGGGCTTGAGCTATGGCTATCAAACCAAGCATAAACACCAGAGTAAAAGAAATTGATAAAACTTTTCTCATAGTTGGTAATTAAAGGTTAGAAATTATGTTTTTGTTAATTTAATCCTACCACTCCTTCCCTTCTAAAAATCCAATTTTTCAAAATTCATTTCAAAAGATTAAAAGTCTGTTTCTAAAGGTCTTAGCAACAAAAATTACGAGCCTGACCAATATCACAATGGCGAATATGAGGTAAATCTAGAAATATTCGTATTTATTCAAAAAGAATTGTGAAATTTTTTTGCTCAACATCCCTTTATTTATCTAAATTTTTTAAAAAAGACCCTTTGAAGCAATTTTATTTTAACTATTGAAGGTTTCACAGATTTAATATTTCGTTAAGTGTTCAAAAAATTCTCAATTTTTATCAATACTATAGGATAGTTAATAAAGATAAATTAACTCTTCAGCTTTTTTTGAGGCAAAAAAAAGCCTCCCAATCTCTTGGGAGGCTTCTATTTGTTAGAATTGGTTTTGATTATCTCAAAAACAACATTTCTCTATATTTCACTAATGGCCAAGACTCATCATCTACCAATAGTTCCAATTTATCTACTGCATATCGGATCTTGTCAAAATAGGCTTCTTTTACTTCGGTTTGGTAACCTTTTGCCATTTTAACCAAATCAGTCTCTTTGTTTAGCTTCTTACGAGCATCCACCATAGCAGTAATGTCTGCTTTCAATGACTCTACATGCTTCGATATCTCCTTGATAGTTTCTACCGCTGCAGTATGATCTAAACCTAGACCTTTTAATCCATTTGCGTTTTGGATAATTTTATTTTGGTACAAGATCGCTGTCGGAATGATGTGATTCAATGCCAAATCACCCATCACTCTACCTTCTATCTGAACTTTCATCATAAAGTTCTCCAAAAGAATTTCGTGACGTGCATGAAGCTCCACTTCATTCATTACATTATGTCTTTCGAAAAGCTCCTTGGTCTTTTTGGCTGAATATACATCCAAAGCCATTGGAGTAGACTTCAAGTTAGACAATCCTCTTTTCTCAGCTTCAGCTGCCCACTCATCAGAGTAACCATCACCTTCGAATCTTACCTTTTTGCTATCCTTGATGTATTTTCTCAACACATTTACGATCGCAATTTTCTTCTCCTTACCGGAACTCATTTCTTTTTCGATGTCCTTGGCCATATCGGTCAATACATCAGCAACGATTACGTTCAATGCAGTCATTGGACCAGCAACGTTTGCCTGAGATCCTACTGCACGGAATTCGAATTTGTTACCTGTAAATGCAAATGGTGAAGTTCTGTTTCTATCTGTATTGTCAAGAATGATTTCAGGAATCTTAGAGATACCTAATTTCATGTA
The DNA here is from genome assembly GCF_000166275.1 of Algoriphagus machipongonensis. Taxonomy (NCBI): domain Bacteria; kingdom Pseudomonadati; phylum Bacteroidota; class Cytophagia; order Cytophagales; family Cyclobacteriaceae; genus Algoriphagus; species Algoriphagus machipongonensis. The sequence continues at coordinate 3,480,119 of NZ_CM001023.1, forward strand.
CATGTTATCACCCTTCTCGATCTTAAGGTTTCCGTTTTTCTCCAATTCGTCAAGAACCTCAGTCAAGGTAGCACCTAAGAATACAGAGATAATAGCTGGAGGAGCCTCATTCGCACCTAATCTAAAGTCATTACCAGCAGAAGCAATACTTGCTCTCAATAGATCAGAATGATCATAAACAGCTTTGATTGTCGCTACTAAGAAAGTTAAGAACTGAAGATTCTCTCTAGCAGAATTACTTGGCTGGAATAAGTTGACACCAGTATCAGTGATCAATGACCAGTTATTATGCTTACCACTTCCGTTTAAGCCAGCAAATGGCTTTTCGTGAAGAAGTACTTTTAAATCATGTCTTTCAGCAACTTTCTCCATCACATCCATCAACAATTGGTTGTGATCAGTCGCCTTATTAATTTCTTCAAACAATGGGGCCACCTCAAATTGTCCAGGTGCTACCTCATTGTGTCTGGTCATTACAGGAATTCCCAATTCTAGAGCTGCGATTTCAAAGTCAACCATGAAATCTTTTACTCTTGTAGGAATAGAACCAAAGTAATGGTCATCTAATTGCTGACCTCTAGCTGGACTATGTCCATAAACAGTTCTTCCTGCCATAACCAAATCAGGTCTTGCAGCATACAGCGCTTTGTCTATAACAAAATACTCTTGCTCAACACCCAAAGAAGGCTGTACTTTCTTTACGTTTCTGTCAAAAAGCTGACAGATTTTGATTGCAGCTTCATTCACTGCATCCATAGACTTCAATAAAGGAGTCTTATAATCTAGAGCTTCTCCAGTATAAGAAACAAAGATTGTAGGAATACAAAGTGTATTTTCAAAGATGAAAATCGGAGAAGATGGATCCCATGCAGTATATCCTCTAGCTTCAAAAGTTGATCTGATACCTCCATTTGGGAAAGAAGATGCATCTGGCTCTTGTTGTACCAAAGCACTTCCCTTAAACTTTTCTAGACCACCAAGCGCATCGTAAAATGAATCATGCTTTTCTGCGGTGGAACCTGTCAATGGTTGGAACCAGTGAGTATAGTGAGTGACACCTTTGGCCATAGCCCAGGTTTTTACAGCGGATGCTACTTCTTCAGCTGTTGAATTGTCAATCTTGGTCCCTTTATCGATAGCCTCCATAACTTTCTTATAAACGCTAGGAGCTAAAGACACCTTCATTTGAGAGATACCAAAAACATTGGTCCCAAAATAATCTGAGATTTTGTTAGATGGTGCTTTAACAGCTACTCGCTGTCTCGCCTGCACCATTGACAAGGCTTGTTGTCTAAGTGTTGCCATTTCTACAATTTGTGGTTTAAAATTATATGTACAAAAATAGGAAAATACTGATTCGAAAATGAAAACTAGTAATATTTGACCTCATTTTTTAGAAAATTTACAGTTTTATCAAAAAACAATGGTCTTTTTCATAGCAATTCGGTGAAATTACTGATTTTTCGACTTCAAATTGGAAAATTGAAAACAAGGATAGATTACTTAACTTTGCAAGTTCAATAAGACAGAGAGAAAGCGTGAAAAAGGTAGCATTCTATACTTTGGGCTGTAAGCTCAATTTTTCTGAGACTTCTACGATCAGTAGACAGTTTGAAGACAAAGGATATTTGAAAGTGGATTTTCAGGAAAACCCTGATATTTTCATCATCAATACTTGCTCAGTGACAGAAAATGCTGATAAGAAATGTAAGAAGATTGTGAAGGAAGCCAAAAAGATTTCACCTAATTCTTATGTTACCATCATCGGTTGCTACGCACAATTGAAACCGAAGGAAATTTCTGAAATCCCAGATGTGGATGCTGTGCTTGGGGCTGCGGAGAAATTCCGGTTGATTGAATTGTTGGATGACTTTGCCAAGGCTCAGGAAACAAAAGTTCTGGCTTCCGAAATTCAAGAGGCAACCACCTTTAATAATGCCTACTCTATTAATGACAGAACCCGAACCTTTTTAAAGGTACAGGATGGCTGTAATTATGGATGTGCTTTTTGTACCATTCCTCTAGCCCGTGGAAAAAGTAGAAGTAACACTATTGAGAGTGTTTTGGAGTCTGCAAGAGAAATTGCTGCAACAGACGTTAAAGAAATCGTGTTGACCGGAGTCAACATTGGCGATTTTGGGATCGTTGATGGAAAGAGAAATGAACGCTTTGCTGATTTGGTTTTTGCTTTGGATGATGTTGAAGGCATCAATAGATTTAGAATCTCTTCTATCGAGCCTAACTTGCTAACCAATGAGATCATCAGTTTTGCTGCGCAATCCAAAAGATTTGTTCCTCATTTCCATGTACCGCTTCAATCCGGGTCTAACACCATTTTAAGAAAAATGGGAAGAAGGTACCTACGTGAGCTTTACGTGGATCGTGTTTCAAAGATTAAATCCTTAATGCCTCATGCTTGCATTGGTGTGGATGTCATTGTAGGCTTTCCTGGGGAAACCGATGAGCTATTTCTTGAAACCTATAATTTCTTAAATGAATTAGACATTTCTTATTTACACGTTTTTACCTATTCGGAAAGAGCCAATACCCGGGCTACCGAAATGGAGGGCGTAGTACCTAAGAAAGTTCGAAATGAACGCTCAAAAATGCTTAGAATCCTTTCTGAAAAGAAAAGAAGGAAGTTTTATGAAGAAAACCTTGGAAAAACTTTCACTGTCTTGTTCGAGGAAGATATTGAAAATGGGAAAATGCACGGGTTTACTGAGAACTACATTCGAGTAGCAGCTAAATATGATCCACTTCTAATCAACGAATTAAAGACAGTGACGCTTGATCAGATAAATGAGCAAGGAACTGTGGAAGTGCTAGAGCCGGAAGTAGTTTATGAAAAACATTAAGTATCTATCCATTCTCATTAAATAAGTTTCTAATAAAATTCTAGCTCTCTAGGTCAAATACTATTATTGATCATCATTTTTTCTAAATTCAGCTTTCCTAAATGATTTCATGTGAAAGAATCTGAGAAACTAAGTTTGGTAAGAGATGAGCCTTGGCTTGAGAATTTTGCTGATAAAATATGGGAAAGACACCAAGGGTTTAAAACTGCCCTTCGAGAGATAGAGGAATTCAGCGGAAACATTCTGGAGTTTTCACGGATTCATGAGTTTTATGGAGTCCATTTTGAAAGCTGGAGAAACGGATGGGTTTATAGGGAATGGGCGCCTGCCGCAGAACAACTCTATTTTTTTGGAGATTTCAACAATTGGGATCGTCAATCCCACCCTATGAAAAAGAGTCATCGAGGGGATTGGGAAATATTTTTACCCTTCGACCAATATAAGAATTCCTTCACCCATGGAAGTAAAGTTAAAGTCCATGTAGTAGGTGCCAATGGTGCTTCAGATAGAATCCCTGCCTACATCAGGCGAGCAGTTCAAGATGAAAAAAACCATGACTTCGCAGGTCAACTCTGGTTTGAAAGTAAATTTGAGTGGACTGATCAATCATACTCCCCACAAGACAGCTTAAGCCAACCCCTCATTTATGAATGCCATGTGGGAATGGCTCAAGAATCTCCAAAAGTTGGGAGCTATCGGGAATTTGAAGAGAACATACTTCCACGGATAAAAGAAGCAGGATACAATACCATACAGTTAATGGCTGTGATGGAACATCCCTACTACGGTTCTTTTGGTTATCATATTTCTAATTTTTTCGCTTCCTCCTCCAGATTTGGAACACCAGAAGATCTAAAATCCCTTGTCAACAAAGCCCATGAAATGGGAATAGCTGTGGTGATGGATATTGTACACTCTCACGCTATTAAAAATACCAATGAGGGATTAAATGAATTTGACGGCAGTGATCATCAATATTTCCATGCAGGTCCAAAAGGTTACCATGAAGGCTGGGACTCAAAAGTTTTCGATTATGGGAAATGGGAAGTAAAGCAATTCCTGCTAAGTAACATTCGCTATTGGCTTGAAGAATTCCATTTTGATGGGTTTAGATTTGATGGTGTCACTTCCATTATGTATCAGCATCATGGACTGTTTATGGATTTTGATAATGTTGATCTCTATTTTGACTCACAAGTAGATGAACAAGCGATCATTTACTTGAAGCTGGCGAATAAACTGATTCACGATTTTAAAAAAGGCAGTATTTCCATTGCCGAAGATGTCAGCGGGATGCCCGGACTCTCCAGAAAGATTGAGGATGGGGGGATAGGTTTTGATTTCCGTATGGCCATGGGTGTCCCTGATTTCTGGATCAAAACACTCAAGCATAAAAAAGATGAGGAATGGGATATGTTTGAGCTATGGCATGAATTGACCAACAGACCTCAAAATGAAAAATCAATTACTTACGCTGAAAGTCACGACCAAGCATTAGTTGGGGACAAAACCCTTGCATTTAGGTTAATGGATAAAGAGATGTATTTCTCCATGTCGGTATTGGAACAAAATCTGGTAGTTGACCGGGGTGTTGCTTTACACAAGTTAATCCGAATGATCACCTTTTCCCTAGGAGGTGAAGGGTATTTAAATTTTATAGGGAATGAATTTGGTCACCCCGAATGGATTGATTTTCCTAGAGAAGGGAATGATTGGAGCTATCAACATGCTAGAAGGCAATGGTCTTTGGCTGATGATCCTTTGCTGAAATATGCTCAATTAAATGCCTGGGATCAGGCGATGATTCAATTAGCTACACATGACCATGTTCTTTCTGCTCCACATGCAAGGCAGCTATTTTTGGATCCTGACAAAAAAATCATAGCATACGAAAGAGCCAACTTAGTTTTTGTTTTTTCCTTCCACCCCACAGAATCTTATTCCGGCTTTAGCGTTCATGTTCCAAAAGCTAGTTCATACCAACTGATTTTAAATTCAGACGATGAAACTTTTGGGGGTTTTAATCGAATTGACTCATCCATTGATTACTTGGTCAATGAGCATCAATGTATTCAGTTGTACATCCCAAGTCGGACGGTTCAAATTTTAAGGGGGACAAATAAAAGTTAACTTTTTTGAGGGAATAGCCTCAGTGAATATCAATACCCGAATCAGTGAATAAGTTGAAACAGTTACACTTTATAGTCAATCCAATTTCCGGAAAAGGAAAATCCTTGGTAACTGAAAAATTACTTCATACGCATTTCCCCACCTCGGAATACACTATCGATATACAATTCACGAAATTTAAAAAACATGCTATTGAGCTTGTTCATGAAGCTATACAAGCTAATACAGATTTGATTGTCGCCTGTGGTGGAGATGGTACTATCAATGAAGTTGCATCTCAACTAGTCAACTCAAAAATCCCATTAGGGATTATTCCACAAGGTTCAGGAAATGGCCTTTCCTCCAACCTAAAGATTCCTAGAAATTTGGATCAGGCACTTCAGGTGATTAAAAATTTTAAAGTGGATGCCATTGATGTAGGTAAAATAAATGACCACTTTTTTTTCAGTAACACCGGAATTGGTTTTGATGCCTCATTGATCAAACATTATGAGCTTTCCCAAAAAAGAACCTTAAAAGGCTACATCCAGGCTGGACTGACAGCTTTCTTTGAAAAGAAAAAGTCTGAGGCATTACTTGTGAAAAAGGATGAAAACCAATTTTCGATCTTACCATTTTTGATTTTCGTCTCGAATTCAAATGAAATGGGATACCGAATGAGTATCACGCCAAAAGCATCTCTGCAAGATGGACTATTGGATGTGGTGATGATCCCACAAACAAACCCAATCAACAAAGTAATCTGGAGTACTTCTCTCCTTTTGAAAAAAAGTCATTGGTTTCAGAAAATTCAAACTTTCCAGACAAATAAAATCCAACTTGAAGGCGAAGAAATAACTGAGTTTGAAGTACAGATTGATGGGGAATTCAAAACACTACTGACAAAAGAAATAACTATTCAGGTTCTCCCCAAAAGCCTTAAAATCCTCATGCCTTAACTGATCAAAAAGGAAAAATCAGTAGTGCGTGCTGCCCAACGGTATTAAAATCTCTCCAAACTCTATTAAGCTCAGTATGAGTTTTTGCAGCCTCTAAGCCAGCAAAAGGATAAAGCTTAGCATTTACTTCTCTACATTTCTGAGTCAGTTTTCGACTGATCTTACTTACCTTCTTCAGTTTTTTCTTCGAAATCCCCCCCTCTTGATCCAGTTGCAACCAAGCATTTTCTACTGACTTATAAAATTTAGCTTTTTCCTTCTTTAACCGGGATTTCCGCTTTTTCAAAAGGCTTTCGAAGTACTCAATATGCTTAACATCATAAGCCCTATATTCATTTCTCTTCCAAAAACTAGCCTCAATCAAATCTATCAAATGCTCTGTGATCCCCAGTATATTTACTGCAAGAGTAGCCTCCGCGAACTGTAGAAATGGGAACTTATAAATCGGGTCTGGAAGTTGAGTTTTTGAAGGTTCTATTTCAAAACATCTGTTTAGAGGGACTTCTTGATTTTCTACTTCAAAGGCATGGCTCCCTGTAGCTATCATCCCCATATAATTCCATCCATCGAGAATTTTCACTTCGTCTTTCTTCAGCAAAAATGCTTTTACCACCGGCTTTCCATCAGTATCTAAAACCGCCTTTCCATTTTCTAGAATTTCACAATTAGCAGTCAAATTTGTGGCATGCAAGGCTCCAGAAGCATAAGTCCAGCTCCCATCAATAATGTATTGATCGTTTACTTTATTGGCTTTTCCTCCCACAAATCCGCTCCCTGCCAGGCATAAAGCCGAATTAGGAAATACCTCTTCACGGGTTGGTTTATCCATGAAACCTACAAACCAAGCTGCTCCAGCACAAAGCGTCACCGTCCAACCAAGACTTCCATCTAGCTTGGCTAGTTTTTCTTCAATTTGGAGTGCTTCTTTTAGATTACATCCTAAGCCGCCAAGTTCCTTTGGCACAAATAGTTTAAACCATTTTTCCTCGTAAATAACTTGCAGCCATTCCTCAGGAAGTTTACCTAAATTCTCAGCTTTTTGAGCGAGTTCGTGACTAAACAGTTCTGAATTCATTTTCTCTTGAATTGAGTTCTTTTTTCCAGTCCAAATACCCAAAAATGGCTACAATGAATAGGAAAAGTGTTAAAAACGACATTAAAATTAGCTGCTTGTGGAACAGCAAAGGAATTGCAACCAAATTAGATACATTAAGCCAAATCCAGTTTTCAAGTTTTCTTTTTGCTAAAAGCCACATCCCAGCCCAGGCAGTAGAGGAAACAAAAGCATCAATCACCGGAACATCTGAATCAGTAAACTGACTCAATATAAAATATAAAAACCCCCAACCGCCAAGGGCAATCATCCAAGTAATTCTCTTATCATTGGTGTTACTTTTTGTAATCTTTAAGGCTCCACTTTGACTTTTACTTTTCCACATGATCCAGCCGTATATACTCATGACCAAATAATACCCATGCAGTAAAGTCTCTGCATAAAGCTTAGCATCAATGAGAAGAAAACCACCGCATAAAATACCGATGATTCCCGCTGGGTACAGCAACACGTTGTTTTTCCGAGCCAATAAAACTTCAGTAACGCCAAAGGCCACTGCTATCCACTCTAGCAATCTTGTTTCTTGTATCTGCTGCAGAAGCAGATCAAAATCCATAAAACTTTCCATTTGAATAATTTTAAATTCATTATTCAAAAAAGGGAGAACTATTAATCTAATCCCTACGCCGGCACTACCCGGATCAGGTGCTCAGCAATCTCTTGCTGATGGGTATGATCTCAGCCCGTAAATTTAGGGCACCCCTTAATTGAGCTCGCAATATAGAAAATTACCGCTTTCATAAACAGTCATTATGTCCTACAAACCTGATTTACATTCCAATTATCCACTTGGAAAATCCTGACGGGATTAAACAATCGTATTTCTGTATCGTTAAATAGTTATGAATGAAATATTTAAACCAGAAGGAAGAATAACGAGAAGGAAGTATTTGGTGTTATTTATGATATTCTATTTCACCAACTTACTAAGCCTAATGATGATGTGGCAGTCCTACCAAATGGAAGCCTGGCCTACCTTTTTCTCATTTACCATCGTCTTAATTGCCTCTATCGTAGTACTCTTGATTCAGGCAATCAAAAGGTTTCATGACATCGGTTTGGACTGGAAATATGCACTTTACCTATTAATTCCACCACCAGTAAACTTCATAGGATTCATCTGGCTTGCAGCCAAAAAAGGACAAAATGGCCCTAATGAATATGGTCCAGATCCCCGTAAAACGGATATCATCTAGGTGTAATTTAATCTGATAAATTCTTAATGGGAGTCTACTTAATGGCTCCTTTTTTCAATTCCTTTACGGCATAGTCAACTGCTCGCGCAGTGAGTGCCATATAAGTAATTGAGGGGTTCTGTGTGCCCGTAGAAGTCATGCAAGCCCCATCAGTAACAAAAACATTTTCTGCTAAATGCATCTGGTTATACCCATTGAGTAAAGAGCTTCCGGACTCCCGCCCCATACGAACTCCTCCCATCTCATGAATATCTAGACCAGGAGCTTGTTTACTGTCATTTTTGCTAATGTTATGACAACCTGCTTTGACAAGCATCTCTTCTCCTTGCTCGAAAAAATCCTGCAAAATCAATTCATCATTGTTATCATAATCCACATTAATGCTTAACAATGGAACTCCCCACTCATCTTTTTTATCTTGGCTTAATCTAACGTGATTGCTTTCCTTGGGAATAGTTTCCCCTTGCATCATCATATAAACAGACCAAGGTCCAGGTTTTGAATTGGCTGTCTTTAACTGCTCACCTAAAGCAGTATCCGCATGTCCAAATCCAGCCCTTCCAGCTGTATAAAATGTCATATATCCCCTTAAGAAATCCATCTCCTGCTTTTTGACATTTCTGAAATTAGGCATCATGACCGCAGTGGGTCTTCTCCCGAAATAATACTCATTCTCAAACCCTTCAAAAGACGCATTTAGGGACCCTCTGTAATTGTGAAATGCCACATATTTCCCTAACAAACCTGAGTCATTACCAAGGCCATTGGGAAAGCGGCTAGAAGTACTATTCAATAGGATTAAATTAGAATTTAAAGCTGAGGCATTTACGAAAATGACTTTTGCATAATACTCCTTTGTTTCCTTACTAATCCTGTCAACAATCCTTACTCCGGTTACTTTTTCCTTCCTTTCATCATATATCAAGGATTCCACTACAGAATCTGGTCTCAAAGTCAAATTCCCGGTTTTTGCAGCAGCAGGTAAAGTAGAAGAATTGGAGTTGAAATAACCTCCAAAAGGGCACCCTCTATAACATTGGTTTCTCGCTTGGCACTTCGTCCTACCTTGCGCAAAATGGACCTCCTTAGGTTCGGTCAGATGAGCACATCGACCGATGATGACATCTCTATCCTGAAAAGATGAAGTGATGCGTTTCTGAATCTCCTTTTCTACGCAATTCATCTCCCAAGCTTTCAAAAACTCTCCATCAGGTAGCGTATCCAAACCTTCATAACTTCCACTAATACCGACAAACCGCTCCACATAACTATACCAAAGAGCTATATCTTCATACCGAATTGGCCAGTCTACTGCAAAACCATCTCTTGCGGGACCTTCAAAATCATATTTACTCCAACGTTGGGTTTGCCTTGCCCAAATCAACGACTTTCCTCCCACTTGATAGCCTCTTACCCAGTCAAAAGGCTTTTCCTGCTCGTATGGATGCTCTTGATCTTTTACAAAAAAATGAGCGGTATCCTCTTTATAGGCGTAACACCGATTGACTACAGGGTTTTGAATTCTATTTTCCAGAGTAATCTGATTTCTATGTGGCATTTCCCAGATACTGGAAGTCATCGTGGGGTAATCTTTTAAATGCTCCACATCTCTCCCTCTTTCTAAAACCAGTGTTTTCAAACCTTTTTCACAAAGCTCTTTGGCAGCCCAGCCACCGCTAATTCCCGAACCTATGACGATTGCATCAAATTCATTTGATTTCATATTGAAAATTAATCAATGATTAGCAGCAAACCTGACCGCTAAAAGAAGTCTTAAATAAAAAAAACCTTCAATGTGCAATTGAAGGTTTCATTTATATTTTGAATTATAATTATTCGTATCGAAGTGATTCTATCGGATCCAATTTACTGGCTTTGAATGCCGGAAAATATCCAGAAAGCAATCCTACGATTATACAAATCAAGAAAGCTACAAACATCCACAACCAAGGAATCAAAAATCCTCCTACCCCAATTACTAGCGAAATCAGGTTTCCGATGGCAATTCCTAAAATCATTCCCATGATTCCTCCCAATACACAAATCATAATAGCTTCCATCAAAAATTGTTGTCGGATTCTGAGTGGAGTAGCTCCAAGTGCTTTTCTAATTCCTATTTCACGAGTTCTTTCTGTGACCGAAACAAGCATGATATTCATCAAACCGATTGAAGCTCCAAGTAGTGTGATGAATCCAATACCAAATCCTCCCATTCTCAAATATCCAGCGACTTCTTCCAAACTTTCTGCAACTGATTGGCTTTTTGTTAAATCAAATGAGTCTTCTCGGATTACTCGGTCTTGTCGGATTTTCCTCATCATACCTGTGGCTTGTCCCATATCATAATCGATCTTAGAACCATCCGAACTCAATGCAGTAATGTTGTAATTAAAATTGCCTGTTCTATCCAGTCGGCTGGCATTTTCTACAGGAATGACTACTTGTCTATCCGCTCCTTGATCTTGACCTACCCCACCTTGTTCTTCCAAAATTCCAATAATAGTATATGGTCTTCCAAAGAAGGATATTTTCTGGTTTAATGCCTCCTCATTTTCTTCAAATAAGGTGGAAACTATTTCAGTCCCTACAATACAAACGTTGTTTCCATGCTGCACTTCCATATTACTGAAGTTTCTTCCCTGCTCTACCTTCATCGCTTTAATGCTTAGGTAATTTTCATCTGCCCCTGTAATTCTTGAATTCGGATCGGTCTTCTTCGAACCCTTTTTGATTTCAGCGGATCCTGATACTCTGGTGTAAACGGTCGATAAGCCAATTGATTTATACTCTTCCTTAAAAGCCTGTGTCTCTCTATAAGTAATTTTAGGATAGGTTTTTTCTGTTACTCCTTGCTGAATTGCTCTTCCTCCAGAAAAACCCTTGTTTCTAATATCAAAAGAGTTAGCTCCCAGCCCGGAAAAACTATCAGCGATTTGAGTTTTAATTCCGTCTATTGCCGTAAGCATCCCCACAAGGGAAGAAATACCAATCGCAATGATTGCGCCGGTCAAAATAGTTCGGAGTAAATTAACGCGAATGGAATTTAATGATTCGCGAATATTTTCGATCAATTTCATAGGTTGTCCGAATTGGAACAGGTTTTAAAAATTATTGATTCAATCAATTTTAAGTATAATCAATTCACCTTGATTTCTCTAAAACCTTGGTGAATTTTAATATTTTTTCAAGGTATTATTTACTTCCCTTCTCTTTGATGGGAATCCATATTACCTCTACGGAATCTACAGAAAAGGGGTCATAATCAGGTCCAAAAGTCTCGAAATGATTCCTATCATCCAATTCAAAAGCAGAATTTGGAAGCCAGTTATTCAAAAAGCCCATCAAGATTGTTTGAATCTCCCCCATATTTCTAGCGTATTCAAATGTGGCGTATTTCCCTCCATCTAAAACAATCTCCTCAAAACCATCTGGACAAGCGTCTTTTACTATTTCAATAGCAGCGCACTTCTCGAATTCAGTATTCAGAGACAAACTCTTGCTTTGCATATCTTTTCCATATCTCTGAATGGAATAATAATCTGAAGGGTTAAGTCCTTCTTTTTTATTTATCGCCTGTCTAAAAGGCCTCCAAAGAGCCGATATATCCTGACTACCCAAAGTAGTAATCGTCTTTTTTCCAAAAAGGGTCTTTGATGTTATCTCTTCGACTTTCACTTCCATAAATCAATGCATTCTATTACCTCTCAAACCAATTTCTTTCAACACTTCGGCTTCAAAAGTAAGCCATTCCTGCCATCGAGAGTTCACCTTCTCAGGATCATTGTATTTCCTTGCTAGCTCTATAAAAGTCACATAATGACCGGCTTCTGAGATCATCAGTTCATAATAAAAACTTTGTAGCTCAGGATCTTCAATGTTTTTGGAAAGCAATTTAAATCTTTCACAACTCCTTGCTTCAATCAATGCATTTAGCAACAAAACTTCGGTCAATTGCTGCCATCTATTTCCTCCTTTTTTTACAAACCCCTGAAGTTTCATTACATACTCGTCTTTCCTAGGTTCACCAAACCTCATGTTTCTCTTACGGATCTGGTCCATCACTCTTTCGAAATGCCCCCATTCCTCAGAAACGATTGGCGTGAGGGTATCCACAAGCTCAGGCAGATCAAAAAACCTCAAAATCAAACTGATACAAGAAGAAGCTGCCTTTTGCTCGCAATAAGCATGGTCAGTTAAAATATCCTCAATTTGCATCTCAGCAATATTTACCCACCTTGGATCTGTAGGTAATTTGAGGTGTAGCATTTTCTGTTTTGTATTTTCTTCCCAACTCATATCAATCAAATAAATACCAAGAAATTCCTAAGTCGATAAATGATTTATATCCAGTATAGCCTGGAGTAACGAAATACCCTTCCTCTTTCATTAAGCCACTATTGAAGTGGTTGTATTTCAATAACACACGAGTTCGGTTGATTCTAAAATCAAGAAAAACATCACCCACAGGATAGGCAAAAACATTAAATGAATTTTGAATAAAGAACTGCTGGGTAGCTGGTGAATAAGCATCAGCAAAATAATCAGACTTAAATCTGATATCTATCCCTAATTGGATATAAACGTTGTCATTAAAGGCAGGGCTATCAAAGTAAAATTTGGTATTCGCATAAAACTTGGGCACTCTAAAGGCATCACTTCCAACGCCTGAAATCTGAGTAAAAATCAGCTCATTCTCCCATCTGAATTTTTTTCCAATCTGAAAGTTGGCAATAAGGCCAGGCATCAACATAAAGGCCTCTCCATCATTTTGAGTAGCAATCCTATCTTCATTAAAATAGATGTAATTGTTCACCCTATTGATCGTCAGACTAGGTCTCAGCCTTATTTTATCGAAATTAAGGATTACTTTTCCCTTAATCTGATCTACCCCAGTATTCTCAAAATCATTGTCCCACTGGTAGAAGTTACCCATGTAATTTTGCTGTACAGAGGTAGGTTTATACAAGGCTTTGGTATACTCCAGTTCTAACCAAGGAGAGACAAAAACTCCATTGAGACGATATGCTCCAGGCAGTAAATATTCCCCATTGGCAGTTAATGACCAGTTTTCAGAAAGCTCTCCCACCAATTGTCCTCCGATGTAAACTTCATTGAACTTATCATCTTCCTCAAAGTAAGGGTTTTGCATTCTACCTGCTCTGAATTTGGCATAAGCATTATAGAAAAACCCACCAAAAGTCCCTTTCAAACCCACTTCATTTCTCCATTCAGCAAATCTGTTTGGGTTAGTAGAAATGGTGTCACTTTGATTGTAACGTGTACTTGGGTAAAACAATGAATCTGTGGTCCTTAAGTCGGTATTGAATGTGAGTTTTTTGATTTTTCTATCAAAAATATGATAGAGTTGAAGGCCATCTTCTACCTTGTATTCATGGTAAAAATGATACTCTTGTCGAAGGTCTGTAGCCTGGGTATTTGACAACCAAACTTTTGCATCTTCATAGGTATAGTAAACGGATGTAGAATCAACTTCCGGCGGAATGATCCCACCAATTTCATTGACCAGATGCCTCATTCTTGAAAAATTCCCCAAAAACCAATACTTCCCATTTTCGGTTCTATAATTCGTATGAAGAGAATAGGAAGTTTGCTCGACCATATTATCATCTCGAGCTACCGGATTCAAAGTCTTTCTTGCTTTAATCGTGTGAAATTCAAAACCTACATTCCACCTAGGGTTGATATTTCGAGCGAAGGCTATATCCAGTAAATTCCTATGGCCACCTCCAAAAAATGCTGCCATCTCAGTGAAAGGAGATTTTGTATCGTAATATCTGTTGTTTTCTGGTGCTTTAAAATAAATATCGTAAGCGGAATATCCTGACCTCGTCCCGATTAAGGTTGGGATTTGATAAAAAACCGGTTTTGCTGCACTCCCTAAATTTGCAAGATCCTGATATTTCCATCCACTCTTCGCTACCGTGTCATAATTATGAAAATTGTTTAGGATAGTATCCTGAGGATAAAGAATCAAATTATTTCTTTTGATATCTTTTTCGAAAAAGAAAAGTGATGTTTTCGGTCCATACACCTGCTTGGTACTATCATCCAAAAGTGGTCGCCTACCCTCTACTTCTTCCTCTTCTTCACCCTCTTGGTTGACCAACTCTCTATTCCTTTGTTGGTTGTTGGTATTGGTGATCGGCCGCTGTGCCAAAGCATCCAGCGACAGGCCCAAAACCATGATGATGAATAAACCGAGAACTCTGATTTTCACAATTTCTTTCACTTTTGAAGAATTACCTGATCGATAAGTCTTTCTAGTTGTTGCGCATCTTCAGTGGGAAATTCCACTTGAATTGGCAGGACAAAAATCGGAATTTCTCTTAGAATTCCTTCCTGAGCAGAAAATTTAACTTTTACCGCATCTTTTTCCGTAGTGAGAATAACTGGATTTCGAGATTTATATTTTAGGTATAAGCTCCTAATTTTCTCAAAATCGCTATCCTGATATTCGTAGTGATCAGAAAAAGTTAAGACATCTAACATTTCGAAATGTTCTGAAACATGAGCTTTTAGATGCGAATCACTTGCGAGACCGCTAAACAGAATCACCTGAGGATGAAATTCTATTTCTTGCCCCAAAGCATAGGGCTCACCATACCCAATTCCACTGAATAAAACAGGAACATCGGTATCAACATATTTCTTTATCATTTGGTGATATTGTCCCTTTATTTTTTCATTTGCATGGTTTGGAGTTTTAGTCACAACCACCATATCTGCCCTTGAAGCTCCTGAGCGACTTTCCCTTAACCTTCCCATGGGAAGTAAATAATCAGCAAAAAAAGGCCTGTCAAATGTGGTTAGAAGAATACTAAGGTCTGCCTGAACGTAGCGATGCTGAAAAGCATCATCCATGACAACCAAGTCCACATCAGGGAAATTGCTAGAAATCTTTTGGAAGGCTTCCAACCTCTTTTCGCCAACAAACACAGAAATTTCTTTTCCGAATTTTTGAAAAATCTGAAATGGTTCATCACCAATTTGTGCCGGGCTACTCGAAAAATCGGCTTTTAAAAAGCCAGAACTTTTTCTTCCATAACCTCTGCTTAAAGTGGCCAACTTTCTTTGATTCTTTATGTTCCTAATCAGATACTCTACCATAGGGGTTTTGCCTGTTCCTCCTACGCTGAGGTTTCCTACCAAAATACTAGGAATGGGCGTAGGTGTACTTTTCAACCAGCCAAGGTCAAAAAGCCAATTTCTGATTTTAGTGATCAGATTATAAAGCACTGAAAACGGATAAAGCAAAAAAGCGTAAGGGCGCATTCCTGAGAATTACTAATTTTGATCAAATAAACATAAAAATTATGGGATACAAGATTGGAGAACTGATTTCGTGGTTGGAATCTTTTGCACCACCAGCCTATCAGGAATCCTACGATAACGCAACTCTGATCACTGGAGACAGAAAGTCCGAATTGACGGGCGTTCTCTGTACTCTGGATTGTACAGAAAATGTGGTCGATGAAGCAATAGAATTGGGAGCGAATTTGATCGTTGCCCATCACCCCATTGTCTTCCGAGGATTAAAAAGCTTTACCGGTCGAAACTATGTAGAGCGAACAGTGATCAAAGCAATCAAAAACGACATTGCTATTTTTGCCATCCACACGAATTTAGACCATGTCGCAGCAGGCGTAAATAAAAGAATATCAGATAGATTAGGTTTATTAAAAACCAAAATTCTACAACCTAAAAAGCAGCTTTTAAGCAAGTTGGAATTTTTCGTTCCCAATGAACAAAAATCCAAGGTCCTAGATGCAATTTTTAAAGCAGGAGCAGGAAAAATTGGAGAGTATTCCGATTGCTCTTTTCAAACCTTAGGAACAGGGACTTTTACTCCTTCAGAAAAAGCGAATCCAAGTATCGGAGAAAAAGGAAAGCCCGAACAAGTGGATGAAACCAAAGTAGAAGTTTTGGTATCCAATCATTTGCTGGGAAAGGTGCTTGGTGTATTGAAACAAAGTCATCCTTACGAGGAAGTTGCCTATTACGTAAGCAATATTGAAAATGAAAACCAAGAGGTCGGCGCAGGCATGGTTGGTGAATTGGAAATGGAGATGGAAGAAATTGAATTTTTGGACTACCTCAAAGACAAAATGAACCTAAAAGTCTTGAAACACACCGGGCTTTTGCAAAAGAAAATCAAGAAAGTTGCTGTTTGTGGCGGGGCTGGAATATTTTTACTCAACCAAGCCAAAAAAGTGAAAGCAGACGTATTTATCACCTCAGACGTGAAATACCACGAGTTTTTTGATGTAGAAGAGCAATTAATTCTTTGTGATATTGGGCATTATGAAAGTGAAATTTTCACAAAAGAATTACTTGGGGAGCTATTGTCACAAAATTTTCCTAATATTGCACTCTATTTGACGAAAGTAGTTACAAATCCCACATCCTACCGATAGTACATGGAAAGTACAGTAGCACAAAAGCTCGAGGCTATACATAACCTTCAACTCATTGATTCAAGACTTGATGCACTAATTAAAGTAAGAGGTGCTCTTCCTGAGGAAGTTCAAGATCTAGAAGACGAGATTGCTGGCTATGAAACCCGTTTGGATAAGTTCCAAGCTGAGATTGAAGCATACGAAGAGGAGATCAAAACCCTCAAGGACAACATCAAGGAATCTGAGAAACTTATCAAGAAGTATCAGGAGCAGCAGATGAATGTTCGAAACAACAGAGAATACGATGCCATCACCAAGGAGTTGGAGTTACAAGACTTGGAGATCCAGGTATCAAAGAAGAAAATCTCTGAAGCTTCAGTCAAAATCGATCAGAAAAAAGTTGACCTTGATGAGTTAAATGCAATCATGAAGGATCGCCAGAAAGATCTTGATCTTAAGAAAAGCGAACTTTCTACCATTATCTCTGAAAGTGAGTCAGAAGAAGCGAAACTTAATAATGACCGCGAAAAGGCCATTAAAAAAGTGGAACCTCGATTAGTTAAATCTTACGAGAGAATCCGAAATAACGCTAAAAACGGACTTGCCGTAGTTATGGTCAAAAGAGGAGCTTGCGGAGGTTGTTTCAACACCGTGCCGCCTCAAAGACAAGCGGATATTCGTGAAAAGAAAAAATTAATCGTGTGTGAGCACTGCGGAAGAATCCTTGCTGGAGTTGAGGATGTAATCGAGGAGCCACCACCACCAAAAAAGAGAAGATCAAAAGCTTAATTCTCTAAAATACCAAGCATTAAAAACCCCGGAAATAATTAATTTTCGGGGTTTTATTTTTTTCTATTTGAATGCTTGATTTTTCGGGCATTATTTTAGTATCTTGAAAGCTATGAGAAGTTTAGGAATCCTAGTAGTCATTATGTTTTTATCAGTTTCATCCTTTGCGAAAACGGATGATCCCAAGACAATTATGGTCCTATTCCAAGCAAAGGAGCTAAAAGCACTCAAAACTTCCCTTTCGAAAATCGAAGCCCATTTTTCTGGTGTGTTCAAAACTAAAACTTATGAGGGTAATTCAGTCCCCACATTGGTGATAGAAGTACCCAATGAAGAATTTGACAAATGCATGCTCGGTGAGTTTATCATCAATCTTGGAAATAAATCTCAAGTTCAACTTCAAGACATCGCATTTAGAATGTTTGATTTGACAAAGGGGAAGAACGAGCTTCAAAGTTATTTTTCTGAATATGAAGATTTACAGCAGCAAAGAAAGAATGATAAAACTGCTAAGGCTAAAGTAAATCCTTAAGGTGATCCACATCATTTCTTTTCAATAACTGAAATCCACCTTTTTCATCCTGTTCCAACAAATACAAACACAAGTTTTGATGTTCAAACTGATCCATATCTTTGAGATCTAGTTTTAAAATCAAACTCAAAAATATCCGCATTGCCCTACCGTGCATACAAACTAAAACCGTTTCACCAGGGCCGTCAATAATTTTATCTATTCCCTTTTGCATTCGGGCTGCCACCATATTAGGGCTTTCTCCTCCCGCAATCGCATAATCAAGGTTTCCTAACTTCCACTGATTCAGCATATGATCATAATACTGACTTTCATCCTTGGTCATAGGTGTTCCCTCATAATCTCCCCAAGAAATCTCATTCAGTTCAGCTAAGGCTATGACGGGCGTTCCAAGGTCTAAAAAACTCTGAATAGATTGCTGCGTTCTGATCAGTGCGGTGTGATACAATTGATCAAATTTCACTCCTTTGTAAGCTTCAAAAAAACATGCTGCCTGCTTCCTTCCAGTCTCATTTATATCAGCATTGATCCCACTTCCCTGAACTACACCTTTTAAATTAAAATCTGTTTGTCCGTGCCTAACTAGGTAAATTTTTTTTCGATTCAAGATTCTCTATTTTTGTCTGCAAGCCCAAAGAAAACTTATTTACTTCAATTTTCATGGTATTCAAGCAAAAGCCTTCAATAGAAGCGCTCAATAAGCAGAGTGAAAACAACATGGTCGAGCACTTGGGCATCGTTTTTACTGCAATTTCTGAAAATTCTATTTCAGCCAAAATGCCTGTAGATCACCGAACAAAACAACCCTTAGGTTTGTTACATGGCGGTGCAAATGTTGTCTTAGCAGAGACCTTGGGTAGCATTGCCAGTTCACTGACATTAGACCTTGAAAAACATTTCTGCGTAGGTCTGGAAATTAATGCCAATCACCTTAAGTCAGTAAGAGAAGGCTTTGTAACCGGCACTGCAAGTCCCATTCATTTGGGCAAAAGCACACAAGTATGGGAAATAAAAATCGTCAATGAATTGGAGCAGCTTTGCTGCATCAGTAGAATTACGATGGCTATTTTAGATAAAAGATAATGAACACGGAAGTTTCAAGCATTCATACGAAAACAGAAACCATCCAACAAATGCTTCAATTGGGTCTCAAATCTGAAGGCTCTTTTGCATTTTGGAGAAAGCCCAATTCATCCCTTTTAGAAATGGTTTTGGATGAATCCAGTACTCCACAAAAAGTGGAACTGAATATAGAAACTCTGGAGCCAGGATTTGTTGTTCACCCTTTTGCTGACCAAGAGGATAAAAAAGCCTATTTCATCAAAGCAAATAAATACCTCAATTTCCATCTGGACAACCCAATAGAAATAGACGAGCTTCCCGAATGGGCGAAAATTCAATTACAAGGAGAAGAAAAGCTAAATGCGAAGGAAATTAGAGACCTTCTTCTTGGGCAAACTCAAAGTAACTCTAATCAGTTTTCTGAAACTTCTGAAGATAAGGATCACTTTATCCAGTTAGTCAAAGATGGGATTCAGGCTATTCAAGATGGCTTGGTAGAAAAAGTAGTTCCTGCAAGAACGAAAACCATCAAGATCCCTGAAGAATTTAATTTAGGCTGCACGCTGTTGAGCTTAATGAATTCTTATCCCAATGCATTTATCAATTTCTTCCATATCCCAAACGTAGGCACTTGGATCGGAGCTTCTCCTGAATCTTTGATTGAAACGAAAGGGGACTATTTTTACACGATGTCTCTGGCGGGTACTCAACCTGCATTCGGAGACAATCCACTTAAAACAGCCGCATGGACTCAAAAAGAGATCGAGGAGCAAGCTTTGGTAAGTCGGTACATAGTTTCTTGCTTTAAGAAAATAAGATTAAGAGAATACGAGGAGCATGGTCCAAAGACCGTCATAGCCGGAGATTTGCTGCATCTTAAATCAGATTTCCGAATCAATATGCAGAGCACTGGTTTTCCAGATCTTGGTTCGATTATGCTGAACCTCCTCCATCCTACCTCTGCGGTTTGCGGAATGCCTAGGAAAGAGTCTCATGATTTCTTACAAAAATATGAGGGTTTTGACCGTTCCTTTTTTGCTGGCTTTCTTGGACCAGTGAATATTCAGGGAGAGACATCAATTTATGTTAACCTAAGAACGGCCTCTCTTTTTAGTGATCAGGCTATACTTTATTCCGGCGCAGGTGTTACAGAAGATTCTGATCCCCAAAAAGAATGGGAAGAAACTGAGTTAAAATGTAAGATCATCGGTAAGTTCATCCAAAATCCTCAAAGTTGATCTTAACACACATCACCGATTTAGTAGCTATATGTGCCAAAAAAGGGATTAGAAACGTAATTCTATCTCCTGGCTCACGTTGCGCCCCATTGACATTGGCTTTTGCCAGACACCCCGATATACATACTCGCACTGCCTCTGACGAACGATCTGCTGCTTTTATAGCCTTGGGTATGGCCCAGCAACTAGAGGAGCCTGTAGCCTTAGTTTGCACCAGCGGTTCAGCAGCACTAAATTATTACCCTGCCATTGCCGAGGCTTTTTTTCAGCAAATCCCCTTATTGGTATTGACCGCGGATAGGCCTAAGGAATGGATAGATCAATACGATGGACAGACCATCTTCCAAGATGAGGTTTATGGAAAACATATCAAGGGGAGCTTCCAATTTCCAAATAGCATTTCGTCTCCAGATGATCGATGGATGGCCAGCCGAATCAGTAATGAGGGAATCAATCTTGCCAAAAAATTTCCTGCAGGTCCAGTCCATATCAATATCCCTTTAAAAGAACCTTTCTACCCCGAGCAGCAGGAGCAATTGCTCTTCCCAAAAGATCCGCACGTTTTTGTTTTTGAACAGGCACAATCAATCTTAACAGATGAAACACTGGCCAAGCTAAAAAACCGGTTAGGGTCAGTCAAAAGGGTTTTAATTATTCCAGGTCAAAGTAGACCTAACTCCAAATTACAAGAGCAACTGGATCTATTATCACAAAATAAAAATGTGGTCATTGTTTCAGATACGATCAGCAATTTCCAATCTGCTGAAAGCATAGGGTATCATGATCATTGGTTAGGGAACTCCGGATTAACGGCATTACTTGAACCAGACCTTATTATCAGCTTTGGGAAATCAATTATATCAAAAGGTCTCAAACTATTTCTTCGAAAAACAAAAGCATCTCACTGGCATATTCAGGAAGACGGAAAAGCCAAAGATACTTTCAAAAGGCTTACTCGAATTCTGCCTACTAGCCCTCTCCCATTCTTTCATTGGCTAAATAACAATTTGGGTACTCAAGACCAGGAGTTCCACCAGAATTGGCATGACTTAGACTCCAAAGTTGAATCGGAGTTACCAAAAGTGCTAAAATCAATGGAATTTGGTGAGTATAATGCTCTTTATGAATCGATAAACAGAGTCCCCTCCCGATCCAAAATTCATGTTGCCAATAGTATGGCAGTCAGATATATGAACTTCTTGGGGAAAAGAGAGCAAGAAATCATTTGTAATCGAGGAACCAGTGGAATCGATGGTTCTAACTCTACAGCAGTAGGCTGCACGTTTACCACCAAAGAGATCGTCACTTTGATTACGGGCGATATGGCCTTCTTTTATGACAGAAATGCTTTCTGGCATAATTACGCGATGCCCAATCTTCGAATTATCCTGCTAAACAATCATGGAGGGGGTATTTTTAGAATGATTGAAGGGCCCTCAAATCAACCTGAACTCGAAGAGTTTTTTGAAACAAAACAGAAGCTGTCAGCACAGCACCTTGCCACCGAGTATGGGTTTTTCTATTCAAAAGTTGTAAATCTATCTGAACTGGAATCTTCACTTCAAGACTTTTATGATGACTCACTTCATCCAAAGATCCTGGAAATCGAAACTTCAAGTCCTAAAAATGAGGAAATCTTAAAAGCTGTAAAAGCTAAGATTTCGCAAGCCTTAGCCAAAGGTTAAATCAATTATTCTTTCTGAAAAACCCTCACATAATCAACTTTCATTTCCTGAGGAAAAACTGTTGATCCATCTGGTGAACCCGGCCAAATACCTCCAACAGCAACATTGAAAATAAAGAACATCGGTTTATGAAATTCGTCTAAACCTGCCGGAGTAATATCGATCACATGAAATTCTTCTCCATCTAATAGCCAAACGATTTTTTCAGGATCCCAATCAATAGAGAAAACATGGTACTCGTCATTGAATTTTCCTGTAGACAATTTCGTGCTTCCACCATAATTTGCATAGCTCCCAGCATTATCCCAGTGAACAGTCCCATGAGTGGTTCGATCTCTATCATCGATGTCTCCACCAACCATTTCCATGATATCTATTTCTCCACTTTTCGGCCAACCCACAGCGTCAATATTTTCTCCCAGCATCCAAAGAGCCGGCCAGAGCCCTTGCCCTTTTGGGAGAATGGCCCGAATATCAATTCTTCCATAGGTAAATGATTTTTTTCCTTTGGTTATCAACCTAGAGGAAGAATAACTTTTTCCGCTTGTAGTTTCCCTTTTTGCAGTAATTATAAGTTTCCCATCCGCTAGTGAAGTGTTTTCTTTCTTATAATATTGAAGTTCCTGATTTCCCCAGCCACATAGATCTGGACACCCATCCCCTAGTTCAAAAATCCAATCCTCTGAAAGTGTGGTAGAGTTAAATTCATCAGCCCAAACCAAATTATATCCAGCATACGTTTCAGGGCTTTTATAACCAGCATCTGGACCTAAACCTAAAGCTTCTGCATTCATGGTCACTTTTTCTGTACTTACCACAAAATCTGAATCCGAGGAATGAGCCTGAACCACTACTGTATAATCTCCTTTTTCAGTGTACTTAAAAGTTGCTGAATTTCCATCCACTCGTTGCGGGGTTTCTCCAGACGTCCCAAAACTTATTTTAAAATAAATGGCATTGGTAGCAGAAAATGAAGCTCTTACCTCTCCGTCTCCAAGCTTTTCAACTTCAAGAACAAAATCTGTAATTGTCTTAATTTGATCATCTACCTCATCACCGCTAGAGCAGGCGAATAAAAAAAATATCCCAAGGGATAGGATGATACTCTTTTTTAAAATTTCCATCATTCAAAATTATTTTGGGCGCAGATACACTATATGATCTTAAAGCCCAAAAGAACTTAAAATGTTTAAAATCAAAAGGAAAGTTCGGGAGAAATACTTCTCCCGGATTTTTGTATCAAATAAATCATAAGTCCTATTTGACCTAATTCTGCCAAAGTCAAAACAACCAACCCTAGGATTGCACCAATCCCAGAAAAGATAAATACCCCGGAAATTATGGTAAGTGCGCCAATGACTGTTCCCATAGAAGAAAACTGTTTTTTGAACGCGAGAAAGCCCATTCCTAGGAGGATGTAACCAAAGCCAAATGAACTTATTTTCACGAGGTAATAATCAGTCATTGCAAAAGCCGAGGAGGTCAGCGCTATTAAGTCTGCAAAATACCAGATTCCACAAGCAGCTAACATGATCCAAAAACTGATTTTTAGTAATTGGTTGGATAGCAAACTACCAAGTTTTATCCAGCCAAGTCCGAAGAGGACATAGCCTCCAAATGAAAGGGTCTTTGCAATGATAAATCCGATCATTCTAAAAGAGTAATCTCCAGACACATATTCTCCTTCCATTACAATTTCAAAAATGGATGCAAAGAAATATAATATCCCTCCTGCCAAAGCTAGATATAGAAATTTCGGGATTGCGAACGATTGTTCAGAATCACTTCCTTTCCTTTCTTCCCTAATTCCAAGGGCTTCAAATAATGTCTTTACTGTATAACTTCTGGGAGTTACTTCTCCTGCTTCGATCCGCTGAATCGTGCGGACATTCAGGTTACACATTTCGACCAACTCTTCTTGAGTCAATCCTTTTGCCTTTCTCATTTCAGAGATTTTTTTTCCAAGTTCTGGTTGTTTCATTGTAAATAGTTTTTGATTAACCATGGCAATTTCTTGGATTGAATTGTGAATTAAGGCGAAATAGGCTCGGTTTTGACCCGACATTTGCCCGACATTAGCTTTAAAGGCCAATTTAACAAAAAAACATCATCAGTTTTTTTTGAGTTTCTATGCTATCAAGTTAGGAGTGGTAACACTTTTTTCAAGGCTGGGTTTCTGTTTTCCGCCTTCCATACGGCAGACAATTCAGTAAACTCCTCTGTATTTGGGATCTCCATAAATCGTACATTCAATTCATACCCTTCTTTTAAGGACGTGGGTACAATGGCCACTCCCAATCCATTTTCCACCAACTTGAAAATAGTCAAGGCATGGACGGACTTATGTTTGGTCTTTGGGGAAAATCCCGCATCTCTACAGATACCCAAAATCTGATCATAATAATGCTTGCTGTAATCACTGGAAAAAAGGATGAAATCCTCCTCTGCAAATTGCTTCAAACTTTTGAATGTGCTTTTATTGATGGGATGAGCTTGAGAAACCACAATGGAAAAAGAATCCTTCAAAACAGTCTTTTTGCTTAAGCTTTCAGGAACAATAGCCATTCTTACATAGCCCAAATCCAATCTGTCTTTTTGGATCATTTCTACTTGCATCGCATTACTTAATTCTTCAAGGCTTGTTGTAATTCCCGGCTGCACCCGATTCAATTTCTGTAATAAATCTGGTAGCACCCGATTTGCAGCAGACCCTAAAAACCCAATCCTTAACTCACCCAATTTCCCCTGCTCAATTTGCTTAAGCTGTGCTTTGGTTGTATCCAGGTGGTTCAAAACAAAATCAACTTCTCCTTTTAAAAATGCTCCTGCAGCAGTCAGCTCAACATGCTTTTGATCTCTTTCAAAAAGTCTAACCTCCAGCAATTCTTCTAATTGTTTGATCTGCCTGCTCAAGCCTGGCTGAGAAATAAATAGTTGCTCAGCTGCTTTTCTAAAATTCAATTCCTCTGCTACTGCTTTAAAATATTTCAGATGTCTTAATTCCATTGATGCTTTATAATTATCACTAATTGACAATAATAGTATCAAAAAGCATCATTAAAAAGCCGTACCTTTGAAAAAATCAAAATTCAACTTTTATGATCACCTTCAATTTTGGTCAAGACCACTTGACAGCATCGAAAGCCATCCAACTGGCACGTAAGGAAATCAAAGGGGTATTCTCTGAAGAAACCGTTCAAAAGATTGAAAAATCAGCAGCTGCAGTAGCAAAAATTGCCCAGGGAGAAAAAGCGGTTTACGGTATTAACACTGGATTTGGGCCACTTTGTACTTCTAAAATCTCCTCAAAAGACACGACTACCCTTCAAGAAAATCTTTTGAAAAGTCATGCGGTTGGAGTGGGTGAGCCTGTAGATTTAGAAATCGCAAAATTGATGATGGTTTTGAAAATCCATGCATTGGCACAAGGGTTTTCGGGAATTCGATTAGAGACCATTCAAAGGATTCATTGGATGTTGGAAAATGATTTGACTCCCTTAGTTCCCATCCAGGGTTCTGTAGGAGCCTCAGGAGATTTAGCTCCTCTCTCCCATTTATTTTTACCCTTAATTGGCTTAGGCAAAATCTGGCATCAAGGAAAGTTTGTTTCATCCTCAGAAGTATTGAAAGAGCATTCTTTGAAACCATTAACCTTAGGCCCTAAGGAAGGTCTAGCCTTAATCAATGGCACCCAATTTATGGCAGCTCATGGAATGAAAATCGTGGAAAGGCTACATAATATCCTAACGCACGCCAGTATTTCCGGAGCCATGATGATCGAAGGTTTAATGGGATCAGTTAAACCTTTTTCTGAAGAACTCCATCAGTTAAGACCATTTGTGGGAAACCAGCATGTGGCTCAAACCATATTAAACTTACTTCACGAGTCGGAGATTGTAAACTCTCATATCAATTGCGCTAGAGTCCAGGATCCATACTCTTTAAGATGTATGCCTCAGGTCCATGGTGCGAGTTGGAATGCTTGGCTTCATATCAAGGACACTTTGGAAATCGAGATAAATTCAGTCACTGATAACCCTGTTGTATTTGATGAAAACAACACGATTTCAGGTGGACATTTTCATGGACAGCCTATTGCGATGACTTTAGACTACGCCTGTCTGGCAGCTTCCGAAATTGGAAATATATCTGATAGGAGAATTTACCTTTCAATAGAAGGCGATACTCCTGGTGTTCCAAAATTATTACTCAAGGAAACAGGCCTGAATTCAGGTTTGATGATTCCACAATACACCACTGCAGCATTAGCATCAGAAAATAAAGGGTTATGCTTCCCTGCCTCAGCTGACTCTATTCCTACTTCCTTGGGGCAAGAAGACCATGTCAGCATGGGTAGTATCGGTGGTAGAAAAGCCCTTCGAGTAATCGAAAATGTGGAAAAAATCCTCGGGATTGAGATCTTCTATGCAGCTCAGGCTATGGACTACCATCAACCTATGAAGTCTGGGAAAATCATGACCGCCATTTATGAAAAAGTTAGAGAGCTAATTCCACCTGTTGTTTCAGATCGTGTTATGAATGATGATATGGAGACTGCAATTTCTTTAATCCGGTCTGGTGAACTAGTGAATCTCGCTCATGAGGTAGCGAAAAATGAAGGAACCCAATTTGAAACAGAGTGGAGTAGTATTTTTCAATATTAAAGACATAAAAAGATGCAAAACTTAACACTCATAGGGCCAGTTTCTCAGCTTTTGACCATGGATCATCTTCCTCTTCGCGGAGCAATTCAAGATGAGTCTCTGGAGATCATTAGCAATGCAGGTATTCTATTGGAAGGAGAACTTATCAAAGCTGTTGGGAATTTCAGCGAATTAAAATCAAGCCTTCCTTCAGGCACTTTTCATTTGATAGAGCTTAAGCAGGATTTTGTCATGCTTCCCGGTTTGATTGATTGCCATACCCATATTTGCTTTGGCGGTAGCCGAGCTAGGGATTTCGCCATGAGAAACGCTGGCAAATCTTATCTAGAAATTGCTGAGGCTGGTGGCGGAATTTGGGACACGGTTACTCAAACCAGGAAACTAGAAGAAAAAGAACTTTCCCAAAGAACTGCTTCCAATGCAAATAGACATTTGATGGAAGGAGTTACCACCATAGAAGTTAAAAGTGGATATGGGCTTACAGTTTCAGAAGAACTGAAAATGCTTCGAGCCATCCAGAATGCAAATACTAATACTGCTGCTGACCTTATCTCCACCTGCCTTGCAGCACATATGAAACCACGAGATTTCGACGGGTCCAATGAGGAATATTTGGAAATGGTTTCGCAAAAGCTTTTTCCAATTTTAAAGGAAGAAAACCTAAGCAATCGTATAGATTCATTTATAGAGAAAAGCGCTTTTTCAGCTTCTGAAATCGCTCCTTATTTTGAAAAGGCTAGAAAACTAGATTTTGATATCACTGTACATGCCGATCAATTTAGTACAGGTGGATCCAAGGTTGCCGTTGATTTCAATGCTCGATCTGCCGATCACCTAGAAGCCTCTGGGGAAAAAGAAATTGCTTATTTGGCTCAATCCGAAACAACTGCTGTGGCATTGCCAGGAGCATCTTTAGGATTGGGTTGCTCATTTACTCCAGCCAGAAAAATTTTAGATCAAGGGGGATCTCTGGCCATAGCAACAGACTGGAATCCCGGTTCAGCTCCAATGGGGGACTTGATCAATCAGGCTTCTATTTTGGCAACCTTCGAGAAACTCAGTTCGGCTGAAGTTTTGGCTGGCATCACATTTCGAGCTGCTCATGTACTTAACTTAATGGATAGAGGTATTCTTAAATCTGGTATGTTGGCCGATTTCATTCTTTACCCAAGCGCAAACTATCAAGATATCCTTTATCATCAAGGAAAAATGAAACCTGCTCAAGTATGGAAAAGAGGATTTAACACCTCAGAAAACAGATAATAAACTCAAACTTCAAGAGTATAAACCCATCACGTAAATCGTAAACTACTTAATTCTAGCTCTCATGACTTTCCAAGATCAAATCAAACAAGGCATTCCTTCTTCCCTCCCAGAAAAAAGAGAAAGAAATCCAGCTTTGAGTCATGCTCCAAAAAGAAAGGAAATTCTATCTGAGGATGAGGTAAAGTTAGCGCTGAGAAATGCACTTCGCTATTTCCCAAAGGAATGGCATCAGGAATTGGCTACTGAATTTCATCAGGAATTAATGAGTTATGGTAGAATCTACATGTATAGATTTATGCCAAAATACGAGCTTCAAGCGAGACCAATTGAGGAATACCCTGCAAATTCTCCAAAAGCTGCAGCCATCATGCTGATGATTCAAAACAATTTGGACCCGGCGGTAGCCCAGCATCCAGAAGAATTGATCACTTATGGAGGAAATGGGGCAGTTTTTCAGAATTGGGCGCAGTATCTTCTAGTCATGAAGTACCTATCGGAAATGACTGAGAAGCAAACACTGCACATTTATTCTGGGCATCCCATGGGACTTTTCCCTTCCTCCGAAGAGGCACCAAGAGTCATTGTCACAAATGGAATGATGATTCCTAATTACTCCAAACCGGATGATTGGGAAAAATTCAATGCACTGGGAGTGACACAATATGGTCAAATGACCGCAGGTTCGTACATGTATATTGGCCCACAAGGAATCGTTCATGGCACTACCATTACAGTCATGAATGCTTTTAGGATGAAATTAGATAAAGGACAAAGTCCAAAAGGAAAGATTTTCTTAACTGCAGGCTTGGGTGGAATGAGTGGAGCTCAGCCCAAAGCAGGAAATATTGCGAGCTGTATTACCATTTGTGCTGAGGTAAATCCTGCCGCAGCCACAAAGCGACATGAACAAGGTTGGGTGGATGAATTAATCCAAGATCTTGACGAATTAGTGCAAAGAGCAAAGCTTGCCAAGTCTAATGAGGAAACAGTATCTATTGCATTTATTGGAAATATAGTAGATGTCTGGGAGCGATTTGACAAGGAAAATATTTTCATTGAAATCGGATCTGACCAAACCTCCTTACACAACCCTTGGGCCGGAGGTTACTACCCGGTAGGGCTTTCTTTTGAGGAATCAAATCAGCTGATGGCCGAAGATCCAGAACAATTCAAGATCAAGGTTCAGGAAAGTTTGAGAAGACAAACTCAAGCCATTAATAAGCATGTGGCAAAAGGAACTTACTTTTTTGATTATGGTAATGCATTCCTTTTGGAGGCGTCTAGAGCGGGAGCTGATATAATGGCTGAAAATGGAATAGATTTCAAATACCCAAGTTATGTTCAGGATATTTTAGGCCCTATGTGCTTCGATTATGGATTTGGACCCTTTCGGTGGGTTTGCACCTCCGGAAAGCCAGAGGATTTGAAAAAATCAGACCAAATTGCAGCCGAAGTCTTGAAAGAGATTATGGTTAATTCTCCTGAATCTATCCAGCAGCAAATGCAGGATAATATTACCTGGATTGAGGAGGCTGAAAGCAACAAGCTGGTCGTAGGCTCTCAAGCAAGAATTTTATATGCAGATGCAGAAGGTCGAGCTAAAATTGCGCAAGCTTTTAATGATGCTATTCAAAAAGGCCTGATCACCAAGCCCATCGTATTAGGAAGAGATCACCATGATGTCAGTGGAACAGATTCTCCATACCGAGAAACCAGCAACATATACGATGGAAGTAAATTTACTTCAGACATGGCTATTCATAATGTCATCGGTGATAGTTTCCGGGGGGCTACTTGGGTCTCTATCCACAATGGTGGTGGTGTTGGATGGGGAGAAGTAATCAATGGTGGTTTTGGAATGGTCCTCGATGGATCGCAAGAAGCTGAAAGGAAATTAAAATCTATGCTCTTTTATGATGTAAACAACGGGATCGCAAGAAGGGCTTGGGCAAGAAATTCCGGTTCATTGGAAGCCATCAAAAGAGAGATGGAAAGAAGTCCTGAGCTCAAAGTTACCGTTCCAAATTTAGTCGATGAAGATATTCTAAAGGATCTAAATTAAATTCTTCTTATTGGAAATATTGGCCTTGAATTGAAATCATTTCAGTTCAAGGCTTTTTCATTTTATACAAATACAATTCCTAAATTAGAGTATTCACTTTTTATCAAAACTTGAGCCCATGAACTTGCACGAAAACCCAAACCCTGAACATTGGATAGGAAGAAAAGCTGACCAGCCAGAATATTGGCACCAATTTGTAAAATGTATTTCCGATTTTAAATGGGATGAGGGAGGAAGCCATAAAGTAGGAATCCTCGGTTACCCAGGTG
This sequence comes from Algoriphagus machipongonensis, assembly GCF_000166275.1. Taxonomy (NCBI): domain Bacteria; kingdom Pseudomonadati; phylum Bacteroidota; class Cytophagia; order Cytophagales; family Cyclobacteriaceae; genus Algoriphagus; species Algoriphagus machipongonensis. The sequence continues at coordinate 3,510,339 of NZ_CM001023.1, forward strand.
AAGAAGGTGTGATCAGAAATCAAGGTAGACCTGGCACGAAAAAGGGACCTGAATTAATCAGAAGTTTCCTTGGAGGTATAGCTTTTCATTTACCAGAAGATAGCTCCATTCTAGATTACGGAGATATAGTAACAAATGGACAAGACCTGGAAAGTACCCAGGAATTAATTTGTGAAACAGTGAAGTCCCTATTAGACAGCAAGCATTTTCCTGTTTTACTAGGGGGTGGACATGATTTAGCATATGCCCATGGAAAAGGAATTCTTAATCACTTAAGTACTAAAAATGAAAAATTGGGAATCATTAACCTAGATGCACATTTTGACTTACGCCCCAAAGTAAAAGATAAAGGGCATTCAGGCTCTCCGTTCTCCCAGTTGTACCAAGAATTTCCAGATCAGTTTAACTATTTAGCACTGGGGATTCAACGCGCTGCAAACCCAAGGTCCTTATTTGAAACGGCGAAACAAGTGAAGGCAAATTATTTGGTCATGGAGCAATTCCGCCTACAAAATTGGGAATACATAGAAGAGCAAATCATTTGGTTTTTAGACTCTGTAAATAAGGTTTATCTCACCATAGATCTTGATGGCTTTTCATCTGCTTATGCCCCTGGAGTTTCTGCTCCCTCACCGATGGGATTCAGTCCTCAGATAGCATTTAAGGCTTTTGAATTGATCGCAAAAAGCAAAAAAATGATCTCTTTGGATATAGTAGAACTCAATCCGCTTTATGACAAAGATGACGCTACTGCAAGGCTTGCATCAAGATGTGTAGAATATATCCTACGGAAAATTTTCGAAGGGAAAACAATAACAAATCGTTAATTTATTCTTATGTAATGCATTTTTAGCAATATTATTTTTTAAGGTTGCAAAAAAATAAGCAAATTACTTCTAGAATTATCTTTTAAAACCTAACCTCTTCCGACTTTGGAGAAGTTTTTAAAATCTTTTAATTATGGAATTTGATATTAATGAAATTGCAGATCTAATTATTCTCTATGCTCCAAAGGTGCTTGGAGCTATTATCACATTAGTTATTGGTTTTTGGATTGCAGGATTACTATCCAGCAAAATCAAAAAGTCATTAGAGAAAAATAACGTAGACAAATCCTTAGCACCTTTCATCTTCTCCGTAGTCAGTATTACACTAAAAATGTTGGTGTTATTGAGTGCTGCCTCAATGTTTGGGATTGAGGTCACTTCTTTCATTGCCATCTTTAGTGCATTAGCCTTTGCTATAGGACTAGCTCTCCAAGGCAACCTAAGCCACATGGCTGCCGGTATTTTAATTTTATTTTTCAAGCCTTTCCGAGTGGGAGACTTTATTGTCACCAATGGCTATTCAGGTACAGTTAAAGAGATACAAATTTTCAACACGATCCTTACCACATTAGACAATAGGATCATCATAGTCCCTAACGGAGCTATCGCTTCGAATCCACTAGAAAATTTAACTGCCAACGCTGAAAGAAAAGTGCCAATGACATTTGGAATTAGCTATGGAGCAGATATTGATAAAGCTCGTAGTGTTATTAAAGAAGTAGCGGCCTCTTGTGAGTTCATTGACCATTCAAAGCCCATCGATATATTAGTTTCTGAGTTGGCAGATTCCTCAGTGAATTTTGCTGTTAGGCCTTGGTGTAAAACAGAAGATTTCTGGAATGTTCACTTCTTTATGCAAGAGAATATTAAGAAAGCATTTGATAAAGCAGATATCGGGATCCCATTCCCACAAAGAGATGTTCATCACTTCTACCCAGAAGGAAAAGCATCCTAATCTCTTTTTAACCATTTACAAAGAGGCTGTTTCTACCAAGATTCAGCCTCTTTTATACTTTAATATTAGAAGTTTTTTTATCCAATCTTTGAAACCAGATGCAATATTCCCTTGATAACTACCTGGTAATTTTTAGTCTCATATTTTGCATTTTCTCTTGCTCCCCTAGTCAAGAGGAGCAAGTGGGACTTACGGAAATAACTATATCAGAATCCCATATTTTACCTTTTGATGAAGCAGTTTCAGCCATCAGCTTTGTACCTCTAAAAAATAGAGAGGAGCTCCCGGTTAATTTAAACTGTAGTGTATGGGATTTAAAAATCACAAGTAAATATATCATCTATTCGACCCTCTGTAATCCAGAGGCGAAGATTCATCTTTTTGACTTAAAGGGAAATCATATAAATACGTTTGAGAAAATTGGGGGAGGTCCAGAAGAATATCAGAATATTCAGGGAGTATTTTATGAGGAAGACACCCTACATCTTTCCACAGGAAATGGTGAAATCAAACAATACCTGTTCCCCAGTTTTGATTATGCGGGCACTGTTTCTTTAGGAAAGTCCATGTTCATTCCCAATTTTGCTAAAATTTCAGGAAGCAAATGGCTTTTTTCTGCCATGTTTGATGGTGATCTGGATGAAAACAAAATGTTTAACCTCTTCAATAGTGTGGATATTACTACGCTAGAGAATAAGGAACTTTCATTGAAAGCCACTCAACTTAGCAATGAAATAAGTGAAGGAGAAATGGATAAAATCGGAAATAATTTTATTCTCAACTATGCATTTGCTGACACCTTATATACTTATGATGGAGAGGTAGTTAACCCTTATATTCGATTAGATTTTGGGGAAAGAAGCCCTACGAGCGAAGACTTAAAAATGGACTCAGAAAGTTTTGAAGCTACCATTACAAATCAGGGCATGATAATCAATATGGGCAAAATCTGGCAAACCGATTCAATAACGCATCTGAAAACTTTTGCCCTAGCAAAGAATCCTGATTTAGATTTATCCAATATCCGCACGTTCCCTATCCATGAAGTTTTTATCAATCACCGATCAAATCAAGTTGTTGCATTCCCCTCTCTGGTAGGTTGGAGCAATGGCAAGGGAGATGCAAAAGATGGATGGTTTTATGAGGTTCTCCAGACTGATGATTGGGTAAACGCATTAGATAATGGGCTATTTGGATCTTACACTTCACAACTTGAGGAAATGCTAGACGGCTTGGGTGATTTTGAAGACCCAATCCTGATCAAGTACCAAATTAACAGCGGAAATTAATCAGTAATATTTAATGACATTACCCTCGGAGTGCCTCCCATAAAACCTCCACAGGATGCTTTGCTTTCTTACCTGTTCCATCAGCTATCTGATGACGGCAAGAAGTACCCGGTGCAGCTATAATCGTATCAGATTCAGCGTTTCTAACAGCAGGAAAAAGCACCAACTCTCCTACTTGTTGGGAAACCTGGTAATGTTCTGCCTCATAGCCAAAACTCCCTGCCATTCCGCAACATCCACTCGGTATGGTTTCTACAGAATAATTTTCTGGAAGTGATAGTATTTTTTGGGTCCAAAGCATGGAAGACAATGCCTTTTGATGACAGTGCCCATGAAGTTTGATCTTTTGAGCTTTGTCAGTAAATAAGTCAGATTTGATATTACCAGCTGCAGCCTCCTGAGCTAAGAACTCATCAATTAGCTTCACATGAAATTTAAGTTTCTTTGCTGCTGGCATTAATTCAGGAGAGACTATTCGAGGGTACTCATCACGGAAACTTAAAATTGCTGAAGGCTCCAAACCAATCAGCGGAGTATTTCCATCCACCAAATTTTGAAAAATCCTGACATTTGCATCCGCGTGTTTTTTAGCTTTTGGCAAAAGCCCTTTGGAAAGTGCCGAACGACCACTTTCATGGTGATCTACAACCTTCACTTCATACCCTAACTTCTTAAGCAAAGAAATTGTCTTGATTCCGATATGGGTATCATTGTGATTGGTAAATTCATCGACAAAAAAGTAGACCGATTTGATCGTTTGACTAGGGCCTGGAAGTAATGTGTAATTCTTATTATACCAATTCCTCAAGCTTTGAGAGCTTATTTCAGGAAGATTCCTTTCTGGTGCTACCCCCAAAATTGACTTCATTATTCCTCCTGTCACTCCGTTATTCAAAAAGAAATTTGCAATACCGGGCATCAAAGAACCGAATCCATTAAGCTCATTGATGTAGGCAAAAGCCTTAGACCTAAGAGGGGTACCGTTAACTTTTTGATACTGAAATAAGAATTCAGCTTTCATACTTGCCATGTCCACATTGGATGGGCATTCAGAAGTACAGCCTTTACAGGAAAGACACAAATCCATGGCTTCTTTGATTTCTGGATGGTTAAAGGCATTTTCCTTTTTATCCATGGTCAAAAATTCACGGAGTGTATTGGCTCTACCCCTTGTGGTATCTTTCTCATTCTTTGTCGCCATGTAACTTGGGCACATAGTACCACCTGAACCAGGAAGTTTTCTACAATCACCCGATCCATTACATTTTTCTGCCATTCGGAGAATCCCACCTACAGCTGAAAAATCCAAGGCAGTTGGATGAACCGGAGTTTCTACATCTGGCTCATACCGCAAGAATTTATTCATTGGAGCGGCATCCACAATTTTGCCTGGGTTGAAGATATTTGATGGATCCCAAGTGAATTTAATCCTTCGGAATAGCTCATAATTTTTCTCCCCTACCATTAATGGGATAAAAGCTGCACGGACACGCCCATCTCCATGTTCACCGGAAAGTGAACCCTGATATTTCTTAACCAATTCGGCAGAAGATTTGGATATCTGATAAAATGCCTCCACATCCTTGGACTTTTTCAAATCCAAAATTGGACGCAAGTGGATTTCTCCGGCACCAGCATGAGCATAGTGCACGGGCTTTTGCTGAAAACCAACCATCATTTCATCAAACTCATCTATGTAATCTGCCAAGTCAGCGATATCAACCGCCGTATCTTCTATACAGGCAACAGCTTTTGCATCTCCGGGAATATTTGCCAAAAGACCTAGCCCTGCAGAACGTAAAGCCCAAGCTGCGGATACCATAGAAGGTTCGATAATTGGATAAGCATACCCAATTCCGGAATTTTCAAAATCCTGAACCAAGGCCTCCCCTTTTTTAGTTGCTTCCTCCAGAGTTTTTCCTCTAAACTCAACCATCAAAATGGCCTCAGGATCTCCCTCTACGAAATAACGGTTTTTGCTGTACTCGATGCTTTCTTTGGTACAATCCAAAATGATTTTATCCATCAATTCCACTGCGGTAGCAGGATGCTTCATGGCAGTTTGAGATGCTACCATGCTTTGATGGATGGATTCAAAATGAGCTGCAACGACTATCTCAATAGGATCTGGTAAGGGATCCAGACTGATTTTTATTTCAGTTGTAAAAGCTAATGTTCCTTCAGAGCCAGATAGAAGTTTACAGAAATTGAATTTCTCCTCCCCTTCAAAAACTTCAGATTTTAACAATTCATCTACTGCATAACCCGTATTTCTTCTATGAATTGATTTTTTGGGAAATTGAGCGTGAATCTCTTCTCTAGCTTCTTCATCACTTAACTCCTCCAATACTCTTCTATAAATATCCCCCTCAAGTGATTGCAATTTTGTTTTCTTCTCAAACTCTTCCTTAGAAAGTGCCTCAAACTTTACTGGATTTCCATCACTCAAAATCGTATGGAGAGAAATCACTTTATCACGCGTCACTCCATAAACAATGGAAGTGGTACCTGATGAGTTATTACCTACCATTCCACCAATCATCGCTCGGCTTGCAGTAGACGTAATTGGACTAAAGAAAAGTCCATGGGGTTTAAGGTATCTATTGAGTTCATCCCTTACTACGCCAGGTTGTACCCTCACCCATCGTTCTTCCACATTCAATTCCAATATTTGGGTGAAATGCTTTGAGACATCTACCACAATCCCATTTCCAACACATTGCCCGGAAAGTGAGGTTCCGGCAGTTCTGGGAATTAGGGAAGTTTGATTCTCAGATGCAAACTGAATCAGTTTCTGAATATCAGCTTCGGTTTTTGGGAAAGCTACCGCCAGCGGCATCTCCCGGTAAACAGAAGCGTCAGTAGCATATAGGGTTTTTGTTAGGGTATCGAACTGAAGTGTTCCCTCCAATTTGATAGATAAATCCTGTAGTAAAGGCAATAGGTTTGAACTCATGCTCAAAAATAACTTTCCTAGTCAGATTTAAGAAACATGACAGAGGAAAGAATTTGATTTGGCAAGGAAATAATTCCTCCAAGGATAAATTCATAAAACGATCATTTTCCAGTGAATTTGAAAATTGAGGCATTCCACCCTTTCTTTGCAGGAAATACCAATCGATCTACATGTTTTTCTACCTATCCCAGTTTTTAAGTTTTTTAGCTATGCCCCTGACTATTGTCATCATTCTTATTGTCATGGGAGCAGTTTACATCAAAAGAAAATGGGGAAAGAAAAGTCTTTGGGCAGGCATCATTTTACTTTGGTTTTTCTCCAACCAATTTATTTCGAATCAGGCCATGCTTGCCTGGGAACCTGATTTCAAAGAATTTTCAGAGATTAAAAACCATGAAATCGGAATAGTTTTAACTGGTGTGACCAACTTAAGCAAAACTGCTTATGATAGAACTTTTTTTAATAAAGGAGCGGATAGAATCACACATGCGCTACAATTGTATAGGATGGGGAAAATCAAAAAGATTTTGATCACAGGAGGACAAGGACTAAATCCTGTCAATCCTCAATCTGAAGCTGAATTACTACAGCGCTTTCTGATCATGACAGGAGTTCCTCCCGAAGATGTGATGATTGAGGATAAGGCAAAAAATACCGCTCAGAATGCGCAGTTCACCAAGACTTTTTTAGAAGAAAAAGGAATTAATATAGATCAGGAGTTTCTCTTGATCACCTCAGCATTTCATATGTATAGATCTAAGGGTTGCTTTGATAAGGTTGGCTTGAAGACAGAAACCTTTCCCACGGATTATTACAGTTATGACACCAAATACGACTTCCCTACTTTTATGTATCCAAGTCCGTCTTCTATTGAAAATTGGCATAAACTCGTTAAAGAGTGGATTGGGATAACCGTATATAAATTGGTTGGATACATCTAAGCCAACTATTGAACCAATAAGGTTTCTTTTATTCCTAAAGCTAATTTTTCATCGACTCCTGCCAGCTTTGCAAATTCAAGCCAACGACTGACAGTCGATTTTACTTGTTTTATTTTTTCCTCCGGCTTTTTGATATTCATGTTTTTGGCGATGAGCAAAAAGTCCTCATCTGATATATTTTCGCGTTTACCATTGACAGATAAAGATTGCGAACTCACCCAAAGACTTCCAGGTCGATAAGCATGGCAAATATCATAGGCTGGTGAAAGCCTCCATTTTCCATCTTGATCCATTAAAAAAGCAAAATTCTTAGTATGGTCATCACAATTTCTCGCCAGCACGTTGAAAAGCATTCGGATATACATTTGTTCTGCTTCAGGATAACTTAGCCTGAGCATTCTCATTGTTTCAAAGACTTGCTCATAGCTATAATCCCCTACCTGGTTGAAGTCAAAATGCCTTAGCCCACATAGACTTTGCATGTGGATTTTATCTCCATTTTCCTTCCGGTCAAATCTTTTAGTCATAAAGTGAGCACGCCCATTTTCTTCCAACAACCGGCATTCGCTCATCTCCACCCCTGCCTCTAAAGCCATGAGATAATATGCCATTTCCACTCTTCCATATCCTACTGTCGCTCCAAATTGGGAATCATGAACTCCATCAAACTTGATAATCCAATAGGAGAATCCTTTTGGCGCTTTTACTTGCCCGCTTTTTACTGCTCCAGTAGACGGGTTATACGCAATGACAGCCTTTGCTCTTGCTCCACCTGCAGAAGTACCAATTTTCAGGATGTCTGACAAAGCCGATTGTTCTTCTGTATCGAGGTTTGACTGAAAGTCAAGCCTCGAGTTTAGGATTTTCCCCGCAATCCCGACGAGGCTTTCTATTTCCACAGAACTGGCCCTTACTAACTCTTTTCGCAAAGAAGGTCTGATCTCCAATGCTCCAACTCCCCGCTTTCCAATAAAACAAAGCTGCTCCACGGGGTTAAGACTGTCGCTTGCTCGCCCATTTTGCACGAGCCATGCATTGATCAATTGATTTCCATACTTGTCAGGTAGCATATCTGCCAATAAGCCCGGAAGTCCTTGGAAAGTGTTGTAAGCATCCCCTCTCGATTTCCTTAACTCCGGGAATTGAAAAATCTTCCTTCCCTGTGACAAAGGCATTTTTACAGGAGAAATATCTAAGCCGGTTCGAAGAAACTCCCGATCATATTCAAAGCTTGCCAATTGATCCTGCTCATCCCATAAAATAGCCCCGGCCAATTGATCCCAAATCCATATTTCTGCTGCTACTACCATTCGGAAGGAGGATTATCAGCTGCCAAATCTGAATTACGAACCCGCTGTCGATCCTGCTTCTTTTGAAGCTTGATGTACTCCATCGGGCTCACCGTGTTTTTCAACTCAAAAGCCTCTAACCACTGCAACTGATCCAAAACTCGGAGCACTTGAATCAAAGTGATGAGATTAACTTTCTCTCCTCGCTCCAAAAGACTGAGGGTAGATCTGCTAATCCCTGCCTCCGTAGAAAGCTGCTCCTGTGATTTTTGCTGAGCGATGCGCTCTGCCTTAACAAAGGCGCCGATCTTATCAAGAATCTGTATGTCACTTAAACTATTATAATGCATGAGATATCATTCTTTATATACAAAAATAAAGATATTGAATGATAAATCATACATAAAATTAAAAATAAAATGAATGAAAAATCATTCAATAAGTTAAAAATAGAATATTAATGAATGATAAATCATTCAACCAAATATGATCTACTCCATTTCCACTCCCAATTCCATCCTTTTTGCTCTAAAATGATCGGGTGATATGCCAAAGCTGCTTTCGCTGTAGGAGCATTAAAAAACCGTTGATCATCGGTCAAAATAGCGGTATTCTCTCCATTCTCATTAAGTTGAATCAAATCCATCACCGTAGAAGGAATATCTTTAGAATAGGTAGAGTTGGCCTTAAGCAACTTATTCTTCAGGCTCCAACTCAATTCGTAACCTGTTGCAGGAAGTTCAGCATATACGATTTTCGTTCCAGCACTTTGTTCTTTCGCAAAAGCCAAATACTTGGAATACATCTTTAATCCGGGATTTTCCAATTGCTTGGGACGAAAATCCATAGCCTCTAAACTACTTACCACATGCATTACTTTTCTTGCTCTAGAAATAGCCACATTCAACCTGTTTACACCACCTGACTTCCCAAGAAGACCAAAATTAGTCATCAACTTCCCTTCCCTATTGGGGCCATAGCCCAAGGATAAAATCACCTGATCAAATTCATCTCCCTGCACATTTTCAATATTTCTAACTTTTATCGACTCCTCCTGATACCCTGCCTCCCATAGCATTTCACCAATCATCTCCATCTGAAAATAATTACCTGTGACAATCCCAATCGTATCATGAGCAGCAGCGTTTCTGATTTTTTGAACGATTTCCAAAACTGCTTCCCCTTCCATAAGATTGGTTTGGTTCTCCCAAACTCCTTCCACTTTCCTCCAAGTAATCGCAGGATCTCCCTTTTTTACGGTTTGGTAATCTGGTAAAACCTCCAACTTTTCGTCGTAAAAATGCGCATTGGAGAAATGAATAAGAGCAGGATCAGAAGAACGGTAATGCCCATTTAATTGCCTTTTTTCAAAGAAATAGCCAGCTAACTCCAATAGTGACTCAGACTCGTATTCTACTCCTTCTTCATCTGCTTCCCATTTCATCTGGTAAAAATCAGAAGGTCTCAACTGTTTAGAGTCACCAACCACCACCACTTGTTCACCTCTCCACATAGCAGGTAAGCCTCGCTCCACTTGACATTGAGAAGCCTCATCAAAGATCACCAAATCAAATTTTTCCGAGATTGGAAAAAGTGCAGAAACCGTTTCTGGACTCGCCAGCCAACAAGGCATTAGCTTAAATACTTCTTCACCTAACTCTTCAACAAGCTTTCGAATGGGCCATTTTTGCCTTTTTTTACTCACCTGATGCAGCAACTCCCGATAAGTAACCCTATTCCCCAGTCGGTTAAACACCAATTCAGAATTCATTTGCTCTCGGAGCCTAAGCAAGGCAAAGTCCTTTGAAATCTGTCTTTTTTCTAAAATGGAAGTTTTCAAACTATCCATTTCCTTACTGATCTTCAAACTTCCTGCTTCAGCGAGCACCGGAAATCTTTTCTCTATTTCAGAAATCCATGTTAAATACCAAGAGTCTTCTATAACCTGCAACTGCTCCTCCGTAGAATTTGAATGAAACTCCTCTTCCACCTTCTCTGCCAATAACTTTTTGGAAGGATCCCAAGAATCTAAAAACCCATCAAATGCCTGCAAATCGGTAAAAAGTTGATTTAAATTCGAAGTTTCTACCTGCACTTGGTCAAATAGTAACCCTTCAATCTGACTAGCGCTGAGGTAATGTTTCCAAGAAACCACCTTCCTTTCGAAATCTTGAAAATGCTTAAAAACAAACCCACATTGATGTATAAATAATCTGGGCTTTTTAGAAAAGTCTAAAAGATTCACAAAATCTGGGATGTTTGCCAATAACCTTTCCCATTCTAAAACCTCTTCAATTTCTTCTAGGGTCTTTTCTAAGTCTAAAACATCAGGCTGAAGAGTCCCCAACTTTGGTAGCTTCTGGATTTCCTTTTCCCATTTTTTGAGATTCCAAAAATCCTCACTTGCTAAGGCTAGGTTGTCAGAATTGAATTTTATACCATAGGTATCAAACCAAGCCTTTACAAGCGGAAATTCCTTGCTTTTAAAAGGAAGCAATACCCTATTCAGCCATGAACCCATTTTTGATTCAAGAGTTTGAAACTCCTCTTCCAAACCTTCTAAGCTAGCTGGATGCCCAAAATGATTTTGATTAATTACTGATCTCGCTGAATTTAACACAACTTGAACTTCATTCAAATAATGTTTGGTTTGAGAAGAAAATGCTATTTCTAAGGCTAAAGAAGAGTTTTTTAAGGATTCTAATCTTGTTTTTGCTTGAAGAATTTGCGCAGAATATACTTTGCCATGGACGATCCCAGACTCCATCCTATCAATCACTTCCCCGCCTAAACCTTCTTCTTTTTTGACTTTTTCAAAAGCCACAACTTCTTCGATTACATTTTGAATGGAAGAAAAATGCTCGGGATGGAAATGAGAAAACGATAGCCTCTTCTCCCAAAAACTGTCTTTAAATTTGTATTGAAAATCCCTGTAAAGCTCAAACTCCTTTTTGAACTCATTCAATTGACCCCAATTCAAGTGAAGGAATTCAGAGGCGTTTAAAGTAGGATTATTTAGCCCCGTCATCTGCAAGTACATTGCTTTAATGGGCAACCCAGCCAAATCAGTATCCCTTAATGCAGTCCTTAGCTCCTCTCCTTTTTCAGAAAGCAGCTGTATCGTTTTCGAGTGATTTGAAATCTCCCTTTCCAAAAAGATGGAATCAATACCCCGATTAATTTCCTGGTATTTTTCAATAGACTCGATCTGGGATTTAATTTTTTTAAATAGGTCTTTTCGATCTGTTTTAAAATCATGTACCAAAGCCAAAAACTCTCCAAAACCTACACTTTCCAACCGGTTATAGACTACATCCAGTGCTGCTCTCTTTTGTGAAACGACCAACACTTTTTTCCCTCTAGCAATAAAATCCGAAACCAAATTGGCTATTAATTGGGATTTTCCTGTGCCCGGAGGTCCTTCCACCACTAAGCTTTTACCTTGCCTTACTGCGTGCAACACACTTTCTTGGGAGGCATCCAAAGGAAAAACTGGAAATAAGCGATTTTCCGGGGGTACATTCCCATAAGCTTCCCGAGCATATTTTGACTGGAAAAGCTCTTCAAGAGTCAAATCACTAAAATGCTCAAGCAAATAATCATACTCTCTCAAAAGGAAACTTCCTTTTTGAGAAAACTGCCCCAGAACAGCGTAAGTCTTTAAGCTGATTTTACCATCTTGAAATTTTCCTTCATCAATAGATTTTTGAGAAGTAGGAAAAGTAAGCACACGGTTTTCAAACAAACTTGAGCTCAGCTGAATTTTAAAATGCTTCTCTAAAATCTTAGCGAGCCCGATTCTGAATTCAGTAGGCTCTTTTGGAAGCATTTCCAATTCATTCTCCAATAATTCTATGGGAAGATTTTCTTGATAGGCTTTGCTATATGCCAAAAGAAAAGCCTGATTCCATTGCCAGGATGCACTCGCAGATAAATACCATGTATCTTTTTCTTTGAGCAAGGAAACCTGTCGCATCAAGACAGGTGCACGAAGCACTTGACCATTGATCATTTTCCCCTCTAAGTACGGCCACGCCAAATTCAGGGAATGATCTCCTGTCTCCTCCAAGGTTAGCTGATTTCTAAACTCAACTCTAGAAAGGGTTTTAGAAAGCTGATTCACCAAGGCCATCCTTGGATCCACGGTAGGGATAACAGCTATTTTTTTCTTTCCTGAAAGCAGGCTTTCAATAAGTGAAAATGCAGGCTCGCCATTCAAAAAATCTAAACTTTGAAGATCTATTAAACCTGAATTTAACGTTTTAGGTAGGTATAATGACTTGTTTTTGGAGGACAAGTCGGTCAGTCTGTTTAGGTAAGTTTGAAAGACAGACTCATTCATTTAATTAAATGGAGATTCAGGTTCCTTTGCCATTTCCCGATAGACCACCCCATCCATAATCCCCGGAATCCACTTGTTTAAAAATACCGCAAGTTTTCCCTGCGTCGTCAAGACCAAATCCCTTTTCCTCTTTTTGGTGGCTTTCAATATTGCCTGTGCAACATCTTCAGAAGACATCATGTTTGCTTCATCTCTAGGAGAAGCTCCCTGAGTTTCACCTGTAGCTGTCAATGCATTATTTCGAATGTTGGATGCTGTAAATCCAGGAGAGGCTACCAAAATATGTACTCCTTTGTGCATGACTTCTGTTCGCAGGGATTCAAAGAAGCCATTCATTGCATATTTACTCGCAGAGTAAGCAGTTCTTGCCGGAGTTCCTCTATAGCCATTGATCGAAGAAATCCCTACGATAGAACCTCGGTTCTCCATGATGGAAGGCAAACAGTATTTGGTGGCATAGACAGTCCCCCAGAAATTAGTGTCCATCACCTTTCTAAAGACTTCCATTTCTAAATCCTGGAACAGGGCTCGCATAGAAATTCCGGCATTATTGATCAAAACATCAATTCTACCAAATTTGGCAAGAACCTCCTCAGCCATTTTTTTATTATCTGCTTCGGATCCAGCATCAGCTAAAATCGCCAAAACCTCAATTCCTGCATCAGCAAGAATTTTTCTTTCCACTTCTAGCTTTTCCTTATTACGTCCTGTAATGGCAATTTTTGCCCCTTTGCAACCAAAAGCTTTAGCACAAGCAGCTCCAATTCCTGAAGTGGCTCCTGTTACGACTACGACTCTGTTTTTAAGTTCCATGGATGTACAATGTCTCAAAGATAGTCAAAACAAAAAAAATCAATGGATAGTGCCACCTTTTAAACAGGTATTTTCTTTGGCCCTAGGTTTTTCCCTAATTTTGTGCCCATGTCGCGTAAAATGAAAAACAAAGTTGTCACAAATTTACCCATAGAGCGAATTGCTACTGAAGGTAAATGTGTGGGACACCACGATGGGAAAGTCGTCTTTGTATCCGGAGTGGCCCCAGGAGATGTGGTGGATGTAAGAATTACCAAAGGTCGTAGTTCTTTTATGGAAGGTGAACCCGTAAAATTCCATCAATACTCCAAAGATAGAGTAGAAGCTTTTTGCTCTCATTTTGGCACTTGTGGTGGGTGCAAATGGCAACATATTAATTATGAATTGCAAAAGAACTATAAAAGGCAGCAGGTATTAGACCAATTCCAAAGGATTGCCAAGGTGGAGACACCAGAGATATCTCCAATTGTTGGTTCAGAAAAAACCACTTATTACAGAAATAAGCTCGATTTTACTTTCAGTAACAAGAAATGGTTGACACTGGAGCAGATTCAATCTGAGGATGAATTTGACAGAAATGCTTTAGGATTCCATATTCCTAAGATGTTTGACAAGATCGTTGATGTCGATCACTGTTACCTTCAAGGCGGAATTTCAAATGATGTCAGAAATGAACTGAGAGCTTTCGCATTGGAAAATGAGCTCAGTTTTTATGATATCAGAAATCAAGTGGGCTTACTTCGAAACCTGATCATAAGAACCACGAGCACGGGACAAACCATGGTCATCGTTCAGTTTGGAGAATCTGACTTAGAGTTGATCCCAAAAGTAATGGAGTTTTTAAAAATCAGATTCCCAGAAATTACCTCCTTGCTTTATGTGATCAATACCAAAGGCAATGAAACTTTCCATGATTTGGAGCTAGTCACGTATGCAGGTTTACCCTATATAGAAGAAGAGATGGAAGGGTTAAAATTCCGAATCGGTCCCAAATCTTTCTATCAAACAAATTCCGAACAAGCTTACGAATTGTATAAGATTACTCGTGATTTTGCAGAGTTAAAGGGTGACGAAATTGTCTATGATTTATACACTGGAACTGGGACAATTGCCAACTTTGTTGCCAAGAAAGCGAAGCAAGTAATCGGGGTAGAATATGTAGAAGCTGCTATAGCAGATGCCAAGATAAACTCGCAAATAAACGGAATCGAAAACACCCTGTTTTATGCCGGGGATATGAAAGAAATTTTAAACGATGAATTCATCGAAAACCATGCTGCTCCGGACGTCATTATTACGGATCCACCTAGGGCTGGAATGGATGAAAAAGTTGTTCAAATGTTGCTAAAATTAGCTGCTCCAAAAATAGTTTATGTCTCCTGTAACCCTGCTACGCAGGCTAGAGATTTAGCACTTTTGGGTGAAAAATATGACGTGCAAAAAGTACAGCCAGTGGATATGTTTCCACAAACTTATCATGTTGAAAATGTCGTACTCTTAACTCTCAAAAAATGATTTCAGATTTTAACGATCCCGAATTGAGTGGGAAATATTTGGGCACGATCACCCAGGATTTTGTAAAAATTTCAGATGTTTTGAAGGAAGCTTCTTACCAAATCAGGTCTAGAAAATTCTCAGATTACCCCATATTTCCTATCTCCAAAGAGATACAACCTATCGGAAAAATCTTCCTGGGAAAGGATGAAAAAGACCTGGACTGGAATTACTTTATCACCTATGTAGATGAATTTGTCCAAAGAAAATTGATCTCCGAAGAGGCACTGGAAGAATTCCAAAAGGCTTATAAAGACCCTGATGAGTTCTGCTGCCTTTTTGTCATGGATGGTGCATTTACGAGTTTTGTATACGTACCTTACCCGAATGATTGAGAAAACTGACTCACATAAAAAAAGCTTTACCTTTAATTTAGGTAAAGCTTTTTTATTATCTGGGGATCAATAGATTATTAAAACCCAACTTAAGTCATTATTGACTACGTAAAATACTTAGAAATGGCTTTTTTACCTATCTAAGTAACTTAGAAATGCACCCAGCCTTGCGCTTTAATCTGAACGCCTGTTCCGCTTTTTGTCACAAGTAGTTTTCCATCTTCAGCTTTGGTGACGTGACCTATGAAATGCACATCTGGATGCTTCTCCAGCTTAGCGAAATCTTTTTGGTCTATGGTAAATAACAACTCATAATCCTCACCTCCATTTAGCACACAAGTGATCGGATCCAAGTTCAACTCCACAGCAGTATCAAATGTCTGTTTGTCTATAGGAAGTTTGTCTTCGTAAATAGTTGCCCCTACTCCGGAAGCTTTGCAAATGTGAAAAATCTCCGAAGCCAATCCATCAGAAATATCCATCATACTTGTGGGTACTACTTCTAGTTCTGCAAGCTCATGAACGATATCCATTCTAGCATCAGGTCTCAATTGTCTACCCGTAACTACTGTGTATTTCTCCAAGTCAGGCTTCATATCCGGATTGGCTAAAAACACCTGCTTTTCTCTTTCCAAAATCTGAAGTCCAACAAGAGCTCCACCCAAGTCACCCGTGACACAAAGAATGTCATTTTCCTTTGCTCCAGATCGATAAGAAATCTGCTCCTTTTTAGCTTCGCCAATAGCAGTAATTGAGATCGCTAATCCCGACCTGGAAGAGGTGGTATCTCCACCAACTAAGTCTACACCATAATGGTCACATGCGGCATAAATTCCTTCGTACAAAGCCTCCACAGCTTCCAGAGAAAATCTATTGGAAAGACCAATACTCACCGTGATTTGTTTCGGGATTGCATTCATGGCAGCGATGTCCGAAACGTTTACTGCTACAGCCTTAAAACCCAAGTGTGGTAATGGCGCATAGGATAGATCAAAATGAACTCCTTCCATCAACAAATCAGTACTGACAACTTTCACATGATCACCTGCATCAATAACAGCAGCGTCATCCCCTATCCCTTTTAAGCTTGAAGGATTTTTGATTACCACTTTTTCGTTGAGTCGGTCTATTAAACCAAATTCTCCTAAATCGCTTATTTCTGTTCTGTTTTCTGACATAATTTTATTTCAATCTGCTTTATCAAAGGTTTCCTTCTTTTTGAAACTTTCGACACCTTATCGATTTCTTATTTACTTTATAAAACTACCCTTATGGCTTACTCTTTACTGCCACCTGGCTTTTCCTGACACAATTCAATCAAAACCCCATTGGTGCTCCTAGGATGCAAAAATACCACTAATTTATTATCTGCTCCTTCTTTTGGGGTTTCATTCAATATTTCAAAACCTTCGAGTTTCAGCCTTTTTACTTCCTCATATATATCTGCCACATCAAAGGCAATGTGATGCACCCCTTCTGACTTTCGTTCAATAAACTTTGAGATCGGGCTATCTTCCCTTGATGCCTGCAATAATTCCACCTTTGTTTCTCCAACTTGAAAGAACGAAGTCTTTACTCCTTCTCCCTCCACATCTTCTGTTTTGAAATGATCCTTACCTAATAATCTGGAAAAAAGTTCATTAGATCTCTCCAAATTTGTTACAGCTATCCCGATATGTTCAATTTTCCTCATTTTTAAATTTCTTATATTTGCCATTGAATTATTTGCAAGGTAAATATGTTCCGACTTTACCTAGTACATTGAATATAAAAGTAAAAGCATAAAGATATGATTATCGTTTCTGACAAAGCCAAAGAGCGCATCCTTGAACTTAAAAAAGAAGAAGGGCGTGCAATGGAAGAAAATATCCGTGTTTCGGTTAAAGGCGGGGGCTGCTCAGGTTTGATGTATGATTTGGGTTTCGATGCTAAAACCGTAGAAACTGACCAAATTTTTGAAGACAATGGCGTAAAGATTATCGTAGACAGAAAAAGTTTACTTTATCTTGCTGGAACTACCCTCGAATTTACAGACGGATTAAATGGGAAAGGATTTCAATTTATCAACCCAAATGCATCAAGAACATGCGGTTGTGGTGAAAGCTTCTCAATTTAAATTATTACATAACGAACTCTATTAAAGACAGCTTCTGAAGCTGTCTTTTCTTTTTTGCACAAAACTTTAAAATCAACCTAATACTTTTTGAATACCTAATTCCCCAAATTCCACCTCATTCCTTACCTTTGCCCACTATAAATTTTAACCTTACTATGGAAGATCAAATCAAAGAAATTCAGCTCAACGACCTTCACATTGCCTTAGGAGGCAAAATGGTGCCTTTTGCAGGGTATAATATGCCTGTTCGTTATAGTTCAGATAAAGAAGAGCATCTCTGTGTGAGAAATGGCGTTGGCGTATTTGATGTATCCCATATGGGTGAATTTATGGTAGAAGGCCCTGAGGCTTTAAACTTGATTCAGAAAGTTACTTCAAACGATGCATCCAAGCTAGTCGAAGGACAGGCACAATATTCTTGTTTCCCTAATGAAACAGGGGGCATCGTGGATGACCTGATTGTTTATAAATTTTCAGATGAAAAATACATGTTGGTAGTGAATGCATCCAACATTGAAAAGGATTGGAATTGGGTAAACAAATACAATACAATGGGAGCCCAATTAACCAATATCTCTGACGACATTTCACTTTTTGCTGTTCAAGGCCCAAAAGCAATTGAAGCTGTGCAGGCACTTACACCAGTCAACCTTTCTGAGGTTAAATTCTATCATTTTACACTTGGCGAATTTGCCGGTGTCAAAGATGTGATCATTTCAGGAACAGGTTATACAGGTGCTGGTGGGTTTGAAATCTATGTTAAGAATGAAGATGCCGAACAAGTTTGGAAGGCTATTTTCGAGGCTGGAAAGGATTTTGACATCAAACCTATAGGACTTGGGGCAAGAGATACGCTCAGAATGGAAATGGGTTATTGTCTGTATGGAAATGATATCGATGATACTACTTCTCCCCTAGAAGCAGGTTTAGGCTGGATCACTAAATTCACCAAAGACTTTACCAACTCTGAAGCCCTTTTAGCTCAAAAAGAAGCTGGCATTACCAGAAGACTGGTAGGCTTTATTATGCAGGATCGAGGAATTCCTAGGGGGCATTACAAAATCGTAGATGCTGAAGGAAATGAAATCGGTGAAGTTACCTCCGGTACACAATCCCCCAGTATGAATGTAGGTATCGGCTTAGGTTATGTGAAGAAAGAATTTGCAAAGGCAGGAACCGAAATATTTATCCAAGTAAGAAATAAAAACTTAAAGGCAATTGTAGAAAAACTGCCTTTATTGAAATCCTGATGAGAAAAACTGAAATCTGCTTCAGCCCGGAGTTAATCCATCTTTATGATTTGCAGGAAAAGATCGTTGTAGTAGTGGACATTTTTAGAGCCACTTCTACAATGGCCGCTGCTTTGGCTAATGGGGTCACGGAAATCAAAACTTTTGAAAATTTGGAATCCTGCAAAGAGATGGCCACTAATGGTTATTTAATCGCGGGAGAAAGAAATGGTAAAACTGCACCTGGGTTCCAATTGGGAAACTCTCCTGTCGCTTACCTTCAAAACAAATACGCTGGTCAAAAATTAGCGATGACTACCACCAATGGAACCTTAGCTATTTCCAAGTCTAAAGGAGCATCTGAGGTTTTGATCGGTTCTTTCCCTAATCTCAGCGCTACAGTAAACTATCTTCAGTCACAGAAAAAGGATGTTTTGATCCATTGCGCTGGCTGGAAAGGCATGTTCAATTTAGAGGACTCTCTCTATGCGGGAGCTTTGACCAAATGTCTTGAATCAACCCATATCGCATCGGATGATGGTTCACTTGCTATGAAAGCTTTGTATGAAAAAGAAGGTCATGACCTTAAAGGCTTTTTATCCCAGGCTTCTCATGCCAAAAGATTGCAGAACCATAATATCGATTCAGATATAGACTTCTGCCTCACCCTAGACCTTTTTTCTATTATTGGAAAAGTGGAAAATGGTGTGCTTAAAAGCCAGGAGATTTAATTAATTATTTCGCTAAAATTCCACCATCAATAGGATAGGCTACTCCGGTTATCCAAGATGCCTCATCAGAGACCAAAAATAAGGCCAGCGAGGCGATATCTTCCGGTTTTCCCAGGCGATTCATCAAGGTGTTTTTTGCAGTCTCTTGGACGATCGTATCGGGATTATCAAATGCTTTTGCCGAATCCCAGATAAGAGGAGTGTCAACAGGTCCGGGGCACATTGTATTCACTCGGATATTTGGACCATAGTCAACGGCCATTTCTTTCACCAAAGCCACGAGTGCAGCCTTACTTGCACAATAAGCCGCATGATTAGGAAAACTTTTGAATGCTGCTATCGAACTATTTGCCAAAATAGTCCCACCTCCACTTTTTATCATTTCCGGAATAGCAAAACGAGAAAGAAAAAAAACTGCATTGAAATTCGTGTTCATTGTTTCCTGCCATTCTGCTAATGAAATTTCAGTAACTGAACCGAGACCGAGCTTACCCGCATTCGTAACAACAATATCCAACTTCCCAAAATTGCTTATCGCAGCTTTTACTAAAGCCTCATTCGTCTCTATTATCCCAACATCACCTTTTACAAAAACAGCCTTCCCTCCAGCCTCATTTAAACTTCTCTCCAACTCTATCCCATTTTCCTGATTTCTTCCGCTTAAGATTAAGAAAGCCCCTTCTTCCGAAAAACGTTTTGCAATCGCTTTCCCCATCCCACTGGTGGCACCAGTTATTATTGCTGTTTTACCTTTTAACCTCATATCATATAAATTCTTTACCTGAGAAAAATAGCTTTGTTAGTAGCCAAAGCAAAATATGGCCATCGAAAAAATCATATTTCACTTTCAATATCTTTTTACCATTGAAATCAACCCATGGATTTACCATTAAAATAAACTAGATTCTAATCTTGTTAAACCTGATTTAACTTAATTTTCAATCTCTTAAAGCCACATGACTAAGATTTCAACTTGCCTTTTTTTCTTATCACTCTTATTATCGATACAGTTATTTGCCCAAACTTCCTCAGGTACAAATCCGAATATCCTGTTTATTGCCATAGATGATCTTAGGTCGGAATTGGGGCATTTTGGAAGCACTCAAATCCAAACGCCAAATTTGGATGAGCTAGCTAAAACCTCTGTCAGTTTTAAAAATCATTTTGTCCAAGTACCCACCTGTGGTGCTTCCCGAGCTTCCATGCTTACAGGAACACGCCCTAGACGAAGAGCAGAATTAGGTAACTTGATCATGCAGGATGAGTTTTCAATTAGAGCGGAATTAAGTCGCCCAGAGACCTTTATTCATCACCTTCGAAGAAATGGCTACAGAACTGTTGGAATAGGCAAAATTTCGCATTCCGCTGATGGCTTTGTGTATGGTTACGAAGAAGAAGTTTCTGATAAAAAGGAATTACCTCATAGTTGGGATGAATTTCTATTTGATGCCGGAAAATGGGGTACTGGATGGAATGCATTCTTTGCTTACGCGAATGGAGAAAATAGGCAAAGCATGAAAAGGCAGGTAAAACCTTATGAGTCTGCCGAGGTGGATGATTTAGGCTATCCAGATGGACTATCTACCCAACTTGCAATCACAAAGCTTAGGGAATTAAAAGGGAATGATCAACCTTTCTTTTTGGGCGTAGGATTATTCAAACCTCATTTGCCTTTTACGGCACCTAAGGAATATTGGGATTTATATGAAGAGAATGAAATCTTACTGGCTCAAAACCCTTCAAAACCACAAAATGTCTCCAACCAAAGTTTAATGGAAAGTAGCGAGTTTAATGGCTATCAGCTCGGTGAGGAAAAAGCTAGCCTGAATACCCAGTTATCTGATGCCTATGCAAGAAAAATCAAACATGCATACTATGCTGCCGCTAGCTATGCCGATGCTCAGGTAGGATTGATTTTAGATGAACTCAAAGCTCTTGATTTAGAAGAAAACACGATCGTAGTTGTCTGGGGAGATCATGGTTGGCATCTTGGAGAGCAGCAAATTTGGGGTAAACACACCCTTTTCGAAAATGCATTAAACAGTGCTTTAATCATCAAAATCCCTGGAAAAGAGGAAAAGGCCCGCATAGAAAATTCCATTGTCGAGTCAGTGGATATTTATCCCACGCTTATAGAATTAGCCGGGATTCCAACTCCGTATGAATTGGATGGTGAAAGCTTGGTCTCTTTGATTGAATCCTCCATTTCACCTAAAGAGCAAACTGCATACAGTTATTTCAAAAACGGGATCAGCTTACGGGAAAAACGATATAGGTTGACAAAATACTTTCGGGAACAAAAACCGGTTATTGAACTTTATGATCATCAAAGTGATCCTGCAGAATCTATCAACATAGCAGAAAAACACCCTGAAATTGTTCAGCAATTATTACCTCTTTGGGAAAAAGGGAATACAGGGATTTTTGAGAAGTAGGATTAAACCTTGGTGAGAACTAAGAAGTAAAAAATAATTCTTATTTTCATCCTAAACTTTTCCTGTTATGCTATACCTAATTTGGAGTGTTTTTAACATTCTGTTTTTTCTAACTTGGGCTTATCTGGCAATCTGCTTTTTAACGGGCAAGCATTCTATTTTCAAAAAAAGTTTTTCAATAGGTTATATCATTTTGATAATAGGAATAATTAGTCTCATCAGTGGCAAGTCCAAAGAATCCACAAACAGTTCTACACCAAGCAACAAACCTGTCAATATTGAAATTATTAAAATTGAAGAAAGCACCCTAAACAACTTATACCTTACACTAATCCGAGATAAGGAAACAGATTCAATCCTTCACGATCTATCTTCTTCAACTCTTACAGGCTTTATTTCAGGTTTAAAATGGACTCACATGGGCATAAGTGAGAATAATGGAAATCTGACTTTACTTGGCACTATTTCTTGGAAGCTATTGGGATGGACCATTTATACTCAAAACAAAGAGGTCATGATAAAGGAATCTACAGTTTAAAATCTCATCATTTTAGCTTTTCATTGTTTTTGTGTCGATCTAAATCACGAATATTCTTCTTCTCCATATTCTTTTTTAACGCAGCAGTCAGATCTACTCCCGTTTGGTTTGCCAAACAAATTAACACCCACATCACATCGGCCATTTCATCTCCCAAGTCTTTCCCTTTGTCAGACTCTTTAAACGACTGTTCCCCATAAGTTCTAGACATAATCCTGGCTAACTCCCCTACCTCTTCCATAAGGATCGTCATATTTGTAAGCTCATTAAAGTATCTTACGCCCACTGTATTGATCCAATCATCAACCAATTTTTGCGCTTCTGCTATTGTGATATCATTTTTCATTTGAGAATTCTATGGTTTTTAGCAATTTGAGGTCAATATTACTTTGTAGAAAAGAATTGGCTACCAAAATCAAATTTAAAGACTTTTGACGATCGACTTACTTCCTTTTATACTTTCTGTATTTACTGGATTTTTTGCAATCATGAACCCAATTGCAAATATCCCAATCTTTACCTCTTTAGTGGAAGATGCAGATAAAGAAACCAAGAGACAAATCAGTAAGAAAGCCACCATCGTAGCATTCATTATCGTATCGCTCTTTGTCATATTGGGGAAATTTATTTTTGAGGTATTTGGCATAACAATTCCAGCTTTCAAAATCACCGGAGGGCTTCTGATATTCTTTGTGGGTTTTGAAATGCTTCAATCTAAAAAATCAACTGTAAAGCATTTAAAGGATACCGCCTTTGATGAAAACATAGCCATTTCCCCTTTAGCAATCCCGATCCTTGCAGGTCCAGGTACTATCGTGACAGCGATGAATTTCGTATCCTCAGGAGAATACATACATATTGTAATCGTCATTTTAACATTTGCGGTAATGTGTATTCTAACTCATTGGGCATTCCGAATCAGCAATCGAGTGGTTAATGTGCTAGGGAAAAATGTTATCACCGTCATAGGCAAAATCATGGGGCTAATAATAGCCATCATAGGCACTAATATGATCATTCAAGGAATTAAAGTTGCATTTGAATAAAATTCAAAACACTAATCCATTTGATTATGAACCCAAAACCAAACTCTATTGAAGAATACTTTTCTTGGTTTTCTCCCGAAATCCGTGAAAAGCTCCAGAGCATTCGAGACACTTTAAAGAAAGCTGTTCCTGAGGCAACTGAAGTCATCAGCTACCATATGCCTGCAATAAAGACAAGCGAAGTCTTAGTTTATTATGCTGCTCAAAAAAATCATATTGGATATTATCCTACCAACGAACCGATCATCGAATTCAAAAAAGAACTCGCCGGGTATGTTACCTCCAAAGGAGTTATTCAAATTCCATATGATCAAGAATTGCCATTGAAACTGATCAGTGATATTGCGATTTTTCGAAGAGAACAAGCATTGATAAAACTTGAAAATAAAAAGAAGAAGAGTTAAGCCAGCACTTCCTTCACTGCAGATAGAAGCGCATCTATTTCTGTCTTATTATTATAAATATGAGTGGAAATACGAATGGCATTAATTCCTCCCTCTGGCACAATCCTAAGCCTGAATCCTTTCTTACTTACTTTATGATATACTTCCTCATAGCCCATATTTTTAGGCTTGATGGAAATCATACAAATTCTAGATTCAGCTTCCCAAGGAGTAATAATCTCTAGCTGACTGTCAAACTGCGTCAAACCTTCATACAGGTATTGGTTTAGTTCCCGAACTCTTCCCTCCACTTTCTCCTTTCCTATTTCTAAATGAAAATTCTTTGCTGCCAAAACACCCTTGATCATGGGTAAACTTTGGCTTCCATAATCATAGCGGTGGGCAGTATTGACATAGCCTTTAAGAGATGGTGGAGAACTATTCAAATCAAAACCTACATCAGAATAGGCTCCTACCTGAAAGGCCTGTAATCGATCTAAATTCTCTTCTTTGACATATAAGAAGCCAGATCCATTTGGCCCAAGCATCCATTTATGGTAGCTGGTGGCATAAAAATCCACACCAAGCTCATGTAAGTTCAAGTCAAAAGTTCCTGCTCCGTGTGCTCCATCAATCGCTGTAAAAATCCCTTTTGACTTGGCAAATTCTGCTATTTCTTTAATGGGAAATACCAAACCGGTCGTGCAGGTGATATGTGGTATTGCGATGACTTTCGTACGAGGGGTCACCAGTTTTTTAATCAAATCAAGATTTTCTGCCTGGGTTGCAGCAGGCTCAAAAGGAACCAAAACAATGTTATCAAGTTTGGCTCGATTTAGCCAAGGCAAAGCATTTCCCACATGCTCATGATAGGTGATGATGACTTCATCTCCAGCTGACAAAGGCAATCCCCAAGCCATGATATTGATGCCCTCGGTAGTATTATGAGTTAAAGAAATTTCAGATTCCTTGATACCAACAAAATCAGCTAATTCACCTCGAAGAGGATTTATATGTCCATACTCTCCAATTGTATTGGTCTCATCTAAAGAATTTTTAATGGCTTTCAAAACCGGAGTTGGTGAAGGCCCGAATGTGCCGTTGTTTAGATAAACCCTATCCTTTGTTAATGGAAATTGCTCCCGAACCTGGTCCCAAAACTCATCTCCACCAATGGAATGATCCATCTTAAACTCTTTATTTTGAGCCGTAAATCCAACTAAACTAGGCATCACTGCCCCTAAAGATAATTTTTGGATAAAGTCACGTCTAGAATTCATAAGTGATAAAAATGGAAAAAGATTGTTGAATCTAATAAGGAGATTTAGATAATCCCATTCATAGAATATCTATTTTCATCTTTCCTAGTCACATTCTATTTGAATAAGACTTATAATAAAACCTACTAAAGGAATTTTGAAAACCTTTTATTCTCGTTGAGAAAATCGCAAATTCATTTTTCTTCTTAATCTAGATACAAAATGAATCAACTATTATTGACACTATTTTTAGCATTTAGTATTTCTTCTACCCTAACAAGTGATCGTGGAGAAGGTCAATTTCAATCAAATACTTTCATCGATGATGTGGTTCATTATAGCGATTTTGGAGCTAAAGGAGATGGGGAAACTGACGATTTAAGAGCTATTGTAAAAGCCCATGAATTCGCCAATCAAAACCAATTGCCAGTAAAAGCTAATGACAAAGCTGTTTATTTTATTGGAGGAGATGACTTGACAGTAGAAATCCAGACAAATACTGACTTTGGTAATGCCACATTTATCATCGATGACAGAAATGTGCAGAATCGAACTGTACCAGTTTTCTTGGTCCGCTCTTCACTTGAATCTTATTCACTAGATGGAATAAAATCAGTCAAGAGAAACCAGAAAAAGTTAGACTTGGAATTGCCTGGTCCTGCCTTAATAACCCTAACTGATGCTACCACTAAAAGATATATTCGTTTTGGCCCAAATCAGAACAATGGGGCTTCACAAACGGATATTATTTTGGTTGATAAAAATGGAAATGTGGATAAAAATGCCCCGATTATTTGGGATTTTGATCAGATAACCGAAATGTCAGTACTGCCTATCGATGAAAAAATCTTAAAAATCACAGGCGGACATTTTATCACGATCGCCAATCAAGAGGAATCTAAATACAACTATTACAGCAGAAACATTTCCATTCAGCGTTCCAATGTAATCGTGGATGGTTTAGAACATCGTATCCAAGGCGAGCAAGATCATGGGGCTCCCTATGGAGGGTTTCTTAATATTAGCAATTGCACGAACGTATCGGTACAAAACACCATTTTAACAGGACATAAAACGTACCAAACCATTGGAAATGCCGGAACTACGGTTTCTATGGGTTCCTATGACATTTTGGTAAACCGAGCCCTTAACGTTTCCTTTATCAATTGCACTCAAACCAATGATATTGATGACAGTACTTTCTGGGGAATCATGGGTTCGAATTACTCCAAAAATCTACTTTTCGATCAATGCACTTTCTCCAGATTTGATGCCCACATGGGGGTTGCTAATGCAACGATCCGAAATTCTACTTTGGGGCACATGGGAATAAACGCAATTGGGACAGGAACTTTCACGGTAGAAAATTCTGAAATTCGTGGTAGAAGCTTGATCAACCTTCGATCAGATTACGGAAGTACCTGGGAAGGCAAATTAATAATTCGGGATTGCACTTTTATTCCGAATGCTGGAAAAACCTACAATGCTTCTCTTATCAATGGCTATAATTCCGGGCAACATGATTTTGGCTACACTTGCTATATGCCGGAGGAAATTCTCATCGAGAATCTAAAAATTGATGACTCTAATCACCCCGAGGATTACCAGGGGCCAGCTATTTTTGGCAACTTCAATTCTGAAAGAAAAGATGAATCTTATGAGGAAAAGTATCCGTATGTCCTCACCAAAGAAGTTCACTTGAAAAACGTGACCACCACCAGTGGTAAAGACATTAGGCGAAGTAATAATGAGGTGATGTTTAAAGAAGTGAAGGTTAAAAAGAATTGATTTTTGCTGATTTCATGGTCTCGGGTTTAAACCGGATGAAAAAAGAAATTACCAATCTTTTGTCTGCATCTCACAGAGATCTACCCTAACTTCTATCTATAAAATTTAATACCAAGGTATGTGTTAATAATGTTGAATTATCTGCGATACATTAAGAAAAAAAAATAAATTTTATGAAAGTTTTCCCTAATGGAAACACCTAAATATGACAGGTAATAAAAAGAAAGGAGTACAGCCAATAACTGCCATCTTACTTACGGTATTCCTGGATATGTTGGGAGTTGGTATCATTATTCCAGTTATGCCTGCCCTTTTTTTTCAACCCGACAGCTCTATTCTTCCAGTAATGGCTAGTGAGGCTTATCGGTCGATAATGTTTGGGTTATTGGTAGGTTGCTATCCATTGATGCAGTTCTTTGGAGCTCCTATTTTGGGTGCTTTATCAGACAGGTTTGGAAGAAAAAAAATGCTGATCCTGTCCATAATTGGTGTCCTTATTGGTTATTTACTTTTTGCCTGGGCGATCATCATTAAAAACCTTTGGCTTCTATTTTTTAGCAGGTTATTACCCGGTTTTGCTGGAGGAAATGTGTCCATTGCTATGTCAGCCATTTCTGATATTAGCGAGGAGAAAGAAAAAACCAAGAATTTTGGACTGGCAGGTATGGCTTTTGGCATTGGTTTTATTCTTGGCCCAGCCCTTGGAGGATTTTTGGGAGACGATTCCATAGTAAGTTGGTTTCGTTCTGACACTCCGTTTTGGTTTGCCGCCATATTAGCATTAGTCAATCTTATTGTTGTGCATTTCTTTTTTTCAGAAACGTTAATTACCAAGCGAGAATCCAAATTCAGTTTATTCATGGCACTTCGTAATATTGTATATTCTTTTTCTTTGCCTGATTTGAGAGGGACATTTACCGTTGTCTTACTTTTATCAATAGGCTTTTCGCTTTTCACTCAATTTTATGCGGTTTTCTTAATCCAAAAATTTGCGTTTACAGAATTGGATATCGGATTACTTTATTGCTGGATTGGATTATGGTTCGCATTTACCCAAGGCGGTATAGTACGCGTTTTGGCAGATCGATTTCGTCCACAGAAATTGCTTTCAATTTGCGTCTTACTTCTGGGCTTTTCGCTTTTGGCAGTTTTGCTTCCTTCTAAGGCATCCTGGTTGTATCTCATTTCACCATTTATTGCCATATTCCAAGGAATAATAATGCCAAATATAGCTTCACTTGTCTCTTCAAAAGCAGATGAAGGACGACAAGGGGAAATGCTCGGAATCAATCAATCCATGCAATCACTCGGTGAAGTCATCCCCCCATTTATTGCGGGCACCTTATTTGCCATCAATTATAACTTGCCTTTTATCACCGCTTCACTATTAATTTTCATAGGATGGGCTATCTTTTTACGAATCAATAAATAATCCTGATCCTTGAAAAAATCACCTTTTTAATTGCATCACCTTTCTATCAGTAATGGAATCCAAAGAAGTAAATACACCTGAAAGCGTCTTTGCAACCAACCATTTAAAAGGTTCAGGAGGTGCAGGAAAAACTCTTCGTTTTAAAACTTTTGCAAGTGGATGATCAAGGCCTTGGATCTGGGCAGCGAGCAGTTCTCCAACCAGCAGGGTTTGGGGAATCCCATGGCCCGAGAATCCCAACCCATAATGGATATTTTGGTGTTTGCCAGTTTTGCCGATAACAGGCATAAAATCTAGACTCATCCCTATCCAACCGCCCCAGAATGTATGTACTTTAAGGTCAGCATAATCTACAAATCGTTCCCGAAAAATCATTTCTATTTTCTTAAACAGATCGGGCATATAAGTTGAACCTGACACCTGAAATCCAAATGGAATTTTGACATATTTACCTCCTGTGATGATGGTATTGCGGGCAGTCAGTCGGTAATTTTCCAGCTGCTCATGAGCAGTATATATTCCTTCCCTACCAGCCCATCCTAAAACAGAAAGTTGTTCTGAATTCAAAGGTTCTGTCTCACACATGGCTGCATAAATCGGTGTGACCATTCTCTTTTTCCATCCCAGTTCATTAGAGTATGCATTGGTAGCAATTACAGCGGATTTGGCCGATACAACTCCATTTTCACAATATGCCCTTACAGGCTGGGTTTCTGTCAGATTTAATACTTTTGTCTTTTCGAATAACTGAACTCCTTTTTCTATAGCAAGTTTTCGAATCCCGTTGATTAATAATCCTGGATTCAAAGTTCCTCCTACTGAATCAAAAATTCCTGCCACAAAAGAAGACGGAATTCCTCGCTCCCGCATGGCTTCCGGTCCTAAATAAGTGAAATCCATCCCTAAAGCCTCACTTGCATGGGCTACTTTATTTAGTCTTTTAATTTGATCTGGGTGCACTGCCGCCATAATATTTCCATTGGGCGCATATTCACAGGCAATGTGATTTTTTTGAATAAAATCTTCCAGCTTCCTAACTGCCTCCATTGCAAAATCACACAATTCCCTCGCTCGCTCAATCTTATACAATTTTAAAAGTGAAGGAAAGTCTTTACCGATTAATCCATCCACATATCCAGAGTTTCGGCCACTACCTCCAGAACCAGAAAATTCTTGCTCCAAAACTGCAACGGACATTCCTGCTTTCCTTAGTTCGAGTGCAGTATATAATCCTGTATACCCCCCACCTACGATGACCACATCAACTGATATATCTTGGTTCAGTGAAGGCTGAATATTTTCTGGTTCATTCAACCAGGCACTAATAGGACTGAAGGGAAAATTATTCATTATTGGTGTTTGGTTCATCCATTATTCCTAGTTCTTCTTTCCATTTCTCTATTTGAGAAAGACCATATTTATAACCAAACTCAACGAGCCCAACCCCAGAATCCACGTCCATACTTTGAAATTCATCAATCGGGGGATGGATGAATAAATCTACCGGAGCATCTGCAAAAATGCGATATTGGAGATGATCCGAAGCGATATACATAGACTGCAATATATTCGTCGCTAAACTCGGAGTAATTTTCTCCCGATTAAATGGATTTAATTTTTGGAGCAATATGCTCCATCCAGACGCGTGAGGTGAAAAGGGCTTACCCATAGAAATACCACTTTTACTAGAAGCAATAATTGCAATGGATTTTCCTGCTCCCAATTTAGCGAGCATATCCGTCGGGCAGGCATTTACTAACCCTCCATCGACTAAACAATCTCCATCTTTCATAAAAGGTGGAATAATTCCGTTTACTGCAGTACTTGCTCGAATCGCCTCCCAAAGCGGCCCTGTTCTATGTACGACTAATTTCCGGTTGACTAAACTTAGTGAAATACAGAAGAAATCAATCCAAAGATCTTCAATATTCCGACCATGTGAAACGGTCTTAATCGCCTTTGTAAAATTATTCCCGGAAAAAAGGGAGACTAATGGCACGGTTAGCTTTTTTGCCTTCTTAAATTTATCATCAGCTTCTTTTACTATTGGATGGAATTCTTTTGGATCAGTGATTTGGGCAAAGCCTCCCCCAATCAATGCTCCTCCTGAAGTACCTCCAATAATATCTACTGGAATCCCTCCTTCCATCATTGCCTGAAGTATCCCCATCTGCACAGATGAACGAACTCCACCTCCACTCAACGCTACTCCAATCGCATTCCCAGTTAAAAAACGAGCCAACCGTTGTATATCTCCTAGATTATTCCTTGATATATGATAATGCTTGCTGAGCTTGCGTTTTTCGAACCATTTCAAGGTGTTTTTTGGATAATTTTCCTTGGATGGATGTAGTAAAACAAGTTCATGATCCGCATGATTTAGAGAAAGACAAGCCTGATTGACACGATTTTCAAAAATGGTAGGATCTGAATGTTGACTGGAATCTGCCAACCAAATAATTTTATCAGCTCTAGCCAAACAAGTTTCAGTCCACTTATTCCATTGGTCATCTGCCTGATACAAGACTAATGAATAATTATCTTCATATCGAATTAGAACTTCCTTCAAAACATCCTCCTCATTGAGAGGAATTGATCCATTCAATTCAGATTGTAAAATTTGGGAAGATAAATGGCGGACACTTGAATACTTTTCTATCGCATGACTTAAACTTTCTAAAAAACCTTCAACTGAAACATTGGAGGAAAGTGGAATAAATGCGACAGTAGAAATTCTGTGATTAGGAACAAAAGAACGTTTTGTCCTATTTACAATCGTTTTTATAAAGTCAAGAGATGTGTTTTTCTGCTCCTTCAAAAGCTGAATAAAATCATTTTTACTCAACTGAAGTAAAGTGGAATTTCTAACTGCAATAATGGTGGCATTGCGCTTTGTTCCAAAAACTGCTCCCATTTCCCCTACTACTTCACCTCGAGCGATCTCACCTAAAACTTCACTTTCTTTTTCATCTATTTCAAGAATAGCCCTTAATCGGCCTTCAAACAATATATAAGCCTCCTGGGAATTATCTCCCTGTTGCAGGAGAGCATGTCCACATTTAATCTCTATAAGTCTACCTCTATTTAGTAAATCATTAAAAATCTCATCATTTAGGTCTTTAAAATAAGGCGCTTCTTTTAATAATTTCTGAATAAACATGAATGGTATAATTAAAAAACAATTTCACTAAATATAATACTATTTCATGAAGGACAATCCTCTATCAAGTCCAAAAAATCACTAGATAAAAAGAAAAATCAGTTATAAACTTTATAAAGTAGTTATATGTAGATACGCTACTAATTCTAGAACTAGAATGAAAATAAATAACCTAGATTTATATCCATAATAACAAAAACTCAATCTTCCCGGTACTCATATAATTCATGGATAAATTGGTAGGAACAGTTTTTTTCATTCTTTTAGTTTTCTAAAAAAAACAAAAATTAATTAGGATCGACCAAATCTAACTGCCACTTAACTCCATCATCTTATCCACTGCATCAGGAACATCCTCTGTATAATGACTGACATAGATCAACGTAATGTCACTTTGCTCACAAATTTGTTGAACAGTTTCCTTAAATAGTTTCCGTTGAAATTCATCCATACCCTGAGAAGCTTCATCAAGGATTAGCAATTTGGGTTGTTTAATTAATGCTCTCGCCAATAAAGTCCAACGCTGATGTTCTAATGAAACTCTTTGTATTACGGTATCCTTTAAGGGAGTCAATTCAAACAGTTTCATCCATTCCTCAGCTAAAGCTTCTTGTTCTGGGCTAACTTTTTTAAATAATCCCATAGTATCAAAAAGCCCAGATAAAATCACTTTTCGACAGGTTTGATTAGCAGGAAAATACCGGCTGAGTTCTGGCGCCACAAAACCTGTTGGACGCTTTACATCCCAAATACTTTCACCTGTTCCTCTTTTACGACCAAAAAGCCAGAAATCTTGAGAATATGCTTGAGGGTTCTCTCCTATCAGCAAGCTCAATAAGGTTGATTTTCCTGCTCCATTTCTTCCTTTTAGCAGCCATCTTTCACCAGGCTGAATCTCCCAATTGAGTTTATCTAAAATCGTATGATCCTCGTATTTTATCGTTACATTCTTCAGTTTCACAACCGATTCATCCACTTTTTCCTGCTTTTCGGGGAGCAAGCTTTTTAATAATTCCCAATCCCAAGTTGGCACATTTAAAGGTTCAATTTGAGTCCCATGGAAATCTTTTTTCTCCCAACTTTTGAGAACACCATTTTTGGAAATCCTTGCTATGTGGCTAATTCCATCTGGAATTTCATTTCCTGAAGTTGTAATCAACACCAATACTCCATGATCGCTGATTACTTTTAAAATTTCACCAAATTCCTCCCTACTTTTCACATCCAAGCCAGTCATGGGTTGGTCCATTAAGTATACTTTGGGTTGACGCATTAAGCCTAATCCTATCGCCAGTCTCCGGGATTCACCATTTGACAACTTGAGTAGTGACTCCTCCATCAAAGGCTCTAAATTTAATAGCTCGGAAACCTTTTGAATGGTCCAAGGCCCAGGAAGCTTTGGATCTACTTCCAATAAGTATTCACGAACGGTCACTGTTTCTTCAGACTCCGATGAATTGAATCGCTGTTGGAAATAAAAATTCTGGATATGAGAACGGTTTTTAAAAACATACTTCTGAGAGACATAAGCAATCAGATCTCGGAAACTGTTAACTTCTCCGGCATTCGTTTTCTCTTCTACGTAACTTTTAGAAAAAGGCCTTTCGATCTTGCCAGATGAAAGCACCGTATTCCCTCTTAAAGTCTCAATAAATGCTGTGAGTTCCCATCCGGAATCACCTATAATCGCCCAATTCTGACCTTTCTCCCATTGGAAGTTGAGGTTTTGAAAAGCTTGTTGCGCCTTAAATAAAATAGTGGCCTCCTGAATGGATAAAATTAAATCAAACAAAGTAGTTTATTTTTAAGGCTCGAAAGATTGAAAAATAATCTCAGCCTATCAATAAAGTTCAGGTGAAAAGCTAGAAATACCCTTTCAGAATTTTCATCTATTGATTTCGAGATAATTTTCTGCTCTAAGACTATCTGTACGATCATAGAGGTAATTCCACTGGTTCATGTATTCATCAGCAGGCCAAAATTTATCATTAATTTCCTTTAGCTTTTTACTCAATGACTTTTCCAATTTTTTCTGTAATGAATTGTATTCGCTTTGATTGACCAGATTATTTAACTGAAATGGATCGTTTTCATTATCATACAAAAGCCAAGGTCCCAATAAATCTTTAACATAAGTATAGCGTCTCGTTCTAATGCCACGGTATTCCCTGCCTCCATTTTTAAACTGCCATTCATGAAAAGGAACCGGCAGCATAATTAAAGTCGCATCATTTTCAAGATCCTTACCTGATAAAAGATTTTTCGAAAAGTCTTTTCCTTCAATTGATTTAGGTATGGGTATATCACTCAATCCCAATAGAGTTGGAAGGATATCCGGAGTGCCAATTGGGTCCAAAACCCTTCTGCTCTCCAGTTTACCGGGATACCTAATCAACATCGGTACTTTGATCGCCTCATCCCAGGGCCTTTGTTTCTTCACTACTCCCCTTGACATCAACATATCTCCATGCTCAGAGGTAAATACAAAAATGGTATTATCTGCAACTCCTGCTTTCTCTATTCCTTCCAGCAAATCCCCAATGGCCTTATCGATGGCAGTAGCATGAGCATAGTATCCGGCCAAAACTCTTCTGGCACTATCTTGATATTCCTCAGGCACATTAGGTCTCAATTTCAGCGTGCCGGCATCATATAAATCCTGATACTCTTTGGGTGCAGAAAAATAGGGATCATGGGGAGGTCCATAGGAAAGCATAAGTACAAAAGGCTTTTCCTTATTCTTTGAGATATAACTGATCGCACTATCTGTCTGAGGAAACACATCATACCCTTCCCAAACATGCTTCTTATCTTCCTCATCAAAATAAAAACTGTTGTTATAATTATGGGTCACCTCTCTGACTTTCCAATAATCAAACCCTTGTCTTCTATCCTTTGGAACCGGCTGATCTCTTGCACTGAATGGGTCGGCACCTCTGGCATGACCGTTAAGATGCCATTTACCGATGTACCCTGTTTGATACCCAGCCTCTTTATAGATTTCCGCAAAGGTATAAGCTTCATTAGGAAGTGGTTTATCATTATAAAACACTCCATGTGTCAATGGATATTGTCCTGTTAGAAAACTAGCCCTCCAAGGCGCACAAACAGCCATGGTAGTTACCGCATTCTCAAAAATCAAACTTTCGGTAGCAAGCTTATTTAGGTTTGGAGTGATAATCTGATCATTTCCTGCGTATCCCACTTCCTGAGCTCTCCATTGATCAGCTAAGACAAAAACAATATTTGGAGGAGTTTGAACATTAGAAATTGGTTCATTTGGAGTATCACTTCTAAAGCCAAAAAAATAAACAGGTATTAAAATTAATACCGACAATACGATGGGTAGGACGATCTTCATTAAGGTAAAGTAGTTTCAAAAAGTATGAATCCTATCCTGCCCTCACCCGATCAGACATTAAATGAAGGGATTAATTACAGCTTCAATTATACTTTATTCTTACTGTCTATCACAATAGTCACCGGGCCATCATTAACGAGGGAAACTTTCATGTCTGCTCCGAATTCGCCTGTTCCAATGGCTTTGCCCAATTCAGCTTCCAAAGTAGCGATCATCTTTTCATACATCGGGATTGCGATATCGGGTTTCGCAGCTTTGATGTAAGAAGGACGATTCCCTTTTTTTGTACTTGCATGAAGTGTAAACTGAGAAATCAATAAAATCTCCCCATTGACATCAAGAAGACTTTTGTTCATAACTTCATTTTCATCGGGAAATATCCTCAGGTTGATTATTTTTTTAGAAAGCCATGAAATATCCTCTACCGTGTCTGCCTCTTCAATTCCCAGCAAAATCATTAATCCTGTACCGATTTCCGACTTAATTTCCCCTTCAATTTTTACCGATGCTTCGGATGCTCTTTGAATTACTACAATCATTTACTTAGGTCTTGCATTTCTCCAGAGGAGATAATTTCAACTGAATTTGTTTTTTGTGCCTTGGCAATCTTAACCAGAGCTTTGGCAACTTGATAATCATAGATCGGACGGAGATTTTTAAAAACCCCTAACCAAACTAAGGGCTTCATCACTAGGGTTGCAATCTGCTCACCTAATCTAAATTCAGATCTATTCCCCAAAAGTAAAGAGGGTCTAAAAAGCCCCAAAAAGTCAAAACCAACGGATTTTAAATCTTCTTCAATTTTTCCTTTTGTTTGACTGTAAAAAATAGAGGAGTCTTTATTTGCTCCTGAGGCAGAAACATATAGAAATTTAGTCGCACCAAGGGACTTTGCCCACTCAGCAAACCTCATGACCATATCATGGTCAATTTGATAAAATTTTTCCTTCGAACCAGCTTGCTTGATGGTAGTACCAAGAGAGGAAAACCCATGGATTTCTGCCTTTTGCTCCAAAATAGCTTCCTTCAAAGAATATAACTCCCCGCCCAAAGTGTCAGCCACGAGTAGATTTTCCCAATCCCAGCTTTTGATTTCGAGTAAATCGCCCTCCAGTTGTACGAGTTTTTGATGCTTTAGCGCAAGCTTCCTTCTACCAACACTGATTACATAATCATATTGATTTAAAAGTTGATGCAAAAGCTGCATCCCTACCATACCGGAAGTACCTGAGATTAGTGCTACGTTCATGCCATGACATATTCAGAAATGAGTTTCATAATTTCTTTCTCTAATGACCTATTTCGATCTCTTGCATACCAAAGGTAGGTTCCTTCGGAAAATTCCTTCGAACTCACTCCATGTGTATTTTCTTTGTAAGCTAACAATCTATCTTGAAGAAATTTCGGTCTAGGTCCCCAAGTATACAATTCTTCCTCAAGGTTTTGATCAAAAGCTATTAATTTAGGAATCGACCTTGCCCCATTGGTTAAGTATCGATCCATAACTTCAGGGTTTTCATCTCTGAAGATAATTTTTATCGAAATCAACGGGTTTAATTCCGCAATTTTTGCTAGAAACGGAATGCTTTGTGAGCCATCTCCACACCAAGCTTCTGTCAAAATCACCCAAACTTGAGGTTCACTTATATTTTTGATCAAAGCTTCCATTTCAGGAGAAATCTTTGATGTTTTCTCTACCCGCTTCATTCTGACCATATTCATTCGGGTATAGTCCAAATAGGACTCCGACTGATTCATGCCAGTGGTTTTTCCTTGGGCAATTAAATCAAGAGTCAATTGCTTTAAGCCTGGATAATCAAGTGCTTTTTCTAATGTTTTTTTGGTAATAACTGGCGTACTTTGATCAAGCATAATTTCTGGATTTGGGAGGTAACAGTCAGAATTACTGTTGAGTTCTCTCCCAATCTAAAAATTCGTCAATTTCGTCTTTTACCTTGGCATAAACAGCCAATACTACCGATAGGTCATCGGCAAAGCCAAAAAATCCCAGAAAGTCAGGAATCATATCAATCGGAGCTATGAAATAAACCATGGCTAGAACTATGAGCCCAAGCGTACTAAACGAAAGTTTATGTGCCCCATTAAAGTGAGCTTTGATCATTCTGATAAATACCCCCAAAGGTTCTATCAACTTCTTAACTCTAGAGTTTCCTCCTACACTAACCACCTTCTCTTTTACCTGAACTAGTAATTCTTTGACTTTCTCCTCTTGTTTCACCAAAGCATTCACTTGTTTACCATACAAATTCTTTGCCTGGTCAAGTACATTAGTTGCTTTAGATTTAAAGGATGTCATCGTATTAAAAGAATAATTGAATTTCTGATTTTACTAATTTCAACGCATAAGATACCGCGTCGTTTTTTTGCTCCAGAGATTTGGCAAAAATAGACTTAGCCAGATCCATACCTGAAGCTTCGTTGTCTAAACTTTGCCTGCTTTGATTTAGTAGCGTAATCACACTTTCCACAGCATTTTTTACCCCTTCCCAGGTTTGTTCTGAAAAATACACTTGCTGAGAGAAATTATGGTTAAACTCCTCTCTTACCTCATGCAATAATAAGGCATGGAGTTCATTGGCGGTCATGGAAGCAGGGTTTGATCTTCTCACCAAATTATTTGGAGAAATCCGCTCCAATAGTAAACAAAGCCTTTCGGCAGCCTGTAAACGAATGGGCAGTACAGTCTTTGTATTTTGAGTTTTCAATTCAACCAGCATTTTCTCACGCTCTTTGGAAAGAAAAGATACCACAACTAAATACATACCATATAGCACGATGCCAGCTGGTAAAAGAATTTT
This sequence comes from Algoriphagus machipongonensis, assembly GCF_000166275.1. Taxonomy (NCBI): domain Bacteria; kingdom Pseudomonadati; phylum Bacteroidota; class Cytophagia; order Cytophagales; family Cyclobacteriaceae; genus Algoriphagus; species Algoriphagus machipongonensis. The sequence continues at coordinate 3,547,937 of NZ_CM001023.1, forward strand.
AAGCAAATCTATTAGATAATCCATTTTCAGGTAATTTCATTCGAATATCTACAAATTATCCCTGCCAAAAAACAAGAGAGATTGTAAATTTGAATTCGAAAGGAACCAATTTCGAGCCAAAAACATTGGATTCACATGATTATCCCCGTTCAAATAACAGAAAAAGCTGAGGCCGAGATCAAAAACATCATGGCTAACAAAAATATCCCCGCGGAATATAGCCTTCGAGTAGGTGTAAAAGGCGGTGGATGCGGCGGAATGGCATATGCTCTAGGCTTTGACAAGCCAAAACCTGAAGATCAACAATTTGAAGTGGCAGGAATTCCTGTGTTAATCGAAAAAAGACACTACATGTTCCTCATGGGTATGCAAATTGATTTTTTTGAAGGGGATGAAGCGAGAGGCTTTACTTTTATCAATCCGGACTTACCAAAGCGTCACGATCAATAAGATTTTTTATATTCATTGGAAAATGACTTTCTATGAAAAAGCTGCTCCTTATAATTTTATTGAATATCCTATGGGTACCGGTATTTAGCCAAGTAAAACACCTAAAAGATGGGGAAAGTCCGGGAACTGGTTCAATTGAAGATTTGGACTGGCTTGTCGGGTACTGGACTGGGACTGGTCTTGGCGGTGAATGTGATGAGACCTGGATGCCAGCAGTGGATGGAAATATGGTGGGAACGTTTCGGTTTTGGAGCGAAGGCAAATTGGTATTCACCGAATTCATGAATATGGTTCAAGAAGGAGATACTTTTTACCTGAAATTAAAACACTTCAATCCTGATCTTTCTGGCTGGGAAGAAAAAGAAAAATGGACCACTTTTCGTTTGGTGGAAACTGGCGATAAAACCATCTGGTTTCATGGGTTTACGATGAAACGCGTGGGCGATAAAATGCAGCTTTGGCTAGAATTGGAAGAGAATGGAGAAAAAACCACCATGGAGTTTTTCTATTCAAAGCAGAAACAACTTGGGTTTTAAGCCTAACAAATTGATACTTAAAACATAAAGCTAAAGATTTTTAAAAGCTTGAAATTCTAATAATAGACTTTTAGTAAACTAAATTCCTTTTTTTTCGTAAATTCATAGCATCTAACCCCTTTTTAATATGAAAAATCTACTTTTAGTTGCCGGAATTCTTTTCACCTTAATTTCATGTAAAACTCCTGAAAATATTATCGTAGATCAGGTTATTAATAATTCTGGATTATCCGGTAATAAAACCTTCCAAGTGATCACCAAAGCGGATGCTTCCAGAGATATCCTCATGCTTAATAAGCTTTTTGAGAAAAAAATGAAAGAAAGAGGGTATTCCATAGATGAGCAAAACCCAGATCTTCTGGTCCAATCTGTAATCGCTTCGATCGATTATGAAAAAGAAGTTCTGGAGTATGCAGGCATTGGCTTACCGGCTAATGCAACGTCAATTTCTAATCACTTTGAGTCAGGAAAATATGGAAAAGTCATTTTTTTAATCCAAAATGCTGAAACATATGAAGTCTTATGGATGGGTACAGGAACTGGGGTCTTGACAACAAATGAAATAATTGACAAAGGTTCCATAAACTCCGCCTTAGACCAATTAATAGCCGGATTAAATTAATTTCCTAAAGAATTCTAGTCGGAAATTTTCAAATAATGGGCTTTTAGTAAACTAAACTTCTCTTTATTTCTGAATTCATAGCATCTAACCCCTTTTTAATATGAAAAATCTGCTTTTAGTTGCCGGAATTCTTTTCACCTTAATTTCATGTAAAACTCCTGAAAATATTATCGTAGATCAGGTTATTAATAATTCTGGATTATCCAATAAAAAAACATTTCAAGTGATCACCAAAGCGGATGCTTCCAAAGATATCCTCATGCTTAATAAGCTTTTTGAGAAAAAAATGAAAGAAAGAGGGTTTTCTAAAGAGGAGCAAAACCCAGATCTTCTGGTCCAATCAGTAATTTCTTCGATTGATTATGAAAAAGAAGTTTTGGGATATGGCAGCGTTGGCAATGCTTTTTCTACAATGTATTATCCTGTTAAACTTGAGTCAGGAAAATATGGAAAAGTCATTTTTTTAATCCAAAATGCTGAAACATATGAAGTCTTATGGATGGGTACAGGAACTGGGGTCTTGACAACAAATGAAATAATTGACAAAGGTTCCATAAACTCCGCCTTAGACCAATTAATAGCCGGATTAAATTAATTTCCTAAAGAATTCTAGTCGGAAATTTTCAAACTAAAACTCTTCAAATCCAGGTTTTACATTATCCCAAAATGCATCCAGCTTGATAATCCTTGGTTTCAAAAAAGAGATGATATCGGGCCAATCCTTTTGATCCATTACATTCACTCCCGGAAGTACTTTTTCAATTTTACTGATAGTCTGTCCTATTTCATTTTCAGCATGTAACTGCCAACTCCACTCCTCCTCTTGCTCAACCTCCAGAAGCTTTTTAAATTGTACAAATTGCTCAAAAAATAATTCCTGAAGCTCTACATCTGAATGGCATATTTCAATACCCACTGAAGCAAAATCTCGCTCTGCCTTCATTCGAAAGTACACGTCTTTGACTCCCGTTTTATAATTTGGCCAATTGACCCTAAAACCTGAAGCACTGCGTATTGGCTTCAAATATTGACCAAAAGCAAGCCAAAATTCTTTTCGAATTCTAGAAGTTTCTGCTCTACTGTACATGTTTTTTAATAGGATTCGTGACTATCCTTTGGCAAGACCAAAATTATTTCTCCTGACTCTTTGTATTGAGGGTCCAACTTATCCAAACTATCCTGAGTAATGGTATGAATATTTAGAATGTTAAGCTCGGGAAACTCTCTTTTTAAATACCATAATATACCCTCTCCATCTTTGGAGTGATACGAACCATTCACATGCAATATTTTCTTTTTTGCAGAGATAGCCGAAAAAAGGGATTCTGCCATAGTAGCATCCTTTAATGCTTGAGCTTGAACCATGTAATCAGAATTCCCCGGTGCTCCATGCATCATGTCTTTCATGGCCACATAACCTGGTAAATCCATATCAATTTCATAGGGCAATTGAGCAAAGTATCTCTTTGCCTCATCAGACAAACTATCCAAGGCCACTTTCCCAGATCTACTTACTAAAGAGGCATACTTTCTAGGCACATTACTGGCAATAAACTCAAGGTTATTTTCTTTGGCAAAGCGCATCAAAGGCCTATAATCCGTACTGTAATTATTCCAAAGTTTTGCTTCAGCCTCAAAGTTTTTCTCGGTGATAAAACCCGAAAACCATTCATCTATTGACAATTGATCATCTCTTTCAAAAAATTCTGCACCCAAAACTAAATCAGGAATTTCGGCTTGCATTCCTTTTAGAACCTCCAATTGAAGCCAGTGGGCCAGACTATTGTTATGAAGCTCTCCAAAGAAAGTAATATCCGCTTCCGAGCTTTTCTTGAGCACATCTTTAAGCTCTATTTTTTTGCCTTTGCTAGTGAAAAACTGATAGGCTTCTCCCTGTGCGATAGCTCCCAAAATTGTCATAATATTCAACAAAAGGAACAGAGAAATCTTAGTCATAATCTTGCGGGTAGTGTATTTCAACGGCTGAGTATTTTACCAAGCCACCCAAGGACGGGTGATGCTTTTTTAAAGTGATTTTTATTTCTTTTGTGTCGGGATAATATTTTAAAATATCCTCAATGATTAAGTGTCCAAGGTGTTCCAATAGTTTCACCCGAACATCCATCCTATCCTTAATAATCTTATACAATTTTGTATAATCTACAGTGGACTTTAGATCGTCTTGGAGCATTGCTTTTTTAAAATCTGTTTCAAGCTCCAAATCCAGTGTAAACCTATTCCCAAGGACATTCTCCTCAGGATAAGCACCATGATAGGCATGAAACTCAATCCCTTCTAGCGATACTTTTCCCATTAGTCAAATTGGTCGAAAAATGATCCTGACTTTTTACTGGAATCCTCACTGGATTTATTAGACTCAGGTTCTTCTGCTTTAGGATTTGTTTCTTTTTTGGGTTCTACTTCTTGTTTAGGAAGCTCCGCTTGAGTTTTGGGTTTTTCTTCTACAATTGGCTCTTCTTCAGCTACCGGAGTTTCGACAATTTCCTCCTCTACTTCGATTTCCTCCTCCGCTTCTGAAACTATTTCCTCCTCTTCTTTGGGAGCTTCTTCTACTTCCTGCTGGATATCCGGAGATCCATCATGCATTTCCAACTCAATATTCTCCTCTATTACTTCCATTTCAGCAATAGGATCTTCCTTTTTGGGGACCTCTATTTCCTCTTGCTTGGTCTCTTGAACCAAGTTTTCAATATTGGCATATGTAAAAGCATTGGATCGACTCAACTCATCAATTGCGCGTTGATGTGCTTTGGCATCTATCCTGGCAAAATGAGCATCGGATAAATCAATTTGATTGAGCATGTCTTGGGAAATCCTTTTCAGGCTTTTCACCAAAGCCTCTCTTTGCTCCACCAGTCCTTCGTAAGACCTCACCAAGCCCTGCATACTTTCTCTCAATTCGACAATCGTTTCTTTGGCTTTTACCTCCGCAGCTCCCAAGAGAATACCCGCTTGTTCTTCGGCATGAGCTTGAACTTTTTTGGCATATTCCTTGGCCTCAGCTACCGTTTTATCTGCCAAGGTATTGGATTCCGCAATAATCAAATCAGCAGCTTCATTAGCTTCCTCAATCATCGAAGCACCTGTATCCTCTGCAGTTTTTAAGGTTCGGAATAAAGATTCCTCCACATCCTTAAGCCTCTTGGCCTCAGCTTGAGTATTTTGAAGTTTCGATTTCAGCTCAATATTTTCCTGATGAACCTGATCTAAAACCTGGCTTACCTCTTCTAAAAATTGCGCTACTTCTTTTTTTTCATAGCCTCTGAAGGCTGTTTCAAATGATTGTTGCCGAACGGCTGCAGGTGTTATTTTCATGTGTTAATTCTCTTCAATTTGCCATATGGAGATGGTCCTATCATCTGATACAGAAACTACCTGCCCAGAGTAAGAGCTCCATAAAACTTTATTTATTGATGTACCGTGTCCGGCATTCCTTGCTTTATCTATTACTTTCAGCAGCTTTCGCTCTTCTACGTCCCAAACTTTAATGGATTTATCCATGGAACAGGACACCATGTATTTGCCATCCTCCTTGAAAGATAAATAATTAATAGCATACATGTGTGCTACAATTGTTTCATCTAAGGCATAATCCGAGACATTCCAAAATTTCAATCTGGCATCTCTTGACCCACTAACCAAAGTCTTTTCATCTGGCGAATAAGTCAAGCCAAAAACGGATTTCTCATGCCCTGAAAGATTGGCAATTGGCTGGTAATCATTTCTGAGATCTAATACTTTGATGGAATTATCGCTTAGCCCTAAAGCTAAATGCAGGTTATTCGGAGAAATTGACATCACTCGAATACTCTTAGAACTCAATTTCACTCTCTTTTTCAAAGATTGATTTGGGATATCAATGATCGTCAAAATACCATCCCCAGTCCCTATGAATGCCTCACTCCCAAAGATTTTAATATCAAAAATGGCTTGATCAGTAAACTTAATCGACCAGATTTCCTTGTTTTCATTTAGGTCAATGACATGAATTCCTTCAAAATTATGACCAATGAAAAGTAAATTTCTCTCTTTGTCCACTTCCAAAGCATAAACAGAATGCGGAAGCTTTGCGATCAGCTTCCCATCGTCGGGTTGATCAAGATCCCACTCGACCACCATTCCATCTCCTGCACCAGTATAAAAAAATCTTGGATCGGTTCCTTCAGTCAAAGCATAAATGCAGTCATTATGCCCGGTCAGCGTATGTAATTTATTAACTTGAATTTTTGACATATATTGGACGGTGACTTAAGCAAAGCCCTATTGGCGTATGCAAACAAAAATAGAAAAAATTGACGCTTCATCGGCCTTAGCCATCAAGATAATTGAATCACAACAAGAAGAAGATCTTGATTTTCTCAGCTTTCGAGAAAAACTTTCCTATGCCAACATCTCTCACATCGAAAAGAGAAAGGAATGGGCGACAGCAAGGTTGGCTATTAAGGATGCCCTAGAAGTGCTACATATCCCCTATCCTGGCTTTTTTAAGGATGAGCATGGCAAATCTCAATCCATGACTGGAAATGGCTACGTGTCCCTTTCCCATACGGAAGGATTTGCTGGAGCTATCTTTCACAGGGAACTTCCTGTGGGGATTGACATGGATTTTATCCGTGAAAAAATATTGAGAATTGGTTTCCGGTTTCTAGATCCCTCAGAATTAGATTTCTTGGAAAAGGATCCTCTCCACTATACTTTGGCTTGGTCTGCAAAAGAGTCTATCTTTAAATGTCAAGGAAGGAGAGGCGTAAGTTTCCGGGAAAATATACTCTTGGAGCCTTTTGAGCCCGGAGCTACTGTTATCAAAGCCAAGATCCGAGGAACAGAGTTTGCCGATCACTACTACAAGGTGCAAGCAAGAATTCTTCAAGATGTGGTTTTAACTTATACCATTTGGTAGTTTAGAATAAAACCCTTTTCCGACTTCCTCTGTACGAGTCAATATTTCTGAAATCAGAAAATTCATCAAATACACTATGAAGAAACATCTCTTATTTTTCTACCTAATTTTCTCTTTGGGCCTTAGTTCACATGCGCAAAATATTGGAGACATGTCTCTAAATGATGCGGTGACAGATAAAAACACTTCGATTTCCAGTTCTCTCAAGGAGAAGGCATTGGTTTTAGTTTTTCATAGTATGAATTGCCCTTTTGCAAAGCTTTATGAGGAAAGAATCATAGACATCAGAACCAGATTTCAGAATCAAGGAATTTCCTTTGCATTGGTTAATTCTGAGTCTGTTGGAAAAGAGCAAAACCCCGAATTACTTCGAAGTCATATTGATGAAACAGGTCTAAACATGCCCTATCTTATGGATGAGGATCATGAGTGGGTCAAGCAATTTGAGATCACAAAACTTCCTGAAGTGATCGTTCTGGTACCGGGTGAGGATGGAATAAAAATCGCTTACCGAGGTGCTATTGACAATAATGCACAAGCAGAGAGTGCCGTCACAGAAAAATTCTTGGAAAGAGCTTTAAATCAAATTTTGAAAGGAGAGCAGCCCGGACCATCTCAAGTCCGAGCGGTAGGTTGCAATGTCAGAAGCTTCTAAGCTTGCAATATTTCGATCAATTCTTTGATCTCCTCGACTTTTTCCATCTCACCCAATTTCTCAAATGAATTACCTAGATTCCGTAAGGTCCTAAGCAAGATTTGCAGGTAAGCACAAGGTTCAAAATACTCCTCTTTAGGATCTAACTTTAAGTGCTCTAGGTAATTGTATATATCTTGTTTACTAAAAATCAATCCTTTATTAAATGCATTAATGTAGAAGGTTAGACTTTCCGTTTTATAGGTTAAAACAAAGAGGTTTGGGAGATTCACTCCATAAACTGGTAAACCCAGCTTCTTCCCCACCAATAAGTAAATAGCACATAAACTTAAGGGGTTTCCTTTTTTAGAATCCAAAACAGCCGACAACATACTGTTTGCTGGCGAGTGGAAATTCTTTGTATTTGCAGAGAACCTTAAGTTATTAAAAAGCACGTTATTGATTATCCTTATTTGATCATAAGGAGGCAGATCATTTTTAAAAGCTGTCCATACTTCGAAATAGATTTGATGCATTTCTGCATTCAACTTTTCATATTCCAAATCTGGATATTGATAGGTGTTGATAATCCAAAGTCCAGTGAGCAAGTCCCTGTCCTCTGAATCTCTCCATTGGATCAATCTTCTTTTCAACAATGAAAACTGCAAATCATGCACCAACTCCTCAATCTCCTTCTGAATTTCGGGATTAAAGCTATTCTCCCATTTCTCTTCTAAAAATGGGATGATCTCCGTTCCCAGAGAAATGATTCTTTCCCTAACATGATTCCGCACCTCGTTATCAGTGTCATCCAACAGAGAAACCAAAGCATTAAGCTCTCCATTTGTCAAGGTACTCATAGGCAAAATTCTATTTTAATAAGTTGGTTTTAATAAGTTAGCAAAAAAGCGTTTAAGTCTGAATAACCCCAACGTTAAATCTATCCGTGATGGGAGCATGATTTGCTGCCTCTATCCCTGTACTGATCACCTTTCTGGTTTCTCTTGGATCAATCACTCCATCTACCCAAAGTCTAGAAGCAGCATAATAGGGACTTAATTCTTCCTGATATTTATTCGTAATTTCATCAAGAAGTTCCTTTTCATCTTCTTCCGAAATCTCTTTCCCTTTCTTCTTTAGTGATGCTACTTTTATCTGAAGTAAAGTCTTAGCAGCAGAAGCACCTGACATGACTGCCATTTGAGCTGTAGGCCAAGAGTAAATCAATCTAGGGTCATAGGCTTTGCCACACATGGCATAGTTTCCTGCGCCGTAAGAATTCCCAAGTACAATCGTAAACTTTGGGACTACTGAGTTTGCCATGGCATTCACCATTTTTGCTCCATCTTTAATAATCCCTCCATGCTCGGCTTTACTTCCTACCATAAAACCACTCACATCTTGTAAAAATACGAGCGGTATTTTCCTTTGGTTACAATTCATAATAAACCTGGCTGCCTTATCTGCAGAGTCAGAATATATCACTCCTCCCATTTGCATTTCCCCATCGGCAGTTTTGACAATTTTCCGTTGGTTTGCTACGATTCCTACGGCCCAACCGTCAATTCTTGCGACCCCGCAAATGAGCGTCTTGCCATAATCTTTTTTATATTCATCTATTTCTCCCCCATCTACCAATCCTTTGATCACCTCCAGCATATCATAGGGCTTAACACGTTCCATTGGGAATTTCTCCAGCAATTCATCACCTGAGATCATTGGGGCTTTAGGCTCCATTCTATCAAACCCTGCTTGAGGGTTAGATCCTAGTTTATCAAAAATATTTCTGATCGCATCTAAGCAATCTTGATCAGAATCAAATTTATTGTCGGTGACACCAGAAATCTCACAATGGGTGGATGCCCCTCCTAAGGTTTCATTATCTACACTTTCTCCTATCGCAGCTTTTACCAAGTACGAACCCGCTAAAAAAATGGAACCTGTCTTATCAACGATCATCGCCTCATCCGACATGATTGGTAAATAAGCACCACCCGCCACGCAGCTTCCCATAATTGCAGCAATCTGTACGATTCCCATGGAAGACATTTTAGCGTTATTTCGAAACTGCCGCCCAAAGTGCTCTTTGTCCGGAAAGATCTCATTTTGCATTGGGAGAAAGACCCCGGCACTATCTACCAAATAGATGATTGGCAAGTGATTCTCCATAGCTATTTCCTGAGCTCTTAAGTTCTTTTTAGCGGTCATAGGAAACCAAGCTCCAGCTTTAACAGTGGCATCATTGGCTACAATGACGACCATTCTTCCTTTCACAGTACCAATACCTGTAACTACTCCAGCAGAAGGACAGCCTCCTTCTTCCACGTACATCCCATCGGCAGCAAAAGCCCCAACTTCCAAAAAGTCAGAATTATCATCTATCAGGTATTCAATTCTCTCTCTCGCTGTAAGCTTACCCTTTGCATGTTCTTTTTCTATTCTTTTGGCTCCGCCTCCCTGCTTTACTTTTTCTGATTTAGCATGAAGTTGGTCTAATAATGATTGAAAAGATTGTGTTGTCATCGAGTAATTGTGATTAAAAGATTTATTTGGGTTTATATATCTCAAACCTAAATTTTAGGGTAAGAGTTTGCCTTAATATAAACAAAAGCCCATTTCCGAATAAGAATTTGGCTGAATTCGAATGAGGATCATGGTGATTTCAAGATTAAGGGAATGGAATTGAAAAATTAAAGGCCACTTTCCGGAATCCTTGGGGGTATTTTCATATTTGGATAGGTTAAAGAAAAAATAGGGAGCCAACAATTTTAAAAAACAAATTTTAGTATTGAATTACATTTTACTAGCTCTTTAAGTAACTAACTGTTAAATTACATTAAAAGTTGCTAGCCCTTTAAATTTAACGCTTGGCCTATCAAAGAGATTTGGTAGGCTTTTTTTTGGATCGTTGTCCTATTGAAATGGGTGAGAGTTTAGATTGAATATTCGTTCCAAAAAGACAAATCTTTAAATGAATCTATTTCTCCTTTAGACCAAATCGAAGATAAGGATCTAAATAATTTCTTTACCCATTTAAAAAAACAACAGCCCTTTTTCTCTCGAAAAAGGGCTGTTGTTTTTGAAGACCTACTCGATCTTATCTAGCCTCAATACTTTCTTTATAGTCTCTTATTGATCTAAAAATCGCTGATGCCATGTATTCCTGACCTTGTTTACTCATCAGGAATCGTTCTTCATTGGAGTTAGATAAAAAACCCAACTCAACCAATACGCTCGGCATGGAAGGAGTCCACAAAACATAAAAAGGTCCTTGCTTTACTCCTCTACTTTTTCTTCCTACCCTATCTTTAAATTGAGCTTCAACATTTCCTGCCAAGGTCACAGAATTTTCGAAATAGGCTTTGGACATGAGGTTAAACATCATGTATGATTCCGGAGAGGAAGGGTCAAACCCTTCGTAGTTTTCTTCGTAATTATCTTCCAGTAAGATTACTGAGTTTTCTCTTTTGACAATGTCAAAATTCGCATCAAAGTGTTTCATCCCCATGACCCAAGTTTCTGTCCCATATGCTGATCGATTGGCAGCAGAATTGGAGTGGATGGAAACAAATAGATGTGCCTTGTTTTTATTAGCTATGATAGGTCTTTCTTTAAGTTCTGGAAAGCTATCATCCTTTCGTGTATATATGATTTCAACATCTGGCAAAAACTCTTCGATATACTTACCGACCAAAAGTGTAACCGCCAGGTTTATGTCCTTTTCTTTTGACCTAGATCCTAAATTTCCAGGATCTCTACCGCCGTGTCCAGCATCTAAAACAATCTTAGTCATTTTATAGGCTGGCTCCATAGATTCATTTTTTATGAAGCCCCCAAAAACAATTGGAATGCATATTATAAGACTTAGAAGAATTTTTTTGTTATTAAACCGTTCCATGAGGGCAATAAAATTAACTTTACGCGAAATTTCACTCAAATTAAACAAAGAGAAAGCATCTGTGCAGGGTATTAGGCTCCTTTTATTTTCAGTACTCGGACTTTTCATGGTTCCTTTTTTGGCAACTGCACAACAACCTACCAAACAGGCAGAGAGAAGGTTAGTTGTGCCAGACTCACTTGCCTTTCCAAATTTGGACACCATACCGGAAGCTAACCCACCCGCATTAAGTGACACTTTACCTTCCGATAGTGTGGCAAATATTGTGCCTACAGGCCCTATTCAATCAGATATCACTTATTATGCTGAAGATAGTATCGTTTCTGATTTTAGCGAAAATAAGGTTTATCTCTACAATAAAGCCTGGTTTGAATATGGGGAAATGAAGCTAGAAGCAGATCTGATTGTCATAGATTGGAAAAATTCGACCCTTTATGCCTCAGGAGTGACGGACAGTTTGGGTAATGTTACCGGGAATCCATTTTTTAAAGATGGATCCAGTGTCTATGAAATCCGGAAGGAAATGCGTTATAATTTCGTCACGCAGAAAGCAATTATCAAAGATGTTGTTACCGAACAACAAGATGGAGTTTTAAGAGGTGAGACTATCAAAAAAACAGAAGATGGTAGTATCTATCTGAGCCATGGCTATTATACCACCTGTTTGCTCACTAAGCCTCACTGGCACATATCTTCCAACAAAATCAAGTCAATCCAAGGAAAGCAGGTGGTTTCAGGACCGTTTAACCTATACTTCAATGGCATCCCTACTCCCCTTGGATTACCCTTCGGTATTATACCTGATACGCCCGAGGAAAAAGCATCTGGAATCGTATTTCCATCTTATGGTAGTGAGCAAGTAAGAGGTCTTTATTTGCGGGACTTTGGGTATTATTTTGCTATCAACGATTACGTCCATGCCAGAGTCACAGGAGATATTTATTCCAAAGGAGGCTGGGGAGCAAAACTACAGTCTATTTATAAAAAACGGTATCGATTCAATGGTAGCTTTAATCTGGATTTCCAGAAATTCGTATCTCCAGAAACCGAGTTAAATCCCACGAACTACAACACGTTTAGAATTCAGTGGAGTCATACTCCCGAAACCAGGGGAACCAGTCAATTTTCTGCCTCAGTAAATGCAGGTAGCACCAGTTATTTTAACAATGTGATTAATCAAAATAACTATCAAAATAACGTTACCTCTGACTTTACCTCGAATGTCTCCTATTCGAAGACGTTTACCGGAACCCCATTTTCCCTTTCTGCCAATATGAGACACTCACAAAGTGTGACAACGGGGGAAGTAAGAGTGGATTTACCGACGATTTCAATGAACATGAACCGTCAAACTCCATTTAGAAATGTAAGATTTGAACCCTTAAAGACGTTGAATGTCGCTTGGAACTTCAACTTGCAGAACTCGATCACCAACCGAATTGATAATTCATTTGGGGTTTCGAATGACTTGAATACCGGAAACGAAGAGGCAGACATTGTTCCATTTAATTTTGCAAATGCCCCGCTCCTTCTAGACAATGCAAAAAATGGTATTAGAAACAATATCCCGATCAGCTCCAACTTTACACTTTTCAAGTATTTTACAGGAAGTATCGGCGCAAATTTAACGGACCTTTGGTATCTCAACCGAATTAATTACTACTACAACCCAGAGGAAGAAAGGGTAGACAAAATATTAGAGGATGGGTTTAATAGAGTGACAACCTACAATACTTCAGTATCTCTTCAGACTAACATATATGGATTTTTTAATTTCAAAGGAAAAGGAAAACTTCAAACCATAAGGCAACATATTCAACCTTCCATTGGCTTTAGCTTTACTCCTGATTTCTCAGACCCATCTTTTGGTTACTATCAGGATGTTCAAATTAATGAAGAAGGCGATAGAAGATTATTCTCAAGGCATCAAGGCTTTGTTTATAGTGGAGCTCCATTGGGAGAGTCACGTTCCATGACTTTTAACATCCGAAATGTAATAGAAGCAAAACTTAGAAATGACTCTGATTCTGCTGAAGAAAGCACCCGAAAAATACCGCTTCTTGAGACTTTAAATTTAAGTTCCAGCTACAATTTTGCTGCTGATTCTTTTAACCTATCCCCAGTCAGTATCAGTGCCAGAACCAGTTTTTTTGACAGGAAGCTTTCCGTCAATATGAGCTCAACACTTGACCCTTATGCTACACGTACATTTGTAGATGCAGAGGGTGGGGAAACCATAAGAAGAGTGAATGAATTCGCCTGGAAATATGGACAGGGAATTGGAACCATTCGAAATGCTTCTCTGAACATGAATATCTCATTAAACCCAGGAAACAATCAAACCCAAGGAGAAGTACGGGATGAGGTGACCAACAATTTCCTGGAGCAAGGTGGTGTTTTGGATGACTTTGCCCAAAGTGAAATCAATAGGATCGTTACAGACCCCAGCCAATATATAGACTGGAATATCCCTTGGAATGTCAGCATAGGCTATAATCTGAGCTATAGTAAACAAACTTCAGGGACGATTATGGTCACTCAGGGGATGAACTTAAGCGGAAATGTATCACTCTCTGAAAAATGGAAAATCAACTTTAATACGGGACTTGACTTACAAGCTCAAAAGATCACTCAATCCATGATTGGAATCGCCAGAGATCTACACTGTTGGCAGATGAATGTCAACTGGATTCCGTTTGGACGATTTACCTCTTACAACATAGACATCCGTGTCAAATCCAGTATCCTTCAGGATTTGAAGGTTTCAAGAAGAAGATCATTCTTTGATAATTAGAACCTAGCTCGACTCAAGGGCATCGTCATACATCTAGGGCCACCTAAGCCTCTAGATAGCTCTGAGGAAGGTATCTCCAGCACATCTACACCCAATTGCCTTAAAGCTCGGTTGGTGTGAATATTACGGTTGTAGGAAATCACTCTTCTCGGCCCGATCGCAAAAACATTGGCTCCATCAAACCATTGTTCCCGTTGGGAATAATCAGGATTCCCATCTGCAGTATGTAGAATCTCAAGGTGAGGAATCTCTCTCTCCAAGACTGTCAACAAAGACTCATTCAAAACCTCTCGTTTGATTTGGGCTTTTCCATCTTTAATACCTTTCAGGGTGTAAAGTGATGTTTGCAAGACCGAATTCATCGCATCCGGATAGGTTAAAACCAAATTTTCATCCAAAATGGTGAATACCGTATCCAGGTGCATGTATTGGCGTTTTTGAGGTAAATGAACTTCATAAACTCTTTCTACTGGACCTTCTGCCAACATCGCTTTTGCGGCATGATAAATAGCTTTCTCATCCGTTCTTTCTGAATTCCCAATAGCCACCGCTTTACTGGAAAGCACAATAACATCTCCCCCTTCAATACTTGGTGGGTTATCATGACCTAAAACCGGATAAAGTCTTTTAACATTATCCTTGAAATCCATGTGGTTTTCAAAAATCGTCCGAAGCAAGTCAGCTTCTCTTTGCCTTCCATCCATTTTCATACTTGAAAAAATAATTCCAGAGGGAGTAATCGCCATGGGATCACGCTGGAAATATAAATTTGGGCAAGGTGAAATCACAAAAGCTGACTCCATCAATTCTCCTGCTTTTAGATTGGGGATTTTTCTTCTTAATTCGTGGATTTTCAATCCAGCAGTTAGAATCGTAGCACATTCGGCGGTTGAATAACGCTCCAAAATATCTTCAGCCAAATAAACCATCCCCGATTTCAATAAAGCTTCACGCATCAGGCTGAGAAGTATGGTTTGATCATACAAAACCCGTATCAACAACTCCCTCAACTGATATACATGAGCACCAGTAGAATCCTTTATCAAATTCGAAAAAGCATCATGTTCGCGCTGCAATGCCTCTAAATAAGGCACATCCTCAAAAAGCAAAAAATCTTTATTATATGGGGTAAGACGATCAATTTCCTTTCCTGGCCGATGCATCAGAACTGCTTTAAGCGTTCCAAATTCAGAATTGAGCCTTAGATTCATATTATTAATATTCTAGTATTGTGATTCAATTATTATTAACATTTAAATAATATATGCCAATATTTAATATAATTGAAATTCTTCCTCCGATATATTTAATTCCGCTCAGGAAAGGGAAACCTGATTTAAGTGAAAACAAAAAGTATTTTTTTCAAAGCTTTTGACAATTGGGGTACTATTGTTGTCTTGATAAATGCACAAGAATTTAAACCAACACCAATGAAAAGTAACTATATAAAAATTTGGGGTGCTCAGCTCTGCATCCTAGCCAGTCTATTTTTAGCTGCTTGCGATACTTTAACCCAGTTGGGTAGTCAAGTGGGGCTTGGCACACCGACAGAAGCTGAAATAAACTCTGGACTGAAACAGGCTTTGGAATATGGAACGAGCTATGCATCTGACAGACTTTCTCAGGAAGATGGATATTTGGGGAATTTAGCAATCAAAATCGCATTTCCAGAAGAAGCTAAGAAAGTTGAAAACACTCTCCGGTCCATTGGCCTAGGGAATTTATGCGACCAAGTAATCACTAGTGTCAATAGAGCTGCGGAAGACGCTGCAAAAGAAGCTAAACCTATCTTCGTGGCTGCGATAAAAGAGATGTCAATCAATGATGTAAAAAACATCTTAATGGGTGAAAATGATGCTGCTACCCAATATTTTGAAAACAAAACCACCACTTCATTGGAAACTAAATTTAAGCCGGTGATTGAAGGGAGTTTAGAAAAAGTAGGAGCCACAAAATATTGGGGAGATGTGGTTAGCCAATATAACAAAGTGCCATTAGTGAAAAAGATTGACCCTGATCTCACCAGCTTTGTCACACAAAAAGCGATTGACGGATTGTTTTATGAAATCGCGAAAGAAGAACTGAAAATCCGAGAAAATGTCACCTCAAGAAGCACTTTATTACTTCAAAAGGTTTTTGGGTACGCTGACCGCGAGAAAGCTTCAGGAACAACGACACCATAACCTATTTCCTCATTAGCCTTGTTTAAAGCACATTTACCCATTCCTGAAGCAGGTGAGACCTCTTATTTATTTGGGACTGATAATCAATTAATTAAAATGTAATCTTCACATATTTTTGATTATTGCCCCACTTTGCTACCTTGGTGTCTGACACCCTACCTAATGAGAGATACATTAACTATATTTTATGCAGACGATGATCTGGATGATTTAGAATTCTTTAAGAAGATAATACAAATGAATGGGGGAAACTACAGGCTTATCACCCATAAGAACGGTGATCAATTGCTTCAGGCATTGGAAAACCCACCACCATCACCAGCCTTGTTGTTTCTAGATATCAATATGCCAGGAATGAATGGCCTGGATATTTTGAAAACACTTCGGGAATCCGAGCGCTACATGAAATTACCTATAATAATGCTTTCTACTACGAAGGAGGATTCAGTCATTCAGAAATCTCTAGAATTAGGAGCCTCTTATTATGTCCCAAAAGCAAGTAATTTTAAAGAGCTCAAACAATCCATTGAATTTGCACTCCAAATCAATTGGGGAAACTTCGTCCCGAACCAAAACAACTTCCTTTACCACAGTAATTAACTGGGTTTTGAAAAAACTTTCAATTCATTAAGAGCATAAAAAAAACCGGACTTTTCAGCCCGGTTTTTTTATTTATATCTGTTGCGAATTAATCTACTAATGAGACAGTCAGGGTATCCCCTTCTTTAGTCACTTTAGCAACTCCTTTGCCCGTCAAACCTTTCATAGAAACATCCCACTTTTTATTGCTCAATCCTGCTTTAGCCTTCAAGTCAGGCAAAGAGGCTGGTGACTCTGCTTTAAGAAGTTCGAAAATTACTTTTTCCTCTTCCGTCATTTCCACCTGTTTTTTCTCAGGTCTCATTTGTGGGAAGAACAAGACTTCCTGAATCGTGGTCTTATTGGTTAAAAGCATGGTCAAACGGTCGATTCCGATTCCTAGCCCTGATGTTGGTGGCATTCCATATTCCAAGGCACGAAGGAAATCTGTATCCATAGCCATGGCTTCATCATCACCTCTTGCAGCCAATTTTAATTGATCCTCAAATCGTTCCCTTTGATCAATCGGATCATTTAATTCTGTATAGGCATTGGCGATCTCTTTACCATTGACAAATAGTTCGAATCGCTCTACCAATCCTGGCTCTGTTCTATGCTTTTTCGCCAGCGGTGTCATTTCAATTGGGTAATCTGTGATATAGGTAGGCTGAATTAGGTTTGCCTCCACTTTTTCACCAAAAATCTCATCTACCAATTTGCCTTTACCCATGGAATCATCTACTGCGATTCCCATTTCAGAACATACTTTGCGCAAGCCTTCCTCATCCATCTTGCTCACATCAATACCTGCATATTCTTTGATGGAATCATACATTGTCAGCCTTCTATAAGGACCTGCAAATTCGATTTCGTTGGCTCCAACTTTAATTTTTGTCTTACCATGAATGGATTCGGTCACCTGTTCTATCAACTCCTCCACCATTTCCATCATCCATACATAATCCTTATAGGCCACGTAAATTTCCATGGAGGTAAACTCAGGATTGTGCGTACGGTCCATTCCTTCATTTCGGAACATTTTACCGAATTCATACACCCCATCAAATCCACCTACAATTAATCTCTTCAAATAAAGCTCATTTGCAATACGCAAGAACAAAGGCATGTCCAAGGTATTGTGATGAGTAGCAAATGGTCGTGCTGCCGCACCACCATGAACCGCCTGCAAAATGGGAGTTTCCACTTCCAGCCAGCCATGATCATCAAAATAGCGACGCATGGTAGAAATAATTTTTGATCGGGTTTTGAAAGTAGCTTTGACCTCTGGATTTACAGTAAGGTCTACATATCGCTGCCTATATCTTAATTCAGGATCCGTGAAACCGTCGTGTACATTACCATCCTCATCTCGCTTCACTACAGGTAATGGCTTCACAGATTTAGACAATAAAGTAAGTTCAGTCACATGCAAAGAAATCTCACCTGTTTGGGTGGTAAAAATATATCCCTTCACACCAATGAAATCTCCGATTCCAAGAAGCTTCTTAAATACTGTATTATAGAGTGTTTTATCCTCTTCAGTACAGATATCATCTCTACGAACGTAAATCTGCAACCTTCCAGTAGAGTCTTGAATTTCTGCAAAAGAGGCAGACCCCATAATCCTTCTACTCATCAATCGTCCAGCTATAGAGATGCTCTTGTAGTCGTTCTTTCGGTTTTCGTAGTTTCTATGAATATCCTCTGCTGTGACATTGATAGGAAAAGCCTCCGCAGGATAGGGATTGATTCCCAACCGCATCAATTCTTCCCGATCTTTTCTTCGCTCTAATTCCTGTTCGCTCAAAAGTTGCATTTTCTGTATTTGAAATTTATTACTTCTTTATTTATTCTTTTTGTTATCGAAAGTGGCCTATTTAACTGCAAATTAAAAACCTACTTCCCTAGGGCAAGCTGGTACATTCTACTGCTTTTTCCTTCTTGCCATTTCTCTTTTTATTAACTCAAACTCACGGCTACTTTGTCCCGCAATACTTGAGTTTTCGGATGCTCTGCGAGTCAAATAAGGCATTACCTTCTCTACCGGTCCATAAGGCACATATTTCACCACTCTATAACCAGCATTCGCCAAGTTAAAAGAGATATTATCACTCATACCATATAGCTGCGCAAAGAAAACCTGATCCGAATCAGGGTCAATGTTATATTTCTCCATTAATCTAGTCACCAAAAGGTTACTATTTTCATTATGGGAACCACTCATTAAAAATACTTTCTCATGGTTTGCTATGGCAAACTCTACTCCAGCATTATAATCGTGATCTGTAGCAGACTTATTCGGTTGGATAGGACTTGGATAATCAAACTTTTCAGCTCTTTCCCTTTCCTTTTCCATATAAGCACCTCTTACTAATTTGGCTCCCAGGAAATATCCTTTTTGGGCAGCATCCTCTTTTGCGCTCTTAAGCCTGCCGAGCATATCATGGCGATACATCTGGAAAGTATTATAAACCACGCAACGTTCGCGGTTGTACTTTTCCATCATCTCATAAGTCATGGCATCAACCGTATCCTGAAACCAAGACTCCTCTGCATCAATCAATATTTTCAAACCTAAGTCATGAGCAGTCTTACAAAGCATATCCACTCGCGCTTTAGTTTTATCAAAGCCCTTTTGCTCCTCTGCAGTAAGCTTCTCACCAGCCTGAATTTTGATCAAGTGGTGATAATCTCCTAGACCTGTCACTTTGATCACCCCAAAAGGCATGTAATCTGTCTTTGCAGATTCGATCATGGTCTGTTTTATTTCTTCTGTAGTCCTCTCAAAACTCTCTTCATCTCCTTTTCCTTCTACTGAGTAATCCAAGATGGCTTCTATACCAAATTGAGAAAGCTTTTCACAAGCCTGAATACTTTTCTTAATTGTCTCTCCACCACAAAAATGACCAAAAATTGTCTGTTTCATGATCCATTTAATAGGCAGCTTCAATTTTAAAGCTATATGAGTAAGTGAAATACCTAGATCAGATAGTGCTTTATTATTGAGTAAAGAAAACACTAGGTGCATTTTTCTTAACTCTGCATCTGATTTTGAGGCAAAGGCCACTTCCAAATTCTCAAAGGATATAGACGATTTTGTGGACATGTTTATAAAATAAGGTGCAAAGATATCAAAAAATCTACTTTTGGGGGACATCCTTGATTAAGAATACGCACTCCTTTTTTATTGGCTTTTTACTAGAGGAGAATATATTCTCTTAATTAAAGTCAATCCCTTGGAAAGCATAGAAAGAAAAATAACCTATTCGAACTCAAATATTTATTCATTTTATTTCAGGAACATTCAAAACAAAATTAAAACCTAAACAGAATTTTATTCTGAATTACCTTCTTTCCACCAGTGAATTTAAAATATGAAAAGAAAAACAGGCTTAAATTATGGACTTATTAAAATTTGGACGAAAAATTAATTTTGATTTTAAAAAGTACTCACTTACATTTGGGGCATGTTAATCACAGCAGCGATTTATTTTACCTTCTTTTACTTTTACTTTCGAAGCCAAAATCGAATCGGAGCTGCCTATTGTCTAGACAAAATCTAAAAGAAAATAAACTATACAAAGAGCCCGATTCGAAAGAGTCGGGTTTTTTCATTTAATGCTTAGCCGTATGAAAACGCACAAACAAATCAAAGACTGGGGCCTGGGACTATCAGGACCATTAATCATCGCCGGCCCATGTAGCGCCGAGTCACCTGAGCAAATCGAGAAGATTTGTATTGAAATGAAAGAGGAGAATGTTATCCCTTCTATGTTCAGAGCAGGTATCTGGAAGCCAAGAACAAGACCAGGAAGCTTCGAAGGTATTGGAGAAGAAGGCTTAAAGTGGATGGAGATCGTTCGTCATCACCTTAACATCCCTATTACTGTGGAAGTTGGAAATGCTGCTCACGCAGAAATTGCCCTTCGAAACAAAGTGGATGTAGTATGGGTAGGTGCAAGAACTACAGTAAACCCATTTGCTGTTCAGGAAATTGCCGACGCATTAAAAGGAACTGATATTCCTGTGATGGTGAAAAACCCAATGAACCCAGATTTAGACCTATGGATGGGTGCATTAGAGAGATTCCATGCCGTTGGGTTAACCAAACTTGCAGCAATTCACAGAGGTTTCTCTGATGCTTATGACAAGCGATTCAGAAATAAGCCAAACTGGTCTATGCCAATGCACTTGAAGCGTGTTTGGACTGGAATGGAAGTAATCAATGATCCTAGCCACATTGTAGGTAAAAGAGACGGGATTCTTGAAATCTCTCAAAAGGCAATGAACTTCGGTCTAGACGGATTGATGATCGAAACTCATCACGATCCAGACAATGCATGGTCTGATGCCAAGCAGCAGGTGACTCCAAAGAGATTGAAAGAAATCCTTGCTGCCATTGACTTCAAGAAACCATTGGAATCTGAGCAGCCAAATGAGCGTCTTAATGACCTTAGAAGAGCAGTGGATCACTTAGATGATCAATTGTTGGATATCCTTCAGGAAAGATTCGCAGTAATCGATCAAATCGGTGCCCACAAAAGAGAACATCACCTTTCTGTATTCCAATCTGATCGATGGAAAGACGTAATGGAAAGCCGTACTCAAAAAGGAGTACAGAAAAACCTAAGTGAGAAATTTATGAAGGAGTTACTTTATTCTATTCATGAAGAATCAGTGAAGCGTCAGGAAAAACAACTTCGCGAATCTGAAGCTGTTAAAAAATAAATACACAGGCTAAGCAATTTATAGTTTTGGGCGGAATTGTCCGCCCAAAACTTTTGCCTACCCCTTTTCTATTCAAATCAATTCCTGTGGACCCAGTAATTTTCTCTACCGCTATTGCCTCAGACTTGGAAAAAGTGCTTAAAAGCATTTCCTTTTCCCAACTTTTTGTTCTGACAGATCAAAACACAAATCAGCATTGTCTGCCCAAAGTAAAATCTGTTTTCCCTGAGAACACCTTTTTTCACACAGTATCGGCAGGAGAAAAAAATAAAAACCTGAGTACTTGTGCTGATATTTGGTCTGCCATGACTAAGGCAAGTCTTGACCGAAAAGCTCTATTTATCAATATTGGCGGTGGAGTCATAGGTGATATGGGTGGCTTTTGTGCCAGTATTTATAAAAGAGGGATTCGATTTATCAATATTCCCACTACGCTTCTTTCTCAAGTAGATGCAAGCGTAGGCGGAAAACTAGGAGTGGATTTTGAAGGTCTAAAAAATCATTTAGGTACTTTCAATGAACCGGAAACGGTGATGATTTCTCCTGAATTCTTAACCACTCTCCTCGCTGAGGAACTACGTTCTGGTTATGCGGAAATCATCAAACACGGATTAATCCAAGACCGTGATTATTTCGAAAAACTCGAAATCCATCATTGGGAAAACCAATCTTGGATGGACCTAATAAAACATTCCGTAGGAATCAAAAAAAAGGTGGTCGAAGAGGATCCAAAAGAAGGAGGACTTCGAAAAATACTTAATTTTGGACATACCATTGGACATGCCTTTGAATCCTATTTTCTTGATAGCCCAAAGCACTTGCTTCATGGTGAGGCCATCGCTATCGGCATGATTGCCGAAGGATATCTTTCTTATCAAAAATTAGATTTGAGTAAGTCAGAATTAGATATTCTTACCGATTTTTTTCTGACTATTTATGGCAAATTCGATTTCGAGGAAAAGGATCTCTCTCCGATTCTTGATCTTTGTCTCCAAGACAAGAAAAATGAAGGTTCTGTCCTGATGTTTTCCTTGCTTAATGAAATTGGAGATTGCGGCTACAATATTCCCGTGAGCCGAAACGAAATTGAGGAAGCCATATACTATTATAAAAACCTAGCAAAGTCTTAAACCAATTCCCGTGAGTACCGATACCAAAGAACATTTGCAGTTGAACCAAAAAAGTGATTTCTCAACTGTCACTATCCCCCTATCCGCTTCAAAAAGTGAATCAAACAGAGTTTTGATCATTGATGCTCTCACTGAGGTAAGCAATAAAATTTCCAATCTGGCAGAGGCAAGAGATACTCAAACTATGATCCGCTTGCTGCAGACAAACCCTCCGGTTTTTGATGTTTTGGATGCCGGAACCACCATGAGGTTTTTAACTGCTTTTGCGGCAGCAACCAATCAAAATAAAGTAATGACCGGTACTCCTAGAATGTGCGAAAGGCCTATAGGAATATTGGTGGATGCATTAAGAACAGTGGGTGCAGAAATCCATTACATGGGAGTGGAAGGCTATCCTCCATTGGCAATTCACGGCTTAAGTGAACAAACCACGAATCAGGTGAAAATCAGAGGAGATGTCTCTTCTCAATACATTTCGGCTATGTTGATGATTGCCCCGACTTTACCAAAAGGCCTGGAACTGGAGTTGGAAGGGAAAGTTGGTTCTAGAACTTACATTGAAATGACCTTAGAGTTGATGGCTCAATTTGGCATCAAGTATGAGTGGAAAGGCAATAAAATTTCTGTTGATTCACAGCAGTATCAACCAACCACCTTCGCGGTAGAAAGTGATTGGTCTGGAGCAAGCTATTGGTTTAGTTTACTTGCATGTGCAGATTCAGGGTCTTTATTTTTAGAAGGCTTGAAAGAAAACAGCCTGCAGGGAGATTCCAAAATCGTAGAAATCATGGACCTTCTTGGAATAAAAAGCACGTTCAAAGAAGGGGGCGTCTTACTACAAAAACAAGAGGTAAAAGGCCTAAAGGAATGGGATTTTACCCACTGTCCAGATTTGGCTCAGACAGTTGCTGTAACCTGCGCCATTCTAGGTCAAAATGCGATTTTCACAGGGCTGGAAAGTTTAAAAATCAAAGAAACCGATCGGATTTTAGCTCTTCAGCAAGAGTTGGCAAAATTCAATGCAGAACTGAAAGAGATAGAAACAGAGGTATATCAAGTGATTCCTTCCGTGACAATGCCACAAGAAGTAAAAATCCATACTTATGAAGATCACAGAATGGCCATGGCATTTATGCCTTTAGTCACTAAAACCCAAGTGGTTTTTGATGACCCTGAAGTAGTAAACAAATCCTATCCTAGTTTTTGGAAGCATTGCGAACTTGTAGGTATTACCTTGGTTAATCAAGCCTAAACCATGAGCAATTTAAAAATCGCCATTCAAGGAGTCCCAGGATCCTTTCACCATCAAGTCGCTTTGGCAAATTTTGGTGAAGAAACAGAAATCCTTCCTTTCAACACTTTTGAACTAGTAGCAAAATCAGTGGCCACAGGTGATGCAGATTTCGCTGTGATGGCTATTGAGAACTCAATTGCGGGAGCAATTTTACCCAATTATGAACTAATTGATCGATATGAACTGACGATCAGGGATGAATTTTACCTACCGATTGCACATCAGCTCATGGCCTTACCAGGTCAGAAAATTGAAGACATTCATGAAGTTCGTTCACATCCCATGGCATTACTTCAGTGTAAATCTTTCTTTGCTCAATATCCTGACATTATCTTAAAAGACGATGTGGATACAGCAGCAGTAGCCAAGCAAATTGCTACTGAAAAATGGACAGGAATCGGAGCTATTGCCTCCAGTATTGCAGCTGAAATTTATGGTTTAGAAATCATCGGCAAGAATATTCAAACAGTTCAAAGTAATTTCACGAGATTTATCATTCTTCAAAGCCAAAAAGAGACAAACCCGTCCAACCCGAATAAAGCTTCCATTAAAGTGACTATTCAAAATAATAAAGGGGGACTTGCCAAACTATTGACACTAATGAGTGATAATGACCTGGATTTAAGTAAAATTCAATCCATTCCAGTGATACAAAAACCTTGGGAGTATGCATTCTTTATGGATACTGTGTTTGAGGATTATGTAAAATTCAAACAGACCATGATTGAGATACAAAAACGCTTCGGTGAGGTGAAAATTTTCGGAGAATATATCAGCAGAAAATAATGAAAGGATTTTCAAGCAAAATCGAAACAGTTGAGGAGTACTATTTTTCTGCTAAGCTCAGGGAAGTTTCAAAAATGATTTCTGAAGGAAAAGCAGTGATCAATTTAGGCATTGGAAGCCCAGACCTCGCTCCTGACCCCAAAGTCATTGAAGCGATGAAAAATACTGTTGACAATACGCAATCTCACGGCTACCAGAGCTATCAGGGCATCCCTGAGTTGAGGGTTTCCATTGCCAACTACTATCAAAAATCCTATGGAGTCAGTCTAGACCCAAACACTGAAATCCTACCACTCATGGGTTCGAAGGAAGGAATTATGCATTTGAGCATGACATTTCTTAATCCAGGCGATGAGGTTTTAATACCAAACCCAGGCTACCCTACTTATGCTTCGGTGACAAAATTATTGGAAGCTTCCCCAGTATATTATTCCTTGGATTTACATAAAAACGGGAGACCTAATCTTGAGGAACTGGAATCGAGAGACCTTAGCAAGGTAAAGTTGATGTGGATAAACTACCCGCATATGCCTACTGGAGCCAAAGGTTCGAGAATAATTCTTGAGGAACTTGTGGCATTTGCAAAAAAGCATCAAATCGTCCTTTTACATGACAATCCTTATAGCCATATTCTTACCGAAGAACCGCTAAGTATTTTAAGTATTCCCGGCGCTAAAGATGTTGCTATGGAGCTAAACTCTTTGAGCAAAACTTTCAATATGCCAGGTTGGAGAATCGGGATGTTGGTGGGTCGAGCGGATTGGTTGCAAAAAGTATTGAAAGTCAAAAGCAATATGGACTCGGGAATGTTTTTGGGACTTCAAAAAGGAGCCATCACTGCATTGAACTTAGGCCAAAGCTGGTTTGACGATCTACAAGAGCTTTATGGAAACCGTAGAAAACTGGTTTGGAAACTTGCTGACAAATTAGGATTAAGTTACGACCAGAATTCTGCTGGAATGTTTGTTTGGTGTAAAGTTCCTGAAGGAAAAACAGCAGATGAGATCGTGGACCATTTGCTTTACGAACACCATATATTTATCACACCTGGGAGGATTTTTGGTCCCGCGGGAGAAAATCACGTACGAATTTCACTTTGTATGCCTGAATTCAAAATTTTAGAAGCCTTCCACCGCATAAAAACATCATCATGAAAAAAATACACATCATCGGACTAGGTCTTCTAGGGGGATCTTTTTCTCTTGGAGCCAAAAAGAAACTAAATGACTTAGTCATTACAGGTTTTGACATCGATCCAAAAAATCAAAAAGATGCGCTCACCTTAGGTATTATTTCGGAGGTGAAAGAAACTCCGGATTTAGATACAGACCTAGTGATTTTAGCTACGCCTGCAGATACTTTAGGAGGCCTATTAGTAAAAACCTTAGATCAGATTGGGCCTGAGACATTGGTCTTTGATGTAGGGTCAACCAAATCTTCCTTAACGAAACTGACTGCAGGCCACCCAAAAAGATCTCAATATTTAGCAGCGCACCCAATTGCAGGAACGGAATATTCAGGACCAAAAGCAGCTTTTGAAGATCTATTGGACAGGAAAGTGATGATTATTTGCGAATTGGAGAAAACAGATCTTCACCTCAAGGAAAAAGCTTATGAGCTCTTCGATGCACTTAATTTAAAACTTAGGTTCATGGACCCAGAAGAGCATGACAGGCACTTGGCTTTTGTCTCCCATCTTTCTCATATATCTTCTTTCATGTTAGGTCAAACCGTATTGCAGAAAATGGCTGATGAAAAGAACATTTTCGATATGGCAGGATCTGGCTTTGCTTCAACCGTGAGGCTTGCAAAATCTAGCCCCGCTATGTGGGCTCCAATTTTAACGGAAAACAAAGAGAATATTTTGAACGCCTTAGATGGGTACATTGCAAATCTTTCCTCATTCAGGGAGAAAATAGCCCAGGGAGAAACAAAAGAACTGTTTGATGAAATGGCTTCCATAAATAAAATCAGAGATATTCTAGAACTTGGAAAATAGGTTTTCTGGATGCAAACAAGACGTCACTTATCGAATCGATAGGTGACGTTTTTTTTGATAGAAACTTTTTTAGCTCGCAACATTTTAATTCATGACATAAATGAATGATTAAAGCAATTCTAATTTTTGTATTTTCATAACCTCAACTAACCTAAAATATCATGAAGCCTATTTTATTTTTTCTAGCGATTTTATTTTCAATAAGTTCTTTTGCTCAGTCAAGTGATCAATGGATCATTTTGGACACAAAAAACGAGGCCTCTCCTCGACATGAAAATTCATTTGTGGAGTGCGATGGAAAGTTTTATGCCTTGGGAGGCAGAGCTGACCGTCCTGTGGAAGAATTTGATCCTGAAACGAAAACTTGGAAACAACTTGCGGACGTTCCAATGAATTTCCATCATTTCCAAGCGATATCTTTAAACCATGAAATCTATGTAATCGGAGCATTCACAGGAGGATATCCTCATGAAACTCCTATCCCAAACTTCTTGATTTTCAACCCAAAAACGAACCAATGGAGAGAAGGCCCTGAAATCCCAAAAGATAGACTTCGTGGATCTACAGGTGTTTTTACTAGAGATGGCAAAATCTATTTGGTTTGCGGAATCATAGATGGACATTGGGATGGACATGTGACATGGTTTGATGAATATGATCCTGCTACTGGAAAATGGACAGTTTTACCAGATGCACCAAGAGCCCGAGATCATTTTAGCGCCACATTGATTGATGATAAAGCCTATGTCGCGGGTGGAAGAAAGTCATCTGCAGTGATTGGAAAAGTATTAGACCTCACTGTTCCGGAAGTGGATTATTTTGATTTTGAAACAAACACCTGGCACACAGTAGCTAAACCATTACCCACTGAGCGAGCAGGAACATCCAATGTTGCGGTTGGCCCCTACCTTATCGTCATGAATGGAGAAAGTGTTGCTCAAGTTCCTGCGCATGCTGAAGTTGAAGCATTAGACACTCGAACCGGTTCTTGGTCAAGATTACCAGATTTAAATCAGGGAAGACATGGAACGGGAGTCGTTTATTACCAGGGAAAAATCTATGTAGCTGCAGGCTCGGCCAATCGAGGCGGTGGCCCTGAACTGAATAATATTGAGATGCTTCCATGGGAAAACAAATAATAGTTCCTCACTTCCCTTATTAACATCATTTAGTGAGACAAAAAATTACAGTGATACTTTCTGGCCTCGGTTTTGACTAATTAAATGTATAAACCAACAAAAGAATTATGAAATATCTACTATCACTTTTAATCGGGCTAGCGCTTACTATGCCTGCAATAGCTCAAGAAGATTTATCTATTCCACTGATAGAAGTTGAAGGATATTCTGTAAGAAAAATGGCGCCTGATGAAGCTGTATTTTCCATTAACCTACAAGAAAAATCTATGAAGGTATCGGAGGCTATTGAGGTCTTGAATGCAAAGACAAAAAACTTAGCCAAGGCATTGGATAAAGCAAGAATCAAAGACTATAAATTGGTGGCAGATAACTACGCTGTAAATATCAATAGAATCTATAGAAGCGGATATTCTAGAGACAGTGGTTACGTGGCTTCCCAAACTTTGAAAATCACTACCAACAGTAAAAATGAGGACTTACAAAAAATCGTTGAGTCAATTCAGGACGCTGGAGATATGAGCTTTAATTTACATTTCCAAGTCTCTGAAGAAACCCAAAAGTCTTTGGAAGATCAACTACTCACTGAAGCTTTAAAAAATGCAGAAAGTCGCGCAAGGTTGATCTCTGAAACTTTAGGCATCAAAAGTATTCGAGTTCACCGTGTCTCCTTAAACTCTCCTAATCAACCCGTTTACAAAATGCAGGCAATGAGAGCTAGTGCTGATAGTTCAAATGAGGCTATGATTGCTCCTGATGAAATGAGCTTGGAGAAACGAATAATTGTAAAATACACCTATTAATTAGGCTCCTAATTGATAAAAGAGACTCACACGAGTCTCTTTTTTTTGTCCTTTCAAAAGCGGAGAACCATCATTTCAGTTTCAAAAAAAGTTTTTAATGTTGATCTTTCATTTTCAATACTCTTTAAACCCAAGACTAGAAATCAATGGAGGAATTAAAATCCTTGCTAAGAAAGGAATTTGGATTTGACCAAACCACCATAAAAAAGCTCAATGGCTATTTCAATCAGAATTTTGAGATTACTCAAAAAACTGAGAAACACATCTTAAAAACTTATCCTTTTGAGCAAGAACTTTTTGACACTTTAGAGGCTGAAACTAAAGTCCTCACCTATCTTAACCTTAAGGAAAATAACTATTTTCCGAGACCTATTCCTTCCTTAAATGGAAATAAAATTCAAGTAGTTTCCATCGCCGGAAACAAAACAATCGTCAGATTACTTTCCTATTTAGAAGGTGAGTTCATAGCTAATGCAGCCCCCAAAACCGAACTCTATCATTCATTAGGGCAGTTTCTAGGTAAAATGGACAATCAACTGAAAAGCCATTCAGACTATGTTTTAAAAGCCAGGGTTTTAGATTGGGATCTACAAAATTTACAGTTGAACAAAGAATTCTTAGAAGAGATCCCCCATCCTTCAGATAGAAATTTGGTAAGACATTTCTTTCTCCAATTTGAAGAGCATGTAAGTCCAAAGCTTCCAGGTCTTCGAAAACAAGTCATCCATTGTGATGCAAATGAATGGAATGTTTTAGTGCAAAATCACCAAGTAAGTGGAATCATCGATTTTGGAGATTTATGCTACTCCCAATTAATCAATGAAGTGGCCATCGCTTTGACCTATGTCATCTATGACAAAGAGGATCCTTTGGCTTGGAGCATTGATTTTTTAAAAGGGTACCACCATGAAAACCCACTATTAGAGGAGGAAATAGATTTATTGTACTACTTGATTGGAGCCAGACTTTGCATCAGTCTCTCACAGTCGGCTCACGCCCGAAATGCTGATCCTGAAAATTCATATGCTTCGATAAGTGAAAAATCAGCTTGGAAGCTATTGAGAAAATGGATTTCTATCAGTCCTTTAGAAGCTACAAACTGCTTTAGAAAAGCGGTAAATCTACCGACTCCAGAGGCTCCTAAACCCCAAATGCAATTAGAGCGTCGACATCAATCGATTAGCTCCATACTTTCTGTAAGCTATAAATCGCCCATCCCCATGTTAGGTGCTACTTTCCAATACATGTATGATGCATTTGGCAATTCAATATTGGATGCATATAACAATATACCCCATGTTGGACATTGTCATCCTAAGGTTGTTGAAGCGGGTCAAAGACAAATGGCAACGCTCAACACCAACACTCGATATCTGTATGATTTACTCCCTGCCTATGCTGAAAAGCTTTTAGCAAAGTTTCCACCATCCCTGAGCAAAGTTTACTTTGTCAACTCAGGCAGTGCGGCCAGCGATTTGGCAATGCGATTAGCTCAAGCACATACCGGCAGCAAAAACTTCATGGTGATGGAACATGGGTATCATGGCAACACTCAAATCGCCATGGATATCAGTGATTACAAGTTTTCCAACA
Organism: Algoriphagus machipongonensis; assembly: GCF_000166275.1. Lineage (NCBI taxonomy): Bacteria > Pseudomonadati > Bacteroidota > Cytophagia > Cytophagales > Cyclobacteriaceae > Algoriphagus > Algoriphagus machipongonensis. The sequence continues at coordinate 3,578,023 of NZ_CM001023.1, forward strand.
AAAAAGGTTTGGGACAAAAACCCAATATTTTGAAAGTACCCATTCCAGACAGCTATTTAGGAAAGTACCAAGAGGATGACGGAAGTGCTGGAAAGAAATATGCTCAGGATGCGATCTCAATGATGGGAGATTTCCATGATAAAATAGGTGCATTTATTACAGAACCCATCGTAGGCTGTGGTGGGCAAGTTCCCCTAGCCAAAGGTTATTTAAAAGAGCTTTACCCTGCTATCAGAAAACAAGGTGGTATCTGTATTAGTGATGAAGTACAAACTGGTTTTGGAAGGATCGGCCATCATTTCTGGGGCTATGAAGCTCAGGAAGTAGTTCCCGATATGGTTATTCTAGGAAAACCCATGGGAAATGGACATCCTATTGGAGCCGTCATTACGACGGATGAAATTGCCGCTTCTTTTAGCCAAGGAGTAGAATTTTTCAGTTCTTTTGGAGGCAACCCAGTTTCTTGCGCAATAGGATTAAGTGTTTTGGAAGTATTGGAGGAAGAGCAATTACAGCAAAACGCGCTTGAGGTAGGCACCCATTACATGGACTTATTTAAAGATCTTCAAACAAGGCATTCCTGTATTGGTGATGTGAGAGGATCAGGTTTATTCTTAGGGGTTGAGATTGTTCAGGAAGGGACTAAAAACCCAAACACCTCACTTGCTTCCTTACTCAAAAATGAACTTAGAAACAGAAATATTCTGATCAGCACAGATGGTCCAAATGACAATGTACTGAAGACCAAACCCCCACTCTGTTTTAATAAAGCGAATGCAGAAACAGTGGTTTCAACCATTGAAGATGTACTGAAAGAGATACAATAATTGTGACTTTTTAAACACAACAAAACTAATTTCCCAGCCTTTAAAATTGAATTATGGAAGATCATAAGATCCGGAACAAACCAGCTATACACCCTCAAATCGAAGCTAAATCAGCAGAAATAGGTTTCACCATGCCTTCTGATTTATATATTGGGTCACTTTTAAAATCGCTCGTTGCAAGCAAACCGAAAGGTCATTTTCTAGAGCTAGGTACTGGGATTGGGTTATCGCTTTCTTGGATGATTGACGGTATGGATTCTGATTCCACTTTAACCACCGTGGATAATGACTCTCAGCTTATTGAAATCTGCCAAGGTTTTTTTGGTCATGATTCAAGAATAGATCTGGTTTTGGAAGATGGAAAGACCTGGCTAAAAAATTATAAAGGACCTAAGTTTGATTTAATTTTTGCAGATGCTTGGCCAGGTAAATACAGCCATTTGGAAGAGGTTTTTGAGATGTTAAAAGTTGGAGGTATCTATCTAATCGACGATATGGATGAGCAGCCCAATTGGCCAGAAGGTCATGCAGAAAATGCTGCTGCATTGATTGAAAAATTAGAACAGCGTAAAGATTTTCATTTAACTAAAATGAACTGGTCTACTGGAGTGATCCTAATGACCAAAATCTGCTAAAAAGTAACAGTATGTAAATACCAGTATTGGATTGGCGGTATTCCATATGTTGTTCAAAATTAAGATATTGGACCACACCCTTGATCTACCCAAAATGAAATCATCTTTCCGAATTCTCACATTCTTTATCATTAGTTTGAGTTTTTCCTGTTCAAAACCTGACTCCGTCATTGGAACATCAGAAATCACCAAATGGCCTAATGGTAAAACAGGAGCAGTTTCTATCACATTTGATGATGGAATAATCAATCAGTTAACCATTGCAAAGCCTATTCTTGATAGTTTGGCATTACCTGCCACCTTTTATATCATCACAGGGAAAGTAGAAGGTTCTGGGAAAGGGAAGTTTATCGGGAGAAGTCCTGAGGAAATCATCCAAGAAACTCAAATCACCCCTACCGATTCAAATAGTTTCTTTGAAAGAGCCTCACTTATTGCCTTCACAGGAACTACCGAGGCAGAGGATTATCATGCCAGAGTCGGCTCTTTGTATGAATCTGGTAAAAAAGACGAAGCTTACAAATTACTAGATGAAGGATATGAGAAAATAAGGAACGGAAAAATGATTAACACCGGCGAGGTGATATTTCATAATAATGTAGAAGACACAACTACTTGGGAGCAATACAAGCTCTATTCATCTCAAGGTCATGAAATAGCATCACATACGGTGACCCACCCAAGGTTAGCTGTGCTAGATGAGAAAAACATGCTTTATGAATTGGAGCAAAGCAAAGCGGACCTATTAAAATTTATTGGTGAAGAGTCAATTTTCTCGGCCGAAGGTCCCTATGGAACGGAAAATGAGCGGGTCATGGAATATGCTCATGAGATTTATCCTGCTTTACGTAACAGAATGCCAGAAGATTGGCTAGAAGAAATTAACCGTGGAAGTGATGCTAATCCAGGGGAATCAAACCGAGAGTATGTTCAATGGCAGAGAGGTCCTCAAACACGGCATTCTATTGAGGAAATGAAAAGCTGGGTAGACACGGTAATGAACCGTGATAATATTTGGCTGGTATTAGTGATTCATGGAGTTGAAAACTTAGGTTGGGAACCCAAAACCAAAGAGGAATTAACCCAGTATTTCTCCTATATGAAAGCTAAGGAAAACGACTTATGGATAGAAACTTTTAGAGATGTTACCAAATTCATTCGTGCTAGGCAAAACAGCCAAGTAAAAAGCAGCATGGAAGATGGAACTATATCTATTTCTTTAGAATCTGAATTGGATCCATCGGTTTATTCAGTCCCCTTAACCGTTAAAACCTATATTCCAGAAAACTGGAAACAAGCAAAAAATAGTAATCAGGAATCTTTAGAAATAAAATCAGACTCGAAAGGAAGATATGTGATGTTTCCATTGAAATTATCAGAATCCTCGACATTTATTACCAATTAAAGGTTAATTAGTATTATTAGAAACGAAAATCAAACCAGTTATTTGAATGATTCAGAAGCTCACAGCTGTTTTTTTCCTTATGCTAATTTTTTGTCTTAACACATTTGCTCAAAAAAAGATAGAAGGAAAATTCTATCTAAAAACTCCAAAATCGATAATAGATCAATACCAAAAGTTTGAGTTCTCAAAAGATGGCACATTTCAATATGAGTCTGGTGGAGATTTGGGTCCTGAAACTTTTGGACATGGCAATTACCAACTTTCGAAAGAAAAATTGACACTTAATTACTCTCCCCATAAAGATTCAATTAGAAGTGAAATTTATACTAACTCTCTAGAAATCAAAACAGCACCTGATCTGGTGGAATTTCAATTTGAATTTTATGATTTGGAAAATAAAATGCCAATACCCGCAACAGTTTTTAAATTTTTTGAAGACAAATCGAAAAACAAATTTTTTCAATCAAACCAGAATGGAATTTGCAATTTAACTCTACCAAAAGGTGAAGAAAACCAGACATACACTATTTCATTTTTAGGATATGAGAAAATAGAATTAGACCTTAAAAATGACACTTCCAAAAAAGTAAAGGTTGGTTTAGCCTATAGTTTAGGAACTCAAATAATCGATAAATCAATCGAATATAGCTTAGAAAAAACTTCTAAAAACAGCATTGATTTTACTAGTGGAAGTAAGCTGGTTAGAATTAAGAACAAAAATTAAAGTGTGCTTTCCTCTGAATAGAATTAAATCCTCCCATTGATTCTTGAGAACCATTCAAAAATCACAACAATTCAAGGCCAGCACCTTTTACTTCGTATAAAATCATTATCAAATCATTCTGATTTTTAATATCTTATCTACCAAACAAAATAACCCTACCATGAAAGAACTTAAAAAAGAAGATATTAAACAGGAGGTATTTGATCTATATGATGCCTATGCTCATAACAAACTTGATCGAAGAACATTTGTAGAGAAATTATCTACCTATGCGGTAGGCGGAATTACAGTTGCCTCCCTTATGAGTGCCATGATGCCAAATTATGTTGACACCAAAACCATCCTACCAGATGATGAGCGATTGGAGTCAGAATACATCACGTATAATTCTCCAAAAGGTGGCGGAGAAATCAAAGGGCTTTTATCCACCCCAACGGGAATGAGCGGAAAAGTACCAGGCATTGTAGTGGTCCACGAAAACAGAGGATTGAACCCTTACATCGAGGATGTTGGGAAAAGATGTGCAGTTGCAGGATTTATTTCATTAGCTCCAGATGCTTTAACCCCTCTGGGAGGTTATCCTGGAAATGATGATGATGGTAGGGCAATGCAATCCAAAAGAGATAGAAATGAAATGTTGGAAGATTTTATCGCAGCATACGAAACCTTAAAAAACCATCCAAATTGCACAGGAGAAGTTGGGGTTGTAGGATTTTGTTTTGGAGGATGGATTTCCAATATGATGGCTGTAAGGATTCCAGATTTAGGAGCTGCGGTCCCATTTTATGGAGGTCAACCGTCGGCTGAGGAAACTGCTAAAATCAATGCACCTTTGATGCTTCAATATGCAGGTTTGGATGAGCGAGTTAATGCTGGCTGGCCAGCCTATGAAGAGGCTTTAAAAGCTAACAATGTGGAATATCAAGCTTATGTCTATCCAGATGTTAACCATGGATTTCATAATAATACCACATCGAGGTACGACGAAGCAGCAGCAACGTTAGCTTGGGAACGCACTATTAGCTTTTTCAAAGAACATCTGAAAGGATAACAGAAATAAAAAAGAGAGGTCTATAAGCCTCTCTTTTTTATTAATAGATCATTCCGATATAAATCAGGAAGGTGGCAATACCCATTGCTAAGCCTGCTATAAAAACATTATATGCATGTCTTAAAAGCTTGTATTTTTTACTCAGGACTTTGGCTTGGTAAAAAAGTGCAATTGACATTTGCTCTTGGATCTCATTTTTTGAAGGTAAAATTCTTTTAACCTCTGCCAAGTATTCCTCCATAGATAAGTCAGCACTTGTTCCAAAAAACAGAATACTCGATTTTGGAACCACGTGGTCGATGGTTTTCTTCCCCATGATTTTGGGTTTCGCAGACTGGACCGCTAAAATGGTAGACACAAAACAAGTAGCAAGCATCAATATTACTGGAAGCAATGTAAGAGGGTTTAAAACCTCAATTTGATGAGAAATTGTCCCATAGCCCATGATTGCCACGACAGAAGAAATCACCAATGCATTGATACTAATAATGATATTGGCTTTATTATCTGCAATCTGTAAAAGGTTGCAATTATTCTTAAAAGTTACTCTGAAAAATGTCTGATGTTCGCGATCAGCTTTTTCCTTTTTTATAGGTACAGGTTGTTCCATTGATATCATTTAAGATGATGGAATTTACATAAAAAATTAACAATAAATTTGGTAAAAAGAGCTTTCGGCAAAATCAATCTAGCAATCCTTTTAAACTAAACTTTAAAAAATAAAAGACCTTGATCTCTTAATATTTCCCACACTTCTGATTCTATCAACTCCTCAAAGTCACCCATTTCTTCTTCATAATTTTCTCTTATTACTTTCAAACGGTTAAGTTCCTGAACATAAGACACTTTCAACAACATCTTATAAACCCATTCTCCAAATTGCACCGGTAACTCCATTGCAAAATCTTCCTTTTTTCCTGAAAAGATCAACTCACAAATATCGTCTTCCTCATAAATAACCATCTCAGGCTCAGCCCCAATCCACAATATCCTATGTTGGTCTTGGTATGAAAATTTCTTTTCTCCTGTCAATGCGTTTCCAATAAACTGAGGTGAAATGCTAGTCTTTGGAACATCCACTTCAAACCAATCTTGATGCGGGATATCAAAACCTACCCCATGCATATAATTGAAAAGAGACTTTCTAAGGCCCTCCGAAAACTCAGCATGGTCCGTCCCTACAGGATCTTCAAAAGGAAGCTCGTTATTAGCAAAAGACCCTTGGCCTTCTCCTACTCTTTGCACTCGAAAAAATTCAGGATCCAAACCAACCGGACTATGTGCTGTCATCGCAAAACGATGCCAAAAAGCCGACTGTAATACTCCTACTTCAAAAAGCTGTCTAACCATTTCCATTGAATCAATAGTTTCTTGGGAAGTTTGAGTAGGAAATCCGTACATCAAATAAGCGTGCACCATTATCCCGGCCTGACTGAAATGATTGCAAACTTGGGAAACCTGACTAACGGTCACCCCTTTCTTGATTAAAGACAATAACCTATCTGAGGCCACCTCTAAGCCACCCGACACCGCAATGCAACCAGAAGCTCTCAAGAGACGACAAAGGTCTTTAGAGAAACTAATTTCAAAACGAATATTTGTCCACCAAACTACAGAGAGTCCTCGTCTCAATATTTCTATTGCCACGTCGCGCATTAAAGCTGGAGGAGCGGCCTCATCCACAAAATGAAATCCGTTTTCACCTGTTTGCTCCATGATAGTTTCGATTCTATCACAAATAATAGAAGCTGTAATCGGCTCATATCGTGCGATGTAATCCAAGGAGATATCACAAAAAGTACATTTTCCCCAGTAGCACCCATGGGCTAATGTCAGCTTGTTCCACCGCCCATCACTCCATAGACGATGCATGGGGTTCGCTACTTCAATCACAGATAAATAATCTTTCAAATGTAAGCCTTCATAATCTGGAGTGCCCACATCCCGCTGAGAGACATCCTTTTGACTCGAATTCGTATTAAATCTAACTTCTCCATCCTCCCTATAGAATGTTCTTTTCAAATTTTCCAGGGATGACTGCCCTCTCAAATATTCTAAAAGAATACGGATGGGAGCTTCCCCATCATCCAATGTGATATAATCGATGTAATTAAAAATCCGCGGATCTTTTAAGGTTCTCAACTCGGTATTTGGATAGCCTCCACCCATAATTATAGGTAACTCCGGAAACATCTCTTTTAGGTATTGCCCACACTTTAAGGCTCCGTATAAATTCCCTGGGAAAGGCACCGAAAAAGCTACCACAGTTGGCATCACTTCCAGCATTTTGTCAGAAAGAAGGCTGATCATCATTTTATCAATGAGTCCATTTTCTCCCTGTAAAGCTTGATCCAACTCATCAAATTCATTTGCAGATAAACCCAACTGTTCGGCATATCTGCTAAAGCCAAAATTGGGGTCAATCACTTCAGTTATCAGATCTCCAATATCCTCTAGATAGTGTGTTGAAAAATAGCGGGCTTTATCTCGTACTCCCAAAGTACCAAAAGCCCAATCAAGATCATCTAACTGCTCAAACCTACTCGCTTCAGGTAAGAAATCACCCTCAGAGATTCTATAGGCAAGTGTTGGGTTTTTATCCTGTAGAAAAGCAATGACAGAATCAATGGTCTGTAAATAACTGGATTTAAGCCTATAAATTCTTGCAGCATTCTCTGAGAGTTCGAAATCATTTTGCTCTATTTCATCGAAAACAGAAGTTAAGCCCTGCTTAGAGAATAGTTCTAATATCAGTTCAATCCCAAGGTCCATCTGGGCAGAGTCTACACTAATCGTATTCAGGTAGCCTTTTAAATAAGCCGTCGCAGGGTAAGGCGTGTTTAGCTGAGTAAAAGGAGGCGTTATTAAAAGAACTTTTTGAGACACAGTAAATGAATTGAATACTTGCCCAATTTCGTAAAGAATCCCGACTCCATTGCCAGTCTTTTAAAGATTTAACCAAAGTACCATCAGCAAATCCGTTTATCGGCTTAATATTTGGTAGATTTAATTGTCACAAATTTTTAATCATGCGAGACAACAAATTCAACATTGCCGTATTAATTGACGGCGACAACGCCTCAGCCAAGTTAATCAAGGAGATTTTAGAGGAAGTTTCAAAATATGGAAAAGCCACGATTCGTAGAATTTATGGTGACTGGACTACTCCCCAAATGAATAGCTGGAAAGAAATGATCAATCTTCATTCTTTCAGTCCTATTCAGAAGTTTTCCTACACTACTGGTAAAAACTCAACAGACAGTTCATTGATCATCGATGCTATGGACATTTTACATAGTAGTAGCGTGGATGGATTCTGCATCGTATCAAGCGACTCTGATTATACAGGTTTGGCCAAAAGAATTCGTGAGGAAGGCATGTTTGTCATGGGTATAGGGAGAAGGATTACTCCAAAAGCTTTTGTACAATCTTGTGAGATTTTCACTTTCGCTGAAAACCTCGGACCCGATACGGATGAAGAAAAATCAACGGAAACAAAAGCAGAAAAGCCAAGCTCAGGCAATACCAAATCTGGAGCGAGCAAATCAGATTCTTCTAAAAAAGAATCGCCTAAACTGGATCTAAACTTGATAAATAAAGCTTTTGAGATCTCTTCCGATGAAGAGGATGAAATTCATATTGCTAAAATCGGGGCTTCCTTAAGAAAAATCGACCCCTCATTTGACCCTAGATCTTATGGCTTCAGGAATTTAACTGAGCTATTTAGGAGTCTGAAAAAATATCAAGTGATCAAGAATGAGGTTAACGGACTGAATTATCCCCTAGTTAAATTGAAATAATTTCATTTAAATCATGGAAGGTGCTGCTTCAATTATTCTATTATATCAGAACTTCCATGACTTCTCTTCTAAAATGAGTCCTTCTCAAAGAATTATCAATTCTTTATCTATCCCCAATTATACCGGACGATTTGCTTTTAAGTCATTTTAAAAGGTCAAGAGAGCATAGGTTCGATTTTCTTCATTCCCAACAAAAACCTGTATGTTTTTATTGGGACATATTGATATACTGAAAAAAAAGGCTGTCTCATAAATCTGTTTTTTGTCGAACTGAGCCTCCACGATGAGTTTTGGTATAGAAGGCTTGATATAGCAATCAATCCACTTCTCGTATCGCGCAATATGACAAAATGCATTATTGAGACAGCCTCTTTACATTGGTTTGGAAATAATTATTTACTCTCTTTAATATAGCCCCATCCTGCCTGCTGCTTCATGATGATTTCTAAAATTCCATCGGGAACAGTTTCTACACCAGGAATAAGGTTGGACATTTCTAACTTATGTCGATTGAGTGTCATTTCACACACTTTAAAGGACACATTGTTTTTGGAAGCCAGCATTTCAAGCTCTTTTTGAACTGATGATTTATACTTTACGACCATATCTATCGATCCACTATAAATGACCATTTCAAATTCTGATTCGGGATATTGGTTGGACATCATAGTTATATGACGCATGGCAGATTGATGTACGCTTGGGTCGGCACTTGTTACATCAAAAACAATTTTCACGGGTCTCTCCTGGGATTTTGCTGTCCCAAAAACCGCCATGAGGAGGAATATTATTAAGACTTTTTTCATTGCTGATAATTTTATCCTCCTGCAAAAATATATCCGCAACCATGTTCCTGAGCTCTTCCAAGAGCCCAAACTCCTGATGGAACAATTTGAATACCTGGCAATACTCCATCTTTAAATTCCTGATATACATCTTCCATTTTTAGATTCATGGCTCCAGCTATTTGCCCACTATACACCTGCATAGCCAAATCACAAACACAAAACATGGCACCTCTATCTAGCAAGCCTTTTATACCTTGAATTTGAGCCATAGGGAAATCCCCCGGCTTTGGATCATAATACGGGTTTCTAAGAGCTGGAGCATTTGTAGCATTATCATTCACCTTAAATACTTCCCCCAACTTGTACTTCGCCCAAATTGCATCATCAAATGCAAATGGAATAGCCCCGTGCCTCAACACAGAAATTGCTGTAATATCTGAGTCCTCGCTCCCTGTTTGATTATTAGTCAAATAAAAAGCCCAGTTCCAAATAATGGCAAATCCGTTATAAGGTTCTGCACCATCATATACTATCCGATGAGAACCTTTGATTTTTTTAAGCCATTCTTCGGCCTCATGCATGGATTTCTTACTTTCTCCTGCCTCTTTACCTATAGCAGGATTAAGAATCCCTGAAATCCCCCCGATAGCTGAACTTAAAGCTATTTTACCAAGAAAATTTCTTCTAGAATTACTATTTATATCGTTCATGGAAATAAAAATTTTATGGTTTAAAAATATTGTCTTACTCGAAAAACATGGTATTTAAATTAGTTAATTAAACTAACAATGTCAATTAATACACTGCTTTTCAGATATTTACTAAAAAATCATATTTCTAAATAATTCAGCAATAAAACACCTTAACCCTTAGATAAACACTAAAAATAATCCTATTTAAAAAATACAATCAGAGTAATAATTTTACAAAATCACATTGAATATTGATTTCGATTTGAGCTAAAAACAAAAAAAATCACTTTTTTCTCGTTACCCATTACCACTTTAGGAAAGTTTTGTCGCCTATAGAATTACAACCAAAATTCTATACGCCATGAAATTATTATTTTCATCTAGACTATGGGCTTTTTTTAGCTTTGCCCTACTTCTTTTTATCTTTTCTTCCTGTGATATCGGAAACAAAGAGGACCCCATTAAAGTCTCTCCAGATGCCGCAACCATAGGAGATTACATCAGAACCTTAGGAGATGACTCAAAAGGTTTATTAAATACCCAAAATATTTCTGGTGCCTCACAGAGGACTCAAGTTAATAGCCGAACCTCCAGTTCAGGTTTCAGTGGTGGTTATACGGAATGTAAAACCGTTACTTATGACTTAAAAAATAACTTTGAGAACATCGCCATTCTAAGACCTACCAACGGAATCATCTATCCAGGTGCCTTGGTAATTGCTGACAAGGAAACCCTGGGAGGCCTTCCGACTCCGGCTGGTGTGGACCGAGCACCTGTCTCATTAAGGCTTGATTTGCCTGGGATTGGTGAAAACGGAAATATCATCGTGGATAATCCAAGCAATACGACTGTTCAACCAAAAATTGATGAGGCTTTAGAATGGTGGAATGCCAATGCCTATCAAGATGGCTATGTTAATGCGGCAAACTCAAGCTATTCTGCCAGTACTTCTTACAGCTCCAGACAACTTAGCATGGATGTAGGACTAAATGTGGAATGGGCTAGAGGCGACGTTTCAGCTCAATTCAACTATGAGTCAACAAAGACTGAAAGAGTAGCCATGATGGTATTTAAGCAGGTATTTTATTCAATAACAATGAATGAACCTTTCAGTCCGGGGGAAGTTTTTGGACCAAATACTTCCTTAGAAGATGTAGAGCTTAAGTTTAGTGCCTCTGCTCCACCTGCCTATGTACAAGCTGTCAACTACGGTAGGATTATCATGTTTAGAATGATATCCACCACAGAAGCTACAGATGTCCAATTGGAAGGTGCTTTAAATTACGCGACCGGACTTACTTCAAACATTTCTGCAGAATTAGAAGCGACCTACAAAAACATATTGAACAACTCCTCCATCACAGTTGTGACAATTGGTGGAAATGCTTCAGTGGCCTCAAAGGCGGTAGAAGCAACAAGTTTTGGAGATTTGAATGAGATTATCACTGGTGAGAATGCCGTATACACCAGAAACAATCCAGGAGTACCGATTTCATATAAACTAACTTACCTGAAAGACAATAGCACTGCTAAACTGGGTTACACAACAGAGTATGAGGTAGAAACCTGTCAAGACTATCAGTACCCTTCCAAACCTGTTTCATTAAACAATAAAAATGGCTTTTTAGGACCAACAGTAAGGTTTACAATCGCCTACAAACAAAGAGTCAATGGAATTGAATATAACAAGTCCATTGGAAGTGGATCTATAAAAACTAATACCAAAGCAGTTAAAACAATACCTGCAGGAGCTTATGGAATCCGGGTGACTATTGAGGTTTTAGACGGATTTAAATGGAAGTTCCTAAGTGATAAAACCTATAGTAAACCAACCCAAGTTTGCTTACAGACTACCACCAATACTTTAAAGACGAAGATATACCTGAATGAAATCTCCTGTTAGGTTTCCCTCAGTCAAGGGTATTCTAGATTGATTCTCTTGCCGCCAAAAGGGAAGATTGAATAGACGAAATCTCTTTTTCGGAAGGCTCAGAATTCTTTTGAAAGTTTTCTAAGGCCAGTTCTAAAAATTCTATGGCGGTAGAATAATCCCCAATAGCTAACATGCACTCTCCAAGTGCTTGTTGGCTTTGGGCTATTTGTGGGTGACCATTTGGATAGGCTGCTTCTCTTATCTTAAGAGCTTCAAGGAAGTACTCCTTCGCCAAGGCATAGTTTTTTTCTTTCATTTTCACTTTCCCCAATCCATTCAAAGGAGAAGCTAACCTAGGATCACCCTCCGGCAATATTTTTTGAAAATTTTCATGTGATATCTGATAATTTACTCCTGCCTTGGCATATTCACCCGCTTCAAATTGTGCATTTCCTAAGCTGCCAGTTAGCGCCCAATAATAATAGTGGCTTTTACCAACGAGGGAATCTGTGATTACCAAGGTCTTTTCATAGATGGGAAATGCATCTTTAGGCATACCCATTTTTACCAATGTTCTTGCATAATTCGCCATACTCGCCATAGTCTCCACATGAAATTCACCAAGAATTGATTTCCGTTGATCCAATGACTTTTCTATATAACCCAAAGCAATCGAATCTTTTTTCATGGACTGGTACAGACTACCTAAATGATTATAGGTATAGGCGATTTCCAAATGCGGCTCCTCAAAAAGCTCTTTTTTCATTTCTAAGGCTTCCAACAAGTATTTTTCCGCTTTGGCATAATCTCCTCTTTCCCTAGCATTTGCGCCTATCATATGTAGTTCAAACGCCAATTCTATATGAGGAGGATTAACATGCTTATTACTTATATTAAATGCTGCTTGGTAAACAGAATCAGCCCTATCAAATTCGCCATAATCATAGAGAACATTCCCCAATTCAACCAATGCATTTGACAAAAACATACTTTCTTGATCTCCTACCTCTTTTAGCCTTTGTATAGCTTTTTCAGAATAAAATTTAGAGGAATCATAGCCCCCTTTAAGGTAATACATGGCTGCCATTTGAGACTCATTATCAGACAAGGTTTCTGTAGTCACATCCTCAAGCCCCAGATTGATTTGATAGGCTTTCTTCGTAAGCTCCTCTCCTTTTTCATAGTCTCCTAAGTTCAAAAATATAGGGGCAAGTCTAGAAATCATCGAGGCATATAAATATGGCTCATCACCTAAATTTTTTTCTAGGTTCTCATAGCCTTGATTTAATAACTGGATGGCAGTAATCGTATCTGCTCCACCAACATTTGGGTCTGCAGCCATAAAAACATCAGAAAGTAGATCTGTAATTTGATTTGCTCTCCTCGCCTCAGATTGGGCTAAATTCCGCTCTTGACTCAGCCTTACCGTGTAAAAAATACCACTTCCCACTAAAATTAATATTGCGATAGAGATTGACATGACTGCGGCTCTATTCCGCTTTAAATACTTTTTTCCTGAATAGGCTAAAGTCCTAGGTCGAACAGAAACTGGATAATCATTGAGAAATAATTGCAAATCCCTCATCATTAGCTCTACCGACTGATATCTATCTTCAGGCTTTAGTTTTGTTGCCTTTTCATAAATAGCTTCTAAATCAGTCAAGAAAGCCTGCCTTGGCAATTCCTCGATTTTAAAACTTGGGCTATCGCCCAATAGGATCGATTCTTTGAGTTTGGTAGGCTCTTTGAAAAATTCCTGATAGGGATGAGCTCCAAATAGAATTTCATAAAAGATAATTCCTAGTGAATAAACATCTGAAACAGTTCCTGCATTTGTTCTCTGAACCTGCTCAGGAGATGCATAGGCCAAAGTAAAACTTCCTGCCGCCTCCTCGCTATCTTCCAAAATCTTGGACACCCCAAAATCCAATAATTTCACCTGACCTTCCTCATTGACGATGATATTTTGAGGCTTTAGATCTAAATGAACTATTAATGATTGATGGGCATATTGAACTGCTTTGCAAACCTGAAGAAACAATTCCAGCTTTTGAATTAAACTAGCATTCTTTTTTTTAATGTAATCAGACAGGTAATCTCCTGACACATATTCCATGGTAAAAAAAGGACGATTCGTCTCCGAGTATCCTCCGTCATATAATCTAGCAATATTGGGATGATTTAATTTAGCCAGGATCTGACGCTCTCTTTGAAAAACCTCCTGCATTGCAGGGTTTAAAATCAAAGGCTTTAATAACTTAATCGCTACTGTTTGGTCAAATTGCCCGTCATTTCTTTCAGCTAAGAAAACTGTCCCCATAGCGCCACTACCAATAATTTTTTTCAGCTGAAATGACCCTACATTTTCTCCCAAAAGGCTTTCTTCATCATCTAGTTTGTCAAAAATATTTTTGGGAGATTCTGCAAAAATGTGATGACTTTTTTCATCTGATGCCAGCAAATCCATTAAAAGATCATGGAGTTCACTATCCTCTTCCTTAATTGTAAAAAGGATTCTCTGTTTTTCCACCTCTGAAACTTCAGTCAGTTTATGAAAAAGGTTTTCAACTTGACCCCATTTTCCATTCCGCATGATTCTAAAAAATTTAATTCTTTAATTCTTTGCTCAACCAAGCCTTTGCTAATCTCCAATCTCTACGAACTGTGTCGATTGAAACCCCCATCATTTGAGCAATTTCTTCATGTTTATATCCTCCGAAAAAATGAAACTCCACCACTCTACAATGTCTATGATTGATGGCTTTTAACCTTGTCAAGGCCTCATTTAAATGTAAGACCTCCTCTGGTGTAGTTACGACAGGATTTGAAATCGCCCCATAGGTCAATTGAATCTGATCTCCTCCCCTTTTCACTCGTTGTTTTTGCCTTGCATAATCAACCAGAAACCTCCTCATTACAATCGCTGCAATCGCCAAAAAATGATTCTTATCCTGAAACCCATTTTCATGTTTATCCATTTTTAGATAGGCTTCATGAACCAAGGCAGAAGTATCTAAAGTATTTGAATTATATTCAAACCTCAGTCTATGATGAGCAAGTTGACTTAACTCCTCATAGCAAGATAAAAATTGATTTTTGATCAAAGAATACTGACTAGTACTAGAATTGTAAGCTGGAGAATACATTTTGAACTACAAAATAATGTGTCTGTAAAAGAAAAATACAGCTCTAAAATAAGCCTATTGTCCAAAAACACCTAATGTAACTCAATTATTATTAAGCGATTAGATAAAAATGCAAGGGAAATTATTGAATAAAGGTCCCTTAGATGCTTCTTCCATTTTACTTTACTATTTTCATAATTCCATTGTTCACCCTCAAGAGATGAAATACACTTACCTAATTATTGCCCTCTTTCTTAGTTTCAAAAGTTATTCACAAGCTCTAGACCAAACTTTGCTTAGTCAGCTCACTGACAAAAACTGGCAGCACGGAATCAGTCTTCTTCAAGAAATCGTAAGCATCCCAAATGATGCTTTCTACCCAGAACAAGCCGAATTAAATATCAAATGGTCTGAGGAGCAATTTAAAAAGCGAGATTGGTCTACTCAAAGGCTAGAGACGGGTGGCATACCTCTTTTACTCGTAGAAAAGTCATCTCTTGGAGCCACAAAAACCATTTTGTTTTATTTCCATATGGATGGGCAAGCAGTAGATAGAAGCTTATGGGATCAAGAGGATCCTTACACGCCTGAATTAAAGGAGCAAGATGCTCAGGGAAATTGGGTTACCATTTCTAAAGACAGATTAAAATCTGAATATAATCCTGATTGGAGAATTTTTGCAAGATCCGCATCAGATGACAAAGGTCCCCTCGCTATGTTTTTGACAGGTATGGATGCTTTAGAAGATGAAGGAATTTCCCCTGATTTTAACATAAAAGTGATTTTGGATTTTGAGGAAGAAAAGGGGTCCCCAAAGCTTCCGGAAGCTGTAAAAAAATACAAATCCTTATTGGCATCTGACATGATGCTGATCATGGATGGTCCTCGTCATACCAGCAATGAGCCCACTTTAAGCTATGGCGCAAGAGGCATAGCAGATTTGACCCTCACTACCTATGGACCGAGGGTACCGCAGCATAGCGGACATTATGGTAATTACGCTCCAAATCCAGCATTGCTATTATCCCAGCTCTTGGCTTCTATGAAAGATGCAAATGGAAGGGTAATTATCCCAGGCTATTATGATGGCATAAATCTAACTCAAACTGAAAAGGAGATTTTATCAAAAGTGCCAGATGATGAAAATTCAATTCAGCAAAAACTAGGCATTGGAAGAACTGATCAAGTGGGTAAGACTTATCAAGAAAGTATTCAATATCCCTCACTGAATATCAGAGGTTTGGAATCTGCATGGGTCGGCAGCGAAGCACGAACAATCGTACCTGCCACTGCCATTGCAGAAATTGATGTAAGACTTGTTCCTGAATCAGACCCAGAGAGGCTGTTTGGATTGATCAAAAACCATATCGAAGATCAAGGTTTTCATATTGTTGCTCAAGATCCAACAGATGAAGAAAGAATGAAGTATCCTAAAATTGTAAAAGTAGATTTTATTATCTCTTATCAGGCATTTAGGACTCCCATGGACTCTGATGCAGGAAAATGGCTAAGAGCTTCCATGAATAGAGCTTTTGGAAAAGAACCTGTACAGATACGAATATCAGGTGGATCCATTCCTATTTCCCCGTTTGTAGATGCTTTAGGCATCCCAGCAGTGACCATCCCTACAGTCAATGCAGATAATAACCAACATAGTCCAAATGAGAACATCCGCTTAGGGAATTACAAAGACGGAATTATTACTGTCATGTCTATTCTCACTCAAACGACTCAAAATGCTTTAGAATTTAAATAAAATATAGATATTCATAGATTAATTGTTACTAAACAGCCTTTACTCTGATTATGAAAACCTTTAAAACCGCCCATTTATTTTTTCTTTTAATAGGAATACCCTTCTGCCTACGTGCACAGGTCAACCAAAATTCATTGGCTGAACAAAACATTAACCCTCACAATGAGCGTTTTGAGCAAACTAGTAATACTTATTATCAACAACTTGTACAGAAAAATCATTTTGAAGGTGAAAAAAGCCTTTCTGATACAATTCCTGCAGATCAAGGAATAATCGTAGAAGATGGATATATCGAAAAATTTGATAATTATCTGATTGGAAGAATCACCACTATAAATGATAATGAGCGTTTTTCTGTCACCTCAAATAACAGTACTACTAAGATCTACCCAAATGGGAATTTAAGGCTCTTATTAAACTTGAATTATAGGTTTCTCTCATTTAACATCAATATCATTCCTCAATTTAATACTAGTAATAATGATGATTTTGAAAAAGGAAAAACCACGGGAGTTGGCTTTTCGACAGGTTTGAATTTCAAGCATTGGTTCCAGCAGCTAGAATACACAAGAACCACTGGATATTATTTAGAAAACACCGGGGATTTTGATCCTGCCTGGCAAGAGGGAGATCCTTATATTCAATTTCCTGAACTCCACTACAGAAGCGTCAGCGGAGTAACAGGCTATAGTTTTAATGAGAAATTTTCCACCAAAGCATTGATGACGAGCACAGAACGCCAATTAAAAAGCGTAGGCTCATTCATTCCAACACTAGCTTATAGATATTACATTGTAGACAATAGAGAAGAGCTAACGGCAACGAACAGCACCCAGAAAAGTAAAAATTTTGAAATTTTGGCCAATGCTGGATACTATTACACCTATGTCTTAAATAAGGAATTTTACATTTCAGGAGGAGGAGCCCTTGGATATGGTTTATTAGCCTCTAAAATCACCACCAGATCAATGAATGATCGCATCAATAGCAACCAAACGAATGGGGTTTTTAAATGGGATGCTAGAGGAGGAATTGGTTACAATGGTGAAAGGTTTTTTTCCGGTTTTTATGTTACCGCAGAAAACAGAAGGTATAGGCAAGCAAATACGTCTGTAATCAATGAAAACTGGCGTGTTTTCATGCAATTGCATGTGGGCTATCGATTCAATGCTCCTGAAAAACTTCGCAAAACGGTGGAATCAATTCCGATTATCAATTAACCAATCGCGTTGTTTTTTTCCTTAAAGCTGTATAAAAAAGGTGCTTTATGTGATCCTCCAGTATAAAGCTTATCATGGCGTTTCAAAATATCCAAACTCAGCATTTTACGTTGAAAATTTGCTCTATTCAGGCTTTCTCCCAAAATAGCCTCATAAACTTGTTGCAACTCTTTCATCGTAAACTTTTCAGGTAATAGATTAAAGCTCAAAAGTTTATGATCCAAATGAATCCTTAAATGCTCTAAGGCTTTATCTACAATTTCTCTGTGATCCATCATTAAATCAGGAAGGTCATCATAATCATACCATCCAATCGAATCCGACAACATATCAGGTTTTGGTGTCACATTTTCGTAATTGATTAATGCATAATACCCCACGGTAATAAACCTATCCAGCATCCAGTGAGAATCTAAAAAATGACCTTGTTTTTCAAGGATTTCACGCATCGTTTCTGAATCATGTCGATCTTTTGATCCAAAAGTTTGAAACTGTTGTAAGAAAATTTTATCCAATCCGGTTCTTTCTGAAAGCCCCCTCTTTACAGCATCATCCAAGCTTTCAACTACCTGCACGAATCCACCAGGCAAAGCAAACTTCTTTGTGTTATGATATTCTAAGATCAGAATTTTCAGTTTTTCTCCTGAAAATCCGAAAATTACAGAGTCATAAGAAAGATTTGGGATATACTCACCCTTAGGAAGGTCCATGATTTCAAATGGGAAAAACAGTTATTAGAATTGGATTTTCAAAAATAAGCAATTACTATTGTTTCGCAACGATACAATAAATAATCCATGGAAAACACTTTTAGCAATGATAACTTTAATGTTTTGCACTTACTTTTTCAGTAAGCGTAACGCTATTTTCAGCTAAAAGCTCAATGGATTATCATTCAAAACGAACAAAAGATGTATTTCGCGCTTGCAAAAGTTGATTCTGTAACGCTAAAAACTAAATAATTGATATGTACTCCATTTAAAAGGAGACCACCAACCAACCTATATATCAGTTTATAAACAGATGCTACAAAAAATTAAATAGCGAGCTGTTTACACCCACGGGAGCCCACAAGCTCCCGTTTTTAGTTAATTTTATTTCCAGCAATCACCATCTTGATTGTGCCGTAATCATACTTCCCATCAAAATGCTCCCTTAGTGAGGACATGCTCGAATGTTTTTCTAATTGATCATTAATTTCAGCGATCACCTCTTTCGTTAAACAGTCTTCCAATTGTATTCTTCCTGTCTCGATGCCATGGGCCAAATGACTTTTAATGGTGGATTTAGCCAAACTCCTAGCGCTTGCCATTTCATCAATTGTTTTCCCTTCTTTATACAACATGTAGGTCACTTCAAATGAATCCCCTTTTTGTCTTTTAGGCTTTAACGTACCACTCTTCTTCCTACCCGTTTTTGACTTAATTCCTTTGAGCTTTTCTTTTGCATTTTCCTTGGCTTGTTGAATAAATTTCCTTCTCATTGCCATTAAATCCTCCTCTAAATCTTGCATTTTAGAAGGTACTTGTCCTGTAGAAATAGCCTCAATTATCTTTCCCAGCTTACAGATATCCAAATATTTTCTAAGGAGACTTTCTTCCACCGCCTCTAAGCCTTCTAGATATTTCTTTGTTCTGGAAAACTGTTCGACCAAGCCTGCCTGAGATAAAATCCTTTTTAACGATTCCGTAAGTATTTCACTATAATACTCCTCTCCCTTCGTGATTCTTTCCTGCAATTGCTCCATTTCATTTTCTTGAAGGAGATACAATAGTTGTCTTCGGAATTTTCCGGTATTCCCAACTTCAGAGGATAGTTTCTGGTATACCTCTGGAATAGCTATTTGCATTTCAGTATCCTCAAATTCCAAACTGCTGCTTTGCTCTTTTTGAAAACTTTCCAATTCTTTGAGTATCGGCAACAAATCAAAAGTTCGGTTAATTAGGGAGCCTACGTATTGTCGCTGGTGATGGCTCAGGAGTTCCTGAAGCGAACTTTGATTGCCAGCACTCTGCGTAAAGTTTACCACTTGATGATCTGAGTAAACCAAATGAGACTGGATTCTACTTCTAAGAATCAAACCATCTAAGCTCCTCAATCTACTCAAAGCCACGTAAACCTGCCCAGGAGCAAAAGCCTGCCCCACATCTACGATTGCTCGATCAAAGGTTAAACCCTGACTTTTGTGTACCGTAACAGCCCAAGCAAGCTTGACAGGGAATTGTGCAAAAGTACCTACAACGTCTTCCTCTAATTCCTTTGTATCGGGGTTAACAACGTATTTTTTGTTCTCCCAAACCTCTTTCCTTAAAGTAAACTCCTCCTCAGTATCCTTCATTTCCACCAAAACCTCTTCTTTTGAAAGGTGGATGATTTTGGCAATCTTCCCATTGAAATAACTCCCGTTTCCAGAACTATCATTTTTAACAAACATGATTTGGGCTCCCTTTTTCAACTCAAGTTTCTTCGGTAAGGGATACAAATTTTCAGGAAAATCATCTTCCACATCAGCCTCATAATAAAATGAGCTTTCGGAAAGACTATCCATTTCTTTTTGATTGATCTGGTCGGCCTTGTAATTATGCGTGGTAATCGTAATATATTCTTCTTCCAGCTTCTTGATTTCTTCCGCTGACTTATAATGACTGTTTAGGATCTGAACATCATTTTGGGTCACCTTATTTTCCCGGAAGTGATTTAAAACATCAATAAATACATCATCCTGTTGTCTAAAAATCTTATCCAGTTCCAAGTACACCATTCCTGAATTATGAAGCGCCTTGGCCTCAAAAAAATGCATGCTAGCATAAAATCTATTCAGTATTTGCCATTCATGATCTTTAACAATGGGAGGCAATTGATACAAATCTCCGATCATCAGCAGCTGAACGCCACCAAAAGGCTCCTTAAAGTTCCTTTTGACACTCTTCATCCGATAATCGATAGCATCCAAAATATCAGCACGAAGCATACTTACTTCATCAATTACCAATAATTCTACAGCCTTGAGCACACTTTTTCTAATCTGATTCAAAGGATGTCTTCTTCCTAAAGTGTGCTGTGTAAAAAAGCCATACTGATCGGTATAATTCCCTTCGGGCTCACTAACCGGAAGAAAACTTCCCATAGGCAATAAAAACTGAGAATGAATGGTCACACCTTTTGCATGCAAAGCTGCGATCCCTGTTGGAGCCAAAATTAAATGCCTCTTATGGGTACGCTTTGCCAAATCCCTCAAAAATGTGGTCTTCCCTGTCCCTGCTTTTCCTGTTAAAAAAATTGGGGCTCCTGTGTTGTTGACAAACCTTGCGGCGTAGTCAAGTTTATCGGTGGCCTGCTGATCCATATAACTAAACTAATAATACTTTTTCTACCAAAAAACTGAATGTTTGGCGATTTTCAAATTTTCCTTTTTATAAATTCAAGCACAAACTAACTTGAAAATGTACATACATCCTCTCAATAAGTGGGAAAATGAACCTGCTATTATCGATTTAATAAAGAATTACTCCTTTGCAACACTTGTGACTCAGACTGATGGGAAACCTTGGGCAACCCATATCCCCTTAATTCTTTCCAAAAATAAACAGGGGGATACCATTTTAACCGGCCATATAGCTAAGGCAAACCCACAATGGAGAAACATTGCTGAAGGAGAAGCCCTTGCAATATTCCAAGGCCCTCATGCTTACATTTCATCTTCTTGGTATAACCACGAAAACGTCCCTACTTGGAATTACCAAGCGGTTCATATTCAAGGTACCTTAAAAATCATCACTGGACATGATTTAATAGACCACTTAAAATCACTGGTCGATAAATTTGAAGAAGGAAGACCCAACAGAGTTTCTGTGGAAGGAATGAGTAAAAACTACCTTGATAGCCAATTAAAGGGCTTAGTAGGATTAGAAATGACAATTACTGAAGTTCAAGCTGCTTCAAAACTTTCGCAAAACAGAGATAAAGAGAATTTTGATCGAGTGATTGATCATCTGGATGCTAGCTCAAACCCTCTAGATCGAGAGGTAGCTGCTGAAATGAAAAAGATCAGAAAATAGAACTTGACCAAATTCTTTCTCAATCACTCCCAACAAAAATTTTCGCTAATCCTGAAGGAACAATTTCCTCCACTCCCTCTTTGATTGATTCCCAAATCAGGTTAAAAGGACTTCGATAAACATTTCTCTTAGTCTGGTATGTCGCTGTTTGGTAGCTATTGCTTCCCGGTAAATTATTTTTTGAAGTAAGTAAATTTGCCACGGAGGAGATCAAACCTTTCTTTTTATTCCCTGTCGAATTTTGATCCAAAACCTCAATTTTTAAGTTTTGGTAATCAAATGCCAAGGAATTTTGTGAAGAATATTGATTGGCTTTCATACTTAAATTTAAGCCCAGTACACTCCCTGATTCAACTCTTATATTCGCCATTTGAATCAATGTTTGGTTGATCCTCGGTAGCTCAAAGGCCTTTATAAATGCATTTAATTCAAAAGTTTCATTTCCAAAAGGCACATAAACATCCATCCCAACTTCGGCTTCCTCATTGAATATTGCGTTGGCATGGATCTCCATCGTCTTATCAAGTTGAAGCGAATCCTTAGAAATCATGTTATAAATATCACCCGAAACACTACTAAATTCTAAACTAGCTGGTTCCGAATTTCCATCTTTAATTTCCTTATAAACTATTTTTGAATTCCTGATCGATACTGTATCCAGATAAAGCGGAAAAGGAATTTTTTCGACCATTCCCTCAAACATAGGTTTAACTGGCTCATCGGGTCGGGGTTTATTTTTATCTCGAAGATCTACCAAAACCAAGCTGTCTACAGTTAATAACCCTGCTTTTACAGACCAGTCCCCATAGATGCTACTTTCTGTATCAATATGCCCCAGTTTTACTGTCTGAATATCTAATTCAATTAGGTCCTGTTGATATGCTGCATTTTGGACTGCAGCATCTATTCCCTCCTTAAATTTCAGGGAAATTCCCTCGAAAAGAATCTCATTATTTAAGGATTTATAGTCAATAGATTCGACGTTAAATTCCTGCTCTGAATCTATTTGTATCTGAACATTTTTTATGCTTGCCTCTAAGCTTGCCAACTTAAAAGGCACTGCTTGTTTGATTATTATAGAATCAGATTCTAAGCCATCGGCTTTTATGTTTAAGTCTGTAAAATGTCCAAATCGAAAAAGACTATCGGATTCCACAAACATTTCTGCAGTTCCTTTTTCAAGAACAAAATGTTTGATTTCTCCCCTAGATATTATATCCTGAAAAATCAATTGAAAAGCTTGAGAGCTATTTTGACCATGGCTTCCTTTTTCCCTTTGAATCAGGCGAAATGCTGGTTCGATAATCTTCAGCTCATCAATTTCAAGCTTATCTTCAAAAATCAACTTCCATAAATTCACCCCGGACATCCTAATGCTTCTCAAAGAACCATTGACTTTAGAGGAAAGAGAATCATTCATTGGATTCATCAAAATATCCCGAATTACTACTCTCCTTTTAAAAAGCTGAATATCAATATCATCAAAAACCAAATCATAATCTCGGTCTGGATTTGAATTGACCGTTTCAGGAATTCGATGTGTCAGCCAATTCTCTAAAAAAAAGGTACCTGCCACTCCTGTTATCAAAAGGATTAAGACAATTAACCCAAACTTCTTCATAGATGATTATTTGAAGGAAATATAGGTTTTTCTATTCCAATTCTTCTTCCAACCATCAAATCGATTGAAGTATTTTTGTGAAGTATATTTATTAGCATGGAAAATTTAGAATAATGTAAAAATCAGACTTCTCTCATCCTTTAAAATTGACCATTCACCAAGGAAAAGGCCATTTTTGAGTTTGGCTTACTTACCTTTCATGATAAAATCAATTTTCACTATAGAAATAGAAATGAATTCAGTTTCAAAGCACCTATTCTTGTTACTTTTCTTTTTTAGTAGCATCACAATAGCACTAGCCCAAAAGGATACAAATACAATTACCGTTTTGACCTACAACATTTACCATGGGGAAGATCCAGCAAATAGAGGCACTAGTAATCTGGATGAAATTGCTGCTTTAATCCTTCAATATTCTCCTGATGTAGTAGCCATGCAAGAAGTAGATAGCATGACCACTCGTACTGCTGGAGTTTATGGTAAAAAAGTAGATTTGGTTCAGGAATTGGCTAAATTGACTGGATACTCAGGGTATTTTGCAAAAGCAATGGACTATGCAGAAGGAGGATATGGAGAAGGCTTATTAGTCAAAGGAGAAGCTATTTTCAGCACTCAAAACCTTCCTATCCCTCATGGTGGAGAGCCTAGAGCTGCGGCTTGGGCAGAATTTAAATTGTCGAATGACAAGAAGATTGCTATTGCTGGAACCCATTTCTGTCATGAATTTGAAGAAAATAGAATAGCCCAAGTCAAAGAAATAAGTAAAGTAGCAGGCCAATCGAATTTGCCTGTTATTTGGGCTGGAGACCTGAACCTAAGACCTGACTCTGAAGCTTACCGAAGTATAATCGGAACATGGAAAGACGCAGGTTCAGACCCAACACCCTATTCGCCGACTTTTGGATCTTTAAAAGATGGCCCTCGAATCGATTATGTTTGGTTTGACCCTAGTAAATTCACGCTAGAAAGCTATCAGGTTCTTGATGTCCCATTTTCTGATCATTACCCCGTTTTAGTCACTTTAAAATTTAAATAATATGAAAAATCTAACCCTCCTTGTTTTATGTAGCCTTGTACTTTTCGCCTGTAGCTCAGGCTCAGAAAGCTCCAATGAAGAAGTAACTCCAAAATTAGAATGGAGAGAGCTTTTCAATGGAAATGATCTAGAAAACTGGGTAGTCAAAATCAGCAAACATGAGGTAAATGAGAATTTCGGCAATACTTTCAGAGTGGCAGATGGTATGATGCAGGTTAGGTATGACGAGTATGATGAGTTTGATCGTCAATACGGCCACATCTTTTATGATGAAGCATTTTCTAACTATGTTTTACAGGTCCAATACCGTTTTGTAGGTGAGCAAGCCAACGGAGGTGAAGGATGGGCTTGGAGAAACAGTGGAGCCATGCTACATGGCCAGGATCCAAGAACAATGTTGAAAGACCAGGATTTCCCAATTTCTGTGGAAGCACAATTTTTGGGTGGAAATGGAACTGATGAAAGAAGTACTTGCAACTTATGTACACCTGGAACGAATGTAGTTTTAGCAGACACGCTTTTCACCCCTCATTGTATAAACTCTTCTTCTAAAACATATGCTGGAGATCA
The DNA here is from genome assembly GCF_000166275.1 of Algoriphagus machipongonensis. NCBI lineage: Bacteria > Pseudomonadati > Bacteroidota > Cytophagia > Cytophagales > Cyclobacteriaceae > Algoriphagus > Algoriphagus machipongonensis. The sequence continues at coordinate 3,603,204 of NZ_CM001023.1, forward strand.
ATGGGTAACAGCTAATTTTGTTGTCTTAGGTGATTCTGCCATTCACCACATGGTGGGCTTAGACACAGTCTTCAGTTACAATAAACCTCAGATTGGTGGCGGTAATGTCAACCCTTCTGATCCTGCAGTCAAAATTGATGGTAAACTTCTGAAAGAAGGTTTTATTTCTCTTCAAAGTGAGAGCCACCCAATTGATTTTAGAAAAGTATCTATTGTAGAAATAGATGATCTAATAGGGCAAGACGAAAAATTGAATGAGGCTGTAATAACACTTCTTTCTGATTCAAAATAAAATCACCTATTGAATGACTTTTAACAGAAGAGATTTTATCAAAACAGTTCCTGCTTTAGGAGCAGCTATGGGTATTTCCGCACAATCTTCAGGAAATACTATAAAAAAAGTAGCCGGGAACGATCGTCAAACTTGGTTAAACCTACTTTATAAAATATCTCACCCTGTGTTGGATGCCATGTCTCAAGGCAAACTCACAACCTTGATGCCTGTGGAAGTACCTGAGAATGCATACGGTGGTAGAGATGAAGTAACCTACCTCGAGGCGATAGGAAGGTTATTGGCTGGTCTAGCTCCCTGGCTTGAACTCGAAGGAGTGACAGGTGAGGAAGCTGAAATGCAAAAAGAATTGCGTGAGAAAGCACTATTGAGCATCAAACACTCAGTGGATCCTGATTCTCCTGATTATATCAACTGGACCAAAGGAGCTCAACCACTCGTTGATGGAGCGTTTTTAGTTCATGGAATAATGCGAGCTCCAAAACAACTTTGGGAGCCTTTAGATGCTGAGACAAAGGCAAGATTGGTCAAAGAACTCATTGCTCAGAAACTTGCCATTTTACCTTATTACAATAATTGGATATTGTTTGGGGCTATGATCGATGCATTCTTATTTTCTGTAGGTGAGCAAGGGGATTTGATGAGGATGGACTTTGCCATCAAAAAGCATATGGAATGGTATGCCGGGGACGGCTGGTATGGGGACGGGTCTGAATTTCATTTAGACTATTATAACTCCTACGTTATCCAACCTATGCTTATCCAAGTGCTAGAAATAGCCGTCACAATTCGCAAATCCTACACCTCTGATTTGGAGAAAGCCAAAACGAGGATGCAAAGGTATTCAAGACAACTAGAAATGTTGATTTCTCCAGAAGGCACTTATCCTGCTATAGGAAGATCGATTTGCTATAGATCTGGAGCATTCCAACCTTTAGCTGAAGTTGTTCTTAAAGAATCCTTACCTGAAGAAATCACCAATGGCCAGGTTCGTTCGGCCTTGACCGCAGTCTATAGCAAATTGTTTTCAGCCAAAGGTACTTTTGATGAAAATGGATGGCTCCAACTGGGATTAGCAGGGCATCAACCAGGCTTAGCTGAACCTTATATAAGTACTGGTAGCTTGTATTTATGTTCCCTTGGTTTTTTACCATTGGGCCTACCCGCAAATCATGACTTTTGGACCGCTCAAGCGGAAGACTGGACCAGTGTGAAAATTTGGAATGGAGAGGATATGGAAAGAGATTCAGCCTTGAAGTAATTACGAGGAAAATGAAAAAGCCCGCTAGAATTTAATTTCCAGCGGGCTTTTTTTCTCTTATTTCTTAGGCTTATCCTCTCAAAGTGATTGGAACAGGCTTATTGTTTTTCCAGCTTCCTCTGGTAAAATCAGGCACATCGATCGAGTTAGATCTATTGGCAACAGACCACTCACTTAATGGTGAAATACTGCTCCATAAAGCTGCATCATACACGTCTTGATCCAATGGAAGACCATTTCTAAGACAATCAATTAATCTCCAGTCCATGATAAAGTCCATGCCTCCATGTCCTCCAACTTCTTTCGCTAATTCCCCTACTTTTTGAACAATTTCCGGGGTATATTTTGTCTCAAGGTCTTTAAATTCCTCATCTTTTAACCAGCCATGGCCTCTTGCCACTTTAGGAGTAGGGTACTTCTGGGCATAACCTTCCGTTCCACTTACTACATGAAGTCTTGAATAAGGTCTAGGGCTAGAAACATCATGTTGAATCATAATGGTTTTCCCTTGCTTCGTTTTCACCACCGTGGTATTCATATTTCCCCTAAACTTCTTCTGAGCAAATTGGCCAAAGAAATTATCCTGCTCAGCTAACTCCTGTGCAGTCTTAGCCATGGAGAAATCATCGGAAGATACAGAGGTCAAATAATCCATTTGATCTCCTCTATTAATATTTAAAATTTGACAAATAGGTCCTAAGCCATGAGTAGGATATAAATTACCATTTCGATAATTCTCCTTTAGCCTCCACATTCCTTGATAACCTTCCTTATTGAAGTTAAGTGATAATAAATCGTGAATATAAGCTCCTTCGACATGCAATACTTCTCCAAAGTATCCTTCTCGAGCCATCTTTAAAGTCATCAACTCAAAAAAGTCATAGCAGCAATTCTCTAATTGCATACAATGCTTTTTGGTACGCTCTGATGTCTCAACTAGCTGCCAAGTTTCGTCAAGGGTTCTAGCGATTGGAACTTCACAAGCGGCATGCTTACCAGCTTCCATCGCATATACAGCCATTGGAGTATGCCATTCCCATGGAGTAGCAATGTATATTAAATCAAGATCTGGTCTTTCGAACATTTCTTTCCAAGAATAAGAATTTCCAGAATATCCATCTGGCTTGTGTGAAGTGTCCTTGAGCATTTCTTTGGCTTTTTCTACTCTCTCTGGCATGAGATCGCATAAAGCCTTTATTTCTACTCCTTCAATTTTACTCAATCTATTGACAGCTCCAGGGCCTCTCATCCCCAAGCCTACTATCCCTACTCTCACAGTTTCCAATTTAGGGGCAGCATATCCAGACATATTAAAGACCTGTGGACCTCCATTGTATTTTCTGATTGCTTCGGGAAGTTTCTCGGTATCCTGGCCGAAAACTGACCCTGCTCCCATGAAACCTAGTCCGGCTAATCCAGTCGCTTTTAAAAATTCTCTTCTTTGATTATTCTTCATTTTGGCTGTATTTGTCATTAATACTCAATACTAAGGCAAAAATTAAAAAATTCAACGCTTTAGGGTAGGAACGGTGAATTCACCCTACCAAAATAACCAAATAGTCTACCTTTTTTCTCCCTGCAATGAATCTATATACTCATTTAGCCGAAGTTCTAGAGCAGGTTTTTATACCAAAAATGGCATACAAGGGACAGATGCTGACTATGCTTGTAAAAGTAAAGATTGCTGCCACTGCTAAAAGCAAATACCCAACAGTGTCATTAAATACTCCTAAATAATAGACCCCAACCAAAATCGCTGCTACGACTAAACGGATGACTCTGTCTGCATTTCCCATATTCCTTTTCATGATTTCTGAAGTTTATTGTAAAAAGATTTATTTCTAACTCCTTATCGATGAAATAAATGTATTGACTAGTCACGGGGAAATCCATGACATTTGTCACACAAGAACATGAAAATTCTTATCTACCAAAGAATGACTATCCTCTGATCCAGAAAAAATAAAATCAACAGTTGACTAGTATTAATTCGCTAAAAAATATTTAGCCATCACTTTTTCTGCTTCTTTTCCCTGAGGGGTAAAATCAGGCTCCCGGTCATGTCTATTGGGGTACCATTTCCAAAAATACACCCCAGCCATCCATGATTTATCCCAAACTGATTCAAAAAATGCCTCATAACATAGCGCCTGTGCAGATTCAGAAAACTCTATCTCCTTCCTCTCATTCGGCCAAACCCAAGGTTCAATGGCCGCATCTACGGTATTACAATAGCCTATTTCAGTAAAGAGAACTGGCTTTTTGAATTTCCGAACCATCTTTTCAACTGCCGGTAATTGCTTATTCCAACCAGCTTTTAATTCTTTCAAGTCAGGGTTATGCTTTTTTGATAAGGGAAAATAAGCTTGAATCCCTATATAATCCAGATCATCCCAGAATTTGATTTTTTCATACTCAGTGAAATTAGCAGCATAAACCAATTTTCCAGAATATACTTTTCTGACCTCTGCAATTATTGCTCTCCAATCATTTTCTCGGTCAGAGGTTTTCTCTAATTCTGTACCAATACAAAGCATGGGTATCTCAAGCCTTTCTGCCAGTTTAGCATAATCCAAAATGAACTGCTCATAATTATCAAACCAAGTCTCCCAGTCATCCTCATTCTTCATCTCAATTTCTCCTGGCCAACTTCCTCTTACCCATAAATGAGGCTTCAGCATATTCATTATTCCTAATACCTGTGAAGAATCATGGGTTGTTTGAATCCCTTTGGCTGACTCTCCCCACCATTGCCTTTCGGCATCCACTTCCCATCGAATTTCCGGGGTATTCACATCACTTTGCCAACCAAATGGAGTCTGTGACAAAGCATTGGCTCCTGTTGATTTTAAAGCTCTTAACTCACTCCCATCCAAAGGTGATCGACTACCTACCCAGCATACGCCTTTCCACTTTTCTGTCACCACCAATAATTCCTCTTCTGGTATTGTCCACCAAATCATTGTGAGCACAATAAAAATTGCGATCGAGCTCAACAAATATCTAGTGTACCAAGGTTTTATCATTTTTTCAGAAGTGTTTGAATTACAATCTCTTCCTCTAATGTACGATGAACTGGGCATCTATGCGATATTTCCAATAATCTATGTCGCTGATCCTCATCTAAATCCCCTTCTAACTCTATCAACCTCGTAAATCGGCTTACTTTAGATTTTTTATCTGTAGGGTTAATGCTGTCTTTCAGGTGGACTTTGTCATGATTCAGGAAAACAGAAACCTCTTTTAGAGGCCATTTTTTCCTATCTGCATACATTCTTAAAGTCATTGCAGTACAACTCCCCAAAGAAGCCATCAGAAAATCATACGGGTTTGGCCCCAAATTCTCTCCTCCTACCTCCAAGGGTTCATCAGCAATCAAATGATGATGAGGAGTCTTGATTTCTGTTGTGTATTTCGGTCCGGAAAGTCTGACTTTCACCTGATTCCCTTCCGTATCATTGAGCTGATTTTCATCATCCAAAGTGATATACCTTTTGCTCCAGCTGGCAATTACTTCTCCCACATATTCACTGTCTTCAGCTTTGGTAAGCATGTGATCAGATCCATCTAAGGAAATAAAACTTTTGGGATGTCTAGCGGCTTGATACAACTCCGCTGCATTATTAATATCCACAATTTCATCCTGTGGTGAATGAATGAAAAGAAGTGATTTCTTAATATTTTTAAGAGTGCTTTCTAGTGGTTTTTGGTTCAAATCGTCCAAAAACTCCTTAGAAACCCGAAAAGGTCTTCCTCCAATAACTACTTCAGCACTTCCTTTTTTTTCAATTTCTGAAATACTCTCTTCCTTAAACAATTTTTTAACATGGCCAGGAAAAGCAGGAGCTCCAATTGTCACAATAGCCTGAATTTCATCTAACTCAAAACCCGCATATAAAACTGCTGCTCCTCCAAGCGAATGTCCAACAAGCATTTTAGGAGTTTCATATTCCTTCTCTAAAAAATCATATGCGTCCAGTAAATCTGAAATGTTAGACGAAAAATCACTGTCTTCAAATTCCCCTTCACTCCTTCCCAAGCCAGTAAAATCAAAACTTAATACCGCAATACCTTTTTGAGATAATGAGGTACTGATTCTTCTTACTGCAGAAAAATTCTGGGAACAAGTGAAACAATGAGCAAATATCGCAAAGAACTTAGGGCTTTGATCAAGCGGCAAATACAAGTGTGCAGCAAGCTCGATATCCTTTCGGTTTGTAAAAGTGAGTTTTTTGGGATTCATCTGATTTATTCCTTCAATACATCCACTTTCAGATTTTCTAAAATGATTTCTGAAAGGACTTCCAAATCACCTGAAAGATATAAATCCTGTATTTTTTCTACAGAAACACTCTCATCCTCAGGCTTCAAGTTAATATAATTTTGGAATCGGATACCTCCAACTTCCTTAACAGAGGAAACCTCTCTAAACCTTACTCCTCCACCATCTGTATGATAACTGTAAGCAAGGTAATCCATGAGGTAATCATCCGTTCCAAACCAATACAAAAACTCATCATCGTAATCTTCTCCTCCACCTGATTTTTCGAAAGTCACTTTTATCAAATGGTATTCTTCCCCTTTAATAACTGTTTTTCCAAGATTCTCTTTAATAACCGCTTGGTCATTCAATCCAAAGGGTAAATAAGCAAAATAGGCAACAGAGTTTACCGAGCGTGAATATTTCCCTATCCACTCCTCCGAAAGTGTATCTATTTCCACACCATTGATCGTACGTTGAAATCCGCTATTGTTTAAAACATCTTTTATCAGCCCAAGAGAATCGGAAATCTCCCTGCTATAGTCAAATCTTTCGGAATTCTTAAAGATGGAATAGTGTATATCCCTAAAATCAAATTCAATTTTCGCAGTTTTGTAATTTTCACCACCATGGGCTTCTATGGCCTTATCCACGATTTTCTCTGCTTCAGTTCGTGTGTCACAAGACATTGCTCCAAACACAAAAGCCAATAGGATGATTGCAGTAGATATTTTCATTTAGAGAGGGATTGCGATGATTAATTTTCTTTTAATAATATTTCAAAATCTGAATATTCGTATTTCGCTCGAACATATAATTTATTTCCTTTCCCATCAACGCGATAACTGGTTCTTTCGCCGTAAAACAAGAAAGGATTTTCTTTTACCATGGAGTTGTTTTCCACAAAACTTCGGTGATCCGATAATTGCACCTCATTACCTAGCATTTCAAAAGTAACAGGGTCAAAATAATACCACCAAAGATCCTGTTCAGGCCCATAATCCACTTTAACAACTTCTGCACTGACACCACTAGCTATGACTTTTTGACCTTCATAAGTCATCAAAGCACCTTCTTCTAATAATTTCCAAGGCTGAGCTATCACATAAAAAAGTGCATCAAAATCCTTTTTCTTAGAATTTAAAAAATCTTGATTTTGAACCGCATTTTCCCCAACAAAATAGGACGAAGTAGCTCCATCAAAAGTAAAAAGGTGCTTTAACCCATCGTTTTCCCAAGAAACACTTCCTTCAAAATAAGGTATTAATCTAAATTGAATATCCTGCATCATTTCACTTTCCACTCCTCCATCTTCTGTAAATAGAGTAGTTTTCTTTTTGAAGTTAAGTAATTCTAGTTGACCCCAAGTTTTTTGACCTCCATGAGCTTTAATCGCTTTCTTGATTACCTCATGCGCTTTTCGCTCCTTTTCCGGTTTACAAGAAAGAAGAGCTGAAAACACAAAACCTATAAGAATAAAACTAAATCGGTTATACATATTCCTGTTGGTTATTCTTTGACAAATGAAGGTTCCTCTTTTTAATATCCACAGTTAAAGCTATTCCTAAAATCAGATATTCTATCAATAACAAATATGGGTTTTCTTTAAAATTTGGATTGCTATACGCCTGATAAGACAAAAAGACCGTTCCTGACCAGAAAAACAATGAGCGAATTTTTGTCAACAGGCTTAATCCAAAGGCAGGAATAATATACCAAGGGTGAATAACCGGTTGGAATAATAAATAAACGAGATAAATCATCGTCCAAACCTCCGCCATTCCCAAAAGGGATTCAGGCTTCTTTTTCCAGGAAATAAATATCATTAATCCCACACTCAAAAGTCCTAAAATCTTGGTCAACACAGCAATAGTATTATACCCTTTAATCCAATAACCAACCTCACGAAACAGATAGTAAACAGAGGCATTGAATTCAAATTTACCCTGATACAACTGCAGACTTTTCATTAAATTTTGCCAAGAATCCCCAATCAACAAAGTTCCAAATGCTAAAAAAAGAACTGCGCCTGAGGCAAGCCAAAAAGGGATTGATTTTCTTAATTTTTCATTAAAAATTAAGCTCGGAGCCAACATTAGAGGCAAAATTTTTATTCCAATTGCCATAGACCAAAAACCTCCTGACATCGCATATCTCTGCCTTGCAAAAGCCCAAAGGGCACCTAAAAGCATAACCAATACAAGCCCCTCGAAATGTAAGTTTCCAATCAATTCCAATATTACTAAAGGGTTAAACCAGTAAAGTAAAATCACTTTCCTATCGGCCTGTACACTTCGAAGTAAGTTCACCAAAAGGATAAATACTCCAATTTCACCAAAAATCAATAAGGTTCTAAGTATACCTATACCCAATATTAAACTCTGACTTCCCCAAAATGCCCCAACTCCAAAGATCACTTGATTACTTGGTGGATAAACCGAGTAATAGTCAGGTGAATTCATCACTTCAAATACCTCTTCCAAAAATGGGGTTACCAGTTCTGAGTTAGAATTAATCCACTCATTTGGTGTTTCTATGTAGGGATTTTGCCACATCAAAAGTAATTCGCCATCCCATAAAAACCTGGCATAATCATCAGACCATTGGGGTATCGTAAATAAAAGAGAGAAACGTAAGATCAACCCTGCCACAAACCACCACATGATACTCTTTTTCTTTCCTGAGGTCCATTGGTAATAAAGGCACATCAAGGCAAAACTTGCGGTAAATAGGATGAAGGTTCTTGTAAAGTCCTCTCTAGGTGTAATTCCTAATAAGGCAATTCCCAAAAGTAGACCAATCCATATGCCTACTTTCCATAAAATCTTTTGTGTGGGAATCACAGCCCTAGAGCCCTTCTCAGCTCCTCATCATCAAGGCTATTTCTGTTCCAGTAATCAAGTAATTCCTTGCTTCTACGAGTCGCAATTGTCCGCTCAATTTCCCCGTCTGCTTTGGTCTGGATTTCTTCCCAGTTCAAAATCTCAAACGGAAAAAAATTCTGATACTGAACGACTAATTTCCTATTGATGGTTTTATACTCCAACGTCAATTCCTCATGATCTCCACTTAAGCGACGCTTTGAAATAGAGGCCCTCTCAACCTTTAAAGGAATATGTGAAAATCGCTGAAAAATCAGAGAGGGTATGATCCTTACATCTCCCTCTGGAACAAGGTTGGGATTTAGACGGATGGTATTAAAAATTTCGTCTTCAGAAGCTCCTTCCAATTTTAATTCCTGATCTCCTTCTGATTCAAAATAGGAAAACAGCTGAGCTTTATAAGATCCATTTTTCCAGTTCATCTGAATAAAAGACTGGCCACACCATTCAGTTACAGAGGCGACAATTTTAAAGGCATTTTCATCATCATATACAGGCGTGAATACCGAGAGCATGGTGTTGTAGGGATACACTCCTGTCAGAAACTCACGCGTCATATTCAATTTCATCACTTTTCTCGCATCAGCACCTGCCTCCTCTGGATTATCCAACTTCACCTGGTTTCTTTTAGAAAAATCTTCTGTCACAAAAATCATCACGGCAGTTCCTTCTCTCATTTCACCATAACGGTATTGCTCCAAATCAAACACATTGATTTCGGCTTTATTTTGATACCAATAGCCTGAGAATTGATCTTCGTCCACACCTGATCTATAGCCTCCCTCACAACTCACAAGTATTAATAATGTAAATGCCAGCAATATCTGTTTCATCAAATAAGTATTTACCAATATTTAAAAATCGTAAAAATTATTTTGTATCCCGCACCAAAAACACCTTTGACTGTTCCACTTACTTTCGAAACTCCTATTCTCTTTCGATAGTTCACAGGGACTTCTGTATAACGTAGCCCCTTCTTATGTGCCTTAATCTGCATCTCAATGGTCCAACCAAAATTTTGATCTACCATATTCAGATCCAATAATTTCGACCAAATAATAGCTCTAAAAGGCCCCAAATCAGAATAATCAGCTTTTTGAATATACTTCATCATGGTCGTAGCTAACCAGTTTCCAAATACCTGTGGAAAGGTCATCGATCCAGATTCTTTTTGTCCTTTTGCCCTTGAGCCAATCACCATATCAGCTTTTCCTTCCAAAATAGGCTGAACCAAATCTGTCATTTCCTCGGGATAATCGCTGTAATCTCCATCTAAAAAAACCACAATATCCGGCTGAATATCCTGAGATTTCACCCAGTCCATTGCCGTCAGACAAGCTCTTCCGTAGCCTTTTTGGGGTTCAAATACGACCATAGCTCCTGCATCTTCGGCTGCCTTCTTGGTGTTATCCGTAGAATTATTGTTTGCCACAACCACATTTCTGACAAACTCAGGAATTTCAGCTATTACTTTCGGAATAGATTTCTCTTCATTATAAGCTGGGATGATTACGTCAACGATAGCTGAATTTCTATCCAACAGTTTATTTTCCAAGACTATATGCTTTAAATGAGGTAATAAATACTAAACTATAGCCAAAGGCTAACATCAAATGAAATGGAAGCATTTGTATGGTTCCCCATTGAATATGTAAAAACACCATACCCCAAAACAAAAGAGCCAAAAGTCCTTCAAAATAGGTTGTGGCGGGGATTTTGAACTTTATATATAAGTTATTACGAAGACCTTGTTTTCCGCTTTCCAAATTGAATTTAGGCGTTCGAATGAAAGGAGACTTTTTACCTGTCAAACCCTCCCAAACAGCTTGTGAATTATGAAGTGACAAAGCCATGGAAACAGAAAGGAATATTGGTAATTGCCAAAAAACCTGTCCCAGACTTTTCAAAAAAGACCTCCTTGCATAAAAATAACTCACTAAGTAAACCCCAGCAATAATCACAAATCCAATCATAAATATTCCCGCCAATTGAAATAGGCGCTCAGGGATCATCCCCTTTATTCCTGCCCACCAAACACCAATGCTGCTTAAACTAACCAGCAAAATCGCAATAAAAATGCTGCTATTGAACAAATGTGCAAAAGCATGAAATTTTACTCTAAAAGGAAGCTTCTGACTCATCACTCCGGAAATGTGTTTTCGAGCACATTCTGCTCCACCTTTTGTCCATCGAAATTGCTGAGATTTCACTGCCGACATGATTGGAGGCAACTCTGCAGGAGATTCAATTTCCGGCCTATAAATAAATTCCCAACCCTTGCGTTGCGCTCTATAACTTAAATCCAAATCTTCTGTTAAGGTATCATCATGCCAATTTCCAGAATCTAGAATGCAGGATTTTCGCCATACACCCCCGGTTCCATTAAAATTGATAAAAGCATGCTGATAATTTCTTCCCATTTGTTCTATCAGGAAATGCGCGTCTAATGCAAAGGCCTGTAGTCTTGTCAAAAGAGAATAACTTCTATTGAGATGAGTCCATCTACTTTGGACCATCCCTACCTTTTCGGAAGAAAAATAAGGCAGTGTTTTCAATAAAAAATCAGGATCTGGGACAAAGTCAGCATCAAAAATTGCAATGAACTCACCTTCTGCATTCACCAAACCTTCTTTCAAAGCTCCAGCTTTAAACCCAACTCTATCTTGTCTATGAATGTATTGGAAATTGACTTCAGGATAATTCTTTATTTTCTCTTGAATCAAATCTACTGTTTCATCCGTGCTATCATCCAGAAGCTGAATTTCAAGCAGCTCTTTGGGATAATTTAAATTGGCAGCGGCTTCGATCAACCTATCTACTACATAGAGTTCATTAAAAATGGGGAGCTGTACAGTTACTTTGGGCCAAGTGTCCATCTCTTTCATGGGCGTGGAAGCCAGCCATTTTCTTGCTTTCCAAAAATTCCAAAGCAAATTCCCCTGGGCCAGACTGTAAATAAAAATAAACAGCAAGCCAAGGGTATATATCCCTATTAACAGGTAAATAAAGATCATTTAATTATTCAACTTAATGGAATCATTTCCAATAATAATGGGCAATTCATTGATTCGGCCTTCTTCTGACCCATTTTCTAATTTCAATACTCCTCTTGGGCAAACGGAGGAACAAACACCACAGCCAACACAACTTGATCTGACAATATTCTGGCCTCTTTGCGCATACCAACGAACATCAATTCCCATTTCACAATAGGTAGAGCAATTTCCACATGAAATACATTGCCCACCATTTGTCGTAATTCTAAATCGGGATTTGAATCGCTGTACTATACCGAGGTAGGCTGCCAAAGGACATCCAAATCTACACCAAACCCGGTTTCCCATAAATGGATAAAATCCTGTCCCTACCACTCCTGCGAAAACAGATCCAATGGCAAAACCATAGAACGAATGTAGTTGGTTCGTAACATTTCCCAAAAGAGCAAAGCCTGAGAAATAATTTACTATGGTCAAAAGGGTCATTCCAACTGCCAGAACCAATACACCATGAATAATATAGCGTTCGTATTTCCAAGCTTTTAGGCTTTTATCAGATAGCTGTCTGTAAGGGTCCCCAACGGTTTCTGCCAAACCTCCACATCCACAGACCCAGGAGCAATACCATCGTTTTCCAAAAAAATATGTAAACAAAGGAACGCCTATGATAATCAGTAATATCCCCCAGATCAACATGAACATACCAACGCCACCAGAACTTAAGAATGTATCAATTTGGTAGTCATAAAAGAAGTCATAATCTAGTGGCCAAATATTTTTAAAATCGAAATAGGGCTGGTTAAAAAGGACAAGAATCTCAGGGATCAAAAAGGCAAAAGCCGTCTGAAAAAACATGACCGAGGCAGTTCTCAATTGCTGATATTTATTGCCGCGGTATTTTCTAAACATCCTTACTCCCATCACGATAATGGCCAGCGTATAGATAAACCCATACAGAAACCATTGACTCGCCGGGTTTCCACTTAGTATCACACTCAGAGGATCTACCATCGCAACCAAGTTGACTAGGTAGGCTGGAAACCAATAAAGGATCACATAAAACAAGATCAAATAAGCTCCGGTGAGCATTCCCATCCAACCTCTGTTTTTCATTGAGGACTTGAAAACACCATTGTTTTTCACTCCTTCAGGTTCACCCTGATACTTAGGAAGATTGTAAAGCAATCCACCCAAGGCTGCTAAACCGACCGATAAAAACAGAAATAACCAGGGATTATCTGATACGGGGCTAGCAAGTGCTGTTTTGGCCAAGGGAAAACTATAATCATCCCAAATAACCTGATCCCAAAGTGCCTGGTCTTTCAGTTGATCATTGTACTCGTTAAAATGTTTATTGAAATCAGTTAAAAAAGAAAAATTGGATGAATATTTCTGGCCATACATAGGAGCCAAAATTTCAATCATTTTCTCAGTGTGAATGTCTTTGGTATTCTCTCGAACCTGAGTTTCGGTCAGGGTATAATTCCCAAGAAAAGGAAGAACTGTAAAAACCGTGATCCCCACTAAAAACAAGATTAGCCCTATTTTTTGTATCAGTTTCATACGCTAGCTCCAAACAATTTTTGAATAAATGATTTCTTTGCTATTTGAACAGTCCGTCCACTGGCCTTTTGATAGGCCTTTTGAATTTCAATATGGTATGGAGCAAAAAACTCAGGATCAAACATCCCTTTTTGCAATTTTGATATCACTTGATCGGCTTGCCATTTTCCCTTAATTGCTTTATCGAAAAATGCATGATCCAATCTGAAACCAAAATTATTGACGCCTAGAATCCTTCCATCTTTGGCTGAAAGCATCCGAAAAGCAACTTTTCCGTTAGGAGCTTCCCAATAAAAGGAGTTGACCTCATCCTCTTTCCATTGCGGAGGGACAGTTCCATAGGTTTGATATTCTATATCCAAAAACTTGGCTGAGTTAAACCAAACTCCAGGTTGATAGGCTGTTGGTTTTCCATTTATGGTATAGGCTAAAGTTTCTCCATGCATTCTGCCTGTATACCAAACCTGTTCTACAGTTTTCCTGTCTTCTCCTGGAGCTTCATGAAATTCTGCGCAATCACCTATTGCATAGACATTTGGAATATTAGTACGAAAATAAGAGTCTACTTTCACACCTCTGTTGACTTCTAAGTCCGTTTCTCGAAGAAAATCAACATTAGGTTTTACCCCAGCAGTTAATCCAACAAACTGACATTGAATTTCCTCACCGGCAGAAGTAATCACGGATTTCACCTGCCCATTCTGATTGGACTGAATTTCCTTCAATTCTGTATCCAACTTCAAGTCAATATGGTGTTCGAGAATATGTCTGCCCACTAACTCAGCTTCTTCTTTGGGCAAAATATTATCCCAAAACCGTTTTTCTCTAACCAAAAAAGTGACTGGGATTTTTTTATATGAAAGCATTTCTGCCATCTCAATTCCTATCAAACCTCCTCCTACAATGATTGCCCTATTGACACCTTTTTCCGTAATTTTCTCCATGGATTCCAAGTCTTGCTTGGAGTAAAGCCCCTGAACACCTTGCAAATCCTCTCCTGGCCAACCAAATTTATTAGGTTTGGAACCAGTGGCAATGACTAAGTCATCATAGGCTAGGCTTTCTCCAGATTGGAAATTCAGAGTGCTGTTTTCAAAATCCACTTCATTTACCCAATCTTCTTTTAAATCGATTCTGTTTTTCTCCCAAAACCAAGGTTCATAAGGTTGAGTGTGCTCAAACTTCATATGTCCCATAAAAACATACATGAGGGCAGTTCTGGAAAAAAAATATTTAGATTCTCCAGATATGAGGGTGATGCGCACATTGTCATCCAACTTCCTAAGTTGACGAGCACAGGTCACTCCGGAAATCCCATTGCCAATTATGGCAACGTGGCGATTGCTTTTCATGGAATAAACGTAAGTCTAGTTTTGATGGATCAGAAATAAAAGATACAATTATTGTTCGTTAAGAGACCAATCGTAATCCAAATAACTGATTTTAGCTTTTGAGTCAATCTTGACTTTACTATACTTATTTAAGAAGTCGATCAATTTTCCATTTTTCGTGAAATCACCCTTAAACCAGGAAAAAATAGAAGAAATCTCAACTGAATTTTTACTGATCTTATTTCTCACTCCATCATTAATAAATGCAACTGCCTGCTTTTCTAGCTGTTCATTTAATGTTGATGGCATAAATGCTTCATTAAGTAGCGGTGGGCATGAAAAAGAAGCACAATTGACTGCGAAATGAATTCTTGGCTCAGAAAACTCTTTTCTAAGAATGCCATGTTCGATTTCATCTAAGCTAAATTCCTCTCCACCTATTTTAAAAAACTTATAATGCCAAACATCACTGATCAAAGGAATTTTTAATGCTGGGCCCAGGTCTTTAATACTTTCAGTTGGGTAATTATCTACAATTAACTTCACCGTAAAAGCATTGTAAGCGTTTATCCAATAGGCCATTTGCTCATCTTTTGACCAGGAGTTTCTATCAGGTGGATTCTTGCTTAAAGTATTCAGATATGCATCGAGTTTGGCTTTATCCTTTAAAAAGCCCTTGTAATCAACCATCCCTTTGGAGTCTACATATTGACTAACTAAGTCATCCCAAGCTTGATGGCTTGGTGGAGCAATTTCACTCCTTGCATTTCCAGAAACATTTTCTTTCCCATTTGATTCCGAATTTGAATTTTGGCAAGAAAGAAAGAAAAGCGCCAGGATGCTGAATAAATATGTTTTGTAATTAGTCATAAGTCTTTGTGCTATTTTCCTCAAAAGGTGAGTATTGAAACTATGAATCTGTTATTGATAGGTTCAGTAACCTAAACCTTAAACATCTGTCTGGTTTTACGTGATCAGGAATAAAAGATTTAAAATTCATGCTTTTAAAACCCATTTGTAATTCAAATGACAGATTTCATCATCTCCTAATGCCCGCTTAATATAATTTGCTATTTGAATAGGGCTTTCAGAAATGATATTATTCAAATGACTGAATTTAAGTTAATAGCTTTACCAAAAGGACTAGGACATTAGGATGATCAATATACTTTTTCGCCTTTGGTAAGCCATATCCCCCAAGCTTTGGAATAAGTATGTACTTTTTTTGTTGTGAGCCCCTCATGATACAATGGCTTTTCATCATTAGACCATTGGATGATGCCTCCATATAAATTAAACACCTTCTTAAATCCGTTTTCCTGAAGTTTTTTACCAATTTCTTGAGATCGAGCTCCCACTGTACAATAAACCAAAACCGGTTTTTCTTTATCCAGAGAGTCGATTTTGTCAAAATCAAAAGTATCGAAGCCCACCCATTGAGCGCCTTCAATATGTGAAACTTCATATTCTTCTTTTTCACGGGTATCCAAAATCTGGAAATTTGACAAATCAGATATTTCGTTAGGCGCTAAAACAGGAAATTCATTGTCATACAGCCCAGAAAGTAGTGTTTTGTAGGCAAAGGATTGACCGAAAGAGAAATTGGTCATGAAAAACATGAAAACAGCAAGTATCAGTAGGCGTTTTGATTGAAAGGGATTTATTGAAGTTTTCATACCCAGTAAACTTACGAAACAATGCTGTGGTTCAGATCACGCGTAAAAATCTGATAAACGGGCCAGACCTCTTTTATCTTTCACGATGATTCTTTTGCCTTCCAACTCAATTAAATTGTCTTTTTTAAATTCGGAAAGTAGTCGAATCACCGATTCTGTCGCAGTTCCTACCATGCCAGCGATTTCTTCCCGACTTAATACCAAGTCAATTTTCTGGGTTTCTCCCCCATCTACTCCGTAAGAGCTTGCCAACTGCAAAATCACAAAAGCCAATCTTTCACGAATACTTTTTTGTGTCGCATCGGTTAACTTTTCCTCCATGATTCCAAGTTCATGGCTTAGGGCTTTTGTAATTCTCTTAAAAAATGGCGTGTTATTGAATAAGGTAGCTAAGAAAGTTTCTTTCGGAATAAAACAGATTTTGGCATCCTCCACAATCATGGCAGAGTTTGAATAATTCTCTTCTCCAAGCAAAGCCGAGTAACCTAAAAAATCCCCTTCTTTCGCTAAATGCAAAATTTGTTCTTTACCGTTGGAAGCTGTTTTGTAAACTTTTACTACGCCTGAGTTAATACAAAAGATCCCTAGAGGTTTGGTTCCTTCGTAATACAGTATCTGCCCCTTTCTATGCGAAATCAGGTTTTTATTCTCAGAAATATTACAAACATGCTGCTCTGGTAAATCCGATAACATGGAATGCTTTCTGCTCGCACAAAGTTCACAGGGTGTATTTGCTGAATGGGACTTCATAGGAACCTAGTAATTTTGACCAAAAGGTAAAAAAAGACTGAGTATAATCATAAAAGAATGCATTATTTAGGAGGTTCAGGGAATGTCTTTATTTGTTGAAACTTACCAGATCCCTCATCCCATGACAAACACAAATGATTCAAACCATTGGTGATAATCAAATATTTAGCATTTATTTTTTGATTATACAGGCAGGCCTGTTGCATCGTTTTTTGATTCAATTTTATTTTTGGGGCCTTGCACTCAATCAGAAGGTAAGGTTTACCCTCTTTGTCCCAAACCACTAAGTCTGTCCTCTTTTGAAGTTTATTGTAAACCAAACCTCTTTCGAGTACAATCAATCCCTTCGGATAATCTAAATGATGTATTAAAAAATTAATCCAATGCTGTCTAACCCATTCCTCTGGGGTTAAAATCAAATACTTCTTTCTGAGACTATCAAAAATACCTAATTTCCCATCCACTTCCTGAAGCTTTGGCTCAAAAGGAGGTAAATTAAGGTTGGGCAGTTGTACACGATTTAGATCCTGATCCATCCTTCAAATATGTGAATTTAAACCCATCTGAAATTGAAGAGTCACGTAAAGTTAATCCCGTTTTTATTGATAGGAAGTTTCGCTTTCTTTTTCTCCTGTCAAAATCCCAAAACAACAGTAGACAGCATTTATTATGGCGGCACCATTTATACTGTCAACCCAGAATTTGAGATTGCTGAAGCGATTGCAATCAAGGATGGGAAATTTGTTTCTGTGGGGTCTCAGGATGACATATTAAATTCCTATGAGTCCAGCCATACCATTGACTTGGATGGAAAAACAGTTTACCCGGGCTTTATAGATGCTCACACCCACTTTTTCAGGTATGGAGAAGGCCTAAGAGTTGTGGATTTAGTGGGTGCAAAATCATTTGATGAGGTACTATTGAGAGTGGAAAACTATGCAAAGTCACACCCTGATGAAGAATGGATTTTGGGTTCGGGCTGGGACCAAAATTTATGGGAAGGTCAAGAATTCCCAAGTCGAGAGGAATTGGATGAATTGATTTCAGAAAGACCTGTTTTGTTAACCAGAATTGATGGACATGCGGCTTTAGCAAACCAAAAAGCACTTAGCATTGGCGGAGTCAATGCTAGCACCAAAATGCTTGGAGGAAGTGTAATTGTAAAAAATGGAAAAACCACCGGTGTATTGATTGATAATGCCATTGACTTAGTCAGTGAAAAAATTCCTCAAACTTCGGAAGAGCAAGCAAGACAAGCTTTATTAGCAGCACAAGAAAATTGTTTTGCCGTAGGCCTCACTTCAGTGGTAGATGCTGGATTGGACAAAAAGACCATTCAGCTCTATGAAAAAATGCACCAAGACTCCTCATTGAAAATGAGGATATATGCCATGGTGGCTCCAAGCCCGGAAAATATGGAGTATTTTTTTGACAAAGGTCCCTATCAAAACGATCACTTGACAGTCAGAAGCTTTAAAGTTTATGGAGATGGAGCTTTGGGTTCCCGAGGCGCAGCTTTATTAAAGCCTTACTCTGATAAACCTGATGAAACAGGGTTTCTACTAAGTAAGATCGAAGATTTCGAAAATCTTGCCAATCAATTTCATGAACATGGTTTCCAGATGAACACCCATTGTATTGGAGATTCTGCAAACAGGGTCTTATTGGATATTTATGCAAAGGTCCTTAAAGGAAAAAATGATTTGCGTTGGAGGATTGAGCATGCGCAGGTGGTAAATCCTGAAGATGTTCCAAAATTTGCTGAGTTTAGTATCATCCCTTCCGTTCAGCCTACTCATGCAACCTCCGACATGTATTGGGCAGAACAGAGATTGGGACCAGAAAGAGTTAAGCATGCATATATCTACAAAGAGTTGCTTGATCAGAATGACATGATTGCTTTAGGCAGTGATTTCCCGGTAGAATTCATCAATCCTATTTATGGCTTTCATGCTGCTGTCGCTAGAAAAGATCAAAACAATTGGCCTGATGAAGGTTTTCAAACAGAAAACAAACTTACCCGAGAGGAAGCTTTAAAGGGAATGACTATTTGGGCTGCCTATGCCAATTTTGAAGAAGATCTAAAAGGGAGTATAGAACCCGGAAAATTGGCTGATTTGGTCATCATGGAAAATGATTTGATGCTTGAAAAATCTGAAAATCTAAGAGACTTACCCATCTGGAGTACTATTGTGGGTGGAGAAACAGTCTATCAAAAGGCTAAGTAAGGATTGATTTTCTCAACCCAGCTGGGTTTAAAAATCTTGATATTGAGTAAATCATCGGCAGTTTCGTAATCCCCATGTTGATTTCTGTAGGCAACAAGCACTTTTGCCTCTGAATAGGATATGTAAGGATGTTTTGCTAATTCGGTAATTTCTGAGCTGTTGAGATTTATTCTTTTTGAGATGAGTGGTTCAAACTCAAAGTAATTCCAAATCTCTTGGACGGTCTCTTCTTTTAATCCATAAACTTCCAAAAGTTGGTTTGGGCTGTGAAAACCTCCAAGTTGATGTTGGTACTTTATAATCCGACTAGCGAGACTTGGCCCAATTCCAGGTACAATTTGTAGAGTCACTGAATCAGCTTCCAAAATGGAAATACGTCTTAAGTTTTCCTGTTGCGCGGTCTTATCAGGAGTTCTTATCGTATCTTGGGTATTAAACAAAGGATCGGGCGAGCTGATTAAATTAACTCCAGCTGATTCTAGAGAGTCTATTTTCTCTATATAATTTAAATGGAACTCTTTTGCCTTTTCTTTTCTTACATGCTCTAGAAATGTAGGAACAACGATTAAAAGACTCAGAAAAGGTATCAAAAACAGAAAACCTCTGGATTCTTTGTTGGAAAAACCCAAGTAAGATTTAAGCCAGTAAAAAATCTTGCCTTTCATTTTCAAAAAAATTAAAGTAAATCACATTGATTGAAACTTTCAATCAGTCATAATTTAAGAATATTGGTTTCTGAAAGCAAAAATCAAGACATTTGTAACTCAAATAGATGGATTTTATTTAGACAGATTCCAAATTAATAGATCCTCCAGTAAAAAAGGCTGTTCCCAAGAACTCGTCTATTAAATTTGTGAGGCAAGACTTGTACCCATGCAAATCAAGTTCAGAGCTTTAAGTTTATCACATAAAACCGCACCTGTTCAGATCCGAGAAATTATAGCTCTCAGTGATCAGGAAATAGAGCGCATTCTATTGAAGCTAAAAGATTTCTTTAGCTTGACAGATGTGCTTGTCCTATCCACATGTAACAGAACTGAGGTTTATTACAGTCATGATTTAGATTTAAGTACCGAAATCATCAAGTTGGTAGGTTTAGAAAAAGGCCTTCCAGATGTGGTGAATTATCTTGAGTACTTTAAAATCTACAACGAAGATAGAGCTGCCATTTCCCATTTGTTTAGAGTATCTATGGGCTTAGAGGCACAAGTGGTTGGAGATATCCAGATTTCTAATCAAGTAAAAAGAGCCTATCAGGCATCTGCAGATTTAGAAATGGCGGGGCCATTTTTACATAGATTGATGCACACCGTATTCTTTACCAATAAGAGAATCGTGCAGGAGACAGCCTTTAGAGAAGGTGCGGCATCTCTCTCATATGCGGCAATAGAGCTAATTGAAAGTCTTACAACGAATATCTACCAACCGAGAATACTTTTAATCGGAGTTGGTGAAATTGGTGAGGATGTTGCCAAAAACATGGTCTACCTCCCAAATGCGAAGGTGAAAGTCACAAATAGGACACGATCCAAAGCAGAAGAAATTGCGGGTCCATTAGGGTTTGAAGTAATTGATTTTGAAAATAGCTTTGACGCAATGAAAGAGGCAGATGTTATCATCTGCTCCATCATGAAAAATGAACCTTTCATCACCAAGGATTTGGTCAAGCAATTTGATATAAAAAGCTACAAACTGTTAGTTGACTTATCTGTACCGAGAAGTATCGATACTTCGGTAGAGGATGTTCCTGGAGTGATCTTATACAATGTAGACAACATTAGAAGTAAAACTTCTGAAGCATTAGAAAAAAGACTGGCAGCTATTCCATTGGTTGAGGATATCATTGCCGAAAGCATAGAGGAGTTTTATAACTGGAAGAAAGAAATGATGGTATCCCCTACCATCAATAAGTTAAAGCAAACTTTAGAACAAATCCGCTTAGAAGAATTAAGTAGATACCTCAAGAATGCTGATAAAAAGGAATATGCTGTTATCGATAAGATTACAAAAAGCATGATGCAAAAAATCCTTAAAGTTCCAGTAGTACAGCTGAGGGCTGCCTGCCAAAGAGATCAAGCGGAAGAAATGATCGAGTTTATTTCAGATCTATTTGACTTGGATCAGGTTAACACCAAGAAATAAATAAGAGATTAAAGCAAAAAGAGTGATGACCAAAGGATTGATATACCCTTTGGTCATTTTATATTTAGGCCCTATTAAAAAAAGTACAGCAAAACCAGCATGAAAGTAACCAAATTCCTTCTTAGCTTTTTCATCTTTTCATTTTCACTACTTTCATTTACCCAGGCACAGACATGGGAAGTTTATGATGAGAATTTCAAACTCAATTCACGCTTAATCTATGACCAGGTAGAGATTTTAAGTGAAACTGTTCGGATTGGAAAAAAAGACTCTGTTTTAAGCTTGCTTTCTCCTAATCTTAGCCCTGCCATTTCTCTTAAAGGAACTGAGGTTTATCAATATTTATCTCCCTGGATTTTGGTCAAAGGCCCTGAGGGTATTGGCGCATTTCACGAGTATGGACAGCAGGCCCTTCCTCTAGAATATGATGAAATACAGACTTACTTTAATTTATTGCTCGCTAGAAAAGGGAATGAATTCTGGGTCTTTGAAAAGGGAAGTGGTAAAACCACTGCATTAGGCACTTTAGATTGGGCAAAATTCACCAAAACCGGGATGCTTTTAACGAAATCCAGTGATGGATATTCTATACCATTATCCAATGCCGGATCTAAAACTTTCGAACTATTAGAAGATTCCGAAGGCGATTATTTACTAGCAAAGGAGCCTACTGGTTACGGCCTTATCAACCGAGAAGGGGATTATGTTATGGATCCCGTAGTGGATCAATTAGAGCATAACAAAGGCAACTTTTACTTTGGCTATGACGAGAATCAGTATTTGCTTTTGGAGGGCGGCGACCTAAAAGCTAATGTGCGATATAACTCCTTCCATAAAATCACACTTGAGAATGGCCTCATGTTGGAATACATCCATGGAAAACTTCGCAGAGTCATGGAAGAAGACGGGATTTTGCTTGATGCTGTAGGGATAGAAGAGGTAACTATCATTGGTGAAAACCTATACAATGTCAGATTTAGAGATGGAAACCTGGGGCTGTTAAGCAAGTCTGGTTGGTTAGTAAGACCAAATTCACCGTTGAAATCTATTCAGATGGGATCTGACGGACTATTTCCTGCAAGTGATGGTAATGCAGCAGGGTTTGTAAATTCCATGGGAGAATGGGTTGTTCAACCACAATTCGCACAAGTCACTTTATTTTCAGAATCATTAGCAGCCTATTCCAATGGTGGAAACTGGGGATTACTTCAAACTGACGGTACGATCTTAACCCAGCCTTCTTGGGATGAAATCAAAGCTTTCCAAAAAGGATTTGCTATTGCTAGAGCGAATGAAAGCTATTACTTATTAAACAGTCAGGGGAACCCGATTAACCAAGAGCCTTTAGATCAAATTCTACTTACAAGCGATGGTAACTTTTTAGTGGAAAAAGAAGGGAAATATGGAATTCTTGATTCTTCTGGTACTGAAATGATCCCTACAGAATTTGATAATATCCAGAGAGATGGGAAAGATAGAATCATCGTACGTAAGGATGGTAAAACTGGCTTAATCTCAGATTCCGGAGAAATTTTGTTACCTCTTGCTTTTGAAGAGCTTATCTTGGATACTGAGGCGAACAGAGTACTCACCAAGAACCTTTACGAACCTGTGGTAGTCGTAGAAGCTGAGGAAGAAGGGAAAAGGAGAAATAAAAAAAGGAACTGATTTAGTTCCTTTTTTTAATCTTATTTCTTGTCTGACTTCCCTTTGTTGGAGTCTTTGTTTTCATCGGATTTTGATATGGAATCTCTCATGGAAGTATCTGATTTAATATTTTCCATTCTATAATAATCCATCACTCCTAACTGACCACTTCTAAAGGCTTCGGCCAATGCTTTTGGAACCTCTGCCTCAGCTTCCACAACTTTAGCGCGCATCTCCACATTTTTAGCACGCATCTCTTGCTCCAGGGCAACAGCCATAGCTCTTCTTTCCTCTGCTTTAGCTTCAGCAACTTTCAAATCAGCAGATGCTTGGTCTATTTGAAGCTTCGCACCAATGTTAGTTCCCACATCAATATCTGCAATATCAATGGATAGAATTTCAAATGCAGTTCCAGCATCCAATCCTCTCTCCAGAACCAATTTCGAAATCTTATCGGGGTTTTCCAGCACACTTTTATGATTGGAAGCGGAGCCGATAGATGTAACGATTCCTTCACCCACTCTAGCCAAAATAGTTTCTTCGCCTGCACCGCCGACAAGCTGGGCAATATTCGCACGAACAGTCACTCTTGCTTTAGCTATCAGTTGAATTCCATCTGCAGCAACAGCTGCGACATTTGGAGTATTAATCACCTTTGGGTTTACAGAAATCTGAACCGCCTCAAAAACATCTCTACCGGCAAGGTCAATTGCCGTGGCCTGCTTAAAGGACAAATTGATATTTGCTTTGTCCGCAGAAATCAATGCTCTGATAACATTGGGCACATTTCCCCCAGCCAGATAATGCGTCTCCAGATCATTGGTGGTTAATTCCAATCCTGCTTTGGTAGCAGTAATCAATGAATTGACAACTATACTTGGTGGGACTTTTCTAATTCTCATTCCCACTAACTCTAATAAGCCAACTCTGACATTAGAAAACTGTGCAGTAATCCAAAGATTTACCGGCACAAAGTAGAGGAAAATAAAAAGTAAGACTATGCCTGCGAGAGCAGCCACGAGGATAAACATTGAACTATTTGGATCCATAATTTATTTGACTAAAATTTTATTGTTTTCAATTTTGATAATAGTAATATCGGAGCCTACCATTATAAATCCAGACTCGGATTTTACCTCATATATTTTCTCAGAAAACTGAGCTTTTCCTATTGGTTTGATATCTGAAATGGCCTTACCGGGCATCCCTACTTGCAAGCCGGATGTTCTTCCGTCAAAAGCTCCTCCCTTACTCGTAGTTTTTAATGAATACTTATTCCAGACTCCTGATCTAAAACTGTAAACAATAGCAGCTACATTTAATAAAGCAGCAATGCTGGTCACAAACCAAGCGGTCCCAGCATCAAAACTTAAAAATGCATACCCTACCCCCATCAGGCTGACAACCAAGCCAAAAATTCCTACGATGGTTGTCCCCGGAACGAAAAGAACCTCCGCCACCATAAGGGTAAGGCCAATCAGCAATAAAGTAATCAGGATAACTATTGTCATTTCAGGTTTAAGTCTATTCCTAAAAATACAAGAATCCTACATAGGTAATCCTATAAAAATAAAAAAACCCGGAAAATTCCGGGTTTATTTTTAATAAGCTTTCGCAAAGTAAACTCTTCCTTCCGAAGGTTTACCTGTTAAAACGCAAGTCCCTTCTTCCTCTTTTCGAGCTAGAGGAATACAACGAATTGTTGCTTTCGTCAATTCCTTGATTTTATCTTCAGTTTCTGGAGTTCCATCCCAATGTGCTGAAATGAAACCACCTTTGTTTTCTAGCACATCTTTAAATTCTTCCCAAGTATTGACTTCAGTAGTTTTTTCTTCTCTGAAATCAAAAGCTTTCTTGTAAATCGCCTCTTGAATTTCTTCCAACATCCCTGAAATTTTTTCAGCAATTGGTTGAGAGGAAAGTTCAAACTGAGATTTGGTCAAATTATCTCTACGAGCAATCTCGATGGTTCCGTTTTCCAGATCTCTAGGTCCGATCGCAATTCTCAATGGGACACCTTTCAATTCATACTCAGCAAACTTCCATCCTGGCTTATGAGTATCACGATTATCGTACTTCACAGAAATACCTACTTTTCGAAGCTCTGCCATGATTTCATTAGCTTTCTCAGAGATGGCATCAAACTCTTCCTCTTTTCTGTAAATCGGAACGATCACCACTTGAATTGGTGCCAATTTAGGAGGAAGCACCAAACCATTATCATCTGAGTGAGCCATAATCAGCGCTCCCATCAAACGGGTACTTACACCCCATGAAGTTCCCCAAACGTAATCTAATTTACCATCTTTGGCAGCAAACTTTACATCAAAAGCCTTGGCGAAATTCTGTCCTAAGAAATGGGAGGTTCCTGCTTGTAAAGCTTTTCCATCCTGCATCATTGCCTCAATACATAATGTATCATCAGCACCCGCAAAACGCTCATTGGCACTTTTTCTACCTCTTACTACAGGCAAAGCCATGAAGTCTTCAGCAAAAGTGGCATAAACATTCATCATTTGTAGGGTTTCAGCTTCTGCTTCCTTTGCAGTTGCGTGTGCAGTATGCCCTTCTTGCCATAGAAATTCAGCTGTCCTCAAGAATAATCGAGTACGCATTTCCCATCTAACAACATTTGCCCACTGATTCACTAATAGTGGAAGATCTCGGTAAGATTGGATCCAATTCTTATAGGTACTCCAAATAACCGTTTCAGAAGTAGGTCTAACAATTAATTCCTCCTCAAGTTTAGCATCGGGATCAACAATCACCCCTTCCCCATTTTCACCATTTTTCAACCTATAATGGGTGACTACCGCGCATTCTTTTGCAAAACCCTCCACATGGCTCGCCTCTTTGCTTAAGTAAGATTTAGGAATGAAAAGTGGGAAATAAGCATTTGTATGGCCTGTTTCCTTGAACATCCTATCTAATTCAGCCTGCATTTTTTCCCAAATGGAGTAGCCATAAGGTTTAATCACCATACATCCTCTGACCGCAGAATTTTCTGCCAGATCGGCTCTTTTTACTAATTCGTTATACCAAAGTGAATAATCTTCACTTCTCTTAGGTAGTCCTTTACTCATTATAATTGATTGAGTTAATTATTTCTGTATTTTTGTTAAATTGAGCAAGGCAAATATAAAGCAAAAAGTATAACCCTTCACCTTTGCTCACGTATAAGAAAGTAACAATCAACTTCAACTATGAAGAAAATATCCATACTATCAACATCTTTATTCCTTGGAGCGCTAGCAATGAGTGCTTGTAGCACTAGCCAGTACGCAAACTCCGGAGGACAGGATAACATGTACTTTATGGCTTCTGATGCTAAGTTAGCAACAGAATACGCTGTACAGAACAATAATCCTGAGTCTTTTGAGAGTCTTGGCTCTGTGAATTTAGATACATACCCAAATGAAAATTTCAGTTCAAAAAATGTAAACCCTGAGTATATCGCTAAATACTCTAATACGGAAGAAGTATCTTCTGATGATATGGTTTACTTTGATGAAGGTGGAGATGTATCCAGTGAAGGTGATATCAATGCCTATAACGATTACAGAGTTAATCAAGGAAATTCTAACAACGGAAACTTTGGAAATAGCTTCTTCCCTACCATGTCATTCAGCATGGGTTATATGGGAGGATTTAGCCCATGGGGCTATGGCTATATGCCTTTCTATGAACCATTCATGATGCCGGGTTATATGTATCCGTCTTATGGATTTGGGTTTAGACCTGGATTCAGTATGGGAATCAACATTGGATTTGGAATAGGCTTTGGCTCTTTCTGGGGTCCAAGTTATGCTTGGGGCGGTTACCCTGGTTACGGTTGGGGTGGTTATCCTAGCTATGGCTGGGGAGGTTATCCTGGTTATATAAATAGACCAATCTATGTTCTTCCAGGTGGAGAATATGGTGACAGAAGAATCGTTAGAGGCGCTAGAAGCACAAGAGGTGCTGGTTTAGCAAATGCATCTAACGCAAGAAGTTCAGCTATCTTACCAAATACTTCAAGAGCTCAAGCAAGAAATGCTGCTGTAAATTCTCCTAGAAATAGAAGCTTGGTTAGCGGTTCTAATAATAGCTCAAGAGTAACTTCAAGAGACTTTGGGAATTCTCAAAATGACTATTACACAAGTAGATCTAGAGTTGGAACTACAAGAAATGTAAGCTCTCCAGCTGTAAACAGAACTCCTACTAGAACTACTCGAAGTGCAATGCCTAGTTCTAGACCTAGCTATACGAGAAACAACGTTAGAACTTCTAATGCTTATAACAACTCTACTAGAAACAACAGAGGCTATACTAATTCAAGACCATCATACAATAGATCTTCTAGCCCTTCTTATAATAGAAGTAACATTCCGGCAAGAAGAACACCAACTTATAGTCCATCCAGAACTACTAGCCCTACCAGATCAACCATGTCTACACCAAGTAGATCATCTGGAAGCAGCGTAAGTACTGGATCAAGGAGTAGCGGGAGCTCAGTCTCCAGAGGATCATCACGAGGAGGAAGGGGAAATTAATTCCCCTTTTTTTTGAATTAATTTAACCTACTCTACCACTTCCTACGTTATTTTACTAAACCAATAAAACGATTCAATGAGGTTAACATTCCTTATTTTCTCTTGTATAATTATATCCAGTTCTACCCTATTCGCGCAGAGTGGGTATTTCGAAGATGCTTATAGATTTAGCCATGTTCAATCCAATGGTTCTTCCAGAATCATGGGGATAGGTGGGGCTCAGTGGTCTATAGGTGGTGATGTATCAAATATAGCCGGTAACCCAGCCGGGCTTGGTTTCTTTAGGACTTCTGAAGCAAGCCTCTCAATTGGATATTCGGACTGGAAAGTAAACACCAGTTATTTAGATCAAAATAAGTCATACAATACGACTAATTTTCACATCCCTAATCTTAGCTATGTCATGGCCAACCCCAAAACAGATCTGTCAAGGGGAGCTTTTAAAGGTGGGGCATTCGGAATTAGTTTACAAAGAGTAGCCAACTTCAATACTGAATATGGTTATTACTCTGACGAACTTGGAAACACATCCATTATCGATTTCTACATTCAAGATGCTTTTGGGATACCAGAATCTCAGATAGAATCTTTTGGATTGACAGGCATGGCATACCAGACCTACCAGATTAACCCTGTCCTATTTGACGAAAATGGTAACCCTATCAATAATCCTGATACTTATGATTCATTTGTCACCGGATTCCCGTTTCAGGATGAAAATGTAAGACAAGAAGGAAGTTCAAATCAGTTGACATTTGGTTATGGAGCCAATTTCAATCATAAGATTTTTGTGGGTGGATCAGTAGGTATAAGAAACCTTTCTTTTACCTCAATAAAATCCTACAACGAAGAATTCCCAGATGGACCATTGATTAATTCCTCTCTAACAGAAAGGTTATATATAAATGGTTCGGGGATTAATGTCAATTTAGGTTTGATCTACAAACCCATTGATTATTTGAATTTTGGGTTCACTTTCCAAACCCCAACTTGGTATGCGTTTAATGAGGAGTATGAAGCAGCAATGTCTGCTAACTATGATAATTTTAACTACGAACCAGAAGACACTATACTTGGCTACACTGAAGCTTTTTCAGATTACTTAGTGAGTTCATATGGTCTTAACACCCCACTCAAACTTGGGGGTGGAGCAACTTTTTTCTTCGGAAAGAATGGGTTTATTTCTGCAGATGTAGATTGGGTTGATTATTCAGCAGCCAATTTAAAAAGTAGAGATTTCAATGAAGGGCCAGACAATGAAGCCATCAAAAGTACCTACACCAGCACAATCAATTATCGTGTTGGAGCAGAATTTAAGTTTAATGTCTTAAGAGTCCGTGGTGGTTACGCCTATTATGGTGACCCTATTGCAAACTCTAACTTTGACCGCAGCACCAATCAAATTACTGGTGGCCTAGGAGCTAGATTCAATAAGTTTTCGGTTGACTTTACAGTGATAAATCAGAAATCCAACAATCTATATAGTAGCTACCAAGTTTTAGATGCTCAAAACAATAACATTGGCCCAGTGACCTCATTAGAAAACAGAATTTTCACAGGTATGCTAACGCTTGGACTTAGTTTTTAATCAATTTTATTAATTCAGACATTAAAAGCTCAGTGGAAAAATCTCCTCCACTGAGCTTTATTTTTGCCTGGTCATAATAAAATTCTCTATCAGCAAGTAGGCTCTTCAGCTTTAAGGTGATCTCTCCATGTCCTAGATCCTTGAACATAGGTCTATGCTGTAGCTTTGGCAAACTCAACCTTTCAGAAATCTCCTCTAATGGAACATCCAGATAAACGGATGCACCTTGCTTGTTTATTATATCCATGTTGTCATT
This sequence comes from Algoriphagus machipongonensis, assembly GCF_000166275.1. Classification (NCBI taxonomy): domain Bacteria; kingdom Pseudomonadati; phylum Bacteroidota; class Cytophagia; order Cytophagales; family Cyclobacteriaceae; genus Algoriphagus; species Algoriphagus machipongonensis. The sequence goes on from NZ_CM001023.1 coordinate 3,632,609, forward strand.
GAAGCAAGGGCAACCTCCACCAGAGGCAAGAACGAGGGATTCTTGAGATGACATGACTTCTATTAATGTTTCTGTTTCCCATTCTCTGAATCTCCCTTCTCCAAAATCATTAAAAATATCGGGGATCTTCATCTGGAATTTCTTTTCGATTAATTGGTCCAAATCATAATATGGAAAATCTAAAGCAGTGGCCAATTGCCTTCCAAAAGTACTTTTACCTGATCCAGGTAAACCAACCAAAACAACTTTCAGAAAATCGTTCATGGCATAAATAAATCTATCACCTCAGCGGCATCAGGTGTATTGTTATCATGATATTTACCTATCACCACCCCATCTTTTAAAACCATAATACCTGGATTAGATCGGATCATTGTTTTTACAACAGTAGCATCTGCTTGTAAGCCAGTAATCCCCCAACCACGGCTGCTGATCAAAGAATCTACTTCTTCTTGTGCTGCCGCAGCGACTAATACTACCTCCACAGGCGTATTATTTAGATTTGTAACCAAAGCATCGATTTGCTCTAAGTTGGAAGAGCTCATTTTAGGCATATTGCTAACTAGAATCACCAATTTATTTCCAGTAAACATTTCCGCAGAATAATCTCCGCTATCGTTCCAAACAGCAAAATCAGAGATTTTTGGTAGAGCTTCAGGGTTTTTCAAATTCATCTCGACAAACTCATAACTTTCATCAGAAGGATACTGATCAAATTCAACGGTCTCTCCACCCTTTTTCATCACATAGGTATATAGCAAAGGAGAAGATGGCTCCATGGCTCTAGGAATGTCCACACCTATCTTGTAAGCTCTGAAATCTATGAATGGAAGATTTCTAATCGCAAGGATTGATAGTATCAAAGAACTGACCAATGCAATTACTACTGTTACCTTGGTCCATTTAGAGGAATAACGAGGTAAATCATCCTTAAAAATCAATAAAATCGTAATCAAGACTAATAGTATGATGTCCTTATAGAAAGATTCCCATGGCGTCAATTTGATAGCATCTCCAAAACATCCGCAATCCGTGACCTTATTGAAATAAGCTGAATAAAATGTCAAGAAAGTAAAAAAGAGGATCATGGCTCCTAAAGACCAAACAGTGAATTTACTTTTCACTCCTAATATCAACATAACTCCTAAAGTCACCTCCAACACGACCAAAAACACACCGATTGGTAAGGCAAATGGTTCTAGATATTGGAAAAACCCGGCAATGTCATTTGAAAAAACATCAAAATATTCTTCCAGTTTAATCGATGTACCGACAGGATCATTGACTTTAATTAATCCTGAAAAGATGAATAATCCACCAACTAGGAACCTTAGCACCCATAAAAACCCATCTTTAATCATGATGATATCCCAATTTAATTAAACAAAATACTGCATAGTTAATCATGTCCTGGTAGTTAGCTTCGATTCCTTCTGAGACTAAAGTCTTACCAGCATTGTCCTCAATCTGTTTGACACGAAGGAGCTTCATCAAAATAATATCGGTTATAGAGCTCACTCTCATTTCTCTCCATGCCTCTCCATAGTCATGATTTTTATTTTCCAGCAATGCTTTGGTATCAGCTACCCATTGATCATAGCTAGGCTCTAAAACATCAAATGGGATTTCCATTCTCTCATCCTCCTGTAAACTGATTTGGAGCAAAGCAATCAGGCAATAATTGATGATTCCAACAAACTCATCTACGATTGGGTCATTTACTTTCTGATTTCCTTTTTCCTGGATAGATCTAATTCGTTGAGCTTTGATAAAAATTTGATCTGTAATCGAAGAAAGTCTCAAAATCCGCCAGGCCGTACCATAATCGATTGTTTTCTTGCGGAATAATTCTTTACAACGGGTAATAACTTGTGTATATTCGTTGCTAGTTAGCGTCTCCAAATTTTATTTTAGTTTAATGATTCCTGAAAAGGGCGTTTCTTCTTTCGAAGATAAATTATTTCCCCAAAAATATACATTTCAAATCAACGGACGGCTTCATGTATGGAAGAGTCCAAAGATTATGGGTATATTAAACCTAACGCCTGATTCTTTTTTTGAGAAAAGCCGATTCCAATCCCAATCTAAAGATTTTGGTTTACAAGTTTCTAAATTAATTTCTGATGGCGCGGACATCTTGGATATTGGAGGATATAGTTCCAGACCAGGAGCAGATAAAGTAAGCGAGAAAGAAGAACTTGAGCGAGTGATCCCTGCGATTGAATGGATAGCTGAAAACCATCCAAACACCTTAATCTCAATAGATACTTTTCGTGCAAAGGTAGCTGAAAAAGCAATTAAGTCTGGAGCACATATCATTAACGATATTTCAGCAGGTGATTTAGATCCAGAGATGATTCCTGCGGTTTCGGAGCTCAAAACGCCCTATATCGCCATGCATATGCGCGGAAATCCAGAAAACATGCAGGAACTAACAAATTATTCTGATATTTTAGGGGAAATATTGAACTATTTCGCTGAAAAACTGGAACAATTTAGAAAGTTTGGCATCAAAGATGTAATAATTGATCCAGGATTTGGATTTGCAAAGACTCTCGAACAAAATTACTTTTTGCTCAGAAATTTGCAGCAATTTCAATGTTTATCAACTCCAATTTTGGCAGGGGTTTCTCGCAAATCAATGATCTACAAAACATTGAAAGTTGAGCCGGAGGATGCATTAAATGGAACCACGGCATTAAACATGTTTGCTCTTTGTCATGGAGCAAACATACTGAGAGTACATGACGTTAAAGAAACTAAAGAAACATTAAACTTATACCACACAATTTACCCTTGACATTATTATTTAAAATAGGATTTTTAGACATCTCCATCGTCAATATGATAGATATTGCTTTGGTAGCAGCCCTATTATATCAGATTTATAAGTTGTTAAAGGGTAGTGTTGCAATAAAAATCTTTTTAGGCTTCCTCTCTATTTACCTAATCTACCTCTTGGTAAGAGCTTTGAGAATGGAGCTCCTTTCAGCCATCCTTGGTCAATTCATGGGAGTCGGTGTGATTGCTGCCATCATTATTTTTGCTCCAGAAATCAGAAAGTTTCTACTCCTGATCGGGAGATCGTCTTTTCTATCCGACGACAACATGTGGAAGGATTTGCTCTTCTTCTGGAGAAAGCGTGAAAACTCAGCCTTTAACATCAGTCCTATTATTGATGCGTCAAAGACTTTGGCAGGAACGAATACAGGAGCTTTGATGGTAATTTCAAGAAGCACAGAGCTGAAATTCTATGCGGAAAGTGGAGATATCCTAGATGCTGACCTTTCCAAAAGACTATTAATTTCCATTTTTAATAAATACAGTCCTTTACACGATGGAGCTGTAATACTTCACAATGGCAAAATCAAAGCTGCAAGATGTATCCTACCAGTCACTGAGCGTGAGGTACCCGCTCAATTTGGTTTGCGACACAGGGCTGGGATAGGAATGTCAGAAGCAACGGACACATTAATTTTGATTGTTTCTGAAGAAACCGGCCAGCTTTCCATGGCAAAAAATGGAAAAATCCTTCATAACATGTCATTTCAGGAAATCCGTGAAACCATCAATGACTACCTCAATAATGAGGATGTAGATAGTAGGTTTGAGGATATTGAGGATTATGAAATGAAAAAAAGAAGGAAACTTGCAATGACCAAAAAATCAGTATCCTAAAAATGGCAAGTGAAAATTTGCCATTTTTTTATTTTAGAAAATTGATTTTAGGAAAATATTTGAATGGCATGCCTTTATTGACTTTGTAGGTATTCCATAAAATCATCCCAATTATCAACAGCCATATTGTTATTTTTATTCCGGCGTTGATATACATCCCAGACATAAAAATACTTGGAGCAATATCGCCTGAGCTTATTAAAAATTTCAAAACCCAACCATTGATAAGAAGACCTAGGTAATAAATGGTTATCCAAGTCAATTGGAAGTTGACGATTTCTCTCCCTAAAGCAGCAACACCCTTCACTTTGTCTTTTCGACTCATCCAAAGTACAAGAGGAAGAATAACCCCTAGAATAGGAAGGAGCAAGAATGCCAAGCCTGACATGTTCATTCCAATTAAATATCCTTTATCTTCAGTTTGACTCCAATCAAGCACCTCTTCAGGACTCATTCCAAAAATTTGAAACAATCTTTTGATGGTATCCATCCTAGGTACTGCTTCTGCATTTTCAATGCGCTGAACAGTTCTCAAACTGACGCCAGCAGATTCGGCTAATTCATCCTGCGAAAATCCATTTTTTAACCGAAGTGTTTTTAATTTTTCGCCCAGTGCCTTATTTTCCATTTTCGTTTTCATTTGGTTGAGTCCAAAAGTAAATTTGATAAACTAAAAACTCTGTGACAAGAATACGTCATTCTTACGTCATTTGTGACGCAGGGACTTATTTCACTCAAATCACCACTCGTAAGCTCAATCTGGCCTCACAAAAATATCTTCTGGGGTTTGAAACTTAAAAAAATTAAGTTGTATAGGCTACCAAATAAAGGTAGTCCCATCAACGTTTCATAAAAATACAGACTCACACTTATATTTGATTTGGATTAATTTTTGCTTACCAATTGCACATGATGATAAGCAGAAACCGTTAAACCAAGTACTTATTCACCAATGAAGAAACCTCCTTTCATCCAAATTGCTTCTTTCTTTTTACTTTTTTCGGCAGGTGCCTTAGCTACACAAGCTTATATGCCAGAATTGAAAAAGCAGTTAAAAGACACTTATACAACCATTTCCAATACAGTAATACCTGAAAAGAAAAAAACTGAAATTCCCGAAGCCATAGAGGTAGAATTGCCCGAGCTCAGGGTAGTCCCTCCCATTCCAAAGGAAGTCACCAAAGAATATGACAAACACTTGTATGCAGCTGAGCATAATGGATTTGGATTGATTGAAAATGAAGAACATTTCAACAAACTGATAGATGAGGAAAAGCTTGTCTTGATCAAAGAGGGAACTGGCTATGAGGTAATGAAATTAACACATAGTCACCCTTACATTACACCTTACTCAAAAGAGGTGCTGGAGGAAATAGGAATCGCTTTTCAGACAATCATGGAATCCGATAGTTATTTCACTCTTACATCGGTTACCCGCACACCAGAACAACAAAAAAGTTTACGTAGGAGAAATAGTAATGCAACCAATGGAAATAGTTCACATTCTTATGGAGCATCATTTGACATATCCTACATTCGATTCAATGGGAGGAAAAGCTGGAGTAGAAAGTCCCAGAAAAAACTTGAAAAAGTGTTGGAAGAATTCGAAAAAGCTGGAAAAATCTTTTTTATCAAAGAAAGAAAGCAAAGATGCTACCACGTTACTGTGAGATAATTCTTATTCCTTGGTAAAAGAAAAGGGGGATTCTAAAATAGAATCCCCCTTTTTTGATGTTGATATAACAGTCCAAGTCTTACTACTTCGGACATTTGAATATTAGATTAATCAATTACTCCCAATTCCTTTCCTACTTCAATAAAGCCTGCAATCGCTTGATCCAGATGTGCTCTCTCATGACCTGCAGAAACTTGGACTCTGATACGAGCTTGACCTTTTGGAACCACTGGATAATAAAAGCCAATAACATAGATTCCTTTTTCCAATAATTTCTCCGCCATTTTCTGAGACAATACTGCATCATAAAGCATCACAGGTACAATTGGATGTGTACCCGGCTTAATATCAAATCCAGCAGCAGTCATTTTCTCACGGAAATACTGCGTATTATCTTCTAATTTATCTCTTAACTCAGTGGTGCTGGTCAACAAATCAAAAACCGCTATGGATGCACCTGTAATAGAAGGAGCCAAAGTATTGGAAAATAAATACGGTCTTGATCTCTGACGAAGCAGCTCAATAATTTCTTTTCTCCCAGAAGTAAAACCTCCAGAAGCCCCACCTAATGCTTTTCCTAAAGTTCCAGTGATAATATCAATTTTACCCATCACTCCACAATGCTCATGAACTCCCCTTCCGGTTTTACCCATAAATCCAGTGGAATGACATTCGTCAGACATAACCAAGGCTTCGTATTTTTCTGCCAAAGCAACAATCTTATCTAACTGCGCAATTGTCCCATCCATTGAAAAAACACCGTCTGTAACAATAATCTTTTGCTTTGCTCCTTTTGCTACTGCATCTTTCAACTGAGCCTCTAAATCCTCCATGTCATTATGTTGGAATCTAAACCTCATTGCTTTACATAGTCTGACACCATCAATAATAGAGGCATGGTTCAAAGCATCTGATATGATCGCATCTTCAGGCCCTAAAATCGGTTCAAACACTCCCCCATTGGCATCAAATGCTGCTGCATACAAAATGGTATCTTCTGTACCCAAAAATTCAGAAATCTTCTTTTCAAGCTCTTTATGAATGTCTTGTGTACCACAAATAAATCTCACGGAGGACATTCCAAAACCATGGGTATCAATAGAAGCTTTAGCTGCCTCCACGACTTTAGGGTGAGAAGAAAGTCCCAGATAGTTATTGGCACAGAAATTCAATACTTTCTGACCACCTGTGATGGTTATTTCCGCCGATTGAGGAGAGGTAATAACACGTTCCTTTTTGAACAATCCTGCTTCTTCAATTGATTTAAGCTCGGCTTCTAATTTTGGTTTTAGTTGGTCGTACATAAAATTTTATAAATAAAATGATTCTAAATCTCTAGTAATCCACTTGTCAAAAACCCTAGCCGGGCTTTAGATTTTTCTTACTTTTGCGATTGTATTCCCAAATATAAACAAAAACCTAAAGCAGGGCTTTAGGTGATTTTCTAAACAGCAAACATGGAAAAAATCCTGGTCATTGGTGCAGCCGGTCAACTTGGTTCAGAATTGACAAAATCTTTAAGTGATATGTATGGTGGAGAATCAGTTATTGCCACCGATTTAAATGAGTCAGCAAAATCAAAATTTGATTACTGCCAATTCAAAGCCTTGGATATTATGGACCAAGACACGGCAAGAAACCTGATCAAAAATGAGAACGTCACTCAAATTTATCATTTAGCCGCTGTGCTTTCTGCAGTGGGAGAGAAAAAACCACTTTTCGCCTGGGACCTAAACATGCAAAGTTTGCTTTTTGTCCTTGAAATAGCTCGAGAGTTTAAATTGAATAAAGTTTATTGGCCTTCATCCATCGCCGTATTTGGACCCAATACTCCAAAGGTGAACACTCCGCAATATTGTGTTAAAGAACCTAATACTGTATACGGGATCTCGAAACAAGCTGGAGAAAGATGGTGCGAATATTACTTCCAAAAATACAATGTCGATGTAAGAAGTCTTCGCTACCCTGGATTGATCGGCTATAAGTCACTTCCTGGCGGAGGTACTACAGATTATGCAGTAGACATTTATCATAAAGCATTAGCTGGTGAGAAATTTGATTGTTTCCTGCGTGAGGACAGCTTTCTCCCAATGATGTATATGCCAGACGCTATTAAAGCGACTTTAGATTTGATGCATGCTCCTTCTGAGTCTGTGAAAATCCGTTCAAGCTACAATTTGGCCTCCATGAGCTTTTCTCCTAAGGAGATCTACCAAAGTATTTTAAAGCATCACCCAGATTTCAAAATAGAATATCACCCAGATTTTAGACAGTCAATTGCTGATAGCTGGCCAGATAGTGTGGATGATTCCTGTGCCCAAAAAGACTGGGGATGGCAACCTGATTTTGACCTTGATAAAATGACAGAGGATATTCTCACCAACCTCCCAAATTTTTCTTTTTAAGAAAAAAGGCTTGAATTTTAAAATTCAAGCCTTTTTAGATTTTACCCGTAATTGCTAGGCAAATTTACTTCCATAGTAAAATGAAAATCATTAATTTTAGGGTTGATAAACCCTTATGTCAAAGAATAGAATACTTATACTTATAACAATTCCAGTAGTTTTAACCCTATTGGGTTTTTTCTTATTTGGAAAAGAAAAGGAAGTCGACTTCAGTACACAGATCAAACCGATCTTAAATAAACACTGCATTTCCTGTCATGGAGGTGTTAAGAAAAACGGAGGTTTCAGCGTACTTTTTCAAGATGAAGCTTTAGCTGTGACAGAGTCCGGACACCCCGCAATTATCCCTGGTGACCCAGCAAACAGTGAAATGATCAAAAGACTCACTGAGTCTGATCCAGAGATGAGAATGCCTCTTGATAAACCTCCACTTTCTAAAGAAGAGATTGATCTTTTGAAAGAATGGGTTAGCCAAGGAGCCAATTGGGGGAAACATTGGGCATATGAACCAGTCCAGGAGCCAGTTTCACTGGACCAAAAACTTGAGGCAGGCATAGGATCCGCTGAAAGTGATAATTTATCAAACCCAATCGATTTTTACGTTGGTGAAAAATTGGAGGAACAAGGTCTGGCATTTTCAGAAGAAGAAAATTCCATGAAACTTCTTAGAAGAGTTTCTTTGGATATCACAGGCTTACCCCCTAGCGATTCATTGGTCAATTTATATCAATCAGGAACCATTAATTATGATCAAGCTGTAGACTATCTTTTAACCGAAGAGACTTTCGGAGAAAATTGGGCGAGTTGGTGGCTTGACCTTGCCAGATACGCCGACACTAAAGGATATGAAAGAGATGTGTCAAGAACCGTCTGGCCATTTAGGGATTACGTTATTAACTCATTTAATCAAGATAAACCCTTTGATCAATTTACTATTGAGCAGCTGGCTGGAGACCTCCTTCCGAATCCTACCAATGAGCAATTAACTGCTACAGCCTTCCACCGAAACACCATGAATAACGATGAAGGTGGAACTCAAGATGAGGAATTTAGGGTTGCAGCAGTTTTAGACCGTGTCAATACCACCTATGAAGTTTGGCAAAGTACCACTATGGCATGTGTTCAATGTCATAGTCATCCCTATGACCCCATCAAGCACGAAGAGTTTTATGAATCCATGGCCTTTTTCAATAATACCAGGGATGAAGACACTCATGATGAAGAACCACGTTTGAGGTTTTATACTGTTAAGGATCAAATTAAAGTCGCGGAGATTACCAGCTGGTTACAAAATTTTGAATCTGAAAAAGAAGTTAAAAACAGAACAGATTTCTTAACCTATTTTGAACCTAAATATGAGTCTCACATCGCAACAGACTTTATTAAAGCAGAATTGATTGACACCAAATGGCTAGGTCTTTGGGATGGAGGGTCAGCCTATTTTAGAAATATTAATACCCAAGGATCCGATCAAATGCTCCTTAATTACAGAAGTGGCTTAAATGGTACTAGGATTACTATTCGTATTGGTGGGCCAGAAGGCGAAATTTTAAGTCAATTCACATTAAACAAAACAAAGGGAGACGAGATTCATACATTCCCGATTAAACAAATTGAAGGTATCCATGATCTCCATATTTCAGCTAAAAGCCCTGAAGCTGGACCGCAACAAAATACTTCTGCCTTAGTATGGTTTGCTTTCATACCTTCTCTTCCCGGAAGCGACCAACCCGGTTTTTCCACGATAAAGGACACTTGGCAATCAGTTTTAGAATTTAACGGCACAAAGCTTCCAATTTTAATTGAGAATCCTGATTACATGAAGCGGGAAACCCATGTTTTCGAGCGTGGTAATTGGATGATGCATGGTGATAAGGTTCAACCAGATGTACCGAGCGAATTAAATGGATGGAAACCCGAATGGCCAAGAAATAGATTAGGTTTTGCCTATTGGCTTACCGATAAAGAAAACCCTTTGACTTCGAGAACTCTGGTCAATAGAGTTTGGAATCAATTAATGGGTAGAGGATTAGTAGCATCAATTGAGGATATGGGGACACAGTCCGATGCTCCCTCACATCCTGAGCTTTTAAACTATCTTTCTTGGGAGACGATGAACACCTTTGACTGGAGCATGAAAAAATTAATCCGTCAAATAGTAACCTCATCTACATACAAACAACGTTCAGTGGTTTCACCTGAGTTGTATGCCCAAGACCCACAAAATAAATATTACGCTAGAGGGCCACGAGGAAGACTCAGTGCAGAGCAAATTAGGGATCAAGCCTTAGCTGTATCCGAATTATTATCAGATAAAATGTTTGGCCCAAGTGTAAAACCTCCTCAACCAGAGGGAATTTGGCAAACGGTTTATAATGGTGAATCTTGGAATGAGGCTAAAGGAGAAGACAAATACCGAAGAGGAATTTACACATTCCTAAAAAGGACTAGCCCCTACCCTTCCTTCATTACATTTGATGCTGGAAGTAGAGAGGTATGCCTAAGTAGAAGAATAGTTACCAATACACCTCTGCAAGCTCTGGTTACTTTGAACGATCCTGTATACCTGAATGCAGCCTCTAATTTAGGAAAACTGATGCTGGATCAGGAATCAGATCCAACACAAGCAATTGCTTATGGTTATCAAAAATTGATGTTAGTTCCTATTTCAGATCAAAAATTGGAGGCACTAACTGACCTCTATGAACAAACATTAGTAGAGTTTAAAGCGGACTCTGTTGCGACAAAACAATTCTTCATGATGGAGGATTTGGAAGCTACCCCAGAGTTAGCCTCTATGGCGGTTGTAGCCAACGCTTTAATGAATTTAGACGAATTTCTTACCAAACCTTGATATGAAGCAGGTCGAAAAGCTATTAAAGGAGCTTAATCAACAAACTCTGGAAAGACAAACCAGAAGGCATTTTCTGATGGATTGTGTCAGTAAAGTTGGTGGTCTCGCCCTAGCTCCATTGATGTTTGGCTGTGATACAGGATCATCCAATAAGGCAGTAAAAGGGCTCGATTTAAGTGAAAGAGATTTAAATCCATTGGCTCCTTTACCTCCACCTTATGCAGGTAAAGCAAAATCAATTATCTACCTCCACATGGCCGGAGCACCGTCTCAGTTGGAGTTATTTGACTTTAAGCCAGAACTGGCAAAATACCATAATAAGCCATGCCCAGAATCTTTGTTGGAAGGTAGAACTTTTGCATTTATCAGAGGGGTGCCTAACCTTCTGGGCCCACAGGCTGAATTTAAGCAACATGGTGAATCAGGAGCTTGGGTATCTGATTTCCTTCCGCACTTTTCTAAAGTGGTAGACGAAGTTGCATTTCTAAAAGCCGTGCACACTGATCAGTTTAACCATGGCCCTGCACAACTTTTTATGCAAACAGGTAGTCCAAGGTTAGGAAGACCAAGCTTAGGGAGTTGGGTTACTTATGGCCTAGGAACTGAAAACCAAAACCTTCCCGGATTTGTAGTACTTACTTCAGGCGGCAAAACTCCTGATGCAGGTAAAAGTGTCTGGGGAAGTGGCTTTCTCCCTTCAGTTTATCAAGGAGTTCAGTGCCGATCAAAAGGGGATCCTGTACTCTATTTGAAAGATCCTGATGGAATGTCTAGGGATATGAAGAAAAACCTTGTGACAGCCATCAATAAAGTAAATAAGGAAGAGTTTGATCAATACGGGGATCCAGAAATATTGGCGAGAATAAACCAATATGAAATGGCTTACCGCATGCAGATAGAGGTTCCTGAAGTGATGGATATCAATGATGAACCAGAGTATATCCATGACTTATATGGCACTCAACCTGGTGAAGAATCCTTTGCTAACAATTGTTTGCTTGCCAGAAAATTGGTAGAAAAGGGAGTTCGCTTTGTTCAGCTTTATGACTGGGGATGGGATTCTCATGGAACAGACCATGATGGCTCAATTGATATGGGCCTCCGAAATAAGTGTAGAGAAATCGACAGACCCATGTCAGCGCTTTTGATGGATCTAAAACAAAGAGGGTTACTTGAAGATACGCTTGTGGTTTGGGGCGGTGAATTTGGAAGAACTCCAATGCAAGAAAACCGTGAAGGAAAAACCCAAAGCTTCCTGGGTAGAGATCACCATGGAGATGCGTTTACTATGTGGATGGCCGGAGGTGGCATTAAGAAGGGAGCAAGTTATGGCCTAACAGATGACTTTGGATTCTCTGGAATTGGAGAACAGGTTTCTGTGCATGATGTCCATGCTACTATTCTTCATTTAATGGGCTTTGACCATGAACAGTTTACCTATGATTTCCAAGGCAGACCTTTTAGGCTGACCGATGTAGAAGGGGAATTAATTCGAAAAATCCTAGCTTAAAAATGCTAAAAATCACTAAACTCACCTTAATCCTGGCTTTAGGATTACTTCCTTTCTCTCTTTTAGCTCAGAAACAATTGATGTTTTTCCAAACCGATTGGGGCAACCAACTTCCAATGGATGATTTCCTGACAAAGGTAAAAGCCGATGGTTATGATGGCATTGAAGTCTGGATGCCCAATTCAGAGGAGGCAAGAGCAAACTTGAAAGCTGGTTTAAAAAAGCATGACTTAAAGGTCGTATTTCTAAATGGAACCAATAGAGCACTGCCTTATGAAGAGGCACTTGAAGCCTATGAGGAGGGTTTAAGATACATTTTAACTTGGGATCCAGTAAAAATCAACAATCACACAGGAAATGATTTTTGGACAGTAGAGCAAAACCTTGAATTCCTTAAAATTGCTGATCAGATTTCAAAAGAATCCGGAGTACCTATAATTCACGAAACTCACAGAGGACGATTTTCTTATACTTTACCGGCTGCGGTATCCATGCTTGAAGTTTTTCCTAGTTTGAGATACACTTTGGATATCAGCCATTGGATGGTGGTTCATGAGCGATTAATAGGAAAAACAGATTCAAATCTTCAAAAAATTATGCCTGCAGTTGATCATATCCATGCCCGTGTAGGCTATGCAGAAGGACCACAGGTAAATGATCCCGCAGCACCCGAGTGGAAAAATGCCGTTGAAGTTCATCTCGAGATCTGGGAAGAAATTATTCGAAACTCTAAAGATGAGACTTTTACCATTACCACAGAATTTGGCCCTGCGCCATATATGCCTACAGTTCCATTTTCCAATGTTCCGATTGCAGATCAGTGGGCAGCCAATGTATATATCATGAATGCGATAAAAGCTCGTTTCTCCAATGATTAATTTTATTTTCCCGCTATTTGGTAGGTTCCATCCTATTTTGGTTCACTTACCAATTGGTTTTCTCGCCTTTGGAGTTATTCTGGTATTTCTTTCCCGCAGGGATACAAAAGAATATTTATCAGCGATCAGGCTTTCATTTTTACTAGGAGGAATTTTCGCCACATTATCCTCTGTGTCTGGTTTTTTTCAGTATCAATACGAAGGATTCACCTGGGACACCGTTCAATTTCACTTTATTTTCGGGTGGATTACTGTCATTTCTTCCTTTGGTTTATTCTACCAAATCAATCGTTTCAATGATTTTCCAAAACACTTTCAAATCAAAGCAGGGGTTCTTTTCGTAATCTTATTATTTACCGGACACCTGGGAGGTAATATCACTCACGGAGAGGAATATCTGACAGAGGTATTACCTCCGGAACTACAAAGCATGATGGGGATTGAGGTTAATCAAGAAGAGGAGTTGATTATCCCAGAACAAGGCTGGGAGCAACTAGCCTACTATGATCAGGTAGTACAACCTATTTTAAATCAGAATTGTAGAAGTTGTCACAATCCTAGGAATAAAAAAGGAGAATTAGACTTGAGTACTTACGAAACCTTATTGGAAGGTGGAGAAAATGGCGCGGTTTTAACGGGTAACTCTTTAGAGAACAGCCCTGTCTTTTCCAGACTAATATTACCCAAGGAAGATGAAGATCATATGCCTCCAAAGGAAAAGCGCCAGCCAATCGAAGAAGAGATTGAACTTATCAAGTCCTGGGTAGAACTTGGAGGGAATTTGGATTCAAAATTAGGAGACGCTGATATCACCTCAGAAACTTTAGAACCCTTTTTCTACCATGAAGAGAAGCCTTTTTACCCAGTAGATGAGATTGAGCCTGCCAGTCCAGAAACTTTATCTCAATTAAAATCTGAGGGATTTTTTGCCGAAACTGTTTCCGAGGAATCAAACTGGCTAATTATTTCCTGCTTAAACTTTCAAGGGTTTGAAGACGCTGATTGGAAAAAGTTAAAAACAGTACAAAATCAAATTGTCTCTTTGGATTTGACAGGTACAAAAATTTCTGATGCTATTATTGACAGCGTTAAAACACTCCCAAATTTAACGGTGTTAAAGCTAAATCAAACAGAAATTTCAGGAGCAAATCTTTCCTTACTGAAAGAAAACACTCACTTAAAAAACTTATTCCTTAACAAAACAAAAGTGACCTTAGAAGAAATAAAATCCTTAGAAGGTCACCCTGGTTTAGAAAAAGTTTTTGCATTTGATACACCTGCATCAGAGTCAGATTTCCAGCAGAAGTTTAATTTTTATCTGGGAATAAAGAAATACGAACTCCCTCCTTTGCCTACCGACACTATTGTATATTAGGCTAGGTGTTCATCGATTAACTCAGGAACGAAACCCAAAGTCAAGGATCCATCAGGATAAGTTATTACGGGTCTTTTGATCATGCTGGATTTCTCTGTCAAAATCTCTAAGGCCTGCTTTTGATTGTTTAAAGCCTCTTTGGTTTCATCATCCAGCTTGCGAAATGTCATCCCTTTTCTATTGATTAGAGAGTCAATATCAGTCTTTTCCAAAAAGCCTTCTAATAATGAAATGGTTGGCTTCTCCTTTTTGTAATCATAAAATTCATAAGAAACACCCTTTTCCTGAAGGTAGTCAAAGGTTTTCTTCATGGTGTTACAATTCTTAATTCCGTATACTTTTACTGACATATTCTTATTTTTGAATGCTAATTTAAAAGGAATGAGGTAAAGACCCTTTTATTTTACCACATTCCTTTACATTTCAAAAAATCATCCTTTGAAAAAATCCCGAAAATTAAATCAATGCTTGAATTGCGGGAAAGAATTGTCAAAAGAATATAATTTTTGTCCCAACTGTGGTCAAGAAAACAAAGACCAAAAGGTGTCCATCTTTCGGTTTGTACAGGATTTCTTTTCTAACTATTTAAATTTCGAGGCCGTATTTTTCCGAACCCTACCAGCTTTCTTTTTTCATCCTGGACGTTTGACCAATACTTTTAATGAAGGGAAAAGAAGACAATTCATTCATCCAATCCGACTTTACCTCATCAGCTCTCTTTTCTACTTCTTTGTTGCTTCCTTAGCCATACCAGGAGATGTCCTTGATCGAATCATGTCTGGAGAACTCACCCCCAAGAATGTTAATAACCAGACTGGAGGAATTGTCAAATTCAATATTGACGACAATAATATCTTGGATTCTCTAGAGAAAAGTGGAGATCTGGAGGAATTGAGATCACTGGGAGTTAACCTTGACACCTCAAAGTCTAATCTTGAAAATCTTCAAGCAATCAATCAAGTCATAGAAGATACGCTAGCAAAGGGAAAAAGCGATTGGATAAGGCTAAGAAGACTATCCATAGATCCAGAAATTTCTGACACCGAATTTGACTCCACGATTAGCAAAACTTCCTTTGACATACTAAATTCTCTAGGGTCTGAGCAAAGACGCAGGTTTATTGCAAATTCTGGACTTTTTATTTCTAGCGCTATTCAAAATCTACCGGTAATGATGTTTATCCTATTACCGTTTTTCGCGTTCTTACTATGGCTATTATACATTCGAAGTCATAAGTATTATGTAGAACACCTGATCCATGGTTTACACCTTCATTCCTTTGCTTATATGATTTATGGGCTTGGAATATTATGGATAGTAGGAACGGGGCTGGCAATTACCATTGCATACCTTATCTGTTTCCTTTGGGTGACTATATACACCTATTTATCTTTAAAAAATGTTTCCCAACAAGGATGGTTCAAAACCTTATTTAAGCTCTGTGTGCTCGGCTTGTTTTACTTTACGGTATTATCAGCTGCCGTTGTTTTAGAACTTTACATATCACTGATGATTTTCTAATAAAAAAACCGGCCTAAGCCGGTTAAATATTATTTATGAATTTCCTTCATACTTTCCCGATGGGCATCCAATATCTTTTCTATTATTTCATCAGTCAAAGCTGTAGAAAGGAATAAGCTTTCAAACTGGGAAGGTGCCAAATACACTCCTCTTTTCAGCATGGCTTGGAAGTATTTTCCAAATAAGCCTGTATCTGATGTTTTCGCAGTCTCGAAGTCATACACTTCATGATCTGTGAAAAACATAGAGCACATACTTCCCAATCTATTGACGGTGTAGTTTAAGCCAAGCTCCTTATTGATATTTAGAATCCCTTCACTGATTAACTCTCCAATATGATTCAACCTTGCATATTCTTCAGGATGCTCATTTAGATGAGTTAGCATCGCCAAACCTGCAGCCATTGCAATAGGATTACCTGACAAAGTTCCCGCCTGATATACAGGACCCGCTGGAGAAACAAAATCCATTATTTCTTTTTTACCTCCATAGGCTCCAACCGGCATTCCACCTCCGATGATTTTACCCAATGTGGTCATGTCTGGAATCACACCATACAATTCTTGAGCGCCACCTTTGGCAAGTCTAAACCCGGTCATCACTTCATCAAAAATCAAGACCATTCCTTCTCGAGTACAGATTTCTCGAAGCCCTTTCAGGTATCCTTCTTTTGGAAGGCAGAGTCCCATATTACCGGGAACTGGCTCAAGAATTAAAGCGGCTATTTCACCTTTGTTTGCAGCTACCAACTTCTCAACAGCTTCCAGATCATTGTAAGGAGCAACTAAGGTGTCTTTTGCAGTACCTTTTGTAACTCCAGGAGAATCAGGATCTCCCATCGTCATGGCTCCAGAACCAGCTGCAATCAAGAAAGAATCTCCATGTCCATGGTAATGTCCTTCCAGTTTAATAAACTTATCTCTTCCAGTATACCCACGGGCCACACGGATAGCTGACATGGTGGCTTCCGTACCGGAATTCACCATTCTCACCTTTTCAACTGAAGGAACCATACTTACGATCAATTCAGCAATATCCACTTCCTTAGCTGAAGGTGCTCCAAAGGAGGTTCCTGTCTCCATGGCTTCAAGCACTGCCGCTTTAATTTTGGGGTGATTATGACCCAAAATCATTGGCCCCCAGCTATTGATCAATTCGATAAACTCATTTCCATCTTCATCAAAAAGGTATGCTCCTTCAGCCTTCTTGATGAAAAGTGGCTCCCCGCCAACAGCACGAAATGCTCTAACAGGTGAGTTTACACCACCAGGTATAAAATTTTGGGCATGTGAAAATAGCTTCTTGCTTTTTGAAATCTCCATGAATTACTGTACTGGTTTCAACTCCCCTGCCTCCATACTGAAAACAGGGACATATTGGTTATTATTACTGTTTTGAAAATTAAATCCCCAAGTGACTTTACCTTTTTGAAATACTGCTTGATCCAAATTTCTTTTAAAGTCAAAGCCCTTGGATGGCCCCATATTATTGGATACCCAATAAATTAACTCTCTTCCCAAAGTGGTATTTAGGCTAGGATACTCCAAATTTTTGGCATAAAAATTCTCCTTAAACTGCTGCATAGCCTCTGCCTGAAAATGTGGAGTATTGTTAGAAATGAAATGAAAATTTGGGAAGGCTAACATTTCATAATTAGCAAAATTAAACCCTAACCAAGAATCCATTACATAAAAAGGTACTGAGGTAGTTACAGATTCCATCAAACCAAATGTGGGCTGGGCAATGGAAGGATCATCAGTCAACAAAATGATCTGATCTACATCCAGCTCCACACTATCCATCCCTGTCCTTACTCCTTGTTTTTGAAGAAAATCAATTACATTTCCTCTATTTACTTGTTGAGCATCGACCACTGAAAAACCAGCCGAAGTCAACTGATCTGTCAATAACAATCCTAGTTGCTCGTCTCTGGAGCTACTGCTATAGCCCAACGCCACTTTCTGACCCCAGTTTTGTTTCCTTAAAGCATCAACTACACCTTTGGAAATGGAGGCTACAGAAGGTCTGAATAGGTAGCTGAACTGTGTATTTTCAAACCGCTCACCAAGATTGGATAAAGGGTGAATTAAAGGGATTTTTGAAGTTTCTGCATAGGTGCTTACAATATCTACCTCATCAGGATAAATGGGGCCAATAATTACATCAGCTTTGGCAATATCTGGATCAGATAAAAGCTCTTGAAGGTGATCCAGATCTCTCTTGGAATCAAAAGTCTTTAACGTCACCTCTTTTCCTTCTTCCTTCAGTCTTGATACCGCAAAATCAATTCCTTGGTACAATTCAAAAACAAAATTTGAAGGATCTATAGCACTTATCGAACTTGGGCCTGAACCCGTAAAGGGAAGTATCACGACAATATCTAGCACCAAGTCTTTCACTTGATTTTGAGAATCTGCTCTTTTACCCTGCAATTCGTAGTAAGCAGCTCTTTCAGTGGCAGAAAGAATTGTCTGGCTTTCCAATACTACCTTTAAGGCAGCTCCGAAACCTTTATTTTCTTTAAACTCCTGAAGATTAGCCACCATAAAGCTGGCACTGGTTTTCTTTAAATTTTCAAAAGTCGCATCTTCAGCCAATTCTTTGACGGAATCTTTCTTCACTTTTTTAATTGCTCGAAGCGCCTCGACATTTTGTTGGTTTTGGAAATAAGCTAGGGCCAACAAATAGTTGGATTCATCTGATTTCGTCCAAACTTTTGATGCAATCGGCTTTAATGCTTCAATTGCTTGCTCAGGCTGATTCGCTCGATATGCGGCTTCGCCTAAATGGAAAGCAGCGTAATTTGCAAGGTTACCATATTTTTCAGCATCTAAAAACTCTCTGAAAAGCGGCATCGCCTCCCAATAATTTTTAGATTTTAGGAAATCCTGGGCTTTTTGATAGTCCGCAGGGATTGTCTGCGCAAAAGTGAGGGTGACCAGAAAAAAAGCGCAAAGCATTAAGAAATATTTTCTCATGTATCTGAAAGTGAATCAAACATCAAAACAGGGTTTGCAAATTTAACCCAATATTTTCAAACCCAAAGTTTGGGCCGAAATGACTAAAAAAGTAAAACCTGAAGAAATTCACTCCAGGTTTTACATTTTTTAATAGTATATCAATTAATTATTTGAATTTTACTCCCATTCAATGGTTGCAGGTGGCTTGGAAGAAATGTCATAAACAACTCTATTTACACCTTTTACTCGATTGATAATTTCATTGGAAATCTTGCCCAAAAACTCATAAGGTAAGTGAATCCAATCAGCAGTCATTCCATCTACAGAGCCTACAGCTCTTAATGCAACCACTTTTTCATAGGTTCGCTCATCTCCCATCACACCCACAGATTGAATAGGAAGAAGCATCGCGCCTGCCTGCCAAACATCATCATAAAGTCCATGATCCTTCAGCCCCTTGATAAAGATGTGATCCACCTCCTGCAATGTTTTTACTTTTTCTGCCGTTACATCGCCTAAAATTCTGATTCCCAGACCTGGACCCGGAAATGGGTGTCGACCGATGATAGTTTCCACAATTTCCAAGGCTCTCCCCACTTCTCTTACCTCATCTTTAAATAAAGTATTCAATGGTTCCACTACGGATAGCTTCATAAAGTCTGGCAAACCTCCCACATTATGGTGAGATTTAATGGTAGCTGAAGGTCCTTTAACTGAAACAGATTCGATCACATCAGGATAAATCGTACCCTGACCTAACCATTTCACTCCTTCTATTTTATGGGCTTCATCATCAAAAACCTCAATAAATACTCGACCAATAGCTTTTCTTTTCCCCTCTGGATCAGTAATCCCTTCCAATGCATCATAAAAACGCTGCTTAGAATCCACACCTATGACATTTAAGCCCATATGCTTATATGAGTCTAATACTTCCTCGAATTCATTTTTTCTAAGAAGGCCATTATCTACAAAAACACATGTCAATTGATCACCAATTGCTCTGTGAATCAAAGTCGCTGCAACTGAAGAATCTACTCCTCCTGATAAACCCATCACTACTTTATCCGAACCGATTTTCTCTTTTAGATCCGCAACAGTAGCATCAATAAAAACATCAGAAGTCCAGTCCTGAGCACAGCCACAAATATTAACTACGAAATTTCTTAAAAGATTTTTCCCCTCGGTAGAGTGAGTCACTTCCGGGTGAAACTGAATCCCATAAGTTTCTTCATCCTTCACCTTAAAAGCTGCTACACGTACAGAAGTCGTACTCGCAATCACTTCAAATCCCTCTGGTAACTCCTTAATCGTATCACCATGAGACATCCAAACTTGAGATCCATGACTCATTTCTTTCATTAGATCATAATGTGTATCAATATGATCTAAACTTGCTCTACCATACTCTCTTATTTCGGAAGGAAGAACTTCTCCACCGTATTTCTGAGCTAGTAATTGGGAACCATAACATACGCCCAAAAGTGGTAGCTTTCCTCTCAAAACATCCAGGTCTAAATCAGGGGAGCCCTCGTCTCTTACGGAGCAAGGTGAACCTGATAAGATCACTCCTTTAATGTCAGAAGTGATTTCTGGTACTTTGTTATAAGGATGGATTTCGCAATAAACATTCAGTTCTCTAACTCTTCGGGCGATGAGCTGTGTGTACTGAGAACCGAAATCGAGGATCAAGATTTGTTCTGCCATGCGCAAAGGTAAGCAGGTCAGTTAAATTGAGGAAGTGTTCTGCGAAATTTTACAGAATAATGTTTGGTCACCCTGAGCAGAGTCGAAGTTTTGGAAAATAGAAGGATAAAAAAATGCCTTTGAAACAACTCTAGTATTGGTTCTAAAAAAACGTGAAAGAGCTACCGTAAATCCATTTTCTATACAAATTTCCACTGTTTTTTTAGTATTTAGCGTTCGAAAACTGAATTGACTCCCTACTTCCATGAAATCTAAAATTGCGCTCCTAGGCCTACTCGCCGCTTTATCTTTTCAAACCTTCGCTCAAAAATCTCCAATCAATCCTATCACAAAACCATACTTTAAAATGGTCAGACCGGAATTCAAAGGAGATTTGGCTTATGAAACCGTGGCTTTTGTGGAGCAATACTGGAGGGTAGCCGGAAATACAGGCTTCAACAATTCAGTGGATTGGATTGTAAAAGAACTGGAAAAGTCAGGATATGTAGCAGAAGAAAATGCTACAGCAGAGAATCGACTGACATACCGAATCGAAACAAGGGAAATGGATAGACCGACTTGGGAACCAGTTTATTCTTCTTTAAAGATTGTCGGTGAGGATAACTTCCTTTTATCTTCAGAAACAAACAGAAACATGATTTACATGAATTCTAGCTCTACTCCTGAAGAAGGAATTATAGGAGAAGTAGTTTATGTAGACTCCCAAGATGAATTAAATGAAGAGGACCTGCAGGGTAAAATTATATTTTCTGATGTTCTGGGCTATAGGCACCTTCAGTCATTTGTAAAGAAAGGCGGAGCCTTAGGAATCCTGACCTATGATATGCCTCCCTATCTTCAACCTGAGAAAAACATCACTTCTATTCAATTCCGTGGTTTAAGGCATGATCCTGAAAATCCAACTTGGGCTTTTGCACTTTCATTTGAAGCAAAAGAAAAGTTAAAAACAGCACTGAAAAAAGGGCAAGTACAGGTAGAAGTTAAGGCGAAAACCAAAATCTATGATTCTGAGGAATTAACTGTGGTAGCCAATGTCAAAGGTTCTGAACTTCCTTTGGAAAGTTTGGTCTTTTCTGCTCACATCCAAGAACCGGGAGCAAATGATAATGCTACTGGCGTAGGAACACAATTAGAAATGGCTAAAATCACAGCTGATCTGATGAAACAAGGCAAGCTCGATCTGAAGCGGACCTTAACTTTCCTTTGGGGAGATGAGATCATTTCTACCAGAAGGTATATTGAAGAGGAAGATAAAAGAGATCCAGAAATCAATTGGGGAATATCTCTCGATATGGTAGGTGAAAATACTGAAGTCACTGGAGGAACTTTCTTGATCGAAAAAATGCCTGACCCAAGTGCGATCTGGACAAGAGGAGAAGACAAGCACAGCGAATGGGGCGGCCGCCCATTGACTGTTGAGGACATGAAACCTCATTACTTAAATGATTTTATCCTGACCAATTTCGAGGCACAAGGAGAATATGCAGACTGGATAGTCAAAACCAATCCTTTCGAAGGAGGTTCAGATCATACTCCGTTTTTACGGGCTGATATTCCGGGATTATTGCTTTGGCACTTTACCGATCAATTTTACCATACGGATAACGATCGTTTAGACAAAGTCTCTCAAAAGACAATGGTCAATGTCGGAACTGCGGCTTTGGCTTCAGCCTATACATTGCTGAATGGAGATATTAAAACTGGAGAAAAGTTAGCTGATTTACTTCTTGCCAAAGCGACTCAGAGACTGCAGGTCGAGGCGATATTAAGTAAGAAAGCGATCGAAAATGGCGAAGATGCAGCGGAACAAAAGTTAATTCTCTCGACTTGGAAAGATTGGTACATGGATTCTCTGGAATCGATCAAGGATATTTCTACAACACCTAATAAGGAATTAGAGAATTCTATTTCTTTGGCAAAGAAGAAATTGGAAGGCATTTACCAAACAATACTGCTTTCACTTTAAAATATTACCAAAGTGAATATCCAATACTTAAACACATTAGTAAAAAACGATCCCATATGAAATTTAATTCTAAATCGGAATGCTAGCCCCTTAGGCCATCTTTATCCTAGTACTTCCCCCGTCAAAAGCATTTATTTTTCGTGAATTTGAAATTTTCAACACGAAGAAAATTCCTTTAAGGTGCAATCATCTCTAAGATATTTGTATTTTCCATAGTTATAAATCAGGTATTTAGCTTAAGAAAATATCTATTTCTCGTTTTTTCAACACGCCTTAATTAACCCAAATGAAAAGTCTGCTTAATGGTCTAGGTTCAATTTTCCTTTTTCTTATTTTCACAGGTTGTGGCTCTTCAACAAATGACAAAGATTCTTTGGATCCATCAGGATTTACTTTGTCGGAATCGGACCTCCCCGAATATGAAAAAAATATTGATCATCAGAGATTAATCAGCGCTTGGGGAGATAGACAAGGCGAATCCATCCGGACAGGCGAGCACATTTACAATAACATTTGTTTCAATTGTCATGGAAATCCCGATCAGGAAGGATCGATGCCCAATGCATTTAAATTTTGGAAGGATGAATTTAAAGTAGGAAAAGACCCCTATTCCATTTACCAAACGCTGACTCGAGGATATGGGTCCATGCCTCCACAAGTGAATTTGACACCGGTAGAAAAGTACGATCTCGTCAATTACTTGAGAGAGAATTTTTTAAAAGAAGATAACCCTGGACAATTTGTTGAAGTTGATTCCACTTATTTGGCTAGTCTACCAGCAGGCACCAATATCGGTCCGGAACCCAAGGAATTTAAGCCTTGGGCGGAGATGGATTATGGGAATTTTTTAATCAACACCTATGAACTGGTTGATCAAGATGCCGCCCCTAGAGAACGATCTTCAGGTAAAGCTCCACTTCCTGATGAAAATCTCATAAACTCCAATTTTGCTTATAAAGGCATTGCTGTGAGACTTGATGAAGGAGATGGTGGAGTTGCTGCAGGCAAAGCTTGGATGATGTTTGATCATGATTTGATGCGAGTAGCAGGTGCATGGACAGGAGAAGGATTTATCGATTGGGAAGCGATATTATTCAATGGAAGACATAACATTTCGCCAAGAACAATCGGCGAACTTCATTTTGAAAACCCAGTAGCTCCAGCTTGGGCCAACCCAGCTACAGGCACTTTTGATGACCCAAGGTTTACAGCTAGAGATAAAAGAAAATTTGGTCCATTACCTCGGGAATGGACACATTATAAAGGCCTCTACCAACACGGTGATCAGATAATTATTTCTTACACGGTGGGCAAAGCAAGAGTTTTGGAAACTTTTGGGTTGGAATATTTGGATGACCAACCTGTTTTCACCCGAACATTGAATATTTCTCCTTCGGATAAAGTGCTAAAAATGAGAGTCGCTCCAAGCAGCACAGCCGTTGCTTTAGTAGGTAATGGGGCTACTTTGAAAGATCAGGGAGGTTTTAATGTGTTGGAAGTAAGTTCTAATCAAAACTTGAACATCAAATTACTGATAGCAAAATCAGGAACCCAAGGACTTCAGGAATTTGCCAAATCAATGGCACCACCCGAGGATTTAAATAAGATAAAAGACGGTCCTGCAAGATTTCCTGAAAAGCTGACCACCAAAATCATCAAAGGAGAGCAAGACGGTCCTTTCCAGGTGGATATCATGAACCCACCTTTTGACAGTCCATGGAAAAATCAGTTTCGATTAAGTGGTTTGGACTTTTTTAAAAACCCAAATAAAGGAGTCATCTGCTCCACCGATGGAGATGTCTGGTTGGTGGAAGGATTCTTAGAAGATTCAGGAGAACTCACTTGGCAACGTATTGCTTCAGGCTTATTTCAGCCTTTGGGAATAAAAGTGGTCAATGAGGAAATCTTTGTCACCTGCAGAGATCAATTGGTTCGTTTGCATGATTATAATGGGGACAATGAGACAGATTTTTACGAGAGTTTCAACAATGATCATCAGGTGACTGACCACTTCCATGAATTTGCCATGGGGCTTCAGGTGGATGAGCAAGGGAATTTTTATTATGCCAAGAGTGGCCGTCATGCCCGAGAAGCATTGACCCCTCAGCATGGGACTTTGATCAGGGTAAGTAAAGACGGCGAAAAGACAGAAATCATTGCCAAGGGATTCCGAGCAGCTAATGGTGTATGTCTAAATCCTGATGGGACTTTTATCGTGACTGATCAAGAAGGCCACTGGAATCCAATGAATAGAATTAATTGGGTCAAAGAAGGAGGATTCTATGGAAACATGTTTGCTTATGACCCTCCTGCCGATAGCACAGAAAGTGGCATGGAACTGCCTTTGGTTTGGGTGGAGAGAGATATTGATCAATCACCTTCCGAATTACTTTGGGTGGACAGCAAAAAATGGGGAGCTCTGGATGGAAAATTACTAAACCTATCCTACGGCTATGGAAAAGTATTTGTCATTCCGTATGAAAAGATTGGAGAACAAGTACAAGGAGGAATCGTGGAACTACCGATCCCGAGATTTTCTACCGGAGTGATGCGAGGAAGTTTCAATCCCGGGGATGAACAACTATACCTTTGTGGCTTATCAGCTTGGGGATCCACCCAGCCACAATTAGGTGGACTTTATCGAATCAGAAAAGTCGATCAACCTTTGGCCATTCCCGTAGGCATCAAAGCCACTACAGCAGGGATTGAGCTTAGCTTTACCGATGAACTCGATCCTGCCAGCGTCAATCAAATCACTAACTACACTGTGGAAACTTGGGATTTGTTGAGATCAAGAAATTACGGGTCCGAGCATTACAATGAAAAATTGCTAACGGTGACAAAAGCAGAGCTTGCGGAGGATAAAAAGACGATTCTTCTAACTATCCCAGACATTAAACCAACTTGGGTCATGGAGATCAACTACCAATTAAAGGATAAGAATGGCAATAGCATTGATGGATCAATTCAGAATACAATTCATCAATTGGGAGAAATAGCTACCAGGTAACACTCTTATTGGTCTTTTCGGTATGTATTAACAGCTTTTATAGAAATGCTTTTGCCCAAGTTTGGCTTCAATTTCTTTCGCTGTTTTAGTGATAGAAAGCCCTCCCAAATTGGTACATCTAAGAGTATTAGGGATACTTTTCCCTACCTCATACATGGTTTCAATCACCTCATCTAAAGGTATCAGGTGATCATAATTTGCCAAGGCCATATTTGAGCAGGAAAGGGCATTAGAAGCTGCCATCACATTTTTGTTGAGGCAGGGAGCTTCTACCCTATTTCCAATTGGGTCGCATATCATTCCTAAGGAACTTTGCAGTGCCATTGAAGCTGCAGAAATACTTTGATTGAGGCTTGCACCCATCAAACTGACTATCGCTGCTGCAGCCATGGTAGAACCAGAACCACATTCAGCTTGACAACCTCCAACTTCTGCAGCAAAGGTGGAATGTGCTGCGATAAATACACCAATTAATCCGGCAACCATCAATGCTTTATTGGTTTCCTCATCAGAAAGTCCCAAAGAATCTGCTACTCCTAAAACCGCACCGGGCATAGCCCCACAGGATCCTGCTGTAGGCGCCGCAACGATAACTCCCATGGAACTCTTTACTTCCATGATGGCGGATACATACATGATAATCCGGTTTAGTACATCCCCATCAATTAGTTTCTTTCCTTCCATCATGGATTTGAAATTCACAGATTGAGGCCCTAAAATCCGGTCTTCAAACTTGGTACCTTTTAGGCCTGTATCTACAGCATTTTTGAGAATTATTCGGATTTCATCCATTTTTGAAAGCACTTCATGTTCAGGAATATTTCCTCGCATACTTTCATATTTTACCGCTAATTCCCAAAGACTTAAATTCTTGTCTTTGTTGTAAGTCATCATCTCCTCACAAGTGATAAAAGGAACTTCAGGATTCTTACCAGCCAAGACTGGAAGCACTGGCTTGATTTGTTTGATTTGAGAGACTCCTTCTATTTCTTTTAATTCCTCTAGAATAGATTTATCGATAAATGACAAATCAGTTACAGCCAAAAATTCTCCTTGATCAGTATGGATTTCTAATTCCTCTGAATCTAAGGATTGAGCAAGAAACGTCTTGATTTTTGACAAATCTGAAGAATAAACCAATGTCACATATTTATCTCCAGCGAGTGAAACTTTCACACCATCAATTTCTATCACTTCAATCATGCCTCCTCCCGTAGAATTGGCGATTACCTGATGCTTTTCCCAAGGATTTGATAAAGTGATTTGATAAGTATTGGGGTGATCATACCTAAGCTCCTTGATATTTATTTTAAATTGAATACCTGCAGCTCCCAGATGCATTTCGGATTGAACCAATCGCTCATCATAAGCTTCCCAGCCCAAAAAACCTCCGAATAAGCCCATGTCTGAGCCTTGATCCTTATGTGTAGTTGCCAATGAACCATTCGGATCAAAATCTATTTCAATCGTAGAAATTCGTCCATCCATAAGATCATGACATATCCTGCCTATCCTTAAAGCTGCTGCACAATGAGAACTCGAAGGACCTCTCATCACAGGACCGATGACATCATTAAAAATACTAGGGTAATTCATGGAGCAATTCTTTAAATGAAAGGAACATTGTATAATTTCGACAATGTTTACCAAACAATCAAATACTTTACTCTGGACTAGTAAACAACATGATTTAAAGCACCTTACAAGGGAGAACCTTACTTTTTTGAGAAAGCTTTTTCCGGATTTTCTTCCAATAACAATTTCCAATCGGATTGATCAAATCCTTTTTCGTTAAGAGCTGGCATCAACTCTTTAAAAATATTAGTGAAGGGCTGAAAATCTCCCCCATCGGGTTTGGCAGGATCGTACCAACCGGCATCATGAGAGATCAGGATATTTCCCAAAATGTCATTTTCTTTGGCAAAAAGTAAGCGATCCACATATTCCTGAATAGACCAACCTATTCCATCCAAGCTGATCCAAACACCCAATTGAGCAGCTGAAAGATAATTTTGAAAATCCTGCTCCGCTTGAGCATGAACCCAGACAAAAGCAGATGGATCAATCTCCATATTTTGTAGAATTTCTACTTCCTGCTTGGCGGTATTCCAAGTTCCGGTATGAGAAGCAATCGTCAAATCGGTAACCGAATGGGTAATTCCTGCTGCTCTAACTAATTTGGCATCCAGCTCTCTCAAAGGTTCCTCCTCATTGACAGAAATCTTAATAAAGGCCGGTTTGATTCCACTTTCATCAATCCCATTTTCAAAATCAGAAATCCAGCGATTAGCGATTTGAGAAGCATTTTCTGTTTTAACAAAGTCAGGAAGATATTTGCCACCCACGGCTCCATAAAAGCCGGTATTGGTCATGATTTGTATCCCGGATTTTTCACTTAATATTTTGAGCAAACCTGGATCTTTAGCCAAATAACTTGGCGTACAGTCAAAAATCGTTTTTACACCTAATTCTTTTACCTCTAGTAAATAAGGCAATACTTTTTCGATGACTTTATCCCTATCATATCGATTAGATGATACGGAATCCGCACCGATAAAATCCACCAACATATGTTCATGGATCAGAGTAAGACCAAGTGAATCTAATGAGATGGCTCCGGTAACTGAGTTGAAACCAGCCTTTTCTTCATTTGCTGGTTTAGAGCATGAAAAAGAGAATATTGCAATCAGCAATAAGAAAGAATAACGACTTTGCATTTTTGAATTTACTTATCTCAATTCATAAAAGTAAAAAGTTTGAACATCCTTTTCTACGGCATCAGGATCTTCTCCAGGTTTAGAGGTAGAAAAAATAAGATCTCGAATGATATTTAATTTTACATCCAACTCACCTTCCCAAAGTTTTTCTTTGCCTTTGAAAATTTGATAAACGCTAGTGGATTTATACTTATCCACAACTTCCATAAACTCTTTACCTCCCGCCATATTTTTAGGCAACTGATCCACCTCATCTTTAGGTGCTGCCCTTTGGAAACTTGTTAATAAGTAATCATTTGAAAAAGTAAAGCTGATATACTCACCTGCGGCCAAACTCTTAAAAAACTCCAAATTACTTCCTACTTCAGTGGGTTCAATTAGCTGATAGCCATCTTCCGGTTTTAAATCCCAATAATCTAACAAAGTCAATTCAGGAAAAGAATAGACATACAATTCTGGAGAATTTGGAAACAAAAGGTATAGTGTATCTGGAGCGAACTGAACTAAAGGATCCAATTTTGAATAATACCCCGGGTTTTTAGCCAAATGACTTTCTTTTGGAATATATTCAGAATTTAGAATTTCATAGGTCTTGATATCTCTAAGGGTAATAAAAGGATAAGCGGTGCTATAATTTTCTTCTTTAATTACACTGGGACGGTCTTTTTCTTCAATCGAAAAAGTATAAAGGATGTTTTTATAGGTATTAAAACCATGGCTTCCTCCCACTGTGCGCGTAACAAGCTCATAATTGTTCTCCCATTTACTTTGCAGAATGAAATCCAGATCATAGGAGTAAGTACCGGTAATGGTCTGAATTAATATTTCTTCATCTGCCCCATATCTAGCGGCTACAAAATAGCCTGCTTGCATGCTGTTTTTACCATCTCCTGTCAAATTTGCAGATTTTAAAATCTCTCCATCAGGGTTGATCCTCAGGAATTCTGAAGTTTTCCAGTCATAAAATAAAAATTCAGAATGGTCGATTTTGGCATCAACCAGAGTTGGTTTTGTCAGCCTATCTATCACCAAACTATCTATAATCACTAGCTCGGGAATATAGCTTGTAGCACTTTCCCCTTTCTCCTTTCTCCTTTTCAGAACATGCAAAGAGCAAGACAAAAACAGTCAATAAAAAAATGTTTTTCATAATTTAATTTTACTAACAAGATAGGTAAGCAAGCCTAAAATCCAAAAATTGTTAAACCTCTTGAAGTTTATCTTGTTATGTTTTTATGAACCTCTACAGGATTTTAATTTTTGTCTATTTAGTCATGTCTCCTTTTACAAGTTTTGCCCAAGATCTTTCCGAGCACCGATGGAAGGATCGATTAGTTATCCTGCAAGCAAATGACCTCAATAATCAACTCTTAAAGGAACAGATACTCGAGTTGAGGAACAATAATGAAGGACTGAAAGATCGACAAATTATTGTTTACCAAATCATCCAAAACAAGTATCAAAAAGGGATTTATGATGAAAATGAATGGGTGAAATCCGAGGGGAAATTCACTTCTCATAATGAAGGGGATTCTCCTTTTCAGTTTACCCTTATCGGTTTGGATGGAGGCATCAAACTAAAAAATAATGAGCCAATTAGCTGTGAGAAGTTATTTGGGACAATTGATCAAATGCCCTTGAGGCAATCTGAAATCCGAAGAAAAAAAGATGGGGATAATTTTTAACCAATGAATTAAACGTTCCACGCTGACTTACTTTTTTGCTCTTTTAAATTCATTAAAAGTTAAAATATGGAATTAATACTTCCGTTATTTTAATGGTTGGTGTAGTTCCCTAATTGTTTGAAAATTAAAATTCCTAAAAATGGCAAAGATCATTTCCAGTCCTGATTGTGGAAACTCCCCGAAAATGGCCTTCCTAAAAGAATTCAATATTGCTTTTGTAGAAGGGGAAATCCCATTTCTTGTAGACAGTGTTACCGAGGATATTGTATGGAATTTAGTTGGAGACAAAGAGATTAAGGGAAAAGAAAATTTTGCTCAGGAATTAGAAAATATGAAAACGGAGAAGGTTTTAGAGTTGAAGATAGAGCAAATCCTATCCCATGGGAAAGAGGGAGCGATCCATGGAATCTTGAAAATGCAAAGTGGAAAGAAATATGCTTTTTCAGACTTTTATAGATTTAAGGGAGCAAAAGGCGATAAGATTAAATCTATCACTTCCTATGTAATCATTATTTAATAACCAAAAAGTAAGTTATTCATGATATGATTTTTTCCCTTATTTATTCGCTATATTATTTTTTTATAAATTATTTAAATAACTAATTATGCCAGAAATAACCTACACAGTTGAAGTCAAAACAGGGTACAAAGGGACTAATGCAGACATTGAAATTTTTTTAATGGGCACTAAAGGGAATTGGAAAGAGTTTCAATTAATGGATAATCCAGGACTTGATGATTTGGAGCCAAACCAAATAAGCACATTTACTTTTTACGATGATATTGATATCGGCACAGTCACAGATATTGCTTTAAGACCACGAGGGCCTGGACTGTATCACGATAATTGGAAAATGGATGAAATTAAAATAAACTCCAATGCTAAAGACTCAATGGAATCTACATTTGGCGAGCGAAAAAGATTATTTGTTGGAGATGCGGAACCAATAATTCTCAGAGCAAATGAATTTCCTTCAATAAATTTAATTAATAAAATAGAAAATATTAAGGTAAGTAGTTACGTAATTGCCGAAAATAATTTCGGGGGTAATGCTACAAAAGATCATAAAGAAACTTCTGAAATCATTGAAAGTGAAAGCTTAACAATTTCAACTGAAGATTCTCTTGCATTAAAACAATCTTACGAGATGCAAACAGGAGTAAAAGTTGAAGGAATTGTTGATGTCTCTTCAACTTTTTCAAGTGAAATAGCGGCTACTTTTAAGCAAGTTGTAACAAACCAAAAGGAAAAAATTATAAAGAGGTCTAATTCATTTTCATATGAGGGGAAAGACAACCATTGCAATTTTTTTATCTATACAGATTATGAAATAAGAGTTATCGGAACTTATGATATAGGAAAATCGAAAAAAGGCAAAGTCGAAAAACCTATTGAAAAGCATAGAACAGTTGTGATTAGATCATTCAAAGCCGTCGATCAAAAATTAGATGGATCAAATGAAAGTTTTGAAGAAATGTGGGTCAAGGCGGGTGAATCATTAGAAAATATTCCTAAAACTCCCACTTTAGCTGATCTTGAGAAATAAAAATTGGAATCAGAGCTTCTTATTTTCCTTAGATAATTTATTCAGCAGAATAAATAATAAAACCCGATTCTTTTGAATCGGGTTTTATTTAAATCACAATATTATATTATTGGGCACTTGCCTGAAATTGGTTAAAGTCAAAGTTTTCGAATATCGCTCCAACTTTTTCCTGCATGGAAGACATATTTTTAATGTCTTCTGCAGTTAGTGCTCCAGAAGCATATCCTTGCCATATCTGGTTTCCGGATTTAGCATCCATAAAATTTACCAGGACAGTACCCTTATCAACGGGTATCATCTGTACAGCCTCGGATCTTGGTCCAAAACCTAAATAGTCTTGTCCATTATCCAAAATGTACTTTCTCAATTCAGTATCTTCTTCAAGTACTGTAAAATTGATCAGCATCTCTGGAGCCTTTTCATCTTTGGCAAAGCCTCTAGCTTCCATTTGAAGCTCTACGGCATCTTTAATCATCTTTCTGGACGATTTATTATTGAATACCAAAGCATCAGCCGGTCCAACCAGCGCATAGGCGTTAGGGATCGTTTCTTTATCGGAAATCCAAGCATAGGTTCTGTAATTCTCTAAGCTTGCATCCCCATCTTCTCTAGTGACTACTTTCATCCCTTTGTTAGTACAGGAAGATATAGCCAGCGAGAATATTGTGAATAATAATAAATAGCTTAATTTTTTCATGGTCCTTGAATTTTTGGTGAAACATGTCTAAAGGAAATGCACTTATTTCAACCATATCATAGGCCTTTAACCCTGTTCTGGGTAGTTCTAATCAAACCTCCTTTAGGATTACACTTATATATGTTCCAATACCATTCCAAGAGAACGAAACAGCGTTTAAATACATAAAACACTGATTATTAACATTTTAAAAATTATTCACGTAGAAAAACCTCAACAATTTGAGGAAAAAATTTCGACGCCATGAGCAAAAGAAATGGCTTAATTTCAAACCAGAGACCATTAAACAATAATTTCCCCCCTTCTATATCACAAAGTATAGGCAATTCCTAACGGCTATAGTACTTTTAAATTGATGTATCAAATGCCTTAAGCGCACGAATTATTTTTAATCTATGAAAAAAGTATCCTACTTATTGCTATCCCTTACTTTACTAAGCCTTAATAGCTTCTCCCCTCCTGAACCCAAACCCAATAAACAACCTAATATCATCCTAATTTTTATTGATGACATGGGTTGGGCTGATTTTTCCAGTTTTGGAAATACCGATGCCCAGACACCAAACTTTGATCAAATGGCTTCAGAAGGCATCAGTTTTGAGCAGTTTTATGTCAACTCTCCTATTTGTTCGCCTTCCCGAGTAGCCATCTCCACAGGCACATATCCTCAGCGTTGGAACATTACTTCTTACTTAGATAATCGTGCTCAAAACCAAAAACGAGGAATGGCAAGCTGGCTGGATCCTTCAGCGCCTATGTTGGCAAGAAGCCTCCAAGAAGCAGGATATGCCACGGGCCATTTTGGAAAATGGCATATGGGAGGGCAAAGAGATGTGAACAATGCTCCTGCTATTACTGAGTATGGTTTTGATGAATCTCTTACAAATTTTGAAGGAATGGGAGCAAAATTATTGCCCCTCACTAAAGATGAGACAGGAAAAGTCGGGCGTATCTGGGAAGGTGCAGAAATACTAGGAGAACCTGTTACCTGGATGCAAAGGTCCGAGATTACCACAGGCTTTATCAACGAGGCAATACAATTTATTGACGAAGCGGAAAAGGAGGAGAAACCCTTTTATGTAAATATTTGGCCAGATGATGTACATAGCCCTTATTGGCCTCCATTTGAAGATTATGGCCTTGCCAAAGAAGATGGTAAAAGAGGTTTGTACCTGGCAGTTCTGGAAGCAATGGATCAGCAGTTTGGTAAACTTTTCGATTACATCAAGTCCAATGAAAATTTACGAGACAACACCTTAATCCTTATTTGTTCTGACAATGGTCCGGAACAGGGAGCTGGTAGAGCCGGAAACTTGAAAGGCTATAAAACCCATTTATACGAGGGAGGAATTCGCTCCTCTTTAATTGTTTGGGGAGCTAGCTATATTGATGATCATGCAAAAGGATCCCGCAATAAAGAATCTGTATTTTCTGCAATAGACTTGAAGCCTTCATTGCTAAAGTTTGTGGGAACTACGGATTCTAAAAACTCTATTTCAGATGGAGAAAACATGATTAAAACCATTCTTGGTGAATCTAAAAAATCCCGTCAATCTCCAATTTTTTATAGCAGGCCTCCAGACAGAAAAAACTATTACGGGTTTGAAAATCTACCTGATTTGGCAATACGTGAGGGAGACTGGAAACTTTTATGCGACTATGATGGAAGCAGACCTGAATTGTATCAATTAATTGACGATCCTGGAGAAAAGCAAAACCTTGCTGAACAACATCCCGAGAGAGTAGCCTCTATGAGGGATAAAGTAGTCTCTTGGTATCAATCGATGCCGGTTTTGGAAACAGAGACCATAGAATAGTAAAACTCACTTACTCTAAGACCTTTAAAATAAGAAAGCCGAACTTCACAGTCCGGCTTTCTTTGTTGGTTTAGTATCTTATATTTTTATTTCTCCAAAGAGATATATTTCAAAAACTCATTCCTGGATTGCTCATCTTTTTCAAACTTCCCAGAATAGAAAGAAGTCACTGTGGAGCTATTCGTATCCTGAACACCTCTAGAACTTACACACATATGATTAGCGTCCAATATCACTGCTACATCATCTGTCTTCAGCACTTCTTTAAGCTCGTTTCCTATTTGCATAGTCAATCTCTCCTGAACCTGTGGTCTTTTGGCAAAATACTGAACGATCCTATTGATTTTAGAGAGTCCAATTACTTCCCCTTTAGAGATATAAGCAACATGGGCATTACCATATATTGGCACAAAATGATGCTCACAATGGGAGTGGAAAGTGATATCCTTCTCCACTAGCATCTCTTTGTACTTGTACTTATTTTCAAAAAGCTTGGCAATAGGCTTATTTTTTGGATTTAAGCCGCTGAAAACTTCCTTAACATACATTTTTGCTACACGATGGGGAGTTCCTTTCAAACTATCGTCCGTCAGGTCCAATCCCATGATATGCATGATTTCACGAAAGTGTTTCTCGATCAATTCGACTTTTAAGTCATCATCCATCTCAAAAGCATCCTCTCGCAAGGGAGTTTCAAGGGAGGTTCCTACATGCTCCTCTCCAATTTCCTCTAGGGAAGCTTGTGAAATGTCAATTCCCATCGTATTCAACAAAGTTTCTTTCTGTTTCATATAGTCGAATCGTTAATTCGAATTTCCGATCAATTTTTTCCCTTAAAATATTCCAAATAACCACTGCAATGTTCTCAGCGGTTGGGTTAAGTTGAATGAATTCATCGGTATCCAAGTTTAAATTTTTATGATCAAATCTTTTTAATACAAACTCCTTGATCAAATCGCTCAAGAGTTTCATATCATATACGTATCCCGTCCTGGGGTCTATTTCCCCCCTCAATTTCACAATCAATTCATAATTGTGTCCATGAAAATGAGGATTATTACACTTTCCAAAAACAGCTTTGTTCTGCTCATCAGACCAATCTGGGTTATGTAAACGGTGGGCTGCATTGAAATGCTCTTTTCTAAAGACGGTGACTTTCATGAATTAGTTGAACAGGGATAACTCATTTTTGTTTAATTTTATTTAATTTTTATTAAACAACCTTCAGATATCGCTGCCCTTCAATGGTTTAATTTTAAATATCCTGCAAAAGTACAGAATAATATTCGGCATGAAAAACCGTTATTAACCCTAGCGCCTTAATAACGGGAAATCTGCCTATTTAGGTTCCCCTCATCCAATGTCCTAAAAGTGACTTAAATCATAAAGTTCTGATTAGATGGAACTTTTAAAATAAATTTTCTGCTTGTACCTTTACGATATCACCCAGATTATATGATTACATCAAATTTCCTAATTCCCATTCTTTGGATTTTCAGCTTACATACGCCTTCACCTGCATCGATCGAAAAAGTAGAAACGGTCATTGAATCCGAAAATCCAACATCCCTTTACGATCAATTAGCTGAAAAAACCTCAACTCTACCCAAAAAGGAAGTATTTGAGTTGGCCATGCAAGGATGGAAAAATTTAAGTAGTGAACTGAAATCACATGTAGTCACCATCATAGACTTTAGCTTACCTTCTACTGAAAAACGCCTTTGGATCATCGATCCTCATAAACAGGAAGTGTTACTTCAATCGGTCGTTTCTCATGGCAGAAATTCAGGGAATTTAATGGCAACGACCTTTTCCAATACTCCAGAATCTTACAAAAGTAGCTTGGGCTTTTATAAAACTGCAGAAACCTACCATGGTAAACATGGCTATTCTTTACGTCTGGATGGTTTAGAAAAAGGATTTAATGATCAGGCCAGAAATAGAGCGATTGTTATTCACGGAGCTGATTATGCTCGTGAAGAATTTGCCAAAAGCGTTGGTCGACTAGGAAGAAGCTTAGGCTGCCCTGCCTTACCTTCTGAAATATCATCAAAAGCGATAGATTTCATAAAAGAAGGATCACTTCTTTTTATTTATGGTCAAGATGAAAAATATCTTAAGACCTCTCAATTGATTCAGCCTTCGGAGCAGATCGCAGGGCTTTGAGCAACTCCGCGTCCCTATTGTAAATATCAGGTCGGAAATGTCCTTGGCCTTTATCGTCTGTCCAAAATGTCAGGTATAGAAGTAATACAGGAACCTCCCTATTTAATTTCACTACCTCCTCATTTTCTTGATGCATCGCTTCAGAAATCTTTTCAGTAGTCCATTTTTTATCCCTCAGTAAGGATTTTGCAAATTGATCAGGATACTGTATTCGAATACATCCATGACTCAAAGCTCTTGACTCTCTCTGAAATAGACTTCTTGCTGGTGTATCATGAATATAGATGTTGTAATCATTAGGGAACATAAATTTCACCAATCCCAATGAGTTAGAACCTCCTGGTTTTTGCCTAATTCTAAAAGGAAATTCCTCTCCATCTTTTTCTTTCCAATTCACCTTATTAGGGTCCAAGACCTCTCCTGTGTTTGACACAACCTCCATATTTTTCTCCTGTAGGTAGGCCTTATTCTTTTTCAGGGAAGGAAGTATTTCATCTTGAGTAATGGAAGAAGGGATATTCCAATAGGGACTAAAAACAATGTAGCTCATAGGTGCAGAAAACACCGGAGACTCATTATATTCTTTACCCACAATGACTTTGGCACTTAAAGTTGTATCCCCTTTATCCAAATAATCTAATTGATAATTGGCAATATTTACGAGTACCAGTTCCTCATCCCAATTGATTTCTGGAAGCCAACGCATTCGCTCCATGTTGACAGAAGCAATGTCTATTAATTTTTCTGGTGAATCATTGAGAAAACCAGCGGTCAAATCTCCAATCGCTCCATCCGGTTTCATTCCATTTTCTATTTGGTACTTTTTCAGACCTTCCCACATAGTGGAATCAAAAAGCAATTCATCTTCTGTCTCATAGGTATCCAGAAAACCCCAAAACTGAAGTCTTTCTCTAAGCTTGGGAACAGACTGGTTTCTATCTCCCACTTTGAGGGATTGCTCAAAACTCACTTGCTTCCAGTTTAAAGTATCTCTTTCACTGGTTTCATAAAGTGTTTTCAAGACTTCTCTTCCTTTACTATACATATCTAACTTTGGATAGAGGCTAGCCAATGCATCTTCTATGTCCTCTCCTTCAGCAACGGAATTCAGCAGTTCTAGAGGATCTGTGTTTGACTCTTTTGCCTCAAGCTTCCAATAGGTACCTCGTGATTCAGGGCCTATTTTACCCAACTCCAAATCCTTAGCTAGCCTAAAAAACGCATCGGTCATTAGAAAGTCCAAGTCTACCAATTCTGGTGTAGACTTCGGTTTTAATATCTTTTGTTGGCTTTTGATATCTTCAAAAAACTCCTGGATCAAAGCAAGATTATAATCCTCTGGATTTAACCCATCGTATTTTACATTTTCCAACTCTTCAAGAAAATCATTGGCTGTAGAATTGATCTTTCCATTCTTTGACCAAACCTCTTCAAACTCTCGGTTTTTATAAAAAGACTTGAGTTCATCAGAAGTCTGAAATCTTTTACCTTCAATTTGAACCGATTGACCCTCCTCGAACTTAGATAGCCTAGTTTCGATTTCCTCGGTCAAATCTGATCGCT
Organism: Algoriphagus machipongonensis; assembly: GCF_000166275.1. NCBI lineage: Bacteria > Pseudomonadati > Bacteroidota > Cytophagia > Cytophagales > Cyclobacteriaceae > Algoriphagus > Algoriphagus machipongonensis. Next base: position 3,670,340 of record NZ_CM001023.1, read on the forward strand.
GAAGTTTGGTGAATAAAAAGAATGCTGCTGTGACTAAAAACAGCACAAATAAGATAATAAGTGGTTTGTTTTTCATAGTTCGGAGTGGCTATCATTAATAATAGACCTACTCCCTCTACTTCAAATTGAATGCTCCATATGAAGCATTTTAAAAAATCAGCTTAAAATTGCTTTCAAGGCTCATTTTGATGGAAAAATGAGATTTTACGCCACATTGATATTTCTTTTTAGAGAAAAAGATTACCGGATTTGGGGAAAGCAAAGGCAATACTTTTTGGTATTATTTACCTAATGCAACCAGCACTTCCTCATCCCTTTCATAGATATCTTCCCTAAAGTGAGCCTCTCCTTTGGAATCTGCCCAAAAGGTTAAATACACCAAGACTACTGGAATATGGCGATCCAGCTGCACTACTTTTTCATGGGTCTGGTGCATGGCTTCATCAATTTTTTCACTTGTCCAATAAGGGTCATAGGATAAAAGTTCTTTGGCGAAATCCTGAGGGTTTTGAATTCGGATACAACCATGACTTCTTGCTCTATCATCCAGTGCAAACAATGAACGGGCATTGGTATCATGAATGTAAACATTATGCTTATTGGGAAACATAAACTTCACCAGGCCTAAAGAATTTCCTGGCCCTGGTTTTTGACGAACCATGTAGGGAAAAGATTTAGAATTCCAGTTAATGGTAGAAGGATCTAAGACCTTTCCAGATGAGGTAACGACCTCCATGTTTTTAGCAGCAATGTAATTGGGGTTTTTCCTGACGCTTGGAATGATTTCACTATGGGTAATCGAATAAGGAATATTCCAATAGGGGCTAAAAACGATGTAGCTCATCTCCGCCATAAAAATCGGGGACTCATGGTATTTCCTACCTACAATCACACGCTCCGAAATCAGGGTGTCTAAATTTTTTAAATAGTCCAATTGGAAGTTGGCTAAATTCACCAATATAAACTCAGCATTCTTGACTGTATCGGGAAGCCACCTCAAACGCTCCATATTAACCCTAGCCTTGTTCAATCGATCTTTGGGAGAATCATTGAATGCTTGAGCTGTCTGTGGGCCAATCACCCCATCGATATCTAAACCATGAGTCCCTTGAAAATCCTTGATTCCATCCATCATGATAGAGTCATACACCTTTTCATCTTGGACAGCATACTCTTCCAAAAGCTCCCAGTAAATCAGTCTTTCTCTTAGTCTGGGAATGTCGGAATTAGAATCTCCTACATGAATGGATTTGGAGATTTTAACTTTCTTCCAATTCAAAGTATCTTCTTTCACTTTTTCTGAAAGCTCACGAATTACCTCTCTACCCTTTTTATAAATACTGAATTTCGGGTACAAACTCTCCAAACTTTTACGAATAGCTTTTGTTGCTACCGCTTTTTCCAATAGTGTAGGATAATCATTCGTAGGCTCTTTTCTGGCAATCTCCCAATCCTCACCAAACTGCGAAGGATCCACCTTCCCTATTTCTAAGTTTCTGGCCAATTTAAAAAAAGCATCACTTAAGAAAATATCTAAATCAGCCAGATCACCCGGAGCATTTTTGATACCATTTTCCTTATTTGACTCAAAGGTGGAAAAGAATGACTCTATAACATTCAAATGATAATCCTCTGGCACCAAACCATCAAATTCGGCCTGTTTAATCTCAAACCTTAACTCATAAGCTTCTTCTGTTAATATTCCTCCAACTGACCATGCATTTTTAAATTCACGGTCATTGTAAAAATGGATGATATCATCCGCAGTCAATAAGGACGTATTACGGATTTCAATATTTTCCATGGGCACATCAGATTCCATTCTAAATCTGATTAACTCTGCCACCTCTTCATCTGATTGAGCAAAGACAAGGCTGGAGAAAGTAAAAAATACTAGCGAAAAAGATATAAAAATCGTTCTACTCATGAATCAGGCTTTTATTGAATTTCGAAATCTTGATATTTTCTCCCCACTTTCCAAGCTTCTTTAAGCATTTCCAAAAATGCTCCCATTTTGTGGAGAGGAATCAAATTTGGACCGTCACTCAAGGCTTTTGCAGGCTCTGGGTGGGTTTCAATAAAAAAGCCATCTATCCCTGTTCCAGCTGCTGCTCTCGCTAAGATTGGGGCAAATTCACGTTGTCCTCCAGAAGTCCCTCCTTGTCCTCCAGGCTGCTGCACCGAATGGGTAATATCAAAAACCACCGGAGCAAATTGTCTCATAATAGGCAAGCCTCTCATGTCTACAACAAGGTTATGGTAACCCAAAGAAAATCCTCTTTCCGTCAAACAGACATTTTCATTTCCTGTGGACCTTACTTTGGTCACGGCGTATTGCATGTCTTCTGGAGCCATGAATTGACCGCGTTTAATTTTCACTGCTTTTCCAGTCTCTCCTGCTGCCAATAGCAAATCCGTTTGCCGGCATAAAAAAGCTGGAATTTGTAAGACATCCACTACCTCGGCAACGTCTTTGGCTTGGTAACTTTCATGGATATCAGTCACTAAGGGAACGTCAAGTGCTTTGCCTACTCGCTGCAAAACTTCCAGAGACTTGTCCATACCTATACTTCTGAAAGAACCAGAGGAGGTTCTGTTGGCTTTATCAAAAGAGGCTTTGAAAACATAGGAAAAGCCATGTTCCTCTGCCCAAGCTTTCACTTTTGTACCAATTTCCATACAAATATCAAAGCTTTCCACGGCACAAGGCCCAGAAAACAATACAGGTTTATCCTCTCCTAAAACCACCGAATCGGTGATTTTCATTGGTTTATTATTTCTATTCATGCTTCTTTTTTTGACAGACTTTCAATGATTGGGATTAGCTTGCCTTTACTGTGTAGTATCAAGTCCCCAACTTCTCTAAAAACGCCTTCCCCACCTTTACTTTGTGTCACCCAATGCGCAAAAGGCTTGACATAGCTCACGGCATCAGCAGGAGCAATTGCTAAACCTACCCGACTGAGAATCGGCACATCTATTAAATCATCTCCAATATAAGCGACCGTCTCCAGATCAATTTCCATGATCTCCATTAAATCGTTTAGCTTCTTTCCTTTATTCTTTACTCCATGGTAATGAAAATCGAATTTGAGTTCCTCACAGCGGTTCATAACCACCTGCGATTCCCTCCCGGTGATGGCACCGACGAGGATTCCAGATCTTCTTAAATGCTTGACGATCATCCCGTCTTTCACATTGTACTTTTTAAACTCTAAGCCTTGGTCATCATAGATAATTCCACCATCAGTCATGACACCATCTATATCCGTGATTAGAACTTTTACATTTTTCGCTTTTTCCCATATTTCATCCGGGACATTTGAGAAATATTCGGAAATTACTTTTTCTGCTTCCATTGGATTGAGTATAAATCTAATCGTCTTTGTTCTAAATTTCTGACACTTCCAGCCTTCCTTTGCTTCGTTAACAAATCTAAATCCACATCTGCTACAATAATCGTCTCTTCATTTTCTGAAGCCTGTGCAACTACTGCATCATGAGGAAAAGAGAAATCAGAAGGAGAAAAAATTGCCGCTTGTGAATACTGAATATCCATGTTTTCAACTTTAGGCAGGTTACCTACTGAACCAGTGATGGCAACATAGCATTCATTTTCAATTGCCCTGGATTTGGCGCAGGTATTTACCCTGAGGAATGCATTTTTGGTATCTGTCCAAAATGGCACAAACAGAATATCCATATTTTGCTCTGCGAGAATTCTTCCCAATTCTGGAAACTCCACATCATAACAGATCAATATCCCAATTCTTCCGGCATCCGTATCAAAAACGTTTATTCCATTACCGCCTTGAAGCCCCCAATAAGCCGCTTCATCTGGCGTGATATGAAGTTTGTATTGCTTGGCCTGGGTTCCATCTCTCCTACATAAATAGCTGACATTCCTGAGTTTCTTACCATCGTATTCTGGCATAGATCCCCCGATGACGTTCACATTATAAGAAACCGCCAAGTCACTCATTCTCGAGACAATTTCATTAGTATAATCGGCCAAATTCCGTATAGCTTCTGAGGCATCCATATCATTGAACTCTGCCAAGAGAGGTGCATTGAAAAACTCAGGAAGTAAGCAGAAATCAGATTTATAGCCAGAGACAGTATCTACAAAGAACTCCACTTGTTGCATCAAATCATCTACATTGGAAAATCGACGCATCTTCCACTGAACCAAACCCAATCTGACGATGGATTTTTTGTTACCTATTAGCTTTTCGTCCTTTTCGTAATAGATATTGATCCATTCTAGAAGCGTTGCATAGGCTCTGGAATCTGTATCTTCCGGAAGATATTTGGTAATCACTTTCCTTACATGGAATTCATTAGCCAACTGAAATGACAGCACAGAATCAAAAATCTCCTTGTTTTTGACTAAGTCAATGTATTTCCGAGGAGTCATTTCATCCGCATAATCTGCATACCCAGGAATTCTACCACCAGCAATAATGGATCGGAGGTTTAGGTTCTCACAAAGCTCCTTTCGAGCATCATACAACCTTCTCCCAATTCGCATACCGCGATATTCTTTATCTACAAAAATATCAGTACCGTACAAGGTATCTCCATCTTCTGTATGGGTATCAAATTTACCGTAACCGGTGATTTCATCATAGGTATGATTATCTCCAAATTGGTTATAATCTACAATTAGGCTCAAAGCAGCAGCTACAACTTTTCCATTATCCTCAATACAAATCTGACCTTCGGGAAAAACTCGTAATTGATTTTTGAGTTCTTCTTTTGTCCAAACACCATTTGGGTTTTTATAAATAGAAGTCATGATCCCTCGGATATCCTCATAGTCCGAAAGTTTTATATTTCGAAGCCGCAGTCTATGCTCTAGTTCTTCTTTAATCTTACTCATATGCCAAAATTAACAGAATCAAATCAAATACATTAAAAGCCAAGTTTCACCACATTTAGTGCTAAATATTCTTTTGGGCTTTTAAAGAGGCTCAAATATATATAGTTTAAGACCCTATTTATCAATATTTTTAAAAGTGAAATTTCGATAAAGCACCCGAGTCTCTATGCAAGACAACTTAAATCAAGTCGCAAAAGAAAAAGCTCAATCATTCATTGAATGGTTTCAGGAGCTAATGAATTACAGCCTTTTCAATTTAGGGGAATCACAATTGACAGTAGGATTGATTCTTACCCTATCAATTTCTTTTGTTTTCCTTTTTATCGTGACGGAGTGGATCCGAAGATTTATGGTTCACAAAGTCTTGAATAGATACCAGATAGATACCGGAACAAGGCAGTCTATTGGTACAATGGTCAAATACATTTTAATTTTAGCGGGTATTTTTTCTATTCTCCAAACCAATGGAATTGACCTGAGTGCTTTTGGAATCTTAGCAGGTGCGCTTGGTGTAGGTATCGGTTTTGGACTTCAAAACATCACCAACAATTTTATCTCTGGACTTATTATCCTTTTTGAGCAACCTATAAAAGTGGGTGATCGAATTGAAGTTGGAGATGTCACTGGAGATGTCATTAAAATCTCTGCACGATCTACTATGATTGTGACAAATGATAATATTTCCATCATCGTTCCGAACAGTCAATTCATTGATAGTCAAGTAATAAATTGGTCTCACAATGATAGAAACATCCGATTTAATTTCGCTGTAGGAGTATCTTACAAGGAGAATCCTGAAAAAGTAAAAGCCATTTTAATGGAAGTAGCCAAAGCACATAAAGGAGTCTTGAGTGTCCCTGAACCAGATGTTCTATTTGAAGATTATGGTGACAGCTCCATCAATTTCAATCTACGAGTCTGGACTTCAGAGTATATTAACCGACCAAAAATCTTAAAAAGCCAGCTTTATTACGAGATATTTAGGAGATTTGGGGAAGAGGGGGTTGAAATACCATTCCCTCAGCGAGACCTACATTTACGATCTGGGTTTGAAAATATAAGTAAATAGACTTAATTTTCGACATCTATATCTTTTCGTATAGGAATTCACGGGGTTTATCATGAGAAAACTGTTATTCATATGTCTATTTTTGAGCGCTTGGTCAGCCCATTCTCAAAGTTTCTATAGATATAGGTTTGAAGAGCCCTGGTCTATTTCTGCTAGCATTGGACCTACTCAATATTTTGGTGAGTTATATTCTTTTTGGAAATACAGCGAAGGGATTCAACCGGATTGGAATGCAAATTTCGCTATTCGAAGAACCATAGGCACCAACCTCAGGGCCAGACTGGAAGGCACTTATTATAAAATGTCTGGGGCCGATGAACCCTCTGATCCAAGAGCTTATAGATTTCCAAGAAACCTGACTTTTAGAGCAAAAAACTGGGAGATATCCAGTATCATAGAATACCATTGGCATCCTGTCAAAGTTCCTAATATCCATAGACCACTTTGGAACCCTTATATCTTCGCTGGTTTGGCTTTATCCACTAACAACCCAGAAACTCAATTGGATGGGGAATGGGTGGATTTACGTCCATTGCAGCTTGAAAACAATCCATATGAGCGGTATATCATTGCTTTCCCTATGGGACTTGGACTTAAATATAAGTTGAATGTCTACATGGATTTAATCATTGAAGGAAATTATCGATTCACTCTGACCGATTATATGGATGATATCTCTGCCTACAATGTCAGTGAATTTTATCTGGACTTAGTGGAAGACTATGTGGATGGAAGTAACCCCGACCGATTGAGATTAGCCATTAGAAACCCTAGGTATTTAGATGACAATGGCATGCCGGATGTAGATAAAATCTTACAAAACGGCGGCAGAATCCGTAGAGGGTCTGGTCTAAGACATCGCTTTGACGGATATATGACCATCAATGTGGGGCTTGAAATCCATTTATCTGAAGATATTTTTGAGAACTGGATATTCCGAAACAGACTTTACGAGAAACGATTTAGATTCTGGTAAATTAGATTTTTACACTCAATACAGCCAAGTCACTTTTATAAACAAGGCTTTCAGTAGTACCTATCTGGTAACTTGGAATCTTTTCATGATGCCCAGTGACTAGAGCAACAAGGTGTACTTTATTGAGCTCCCCAAATTTCTCCAATCCCAACCCTACACTCTGGAAGTTGAAAGTATGTGGATGAAAAGTCACTTCTTCATTTCCTTTGACAAACTGATTCATCCTTTCCTGCAACTCCACAGAATCAATAAAGTGATCCGGTGTATTGATATAAACTAAATGGACGCTAGCTCTAAAAAGCTTGACCAGAGGTTTAATTAAAGAAAAAGCTTCTTTTGCTTCGTGGGTAAAACTTGAGGCAAAAGCAATTTTACGAAACACATTACCATCTACGGGTTCTTTTACGGCCAACACAGGACAAGCTGCATTTCTTAATACTTTTTGTAAGGTGCTACCAATAAAGTTACTTCCTTCATTTCCCTTCCCATAAGCACCCAAAACGATCAATTCGGGAGCATATTCATGGGCTACTTTAAGAATCAAATCATTCGGTACACCTATTTTCACGATTGCCTGAATAGGCGCTTTGGCTGGAGCAATTGTCTTAAAAAAGTTGGGTAACAACTCCGAAGCTTCCTCATATTCTTGCTGAATTTGAGGATGTTTGGATTTCTCCTTCTCCGATAAAAACTCCCAATCCAACTCTGTTGGAATGACGGTTACACACAGAATTTCAGCTCCTGACTTTTGACTTATTTTATAAGCAGTACGCAAAGCAGCTACAGAATAGGGGGAAAAATCAAATGGTACAAGTAATGTTTTCATGATTCATAGAATTTTGCTCAAAACTCAATATCCTAATAAATCAAGCTACAATCCTTAAGGAAGATCAGTTGTAAACATGATAAAAATCCTGTTTTAAAATAGTGACTAGACCAAATCTAAAACCATTTTCACATCACAGCGACAGTATTTTCCTGCTTCAGGCACAGATTCTACAAAACCCAGTTTCTTATAAATATGGAGAGCAGGCTGGAGCTTGGTACTGCTGTAAAGCACCATTTTAGTCCCTCCCATTTCTTTTGCTTTCTCAAGGATTGCTTTTCCTAAAAACATGCCAACACCATGGCCTTGAGCGCTCTTTTTCACTCCCATTTTTACCATTTCAAAGACACCATCCTCCACTTTTGCCAAACCAACCGTCCCAACGATCTCATCCCCCATTTTCGCAAAAACAATATCACCACCTGCTTCAATAATGGTTTTTTCCGGGTTTTCTAACTGAGCCACATCAAAAGGCTCCAAAGTAAAATATTCCTCTACCCAGGTTTTATTAATCATCTCAAATTCAGATTTGAGATCTGATGAAAATGGAATGATAGCCAGCTCGCTCATGTAAATTTGGGGTTAATAAGGCTATAAAAGTAATAAGAATCGCTTAGCTTAGGAATACTAAAAACCAACCAACACATGAATTTAAAACAAATACTTGTCGCATTGGCAATTTCGTTTTGCCTTCCTTTCATTGCTCAGGCACAAAGCCCAGAAGAAAAAATTAAAGCATTGGGACTAGAACTACCTGAAGTGGGTACTCCAATGGGAACTTATGTAAAATGGAGACAAGTGGGAAACACACTTTATTTAGCTGGAAATGGACCTGATGTTTTTGGAAAAGTAGGTGCAGATCTCACCGTGGAAGAAGGTTACCAAGCCGCTAGAGAAACTGGAATCGAAATCCTGGCAGTGCTCAAAGCAGCTACAGGAGGTGACCTAAGCCGAATCAAGCAATTTGTAAAAGTCCTGGGAATGGTAAATTCTGCACCTGATTTCACCAAGCATCCTGCTGTAATCAATGGCTTTTCAGACTTGATGGTAGAAGTTTTTGGAGAAGCTGGGAAACACGCCCGATCCGCAGTAGGCGTTGCTGCTTTGCCTAATGATATCGCAGTGGAGATTGAGGTAATCGTCGAACTGAAAGACTAAACTCAAAACAAGCTTTGCTGTACTGGAAATCCTTCTATCTCCAGCAAAGCTTGTTTTCTTTCCAAGCCTCCTGCATAGCCAGTCAGTTTCCCATCCGTCCCGATAATTCGATGACAAGGCACAATCACTAAAACAGGATTGGCGCCAATGGCAGCACCGACAGCTCGGATTGCAGCTACATTCCCAAGCTTTTGCGATAGCTTCATATAAGTGGTTGTCTGTCCAAAAGGGATTTCATTCACCGCCTTCCAGACACTTTTTTGAAAATCCGTGCCTTCTAACTCAAGAGGAAGATCAAAAGATTTCCTCTTTCCGGACAAGTATTCATCCAGTTGATGCTTCACCTCTTTGGCCATTCCTTGCAAGGGTTCTTCACTCAAAGCATCTTGGGTAAATTGAAGTCGGGTGAGTTTTTCATCTTGAATTTCCAAGAGGACATTTCCTAGTGAGGTAACTATTATTGGCATCAAATAAAAGATTATATGTAAGGTTAATCTATTTCTATTGTATTTCGTCGAGCGAAGTGAGACTTATTTCCAATGTATTATTTAATCAATCAACTCATCGCCAAGCGATACCTCCAGATTTCTCTCACTTGATCAATTTCCACTTCAAAAGGCGGATAGATCGGATTTGCAGAACAAAGCAATAGCTTTTGGTCTGATTGAATACGGTTGTAAGCTAGTTTGAAAGTTACTCCATCCTGCTCGGTGACGATGACATATCGCTCCCCATCCTTTACAGCCAACCAATCATCCACATACTCACAGACAATCCATGCTCCATCTGGTATCGGCAACATGGAATCTCCATCCACCTGAAATACCCGGTGTTTTTTATCCGTTGGCAAGAAGGGCAAAGCAAACCTAGGCAACTCAGAAATATATTCTGGATCGGCAAAGCCCGCCAGGTAACTTGCCTTGGCGCGTTGCGAAACCACTTCAATCAACTCTCTCCCCTGCTCGTCTACTGTCGTGGCTAAGATACGCAGCTTCCTACCTCGCAGAAATTGATCTGTTTCCAGCAATTCCCGGAGTTTGTATTCCGAATACGAAGTCAAGTCCTCACGCAATAAGATATCCAAAGACACTCCCAGCGCATCCGACAGTTTCACTAAGGTGTCTAGCGGTGGATTGACACTGGACTCATACCCTGCGAGCTTAGATCTGGAAATCCCGATCGTCGAAGCCATGATCTCTTGGGTGAGATTTTTTTGTTTTCTAAGGAATTTAATATTGGTATTTAGAGTCATTTTTTGTCTTTTTATTAAAAAAGATAGCTCTTCGAGCAGATAGAAATAAGATAGCCTAAAGGCAGATAATTCAAGATAGAACTTAAGCCAGATGTCAGGCTGAGCGGAGTCGAAGCCTAGTCCTCGACTCCGCTCGGACTGACCGAAAGCTATCTTAGGAAGCTAAGTTGATTATATCTTACGAATCCTATCTCACCGAAGGCTTATCTCAGGAGCGAAACGACCTATCATTGCAAAGCATATCTTATCAATAAAAGATAGCCCTGCGGGCAGATAGGTTAAGATAGCCTAAAGACAGATGTTCAAATGATTAGACTTTCTTTTTCGCATCATAACTTATTTTGATTTGCCTATTTAGTGTAATCTTTTCGCGATAAAATGGATTTTACTATACTCTTCTTCTAAAACTATTTTACGCTCAAATCCCAAATCAATCCAATGCTCAACGCTTTCAGAAAGGGATGCTCTGGCTATATAGTAAAACTTCACTCGGTCAAGAAAATGGAATCTTGCATACCCTTCAGCGATATTTGCTCCTACCGTGTCTATTGAACTTATCATTTGATCTCCCCAGTTTTTTCGGAGATGATAGTCTAATCGCTGATAAATTGACCATGCCTTAGACGATAATCTTCTCGACAATTGATATATCTCAAGTTCCTTTACAGGTATAAATTTCGACTTTGTTTCCATATTATATGAGCTATTTAGAAAGTCACACTTACCTCGCCAAAGGCTTATCTCAGGAGCGAAGCGATATCTGATAGCTCTTCAAGCAGATAGAAATAAGATAGCACTGCAGATATCTGACGAAGCCTATCTTCCCCTATCTCGCCGCAGGCATATCTCGCGAAGCTTATCTTTCTCTTTCTGTCAACCTCCTTCAATCTTTTATTTTCTATACTCAAATATAAAACTTTTGTTTAAATTATAAACATTAAAATGTCAATATAATTAACAAAAGAATGGAAGCGAAGAGAAGTATCGTACACATGGATTTGGACTCCTATTTTGTGTCGGTAGAGCGGTTATTTGACAGCCGACTCAACGGAAAACCTATCCTAATCGGAGGCTCGGGAGATCGTGGCGTAGTGGCTTCCTGCAGCTATGAGGCGAGGAAGTTTGGGGTGCACTCAGCCATGCCCATGCGCACAGCCCGGCAACTTTGCCCCGAGGCATTGATCATTCGGGGAGATTTTGAAAAGTATAGCCAAAAATCCCACGAGGTTACCGAGATCATTCGGGAGGAAGTTCCCCTATTTGAAAAATCCTCCATCGACGAGTTCTACATCGACCTAACGGGAATGGATCGCTTTTTCGGTTGCTTCAAGCTTTCGCAGCAGATCCGACAGCGTATCATGAAGGAAACAGGATTACCCATTTCTCTAGGGCTTTCAGAAAACAAAACTGTCTCCAAAGTCGCTACCGGAGAGGCCAAACCCAACAATGAAAAGCAGATTCTATTCGGAGAGGAAAAGCCTTTTCTAGCCCCTCTTTCCGTACGGAAAATCCCCATGATCGGAGAAAAAACATCGCAAACCCTTTACAACATGGGAGTCAAAAAGGTGCAGACATTGCAGCAAATGCCCGCCGAACTCCTGCAGGCTACTTTTGGAAAAAATGGAAATATGATCTGGGAAAAAGCCAATGGAATCGATCGCTCTCCGGTCACCCCCTATTCTGAAGCCAAGTCCATCTCTACCGAAAACACCTTTGAGCAGGACACCATCGATGTGAAAATGCTGGAGGCGACACTGGTGGCTATGTGCGAGCAACTCACAGGAAAACTTCGTCAAAACCTACAATTGACCGCCTGCGTGAGTGTAAAGATTCGCTATTCGGATTTTGACACTCATACTGTACAGCAACGTATCCCCTACACCTCGGCGGATCATACGCTGATTCCATTGGTGAAAGAACTCTTCCGCAAGCTTTATAACCGACGTGTCCTCATCCGTCTGATCGGAGTGCGTTTCAGTTCGCTGGTCTATGGCAACTATCAGATCAAACTCTTTGAGGACACCCAAGAGCAGATTAATCTCTACCAAGCCATGGATAAAATCAATGGAAAGTTTGGAGAAAAAACCATCTGCCGAGCTGTAGGAATGAGCGTGGGAAGAAGGAGGTTCAATCCTTTTAATGGGGTGACTGTTTAATAAAAGAGTATTTGAAATTCTATTTCCCATATCCGATATTGCTCCAAATCCACATAGTTTGAAAACAACGCAGCATCTCTTCACCTCCTCACGACTAGGTTTCCGTCTTTGGCAAGATTCTGACCTCGACGTCTTCAGCGCCATGAATTCCGACCCGGAAACCATGAAATACTTTGAAAAGCCACTTTCCAAAGACGAGTCAAAAGCGATGATGGAGCGAATGAACAATATGTATAAGGAGAAAGGCTATTGTTATTTCGCAGTAGATCTGATGAAAACAGGAGAACTAATAGGAATGATTGGGCTGGGCTGGAAAACTTTCAAAGCCGAGTTCACTCCTTGCGTGGACATAGGATGGAGGATAAGAAAAACATACTGGAACTATGGCTATTCTACCGAAGGAGCAAAACGATGCCTGGAGTATGCAAAGGAGCTTGGAATCAAGGAAGTCTTATCCCTAGCTTCTTCAGACAACAAAGCCTCGATCAGGGTAATGCAAAAAATCGGAATGGAATATTGGTTGGACTTCGATCATCCAGATCTAAAAAAATCAAAGCATCTGAATCCTTGTAGTTTGTATCAAATAATACTTGGAAATACAATAGAAATAAACCTCCCTTCGGTCGGTGAAATATAATGGAATTCAGAAAGATGAAGTCAGAAGTATAAAAAAGATAGCTCTGCGAGCAGATAAGTTAAGATAGCCTAAAGGCAGATAGTATTTCGAGTAGCTTATCTCGGGAGCGTAGCGACTATATCTCGTCGCCTGCCTGCCGAAGGTAGGAAGGCTTATCTCATTTTTAAAAGATAGCTCTGCGAGCAGATAAATCAAGATAGCCTAAAGGCAGATAGTATTTCGCGTAGCATATCTCAGGAGCATAATGACTATATCTCGCCGGAGGCGTATCTCGGGAGCGTAGCGACCCAATAAAAAAGATGCCATTCCCAAAAGAAATGACATCTCCCCACCTAACCCAACTATAAAAACTAAGCTAAAAACAAGGAAGCTATACCTAATACCTGATCCTTGTTCAATGGTTCGTCCCATCCTTCAGAAACTGCCGCGGCATCGATTCCTGTAAGTGATGTAACATCCACTCCACCATGAGTCACATTATCTTCTCCAGCATAAATAGCTTGCGTAGCTGCAGGAAGAGATCCAATACTTGCATTGGTAATCCAACCTTTTACTGTATCCTGACCTTTTTTCGTTCTCAATCTTCTCACCATAGAAGCATGTCTCGCCTCAACTGAGTGAATAGATAATGCCGCTGTCAAAACAACATCAGATTCCATCACATTTCCCGCCTGTCCTTTGTAAGCTCTTACTCCAGTATCTTCAAATGCCTGAGCAAGTGCTAGGAAAGTAGGATAGTCCATAAATGGAGAGAAATTCCCTCCTGCGGTGAAATCAAATTCAGGTTCTGCAACAGGCATTCCACCCAGTACATTTCCGATTACCTCTGTTAGGAAGTTGACATGTGCTAACTCATGGTCACGGATTTTTGTGAAAATATTCAGGTCTGCACCGTCAATCACTCCTGACTCTACTCCCATCTGGTAATACCTGTATTCTAAATGTTCCAGCGTCAAGGCATAATTCAAAACACCTATCAAGCTTTCTGTATCTGCTTTAGCCACTTTTGGCAAAGCTGTTAAAACTCCCAGTGGAACTGCAGCCATAGCTACCTTCTTACTGAGATCTCCAAACTGGCGGAAGGCCTCTCTTCTGGAGAAAAACATATCTTTTTCTTCCGAACTATTCGTGTCCGGGCACATCGTATCAAGCAATTTTAATAAGTTCATTTCTTCTTGTGGTTAAGGTGAATATTAGCTAGTAGGTAATTGACTGAAATCAATCGGCGTGGTCACATAAGTGGACGCTGCCGTCAATACTTCAGTAAAATTCAAAGTCCGTTCTAGACCATTTGAGTCTATCAAATCATCTCCTGCAAAATCATCCGAACCTGGGTTGATCAAATCTCGAATCGCTGCAGCATGTCTTGCCTCTACAGAGACGATTTTCCCCGCAATCAATAAGTAATCAACATTCTCAATAAACTGTCCGGCACCATTATAAGCTGCAACTCCTAAATCTTCAAAAGTCTTAGCTGCTCCTAATACAGATGCCCTGTCATTAAAATCAATAGAGCTAAAGTCCACTTCTAAATCAGCTATTGCTGCTTCTCCTAACGCTGCTTTGAAAAATTCTCTATGAGCTCTTTCATGCTTTTCTAAATCGCCCATGATTGTTTTTTCTTCAGCACTCGCGTTGGCAAAATAGCCCCCTGTCATCACTGTCGCGTAAAAAGCCGCTTCCAGCTGCTCTAAAGCATAGGCATAATTCAATATACCAATGTCTCCAGAACCCAATTTAACCCCCTCATTCATGGTTGGAGGCATCATATCTTCATCGTCATTACAGCCCATCAAAAGCAATCCCGCTCCTGCTACAGACATTGTCCCAAATTTCAGGAAGTTTCTCCTGTTTGTATTTGTCACCAGTCCTTTAGGCTTGATCAATTCATTCTTCATTTTAGATTGTGTTTAGGTTAATAATCCGGTTTTGTTTTCCATGGAAAAAATGAAACCATATGACCAAAACAGTTTCGGTCGGATGATTTAGAAGGAACTACGAAGTCTATTGGCCAACTGGATTGAGAAGAATTAAAAAATGATCTTCTTAGTGAAAGAAAAAAAATATTAGTCTCAATAAAATACTATTATTACTGTCTAAAAATCCAATTTTTTAACTATATTAAGAGCATAAACGATTGACTTACAATCATTTTTGCTTCAGGAACCCGCTAAGGGTAATTAAATTTTTATTTACACACATTTTTCAAACAAAAATCCAAAATCATGAAAAATTATTTTCAAAGTTCGCTTTGTGGGCTGGCAATGGTGCTCACATTGACAGTTCTTGTATCAAGTTGTATTTCTGATGAAAGTAGTATGGATCAACCATTAGATCCAACCACGAATGTTGAAAAAACGGAGGTCTACCCGGAAGTTTTTTCATTAGAAAACCTCAGAATGGATCCCGAAACGCTTAAAATGCTGGCAAACCTACGAGCTGCTACTGCAAAATACCACGACATAGAAGTGGCTATGGAGGATGGGTACGCTCAAGGGTCAGAATGTGTCTCTTCTCCTGCTGGAGGTATGGGGTATCATTACGTTAATTTTGCCGCCATGGATGGGGAATATGATCCCACCATGCCAGAAGCATTGCTTTATGAAATGTCTAAAAATGGACAAATGAAGTTGGTGGGAGTGGAATTTGTTATTGTTAAGGAAGCATGGGATGCAGGAAATGAAATGGTCCCATACTTTGGAATGCAGGAATTTGACACAGCATTTGACCCTGAACCACTTCCTTTTGATAACTATCAGCTACATATTTGGATCTGGAAAAATAATCCAAGCGGTATTTTCACCATGTTTAATCCAAATGTTTCTTGTGAATAGAACATTCAAATGAGCATATTAATTAAAGGGTGGAGAAGTCAATCTTCACCCTTTGACTCAAAAAATAAAATAAGGTATTTGAAAATCATTTTTCATTATTGAACTTTCAACTTTATATTTTTTAATTCATCCCAAGTGAATTATCTTACCGTCTTATTAGCTATATAGTTTTAGAAGTCACCCAATGTTCCATCTTATTTTAACTATTTCCTTAATCTGGGCCATCCCCCATTTTGAACAGGAAAGTTCTGATAAAATTGAACCAGAGGTACTTTTGGATTCACTGATAAGTAAAAGTGAAAAATACCTCTACTCCGAATGGGATAGTGCCTATTCCTATTTGAGCAAAGCCGATTCTCTTTCCCGACTTTTAGAAGAAGAAAATAAAACAGGCCAAATAGCCAATTTGTTTGGAACCCTATATTATGTCGAAGGCGACTATGTGGAGTCTATCAGATATTATTCTATTGCAAACGAAATTTTCACGAAAACCCAGGACGAAGCTGGTTTAAGTTATGCCCTAAATGGACGGGGGTTAATTTACCTGAGTCAAAATGAGTTAGAAAAAGCAATTGAAATTTTCAATAGATGCATTGAGATCAACAAAAAATTAGGTGACACATATGGTGTCGGAAGAAATTATTTCAACAGAAGTATTGGAGAATCTGACTTAGGGCAATTTGAGAATGCTCACCGCTCTATTGATTTAGCATTGGAATACCTCTCCGAACATCAAGACAGGGTAATCTTTACGATGACTTTAAATAGAGCTGGTAAGATTTACTTTGACGAAGGAAAACTGGAAGAGTCAGAGAAATATTATAAGCGTGTATTAGACTATCCTGGCGAATTGAGCAATTGGGCCAAAGCTTTCGCAAATACTGGATTGGCCGAAATCCAAATAGCCCGAGGAAATCCCCAAAAGGCATTAGAGCTGGGAGAGATTGCTCAAGAATCTGTAACTAAAACACGAGGATTTTGGGACAAGGGTCGATTATCAAAAGCAATGATGACCGCTAATGAGCAACTTGGTCAATTTGAATCTGCATATGAACATTCCAGACTTTATAAATCCTATTCAGATAGCCTTTATAATGAAAATAAAAATGCTGAAATAAGCTACCTGCAACTGCTTTTGGCCAATGCAGAAAATCAGGATTTATTGCAAAAGAAAGAACTGGCGGAGAGTAATGCCGAATTCAATAAGAAATTTACATTCATTCTGATCCTAGCTTTGATAGGACTGATTATAGGCTTTGTGCTATACGGAAGAGTAATCAAGCAAAAAGAGAAAATCAACAAGGTCCTTCTTGAGAAGCAAAAGGAAATTCAAGTTCAAAATGAAAAGTTGGAAACCATCAATGAAGAGAAAAATAAACTATTCTCAATTCTTTCCCATGATCTAAAAGCTCCTATCAATTCTGTTAAACAGCTCTTGGAACTGGATGAGAATGGACTCCTTGATGAAGATGAACAAAAAACTGTAAGGAAACTTCTTATCAAGCAAGTTTCCGATACGGATGATATGCTGCGGAAGCTCCTTCGCTGGTCACATGCTCAACTAGATGGAATTCTTACCAAACGAACTTCAACAGATCTTTCTGAAGTAGTTAAAGAGCAAGTGGATCAATTGGGCTATCAAACCGTTTCAAAAAACATCAGCATTGATTCCTCATTGGTTTTTGACAATATTCAGGTTCTTGTAGATCCACAACAACTTCGAATTGTACTCCAAAACTGTCTTCAAAATTCAATTAAATTCTCCAATCCTGATAGCAACATCAAACTATGGAACTCATCCCATGAAAATGATGATTATATCAACCTCCACATTAAAGATGAGGGCATAGGCATCACTGAGGAGAAATTGAAAGAGATATCCTCACAGGTGGTTCGCGTAAAATCTACTGAAGGAACACAAAAAGAAAAAGGTACTGGTCTCGGATTACTTCTTGTAAGACAGTTTATGGAAAAAAATCAAGGAGCAATATCAATCCAAAGCACGCCTAATGAAGGAACTGAAATCATACTCAGCTTTGAAAAAATCAATACCTTAAAAGAAAATATTGATTCTTAGTCCATAGTTCTAATTCATTCCATCTCATGAAAAACTTTTTACTCCTTCCACTTTTACTTTTGACGGCTTTACCTCTTTTTTCCCAACAGTTGAGTACCCGTGAAATGGACCGAATCAATTGGATGGAATTTGCGGAATTTGTCCCTGAAAAAATCAATACTGTACTCCTCCCTACAGGCACTTTGGAACCTCACGGTGTAGTGAATAACGGAGCCGATAATACCGCACCTTTCGCTATGGCAAAGGATATTGCTGATGAACTTAACGCGATGATTGCTCCTACCCTAAATTATGGGATCACAGGTAGCATGGCCGCTTATCCTGGAGCATTTCAAATTTCCGAGGAAGCTTATGCCCCCTTTATCCGTGACATTCTAAAAGGCCTTGCCAAAAACAAATTCAAGAACATCATTATCCTTAATGGCCATGGTGGTGGCCAAACAGCAGTTCTGCAAAAAGTGGCAGGTGAAATTGCTAATGAGTTGGGAGTACGAACCCTCGTTATCAACTGGTGGTCTTATGCTTCTGATGTGACCATGGAAGTCTTTAAAGAAGATGGAGGACATGCAGGACTTAATGAAACAGCCTACATTCAGGCAATTGACCCAAGCTTAGTGCATAAGGAAAAGTACGATGCTGACATGGCAACTGCCTATCCAAAAAATGGAACTTACTCTGCGGTCCCTTTTCCTTCCAGCATAGGCTTATATCAAGAAGGTCAAGGATACCCCAACTTTGATGAAGCTCAAGCCAAAGAATACTTCCAGAAAGTAAATGCAAAAGTGGCTGCATTGATCAAAGAAACGATCCGAAAATGGGATAAGGCGGGGCTTTAACTCCTTTCTTCTTAAATCATTTCATACCTAACCCTTTAGCTTTTAGACTTTGTTTTAATGTCTTATTTCTCAGACCAAAATTATCAAAATCTTAATCCAAATAATTTCATTCCTGCAGAGTATGAAAGTTGTGATTTTACCCAATGTGACTTTTCAGGGCTAGATCTCCGTGGTTTCAGCTTTGAAAACTGCAGCTTCCATAATTGTGATCTCAGTAACACCAAGGTTCCGGGAGTTTCTTTTCGAGGGGTAAGATTTGACAACTGCAAAATGCTGGGAATTCATTTTCAGGCCTGCAATCCATTTTTAATTGAATTCACTTTCAAAAACTGCCAATTGGACTATTGTGGTTTTTACAATCTCCAGTTAAAAAAGACCGTATTTTCTTCTTGTCGAATGCTGGAAGCTGACTTTACAATGGCTAACCTCACCTCCAGTAGCTTTGTGGGTTCTGATCTTAGCGGAGCTGTTTTTGAGCAATCAGTATTGGAAAAGGTGGATTTTCGTGATGCACAAAACTATCGCATTGACCCCGAGCTCAACCGTATCAAAGGAGCCAGATTCGATCTGGATGGGCTTCCGGGATTGCTTGGGAAGTATGGGATCAAGATTGGTTGATAAAACCACTTTGACCGAAGTCAAAAGCTTCGGTTTTTTTTATTCCTAATTTTCAGGTTTCTAAAAATAAGTCCAGACAATTCCCTCCACACACTTGCTTTCCAGTTTACTTTTTGACTACATTATAAACATTGAAATGTTAATTTAATTGACATTTTTAAAATAAGTAAACCAGAAATACTTGGAAATACAGTAGAAATCAACCTCCCTGCGGTCGGTGAAATACTACTCTAGTTTTATTTCACCGCCTGCCTGCCGAAGGTAGGAAGGCGTATCTCGCGCAAGCATATCTCAGAAGCGAAGCGAACCTATTTCTTGTCAGGCTGAGCATCTCGTAAAGTTATAGGGGTCGAAACCTTGTCCTCGACTCCGCTCGGACTGACACAAAGCTACCATAGGTAAAGAGATCACCATATCTCGCGCAAGCATATTTCGGGAGCGAAGCGACCCTATTTCGCCGCCTACCTTCCGAAGGGAGGAAGGCCTATCTCAGGAGCGAAGCGACTGTATCTAATTTAAAAATCATGTTTGTTAACTGTCATTCTCACTTCAGCTTTAAATACGGAACTCTTTCTGTGGATGCACTGATAGAGGAAGCCAAGAGCAAGCGTCTCGATGCTTTCGCCTTGACAGACATCAATTGTACCGCAGGAGTATTCCCCTTTATCCGCGCTGCACAAAGAGTCGGTATCCATCCCGTCATCGGCATTGACTTCAGAAATGGAAATCAGCAGCAATACATCGGTCTGGCCCGAAATCAGGAAGGTTTCTTCGAACTCAACAGCCATCTTTCGGATCATTTGGTTCATAAAAAACCATTCGGAAAACGAGCCCCGGATTTTGACCACTGCTTTATTATTTACCCACTTCCTGATCGTCCCTTTACCCTCCGGGAAAATGAATACATCGGCGTTCACCCTACCCAGCTCAATCATCTAATCTCTTCCCCTTGGTTTCGATTCAAAGAGCGCCTGGTCATGCTCCAACCGGTGACTTTCACTTCCAAAATTGATTTCAATGCCCACCGTCTTTTGCGAAGCATAGACTTAAACACGCTACTGAGCAAACTCCCTACGGAAGAACAAGGAGATCCTGCAGACCGCTTCTACAGCTATGCAG
The DNA here is from genome assembly GCF_000166275.1 of Algoriphagus machipongonensis. Lineage (NCBI taxonomy): Bacteria > Pseudomonadati > Bacteroidota > Cytophagia > Cytophagales > Cyclobacteriaceae > Algoriphagus > Algoriphagus machipongonensis. Next base: position 3,690,780 of record NZ_CM001023.1, read on the forward strand.
ATGCGGTGGCACGCTGCGAAAACCATAGCTACCTACTCGCCAATGCCCAGAAATTACTGGAACATTGCCAGTTTTCATTCTACTTCCAAGCCGTCAAAAACAAACGGGATGTCTTAGGTTCGGACTGGGAAGATTACGATTTCCTACGTCAGGAAACTTTCAAAGGAGCACTCAACCGTTATCCAGACCTAACAGCAACGATTTCACAGCGTATAGAAAAGGAACTGGAGCTCATCCAGCAAAAGGCTTTTACCTCCTACTTTCTGATCAATTACGACATCGTGACCTTTGCGCAGCAGCGCAACTTCTATCATGTGGGCCGTGGATCCGGTGCCAATAGCATCGTCGCCTATTGCCTGGGGATTACTGATGTGGACCCCATCGAACTGGACTTGTATTTCGAGCGATTTATCAATCTCTACCGGGAAAATCCGCCCGATTTTGACATTGACTTTTCATGGAAAGACCGGGATGAAGTCACTGATTATATTTTCAGAAAATACAACCAAGGCAAACAGGAACATGTCTCGCTTTTGGCGGCTTATAGCACCTTCCAGTACAACTCTGTCTTCCGTGAACTTGGGAAGGTTTTTGGCCTACCCAAAAGCGATATTGAGTCTCTGATCCATTTTGCGGATAAGCCTAATTTCGAACCAGATCAGTTTGGCAAGCTCATCATCAAATACAGTCAGGTACTGCATGACATGCCCTCCCATTTGACAGTTCATGCCTGTGGAATCCTGATTTCACACAAACCCATTCATTACTACACCGCCACGGAAATGCCTCCCAAAGGCTTCCCGCTTTCACACATCGACATGCATGTGGCCGAGGATATCGGACTGCATAAGTTTGACATTTTGAGCCAGCGTGGCTTGGGACATATCAAAAGTGCGATCGAAATCATCTACCAAAACCAAGGGGTAAAAGTAGACATCCGTAAAGTGGAGCAGTTTAAAAAAGACCAAAGAATCAAAGAACATCTCCGGGATGGGCATACCATCGGCGCCTTTTATGTGGAATCTCCTGCTATGCGCATGCTACTGGCAAAGATGAAAGCCGATGAATACCTGGAACTCGTCGCTGCCAGCTCCATCATCCGTCCGGGAGTGGCGAGATCAGGAATGATGCGTGAATACATTTTGCGACATGTGGATGAGGAGCGACGCAAAATCGCCCATCCCGTTCTCGCCGATATCATGCCCGAGACCTATGGGATCATGGTCTATCAGGAAGATGTGATCAAAGTAGCGCATTACTTCGCCGGTTTGAGTCTGGGAGAAGCCGATGTGCTACGAAGAGGCATGAGTGGAAAATCCCGCTCCAAGGATGAATTCCAACGGGTGAAAGACCGCTTCTTCAACAATTGCCGGGAAAAAGGACATGACGATAAAATTGCCGGGGAAGTCTGGCATCAGATCGAAAGCTTTGCCGGATATTCCTTTGCGAAGGGACATTCCGCTTCCTTTGCTGTGGAGAGTTACCAAAGTCTCTATCTCAAAGCCTATTTCCCACTGGAATTTATGGTGGGAGTGATCAACAACTTTGGAGGCTTTTATCATACCGAGTTTTATATCCACGAACTCCGAATGAACGGTGCCGACATCCAAGCTCCGCATATCAATGAAAGTGAGTATCTCACCCGGATCACCGGAATAACAGTGTACCTCGGATTTATACATCTTAAATATCTAGAGAAAGCTTCCGTAGAAAAAATCCTCACCGAGCGCAGAAAAAACGGTCACTTTATCGGACTGGCTGATTTCTGCGGACGGGTAGAAATCAGCCTCGAGCAACTCTTGATTTTAATTCGGATCAATTGCTTCCGATTCACCGGCAAAACCAAGCAGGAACTGCTTTGGGAAGCGCATTTCATTCTCAACAAGCGGAAAGCAATCCCCGGACCGACAGATCTTTTCAAGCAAAATACCGGATTCAATTTTCGCCAGCCTGCAGTACCCCAACTAGAAGAAATCGACATCCGTCAGGAAATCGTGGATCAGATCGATATTCTGGAATTTCCGTTGGACTCCCCTTTTCACCTGATCAAAGATCAAAGCATTTGTGGGATCAAAGCCGCCGAACTCAAGAGCTACCTTGGCAAAACCGTGCAGATTGTCGGCTATTTAGTGACCGTCAAATACACACGGACAGTCAAAGGAAATGTAATGAATTTCGGTACTTTCATCGATCGGGAAGGTCACTGGATCGATACGGTTCACTTCCCTCCCGTGGTCAAAAAATATCCTTTCAAAGGCCGAGCAATCTACCTGATCGAGGGCAAAGTCACCGCCGAATTTGACTTCTACAGCATCGAAGCTAGCAAATGTGAAAGACTGGAGTATTGGAATGCAGGAGAATAGTTAAAATATTCGAACCATCCCTAGTTCAAGTCTTCGGACTTGGACTACATAAAAACACAGTCTACAGTTTGTAAACATCATTACTCAATCAATAACACATCAATCAATTTCTCTGGCAATCCGGCATAATTGACGGCACTGCTATACAAATAGTCCTCTTGAGAAAGAACGATACCTGCTTTTACGGGATTTTGATGAATATAATGAAGGCACCGACTTACTTTTTCATTTGTATTCAGCTCAATTGGATGACTATGCTGCTGCCAGACTTGAAAGTGAGTGTTATTTGAGTTTGCTCTCCCTGCCTTGCCAAAATGCCAAAGCAAAATATCTTTTCTACTTTCTGTATGACTAGTCTTTATCGCTTCTAAAATCTTAACAGAAGTAAATTTTTTGATATCTCTCATTAACCCTTGTAAAGTTAACTCCCCATTCCGGCCAAGGATCATATGGATATGACTTGACATGATACAATAGGCACATAAATCAAGGCCTTTAAATTTCTGACAATACCTAAGTGAATCCAAAAAGATATCTCTATACTCCCTACGGGTAAATAAATCTATCCACTCTATAACAGTGAAGGTTACAAAATAAAGTTTATCCTGATCTCTAATTTTATATTTTCTACTCATCGAAAAAAAACTAACTAATTAAGTTAATTAGTTTTTTTCATAAACCAGCTTAATCCTAACTTTGTCCAAGTCTGAAGACTTGAACCAAATATCCTTTCAAAGGCCGGGCAATCTACTTGATTGAAGGCAAAGTCACCGCTGAATTTGACTTCTACAGCATCGAAGCTACCAAATGTGAAAGACTGGAGTATTGGAATGCGGGAGAATAGTTAAAATAAAACCAGAATAGGCTGATCATTTTAAGACAAATTACGTTATATTAAAGGACAATTTTCCTTTTTCAGTCATGGCAAAAAAATCTTCCAAAGTCAAAGAGCCGGCAGTTGCCTATGAAAAGACTTCAAATCTTTCTGTATCTGATATTCTACATATTGATGATCATCCTTTGGACGAGCCTTTCGATAGATTGGAAGTATTCCGTAATGGTTTGCCTAGAAAGTCTTTCGACAGTCTGAAGGAGCTATCGGGTATGGATTACAATACACTAGCCACAGCTTTGGGAGTTTCATCCAAAACCTTGCAGCGAAAGGAAGTTTTTGATACAATTCAATCCGAAAAAATCTATCAACTCGCATCATTATATGCTTTAGGCATCAATTACTTTGGCAAAGAAGGCTTTAAAAGATGGATGGATCGACCACTTTTTACTTTAGGGAATAGAAAGCCCCTTGAACTGATTGACGTTTCAGAAGGAATAGACCTTCTCAAATCAGAAATCATGAAACTTCAATACGGTATTGTTATTTGAGAAGATGATTGTCTATCGAATTGCTTTGACAAAGTACAACGATCTCAGTGGTGAAGGAGCCAAACGCTATGGAGGACGTTGGAATAAAGTTGGGGTTCCCGCCATTTATGCTGGATCTAGTATCTCATCCTGCCTCTTAGAAAGATTGACAATAGATCCTGAGTTGTTCTCATCTGAGAGATATATTCTCTACTCGGTCATGGAAATTCAGATTCCGAACAAGCTCATTTTCTACCCTGAAAAAACGGAATTACCAAAAAACTGGAACAGCCTCCCTCCGACAAAAGACTCTCAGGAATATGGTTCTAACTTACTTCATTCAGGCCTTCTCTGTTTTGCAGTTCCTTCCGTAGTGGATCCAAGTTCAATGAATTTTGTGATCAACCCACTTTCAGAAAATTTCAACCTCCTCGCATTCAAAACATATTCATTACAACTCGACCAGCGGATAGTCATATGATTTTTCGTTAGGAAATCCACTTTTTCCCGAAGGCTAATAGCGTATTAAATTGATATCAAATCATCCGCTCTTCCCTATTCCTCCACAACTTTCAATTTATAATAAACCACCTGATCCTCTTCCGTTTCGAAGAAATCCTGATTTTTATTGGCAAGAATTTCACCGTTTTCAGATACAGATAAAATTGTCCAAGTCTGAAGACTTGAACCAAATATCCTTTCAAAGGTCGGGCAATCTACATATATCGAAGGCAAAGTCACCGCTGAATTTGACTTCTACAGCATCGAAGCTACCAAATGTGAAAGACTGGAGTATTGGAATGCGGGAGAATAGTTCATGTCTTTAAACTGAACTATTTCAGCTCATACTTTAAAGCAACACCAAGTCCTCCAAAGGTTTTTCCCGAAGATAAAATCGGGTTAAATCTCAATTCAGGTTCTAAGCTGAGTTGACTTGAAAGAGGGATGCTTCGGCTTACTTTTAGCATCATCCCTAAACCAAACCTGGGACTGATCGAATGATCGTCAACAGTGACTTCAGGCTCTCCATTAATTTGATTCCAACCCACATAATATTCCAATGTAGGGCCTATAGCAAGGTTGACAATCTTAGTGTGATATTTATACAATATGGGTAAAGAGATGTACTGCTCATTGATATCGAAAAAGTAAATAGCATTCCCCCCATTTTCGAAAATAACATTCACATAGCCGCCTGTCTGATAGGTTCTGTAATAAAGTCCAGACTCAATTCCGCTTTTGGGGGTCAATTTATGGTCTATCACCAAACCAAAACCAGCAGCTAGCCCATTGACGTCATTTGAAAATTCTGCTAGCAAGTTTGCTCCTACTTTTGTCTGAGCATACGAGGCGGACAATTGAAAAATCCCTGCTAAAAAGATCACAAGGCAGACAACGAAAGTTTTATTCATAAAACAAATAAACTATATTTTTAATAAATAGTTGTATTTTATTCATCAATTAATTTCAATTTATAATAAACCACCTGGTCCTCTTCTGTTCCGAAAAAGTCTTGATTCTTTTTAGCTAAAATTTCACCATCCTCAGTGTTTGCTCTGCTGAAAATCAGGCCTTCTGGGACTTCTATGCCATTTTGAATCAACTTGTTTTCTTCATCAAAAACTGCCGCAAGGGTTTGATTCATCTGATCTAAATTTGAAGCTGTTGGATCTATCTCCACCGTTTCTTCCGGAACCCCTTTCTTATAGAAAACAATCGTCTTTCCTTCCAGTCGATACAGCTGTAAAATGGTAGCGGGTCTTTGATTGCTCATGGTATATTGCATCGCGACCTCAAAATCTTCAGCTCTTGGCAAAACAGCATCTTCCACTTCCAAATCAACTGTCTTTTCAAGAACTATTTCCTCTCCAATCTCCTCATAGACAAAGTACTTTAACTCATGATCAAAATGTAGATACCATTTATCCTTCAACTTCTGAATTTTAGGAAAGGGAAAGAAATAGTAATTCCCATCAGCATATATGGATGTCTTAGGAAAATCCATCGTGTCATGCCTCTCCATGGAGACTGTGTCCAATACTTCCAAAAAAGGTACGGAATACAAATACTTCACAAAATCTATTTCATTTCCTATTCCCAGGTCTCCAAAATTCACCGGCTTGAAATAGGTGATCTTTTCTCCCAATGAGGTAAATGCTGGGTCTAAGGAATTATTATGAATGATGTACTGATAGGGTAATAAAATTGACCGTTTAAAATCCCCATCCTTGGTGATAAAATGAAAGCCGCTTACCGAACTCAAAATCTGCAACATTTCATTTCTATAAGACAGCAAGAATATCCCCTGCATGGAATTCGGGCCTTCAAAAGGAATCTTCAAGTTGGATGTGATTTCTCCTTTGGAATCGATAAACAAAAGTTCCTGATCATTTTTAGTAGTAGCAACAAACTCCTGCGAAACCGAATCATAATCTTGAATCCACAAATCTCCCAGATAATTTATCTGTAAGGAATCAGTAATTTCTATTTGAAAATCCTGCTTAAAATCCGTAGCTGCTTTCTTTTTGGTACAACTAGCCCCTAGAATCAATAGGATGAAAAATGAAAAGTATACCTGCTTCATATCGTGTCTTTAAAACCAACAGCAAGATAGAGGCAGAGACTTTTGCTGATTGTTAAAACACCTTAGCTTTTGTTAAAAGTTATTTTCGGCAGGCCATTAAAATTTGACTTTCGAAAATTCGATCATCTTGTATTATGATGAAAAAATCCTTGAGATAAGAGTTCAAAACTTTGAATTCCCCTTTATCCAAGCTGGATTCATAGCTACTCACTAAACTCCAAATTTCTGTTTCCTTAGCAAGAAACTCTTGGCGTATTGCCTGCATCAATGACTCTTCTCTACAATATCCCCTATATAATCGCTCAGTCACATGCTCAATATCAACCAAGTTGCTCACCTGAGAATAAGGAGGATTCACCAGTCCGGTCATATCAAAATCATAAGCTAAAGGAACCACGGTTTTTGAATCCAGTTTGAGGATTTTCATGTTGTGTTGAAACATGGAGGACCAATCCGTATTGCCTATCATCAACTGAAAAAAATCATGTCTTACCGCTGCTGAATCTTCTAAGACCGTTCCCAGAATCTTTTTCCCATCCAATATTTCCCCTTCAAAACGATCCGCCACCTCATCATCATCTTCAATAAAGAAGCCTACCAATTCAGTAACTTCACCCTTTTTATCATCTTCGTCTTCTAAATAGACCTTAACCATCCTTGTTTGAAAAGCGTAGTCAACAACCGGCTCAGCAAGTTTATAACACAGGTATTCTTTTATGATATCATCATCGGCCCCTTTAGACCGAGTACAGGGTATAACCAATTTCAAACTTCGATTCCCCTGAAAAACGGTCCCCTTAGCGACTTTTTTCTTCATCTTTACACGTAAAGGAGGATAATAACAGTTTTCCAACCTGAAATTACCACGGACTCGAAGGTCAATTTTTAACGAATCCCAAGACCCTGTTTCCGCATTTTTCACTTGCATGAAACTATCTACGTAAGTAGAATCGTTGGACTCTTTTCTAAGGTCCTTCAAAGAAAATTTCAACTTGATTTCAAGCGTTTCCTGTTCTTCAAAGAGATCTTTCGACTCCTGTGAAAACCCTGAAAAAGAGACCAATAGAGTCAAACAAAAAAATAAGACTTCAGATAAAAATTTCTTCATAATTCCAATATTCTGTGTTTTACCAAAACCTGTAAGAATGTCATCGTAAAAAAATCACAGCATCACTAATTCCTTGACATTCAAATAATTCAATTAAAAATTAATACCCTAAACAAAATAATTAATTAATAATTTGACCGCCAGTATTTTAACTTTCTAGAATATAGGACTTTTTTAATTCATTTTCTCTAAAAAAACATTCTTAAACTCCACTTCTGCACCTTCTGCCTGTAAAGCAATCTGTCCTTTTTGAGCAGTTGCTCCATATCCATCATTTACTAAATCCCCATTTAACCAAACGGTAATTCGATCTTTCAAGCAAGTGATTTTAATGTGATTCCATTCTCCCAATGGATTCTCAGAATCATCCGTAAGATTTCTTACTCTTCTTTCCTTACCTTCAGAAACACCCCAGTTTTCCTTAGGACCTCTCCTGCTCTCCATATCATCCACTTTGATATCTTGCTGAATACACCAAAAATCTCCTGCATTACTATGCATTAATTGAACTTCAATAGACTTGGGGAACATATCATATAAAGCTCTTGGCTCAGAAGCATGTACCAATATTCCGCAGTTCCCCGGTTTTCCTGCGAAGCGGTAATCAAGTTCTAACGTAAAATTTTCATAAACTTGATCTGTGATCAAGTGGCCTTCAGGAGTCCCTAAACTTACCAAAAGTCCATCTCTTATGATAAAGGGAATTCGCAAACTACTATCAGCCTCCAGATCGGGAACATCCATATGCCACCCTTCTAAACTTTCTCCATCAAATAGTTTGATGGTTTCGCCACCTGAGGAAGGCTCTTTTTTTAATTGCTCGGTGCCAGATTGTTTTCCTATAAAGGCAAATAAAAGTGTGATTACTACTAATACTCCAACAATCGATTTTACTGAATCAACCATAATTCCTATTACTTATTTACCAAAAATATTAAAAACAAATGCTCTATACTTTAGCAGAGCCACGAAAATAGCTCCTCCAAATGCATTACCTAGCAAGGCCGAACCTTGAAATGTCAGGTAATCCCAAAGGCTGATATCCGGAGATCTCAACATCCCTGAAAACACTTCTATACTACCGATAATACTATGGTGTAAGCCTGCGAAAGCCAAGACAGAGGTTATCAAAAAGATAATGACTATCCTACTAATTGTGTCTCTCACAGAAGCCAATAACCAAGAAAGCAAGCCCATTAACCAACCTGCCACGATAGCACTTACCAAAATCACAGGCAACTTCGCAGCGATCACGTGTTTGGCAATCGTCACCATCACCTCATTATTGAAAATGCCGAGTCTTGGCCCTAGCCAGTTTAACAACAATGCGATGGCATAACCACCAATTAAGTTTCCAATTACCACCAACCCCCATAACCTTAACATGGCCCCAGAGGTCTGTTTTTTATTGAGAACAGGTAAGGTCAGCAATGCAGTCTGCTCAGTAAAAAGAATACTTTGCCCCATTACGACCAAAATAAATCCCAATGGGTATACCAAGGAAATCATTTTGAATATCGAATCTTCTCCCATTTTCCCCTCGAGAAAAAAGAAAACCGAACATATCATCAAGTAACTAAAGCCAATCTCCAAACCGGCAGTCACAGAGCTCAATAAAATACTGCTCGTGCTCTTATTATAAGTTTCTAAAGCATCCGAAAGCTGATCCCTTAAAATCTCTCCATGAGACTTAGGTGCATCTTTACCAGTCTTTTTGGTCCCTTGAATCTCTTTATCTATTACTTTCTGCTTTTTCTTTTCTTCTGCGGCCAATTTCTTTTCTTCAGCAGCTAGTTTCTTTTCTTCATCCGTCATATTCATAGGATTTATTTTAAGGGAATCTATTATATCAAATTTGGCAAATCAGTGTTTTTGCCTGCCTTCCCAGATTCTCATAAACAACATATGCGCCATTCTGCGCGCATGTTCCTTCGCAAAGCTGGCTACTTCCCCTTCAAAATATCGATCTATGGTACCAAACCATAATTCCAGCCAGTTTCCAAAATGCTCCTGAGCTATGGTATTATTTACTGCTGTATCTACTTCCTGGTGCACTTTGGTTGGGTTGAATTTTCCTGCTCCCGGCCCTGTTTGAAGCAAGATCATTTCCCAGAAATCCGAAAGATGTTCAAAGTGATGATCCCAGTCTTCAACAACTCCATTGAATATTGGTCCAAGGGTTTCATGCTTCCTTATTTGGTCATAAAATCTACGAACCAAAAAATCTACTTCTTTCCTACTTCTGATATCAACTCTATCCATTTTATTTTTTCAATATAGGCTGAAGTACCTCAAGATTCCCGTCGATATCCTCTGGCAGTGGCAATCCTAAGATCTCACATATTAATGGGTAAATATGAATATTTTCAAATGAACCGATTTTCAAACCCTCTTTAATCTGTGGCCCATTTGCATAGAAAATTCCATGCATTTCAGGATATTTTTGACTGAATCCATGTGTTCCTCTAACTGTCGTTTCATCTATACGCATCCTTCTGGAAATCACCTCACGGTATTCTTCATTTTCCATAAAATAATTACCGAGATCAGCTAATAGAATAATGTCACCAATTCGATCTCCATAAACACTTACATCCTTGTAATAATTCTCATCTGAGGAATCAAAAACCACAAAACCCGCCTCTTTCTTTTTCATCAACTTAATCGCTTTCATTTTTTCATTTGGATCATCGAGATATATATGCGCTAAAGCCCCGCTATTTACTACTCGTCCAGAAACCCCTTCTGTGATTTTATCCAAAGGAATGTATGTGTCTTTAGTAACGTTTGCCATCCCATGGTCAGAAACGATGATGATATTCACATCTTGGCCGAGGCTTTTTACTCCTTCAAATAAGGACCCTAGCTCTTTGTCCAAGCGATCCAATCTTTCAGAAAGCTTCTTATCGTTTTCTGCCCCATACATATGCCCCACATCATCCATGTCAGAGAAATACATGGTAATCATTCTAGGTTTTAAGGAGTCCGGCATCTGTAGCCATTCGAAAACCTGACTTATTCTTGTCAGATTTTTGACTCTACCATCATAATCAAAATAATAGCTTGGTCGAGTTTTTTGCACATCCGCTTCCGAACCAACGAAAAAATAACTGGCCGATTTCATCCCATTTTTTTCTGCAAGAACCCAAAGCGGCGTGCCTCCATACCAACTCCCATCTGTTATTACTTCCCTTTTATTGATTCGATATTCTTGATCTTTTTCAGGATTATAAAAGGAATTATCCACAATACCATGATGCTCAGGTCTCATTCCAGTAGCAATCGTATAATGGTTAGGAAAAGTCTTCGTGGGGAAAGAAGGAATCAAAGACTTTGCTGAGGTCCCGGAGGAAATAAATCGGCTAATATTTTCTGGCTGGAACCTCTCGACATAATCGTATCTAAATCCATCCAGAGATATCAAAATGACCACTGGTTCCTTTTTTTCCTGTGAAAAGGATAAAAAATGGCAGCCAATAACCAAAATAACAATGAGAAAGAGTGATTTTTTCATTAGAAAAGAATTTAGACGAAAATACCTGTTGAAAACTTTAAATCAATAAAAATCCCTGAAGTAACCCTGATCCTTTCACTTTTTCTGAAGATACTGAGATTAGTTTCCACAAGGTCAGAATTGCAAATTTCAAATCAACCTTTTTCTTCCTTTCATTCTCAGTTCAATTCCCAAAATCAGGAATAAAAACGTTGGGTCTCTCCCCAATTTCGGGAATTTATTTCCATAGAAAAACGGTAAATCGGCCTAAATAAGCCGGATTCGCTGTGGTATGTGAATTGAATTAGAATTGATATCAAACAAAAAAAATCATGAAAACGACCAACAAAATTCTTTATACCCTAATGATTGCTTCCGTAAGTATGGGAGCCGTAAGTTGTAAGTCAAGTAATGCTGTCAAAGGCGGCGCTATTGGTGGTGCAGCTGGTGGTATCTTAGGCGGTGTTATCGCCGGTAAAGATAATACGGCAACAGGTGTCCTAATCGGATCAGCTATCGGTGGTTCTGCAGGTGCAATAATCGGTAACGAAATGGATAAAGCAGCAGAAGAACTTCAAAGAGATTTAGAAGGCGCAACAGTGGAACGTGTTGGAGAAGGAATTAAAATCACCTTCGATTCAGGGCTGATGTTTGACGTCGATAAGGCAACATTAAATTCTAACTCCAGGGATAATTTAATGGAGCTTTCCGAAACGTTAAAGAAATATGATGAGACCAACATCCTTGTTGAAGGCCATACAGACGCAACAGGATCAGACGATTACAACTTAGATTTATCCAGAAAAAGAGCCTATTCGGTTGAAGATTATTTGACAAACTTGGGAATTCAAAAATCAAGATTGGAAATCACTGCATATGGGGAAAATCAACCTATTGCTACCAATGAAACCGAAGCTGGAAGACAACAAAACAGACGAGTAGAAGTAGCTATTTATGCCAATAAAAAAATGCAAAGAATGGCTGAACGAGGCGAGTTAGGTCAGGATTAATCTGATTAATGAACCCTTTTTATATATCCGAAAGGCGACCATCAGGTCGCCTTTTTTTTGATTACTGGCTTGAAGAATTCTGCAATTGCTCCTGATAATACTTCATCCGTTCCTCATTGCCAATAGCCTTATTCAATAAAAATAAGTTGGACAGCACGGACTTACTGGATCCGTATTTCAGAGCTTCCTCAAATACTTCAATCGCTTCTTCTTCCTTCCTTTGAACAATCAGTGCTGTGCCTAGATTAGTTAAAGCAGAAAATTGATCTTCGTGGCCCGCTTCGACTGCTGCTCGAAAGTATTTTTCGGCATCAGCATAATTTTTATCTTTCAAAAAAGCGATTGTACCAAGATTAGTGGACACCACAGAGTTGGTGGGATCCAATTGATAAGCTATTAGGAATTTGGTCTTTGCCGCCAAGGTATCTCGGGTTTCTATCAGTGCTTTTCCATAAGCTGGGTAATAGGATGGGTATTTTTCTGCTCCTCCAAATTCTTCAATCTCACTTTCAATCTTCCCATATTCGGATACTGCCAGAGCAAAGTTTTTTGCTTCGAAAGCATCGTTTCCTGCTCTCATGGTAAGTAGAAATGCGGTTTCTTCCACCGAATATTCATCATCTTCAGACTTATAACTAGCCGCTTTATCTAAATCACCTTCTTCAGTATATAAGTAGGCCAAATTTCTTCTTAATTCCGGTTCTTCTTTTTCAGCCAAAGCCAATTCAAAATATTTGATTGCATTTGCATTATCATTAAGACGCATGTAAGTGAGTCCCAAGTTTTTATATGCAGGGTGAAGATCCGGCTTTTCTGCATTCAAGCTTTCTAAGTACAGGGATTTTGCTTTTTCATACTCTCCTTCCTCATAGGAAATAGCAGCCAATTTAAACTTGGAGAAATAATTATTAGGTAGTTTTTTGAGACTTTCATTCAATACAACTTTTGCTCTAGCGGTATCTCCTACTCCTAGTAAAGCCTCAGCAAATGGGGCCAAATACTGTGATACAGGAGCATCTTTCCCCAAAATTTGATACATACGATCATATTGCTTTACTGCTTCTTCATAATATGGTTTTGCTGAATCCACCGAGGTCTTTTTGATTTCTGCACCTTTTAACCTCAATTCCTCTGCATACATCACATGAGTCCTCCAGCTAGTCGGTGCAGTTTTCACTCCAGAGGAAGAAAGCGCGATAGCATCTTTCCAGACTTTTGCCCTATCTACCGTCTTCCAGCTAAAAGCAAGCATCACCGGCAAAAGAACAAGAATTGCAACCATCGCTTGTTGCTTCACCTGAAAATTCAATAGCAGTCTATAGAGCCCATAAACCAGCAAAAAACTAAATGCGAGAGAAGGAATGAATAAAAATCGCTCGCCTAGATTGGATCCAATTGTTAAAGATTGAGTCAAGTTTGCGAAAATGGAGAAAGTCGCCAGATAAAAAAGAATTCCGAAACTAAATAAACTTCTACTCTTAAAGCCTTTATACACCAAGTAAAATAACGCTCCAAAAAGGATCAAACTTACCCAGACCAATGGGTTTTGGAAACTTTGAACATCAAAATGAGAGAAGGAATAATCCCAAGACAATGGATGTGGAAATACCAATAACTTTAAATATTGGAGGTAGATGTAAAGGTTAGTAGCAAGTCTCTCCCCACCACTCAAACCATATAAAATCGAATTGATTTTTGAGTCATAAACTGTTGCGGCACTGTCCAGAACAAAAGCACGACAAATCATATAGATCACCACCGGAATAAAGAACGGAATCACCTCTTTTAGACTATCCAATACCTTTTTGTTTTGGAAGAAATAGGCAATAAAGGCTACTACAGCCATCAAAGTAATCGTTTCTTCTTTTGATAAAAGAGAGAGAAAAAACAAAAACCCTATCAAAATTTGCTTACCTAAAGTCAGTCTATTTTCGCTTTTGAACCAGATTAATATAGCCGAAAAAGCAAACAAGGAAGCCAGCAAAGTATCCCTACTTTTAACAGAGGCCACCACTTCTGTATGCAAAGGATGGACAGCATATAAAGCTAAAATCAGTAAGGGAACAAAAATCGGCAGCTCTTTTTTCGAACATAGGTCAACCAATAATTTGCCTACGATAAGCAATAAAAAGAAGTATAGAACTACATTAATAACATGCCCATTGGAAGCATTAAACTCTCCAAAAATCTGATACTCTACCGCAAATGTCAGCAATGTAAAAGGCCTATAAATACTGGTATTGACGGGATTTATGGTAATGAAATTCATGGAACCGTACTTAAATAACTCGGTCCATTCAGACAATCCCTTTTGTGTTACTCTATTGAAATAAGCATAGATTCCATCATCACCTGTGTATTCATAATCATAGGTATGAAAATATAAACCAGCTCCTAAAAGCGAGATGGCTATTATCCAAAAAATAACTTTTTGCTTCATTCTATTCTTTTTAGAAACAGGAAATTAAGGATAAAAGTCAAAAATATGAATAGCGAAGATTTAAGTGCTTCAATTCTATAAATTTTAAAATTCCTTTTTCATCAAAAAATCTGTCTGCACTTCATCTCCAAAAGGGAAAGGGTGTGAACTGAATTTTTCAAGGCCATTCTTTTCGTAAAATCGGATCGCCCTTTTATTATGCTCCCAAACTCCTAACCACATGTATTTTTTCCCTAAACTCCTTGCATAGGATTCGGCATGATCCAACAATCTTTTACCCAAACCTAAACCAAGGTAAGCTTTCAACAAATAGAGTCTCGCAATCTCCAAGCTTTCTGGATCTTGAATGTCTGTTTGTGCTGGAACCAGGTTCACCTTGCAGTACCCAATGATGTGGACATCTTTTTTTGCGATAAAAAAAGTGGATGCTTCGTTCTGAAATTCATCCTTAAATTGATTGATCGTAAAGGCTTCTTCTAAATAGGCCATCACATTCTCGATTTTATTTCCTTCACGAAAAGATTCCAAAAAAGACTCTCTTGCCATTTTTACCAAGTCTTCCAAGTCATGGATTTTTGCTTTCTGTATTTGAACCTCTTGCACCCGCTTAGTTTTTATTGAGAATCTTCAATGCCTGATCAATTTGAGAATTCGGAAACTCTCCTAAAATGGCTCGATATTCGCCACTGGGATGAATAACTACAAAGCTTCTACAGGGATAAGGATATTTAAAAAACGCTTCTTCAAAGGCATTATCTGGATCAGGTATCCAAGTAATTATCCCTTGATATTTCTCCAAACCATGAGGATTTTTGTAAATATAAGATGGCTCAGAAGCATCTCTTTTCTCTGCAGTTTTTAATAGCCATTCATGGCTTTTTTTAAAATACTTGGTATCGTAAGCATGATCACCTGTAGAATTACATTCGTCTTTACCCGGATAATAAATAACAATTAGCGATTTCTGATTATTTAAATCTTCTAGCTTGCCTAACTTTTCATAAAAAGAATAGGGATCTACTTTTCCAAAAGGCATGCGGTGGATCAACATCATCAAGTCTTCCTCTTCGCCAGGAATCCCAAAATAAGGTCCGTTGAGAATTTTGTCTTGAAATTCCTCTTTTGAAACGGACTTACCTAATTCATCTCTATACCTCGTCTGGCTAAGGACAGAGATAGAAAAACTTAAAAACAGAATAAGTAAAAGCCACCTCATTCTACCTCTTTTGCTCAAAGAAATAAACTACCAGCATCTTCACAGGTACTTTCCCCTCATTGACGGGATTGTGCGTTAAGCGCCCATCAAACAACATAGAATCCCCTTCATTTAAGAAAACACTTTGGTCTTTGAAGATATATTTCACGGAACCTGAAATGATGTATTTGTATTCAAAGGCCTCGGTAGTTACAAAGTTCCGTTTGGCTCCTGGTTGGATTTCCAGCAGCACAATATCGATGGTGCTACTAGGCATTTTCCTTGTAAAAATCCTAGAGTAATCGAATCCTAAGGCATCTTCTTTTTCAAACTTTTGATACTCATTTTTCCTCTGCACAAAGACTTTGGTTCCACTGCTAAATTTACTCAACTCAGTAAAAAATGAATCAAAATCAACCTCTAAGGCTTGAATGATTTCAATCAAAACCAGTAAAGAAGGGATAGTTCTTCCATTTTCAATTTGGGAAATAAGTCCTTTGGTAACTCCTGCACGATCTGCAATGTCTTGAAGCGTGAGACTCTTTTCTTTCCGAACTGATTTAATTTTATTACTTATTTGCGCGACTACTTCATTTTCCATAGTCTGAATACTTTTTCATAATCTATTGGGTAACAAAAAGACAAATTGTCAATATACAAACTGTTGCAAAATACGATTTATATTCTTTCAACCACTTCCTCTCCTAAACCAAATGAAAGTGTCATTCCTGCTCCTCCCATTCCATTGACAATAGTCACTGAATCGTCTATATCTTTCACAAAATCAATGGCTCCATTGGTCATTTTCGGATAGATCCCATGCCAGGAAGAACCGATACTCCAGTCTTTAAACTGTGCAAATGTCTTTAAAAAATCAATAATTAGTTGATTGATATGATTCTGATCAAAGGGATCTAAATTCAAACCATATTCATGACTATCCCCAATCGTGAGTTCTCCTAGTCCATTTTGAGATACCATGACATGAATTCCCAATTCCAATAATTCAGGATATTGTTCTTGATAGATACTTTTCAATTCGGGTAAGGACTTCGCTACTTCAAAGCCTTTGTAATGAATAAAACTCAAACCAGCACATAGCGGTGGGCCTATTCGCCAATCTTGGGGTTGCTGAACCAGTCGCATCATCTGCAGCTTGCACTTGGTTATTGGAGTAGCTTCAAAAACCTCTGGATACAAAGTCTCAAAGTCAGCCCCAGAGCAAACAAAAACTTTGTCAGCAGACCAGGATTTCTTCCCACTATAAACCGTATTCCCTTCAATTCTCGAGATGGCTTTGTTCCAAATAAACTCCACATCCTCCAATGAATTCAAATATTTGGCAGTCTTAAGAACCGCTTCTCTCGGATCTACAATCATCTCATCAGCAGACCAAAGAGCTCCTTTGAGCCCTTCTAACTTGGTGGCGGGACTTAGGGCTGCTACCTGAGTTGGAGAAAGAGCTTTTGCAGATTTGACACCATCCATAGCAGCGGTATACTCTTCTACTACTTTCATCTCCAAGTCGGTATAGGCAAGGTGAAGCGAGCCCGTTTCTTCTGCAAAAAACTCTGCTTTCGCACTCATTTCTTTCCAGATTTCCTTAGCTCTTAAAGCACGGTCATAAGCTGGCCCAAGAGTTTGTCCGATGGGCCAGATCATCCCAAAATTTCTTACCGATGCTCCTTGTGCCTGAGGATGCCTTTCAATAACCCTGACTTTCCAACCTTTGGATTGGAGGGCTCTTGTGATAGATAAGCCAACAATTCCGGCTCCTATTACGATCGCTGAAGGTTTAGTACTCATTAAACTATTACTTTTTTGTATTTCAAATCTAAAAAACTAAATCTCTTATAAAATCGAGCTCATGTTACAAAAAAAGGGAGCTTTGTGCAAAACACTCACTCCCTTTGAGGCAAAACCAACTCAATAATTGTTTAGCAAAATTAAACATTTGTAAACAAAAATAAAATTAGAGAAGTGAAGTGTATGTTAATTATTTCTTCCTTTCGATGTTTATATTTCAAGATACCTTAATCACCTTTCAATTGATTTTTTCACCAAAATTTAACGTGACAATATCATTAATATAGCCTTCTAAAGGTTATTTTGGTAATGAATTAAAGTAGCTAAAAATGAAGCCTACATTTATTGAAAAGTCCAAAAACAAAAGGTTAGCTCTGATTTTTGATTTGTATGAAAAATATGGAGACGATGATTACATCGGCGAACCTGTTTCACAAATTGAACATATGTGTCAATCTGCTCAGTTGGCAGAAAAAGAAGGCTATGATGAGGAAGTTATTTTAGCTGCTTTTTTTCATGATATTGGACACCTGTGCGTTCATTTGGGAAGTTTTGAATCGATGAATGGCTATGGAATCAAAAGCCATGAAAAGATTGGCGGTGATTTTTTAAGGGATATGGGCTTCCCTGAGCGCATTGCCAAATTGGTGGAGAATCATGTGCAAGCAAAGCGATACCTAACTTTTAAAAACCCTGCATACTTTGACAAACTTTCGGAAGCAAGCAGGAAAACCTTGGAGTTCCAAGGTGGAAAAATGAATGAATCTGAGGCAAAGGAATTTGAAAACGATCCCTTATTTGAGGTTTCTATAAAAATGAGAAATTGGGATGAATTGGCCAAGCTGGAAAATGTCCCCCTTCCAGATTTAGGAGTTTACCGGAAAATAGCTGAAAGACTGATCGCTTAATTGAAGTATATTTAAGTAATAAAATCCCCACGAGATGCAATCTAACATAGGATTAGTATTGGAAGAAAAGGCCACCAGCATTGGTAATTTTATGGTTGGCAGATTACTTCCATTTAAACAAAAGAGGGCGGTAGGTCCATTTCTATTTATCGATCATATGGGACCCGCTTGTCTTAAAGAGCATCAAAACGTCGACGTTCCTCCTCATCCACACATTGGGATATCTACTTTAACCTATTTGTTTGAAGGCTCCATTTTTCATCGGGACAGTCTAGGGAATGCGATCGAAATTAAACCCGGTGAAGTAAATTGGATGACGGCTGGTAAAGGCGTGGTTCACTCTGAAAGAACGCCTGAATATTTGAGAAAGGATGATAAATTCTTACATGGGTTTCAAATATGGATTGGCTTGCCAAAGGAGTTAGAACAATCGGATCCCTCCTTTCATCACATCAATAAAGAAGAAATCCCAACTTGGGAAGAGAGCGGTATCGCCTACAAATTAATCGCAGGAGAAATCATTGGCAAAAAGTCTCCGGTGCCGACTCATAGTCCATTATATTTCCTAGAAATCAGCACGAAAGAAGCGCAAAAAATCACTATTGGAGATAAATTATTTGGGGAGGTAGGGATGTATGTTCTATCCGGATCAGTAAAAATTGAGGGGAATGATTATGGTAGCAAGCAGCTACTTGTGGCCAAAAATGCTTCCCTCTGTGAATTTGATACAAATGGAGAGACGACGCTCTATCTTTTTGGTGGTGATCCTTTTCCGGAAGAGCGTTTTATGTTTTGGAACTTTGTACATTCCGATAAAGAGGTTTTAGAGCAAGCGAAAAAAAACTGGAAAGAACAGAACCTGGAGGCTTTCCCAAAAATCCCGAATGATGATCAAGAATTTGTTCCTCTCCCAGAAAGCAAGTTCAAAATGAAATCATAAGCTCTTTCTCCCAAATCAAGAACTTTTGAGCTAAAAGGAATTTTTGAATTCAATAGGAAACCTTCTAAAAAGTCCTGGAGCAATTAATTAAAAGATGCCCTAAAATCGAGAGGAGAAAGATTTGTTTTGTTTTTAAACAATTTGCTAAAGGACTGCGAGTGTTCAAAACCTAATTCAAAAGCTATTTCTCCAACGGATAAATCCGTGGCAGAAAGTTTCTCTTTTGCAATCGCAATTAGTTTTTCATGAATGTGATTTTGCGTACTCAAACCTGTTAAAGATTTTAAGCAATTGGAAAGATAATTAGGAGTAACATTCAGCTCATTTGCGACAAACTGCACGGTAGGCAATCCTTGATTTCTCAAACTATTCCTTTTGAAATACTCATTTAGCACATCCTCCAAGCGAGTAAGTAAGCTATGATTTTGCTTCCTTCTGGTAAGAAACTGCCTTTCGTAAAAACGCTCAGCATAATTCAGTAATAATTCGATTTGAGAAATAATTATTCCTTGGCTAAACTGATCAATTGAAGCCTGATATTCCAGCTGAATATTCAACATTAATTGCTCCATGATCTGTTCCTCTTTTTCGGATAGAAAAAGAGATTCTGTTACTGCGTATTCAAAGAAAGAATATTCTTTTATCCGCTTCGCCAAAGACGTGTTCCAGATAAAATCAGGATGGATCAGCAAGATCCACCCTGATGGCTTTTTATTCGGATCACTTTCTAAATACGCTACATTCAATATCTGATTGGGAGCAAAAAAAGACATCATCCCCTCGTCAAAATCGTACTCCATTTGTCCGTAACGGTATTTCCCGGGAACATCCTTTTTAATAGAAATAGAAAAATAGCCAAGAAGCCAACTCACATGATTGTACTCAGGAAAGTACTTTACAGTGCTATAATCTATCAAACTTACCAGAGGATGCAAAGGAGGTTTCAAACCTCTGAATTTGTGGAATTCAGAAATCGAATTAACCTTGACTATAGGAGTACTTTTCATACAAATATTGATTAAAGAAATATTCCACCGGAAACTTCGATTCGCTGCCCATTGATCCAGCGGGCATCTTCGCTGCACAAGAAGGCTACCACTCCTCCAATGTCTTCCGCTTCCCCAACTCTTCCCAATGCCGTAGCACCAGAAATCAGCTTTCTTTTCTGTTCGTTATCCCGGTTTTCTCCTCCGCCAAACTCAGTTGCAATAGCACCAGGAGCGACTACATTTGCTCTTATTTTTTTACCTGCCAGTTCCTTCGCCAGATAGCGGGTCAATACATCCACTCCACCTTTCATGGCTCCATAAGCAGAGGAATTAGGAAGGCTAAATCTTGACAATCCTGAAGAAACATTAATGATGCCTCCTCCCTCGCTGAGGAAAGGAACAGCCTTTTGTGTGAGAAAATATACTCCTTTTAAATGAATGTTTGCCATCTCATCAAACATGGCTTCGGTTGTATCCAAGAAAGGAACATACAATCCCGTTCCGGCATTATTGATCAGGAAATCAAATGTTTCGCGCTGCTTTTCGCTTTGTAGGTACTCATACAGAACCGTAAAAAACGCATCAAATCCTTTGATATCACTGGTATCCAATTGTAGAGCTTTCGCAGTTTGCCCCAATTCCTGAATTTGAGTAACAACTTCATTGGCAGCTTTTTCATTGGTATGGTAGGTAATAATTAAGTCATTTCCTTTTTCGGCCAACCGAAGAGCCATATCTCTTCCCAATCCGCGACTTCCTCCTGTTACTAAAGCTATTTTTTTTCTATTCATTTTATCTGTTGTTTTTGTTTCTACAAATCTCAGGTAAATACTGTTCCGAGGTGTAGCCAAATCTAGGAATGATGTAGCCAAATTCATGAATTTAATAAATTGAAAATGAACTTAGTCCAAGAGACAAAGAATGAAAAATAAGCTATCCATGTGCAGTTATCATTAGACAATAAGTAATTAGCATTAACTTGACTTTTTACCAGTTGTATATATTGGTATTTCTAAAATGATTTTTGAAGATGAACAAATTACCTTATTATTTTTCTGCCTTGATTTTTTTAATCGCTTGTAAAACACCACCCAAAGAAAAATTCGATTTACTGATCACCAATGCTACTGTCATAGACATCGCTGGCGGTCTAGTCTTACCCGGTAAGTTGATCGGTATCAATGGAGATACGATCCGAATGGTATCTGATATGGAATCTGTGAATTCGTTTGAATCTGAACAATTGATAGATGCAGAAGAACAATATGTTATGCCGGGTCTATGGGACAATCATGTGCATTTTCGAGGGGGCGATTCCCTTATTCAGGAAAACAAAGATTTGTTACCGCTTTATTTAGCTTTTGGAGTCACTACAGTAAGAGATTCTGGTGGAGACATTACGCCAAGTGTACTTCAATGGAGAAAAGAAATAAGAGAAGGTAAGCTCGTAGGGCCTAACATTTTCACCTCTGGGCCAAAGCTAGATGGGGAAGAATCATTTTGGGCTGGTTCAATTCCCATTTCAAAAAAGGAAGAGATCCCGGCAGCATTAGATTCACTGGAAAAGTTAGAAGTTGATTTTGTAAAAACGTATGATAGCCCTTTATCTCCAGAGCTGTACTATGAAATAATAAAGCAGGCAGAGCAGCGGGGGCTAAAAGTTACTGGTCATGTACCATTATCCGCAAACCATTTTGAGGCTTTGGAATATGGGCTTGACGGAGCCGAACACCTTTTTTCTTTTTTAAGTCTTGGGTCTCCTGTAGGTGATAGTTTAAGGGAATTGAACAATAGGTTTAATATGTTCCCAGAGGTTGCCTCAACTTTTGATGAAGACATCATGAATGAAGCCATCACCAAAATGGGTTTTAAAGAATTTTATGTCATGCCTACATTATATGTATCTCAAGTATTATTGGAATTGCATGAAAAAGACACCTCAACTGACAACATTTTACCTTTAATAGGACCTGGAATTCAAAAGACCTATGAAAGAAGGATTAATCAGGCGAAAAACAGAAGCCAAGAAGGAAGACAATTAATGGTAGAAATGGATATTCTAGAGAGAAGTTTAATAGCCCCCATGCACCATTCGGGTATCACAATTTTGGCGGGTTCTGATTGTGGCCCCTCAAATTCCTATGTTTATCCTGGAACCGCTTTACATAGTGAATTGGCTTTGCTTGTAGAAGTAGGTCTCAGTCCCCGTGAAGCTTTAGCTGCCTCCGTCATCAACGGCCCCAAGTTTTTTGATTTAGATAAATATTATGGAAGTGTTGAAGCAGGAAAAGTAGCTCATTTGATATTTCTAGATAAAAACCCACTCGAAAACATCGAAAACACTAGAAGTATCAGTAGGGTCGTAAAAGGAATCAACTCCTACGACCATACAGAACTTCAAGACTGGAGATCCCCCTTCAAATAGTTACAATTGAAGGGGTTCCATTTATTTTCAGGTTTAAAACCCTGTGTTTACCATGTAATATTTTTCAGGACATGTATTTCATCCCCCCTTTCGGCGTAGTCAAATCACTCTTGGCACTGGGTGTAGTTTGCAAACTACAACTAGTGCGTGTCTGATACCTGAGAGTAGTATTTTGATTGAGTTTACATTTAAAAAAACTACTTATCCAGTTCTCCCTCAATCAACTCCAAAATATCATCTATATCCTCAAGCAGAGGTTGATAATGATTTGTTTTTGTGGCCTAAGAGGGTTCCAAGGTGTAGCCAAATCTTGGAATGATATGGCCAAAAAATGTGATTTAAATCTTCTGCCCTATTTCGGAAAACCTGTGATCTAATTGAGTTTTCACAAAAAATACCCAGTGTTGGGTATTGCGATATAGAATTTAGTTGACGTTCTTAGGAATTCTAAAATCGGCAAAAGTTTATTAAATTAATTTATTTTCAAAAAAATTTTAAAATGATTGTTATCAATAATTTAAGGCCATTAAAAAATAAGATTTATAAAGCCAATTGGTAAAGTTTATACAAGCCTAGTTTACTAGAGTAATATCAGAAAATGAATTAGTAGAATTTGAATTAAAACTATTAAATTCAATCTTGAAAGTACAAATACTTTAGCTTGCTTAAATGCGAAAATAATGACAAGAGGTTATAATAAAGCTAATTTTCAAGAAAACTAAGTTGGATTTTTGAATTAAAAGAAGTTAAAGAAAGACCTTGTGTATTTCTTAGTCATAAGAAAGAGGATAAAAATGAATGTAGAAAAATAGCTGAATATTTAAAAGAAGCTGAAATAGATTACTATTTAGATGAGTTAGATGATGACTTACAACAAGCAGCTGCTCTAAGAAATGCAGAATTTATTACAGAAAGTATTAAAAAAGGTATTAGAGAAAGTTCTCATATGATGGTAGTTGTTTCTGAGAAAACATATAAATCTCAATGGGTTCCTTTTGAAATTGGATATGGTCATTCTGCAATATTGGATAAAGGATTACAAGAAGGAATCAAAGAGAATAAAATTAAACTTTCAGTTTTAACATTGAAGGATATTTCCGAAAAGGACCTTCCTGATTTCCTTCAAGTTGCATATGTCATAAGGGGAATCAAAAGCTTAAATGATTATCTTTCTAAGGTTACTAAAAGATTAGAAAAGTCATCATATAATGAAGGTAGATTATTTTCAAATAATAAAATAGGACACCCATTGGACAATGTGTTAAATTGGAATTTGTAAAATCCCCTTATTGTAGTCAGATCATCATTGGTTCTAGGTATAGTCTGCAAGCTATATCAATTCAGAATAATTGAAATAAAAAAATATTAAATCCAAATTTCAATAAAACTGAATTTTTATAAAATCATTTTTGGCAAAAAATTCAAATTTATCCTTCATATTATTCAAATCTTCATATTGCTGGATTAATTCATCGGTAAAATTAATTTTAAAATCTACTACATATCTTCCATTAAGGTCAATTCCTCTGCTTTTTATATATTCTAATACTGAACGGCACTTCATTAGCTGAAAATGAAAACTATAATCTTCATTTAAAACCCCTCTTTTATCAACCTCTTCACTTTCTGAAACCTCTCTAAGTTCTTCTAATATATCATTTAACGTTTTATAATTATTAAAAGCTTCGATAATTTCAGTTGTATCTTTAGGAAGATTTTCAAACCATATTCTTTCCTCATTCGTAAGAAAAGAATAATAATAAGGCACTTCCAACTTTATGGAAAGTTCGTCTTCAATACTTAATACATAGATTAAATAATCCAATTCTCTTCTTGATTGAGCGTTTAAATTAAATTTATCAAAATCAAAATATATAGTGAAATCCCATTTAGTCAAGGATCCTATTTTTTTAATTTTATCCACCCTTTGCGCTTCAAACAAGGTATCGAGGACAGATTGAGCTTCCTTCAATTTTGATTTAGCTTCTTTATTTATATTTAGGACTATTTTTGCGGATTCTGTGTTATTATCTATCATTTTTTCAGCTAAAAGTTTTCTTTCTTCCGCTAACTGAATTGATAAGAATAAATATATTGATAAAGATAATAAAAGTATTATCCCAATATTTCTAGTCCAGATCATTTTACGATAGTTGCTTACCTCTAAACTAGCAAGGTCCTTTGCTGCTTTACCATGCAATTGCGCAGCGAGTTTTAATATTTCTTTTTTGAAAATAGGATTCTTAAGAGTAAGGTCTAAATCTGTCCTCATGTTACGCAAATCAACGTAGAAAGGCTCTTCCTTAAAGGAATTTTTTAGAACAGGAGGTAATGAAACATTTTCCTTTTCACTCATTTTGTGAAAATCATCTTCCCAATTTAAGTGACCATCAGATAGCACAATTAGTAGGGATTCTAAAGACTTTGTATTTAACCAATATTCGATTTCTTTATTTACCCATTTTGACTTGGCTGACCTTGGAGATGCTATATAGATCAAATATTCTGAATCATCCAAAGCCTGTTTGATATTAGACCAAAGGTGTGGGGTTATAGAGAGATTGGTCTCATCTCTAAATAAGTCAAGATTTCTTAGTTTATACCAAGGTTTGGCAAATCGCTCTAAGGACGATTGCAAGGCAGGTGCCAATTGTCCATCCGAAACGTGAGAATACGAAATAAAACCATTATACTTCATTTAGATGGATTGATAATTGAAGAAAAACCATTTTTCATTTCTTTTAATGAATATTAATTTATTATATAAAATTATATTTAATTTGAATATTGAAAAAATATTAATATCAAGTTAAAAAATTTAAATTATTGAGTTTAAAAAGTACGAATCTAAATTATATAAATTACATCTCTTTTTCTTATTTAGCCTTTCCCCTCCTAGTAAGGCAGCTCTTGTTAATGGATGTAGTTGCAAACTACACCTATTGCCTTTCTCAGGCTTTAGATGAATATTTTGATTGAGTTTACAATTAAAAAAACTACTCATCCAGTTCCCCTTCGATCAACTCCAAAATATCATCTATATCCTCAAGTAGCGGTTCATAATGATTTGTTTTTGTAGCCTCAGAGGTTAGCATAAAAATCAGTAAATCATTTTCAAAAGCCCGGGAATCCAGAATTCCCAAGTTGCTCTGCAGATTTGATTCAGCTGGAATATCAAGCGCCTGACTCAATCCGGTTTGCTCAAAAATGGTCAGAATACTGTAATCCTCCGTTCGAAATAAATCCAAGACATCCTCCCGCTGACTACTCAGCTCAGCTTCTTGCCTTTTGATATCATCCATCGTAGCGAGCCAAGAAGTCAATTTTTTCCGCAGCTCAATGCTGGAGATATTTTTCAAATTTCCAGAGTTGATGAGTTCGTTTAAAAATGAATTATTGGCATTGAAAGAAATATCATCCGAGAAAGTGCCAAATAGTAATTCTGAAAGCCTCTGATCGGTGGCTTGACCTGATTCCGAATGGATAAAATTCAGGATTTCCCTGGCCCCATCCAGATTCTTTTGGTTGACAGCCAGCAACTCGGTTAATTTCATTTTGCTCACCTGAAACTCAAATCTTAAGCCCTCTAGATAGTTCTGTTCGTTATTGGAATCTATCCTTCGGAGGTTTGCATTATTGATAGCTAAAGCGATTAGAATCCCTATCACCACCAGCACAATCTCCCCTAGTGCATAAATCAGGTAATTATTAATCCTCTTTTCTTCAACTAGCTTCAGGCGAATTTTTCTAAAAAATTTGATCATTTATTATTCTGTTTAATCCCTTTAAGATAAACAGTTTTGCGGAAAAGGTTTTTGGAGGCATTTGAACAAATTCCCTGTCGTAAAACCGCCATTTTTTGACGGAACTTAACCTCCTAACTGAGACAGGATTTGGATAATTTTAAGTATTGAAACAAAATCAAAAATCAAGATGGCACTAATAAACCCCTACATTAACTTCAATGGAAATGCGGAAGAAGCATTTAATTTTTACAAAGCGGCTTTTGGTGGAGAGTTCGCAAACATTATGCGGTTCAAAGACATGCCTAGTTCGGAGCATCCCATTTCAAAAAAGGAAGCAGACAAAATCATGCACATTGCACTTCCTATTGGTGGAAATATTCTAATGGGAAATGATGTTCCTGAATTTATGGGCAAGGTCAATGAACAGGAAAATCGCTCCAAAATCTCGATCAGCGCTGAAAGTAGAGAGGAAGCCGACAGATTATTCAATTCACTTTCCGCAGGTGGATCGGTGGAAGTTCCCATGGATGACAGCCCCTGGGGCTCCTATTTCGGCATGTTCCGGGATAAATATGGAATCGAATGGATGATCGATTTTGATCCAAAATTTAATGGAAAACCATAAAAAATAAGCCTCGTGTCTCCACGAGGCTTTGCTAATTTTTTAGAAAAGAATACCTATTTGATCATTTCCTTAATCACAGGAGCCGCTTTTTCGTCAGGATATTCCAAACCCAACAATTTGAATACAGTACGCGCTACCATCGCGGATTGCCATTGACCTTCTATTTTCATTTCGCCGGTAGCGGGCGTATCAGGCCCCATCGCTGCCATCCAGATTTCTCCTGCCTCCAAAATGGATGAACCATGACTTCGCCAGCTTGTTTTGCTGGTACCTCGTCCATGATCTACCCCGATAATCAGAGTAGTTTTATCCTTGTATTGGGGATCAGACTGGATAAATTCCCAAATCTCCTTGATATAAGCATCGGTTTGCTTTGCTGACCAGATGTACTCATCGTAATGATTCTCATGTGCCCAATCATCCGTTTCTCCATAGGCTATGTACAGCACCTTCGGCTTCTTGGATTTTAAAGCGGACATCGCATAGCTATGTGTAAAAGGATCCAACCTCACTCCTCCCCAAGGACCACGAATTTCGCTTTGTAATTTGTTGGTCAGGATTTCTTCTGCAGTCAGATCATCTCCTTCCGCAATATCAAAACCCGCATTGACTGGAACTCCGCTTCGCTCTTCATTGACAATGTAGGGGAAGACATCCCAGGAACCGAAAGCCATCACCTTTCCCTGGTATTCCGGCATCGTGTTTAAATACTCCAAAAGTGTCACGTTGGGATTATTGATTTTATCATTACTGTTGATACGTTCATCATCTGCAAAACCACTCAAAAACTCATTATAACCCGGATAGGAAAACCACATGGAGTTTTGGTTATTCACCTTGTTTCCATAAGCTCTATTTCCATAAATCTGACCCTCTTTGCTGATTGTATTCCAAAAAAACGGAAGTAACATCTCTCTCCTTTTCAAAGGGTCGGAATTCCAAAAATCATCCAATAAAGACCCTGGGCTTTTGATCATGCCTGTATCATTCACCATGAGTGAATCCGCTCCTTTAAAAACTTCCTGCCATCTCAATCCATCAAAGGTGATTAGAATAACATTTTCGGTTTTGTACTCTTGCGCCAAGGACACCTGAGCCATGGAGAATACGGCTAAAAGTAAGAGGCCTGTAAATTTGATCTGTTTCATTTTCTAGAATTCGTCTTGATGAATGTTTGTAAAAGAGGTATTCCCCATCTTAGAGCTACCTCCAATGTATTCAATTAATGCCAAAGCTATTACTTTCACATCAAGCAAGCGTCAAATTCTGATTAACAAAAAGTGAACATTCGTACTAACAAAAATTAAAACACATTCTCCTGTTATGGAAGTAAGTTAAAGCCTCCCTTTATTAAAATTTTAGAATTTTCATTCAAATTGGAATTTGGAAGCACTTCTACCAACTCGTCATTCTGACGCCCCAGCTCCACCTTCACTTTGGCTAGTTGAAATCCATTATCAACGGTTCTTTCCTGAACCAACACATAATCTACTCCTTCTGAACTTACGATGGCAGTGGAGGGCAGGGACCAGGCTTCTTTAGGGTTAAGCTTGATTTTAGCTTCCAAAAACATCCCCGGTACCAATTTTCTTTCCAAGGCTTCATCCAAAACATGGGCATGAACTGGGATAAATCGCTGTTCGCTAATCGCTTTTCCAACCATATGAATTTCCGCCGCAAAGTTCTGCCCAGGCATATCTGGAAGTGTAAAACTCACTTCCTGCCCTTTCTCCATAAAAATCGCATCCTTTTCAAAAACATTGAGCTCAACATGGATATGCTCAGTATTGATCAAGGTAGCAGCTTTGGATGCTGATGGAAGAAATGCCCCAGGAACCGTATGAATACTTTCCACAAAACCTGAAATGGGTGAAACCACAGGGATCCGATCTTGAATCGTCTCGGCTGTCAATGAGGAAACATTGATATGAATCATCCCCAACTGCTTCTTTAAACTTTCCGCCTGCGCCAAGGTGGTTTGGTATTCAGATTCTGCTTTTAAATAACCCTTTTGCGAAGCGATTTTTTCATCATAAAGGGTCTTTTGTCTTTCAAATTCTTCTTTTAAATAACTCAACTGGCTTTTCGCCTCCAGGTAATTTTGCTGCAAGCGAACAAACTCAGGGCTTTCTAGATAAAAAAGGACTTCTCCTTTTCTGACTTCCTGCCCCTCGATCAATTTAAGACCATTGACATAACCACCATAGAAAGGCGTAATATCTTGGATGCCTTCAACGGGAACTTTCACTTCACCCTGAACTTTCACTTCCTCAGCGAAATTCTGATTTTCTAATGTACCCCATTGCATATTCATGGATTCGAACTGCGGCTGCGTAAGAATAATGCTATTCTCATCACCAATTGAAGACATTACTTCTATTCCTTCCCCATCATCCTGATTACTAGAATTGCACTGGGTAAATAGGACTACTCCAAAGGCCAGTCCCAAGCGGATCATTAAATTTGATTTTATATTTTCCATCAGTTGATGAGATAATTAAGTTCTAATACATTCATTTGATAGCTATATCGACTTTCAAGGTATTGCAGCGTGATATTGATCGAGTTTTCCATCAACTGTACATACTGTAAAAAATCAATTTCTCCTTCTTGAAAGGATCGCTGAGCCTGCTCCATGAGTTGGGTTGCCAGCATCTTTCCTTCCTCTTGGTAATATTGGATTACCTCTTGGTTTTGATCTAGCTTATATTGAGTTTGAGCATATCTGGAATCCAATTTCTTTTGATAGTTCAAAGCTTCCAGTTCCATCATTTCCTGTTGAAACTTACTGGCTCTCACATGTGACCTTTGGGCTCCAAAAAACAACGGAACTGTAATTCCCCCCTGAAAACCAGGGTACACTTTAGACCCTACTCCAGAGTTGGTTCCCCTAAATACCTCAAATTGTAAATCAGGAAGTAGCTTTCTCTTTTCCACCTGAACCTGATGGCTTGCTTGTACTAAAGCACTCTCGTAATAATTGACTCCGGGATGAGATTCCAAATCAAAATTCATGGTATCCTCTTCAGATAGTGAGGTAGGTACAATTTCCAATTCTCCTTCCCAATTCAGTAAGAGCTTCAACTGCTCCATGGAAACTTGGTAATTTTGGGAGGCTTCTTTCAATTTCAATTCAATTTCTCTTTGCTTTCCGGAAGCCGTTAATTTTTCCAGGTAATTAGTTTCTCCCAGTTCAAACCTTCTATTGGAAGCATTGGCAAACTCGCCATACAGGCTATCTAAATAAGTAAAGTGATCTCCAATTTCCTTCCAGTGAACTGCGGTCAGATAGGATTTACTTACTTCTCCCTGCAACATTCGTTTCTTAATCTCTAGTTGATTTTGCTCCATCTCTAACTGGTCTTGAAGCACATTTTTCTGTGCTGAATACAAGGTCGGAAAGGCAAAATTTTGGCTCAATCCTATTTTCCAGTTGGAGATTCCATTCTCGGCGATATCATTTTTATCTTCTGAATAATACAGATGGGTTTTATCCAAATTCCAACCTGCTTTAGTTCCCACATCCAGAGCTTCCAGATTTTTCTCAGCGGCTTGATAGCCTAGGTTATTTTCTAAAGCTATAGCTACCGCTTCTTCCATGGTCAACACCTGATTTTGATCCTGAGCCTGAGATAGGCTGATCATACCAAAAAAGAGCAAAATAGAAGTCACAACACTTTTGGTTTTGAGGCCTGAGTTAAAGCTCGACTGCTTAAACCAAACATATAATACGGGCAGCACAATCAGCGTCAATAATGTCGCAGAAATCAATCCCCCTATTACTACCGTAGCCAAAGGCCTTTGCACTTCCGCTCCTGCTGATCCTGATATGGCCATAGGTAAAAAACCTAACGCAGCGGCCGAAGCAGTAAGCAAGACGGGTCTGAGTCTTTCTTTGGCCCCTTCCCTCACCAATTTCTTTAAATCTGTATAACTGGATTCCATAGACTTAAAATGTTCTATTAATACAATTCCATTGAGTACCGCAATCCCGAAAAGAGCGATAAAACCCACCCCGGCAGAAATACTAAATGGCAAATCTCTTATCCATAAAAGCAGGACTCCTCCAATGGCAGAAAGTGGGATAGCGGAATAAATCATCAGAGCATCCCTTGCAGAGGAAAAAGCAAAATACAAAAGCACAAAAATCAAGAATAGGGCAATAGGGACAGCAATTAGTAGCCTATTCCTTGCCTGTTGAAGGTTTTCAAACTGCCCTCCATAATCAATTCTATACCCGTCCGGAATATCAATTTGCTCTCTAATGATAGCCTGAACATCATCTACCACAGACTGCAAATCACGATTTCTAACATTCACTCCTACTACAATTCTCCTTTGGGTGTCATCCCTGGAGATTTTTGCGGGGCCTTTGGTATAAGATATTTTAGCAAGTTCGGCCAATGGAATACTTCCTCCACCGGGCACTAAAACCGGAGCTTGCTCCAAGTTTACAATGTCCTTCCTGAAATCTTTTTCAAAACGGACCACTAAGTCAAATTGCTTTTCCCCTTCAAACACTTTCCCTGCAGAGGCTCCGGCAAAGCCCATGGTCACGATTTCATTGAGATCAGAAATATTCAGGCCATACTTGGCAATCTTACTTCTGTTGTATTCAATTTTCATTTGAGGTAATCCATCGACTTTTTCTACCACTATATCAGCAGCACCTTCCACGTCTTGAATAGCAGCTTCAATCTCCTCTGCCACTCGTAGTAGCTCATCCAAATCCTCACCAAAAATCTTAATTGCTAAATCTGCTCTCACTCCGGTAATCAACTCGTTAAAGCGCATTTCTATCGGCTGAGTAAATTCAAACTCCAATCCCGGAATCACTTCCAATGCTTTTTTGAATTCATCCGCCAATTCATCCTTGGTTTCCACCGTGGTCCATTCCGAAGGAGGATGCAAAGTCACGATCACATCCGTTTCTTCCATGGACATAGGATCTGTGGGGATTTCCGCGGCACCAATTCTAGTCACTACCTGATTGACTTCAGGAAACTTTTTAAGAACCTGCTCGATTTTAGTCATGGTCTCCACGGTGTTTGAAAGTGTGGTCCCCGTTTTCAAAACTGGTTGAATCACAAAATCACCTTCATCCAAAGTGGGAACAAACTCGGCTCCCATACTCATAAAAAGAAAGACAACTCCTATCAACAGGGCAGCAGCCGAACCCAAAACTATCTTGGTATGATCCAACGCCCATTTAATTGAAGGTTCATAAACCTTATTCACCTGTCGGATCAATCGAGTTGAAATATTCTTAGGTCCAGGAGGAGTACTTTTCAAAAAGAGGGAAGAAACCACGGGTACATAAGTGACTCCTAAAATCATGGCTCCAATCAAAGCAAAGCTAAACACCTCTGCCATGGGTCGAAACATCTTCCCCTCCACTCCGGACAAGGATAAAATTGGGATGAAAACGATGATGATGATGATTTGCCCAAAGATGGCTGAATGCATCATTTTGGATGCTCCTTGAAAGGTAATCTTATCTTTTTCCTGCTGGATTTCAGTTCTGGATTTACCAGAAAAATTATGGTGAACTTGTGTGAATTTAAAGGCGATAAATTCTACAATAATCACGGCACCATCGATGATAATCCCAAAGTCAATGGCCCCTAAACTCATCAGGTTGGCATCCACTTTAAAGATATACATCATGGATAGCGCAAAGAGCAAACTCAAAGGAATCACAGAAGCCACAACCAATCCCGAACGAAAATTCCCTAACAAAATCACCACTACAAAAATCACTATCAAACACCCTTCAATCAGGTTTTTGGAAATGGTATTGGTGGTTCTACCTACCAGTTCGGATCGATCTAAAAATCCATTGATAACAATTCCTTCTGGAAGACTTTGTTCCATTTCTTCCAGTCTTTCTTTGACCCTTTCAATGGTACCTTTGGAATCAGCACCTTTTAGCATCATGACCTGACCGAGTACTTTCTCCCCTTCTCCATTGGCAGTAATAGCTCCAAATCGGTTAGCATGCCCAAAGCCTACATTGGCAATATCTCGAATCAAAATTGGAGTGCCATCTCTTGATTCTATCACGATGTTTTCGATATCTTCAAGAGAGGTCACCAAGCCTTCTCCACGAATGAAAAAGCTCTCATTGGTTTTCTCAATATAGCTTCCTCCTGCGATGGAGTTATTTTGTTCCAAGGCTGTAAAAACAGTGGAAAGTGGGATTTGCATAGACTTCAACCGCTCTGGATTGATCGACACTTCGTACTGCTTCAAAAATCCTCCCCAAGTATTCACCTCCACTACTCCTTCAATTCCTGAAAGTTGCCTTCTAACTATCCAATCTTGAATTGTCCGTAAGTCGGTGATGGAATACTCAGCCTCATACCCGGGCTTCACATCGATGATATATTGAAAAATCTCTCCCAATCCTGTGGTAATTGGGCCCAGACTAGGTTGACCAAACCCCTCAGGAATACTTTCCTTGGCAATCTTTATTCTTTCCTCAATCAGCTGCCGGGGAAGGTATGTGCCCATTTTATCTTCAAAAACGATCGTCACGACCGAAAGCCCGAATTTAGAAACAGAACGAATTTCTTTGACTCCCGGAAGATTAGCCATTTCTAATTCTACCGGATAAGTCAGGTACTTTTCAACATCTTCCGTCGCCAAATTTCTTGAGGTGGTAATCACCTGAACCTGATTATTGGTAATATCAGGAACGGCACCGATGGGAATGTGGGTAAGAGCATACACTCCAAACCCAATCCAAGCCGCTATAAATAAAAAAACGATGAGCTTGTTGTGAAGGCTCCACTGGATAATCTTGTCTAACATAACATGGAATTAGCTGCCGTAAAATTCCAATATTAGTTTTTGGTAAGACTTTACTAATTCTTAAGATTACCTTAAATATGTTGTTAGGTCAAAAAGTAAGACGAAAGGTACTTCCTTCCTCCTTATCACTCATTACGCTTATTTTGACGCCTGTCTCTAGGGCCAGTTTTTTGACAATCGCCAAGCCCAAACCAGTCCCTGGAATCACTTTTTCTAAAACTTCAGGATCACGATAAAAAGGGTCAAATATCTTAGAAAGAGACTCTTGACTAATTCCTGGCCCCTCATCTTTCACCAAGATATATCCCTCTCTATCCGTTTTACCTACAACCAGATTCACAGTCCCTTGGGTATATTTGACGGCATTTTGGATCAGATTATTAAGAATCATTTGTAAGGACTTTTCACTGACATGTACAAAAATCGGGACCGAAGACTCAGGAATAAACTGAACATCACGCCCTGTTTCAAGCTTTGCCTGATCTGCCAGCTCTTCCACAAAAGAGATGATCTCTACCTCATCTTTGGGTGAAATATTTGCTTTCTCCACTCGAGCCAAGGCCAGTAGTTGGTCAATCATAGAAGACATGCGGTCAATACTCGTTAAGGCCGTTTGTATCTTTTCTACATATTGCTCAGAGGTCCTGGGCTTCCTGATCAACACCTCTAACGTTCCCCGTAAAACAGAAAGTGGAGTCCTCAATTCATGAGATGCGTCTGAGGTAAATTGCTTTTCCCTGATCATGGACTGCTCCAACCTATCCAACAGTTCATTGATGGATCGAGTCAACTGACCTATTTCATCCTCCCTGTCTAAAATGGGCACTCGCTCATCCAAGCTACTTTGAGTAATTTGATTCGTTTTATGAATGATTTTCTGAATAGGTTGTATGCTCTTCCCAGCTAAATATAGCATGATCAGATATAAGGAAATCAAAATCCCCGGATACAATACCAGTAAAATCAATCGGAGCTTACTGAGCAATTCACTTGCATCTTCAAAGGAAGTGGCCACCAATAAATAGCCTTCCAGTTCCCCTTTATTTTTTAATAGAATTTGTTTCTGCCTGACTTCCTGATCGCCAATTTTAATGGTCCAAGCGTCTTCATCTGATCCTCTTCCAGGAAAGTATTTTAACCTATTATTCCTCAAGTTGGGAGACTTATCCATGGAGTTACCTTCCAAGTCTACAATCTCAATAAAAATGGGATTCAACTGTATTTGCTGGTGTTCTTGTTCCTGCCATTCGTCTTTATGCATGAATTTGATTACACCATTTTCCAAAAATATCTGCCCCACATGCTTTTGAGTCTCTAATTCCAATTCCTTGTCGATATTTTGTACAACCGTGAAGCTTACGACGAGGTAGATGATAGCAAAAACCACCATCACGATTAATGCTGTCACCAAGGTCAACCTTCTTGCTATCTGCTCTTTGTAAGACCTTCCTTTCATCGTTCTTTTGCTATATATCCTACTCCTCGGATCGTCTGTATATAATCCTCATCTTTTTGCAAATCCAGCTTTTTTCGAAGAGAATTAATAAATACATCAATTACCCCTGTGTTATAATCGAAGTGAATGTCCCAGACGCTTTCGATGATCCTCGTTCTCCGGCAAACTTTGTTTTTATTACGCATGAGGTATTCAAGCAAGGCAAACTCTTTTTGGGTCAACTGAATTTCCTGCTCATTTTTCAGCACTATGTGACGCTCAGTATCCAGCACAATCGGGCCTAAAGTGAATTTTTCTTTGGCACCTTTTTTTGCTCTTAACTGTACCCGGATTCGCTCCAAAAGCTCTTCAAAATGAAAAGGTTTTTTGATGTAATCATTCGCTCCAGATTGCAGACCAAAAATAGTTTCATCTACTGTATCCTTGGCAGTCAGGAAAATGATGGGGGTGTCTGAGAACTGCTTTCTAAATTGTCTGGTCAATTCTATACCGCTGATACCTGGAAGCATCCAATCTAAAAGTAGCAAATCATAGGACCCTGACAGTGCCAACTCAAGTCCCGACTTGCCGTTATCAGCCAGATCCACGGCGAAAGCCTCTTCCTCCAAACCTTGCTTAAGGAAATTAGAAATACCCGGTTCATCCTCAACAACCAAAATCCGCATCAGCTTAATTAATTTTCATTGAATAATCTCTGTCATTTTCCTCTTTGACAGATGGAAAATAAATCAAATCTCTAAAATTTAAGCTCATTTAGTCTGAACTCACTCTTAAGATTCCCTTAAAAGTCATCTAAAAAAGAGATTTAACAATTTCATTTTCAATCTTATGCAAAAAGAAAGACCTTTTGAAAATTTTCAAAAGGTCTTTCATTATTAAGCAACTTCCAATTTTCTTGCTTGTGTCTTCTTCTTTTTTGAAGGCTTCTTTTTCTTTTTATTCAGCCAAATCAATGTTCCAGTTATTGGCAAACTTGTGGCAACCAAACAAGCTAAAAACCATATAAACTTAGTAAACTGCCCATAAATATCTCCAGTGTGAAGCGATTTTACCGATCTTCCAACTTGCTGTCTCCATGGCAAATCTGAGAATAGATTAGCCTCCTGGACTGATAAATCAGCGGTATTTAATTTCAATTGATCAGATCCTGCTCTTGCAAAAAATCCCGTTCTATACTTACTAACAGAGACCGTATTATCTCCTTCTTGAGGCAAAGAGATTCTTAAGGTTCCCTCATAAAGTAGTTCTTCATTTACTTTTGAAATCAACTCATCCAAGGTAAATACCCCTGCAGCACTTTTTATCACTTCCTCTTCAGCAACTTGTTCTGAACGCTCATTTGATTTACGGCTGGTATCCCAAGTATTTTGCCAACCCTCTCTATACCATGAAAAAGACCAAAAAGGACCTGTCAACCCCATAATGAGTAGAAAAATCAAGGAATAGAAAGCTAATGTATTGTGCAAATCATGGTTGACTCTCTTCCAGTTTGCATTCCATTTTACTTTCAAACCCTGTCTCCAATTTTTCACTTTCTTTGGAAACCAAATTACAATCCCTGTCAAAACCCCTAAGGTAAAAAGCAAGGTTGCCACACCATTGATAAACCTACCTAGTTCTCTATTGGACATGCTCTCCAGGATAGGAGTCTCTATTTTATCTATCAGCAACCAGCGGTGTAAGCTAAACATATAGCCCATGAACTCAGAAGCTGCTGTTTCAGGGCGTGTTCCCCCTAAAATTTCAGCAGTATAGGGATTGACGAAATAGCTGCTTCCTCTTCCCTCTTCACCTTCTTTTTTCAGAGTAAACTGTACACTTTCACCTTCCTCATCATTCCAGTTGATTCCGATCACTTTAGATTGCTCAGAGCTTTCCAACTTTGTCTTAATCTCCTCTGGCGACATTCTTTCACCAGTAGCCTCTACATGGTATAATTCAGGACTGGCCATTTCCCTAATTTCTGAATTATAAACATAGATGGTTCCACTGAAACAGACTAGGATTACAACGATCCCAGAAATCAATCCTGCCCACAGGTGAACCTCATTAAAAATATGCCGGACTGAATTCCAAAGGGTTGATTTTCTCATGGTTTAAATAGGAGTTGATGGTATGATTATTTCGACCTTGGTTGGATGAAGCACCAAATTTAATAATCTCAATTGTTATTTAGACTAATTCCAAAGTATTTTTTCAAAAAAGTTTAGAATCAGTCTAAATATTTATTTTTCCATCAAATTCAACTACATTCAAAATCCAGAAAACCAATAATCACCCAAAAATGAAAAACCTCCTCTTTTTAGGATTCGCGTGCTGTTTTATGTTGCTTTTATCATGCTCAGAAAATAGCAAGGAAACTCTTCAGCTAAATCCAGAATTTGAGAAATTACTGAATGCCCATGGGGATTGGGAAAAATGGATCAATGCAAAGGCCATGAGTTTTTCCATGATTCATGAAACCACCTTGACTCAGGAAAACTATTTTGTCAATCTGGAATCAAGAAAAATCAGATTAGATGAATCTACTTTCAGTATTGGTAAAGATGATACGGGAACTTGGGTGAGCCCAAGAAGAGAAGCATTTGGAGGAAGATCAGTAGACTTTTATCATAACCTATACTTCTATTTTTATGCCATTCCTTATGTATTGACAGATCCGGGAGTCAGAGTTCTTCCTGTGGAAAACAAAACTGTAAATGGCACTTCTTATAAAACCCTACATGCTACAATGAACCAAGGGGTGGGTGAAAGTTCGAATGATCAATTCTACCTTTTACTTCATCCAGAAACAGGAAGACTGGAATATCTATTATACTCAGTCACCTATTTTGATGAGAATTCACAGACTTTAAATGCCCTTAAATACGCTGATTATAGAGATGCTGATGGATTGGTATTCCCTAGGACTCTCACAGGATATGTTTATGAGAATGACTCTACTAAAAACATGAAGTATCAAGTGAGTTTTGCAGACGTATTGATTCTTGACGAACCCTTTGAGGATTCCATCTTCGAAAAACCTGAAAACGGAGTTTATGCTGATTAGGCCTCTATAGGGTTATCCCTGCTTTTGCTCCTGCTTTTGATGGGTGAAATTATCCTTCGTTCTGAAAAAATTCTCATCGACCAAATTAGAAATGTTATTGATTTTGATCTGAAGATTATCCAGATATTCATGAAGGCCAGTATTAATAATATCAGTTACCTCACAATACTCCAATTTTGATCTTAATTCACCCATAGCCTTTTCAGCAGAGTTTTGAAACCCACCAGAAGAATTCCCTGAAATACTCAAAAGACATCTTTCTGATTCTTTTAGGCAATAATAAATCGAGCGTGGAAAGTACTTATTGAGCACCAAAAATTCCACTACCCCGGAAGGGTCAATATTTCCATAAATTCTACGGTAGGAGTTAAACCCTGTCACAGACTTTAACAAGGCCATCCAATGCAAGAAATCCAAAGGCGTACCAACCTCACTTGGAGAGGGTAATAGAATGTGGTATTTCACATCTAAAATTCTGGAAGTCTGGTCAGCCCTTTCGAGAAATTGTCCTAATTGTCTAAAAAACCATCCCTCTGCTCTTGCAACGGTATTGTCTGCAATGCCATATATCAGAAGAATCTGATTTTTTATTTTCTCAAAAAAGTCTCGTGGGTCTTCTCTCTTCCAAAGCTTTTTCTCCGCCCCATGTTTGATCATGTAATAAAGTTCATTTACTTCTTCCCAAGTTTCCTTGCTAAGGCTCTCACGAATAATCCTGGCATTTTCTCTGGAATGGTAAATGGTATTGACCATGGAATTGGGATTCTTCGCATCAAAAGCCAAAAAGTATAGTACTTGCTCTCGAGAAAAGGTCTCATGGGTTTCCATGTACAATTTGAGATCCCCTGTTGCAGCAATTAATGGTTGCCATTGTTCTTTAAGACCAATAGGCAGGTCCTGCATCAAATTAAAATTCACATCAATAAAACGCGCATAATTCTCTGCTCGCTCTAGGTATCTCCCTAGCCAATAAATATGATTTGCTACTCTACTAAGCATTTTTTTTTAGTTATATAAAACCCAAGTATCCTTACTACCCCCGCCTTGTGAACTGTTCACTACCAGTGAGCCTTTTTTAAGTGCTACCCTTGTCAAAGCTCCTGGAATTACTTCAATTTCTTCTCCATAGAGAATATATGGTCTCAAATCCACATGCCTTCCAGAAACTCCTTCATCAGTCAAAGTTGGAACTGTGGAAAGTGACAATGTGGGCTGTGCAATGTAATTAGTCGGATTGTCTTTAATTAATCCTCTGAAGGTCTCATGTTCTTCTTTCGTCGCCTTTGGACCTATCAACATTCCGTACCCTCCAGCTGCGTTTGTTTCTTTGACCACCAGATTTTCAATGTTCTCCAAGACAAATTTCCTATCCTTTTCTTCCCTACATAAGTAAGTGGGAACATTGTTTAATATAGGCTCTTCATCCAAATAATATTTGATGATCCTTGGCACGTAAGCATAGACTGCTTTGTCATCCGCCACACCTGTTCCCGGAGCATTGGCAAGACCAATATTCCCAGCTTTGTAAGCATCAAAAATTCCAGGTACGCCTAGCATTGATTTTGGATTAAATGTCAAAGGATCTAAAAATGAATCATCGATCCTTCTGTAGATCACATCAATTTGCTGTAGACCTTTGGTGGTTTGCATGTAGACTTTTTTGTCCTCCACAATCAAATCCACTCCATTCACTAATTCCACTCCCATTTGAAGGGCCAGATATGAATGCTCGAAATAGGCTGAATTGTATATTCCTGGTGTCAAAACACCAACTACCGGTTTAGCTTTCCCACTTAAATTTTGAAGCATTTTCAAGAGCTTCATGGGGTAATCGGAAACAGGCATTACCCCTTTTTGATTGAACAGCTCAGGATATACTCGTTTAATGATTTCACGACTTTCAAGCATATAGGAAACTCCAGAGGGGCACCTTAGATTATCCTCCAAAATGTAAAACTCTCCATTTTTATCCCGTACAAGATCTGTCCCTGTAATGTGGCACCATATTCCTTTGGGTGGTGTCAAACCTATACAAGGCTCTAAATAGTCCTTACTTTTTAAAATCAATTCCGATGGGACTACCCCATCTTTTAATATTTTTTGCTCATTGTAGATATCCTGTAAAAACAGGTTGAGCGCATAAATTCTTTGTTTTAAACCTGCCTCTAATTTTTTCCATTCTTGGTTGGAAATGATCCTAGGTATAATATCCAAATGAAGAATCTTCTCCATGCCTTGATTGTCATGGTAGACATTGAATGTCATCCCCATGGCCAATTGTGTTTTATTGGCTGAAGATTGAAGGTGATTCATCTTCTTTGAAGAGGCTTTTTTTAAAAAATTAGAAAACCCATCGTAGTGTGATCTCACTTCCCCATCAGGTGTAAACATTTCGTCGTAATGCTCTCCTGCATTATATCCTTCTGTATTCATGTATCGTTAGCCTTTAAAATTAGAGGTCAAATAATATAGCTCAAAATAGATAAATTTCAAAATTTCTTATAATTCACGGTGAAATTTTTACTGATTTTAGGTTTTTACCATCTTTTTTTCAAAAAATAGATTAAATCATTAAAACAAACGACAACTAAAACAATCAAACATTTGTTTTGAACTTTACAAATTTGACTTAAATATTTATCAATATAAATCGATGTCTGGTAAGTTCATGAATTCATTTTAATTCTTTAATAACAAATTTATCCCATCAGTTAAATAGTGTATTTTACGGCATGATTCAACCACATTCTTCACTTCCAGAACAAAACTTCCTAGCTAGGTTCACTTCTTGGAATACATGGAAGGACATCTTATTTATTATCATAGGTATTTGCATGGCCAGCATTGGTCTAAAAGGTTTCCTCCTTCCCAATGGCTTCTTTGACGGCGGGGCAATGGGAATGTCTCTCTTGTTAGAAATCCTGACTCCGGTCAACCTTTCCATCTTGATTGTCCTGGTCAATATTCCATTTATCCTTTTAGGCGCACAACAGTTTTCTATCAGCTTTGCCGTAAAGTCGAGTTTGGCCATTTTCGGATTGGCACTTTTGGTTCACTACATTGAAGTTCCAGCAATCACTGCCGACAAACTTTTAATCGCTGTCTTTGGAGGCTTCTTTTTAGGAAGTGGCATAGGGTTTTCCATTCGAGGTGGAGCTGTGATAGACGGAACGGAGGTATTAGCCATATCGGTGAGTAGAAAATCAAGCTTGACAGTGGGTGACTTTATCACTGTTTTCAACATTTTCCTTTTTATCGTCGCTGCCATTTTCGTCAATATAGAAACAGCCATGTATTCTATGCTGACCTATTTTTCAGCTTCGAAAACGGTAGATTTCCTGATCAATGGTGTGGAAGAATACCTTGGCGTGATGATTATGTCACCACAAACTGAAGAGATTAAATCCATGATCTCACATGGACTGGGAAGAGGGGTTACGGCTCTAAAATCTGATGGAGGATATGGTGAGAAAGCCAATCTATTTCCCGAAAGGAAAGTTCTCTTTTGCGTGATCACTCGACTGGAAGTCACTCGTCTTCTTACTGAAATAGAAAAAATAGACCCCAAAGCCTTTGTCATACAATACCCAATCAAAGACACCAAAGGTGGGATGATCAAGAAAAGACCTTTGCATTGATTTGGAGTCAAGATGCTAGAAAAAAGAATCAAGACTTAAAACCAAAAAGAGCCAAGAGAATAATTCCCTTGGCTCTTAATTCTTGAATCTATATTCTTGATTCTTAACCTTTCCTAGCTCTTGATATTTAATACTAAATACTTTGTACTAGATACTGAACAAAGGCTTGGATCCGGATAATTATACGGGAAACTCAGCCTGATAGTCTTTCTTACGAAATAGTGGAACCACTGGCAGTTCCCTCATGAGGCTGAATTAGCTTTAACTTTCCGTCTTTATCTTCCGCCATCAAGATCATGCCTTCTGAATCAATTCCCATCATTTTTCTTGGTGCTAAATTGATCAACATGGTCACTTGCTTTCCAATCAGGAACTCAGGCTCAAAATGCTCAGCTACACCACTCAATACTGTTCTATGTCCTAGCCCAGTATCCACTTTCATTTTGATCAACTTCTTGGATTTCGGCATTTTCTCCGCTTCCAATACCGTTACCACCCGCATGTCTAATTTAGCAAAATCATCATAGGTGATAATATCTTTCATCGCTGGCACAGGAGCGTTTGCTGCTTCGTTTTCTTTCTTCGCGTCCATTAATTTTTGCACTTGTTTTTCAACTACTTTATCTTCAATTTTTTCAAAAAGCAATCCCATTTCTCCTAAAACTGTTCCTGCTTTCACCAATTCAGGCTGACCTGATTCTTCCCACTTAAACTCATCCATTCCAAACAATTCCTTCAGCTTATTCGCCGTAAAAGGAAGGAAAGGCTCAGACACAATTGCCAGATTTGCGGCAATGTTTAATGCGATATTTAATATGGTTCCGGTTCTAGCCTCATCGGTTTTGATCACCTTCCAAGGCTCGGTATCAGCCAAATATTTATTTCCCAATCTGGCTAGATCCATCACAATTCCTAAGGCTTCTCTAAATCTATATCGCTCAATAGAAGAAGCTATTTTTTCAGGGAATCCTGCTAAGGCCTCCAATACCTCTTCATCATAACCCGTCAATTCTCCTCTCTCAGGTATAACATCGTTGAAGTATTTCTTGGTCAGCACAACGGCACGATTCACGAAGTTTCCATAAATCGCAACCAGCTCTGAATTATTCCTTCCCTGAAAATCCTTCCAGGTAAAATCATTGTCCTTCGTTTCAGGAGCATTTGCCGTCAACACATAGCGAAGCACATCTTGCTTCCCTGGAAATTCTTCTAAATACTCATGCAACCAAACCGCCCAGTTTCTGGAGGTGGAAATCTTCTCTCCTTCCAGATTCAAAAACTCATTGGCAGGAACATTATCCGGCAAAACATAACCTCCATGAGTTTTTAGAATTGCTGGGAAAATAATACAGTGGAAAACGATATTATCTTTCCCGATAAAATGAACCAGTTTGGTATCCTCATCTTTCCAGTAAGGCTCCCAATCTTTTCCGTTTTCAGCAGCCCACTCTTTGGTAGATGAGATGTAACCGATTGGTGCATCAAACCAAACATAGAGCACTTTACCTTCGGCGTCGTTTAGGGGCACTTTGATTCCCCAGTCTAAATCTCGGGTCATAGATCTGGCCTGCAAGCCGTCACCAGCTTCTAACCAAGATCGACATTGTCCAAGCACATTGTTTTTCCAATCATCAGCATGATCTTCGATGATCCATTTTTTCAGGAAACTTTGGTATCTCGCAAGATCCAAAAACCAATGTTTGGTCTCTTTAAGTACAGGAGTTCTACCACTCAATTTTGACTTTGGCTTAATAAGATCTGTTGGACTTAATGAAGAACCGCATTTTTCACACTGATCGCCATAAGCATTTTCATTCCCACATTTCGGGCATGTTCCCTCTATGTATCGATCTGCTAAAAACTGTCCAGCTTCCTCATCGAAATACTGCTCAGTACTTTGTTCTAA
This sequence comes from Algoriphagus machipongonensis, assembly GCF_000166275.1. Lineage (NCBI taxonomy): Bacteria > Pseudomonadati > Bacteroidota > Cytophagia > Cytophagales > Cyclobacteriaceae > Algoriphagus > Algoriphagus machipongonensis. Next base: position 3,734,636 of record NZ_CM001023.1, read on the forward strand.
AAACTCTCCTTTATCGTAAAGATCCTTAAAAAACCCTTGTGCAGTTTCATGATGGATTTTCGCTGAGGTTCGGGAATAGTGATCAAAGCTGATTCCAAATTCCTGAAAACTCCCCTTCATGATCTCATGGTATTGGTCTACCACTTGTTGAGGGGTTTTACCCTCTTTTTTTGCTTTGATCGTGATCGCTACACCATGCTCATCCGAACCACATACATAAAGCACATCTTTCCCTAAAGACCTTAAATACCTTACATAGATATCAGATGGAACATAACACCCTGCCAAATGCCCAATGTGCAAAGGCCCATTGGCATAAGGTAAAGCGGAGGTAATGGTATATCTTTTAAAATTATTTTGACTCATTTGCTGAGGAAGATTCAATATGTTGGGTGAATAAGAAGATTATTTCTGGCCGCAAAGATAAGAAAATCAATCGAGGGAGGTATTAGCCTTCGACAAATTCATTCCTTGCTTCTTCTGTCAGTATTCCATTATAAATCACCGATACGGCTTGATCATAAATTTCAGAGGGTGACAGCTTCATTCCCTCTTGAAATGTTTTTGGAAACTGGGAGATAAACTTAGGGTCTAAAAGCGATTGAACTGCTGACGCATATAACATAACGATCAAATTGATATTCAACCGTGGATTGACTAAACCTTGATCCATACCTTGCTGGATCAATTTATGAAATCTCAAGTATGCGGAATTATTGATATATGTGCACAAGTCCTCCCAAACTTCCGGAGCATATTCTCTCAAATCCTCGAATAGATCTGGGTTGATTGGAGCCAGATAGTTCGCTACCACAGTCAAAGCAGATTGGAGTTTCAAAGGGAAAGAAATGTACTTATTATCTAAAATCGCCTCAATTTTTGCCGTCATTTTTGTTTTCAAAACATCAAATGAGGACTCCAACAATTCTAATTTCCCTGGATAATATTTATACAGAGTCTTTTTACTCATTCCGAGCTCTAAAGAAATTTCATCCATGGTGGTTTGCCTGTAGCCGTTCTTCAAAAAAAGTTTGTAGGCAGTATCCAATATCTTTCCTTCTATACTGTGTTTTTTGCTCATTGGATTTATTAAAAAACAAAGATTTAAAATAATGAATTGATATACAATTAAAACCTATTGTACCCATTATACTTTCCCCTCTAATAATACCTACCTGACAGTTTATGGCTAAAAAAAATGTCACTCATTGCTCCTTCCCAAACCAAATCCTATTTTTACAAGCCCAGATTTTCACTAATTGACTATGAACCACCAGGAAGCTGCCCAAAGAATCGCCCAACTCAGCAAAGAAATCGACCACCCTAACCAATTGTATTACATGGAAGATCAGGCGGTTATTTCGGATTTTGAGTTTAATCAATCGCGGAATGATCTAAACCTATTAAAACCGACTCTTTAATTGATTACAGGTAATTGGTAGATTCTGACTAATGAAAACCTTTTTCGAATTCAGGAAATAATACGAAGCCCCCTGAAAAAGAAAATATGGAATGCCCTGAAATAAGTCATTCGGGATTTGTCTATTGACACAACCCCATTATTTAGGTTTTGGATATAAGACTCAGAAGATCCTCACAGTGGTTTTTCGTTATCCGCAAAGAGATTTTATATAGTGAGCTATGATGGGGATTAACATATGCCGTATATTTTGGAGAAAAGTGAAATAAAGGGATATAAATATGACTTTGTTCATGAAGGAGAAAAAAAACTACCTGTTGCATTTATTGGTCGAACCTGGAAATAGGCTGATTTTGATATTGTAACGAAATAAGAAAAATTTAAAAGGTAGAAATAGCCTTTATTAATCCGTACATAAGCACAATGAAAATTTTTACTAATAAAACAGTTACTCTAATATGGTGCTTAATCGCATTTGCAAGTTGTAAAAAAGAAACTGTGCAACCCCCAAATGTCATTGTGTTTTTGGTCGACGATTTGGGTTGGAACGATACATCTTTGCCGATGGATGGGCAATCGACTCTGTATAATCAACGTTATCAAACTCCTAATTTAGAAAAATTAGCATCTCAAGGAAAAATGTTTACCCACGCACGTTCTAATGCGATTTGTGTACCCTCAAGGGTTTCATTACTCACAGGACAAAATTTTATGCGTCATCAAGTCAAAGGGGATATTATTGAACAATACAACGTCCGTAAAACCCTTTGGTTTCCTCCGGGGAAAGTCATTGAGAAGCCTGAAAATATGCTTCCTGCAATGTTAAAAAAACAAGGCTACCGCACCATTATATCGGGGAAATACCACGCTTGTGATCTTTGTCCTGAAGACAAAAGTCCCACTCCAGAGGCGGCTGGTTTTGATGTGAATATAGCAGGTACGGGGTTTGGTGCACCAAAAAGTTATTACGGTATAGACAGTTTCCAACGAAAAAACACAGAAACACAGCCTATGCCGGGTCTAGAGAGCTATTTTGGGAAAGAAATCCACCTTACCGAAGCGCTAACCATCGAAGCCCTAAAAGCTTCAAAAGTGGCTGTTGACAAAGGGCAGCCTTTCTTTTTATACCTCAGTCACCACGCTGTGCACACACCGATACAAGAGCAAAAACCATATCGAGAAAATTATACTTTGACTGAAGGAGAACCAGAAGCAGAAGCCGCCTATGCAACGATGATAGAGGGCGTTGATAACAGTTTGGGAGAAGTCATAAAAGCTCTTGACGATTGGGGGATTGCTAATAATACCTTATTGATTTTTTATTCGGACAATGGTGGGCGTGTGCTGTTTAGAGGTAAGAAATCGCTATATGGCGACTTTGAATTTAATTACCCCTTACGAAGTGGTAAAGCCTCAAATTATGAGGGAGGTATTCGCGTTCCTTGTGTCGTACGCTGGCCAGGAAAAGTGAAAAAACAAACCGTTTCTGATGCCCCTCTTGTTATAGAAGATATTTATACAACAGTTTTGGAAGCAACGCACACAAAAATACCTGATGATTACGCAATTGATGGAATGAGTTGGTTGCCTGTTTTAGAAAAAGAAGAACCCCAAAAAGCATTTAAAGACCGTTCAATGTTCTTTTTTATGCCCTATCGTTTTGACGGGGTAACATATAACGGCAATGACTTTTCTAATGGAGGTGTAAAACCTTCGGCCTCCTTTATAAAGGGTGATTGGAAGTTGATTTACTTTTTCGAAGAAGAAATTTTTGAGTTGTATAATCTTAAAGAAGATGTTGGTGAGCAAAAGAATCTTTTTGCTTCGCAACCTGAAAAAGCCAAAGAAATGATAAACGCTTTAAATCAAAATATGGCAGAAAAAAAGATTACTATTTTACCTAAGCACTTACCCTCTCAAGAGCCAGTATTGTGGCCTAAGGCAGCATACGATAAACTTTAGAATAGTTAACTTAAATTCCTTCAATTATCATTCTTAACATTTTTTTTCAAGGTATTGAATAGTTCTTTTGAGTTCAGCTATGACCTTTGAATTCTTTGGTTACCAACTTCATTATTTTTATCTGGACAAAAACCATTTAGTGATCAAAAATCACTTGTGGCCATGGGTAAACGATAAATACAAAGTCGAAAACATACAACAGATTATTTTCGAAACCTCCTACAAAAGGTCTACCTCGATGAGAGTAATCACCAAAGACTTCAAATCAAAACTCTACTCTGGTGGGAGTTTAAGAAAAAGTATCTGGAAATAACTTGAAAAGGATATAGACCAGATGAATATGAATGTGAAGGATGAAGCATTTTAATAATTGATGTTTCTTTAAATATCATCCAGAACTCTTAGCTTATTTCTTTACGTCACTTTGTGACTAAAAAAATTCAACTAAACATGAAAGCCTAAAATTCAATTGCTCCTTCCCAAACCAAATCCTATTTTTACAAGCCCAGATTTTCACTAATTGACCATGAACCACCAGGAAGCTGCCCAAAGAATCGCCCAACTCAGCAAAGAAATTGACCACCATAACCAATTGTATTACATGGAGGATCAGGCGGTTATTTCGGATTTTGAGTTTGATAAATTGCTAGAAGAACTGGTTCAATTGGAAACCGAATTCCCAGACCTTTTACAGCCAGACAGCCCCAGTCAGCGTGTGGGAGGCACCATCACCAAGGAATTTGAAACGGTAGTTCATGCTTATAAGATGCTATCCCTTGGAAACACCTATTCAAAAGAGGAATTAATCGCTTTTGATGAAAGAGTACAGAAAGGCCTTGGCGGAAATCCCTATGAGTATTTCTGCGAAATGAAATTTGATGGTGTTGCGATCAGTTTGGTATATGAAAATGGGAAATTAGTAAGAGCAGTCACCAGAGGGGATGGTACCAGAGGAGATGATGTGACAGCTAATGTTCGGACCATTAGAAACATTCCTCTTTATGTAAAAGGAGATAAAATCCCGGAGAGATTTGAGGTTCGGGGAGAGATCTTTTTACCGCATAGAGAGTTTGAAAAAATCAATGCCGAGCGGAATGAAAATGGCGAAGCCCTCATGGCCAACCCCAGAAATGCTGCTTCAGGAACCTTGAAAATGCAGGATAGTTCTGTAGTAGCTAAGCGCAGGCTTAATTGTTATTTCTATCAGTTATTGGGAGAAGATATCGGAGTCAACGCCCATGATGAGGCTATTTCTTTGATAGAATCCTGGGGTTTCAATGTTTCTCCAACTTATAGAAAAACCAACACCATCGAAGATGTATTGACCTATATTGAGGATTGGAGAGAGAAGCGTTTTACACTTCCTCTGGATACTGATGGTGTAGTCTTAAAAATCAACGATTACGAACAACGGGAGGAATTAGGCTTTACCGCCAAAAATCCTCGCTGGGCAATTGCCTATAAATACAAAGCTGAGAGTTCGGAAACAGAACTTCTCTCTGTCACCTATCAAGTTGGCAGAACAGGTGCAATCACACCTGTTGCTAATTTGGCTCCTGTGAGTCTTGCGGGAACAACCGTAAAGCGAGCTTCTCTTCACAATGCCAATGAAATTGAGCGATTGGGACTTCATACAGGCGATGTGGTTTTTGTAGAAAAAGGTGGAGAAATTATCCCGAAAATCACGGGAGTATCCTTAGAGCAGAGAAAACCCGATTCTAAACCAATAGAATATATCAGCGAATGTCCTGAGTGTGGAACTCCCCTGGAAAGGAAAGAGGGAGAAGCCAAGCACTTTTGCCCAAATGCCAGCAACTGTCCTCCACAAGTTTTGGGTAGAATTGAGCATTTTGTTCATAAAAGAGCGATGGATATTGACTCTCTAGGAACAGAGAGAATCCGAGCATTAATCGATCAGGGATTTATACAAAACCCGGCAGACATCTATGATTTAGAGTCCAAACAAAGTGATCTTTTGGGGCTTGAAATGTCCCAAGATCAATACGAATTAGAAGGAACGGGGCTGCTCTTTGTCAAGCTTGAGAAAGCATTATTTGCATTGACAGAGCAGATTTCTTTCAAGCAAATCAGTGACTGGCTAGCCGCAAATACCGAACTCCCTTTATTCGAAAAGCTCAAAGCATTTCAGGAACAAATAAGGAAGTGGAAAAAGAAAGTTCCTGCCAATACCGGCATGGTGGACTATCTCATTGGAAATCTAAAATCCCATGATTTACCGAAATTGGAAGACTATGTTCCAGTTGCTGTAGTCTTGGAAATATTCTTGGGAAGGCGCATTCAATTTGAAGCGATTTTAGAGGCCTCCAAAAGACATGGAACAGTCCATAGAATTCTTTTGGACTTAGACCTTGAATTAAGTCAAGAATTGAGAGAGCGAATCAAAAAGCTAAAGGCAAACACCTTTCAGGAAGGAGTCATAAGCAATATGATGGAAGGTATTGCTGCTTCCAAAAAGCAACCTTTTGAAAAAGTCCTTTTTGCATTAGGAGTTAGAAATATTGGAGAAAACACTGCTGCCTTATTAGCTCAGCATTTTGGATCAATAGACAAATTAAATGAAGCAAGTACAGAAGAACTTTTAGAAATCAATGGCGTGGGTGAAACCCTGGTACAAAGTATTCATGAATTTTTCTCCCGACAGGAAAATCTCGACATTATTTCAAGATTGAAAAAATCAGGGCTTCAATTTGATGCGGAGCAAATTGAAACTGTATCCTTGGGAAATGCATTGGAAGGAAAGAAAATTTTAGCCTCAGGTAAGCTAAACCAGTTCAAAAGAGATGAGATTGTGGATTTCATCAAATCTCATGGAGGTCAATATGTTTCATCCGTCTCTAAAAAGTTAGACTTTATCATTGAAGGAGAAGATATGGGTCCAAGTAAAAAAGAGAAAGCTCAAAAGCTGGGAATTCCATTAATTTCAGAAGAAGATTTCCTAAAAATGCTCGAAGAATAACAAATTTAGAAAACACCTGAGTGCAATTCAATGAAGCCCCTTATCTTTAAGGTCCCAAACCTAGTTACAAAATTATGATCCAATTAAAAGGCACCGGCGTAGCATTAGTCACCCCATTTCATGATGACTGTTCTATTGATTTCGAAGGTCTCAAAAAACTAATTGACTTTGTCATCGATGGTGGTGTAGATTATCTGGTAGTTTTAGGAACTACCGGCGAAAGTGCCACGCTAGCACCTGCAGAGAAGAAACAGGTATTGAAAGCTTGTTTGGAATACAACAATGGAAGAGTACCTGTGGTATATGGGATTGGAGGAAATAATACTCAGGGAGTTTTAAATGACCTAACCAAAACAGATTTTACAGGAATTTCGGCGATTCTTTCCGTAAGTCCTTTTTATAATAAGCCAAGCCAAGCAGGGATAATAGCGCACTATACGGCCATAGCTGACAATTCTCCCGTACCGGTAATTTTATACAATGTTCCGGGCAGAACCATGTCTAATATGACTGCAGCAACCACGGTAAGGTTGGCGGACCATCCCAATATCATTGGCATGAAAGAAGCCAGCGGTAACTTGGAACAATGCATGCAGATAGCAGCCAAAAAACCAAAAGACTTTATGTTGATATCAGGCGATGATCTGATGACCAAAGCAATGTATAGTATCGGTGGATGTGGCATCATTTCAGTTCTTGCCAATGCCCTACCTTCTACTTTTAAGGCAATTTGCCATGGCACTGAAAAGGAAAGCCTAAAAGCAGCTTTATCCTTGTTGGACTATAACTCTCTGATGTTTGAAGAAGGAAACCCTGTTGGGATTAAAAACCTTTTAATGCATATGGACATCTGTGGAGATCAATTAAGATTGCCGATGTTGAGAGCCAGTTTAGAACTCAACCGTCAAATAAAAGCTTTGCACCAAAAATCTAAATAACCTGAATGCATAATGCTCGATCCATTTCGGAACTAAACCAATTAATTCAACAAGTCCTAGACAGTGAATTAGATCCGGTTTATTGGGTCATTGGCGAGTTATCTGACTTTAGATTATCACCTCAGGGCCATGCCTATTTTGAGTTGGTCGAGAAAAACGGCAATAAAATTCAGGCAAAAATCAGAGCAAATCTCTGGCAATTCACATACCGGAATGTTGCTACTCGCTTTGAATCCTCCACAGGCACCAGTCTTAAAAATGGAATGAAAGTATTGGCCCAGGTCGCAATCAATTTTCATCCTCTTTATGGACTTAGCGTAAACGTCAAGGACATTGATCCATCTTTTTCTCTAGGGGAAAGAGCCCGTGTCCGTCAAGAAACCATTGATCGGTTGACGCGTGAAGGAATGCTTCAGCTCAATAGCCAACTCCCAATTCCAGGGGTCATCCAAAAAATTGGAATCATCAGCAGTGCCACGGCGGCTGGTTATGGAGATTTTATCAATCAGATTGAATCAAACTCCGGAGGGTATAAAATTTACCATAAGTTATTCCCCTCACTGATGCAGGGAAATGACGCAGTTAAAAATTTAATTCAAGCTATTGATTCGGCCGAAAAATCTAAAGATTTACTGGGACTAGAATCAATAGTCATTATCAGGGGTGGCGGAGCTCAATTGGATTTAGACTGCTTTGATGAATATGAGTTGGCGGTAAAAATTGCCAAATGCAGCCTTCCCGTATTTACAGGCATTGGGCATGAAAGAGATGACACCATTGCGGATATGGTTGCTCATACAAAGCTAAAAACACCTACTGCTGTAGCAGAATTCTTACTTTCGGGATTCCGAGAGTTTGAGGAAAGATTGACCTTGGCAAGCAGAAGAATGGAGCGAGCAACTAAGCTTAAGATTCATGAGCAAAGTACCATAATTCAACAATTTAGCCAGCGCCTTCAATCCTATTCCCGAAATCGTTTAATCCAAGAACATGATAAGCTGAACTCTTGGCTTTTGAGAATCAATACTTCCTCTAAAAACATGTTGGAGTTGCAGCAATTGAAGCTGGAAAATTTAGAGAAAGGCATTCGTCAGAATACAACCAGAATCTTAACAAAGGAAACCGAGAAGCTGGAAAACAAATCCCACTGGTTAAAGCAACTTGATCCCAAATCGATCTTAGCCAAAGGTTATACCAGAACCGAAATATCAGGAACGCCTATTCATCTTACCAAAGCGAAAGTTGGGGATGAAATGACGACCCATACCTTAGCGGAAAAAATCAACAGTACGATTACACAAATTGAGGAAGAATGACAGAAAAAAACTATACGGAAGCAATGACTCGACTGGAGGAAATTTTAATCCAGCTAGAGGAAGGTAAAAAAAGTGTGGATGAACTCTCGGAACTTGTAAAAGAGGCCTCAGAGCTCGTTAAACTATGTAAAACAAAGCTTAAAACTACGGAAGAGGATATTCAAAAAGCATTTGAAGAAGCTTGATTTCCTAAATAAAAAAGCAATAATATTAGAAATTTAAGGTTAGAGATATAAATCCTGATAAAGGATTGGCATATTTGTTGTAAAATTTGCAATAAATCCTGAACCCATTACTTCACTTATCAGGAATCTTCCTATGCATAGATTACTTTCCATATCACTTTTTTCTTTGACACTGCTATTTGCGAGCATTGCAAACGGGCAAAATTTCTACAAAGAAAAAATCTCAAGAGATCATATTATATCCTTTGGAATAGGGCCCGCATTCGCATACATGGATAATGGAGGACAGTACCGTGATTTTAATTTTAAGTTTAAGCCTTCCATCTCAGCCGCAATAACCAAAAGGTTATCCCCTTTGTTTGATGTGCGTGCAACAGGTGGAATCCAGTGGATTGAAAGCGGAGGAGATCCAAGCCAAAGAGTGATTGATCATTGGAAACTTTACAATTCCTCATTTACAGCGAAAGGCACTGCTTTGTTTTTTGACGTAATGCCTAGCGTCAACCTTATTCCTTTTGCCAATCATATGAACCGTAGTTTTGCCAATTTTTATGGAGGCTTTGGTTTCGGTGTGATGTATACAAGCACCGAGCAAACGAAATCTTTTGAGGAAAATGAAATACCTCAGAGAGAAACGCTTACGACAGCCTATGTGCCATTTAGAGCAGGTCTAAGTTTTCAATTAGGGGCTTATGCCGATATCGCTGCCGAGGGTACTTTGATGCTATCCTTTACTGACAATATGGACGGAAATGTAGGATTCAACAGATTTGGAGACCATCTAGGTCAGGTCCAGATTGTTTATCGAAGATATATTTATCCAAAATTGGATTAGTAGAAAGGAGCTTTTAGCTCCTTTTTTATTTCTAAAAACTCCCATTGATCTATGGAAGTGGCTAGGCCTAATGCTAGCGAATCCCAAAGCAACTGACTATTTGAAGTTTATGTGAATAAAACTTAACTTCAGACTGTACTTTTATACTAGCTGATTTTTTATGGCCTTTGATCCAAAATCAATATTTATCTCTTATGCCTGGGGAGGCTTAAGTGAAGAAGTTGCCAATGAACTGGACCAACTGATAACAGAAAAAGGACTACCTCTCGTAAGAGACAAAAGAAACCTTGGTTTTAAAGGCCTCATAAAAGACTTTATGAGGAAAATTGGAACAGGAAATTCTGTCCTTCTTGTCATCAGTGATAAATACCTCAAGTCACCCAATTGCATGTTTGAGCTATTGGAAGTTCAGAAAAAGGGAAACATCCATTCCCGGGTTTTCCCTATTGTATTGGGAGATGCAAACATCTACAAACCCATTGGCATAATTTCCTATTTAAGGTATTGGGAGGATCAAATCGATGAGCTCAATAAGGCACTAAAAGACTTGGATAGCTTTGCCGATACGCAAGGAATAAGAGACGACATTGATCTCTACACTGACATTCGAGGCGCTATCGCACAATTAGCCAATATCTTTCGGGATATGAACACCCTCTCTTTGGAGGAGATGAAAGCTAAAAACTACTCCCCTTTATTAGACCAACTTTTAGATAGAACGGAGGATAATCAAACCCCTAGCCCCACTCCTAGCCCTAAAACAAATAAATACGGCAAAGTACTTTATCATATCCCCGATATGATGCAGATCGAAGCATGGACACGTTGTATTGTACGTTTAGCTTGGGATGAAATTCTATTGAAAGAGGGCCTTAATTTACCAAAAGACTCTGAAGTCATAGAAGAAATACGTCTTGGAAAAGTGATGCAGGTAAATCTAGAAGAAGGAAAAGGGGATGGAAATTTTGAAATCGACCCCCTCTCTTCTACCGAGCAATTTATTTTCGAAGATGATTACACAGAATGGCTTTTTGATGTTCGAGCCAAGAAAGAAGGAACCTTCACTTTGGTATTAAGGGTAACCTTACTTCAAATTATTGAAGGATTTGGAGAAAGGAAAAAAGACATTGTCTTAGAGAGAAATGTCAAAACTGAAGCATTTGTACCTGAATCTCTCCCTAACTTTGAGGTAGCCCAAAGTAGCTTAGCCAAAGGGGATGAAAAAGGCAAAATATATCCTACTCTTTCCGACGAGATGGATGTCAATGAAGTCCAAAAAGTAGAATCTTTAGCGCCAAACCCTAGGAAAAGAAGTCCTGCTCCCCCTCCTATGCCTGCTCCTTCAGCGGAACCTATCGAGAGAGAAGCTACTTCTCCAGGAAATACATCAGACCCTAAACCAAAATCTGTTTTAAGAAAACTGATGCCTTATGCAGCCTCGATCGCTTTTGTGATTATCGCAGGCATATTTATCCTTCCTAATTTCAACAATCAAAGCAGTCCCGTCTCTAGCGGGGATATGGTGTCCGAAAAGCCTTCCGAAATGATTCCTCCCCCAGTAATAGAGGCACCAAATCTCCCAATTACAATAGAAAATGAAAACGTCCTTATTTCTATCAAACCAATTGGCAATAATTCAGCAGGTCAAGGCAGTTTCAAAGCAAAAGTTTTCTTGGTAAATCCTGCATCTTTAGATTCGTTGTACAGTGATTCAACCATTGTAGATTTCATTCCAATTTCTGACACAGTGAGGTACCTCAAGGGAAATACTAAAATCTATTCCGCTGCAGAAATTAAGGACTCTATTAAAACTAAAAGAAAACCTGCTGCAGCATTTCAGGCACCTGCGCAGGTGGTAATTGACAATAATTAACGATGTCTTCTATTGGCTAACCTTACCCAGAGACTGCAAGAATTTTCTAGGGATGCTTACGAGCATATTTTGATAGATACTAGGAATTCGAATTAAGAAATAGTCTTTATTTCCTTTCTCTATTACCTCCCCAGTCATATGTTGGAGAGCGCCGCCAATCACTTCTACCTTTTCTCCAGCCTCGATGACACTTCCATCTGACTCCACCGCTACACCGGTAGAAATGATCCTTTCAATGGTCTCAAGCTCCTCATCTCGTACTGTTGCATGCTGTCCGGAGAAATGAACAAACTTCACCGCCCCGGGCACTTGAAGGCATTCCCATAATTGGTTGCGGGTTGTTTTCACAAAAACATATCCATTAAAAAGTGGTTTTTCTACCTTCTTCTTCCGGTCTGACCATTGTCTGATTTCTTCAATAATTGGCAAATAAACTTCCTTGCCATTTTCTCTTAATCTCTTTGCTACCTTTTTCTCTGATCGAGAGGCAGTATACATGACAAACCACTTCAACTCATTCATTCTTGTAATCTATTTGGGTATTCAAAATTAACATTTTTTAGCAGCAAAGGTCGAACCAAGTGGGCTTAAAAATCAAAAAACCCCCGGGATAGAACCCCGGAGGTTTTATTAAAAAAACCACCAACCTTAAAACAATCATGCTTTAATTCTCTTTAGGCGCATATTTAACTTATCGGCCAAGAGATACATGACTGGTACAATTACTAACGTGAGGAAGGTCGCAAAGGTTAACCCGAAAATAACTGTCCAGGCCATTGGACCCCAAAATGCTGCGTTATCCCCTCCTACATAAAACTGTGGATCAAAATCACTCAAAAGCGTACCGAAATTAATATTCATACCAATCGCAAGTGGAATTAATCCTAAGACTGTAGTGATTGCTGTCAGCAATACCGGTCTTAACCTGGTTTTTCCTGACTCTACAATACTAGAGATCATCAGATTAAATGGTAAATGATCTTTTGGACCCATCCCCAACTCTTCTCGCTTACGCTCTCTCACCAAATTGGTATAGTCAATCAATACAATGGCATTATTTACCACGACACCAGCCAGGGAAATAATACCGATACCCGTCATAATCACAACGAAGTCCATATTGAAAATCACCAATCCTAAGAACACCCCAATGGTACTTAATACGACTGATGCCATGATGATAAATGGTGTAGTCACAGAATTAAACTGTGCTACGATGATCAGGAAAATCAAAGAAACAGCGATTCCCAATGCTCCCAGCAAGAAGTCCATTGATTTCTGTTGCTCCTCTTGCTCACCCGTATATTTCATAGAGATTCCATCTGGAACACTGTAATTCTGAAGGGCCGCCTGAATTTGCGCATTGACTTCAGTAGGGTTATAGCCATCCAAAACATTGGAGTAAACAGTTATCGCTTTATCCAGATCTTTTCTTTTTACAGATCCATAAGTAGAACCGTATTTAATCTGAGCTACCGCTGAAATCGGCACTTCACGCTTAGTTCCAAACTTATCTCTAAACCCGATTTTCTTATTGACCAAAGTATTGATATCATACCTGAAACCTTCCTTCAACCTAAGCTGGATTGGATAATCATCCTCTCCTTCTTTGTATTTAGATACTTCCAGACCAAATAATGCCGTTCTTAAGTCATTGGCAATTTCAGAAGTAGAAAGCCCAAATCTTCTGGCTTTTTCACGATCGATATTCAAAATCACTTCTGGGCTACCAAGAGATAAATCAGACTTCAATTCTTCAATACCAGGAATATTAAGGTTAGTCAAATACTCCCTCGTTTTATTTACATAAGCGATCAACTGATCGTAATCTTCTCCTACAAACTCAATGTTGACTGCCTTACCTGTTGGCGGACCATTTCGTTGCTTATCGACGGTGATCAATACCCCTGGATATTTTTCAACCAATTCACGAATTGCCTCCATGGCATCATTGGTGTTGATTCCTTGACGATCAATATAATCCACAAAACCAATGGTAATTTTCGCCTTATGAGGTGTAGGTTGGTTACTTGGACCTTCCAAAGGATCTCCAGTTCCTTCACCTACCTGGCTAATCACAGACTCCAAAATATCGGTATAATCATCCAGTGCCACCATCAACTCATCTTCCATTCCGTCCACAAACTCATTTGTCGCCTCGATGTCAGTTCCAATAGGGAACTCAATAAAGACATTGATCAACTGAGGCTGATTGTCTGGAAAGAATAGCACTTTCGGAGCTCTAATTCCTAATAGTACCAATGAGAAAAATAACAATAGAACTGTTCCTCCTAGGAATAGGTAGGGTTTCTTTCCATTGAGGGCGAACTCCAACATGGATTCATAAAAGTTCTCAAGCTTCACCAAGAGTACTGTCTGGAACCAACGAATGGCTTTACGAAGTAAAAAGACATTAAATAACGTAAGAAAACATCCTACCAATAATAATGTCCCTATCGCAGTGACACCTAACAAATAAAAGATCGTAGAAAGAACTAATAATACTCCAGCCACAATGATCGATTTCTGCTTTGGTTTATCCTTTGTCACATCCTCTACTTTCATATAAAGTGCTGTCAACACCGGGTTAATCACCAAGGCCACAAACAAGGAAGAGGAAAGTACAATAATCAAAGTGATTGGAAGGAACTTCATGAATTCGCCCACGATGTCTTTCCAAAATGCCAATGGTAAGAATGCTGCAAGTGTGGTGGCGGTGGATGTAATGATTGGCCATGCCACTTCTCCAACACCCTCTTTTGCTGCCTGCACAGCATCTTTCCCTTCAGACATCAATCGATAGATGTTTTCTACTACCACGATTCCATTATCCACCAGCATTCCCAGAGCCAAAATCAAAGAGAATAGCACCATTAAGTTTAAGGTGATCCCAAATGCATTTAGCACCAAGAAAGAAATAAACATGGAAAGTGGAATCGCAATCCCTACAAACAATGCATTCCTAAAACCAAGGAAAAACATCAGTACCAAAACCACCAGAATAACTCCGAAAATAATGGAGTTTTCAAGGTCAGATACTTGAAGTCTGGTTTGCTTAGACTGATCATTGGTTATAGTTATTTCCAAATCTGGAGGAAATCTATTGGCCTTTGTAGTCTCAATAATCTCTTTGATCTTATCCGCAGCGTAAAGCAAATTCTCTCCACTTCGTTTCACCACGTTGATGGTAACTACCGGAAGGTTTTTGCTTCGGGCATAACTTGTTCTTTCCTTATAAGTGTCTTTGACTTCAGCAACATCCCGTAGGTATACAATCTTTTGATTATCTGTCTTGACAATCACATTTTGCAAGTCCATAGGATCATCAAACTCCCCATCTACACGAAGGGTACGCTGATAATCACCCGTACGGATATTTCCTCCGGAAATGGTGACGTTTTCCGTTTGCACTGCTTGCGCAATATCATTAAAACTTACTCCCACAGACTCCATCTTGTAAGGGTCTGCATTGATCTGAATCTCGCGCTCCACAGTTCCTGCTAAATCAGCTTTGGAGATTTCCGGTAATTTCTCAATCTCATCTTCCAGATACTCTCCAAACTTCTTCAGTTCGGCTTCCGAGTAATTTCCAGAAATATTCACGTTCATGATTGGGAAATCAGAAGTATTCACTTCCAGGACATTGGGATCTTGATCCAGGTCTGTTGGAAGTTCACTTTTGGATTTATCCACGGCATCTTTTACATCCTGAATAGCTTTGGAAATCTCCACTCCAGGATTAAACTCAATCACAATCGATGAGAAATCCTGAACAGAGGTAGAATTAATATCCTTGATATCATTCAGTGATTTCAACTCCTTCTCTATCGGACGGGTAATCAGATTCTCCATATCCACTGGAGAGTTTCCAGGGTAAGGAGTTCCTACATAAACCGTAGGAATTACAATTTCCGGGAAACTTTCCTTCGGCATATTTCTATATGCACTTAGCCCCAGAACAGTAATAATTAATGTAAGAATGACCACCGAAGTGGAATTGTCCACACTCAGGCTAGACAATCCAAATTCACGAGTTTTTTGTGGTTTTTGATTTTCTGCCATCTTTATTGCTGTGCTATGTTCACATTGAAATTATCTCCAACTTCACGGAATCCCTTGTCCACCAACATCTCGGTACCTGTAAGTCCCTCTAAAATCTCAGTTTCCTTATCAAAGGTTTTTCCTCTTTCCACATATTTCTTCACAGCTTTTCCACTTTCTACTGTAAACACATAATCTCCACGGTTGTCGCTAAGAATTAAGTAACTCGGAACAATAACCGCATCAGCACTTTGGTAATCCAAAATCTTTAATACTGAAATCATGTTAGGCTTCACCATGGACATGTTAGGAAGGAGAACCTCCACTTTGAAAGTCCTGTTATTTGGATTGATGATCGCACCTACTGAAGAAACTTTTGTTTGAATATCCTTATTGATTGATGGGAAGTTCACATCTACTGAATCCCCTTTGGAAAGGACTCCTATATAGCTTTCAGAAATATCTGCTTCGATAAATAAGTCACTCTCTCCGATAAATTGGAACATGCCCATTCCAGGCTGAACCAATTCACCCAATCTCACTTCAACCGTTTCAATCGTACCTGAGAATGGTGCTCTAATTATTGCTTTATCCAGATTGGTACGAGCTGAAGCCAAGTTTCTTTCCAGTCCTTCTTTTCTGTTTTTAGCTTCCAAGTACTGAACCTCAGTACCAATTTGCTGATTCCAAAGCCTCTCCTGCTTTTCGAATAAAGTCGTAGCGAGTTCTAATGAATTCTCTAATTCGTCGATGTTACGCTCGATAATTTCGGCATCAATTCTTGCCAAAACTGTCCCTTTATTCACTCTCATCCCTTCTAAAACTGGAACTTCAAGAATTCTTCCTGAGGTCTCCGCACTGATCATGACATTCTTCTTAGAAAGCACTGATCCAGTCACCTCTACATAATGATCAAATTCTCCCTTTTTTGCAGGAATGGTAGTGATCAGAATAGACTTTTGATTTTGCTTAGCAAAATCAGGATCCAATTTCATCAACTCTTCTTCCAACTCAGCGATGGAAGTCGTCAGTTTATTTGATTCAGCTTTGAGCTCCTCCAATTCAGCCTTCTTTTCCTCCACCTCATCCTTTGGCTCACAAGAAAAGACCAGAAAAGCTAAGCCTAATAGGGGTAAAAATCTATGTGATAATTTCATTGTATATAGTTAATGTCGTTGTTACAAATTTTATGAAGGTCAAATCTTATTGACCTAATCCATCTTTTAATATGCCCAATGCCTTCTCCAAATCTACTTTCGAAATCAAACCATCGTAAAGGGCTCCCAAATAATTAATCTCAGACTCAATCAAAGCTGCATCAGCCTCCACAACTTCCAAGTTGGATCCGACTCCTTCATTGTACTTAATTTTAGAGATATCATATACCTCTTTGGCCAGTTCCATACTTTCTTTCTGCACTGCCAAAACCTCCAGGTCATTGGCTAGGTTTTGCTTAGCCTGATACACTTCCAATGCTATGTTTTGATCCAAATAGAATCGCTGGTTTTCCAGCTGCTGTAACTGTAGTCTGTTTCTTTGAATTCTTGCGCTCTTAGATAGGCCATCAAAAATTGGAATGTTCATCGTTACTCCGAGCATGGAGGAACTAAACCAATTCCTAGATTGAAACAAAGTATTGAATGAATCGCCTGCTCCAGATCTCGTATAACTTGCATTAAAATCTAAGGTCGGCATGTATTGGGAGGTATTATATCTTAGATCCAACTGGGTTAATTCCATGTTGGTGTTTAATTGATCCATTTCCACTCTATGCTCAACTTCCATTGCCTGAAGAGCCGCTAAATCTTCCTCTGGGTTTAGCTCTGCCAAAGTTTCTGTTATCACAACGTCATAATTCTTAGGTAGTCCCAGTTGAATTTTTAGCAATTGCTTAGAAATATCGTAAGCAGTCATGCTTTGCTTTAGTTGAGAAAAGGTATTATTCCGCTGCACCTGAATTCTGGAAACCTCGATTTTTTCTGTAAATCCAGCTTCGTTCATCGCTTTGGTTTCCTCCAATAAGGAGTCGATTCTACTCAAGTTGGATTGAGAAAGTTTGATTCTCTCCGCATTCACCAAAACCCCATAATAGGCCTTTTTGACATTTTCGATAACATCATTTTCCACTTTGATTTTATCATATTCCGTCAAAGCCTTATAGGTTTTGGCTGCTCTCAGTCCCACGAAGAATGATCCATCAAAAATCATTTGTGATAAAGTAACCCCTGCATTCCCAGAGTAACTTACACCAAACCTGGCCGGAATCACATCGGAAGGAATACTCGGATCTCCAAATGGAGGTTCGTTTGGTAAAAACACTACCTGAACCAATGGATTATAATTAATCCCAACATTTCCATTAATCTGTGGTAGACCAGCAGCCGTTTCTTCCTTAATGGTCGTTTGCGACACCATCACTTCTAACTTGGCATTCTTGGAGTCTGGGTTATTTTCTAAAGCAAATTCCAAGGTCTCCTTTAAATTCAGCTGGAGAACTTCTAAAGGTGGTGCTTCCTGTGCAAATGCCTCAATCTTAAGAAAACTCAAGACGAGCAGGACAGCTAAATAAATCTTCTTTTTAAACATGGTACTATTCTAAATAAAAGTCGGTTTGAGATTTAAATTTGTTTGGAAAGCCTTAGCTCTCATTAATTATATCGATGTCTTTCTAAATATGCCTGTCTTCCTTTCTCTGTGAAAATCCCGTGCAGAAAATGATTCATCATCTCTACCTGTAGATCCAATAAACTATGAGAGCTGGTATTGAAGTACGTCGGGTCAAAAGCTGCACTGATCTGATTCACACGCATTTTGGCCAAAATTTCGGAGTTAATTTCTTCGCGAAAGTAACCCAATTTTTTACCTCTTTCTAAGACTTTGACGATGTCTGTCACGATTATTTCATCCCGAAAACACTCAAACATTTCCCAGGCATCTGGAAAGTACCTTTGCACCTCCAATACCGCCATCGGGTTCATATTTTCCAATCGCTCACGAATGGTTTTGGAAGTACAAATTAAATGTTCAATTACTCCATCGTCTTCA
The DNA here is from genome assembly GCF_000166275.1 of Algoriphagus machipongonensis. NCBI lineage: Bacteria > Pseudomonadati > Bacteroidota > Cytophagia > Cytophagales > Cyclobacteriaceae > Algoriphagus > Algoriphagus machipongonensis. Next base: position 3,753,228 of record NZ_CM001023.1, read on the forward strand.
CTTAGAATTCCAGTCAACTTCTCCTGATCTTGACTTAAAATCATCCCAAAAGCCTTCTTTACCAGCTCGCGCTTATCCTTAAACTCCTGGTAAATTGTCTTTTTAGAAACTCCAGATAGCCGAGCAATATTCTCCATGGTTACAGTGCGAACACCATACCTGCTAAACTGCTCAATCGCTACATCTAAAATCTTCTCCCTCATCTAGTTTTAACTCTTTAATAAATCAGGATGCAAAACTACGGAAACTTTAGGCTCTTCAAAAGTTTCCGTAGTATCAAAAGCGAACAATCTCCTGCTTTAACAAAAAAATAATATTGAAATCCGTACGATTTTGAACATTTGACAGAAATACCAAAAATTCCATTGAGTCAAACCACCTAAAAAACTCATTCCCTGCTCTGGAATTTCAGAAAATATCTTGGGGAGGCAAATTACCCTCTTCCAAATATTTCAATCTAAAGTCCAATTTCTTACCTTTGCAGCTTACTAGCCTAAGGACATGATATTCTTCTTCGAATCCCCTCAAAACCTTATCTACGCCGTACAAACTCCACAACCCTTTGCTCCTGAAGACGTCCAGAAATTAATCTGGCTTTTCGGAGAAGCCAAAGCACTGGAAACCAACAATGTAGAAGGTAAATTCTCTGGTCCCAGAAAAGAAATGATTACTCCCTGGTCCACCAACGCCGTGGAAATTGCCAAAAACATGGGAATTGAAGGTGTGGTAAGAATTGAAGAATTTTTCCCGATGAAGGCCGGAGATCAAATCGACCCTATGCTCCAGAAAGCATACGAAGGTTTGGATCAGGATATTTTTGATATCCATTTACAGCCTGAGCCAATTGTCGAAATCAAAGATATTGCTTCTTACAATCAGAAAGAGGGACTTGCCCTTAGTCAAGAGGAAGTAGACTACCTGGAAAATGTTTCCCAACAGCTAGGGAGACCTTTGACAGACTCTGAGGTATTTGGTTTTAGCCAGGTAAACTCTGAGCATTGCCGCCATAAAATTTTCAATGGCACCTTTATCATCGACGGAGAGGAGAAGCCAATGACGCTTTTCCAACTGATCAAGGAAACCTCTAAAAAGCATCCGAATAGAATTGCCTCTGCCTATAAAGACAATGTGGCATTTGTAGGGGGGCCAAGAGCACAACAATTCGCCCCAAAAACTCAGGATAAAGCAGACTTTTTCGAAACCAGAGATATCGATACCGTCATCTCTTTAAAAGCTGAAACACATAATTTCCCCACTACGGTAGAGCCTTTCAATGGAGCGGCAACGGGTGGTGGTGGAGAGATCCGTGATAGAATGGCTGGAGGAACAGCTTCTATTCCATTAGCAGGTACTGCTGTTTACATGACCTCTTATTCAAGGTCTGAAAAAGGAAGAAGTTGGGAGAAAAACCTGCCAGAAAGACCATGGTTATATCAAACACCGATGGATATCCTAATCAAGGCATCCAATGGAGCTTCTGATTTCGGAAATAAATTTGGTCAACCACTGATTGCAGGTTCAGTTTTAACATTCGAACACGAGGAAGACGATAAGCAGCATGGATTTGACAAAGTAATCATGCTAGCAGGTGGTGTAGGTTTTACCAATGCCAAATACACGAAAAAGGAGGAGCCTAAAGCAGGCGACCAAATCGTGATCATGGGTGGTGACAACTACCGTATCGGAATGGGCGGATCTGCAGTTTCTTCCTTAAACACGGGAGAGCTTTCCAATGCCATCGAACTCAACGCGATCCAAAGATCCAATCCTGAAATGCAAAAAAGGGTTGCCAATGTCATCCGTGCCATGGCAGAAGATGAAAACAACCCCATCATCTCCATTCACGATCATGGAGCAGGTGGACACCTAAACTGCCTTTCCGAATTGGTAGAAGATACGGGAGGCACGATTCACATCGACCAACTTCCTGTAGGAGACCCTACCCTTTCCGCTAAGGAAATCGTGGGAAATGAATCTCAGGAGAGAATGGGCTTAGTGATCGGTAAAAAAGATATTGACACACTTCAGACTATTTCTGAAAGAGAAAGAGCTCCTTTCTATGTCGTAGGTGAAACGACTGGAGATATGCACTTCAAATTTGAGAATCAGAAAACGGGTGAAAAACCAGTAGACTGGAATCTCAGCTATATGTTTGGTTCCTCTCCAAAAACAATTTTGGAGGACAAAACGCAGAATGCCTCTTTTTCTGAAGCAGCCTATTCTCAGTCTGAAATCACAAATTACATACAAGAAGTGTTGCAGCTTGAGGCCGTGGCTTGCAAGGATTGGCTGACCAATAAAGTCGATCGATCCGTTACCGGTAGAGTTGCCAATCAGCAGACTACTGGAGCCATCCAATTGCCATTAAATGACGTGGCTGTGATGGCTTTGGACTTTACAGGAAATAAGGGAATCGCTACTTCCATTGGACATGCGCCAGTTGCAGCATTGGCAAACCCAGAAGCAGGTAGCCGCTTGGCGATTGCAGAAGCCATGACCAATTTGATTTTTGCTCCAATTCAGGATGGGTTGGCAGGAATTTCCCTTTCTGCCAACTGGATGTGGCCTGCAAAGAATGAAGGCGAAAACGATCGCTTATATCGTGCCGTGGAATCAGTTTCTAAATTTGCGATTGATTTGGGAGTGAATATTCCTACCGGAAAAGACTCTTTATCCATGACTCAAAAATATCCTGATGGGAAAACAGTCTATTCTCCGGGAACGGTCATTATTTCTACAGTGGGTGAATGCTTCGATGTTCAGAAAACGGTAAAAACGGCACTTCACCCGATCAAAGGAAGTAGAATCCTATATATCAACTTCTCCAATGATGATTTTAAGTTAGCAGGCTCTAGTTTTTATCAAGCCCTCAATAAAATCGGAACGGAGACTCCAGATGTAAAAAGCCCTGAATATTTTGCCAAGGCATTTACAGCGATCCAAGACTTGATTGATCAAGGCTGGTTATTGGCAGGGCATGACATATCTTCTGGCGGTTTGATCACGGCATTACTTGAAATGTGCTTCCCAAGCCCAGGAGTGGGACTGAAAGTTCATGTGGACCGTATGGGTGAGGAAGATTTGGTGAAAGTCCTATTTGCTGAAAACCCAGGAATTCTGATTCAGGTAGCCGATGAAAATGCCGTGGAAGCACTTTTAGTCGAAGCGGATGTAGATTATGTGGAATTAGCGAAAGTCACAGACAGCGGCAAACTGGACTTAAAAGGAAAAGATATCAGCCTGGATATTGCAGAACTTCGTGATACTTGGTTTAAGTCTTCCTACTTATTGGACAAAAAACAAAGCGGTGAGAAATTAGCAAAAGACCGTTTTGAAAATTATAAAAATCAGGCCCTATCTTACGAATTCGCTGAAGGATGGAAAGGAAGTTTTGAAGGAGCCGGTCTGGATCCATTTAGAAAATCTTCCGGCAAGGCCAAAGCAGCTATCATCCGGGAAAAAGGTGTGAATGGAGATCGTGAGATGGCCTATTCACTTTGGTTGGCTGGCTTTGATGTCAAGGACGTTCATATGACCGATTTGATTGCAGGTCGAGAGAACTTGGAAGATGTGCAGATGATCGTCTTCGTAGGCGGATTCTCTAACTCCGATGTATTAGGATCAGCCAAAGGTTGGGCGGGTGCATTCCTTTATAATCCAAAAGCAAAACAAGCGCTTGACAACTTCTACGCTCGTCCTGACACCTTAAGTTTGGGTGTTTGTAACGGTTGCCAATTAATGGTAGAGTTAGGTCTAGCCACTCCTACCCATACAGAAAAGCCCAAGATGCTTCATAATGAATCGCATAAGTTTGAATCTACTTTTGTGAATGTGACCATTCCTGAAAACAGCTCTGTGATGTTAGGTTCACTTAGTGGACAGAGGCTGGGTGTTTGGGTAGCTCATGGAGAAGGGAAATTCTCTCTTCCATTGGCATCTGACCAATACAATTTCGCCATGAAATATAGCTATGAAGCCTATCCAGGTAATCCAAATGGATCGGATTATGCGACCGCCGGTATTGCTTCTGCGGATGGACGTCACTTAGCGATTATGCCACATATTGAGCGTAGTTTGAAGCCTTGGAACTGGCCTTACTATCCTAGCGACAGAAAAGATGATTTCACCCCTTGGATGGAGGCATTTGTGAATGCGAGGAAGTGGATTGAGACTCACAATTCTTAAACTTCAACATTCATCATTCGATATTATTCTGATTGGAATATTGAAAGATTGAAAAATTTCACACACAAATCCCTTGGAGCAATCTGAGGGATTTTTTTTTGATATTTTTCTATATATTGAAATACTTTTAGTTCATTATATAAAAACGATTTTTATGCGATTGCTACAAATGAAAAAGAGGGAAAGCGTTTTAGGGAAATTTACTTTTGATAATAAGCTAAAAGTCTGCAATCCTACCCAATTTGTGAAGAGTGGTACAGATCTAAGATATATTCAAGTATTATTGGGTCACAATTCCAGTAAAAAGACAGTCCCGATAGCTATCGGGATACACTCATGTCAGTGAAAAGAAACTTAGACTAATCCGCTTCCCGTTCGATGATCTATAGAAAGACAAAACCTGTGACTAGCTGATTCAATTCGGCACATAGTCACTATAAAACAGTAACAATAAACAAGTTGTAAACAAGCTAATAAAAATCAGTAATTGAATTAAAATATGGCGAAAATCCCAATCGAAATTGAAAAAATAAATACCGCATATCGAAATTTTAGCTCAAATGATAATGCAGAAAATGAAAGGACAGAATATTTAGTTTCAATAATTGAGAAAGGACAGAATTGGAATAAAACTTTCCGTTGCGGACTAAAAGAATTGACAAAATTGCGTGACGAAATTTCGGATATAATTGACAAGACAACGACTGCCGAAAAGCTAAATATCACAAATGATAGAGCAAAAATACTTGACAAACATTATGAAGATGATGAATTGTGTCAAGGTTGTAATTATAAACTAACCCATAACTGTTTGACTTGTATTTTCGATTTACAAAGTCCACTCGAAAGAAAACTATTTCTTGCGTTGAACAAAAAATACATCCGATTTGAGGCTCAATATCCTCTAAACTGGAAAGGAGAAAATATTTCCATCGCTGGAAAAACCTATGATAATCCCAGAAATAATTTCAAAGATGTTTTAACTGTAGCGGATTTTTATATTGAGAAAAAAGGAGTCAAATTATGTGTTTATACAGATGGACACACTTATCACGAAAGAACTGAAGAACAAGCTCAAAGAGATAAGCGAATTGATAGGAAATTACAAGAACTTGGTTTTCAAGTATTGAGATATACAGGAAAAGATGTAAACGAAAACACAGATTTAATAGTCAATGAAATCAAAAAGTGGATAGAAAAGCCAGTTTACAATAACGTATAAAAACAGTAGGGGAGCATAATTCAAGTAAGACGACAGTCCCGATTTCTATCGGGATACACCCATGTGAGTCAGAAGAGTCTTCAAAAAATCAGGAGTCCATTTGACGACTTATAAAAATATAAAATAAGGTAAAACCGTATCTATCAGCCCAAAAACAGGTAAGTATATACGGAAAAACCGTAACAATAAACAAGTTGTGGTGCATATAAGACGACATTGGCAATGATAATAAGACAAGAAACCCAAAATGACCATAAGGAAGTCTTTAGCGTAATTGAAAGTGCTTTTAAAGACGCTGAATTCGCTGACCACACTGAACAGTTTTTGGTCGAACGATTAAGAAAATCGGACGCTTTCATTCCTGAACTATCAATGGTAGCGGAAATTGACGGTAAAACAGTTGGACATATTCTATTGACAAAACTTAAAATCAAGAACGAGTCGAATGAATTCGATTCATTGGCGTTGGCACCTGTTTCTGTATTACCTGAATTTCAAGGAAAAGGAATTGGTGGAAAACTAATACTTGAATCGCACAAAAAGGCAAAAGAATTAGGGTATAAATCAATCGTTCTTCTAGGACACGAAAAATACTATCCAAGATTCGGATATGAACAAGCAGATAAGTACGGAATAGAATTGCCATTTGAAGTTCCGAAAGAGAATTGTATGGTAATTGAATTAATAGAAAATGGACTGAAAGGAGTAAATGGAATGGTTGAATATCCAAAAGAGTTTAATGAATAAAAAATACGACACCACAACAACGCATATAGCTTATGGCGGGTGAACGGCTGCCAGGAAGGTTTTCGCTCCTTAGCCAGCTTTGGTTTCGGTGGACAGGAAAGTGCTTCGAAACCGCCACAAAGCCATATGCAAACCGTTAGCCTTCACCAAAAAAAATATGGATGCTAAAAAAATAATATTTTCAAATGCCTGGCTTTAACTTGATAATTGGACTTTTAATAATTTTAGGGGTAACTAAAATAACCACTGAAAGATTTCCTTATACTAAAAAACAAAGAGTTACAAATTTTTTTATACTAATTGCAGGATTTATTATTCTTTATTTTGGCTACAAATGTCGAGTTGAAAACAATGGCTTTATTCTTGGCGTTTTACCAAATTTTTTAACTGGTCTTTTTTATCCTTCTCTAATAGTTATGTCAGGATTCAGGGTGAAGAATTTCTTGAAAAAAGAAGAATATTCATGGATAATATTCACCCTTTTTATTTGGACATTATATGAGTTTATGCTGATTTTCGATGGAAGGTTCTTTGATATATTTGACATAATTGCAACTTTAATTGGATCAGTAATCAGTGTACCAATACTTCTTATGTTAACAAGTTCTACACATAATACACCTAATGATCACTATGACAACTGAAACTTTCAATCATGAATATTTTTTCAGTATTAAAAATGAATTATTAATAAAGGCGAAAGGCTAACACCGTGTATAGTTCATGCCCTTCGGGACACGCACCATACACAAACCGTTGTGGGCAATTCTGAGAACAAAATGAAGCTTCCTGCATTTAATGCAAAAATTTTTGTACCGTTTAAAGGAATCGATTGGAGGATCAATTCTTCAAAATTAATGTATGGAGGTTATATTCTATTCTTGATGATTGGTTTAATAGCCAGCCAAGTGAATTTATCTTCAAACATTGATTATTCAATTAGGACTTTACTTTTTTCTATATTAGGAATGATTTTTTATTCAGCCTATTGGGGTTCCAGGGAAAAGGAAAAGAAATATGGGAAATTAGAGGGTGAACTTGAAATATGCGTGGAAAGAATCAGAATAAATGACTATTCGTATTCTTGGACTGAAATAGAAAAATTTGAGTTTAGAACTTTTCAAGTAGTTGATGAAAAATTATGGTCTGAAACGTATCCGATTGCAAGATACTACGGTGGACCAGCTTATTCTCAAGGTGTGAATAACTTCATTGAGTTTATGGTTGATGATAAGAAAGTGAAAGTTTTTTTTCAATTGGAAACCCCTTCACACAAAGTTGAGCTAAAGAGAATGATGCGTTTGCTTCTTTTTCATGATCGAATAGATCTCTCCACTACCTATCTGGGATTAAACTTGGATTATGAGGAAATTCAAAAATTGAAAAAAGCCAAAGCTAAGTATTTTATCGACCTGGAGGCACAATTCTAATTTTACAAGACTTCTCAATTGGATGATAAAATAACCTGTACAAAAATCCTACAAGTTCAATATCAAGAAGAAAAGCCCATAACATCACCTTGGAATACAGCGGGCTGTTTCGAGTTAATAGAAAGTTTCATATTTGTAATAAGTTAGTAGTAGGCTGAATAGGGATGGACTTTGAATGCCCGCCGTTTCCAAGCCAAACCGTTAGCCTTCATTACATTTAAAACTGAATGACAGAAACTATACATAAGCAACTAACAATAAAACGGGGAATTCTGGCCATTGTGGTCATGTACGCATGTCAACTCCTAGCCGGAATTATTATCTCTTATGGGTTTAAGTTCTTTTCGCCTAATAATGAAGTTCCTATCGAGATCTTAGGACTCACTTCTGCTTTGCTAAGTGGCATCATGATAATTACTTTTTTCTGGTGGGATATCCGTAAATCAGGTGAACCTTTTTATCCTGAGATAGGACTTCAAAAAAGTAAGATTAAAAAAAGCAAAGGTCTTTTATTGGTTTTATCAGCATTGATATTAACGCACTTTTTGGCATGGATATATAGATCATTAATCTTACCTGCCTTAGGTCACGAAGGAATCATTGGAGGCGGCTCCAAGATGTTTAGCTACATCAAAACAAATGGAGGATCACTTGAAATGTCTGGTTTTTTACTACTAGCACTCCTTGTTGGACCCATTATGGAAGAAGTTGTATTTAGGGGATATTTGCAATCTTCACTAGCAAAGAAAATACCTTCCTGGGCTGCTATATTGATAACTTCTATTGTTTTTACCGTTGGTCATAATCCCATGATATTATGGCCCATGTATTTTCTGTATAGTGCAACATGGGGTTGGATCTTATTACGCACAGGCTCATTAAAAATGGCGATCCTAATTCATGTTCTAAGTAACTTATTTTATGCTGTTGTAGGTTTTGCGGGGTGGGATATTCTTGCCTAATTTGAATATGAGTCAAATAGTATTAATTGCTTTCCATGATAGTAAAAAGCTTACAAGATTCAGTTTTGATGCTCCATATTGCAGTAACAAATAAAACGAAAGGCTAACAAAACCTAAACTGCATTAAAACGCAGTTTAGCCAAACCGTTGTGCTTCATTATAAGAAACCGCTAACCAATGATAAAATTCTTTAGAAAAATTAGACAAAACTTACTTTCAGAAGGTAAAACTGGAAAGTATTTGAAATATGCCATCGGAGAAATTATCCTTGTTGTTATTGGCATTTTAATGGCTGTACAGATTAATAATTGGAATGAAAATAGAAAGAATAATATAATTAAACAGTCATTACTTGAAAATCTAATTGTTGATCTGAAAAAGGACATTGAAAATTTAGAAGCCCTTAATAATGTTAATACAAATGCTGAAAAAGAAGGATTTTACCTCGCTTCATTTTTAGATAATACCTTGAATGAGGTAGATACTTTAAGGCTTGCAAATTCAATCATTTTTTGTGGATATATTCCAAATAAATCTATCATATCATCTACCTATAATGACCTCATTAATAGTAATAATATTCACTTATTCAATGATGTAAAATTAAAAAGGCTTTTAGATGATTATTATGTGCCAAATTTATGGTCTGAACGTATGAATGCCCGAATTCTTAAAACCGTTTGGTATGATTATCGTGATGAAATGTCAAAATTTCATAGTCCTAAACTTTATCAGGATTTTTATGAAATACAAAAATATATAGACGCCTATAATGCTTCAAAATACGATGTGCAATGGTATAAAATCCAGCATAATGAGTACCTGAAAACCCAAGTGGGAATGATTGGAGCATACAGAATTTTAATAAGGCAAGATTTTGAAGCTTACATTCAAAAAGCTAAAGTAATAACAAACTATTTAGAAAATTTAAAATAACAAAAGCACAACATTGTATAAAAATAATAGCGGTTCAATCGCTAAACGAAAATAATTAAATGGAAAAAGGTCTGTGTTTAATCGAAAAATTAAAGCCTTAAAACCCGCTACTATTCTTATACCAGACCGTTGTGGGCAATTTAAACCAACTGCCAGAAGCTATATACTGAATGAGGAAAATTATATTAATACTACCCTTTTTTCTACTGACTATTCTAGGTTGTAAAGCACAGAATAATCAACCTTCCAATTTTATTCCTAAAGGATATGCCGAATTTGAAAAATATTTTGGAGACCTAAATAAAGATGGATTGGAGGATTGTGTTTTGATAATCAAAAAGTCTGATACAGCAAACATTGTGACTAATCGTTTTGACAAAAAAGTTGACAGAAATAGACGTGGAATTGTTGTCTTATTTAAAAATGAGAAAGGTTATGAACTTGCCGATAAAAACTACAATTGCTTTTCGTCAGAAAATGAAGATGGTGGAGTTTATTTTCCACCAGAATTATGGATTAAAATTGAAAACGAAAAACTTTATATCCATTACGGACACGGCAGATATGGATATTGGGAATATACCTTCCGATATCAAAACTCGAATTTTGAATTAATTGGATATGATTCAAGTAGCAATCGTGGACCAATCACAATGACAGAAACAAGTATCAACTTCTTGACAAAAAGAAAATTAGTCAAAGAGAATACAAATGAAAATGCAGAAGGTGGAGATGAAATATTTAAGGAAACTTGGAATAATATTGAAATAGATAATTTAATCAAACTATCTGAAATAAAAGACTTTGACGAATTAGATATGTATAATTATTAAATAAAAAACTGCCCACAACAATGGCTTCCATGAATAATCAAAAGTTCATTTTCTAGCATTTTTTCTTTGTTTTGGCTGTTTTTGAGTTGATTGCCTGTTTTTTGGACTGATTGAAAGAAGTCAAGAATGGACAAAGCGCTGCCTTGCGGGTGGGTTGTTCACTCGCCTTGTTCTTTACTTCTACAGTATCAGTCCATATCTTGCGATCATCAAATACAAGCCATGCTTCCATCAGAGATCCATGCTATTTATGGTCTCAGTTTCCGGTTAGTTTAGTAAGTGCTCCAGCCCCATACTATAATAGAGTTCCTAATTATTGGACTCACACAGTGTTGAGAGGTCTGGAGCTTTTTGATGGGCTTGATCCAATGGTCTCTGCCACGGACTAAGTTGAATATCCTACCTGGTAAGGTTCACCCGTTTTTAGGACATGATATATTCTTGACAAGAGCTTTCTTGCTATGATAACTATGGCTCGTTTGCCGGTATGTCTTTGCAATAGTTCCTCGTATCGATTCAGCATCACCGGATCGCGTTGGACAGTGGTCCAGGCACATTCGATCAGTGAGCTTCTCAGTCCCTGATGATGGCGATAAGTCATGTATCCTTTTCGGTCTGATTCACCGCTGGAATGGACCATCGGTTTGAGCCCGATATAACTGTTGAAGTGTTTGAAATTCCTGAAACGGTTAACATCCTCTATTTCGGTGAGCAATTGTACTGTTGTCAAAGGACCTATCCCGGGAATCTGTCTCAGCAGCTTGGAGTTTGCCTTGTATTTGGATTTTCGCTGTAGCGCACGGACAGAAATGGAGACCTTCAAAAAGTGACGGTAGGTAAATTCAAACTGATCGAGCAATAAATCCATTACCAGTCTGCTGCTGTCCGAAGGGAGCTCTACGATGGCCAGCCAGTCCAGAAAATCCTTTGTCCAATAAGGATTATCGTATTTAGGAGGTGTTTCTATCCCGTTTTGAAGGAGTTTGTCCTTGATCCTGTTTTTTACTCTAACCAAGTCTGCCCAGAGCCTTTTGCGATATCGGAAGAGCTGGCGATCACCTTCTGTTTCCAGGGTAGGCACGTGGATTCCTCGCAGCAGTCCTGCACGGAGAGCTTTGGCCATTTTGCGACTATCCACAGGATCGGTTTTTTCACTACTTTCTTTATTGGTAGTGGGAAGATCAGCTGGATTGATCACCAGACATTCATATCCGAAACTCTTTAGATCCCGATAGATCCAAAAACCAAACTTACAGGCTTCATAACAGCAAATGATCTGATATTTTGGAAAAAACTTATCCAAGTAAGACTTCAAGGCTTTGGGATCAGGTGCCTGACTGAAGGTTTTATGATGGCAATTGGCTGTAATGATGCAAACGCTCCACTGGCGCTTGTGCACATCAATACCAATGAATAACTTAGGAGAAACTTCGGTGTCCATGATATATTCTTTTTGGTTCTGTCCTTAAAACGAACCAGATTATATCATGGGAACTATAAGTAATTGCTTGTTCTCGCCTACCTCTGAAAATCCTCGCGGATTTTCAGTTTGGTCTGTACTTGCAAAGTTAAGTGCTAAACCACGCAACTACTCATAGCCCAAGCGTTGTAGCCAATATAAAATCATTATAATGGAAAGAAGAAAATTCATTAAAAACACTACTTTTTTTGGTAGCGCTTTATTGATTGGATGTAATGGAAATCCTTCAGAAACTGAATCAATAAAACAAAACGTCAACGCAGATACACTTTACATTCCACCGAATGACAAACGAATAAAACTTAGCTATGAACAAACGGGTGACCAACTGACAACCGTCGAACTGAAGCTGCCACCAAAAATGTGTGGGCCAGCTCCTCATTCCCACGATGAGCTAGACGAAATAGTTCGTGTATTATCAGGTACTTTGACCGTAATGGTGGAAGATTCAATAGTTAAAATCCCAGAAGGTGGCTGGCATTTTAGACCGAGAAAAAAGATTCACGGATTTTGGAATGAAGAAGATGAACCTGTACATTTTATAGAGATTTACCCAAACCAAAATTTTGACGTAATGCTACAAAGAATATGGGATTTACGTAATAGATTGATTAAAAGCGGAATTTCGCTAGACTCCAAAGCGGCTTGGGAAAAAGTTGATGAGATTCAAAAAGAATGGGGAATTAAAATGTATCACGAAAGACGTAAAGAAATAATCGATAAGTACGGATTGAGAGGTTAAATAAAAACTGGCTACAACAATATACATGACGATCATGCTCCTAACGTCGCACGCCGCATGTACTAACCGTTACACACAATTATCAACCACTATGGTAAAACTATTTCTCACTTTAACTGTAGCCTTACTAAGCCAGATCACAGTTCTTGGTCAGGCGAACCAACGATTTAATTCATTCGAAGAGGCATTAAGAGACCCTGAGAAAGTTAAATGGCTAGACTTGGTTTGTGAAGATATTCCAACAATTACGGAACAAATTGATAATTTCCCGAACCTTGAATCCTTTTACCTTACTGGATGCGAACTCGATGAACTTCCGGAAGGTCTTGGACAGGTTCAGAGTTTAGGGTTATTGAACGTTCAGGACAACAACTTAAGATCATTGCCGACAGAGTTAAAGGATTTGAAGCAGCTAACAGTTGCAAATCTGAGGAATAATAACTTTGAAGAATTACCAGAAGTTCTACTGACCCTACCCAATCTGAGAGAAATAGATTTATCTGGCAATGCACAACTGGATCTGAATAAAACTTTGAACTCGCTTTCTAAAGTTCAAAAACTCGACTTCTTGTATCTTAGTGGACTAGATATTTCCATAATTCCATTGAATGTCAAGGAGCTAAAACTATTGGAAGAACTGCATTTATCAAGTAATCCCAATCTGGATTTGCCTAATGTTTTTTCTCCGTTATCAACTACTCCCAATTTGAAAATACTGGTCTTATCAGATAACCAGATAACCTCTATCCCGAAAGAGATAACTTTGCTCAATCAATTGAAGGGATTGGTTCTCGACAATAATCCAAATATTGAGATCGACATACTAACCGAACACCTTGAACAATTACCCAATCTCAAGGTACTATTGCTCAGAAAGAACGAACTGACCAAACTGCCTGAAAATTTAGATGGCCTTCTGAACTTAGCCGTTTTAGAACTTAGTGAAAACAATTTCTCCGAATCGGAACAAACAAGGATTAAGTCCTTGTTGCCAAATACAAACGTAATATTTTGAAAAAAAAAGTGTGTAACAAGCACTAAAATGAATATGCGAACTGAGACCTTTGATAAGACAATAATACGAACCAGAAACTTCAGTGCTTCTAGCAGCTGGGGCGCATACTCATTTTAGTTGGTCGTTGTGTGGCATTGAAAAAAATGAGAGAAATATCTAAGTCAGAATTGAAATTGGTTAGCTATCTGCTTGAAAAGGCTGGTAGACAGACTCATATTCCGAAGATGGTAAGGCCATTACAGGATGGAGGAATGGGATCCATATCTTTTGACTTGAAAGGATCACGAAAACGAGACTCTCAAATAATTGGAGGATCGTTTAAGGATTCTGATGGTGTTCTTGTAGACTTTGAATTAACTGCTGACGAAAACAATGAAGTATACGAGCTGGATTTATGGAAAGTGGACTTTTCAATACTACTTAGATATCCTCAGCTGAATGAAATAAAAATAACGCCACACAACAATGGCTAAAATGCATGCCCGACCTACCCGACCAAAGCACGACATTTTAGCCTGGACGTTGTGGGGCATTAGGATTTAAAATTGTAAGAGCGGAAAAGAAAGTTAAATGAAAGAAGTTCAATTAACAGACGAAGAAATATCTATTCTTCAACAAGAAATTAATCATGCTGAGGATTATCGAACAAAGAAACTGAAAGAAGTAACGCTCATGGTTATCGGAGGGGTCATACTTTCAGCTACAATTTTTATTTTCAACAAAGGATTAAAGTTTAGTCAGATAATTATTCCATGTGCTGGACTTGGACTACTGATGATATTAATTTCTTTAATTGCTTGGTTTTTTGCGTACAAGCCTATAAAGAAAATGAAAAACGATTTATCTAATCAGACTAAGCTAATTGGGCATTCTGAAATTGAATCAATAAATGTTTTTAACAGAAAAATTACTCTAGTAGATGGGACCAAGGTTTGGCAAATGAATCAACATCAAGAAAAATGGAAAAAGGGGGATTTGATAATTTACAGTATGACCCCTAGTAATGAATATATATTTGAATGTGTGAAAACGCCCCACAACAAAAGCTAGCGCCAAGCCTAAGTTGAAAAGAAATTTGGTTGCTTTTTGCTCTAAGTTCTAACAATGAAACACGAATAGAAAACGCAAACATGGCCGGCCTGACCGCTAGCCAAACCGTTAGCAACAATTGAAATAAGAAATAAAGTTGGTGATGAATATCTACAAAATACATAAAGCTAATCCAGATATTTTTACTCAATTGTCTTTAAGAGACCAATTATTCTGTTACTACCAATGCCCTCAAAGGGAGAAAATCATTCAGCTTTATTCTAATCACAATCAATTGACATTTACATTAAGTGGAAAAAGAATAGTAAGACAAGGAGATAATAAATGGATACTTAGTCAAGAAACTGGATTTTTGGTAAAGAGGGGCGCTTTTCTTCAAGAATTGCCTAATAATTATTCAGATTGGGTAGTATTAGTTTTATACTTAAAGGACGATTATCTAAAGAAAGTTTTTGAGGAATTCAGACCACATTTTTCACTAGGGAATTTACCTAAAGTTGATTCGGAAATAATTCAAGAATTTACCATTGACGAAAAAATCCAAAACAGTTACAACAGCCTGCTTCCTTATTTCTCGAAACCACAATTATTGCCAGATTCTATTTTTGAGGGGAAATTCAAAGAATTGTTGTTTAACATCCTTATCCATCCAAATAATAAAAAAATTCTGGCCTATATCAATCAAATCATTGACAATTATACCATACCGATTTGGGAAATAATGGAAACCAATTATTATTATGATTTGAGAATCTCAGAATTTGCGGAAATTGCTAACAGAAGTACAAGCACCTTCAGACGAGAATTTGAAAAACATTATCAAACTACTCCTGGTAAATGGATAACAGCTAAAAGACTAGAAAAAGCTACTATACTGCTCCAAACTTCGAACAAAACTATCAGCGAAATAACTTTTGATTGTGGGTTTAAGAACATATCTCATTTCAGCAGAATTTTCAAAGAAAAGTTTCAATTGTCACCCACTGAATATCGTGAGCATAACAAACAATGAATAGTACCTGAGTAATAAAGTAAAAAGATTGACTTTTTAAGAAAATCTCAACTCATAATGGATTTCTAAATTGGTGGTATACTTATTAATCACTAAAATTTAGAACAATGAAGTATCTATTATTATTATCCATGCTGTTTTTATACTCTATTACCTTCGGACAAATTCCTGTAATTAATGAGCCAGAAGGTAAAACAGTAATTGAAAATGACAAAATGAAGGTAGTTGAACATGTCAGTCAACCGAAAGGTGACGTATGTGGATTAGGAATGCACCATCATGAACCACATTTGACTATTGTTTTAACTGATGCAAAAGTTCGGATTACACCTGAAAATGGGGAACCTCAAGAAATGGAAGTGAAATCCGGAACATCAATTTGGTTTGATGCCGCTGAAACTCATTCGGTTTCAAACATTGGAAACCAACCCACAAAAATGATTTTGGTATATTTGAAAGAATAAAAGACAAAGCTGTTGCCAACATTTTGTATAAGTAATGGCTGTTAAAAAATTAAATTTCAAGGCTTGTATCCCGCTCAAACTTTGTAGCGAGTTGACAGTAAATACCACGCAATCTGCCATTACTTATACAATTTACCGTTGTGCATCATTATCAGAAACCACTAATGAGTGAAAAAGGGGTCGCCGAAAACCTAGCAGAGTAGGTATAAAATCAAACATAAAAATTATGAATCTTATAGTACTTTATCCACAACCAACAGACCTAGAAAAATTTGAATCAGAATATTCTGCTCACGTTAAATTACTTCACGAGAAAACAGGAATACCCAACGATGTAAAACCTTATACAGTAACTAAATTTTTACAAGGACCTGAAGGTAAGCCACCTTTTTATCAAATGTTTACAATGCCTTTTGATTCGCTTGAAGCATTAAATGAAGTAATGTCTTCGTCAGGAATGCAAGAAGTTGCAGCAGACGCAAATAGGATTTCAACGGGAGGTGCACCAACAATCTTAATCGGAAAATTAAGTTAAAAAATAAGTCACTATTTTTAAGACTAACCACTAACCAATAATAAAATTCTTTAGAAAAATTAGACAAAAAATACTGACCGAAAATAAGTTCAGTAAATATCTAGTTTATGCAATTGGAGAAATTATTCCAGTAGTAATTGGAATATTGATTGCCTTAAGTATTAATAACTGGAATGAGCAGAGTAAAGAATCAAAATTGGAACTGGAAATATTAATTGGATTTTCAAAAGGTATTCGGACTTAGCCTTTTAGCGTTTATTATCCTTCTTTTTATAGTGGGTTATGCATTCGGAATTTCAATGAAGATAATCGGCTCGGCATTTTTTCTTTTACCAATAGTAATTGGATATTCCTATTTGAAGTATGGGGTGAATTGAATGAAAAACGTTTGCCAATCGTGTAGACGGCATTTAAAAGACTGATTTCACTTAGTGTTCCAACCATTTACACTAAAAACGCATCTTTTATTTGATGAAGAATTTTTTCCTAACCCTTATGCTTATAGGCTGCCTTTTGGTTTCTACTAAGAGCAATGCTCAAGAAAACTACCTAAAATACCATTCGAAGGTAATTGAGTGCGAACGACTAATTGTTAAAGAAAAATACAGTTCTGCAATTAATATGTTTGATTCTCTCTTTAAGCAGTTTGATTTCTTGTTTCTAAGAGACATCAAAGTTGCTACTGAACTCAGTGCATTCGAAAAAGATTATAAATCAGGAATGAAGTTCACTAGGCTGGGGATCAAGGCTGGGTGGACACTAAAAAGCATCAACAAAAATGACAATTTAAAGTCATTAAAAGATGGTTCAGAATGGGAGAAGATTGAATCAGAGTATGACTCACTCCACAAAATTTACTTATCAAGACTAAACCCTCAGATTAAAGAACAAGTACATGAAATGTTTAAGAAGGATCAGAAAAAGGCACTTGGTGCATTTATCAGAATTGGACAAAAGTCTAAAAGAAAGTATTCTGAAGAAAAATTTGCTCCTCATAGCGAACATCAGTTAGAGATCCTGGAGCAAATTATAAATGAATATGGTTATCCTGGTGAACGACTTATTGGAGATGACTTATGGGGTTCAGTGATTTTAAGTCACCATATTTCAATATCAGTGAATTACAATTCGAAAGACACTATATATAATCATTTAAGGCCGAAATTATTGAATGCATTGAAACAAGGTGAAATATCACCCTATGAATTAGCTCAAATAGAAGACTGGCGAATTGCTGCTTTAAACGATCATAAATTAACATCATATGGCTTTCTCGGTGCCATTCCAGACGATATAGTTCTTGAAACAATAAATAAAAATAGAACTACAATTGGATTAAGGAGCATTGACCTAAGAAATGAATTAATAGATGTTGAAAATGAAACAGGAATGAACATGCATCTACCCAAAGGATGGCAGAATGGAAAAATTAAACACAAAACAAAGGAGTAGTTAACCGATGTGATAGAATCAATACTAGTACTTTTGAACCACATAATTAGCTTCGACAGTACAATGGTGCTAGTTTTATGAATCAAAAGTTTGAAAAAACATGAATCGATTAGTACTATCAATTCCGGTCTTATTTAGTTTCCTGTTAGTTGGATGTAGCCAATCAAATGACAAAGAAATTGATGACACTTGGACATTTGTCAGTATGCCTGACTTTCTAAATGTTGATTGTGACTACCCACAAGAAGGTTGGGAAGATGCCCTCTCCTACATTTTAACTTCAGTAAAGGAAGAAAATCCAGATTTTTTGGTTGTTGCCGGAGATTTAGTCATGGGACATTGGGATAGTCCAGAATGGAACGATAAAGATACCATTGCAAAATATGCAGATCGATACTATTCAGCCTGGACAAGAAGAATGAATGACCATGGATTAAAATTTTACACTTCGATAGGGGATCATGAAGTGGGGGATAATCCTTGGAATAACCCAAAGAAATTAAAAGCAGTAAAGCTTTATAAAAATGCTTTTGCAAAGTATTTAGATATGCCAAAAAATGGACCAGACCACATGAAAGGCACAGCATTCTGGTGGCGGCATAAAAATGTCTTATTTATTTCTACAGATGTCTTTGAGGAAGGAGAGAGTGATCAAGGGTTTATAAAAGCAGGCGTTACGGGTAAGCAACTAGAATGGCTCAGGCAAGTATTGGAAGAAAACAAAGACGCTGACCATAGAATTGTATTGGGGCATGCTCCTACCCTTGGTCCTGTCAGAAAATGGAGTTCAAGTGGGTTGATGATAAAGGAAGGTCAAGATTCTGAGTTCTGGCAAACAATGAAGGAATACAATGTTGATGCGTATTTATGTGGTGAGGTCCATGCCATCACATGTACAGAAAGGGACGGTATTATGCAAGTAGCACACGGTGGCTTAATTGGATACAATACTCGGACTAATTATATGGTAGTTAAGGTCAGTCAGAATAAAATCGAATTAGAAATAAAAGAGATCGAACTATTGCCTCATGGGAATCATCTATGGCAAACAAAAAATAATAGACCTCTGGAAAATGTTACAATTTCGAAGGAAAATAAAGCGAAAGGTTTTTATCCTGTTGGATCAGTAACGATAAGCAAAACAGATGGTAAGCAATTTATCAATCGCAAAGGTTATTTTTTAAGAAAATATGAGACAAGTAATGAATATGCCGTCCCTATTTTTAGAAAAGATAATGACCAAGGTTTACCATATCAGCTGCCAAAAGTATTGATAAATGAAGACCAAAATAACTAAAGACTTCCAATAACATCTTGTGTGAATTATAGGATGAAGAACAAAACAAAATTCAATTGGAAAAATATTTTCCAATCCTAATTCCTGTGGCATTTCAATTGATTAATCTTATCCTCTTCAAGAGGACTTTTTAATCATTCCCAACAAAATTGGCCCTTCCAAAAAATCTTCGATTCACGAAGTTGTTGAGATTAGAACCAAATCGGTAATTAAACCCAAATCTGGAATCGACATTATATGCTGAAGGAAGGGTTACCCTCCCGCTTAATATATCCTGTTCGGTGAAATCTCCTGATGCTAGGTAAATCTGATCCTTTACATAGTTTCCTTCCACTCTCATAAAAAAAGAAAAATTCCCAGTGACACGGACTTCTGCACTAATATTCAAACCTGTGGACCAAGAGCTAAAATCATCTAGATAATTTCTCAGACGATATCCCACTTCCAGGTTACCCCATCGTTGATTTAGGCCAAGACTGGCTCTCAGGCTATGAAGGACCCTAGTTTCTTGAACTGCTCCATAAATCGTTTCTTCAACATATCTATTATTCCTGACCTCAACCCCATAGTTCACTCTAAGAAATCTGGAATTCTGCACTGATTCCGGAAAAAAATTGTACTCAACAGCCGGTCTAAAGCTGGTCTGAAATTTATAATTAAATCGGGTGTTCTGACGACCTGCTATATCATACCCATAGGACCATTTGGGTGAAATAGCCTTCACAAGCTGGTGACTAAATCCAAATTCTGATACATCAAATTTATTCTCCACTTCATCAATGATCTGGTTACCGTTTTCATCAAGAACCGGATTGCCATTGTCATCCACTCTTGGTTCTTTTTGAATCGTCCTTCTCAGTCTTTCATCTATTCTCCCGGAAAGGGATATTTTCCATTTATCTGTGATCCGGTCAATATTGATATCTCCACCAAAATTGATTTGCTTGCTCAATTCCTCTAATTCAATGTTTGCATCACTACCGACGTTAAATACCCAGTAGTTCCATGGATCAACTGTTTCCCGTGCAGTATCTTCCAAAACGCTAAGTTCAGTTTTCATGTTGATTTCGACCACCTCCCCTGCTTTGGTCTTCGCCACAAAAGGAGCCAAACCTAATTTGATAAACCGGGTAAGTTTTTCCCGAACTTCAAAGTCAGTATCCGTCTGTTTATTATTGACATACAGGGTGTCTGTTCTTCCCGCATGAATGTTTTGTTGACCTATAAAAATCAGTTGATATTGTCTTCCACCCCCACCAGATTCATTGTCATTAATGAGCACAAAGACGTCTGCTAGTTGATTATCCCTGTAGAAATCCACCGCTGTAATTTCTGTTCTGATAAAATCCATATCACAGCCTCCATCTCTCCGATTACAGCCATCGATAAACACCCGTAGCTTATTGGGAGGGTTGTTATTTTCAATTAATGTTTGACTAATCGCAGGAGGGTCAAAGGAAAAGAATATCAGAATTAGTAAAAATGGTGTTTTTCTCATTTGATTTGGGGTGAATCACGTGGACCATAGCCTTTAAATCAAGGTTGGATGGCAGTTATTATTATATAATACCATTATCATTTGAGAAAAAATATAGATTTCATATGAACGAGCTAAGAAATTGATTGTCGGTGCGGGCTAAAAAGTATCCAAAACTTTCCTATTTCCATTTTAAATAGCCAGAGATCAATAAATAGGACAAACAAAATTCTTACTTTGGTTTAGTAACTCCCAATTTTACTGTTAGCAGTGCCGAAATAAACGTATTAGGCCGCAATGGATTTTTTACAAGGGGCACAAACCATTTTCAACATGAGAGGAATCTTCGTTCTATTTTCGTTTTTCATTTATGTCTCAAATCTAAATGCCCAGCAAAAGGTTAGCTATTTGCTTCAACAGCAAGCAGATTTAAATAAAGTAACCATTCAAATCACATTTGAAGGTTTATCGGCCAGTGATGCCAATTTAGTGATTCCAAGAAGTGCACCAGGAACCTATATTCTAACCAACTACATCACCTTTGTGGATGATGTTGTAGGTTATACAGCTACAGGAGAGCAGTTGCCAGGGATGATTGGGGATGGAAGCTTCTTTACTTTTGGAGCAAGTAATGAGCTTTTGAATAAGGTGAGTTATACGGTCGACATTCAAAAAATGGAAATTGATTTATTGGATGCCTCCACGAGTTCCAAAGCCAGAGAAGACTATATGGGACTATTCGGCTATTCTATCTTTGGGTTTATTGAAGGAATGGAAGCAGAGGCCGTCAATTTAACGATCAACACTGAGCCTTCTTGGCCTATTTTCAGCACGCTAAGACCTGATACCAATCGCAAATCGGGAACGGATACATATAAGATTGAAAACTATGCCGCTTTGGTTGATGCCCAGTATCTCTTGGGTAATGGAGTCCAGGTCATTCGAGTTGAAGAAGCACAAATCCCTTTATATGTAGCAGCCTATGCTGCGACAAGAAATGATTTGGAAGGTATAGGGAAAACAGGTTTATCATCGCTAAAGAAGCTATCTGATTATTTTGGATACGTTCCTATGCCTCATTATACCTTAGTTTATGAGTTTCTGGAACCCATATCACCTAGACATGACTACGGTTTCAATATGGAACATCTCAACAGCATGACGGCGCACAGGGATATTTCGCTGGAATATATTCCGAATAGAGATTTAGGAACTATCGTACATCATATGGGGCACTCATGGGTTCCATTAAGATCCTGGGGAGAAGGATACCGCCCATTTGCATGGCAAGTGGCCCCACTAATCGAAACAATCTGGCTGAATGAAGGATTTATTTGGTATGTTTCTTTCCAGCAAATCCTAAGCGACGAGGCAAGGTTAAATTGGTGGAAATCCAACATGGACAATGCCCCAGATTTTATTAAAACCAAAACCTTAAAGGAATTATCTCTTTTAGGTTCAACCCAATATGCCTCTGATTTTAGAATAGGAAAAAACCTTTTTTCAAGAGGAGCTTTAATGGCTTATGATTTGGATGAGTATATTCAAAAACAAACCAATGGGAGTAAATCCTTTAGAGACGCGATTCTTGGTTTGCTAAATTGGTCAGAAGACAATCAAAGAGCATTTAAATACAATGAGATTGAGCCCATCATGTCCAAGGCAACGGGAGTTGATTTAAGTCCGATATGGAATAAATGGCAAAATGCCCCGGAATAGCTTATGTTATGGTTAGGTAATATTTTAAATTAGGTGTACCTATAAGCCTTTGAATGGAAAAAGGTTGCACAATCTAGGGTAGTTATGAGGAAGCTGTAAATAGTTAAAGCTATGTTCCAGAATCTTCTACCCATCAAAAAAAGATAATCTCATGCCCAAAATCATATACTATGTAGCCAGTTCCCTTGACGGTTTTATAGCGGGACCCAATGATGAAATAGGTGATTTCGTTCCAAGTGGAGATGGAGTAAATAAATACTTAGCTGACTTAAAAAAATTCAGCACAGTGATCATGGGTCGCAGAACATACGAATTTGGTTATCAGTACGGTCTTGAACCAGGGCAGCCTGCCTATGCTCATATGGAACACTATATTTTTTCCGATTCCTTAAAATTTGAAAAGAAGTCTGACTTGGTACACATAGAACCAAAATCAATTGACCGAGTAAATGAAATTAAAAGTAAAGCTGACACTGACATTTACTTATGTGGCGGAGGAGAGTTTGCTGGCTGGTTATTAGATAATGGGCTTATTGACCAGTTAAAGTTGAAACTCAACCCGATTATTCTTGGGGAAGGAATAAAGTTATTCGGTAACTCAAGCCAAAAGGCAAAATGGATTTTAAAGGAAACGGAATCATTTAAGGATGGACTCACTATCCTGACTTATGATATTAGAAAGTAATACTGAATGAGGAAGGATGTTCCATTTAAACAATCAGCAAGCTCTTTTGAGAATAATGAATACTTCTACTAAACCTTACCACAACCCGATAGTTTTTAGTTTAAAGCACAGAATTGATTAAAAAGTCAAGCTTGTCTCCTTTCAATATATCCGTTATTTTGATGGGGAAATGAATAAAAAGACTAAGCTGATATACGACATCAACCTTTTTTTTTAAAACTTAGCCCCCTATCTCCTACCCAAAATTTTCTAAGCTTTATTTAAGAATACATGAAAATTAAATTACCCTATCTTATTGGAATAACCTTGTTGCTGGGGATAATTTACTTTGGGTACATTAAAATATCTGAGGGAATACGGGAGAAAAACCGTCAGGAAAAAGTAAAAAAACTAGAGAATACAGCCTCAAAAAATGTAACCATTCTCCCTGATATCATATCCATTGACTACCTGGGAGAAAAACGAACCTTGGCCATCTATTTGCCAGAAAATTATGCGCTAGACAGCACTGATTACTCTGTGATCTACTTTCTAGATGGACAGTCCCTTTTTGACCAGAAGATCCAAGAGGGCACTGAATGGCAGATTGATGAGGTTTTGGATAGTCTTGGAAATCTAGGCCAGCAGCAATCCATCGTCATAGGTATTTATAATTCATCTGAGAGAATCAAAGAATACAAACCCTTCCCAGAAACAGGTTTTTTTGCTGACAAAAGCTATGAGGGAGACCAGCATGCTGCTTGGATTATAGAAACCCTCAAGCCATGGGTAGATTCAAAATACCGAACCAAAAAAGACCCAGAGTATACCATCATTGCAGGAGCATCTTTGGGTGGGTTGATGTCTTATTATATGCTGATGAATTACCCTTCCACTTTCGGCGGAGCTATCGTGTTTTCTCCATCATTTTGGGTAAATGAAAAGGTATTCTCACTTCATCAAAATAATGAGTCCCTATTCACTCAAAAAATTTACTTCAATGCAGGAGAGCTGGAAAGTTCAAACATTGAAAATATATTGAAAATGCGTGATACCCTTCTGAAACAAGGCATGCCCAAAGAAAACATCAAACTAGACATAGAAGATGGATTGGGTCATTCTCACTCTACTTGGAAAAATGGATTTAGAAACGCTTATCCCTGGATTGTAAACAGGCCTTAATTTAAATTGAAAAAGGGATGTAAAAACATCTATTAATATGCCTCCTCCCTGACTCCCTTACTATTTGCATCCCATAGTATTTACTGGTTGTATTATGAACTAAACATCCAAAATCGCTCTTCCTTTTTCACCAATCCGCAGCAAAGTTTCTTCAGTGATATATTTCTTTTGATCGATCTGTTGGGGTTGCTCTTTTGAGCAGAAGTAACTGTGGATACTCCTCCTGATTTTTGAAGTTTCGTTCATTGTTCCTCCATGCCAAACATGGGAATTAAAAATGAAGACAGAGCCTGCGGGGGCAATTATTTTGATTTCCTTAGGATGTTTGTCTAAAGGATTAATCAGGGCTTCATCGGGCAACTCACTCCATTTATGTGAGGAAGGAACAATCCGTGTGGCCCCATTATTCTCTGTAAAATCGTCCAATAACCAAATACTATTACAAACCTGATACATTTCATTCACAACAGTATTTTTCCAATCTACATGTAGCTTTTGAAGCCCTTGACCTGGTTTTGCTGCTCTGTAATTAAGAGATGACAATTTGTATTGTTGGCCTAAAACAGCTTCAATCCCGGCCAAAACACGTGGATGCGTATAAAACATATCAAACACCTCTCCTTTGTTAACCAAGTCTGCTAATCGGTCGGCCCCTTCCTCTTTCGGGTGTCGAATGTATTTGGACTCTACTAATTCTGCGCCTGCCTTCTCCCCTTCTGATTCAATCAATTCGGCAATTCTATTATTGACTTGATTGACTTGATCATCACTTAGTAACTGCCCTAAATTGAGATAACCGTAAGTATCCAAAAAATCAATTTCATTTTTCGTAAGCATATACATTCATTTTAAGAATCAAGATACAGATATAATGATATTAGTTTTTCAATATGAGTTTAGGTAATAAAAGCCAAAAATCCACAACTTTTCTACTCTCCTGCGTATCTCTTTAATGTGAAAAAATTCATCATACCTGGAATTGCCTTTTTGATTTTTATCGCTGGTTTGGCGGCCTTGATGGTACCTTTTATCCCTGTTGGTTGGTTATTGATCGCTCTGGCCTCCTTACTCATGGCTCCTTACCTCCCTATAGTCCGCCAATTTATAGGTTGGTTGACCAAGATCGACAATACTGGATTCGTAGAAAAAGCGGGTGAAAAGGCAGCAAATCTTTACCGATGGGCCAATGATCCCAAAAGAGCAAAGAAACTGGAGGCTATTTTAGAAGAAAATAAACAAGAGAAAAAAACTAAGTAAGGCAACTAAAATTACTACAAATAACAAATTAAAATAGAGCTCTTATTCCTTAAGAGTTATTGATTAATTTCTCGACCTTTAATTTTTAGACCAATCCATTCAACATGCAAATCATCCCAGAAGATAAAATCAGCACCCTTTTAGATTACAAAAAACTGATTGAAGAGCTTCGCGAAATTTTCAAATCTGATTACACCATGCCTGTTAGGCATCATCATTTTTACAAAACAGAAGACGGCGAAGAAAACACCCTTATTTTAATGCCTGTATGGAATAATGAATACATGGGTATGAAGCAGGTCACTGTGGCACCGACTAACGCCAAAAACAACATGCCTTCTATTTTTGCACAGTACATTCTAAGTAATTCTAAAACCGGTCAACCACTGGCGATGATGAATGCTACGGAACTAACTGCACGAAGAACAGCTTGTGCATCCGCCCTTGCATCCTCTTATCTTTCTAGAAAAGATGCTGAAAACCTCTTAATTGTCGGAGGTGGAAGTGTTGCAAATCATTTGGTTCAAGCTCATATGTCAGTAAGGAATTTCAAAAAAATTAGTGTTTGGATGCGAAACCAAGAAAAAATGGAAGCCTTTGTCAATAACCTAAAGGATCAAGGAATCCCTGCGGAAAGCGTCTCCAATTTAGAGGAGTCCGCTCGCAATGCAGATATTATCTCCTGTGCTACCTTATCTAAAGACCCTATCATTAAAGGGGAATGGGTTAAACTTGGAGCACATTTAGATATGATTGGTTCCCATAAACCTACTACCCGAGAAACAGACAATGACGCTATACGTAAAAGTTCAATTTTCTTAGATTCCCGTGAAGGAGCATTACATGAGTCAGGCGAACTTGCTATTCCTATTGCTGAAGGGATTATTACAGAAAATGACATCAAAGCTGACATCGTAGAACTAGTAAAAGGGATTCATCCGGGAAGAAGTTCGAATGATGAGATCACTTTATTTAAATCTGCAGGACTTGCCGTTGAAGATCTTGCTGCCGCACTCCTGATCTACAAAAGCTACAATGCTTAGTTTTGTATTTTTTGCTGGGTTATAGAAAATGATCCTTAACTTATCTAGCAACTTTCTTAGTACACACTTTTAAAACTTATTTTTCTATGTCCGATAAAAACATCAAAATGCCTGGAGTTTACATCGAAGAAAAAAATGCTTTTCCAAATTCCGTTGTCGGCGTCGCAACTGCCATTCCTGCTTTTATTGGATACACTCCACAGGCAAACCTTAACGGAAAATCCTGCATCAATAAACCGGTGAAAATAAGCTCATTTAATGAATTCAAAAGTATCTTTTGCTTTCCTAATGAGCCCAATTCTTCAAACCCCAAACAGCAATATACTCCTTCATACTATTTGGTAAAACAGGAAAAAGAGCCAGAAAATACTCCTTGGCTAACAATAAGAGGTAGTTACTATGCCATAGTACCAGATCCCTCCACTGTTTATTACCTATATAGCAGCATTCTATTATTCTTTCAAAATGGAGGTAGTGATGCTTATATTGTATCTGTGGGTACTTATGGTTCTCCATCGAATGCAGCACAGAAAATCGGAGAAGACCTTATAAACCCTAATATTCGCCTAAACGATTTAGTGAAAGGGTTACAACTCTTAAAAAATGAACCGGAGCCCACTCTTTATGTCTGTCCTGAAGCAACGCTGCTTTCTAAAGCTGAATTTGGAAAATTGACTCAAATGATGCTTCAGCAAAATGAAGAAATGGGGACTGCAATCAGTATTTTGGATGTTCCTTGTGGAAAAAATCCTGACCCTATTACTTTTAATGAGGGAATAGAGTCTTTTAGGAGAAGTATAGGAAGTAAAAGTCTAAGCTATGGAGCGGCATATTATCCTTTTGTGGAAACTACCATCATGCAAGATCGGGACATTGATTTCACCATCTTATTTGGAGGAGATATAAGCAAACTCCAAGAAATCATCAACCCTAAAGATCACCCTGATAAAAACGTATCGGATTTATTTAAGCAAATTGAAGACAAGCCTTCAAAATTCACAGAGAAGCAAATTCACAAATCCTTGTATATGCTTAGCAAAGCTTATAAAGAGATAATTTCTAAGGTTTTGAAAGAAGCAAATACACTTCCTCCAAGTGCTGGCATCGCGGGTGTAATCACGATGACTGATAACTCTTTTGGAGTTTGGAAAGCACCTGCAAATCAATCCTTAATGGGAGTCATCAACTTACCCATACGATTGACGGATTCTCAACAGGAAAACTTTAATATAGACCCGGCCACTGGTAAATCCATCAATGCAATTCGTGTTTTTAATGGTCAAGGGATATTGATTTGGGGAGCTCGAACTTTAGATGGCAATAGCCTAGATTATAGATATATATCTGTTAAGAGAACTTTGATATTTATAGAGCAGTCCTGTAAGGCAGCATTAAAAGCTTATGTTTTTGAGCCTAATGATAAAAACACCTGGTCAACAGTAACTAAGTTGATCAGCAACTTCCTTACCTCCATTTGGAAGCAAGGTGGTTTGGCTGGAGCTAATTCAAAGGATTCCTTTTCGGTTGCCTGCGGAATTGGGACTACTATGACTGAAAATGACATTCTAGAGGGAGTATTAAGATTATCAATAAAAGTTGCACTAACACATCCTGCAGAATTCATAGATATTTCACTAGAACAAAAAATGGCAAAAGCTTAAAAGCTAATTCTTGAGTTGATTTAATTTTCTTGTTTTACAAGCTCAATAAATCAAAAAAACTGGCGCCTATCTAGAAAATATTGGCGCCAGTAGATAATATATTTTGTTAGAAGAGGATTTGGAGCATCATCATCCTAACCCCTGCTCAACTCCTCCATTTCGGAAATAGCATCATCAAGCTTTTTTAAAATGCCTCCATATATGGTTTTCACATCTTCTCTATGGATTTTTTTAGCAAAAACACTCATCAATATAGCTCCCAGCAAAATAGGAATCGTGGATTGAATATGCACCCCAAAAATTAGATCATTCGAAGACTCAACCACTTTTTCCCGTATCCCCAAAAAGATATCGGAAAACCACAATCCAAAATAAAAAGTTAGAATTAAGGCAGGGTATACTACTCTATACATGCTACCATATCGCTCTATAGAGTTTTCTATCCAATCTTTAAAAGCTTTCAAATAGGCATAACTATTTTGACCCTTATCCACTTTCTCTAGTGCCTTCATTTCATTTGTTGCAGTATAAGCCACATATAACATCATGACGAGCACTATACTTCCTGCCAATAGAGCCCCCGCAAAATAGGATGCTATCCAAAGCATCGAAGACCCTCCAATTATCAACCAAATATTGTTTCGAAACATTCTGCTATATTTCTCAATAATGTGGGCTGACTTTCGATTATATAGGTCATTGACTTGAGGAGCAACCAATGCTTCTTCATTTAAAAACCCATCTTTCCATATATTTTCAATTGACTTTTCCATCTAATATTTTCTTTAAACGTTCTTTAATTCTTTTAATTCTCACACCAATGTTATTGGCGTTAGTGCCAATAATCACCGAAATTTCTTGATAGGACTTCTCCTCCAAATACAAGAGTATGACCGCTCTATCTACTTCTGAAAGTTGCCTTATGGCTGCATAAAGTTGGGCTAGCGATTCATCTGAAAAATCAGAAGTACTATCTTCTGGCCGATCCACCGGTTGATGACCAGAAAGAATTACCTGCTTTTTCTTTTTACTACTCTTCAATAAGGTCAGACACACATTTAGGCTCAGTCGGTAAATCCAGGTAGACCATTCTGACTGATCATTGAAGTTGTCTCTACTTCTCCAAATCTGAAGACATACCTCTTGGTAATAATCTTCAAAATCCTCTTTTGTATCAGTATAAGCTCTACAGATTTTGATGATAATGCCTGCATGTGGTAATATGAATGAAGTATAGAAATCGCTGCTCACTTTCTGCCTGTTTATATTGGTTAGTGGAGAAAATTAAAAATCATTACAGTCTGGGCATTATTTTTTTTCTAAGGAAAGCATCCAATTTGAAATAATCCTTAAACCAAAACAAACAATTCAGGCCTTCCCCAAATTGCTTTTTCATTTCTACCCATCATTTTTAGATTAAACAAATACTGGAAATCGAAGTTGATGAGTTAAGTATTGGCCTTTATAGCAAGGCAATTTAGATCGAAGTCAAATCCTTAAATTATATCAACTTTGAAGAATTATTTGATTGTAGGAGCATCCTCCGGAATTGGTAAATCTCTTGCGAAAATATTGACAGAATCAGGGCATCAAGTTTATGCGACTTATAATGAAAACCCCATTGACAGTCTTTCTTCCAAGATCAGTTATTCTCACCTGAATGTAATGGAAGAGGAATTAGACTTGAATTTTCTACCTGAAAAACTCGATGGAGTTGCTTATTGCCCTGGAAGCATCAATTTGAAGCCTTTTGCCAGAATTAAACCAGAGGCATTCAAAGAAGATTTTGAACTTCAAGTCTTGGGAGCCATTAAAGTTTTACAAGCAGTTAGCCCAAAATTGAAAGCTTCAGAAAATTCTTCTGTAGTCCTATTTTCCACGGTGGCTGTTCAGATGGGATTCAACTTCCATACTCAGGTAGCTGCCTCTAAAGGTGCTCTGGAAGGATTGACCAGGTCTTTGGCGGCTGAATGGGCTCCTTCTATCCGTGTCAATGCAATCGCTCCTTCTGTGACAGATACTCCTTTGGCTAGTAAACTATTGGGATCAGATGAAAAAAAGGAAGCCAATGGACAGAGACATCCGTTAAAAAAAATAGGCATGCCTGAGGATATAGCTGAAATGGCTGCCTTTCTTCTCTCCGAAAAATCCTCCTGGATGAGCGGTCAAGTACTTCATGTAGATGGGGGAATGTCAAGTATTAAATAAAAAATCATGTTTGGAATATTCAAGAAGAAATCAAAAATCGAAGTGCTGGAAGAAAAGTATAAAAAACTTCAGCAGGAATCATATAAGCTATCCACGGTCAACAGAACTGAAAGTGATAAAAAATTAGCGGAAGCAGAGGAAGTGATCAAAGAAATAGAACTCCTCAAAAAACAAGACCAATAAATGAGAGTACTCCTGACTGGCGCTTCTGGTTATATCGGGAAACGATTACTCCCTGTTCTGATAGAAAATGGCCATCAGGTGATTTGTTGTGTCCGAGATACCAGTAGGTTTAACCCAGAGCCAGAATTTGAATCTCATATAGAGGTAATAGAAGTAGATTTTTTGGAAAAGGAATCCCTGGATAAAATCCCAAAAGATATTGATGGAGCTTATTACCTATTGCATTCCATGGCGGCCTCCTCTGATTATGAGGAATTAGAGCTTAAATGTGCCAGAAATTTCAGAGAAGCAATTAATCAGACGGATGCAAAACATGTTATTTACCTGAGTGGAATCGTTAACGAATCATCCTTATCCAAACACCTCTCTTCAAGAAAAGCCGTGGAAGTGGAATTAAAGGAAGGCAAGTACCACTTCACTACTTTTCGAGCTGGAATCATTATTGGTTCGGGCAGTGCATCCTTTGAAATCATCCGTGATTTAGTGGAAAAACTTCCGATCATGATCACCCCAAAATGGCTTAACACAAAATGTCAACCGATTGGGATTGCTGATGTCATTGCCTTCTTACAAAAAGCACTTTTAAAAAAAGAAGTTTACGATCAAAATTTTGACATAGGTGGTCCAGATATCCTATCATACAAAGAAATGCTTCTTGGCTTTGCGGAAGCCAGAGGTTTAGAAAGAAAAATCTATATCGTGCCGGTCATGACTCCCAGGCTTTCTTCCTATTGGCTTTACTTCGTCACTTCTACCTCATACAAATTAGCTACAGCTTTGGTCAGCAGTATGAAAGTAGAGGTGATTTGTCAACCGAGTTCTATCAATGAAATCCTAGATGTGAAGCCAAGTGATTACAAAACAGCCCTGAAAAAGACCCTTTACAAAATCAAAGGGAACGAGATTCTATCCAGTTGGAAGGATTCCTGGAGCAGCGGTGTAATAGACCAAAAAATAGATATCAACCTTTCTGTCCCTCAATACGGTTGCTTTAAAGATGTGAGGTCCATGGAAGTAAAGGATACGGAGTTGACTAAGGAAAAAATCTGGCAAATCGGTGGGGATAAAGGCTGGTATTATGGGAATTGGTTATGGAAAGTGAGAGGTTTTTTAGACCAGTTGGTAGGAGGCGTAGGATTAAGAAGAGGAAGAAGTCACCCTTCCCGACTATTGCCGGGGGATGCATTGGATTTTTGGAGAGTGCTTTATGCCAATCAAAAAGAAGGAAGGTTATTACTATTTGCAGAAATGAAACTTCCAGGAGAAGCTTGGCTTGAGTTTAACTTAAAAGATGGCATACTCAAGCAAACTGCAACTTTCCGACCCTCAGGAATTTCTGGACGCCTATATTGGTATGCGGTTTTCCCTTTCCACGGCTTTATTTTCAATGGAATGCTAAATAAGCTAGCTAGTTGAATCATCGGGGTTTCAAACTATTAACAGTTTAAATTTTTATTGTTTTGATGATTTTTCGAGAACAGTTTTCAAGCAATTTCTACAGATAGAAACTCAAATAATAAGTCAATTCCACATTATGGAACAGAAGAGTTTGAAATATTTTTTTTAAAAAAACATATAACTATTTCATGATTTAAAAAACTAACATTGATTTCTTAAATACAACCTATCTATTTATTTTTCAGGTATTTACAAAAAATTAATATTATTCTAAAAATTTATTCCAATTGTATTTTTTTATTGCGTTTGTAGTTTTTTAATTATAAATTGTACATAATAAACTTCAGTAGATGTTTATTTTCAGTTGATATTTTTCTCTTTTTCCAATTTTTCTTTTTTACCTATGAAACAGTTCTTCTTTTTACTTGCATTCTTGTTGGTACTTGGGGTTAGAGCCCAATCAATTTCCGGAAAAGTACTCGAACCATCTGGATCCCCTTTATCATTTGCCAATGTTCTTTTACTGACTACCTCGGATTCTTCTTTGATCAAAGGTGCTGTTACTGACACCTTAGGAAACTTTGCGATTTTTAATGTTCCTAGCGGGAAGTATCTTATTTCTGCTTCAATGATGGGATATAAACAGGTTTACCTACCTCCTATTTTGGTTGAGACTACCCCTGTTGAAGGAATTACTCTTTATCTACAAGAAGACAGCCAACAGCTGGATGAAGTGATGGTCGTGGAGAAAAGACCATTTGTAGAACAATATATTGATAAGATGGTGGTCAATGTTTCAAACAGTATTATTGCCAGTGGGTCTACGGCTCTAGAGGTATTGGAAAAGCTCCTGGGGTTACCATAGACAGACAAAACAATTCTCTCCGACTTCGAGGTAAAGACGGGGTAATCGTCCAAATGGACGGAAAGCAAACCTATTTATCCATGGAGGATTTGGTCATCTTGCTTAGTACCATGTCTAGTGATAACATTGATCAGATCGAGTTGATCACAAACCCTTCTGCAAAGTATGATGCTGCAGGGAACTCAGGCATTATCAACATTAAATTGATGGAGAATAATGATATCGGAACGAATGGATCAATATCATTAGGAGCTGGTTCTGGGCGTTTTGACAGAGAAAGAGGAAGCTTGCAAATCAACCATCGAGCAAAGAAAATCAACGTGTTTGGTAACTATAGTGCAAATGCAGGAGGAGGATATTTTGATCTAGATAGTAGACAGTTTATTGAAAAGGGAGAGCAACAAAATTACATTGATCAAAAAACCTACATTGTATTTGATAACTGGGGTCAAAACGCAAAAGCAGGAGCAGACTATTTCTTAGGGAAAAACACAACAATAGGTGTGGTTTGGACTGGATTCTGGAGTAATAATGGCGAAGATGGAATTGCCAGTAGCGATTTCCAAAGGAAAAATGGCGACTATTATTTAGAAACAAGTACAGCTAAACAAATCAGTAGTATCTCTAAAAACAATGTTGGCAACCTGAATTTTCAACATAAATTCGGTGAAAATGGTGGACAGCTTACTGCAGACTTTGATCTTGGCCAATTCAAAAGACAATACTCAAATACATTACAGACTGATAGTCACACTCCGGAGGAACCTACCCAACCAAGGCAGGGTCTCTTAACTGAAATGCCTACAACTATCACAATCAGAACTGCTAAAGTTGATTATAGCCGTGTGGTATTCAACAATTGGAATATGGAAGCTGGTCTCAAAACTGCTTTTGTAGAAAGCGATAATGATTTAACCTTATCTCAAGGAGAAGAAGGAAACCTCGTTATAGACCCCATATTATCAAACCATTTTATTTACACCGAAAATGTAAATGCTGCATATATCAGCTTTTCTGGTAAACTTGGTGAGGCCACCCAAGCTCAAATGGGTTTAAGAGGAGAACATACAATTTCTGAAGGAAAATCTCTTAACTCGGAAAGTTCCGTTAAAAGAAATTATTTGAATGTCTTTCCCAGTGTATTTATCTCTAATAAACTATCAGAAAACCATGCTTTGGTTCTTTCTTATAGTTATCGAATCAATCGACCTAGCTACCAATTCTTAAATCCCGCACGATCTTATGTTGACCCCTTTTTATACAGCCGAGGTAACGCATTCCTACAACCGGAATACACTCATTCGCTTGAATTAAAACATGGTTTCAAGGACAAGCTTTATACTTCAGTAGGTGCAAGTTTTGTAACTGATTTGATTTTTTACCTTATACAACCTGTTGATAGCATCCGTACAGAAAGAACTCCAGATAATGTCGGCAGCTCCCAATCATATAATATCACTATCAGCTATCCACTTGAAGTTATGAAAGGGTGGAATGCTCAATTGAATTTCACAGGACTATATAGTCGGTTTAATTACCTCTATCAGGAAAACCCTATTATAGTGGAACAAATTTCCAGTAGGTTAAACATGTCTAATACTTTTGCATTTCAAAAAGGTTGGACAGGTGAATTAACTGGATGGATTAGCTCCCCCTCTATCCAAGCTCTGGCTCGTGCACCATGGCTGGGTTCGCTTGATCTTGGAATTCAAAAATCTTTTAGCTCGAAATTTAAAGCCAGATTGAGTATCCAAGATATTTTTCACACCAATAAGTTTATTGGAAAAATAGATGTACCGGGCTTTAACTCAGACTATCACCTCCAATTCGATACACGAGTAGCAATGATTAACCTAACCTATACTCTAGGCAACCAAGATTTGAAAGCAGCTCGACAAAGAAAACTTGGATCAGAAGAGGAATCTCAGCGGACAAACTGATTTTAAGTGGAGATTGGTGAAAAAAGAACCTTTTGGCGGGTGGTCTATGCAAATAAGCAGGAAAATCGACTTTTATCATTTGCAGAAATGAAACTTCCAGGAGAAGCTTGGCTAGAGTTTAACTTAAAAGATGGCGTACTCAAGCAAACTGCAACTTTCCGCCCCTCTGGTATTTCTGGGCGCCTTTATTGGTATGCTGTTTTCCCTTTCCATGGCTTTATTTTCAATGGAATGCTTCGGTTCCTAAGTCAATGATTATAGGGATCAATTACTTATTTCAATATTAATTCTACTGCCGAAAAGATCAGAAAAATCATTATTTCTGACGATTAAAACATATTTTGCTTTTTCAATCAAGTTAGAAATTAATAAACCACCTCTCCTCTGTGAGCAACCCTAAATTGACTCGGCAAATGGGGCTTTTAGCTCTAATTGCCACCGGAGTCTGTTCTATGCTTGGAGCCTCGATTAACGTGGTTCCATTTATGATCCAACGGAATGTCCCAGGCATCGGACCCTATGTTTTACCAGCTTTTCTATTTGCAGCAATTCCCGCACTTTTTGCCGCTTTTGCCTATGGCATCCTCTCCTCAGCCATGCCAAGAGCCGGAGGAAGTTATATCTATGCAAGTCGAGGCCTCAACCCCTATTTAGGTTTTGTAGCCAGCTTCTCTCAATGGTTTGGACTATCTATCGTTATTGGGGTTATTTCTTACCTGACCGTTCCTTTTATCCGTGATATCACATCTAGTTTTGGTTGGGATGATATCTCAAGTACACTCGAAATAGGCTGGGTAAGAGTTGGTCTTGCATTGAGCTTTATTTGGGGGTTTGTCATGATCAATATTCGAGGCATAAAAACCTATGAGAAGATCGTATTACCCATGATGTTTTTAATGTTTGCTTTGGGTGGAATTGTAATTATTTCAGGTATATTTTTTGACTCCAGTGATTTTTTAATTGCTCTCCAAAAAGAGGAAGCAAGAACCTTTGTGCCAACTACTGAAACTGAGTTTGATTTGCGGGTATTTTTGTCCGCGGCAGCTCTTCTTTTTTCTAGTTTTATCGGTTTTGACTCCATTGCCCAAGCAGGTGGTGAGGCCAAAAATCCCACTAAGAATTTACCAAAAGCAATCGTCTTGGCCATACTTGGAGTTGGGCTATTTTATTTCCTCTTCTCAGCTTCTGTTTATCATATTATCCCTTGGAGTTTTATCGCGGAAGAGGCTATGATTAAGGATATTTCTGCGCCAGGATTATTGAGTTACGTGTTACCCTCTGGCTTGGGAATAGCCATCATTGTAGGAGCAGCAATTGCTTTGATCAATGATTTGCCTGCCATGCTATTATCCGTTTCCAGACTGATGTTTGCCTGGTCAGAGGATGGGATTTTCCCAAAAGTAATTTCAAAAATCCACCCTAAAAACAACACGCCATTTGTCGCCTTGTTGGTAGCTGGATTAATGGCTAGCATAGGGGTATTAGGGTCTCATTTTGCTGGTGATTTCTTTTTGGGAATTGACATTATGGTCACTTCCATGATGGTGAATTTTCTATTGATGTGTATTACACTGATCACAATCCCCAAGGTTAATCCTTTGATAGCAAAAGATATTTCTGTTTTAAAAATCAGGAAGATACAGCTACTGATAGGCTGGGCGGGAATAATTTCCCTCACTGGTTTTCTTGGTATTCATACATATAAAGACCTAACAGCCACTACGAGTGCATGGTACTTTCACTCCACCCCTATTTGGTTAATCGTAATGGGTTTGGCTAGTATCATTTTCGCTTATAAATGGAAGCAATTAAAAAATAAAGAACCTAATTTGAGACAACGGTTTTTGGAACTCCCAAAAGAATAAAAAATGAATGCAAAAATTGAATTAGCGGAAGATTTAAAAATTTCAAGAATAGTAACAGGTCTTTGGCAAATCGCCGATATGGAAAGGGATGGGAAAACGCTAGACCCCATTGCTACTTCAAAGCATATGCAGGCATATATGGAGGCCGGTTTAACCTCTTTTGATATGGCCGATCATTATGGCTCAAGTGAAATTATTGCTGGTACTTTTAAAAATAGTCTCGCTGACAAAAATAGCATTCAACTGTTCACCAAATGGGTTCCAAAACCGGGAAAAATCAGTCGTGAGGATGTTCGTAAAGCAGTAAATATTGCGTTGGTTAGGATGCAACAGCCTTCCATTGATTTATTACAATTTCATGCTTGGTTTTATCCTGATCCAAGCTGGCTGGATGGACTTTTTTACCTAAAGGAGCTGAAAGAGGAAGGGCTGATCAAGCATCTGGGAGTTACCAATTTTGATGCTGCCCACTTAAGAATTGCCTGTGCCAGCGGCATCCCTATAGTCAGCAATCAGGTGTGTCATTCTGTTATTGATCAAAGGGCTTCTCAGCAAATGAAAAATGTCTGTGAAACCTATAATGTGAAACTATTAGCCTTTGGAACGCTAGCTGGTGGCTTTTTAACAGACAAATGGCTTGGGAAAGCAGAACCAAAAGAGGATGAAATAAAAATCTGGTCTCAAATGAAATACAAGCGTTTTATTGATGCAGCAGGTGGCTGGACTCCTTTTCAAAACCTCTTAGAAATTCTCAAAAGCGTGGCAGATAAGCATCAAGTATCGGTCGCGAACATAGCTGGTCGTTATATTTTAGAGTCCCCAACGGTCGCTTCTATCATTGTGGGAGCGAGACTTGGTGAAAGCGAACACATCGCTGACAATAAAAAGTTGCTTGATATCAACCTTGATGCAAAAGATATTGAGTCTATAAAAAAAGCACAAAGTCAATTAAAAGCCATCCCGGGAGATTGTGGGGATGAATATAGAAAACCTCCATTTTTAACTGCCTCTGGTGATTTGAGTGATCATTTAGAAACCATTCCAAAAGCTTTCACCCCAGTCAAAAAGAGTGAACAAAGATCACAGATCTTTAGTGGTACTGAATGGGAGGAGTATGCAGGTTATTGTAGAGCTGTGAAAGATGGAAATCGAGTTCATGTTTCAGGAACTACCGCCACACATGGCCCAAATATGATTGGCGGTAAAGATCCTGCCGCACAAGCTCATTTTGTGATCGATAAGATTGAAGGAGTCCTTACTTCATTTGGAGGCTCCTTAGAGGATGTGGTACGCACAAGAATCTTTGTCAACAATATCAATGACTGGGAGCCAGTAGCCAGAGCTCATGGAGAAAGATTTAAGGATATCAATCCTGCCAACACCCTTGTGGAAGCAAAATTAGTTGGAGATGGCTATCTGGTCGAAATTGAAGCAGAAGCAGTTCTTCAGCAAAGAATATAAATCTATTTTGAAGAACCTTGATCAAGTACTGATTCAAATGGTTTCCATTCTGTTTCCATAAATGAATTGACAGTTTTTGAAAAATCTTGCACCATTTTAGAAGCTTGACCCAATATTTCTTGATGTTGGGATGAAAGAGCATTCGTCTGAGCTGCAGCAATTTTTAAAGCATCTTGAACTTTGGAATAAGGAGATGATTCAAAAGATTGCCAGGCCCCTACCTGCCTATCCGGTCTAGGGATTTGTCCTTTTGCCCTCAGGTCTTTCAATTTCTGCTTCATTTTTTTTGTCAAAACAAGCGTTGAATCTCCAGTATTTCCCTCTTCTTCAAGCTTTTTAATCAATTCATCAACCCTTTCGATTTTCCCATCGATATCTTTTAAAAGTCCTGCTATTATCCCTAACTGGGCATCAGCCGCTTTTCGATATTGATAAAGTTGTTCATCTACTTTTGGATCTAAATCAAACCTTGGGTCTGGCACTACCCTGACTATTGTAGAATCTTTGTAGTCACCATAATGTAAAACAATCTTATAATCTCCTGGCAAAACAGGGATATCTCGGGAAAATTCATCCGAACCTCTTCCAGTAGGTGAAGAAGAAACTTCATCTAACTTCCAGATCATATAATTCAACCCCTGCACTAAATCATTGGACTCCAATGTATTGATAAGGTTATTTTTTGAGTCAAAAACCTCTGCTTTTACAATAGACTTCTCTTCCGGTATTCCCTTTAAGTAAAATGGGATTTTCGTTTTTTGGAAAACTTTATTCTCTCCTTCAAAAGTCGTATTAAAACCAGTCCAGATATTTCCCGGAGGGTTAATGAACAAGCCTTTTACTTGGACAGCGTCATTCATTGGCAGTGCCGTAAGTCGATCTTTTAGGCGATTGGAAGCTATTTCTCTTAAAGACAATAAATCATCCAGAACCCAAATAGCACGGCCAAAAGTACCTACGATCAAAGCAGACTCTGGCTCTTGAATTTTTAAATCCATAGTGGAAACAGAAGGAAATCCATTTTTGAATTGCTCCCAACTCTTTCCTTCATCAAAACTTAACCACAACCCATTTTCTGTCCCCAAGAAAACTAATTTTGGCTCTACTGGATCCTGAATGACAGTCAGTGCATATCCTTTCACATTACTTTCATCTACCATCCTTGTCCAGGTTTCCCCAAAGTCGATGGTTTTAAAGAGATATGGCGCATAATCTCCCTTTCTATAATCATTTACCACGACCCAAGCTGTTCCTTTATCGTATCGAGAGGCTTGGATCTGAGCCACCCAACCTTCCTTTGGCATTTCCTGAATATTGGAAGTTAGATTTTGCCAGCTTTTGCCTGCATCAGTAGTCAATTGGATTTGACCATCATCAGTGCCTACCCAAATAACATCCTCATCTAAAGCACTTGGAGAAACCGTCAAAATAGAATTATACCGTTCTGCACCAGAGACATCTAGCGTGAGTCCTCCATAGTCGGCTTTTTGGTGAAGCGGATTATTAGTAGTTAAATCAGGTGAAATAATTTCCCAGGTGGCTCCCTTGTCTTTGGTCTTGTGGACAAATTGAGATCCGTAATAAACTGAGTTGGAATCAAATGGATTATCTGCAAAACCAGCATTCCAATTGAATCTCAAGATTGTGGACTCATCCATTGCAGGAGGCTGAATGCTCACATAATACCCGGTCAGCTTATCATATCTATATAAATCACCGTTTTGGGATGAGCCGTATCCGAACCTTGAATTATCCAAATCCGGAGAAATATCAAAGCCGTCTCCTCCTACCAAATACTGCCAATAGAGCGTTCTGATCCCTCCTCTTTTCCAGGTGTAAGCTGGACCTGACCAATTACCATTGTCTTGCATCCCTCCATACACATTGTAAGGAACATCATGATCTACACCCACATGGTAAAATTGGGCAACAGGAATTGACTCTGGGAAATACCAACTTTTACCATGGTCATAGGTAATTCCTAAACCACCATCTCCTCCAATGATAAAATGTTGTGCATCATTTGGATTGACCCAAAAAGCATGAAAATCTGCATGAATTCCTTTAGTCTCATCAGCAGGAATCATTGGTGTAGTATCAAAAGTTTTGGCCCCATCATAACTGACAGATAAGGGCTGATAAATATTATATACCCGATCAGGATCTTCGGTATCCACTGCCAAGTCCTGGAAGTAAAAAGGTCTATTATTGGCAAATTTTGGATTATCGTTGATCAACTCCCATGAATTACCCCCATTATCACTTATGTATATCGCATTTTTCTCCGCTTCTATTTTTGCATACATTCTTTGGGGGTTGGAATGTGCTATCGCTAATCCAATTCTACCCAAATCACCTGCCGGAAGACCTTGATCTACTCCTTGCTTCACCCAAGTTTCTCCAGCATCTTTTGAAACAAAAAGCCCAGATCCTGACCCACCAGAGGTAAAATAATAGGGAGTTCTTTTATGCTCGTACAATGCTGCAAAAATGATATTCGGATCATTTGGATGCATAACCAAATCTGCAATTCCTGAACGATTATTTGAAAACAATATCTTTTCCCAAGTTAAACCTCCATCTTTTGTTTTATAGAGCCCTCGATGTTCATTTTCAGTGAATGGATCTCCCATGGCACCTACGTATACCTTATTGGGATCAGTAGGATCCACCAAGATTCTATGAATGGTCTTCGTATGCTCCAAGCCCATGTGTTCCCAAGTTTTACCTGCATCTTCACTTTTGAAAATCCCCATTCCTAGATTCATGGAATTTCTGGGGTTCCCTTCACCAGTCCCTACCCAAATAACATTTGGATCAGTTTGTTGGATTGCTAATGCCCCGATATTTTGGGTTGGTTGCTCATCAAACACCGGAGTCCAGGCAGACCCACCATTTTCAGACTTCCAAACTCCTCCAGATGCTGCTCCTACATAGATGATCTTGGGCTTGTCAGTTACCACATCAATAGCAGTAATCCTTCCACTCATATTGGCTGGACCTACATTTCTGATATTCAAATTTTCAAGTCCTGATAGATCGGTTGTTTGAGCTGATAATAAGTGGGCGATTACAAAAAATACTAGAAAGAGCGTATTTCTAAATTTCATAGAGACTGGATATTTTACAGGGTGATACGATTTCAAGCAATTTAACCTATCTAAAGAGATGCTGGGATTATTGATAAGATAAAATTAAATAGTCGGTAAAATCCCGATAGAATTCTACTCTGTTTTCGGATTATTTTTTTCCTCTTTTTTTCCTCCCTGTTTATCTTAACAGCTCTTTTTTCATTCCCTTACCAAGGTAAAAGCTTGGATGTGGTGGCTGGTTATAACCTACATTTTGCCATGCTATACTTATGCGATATTGAGAGTCTTGCATTAAGGTGGGTATTCTAAAAGCAGTAGGAATAGTACTAGAATAAACTCGAAGTTCAGTATTGTCTTCACTCCTTAAAATCAACTCTTCTCTCCAGTCGCCCAATATATCCCCAGACAAAGCAGGAGTAGCTTTTGTCCCATTGTTAGAAGTGGCTCCTTCTGCCTCAAATACCACCCCTTTACCATATTTGGAAATACGATTACGATCTAGTAATTCTCTAGTAAGATCTCCGTCCCACCAAATAAGGAAATTCATTTCGCGTGGTGCTTCGCCAATTTCATTGCCCTGAATATCATACAATGCAGTGCTTCCCGACCACCACATTTGTGCTCCAACACGGGAAGAATCTATATTCCCGGCTACTCCACGTCCAACATCTTGATCTGGAGCAGCTTCAAAAAGCACCTGACCATTACGTGCATTAAAAAGTGCTACACCTGGTCCTTTTGTCCCCTCTTCTATTTCATGGATACCGAAAACTTCCAAATCTGGAGTCGAAGGATCAAGGTCGCTGACATGAAGGGCATCCCCATGTCTAAACCAAGTAGAATAAAGACCTTCTCCATTATCATCCACTACCATCGCCCCAAAAACAATTTCATCTTTCCCATCGAAATCGACGTCTGCAACCGATAAACCATGATTCCCCATACCTGAATATGGGTTCTCTCTATTTTTTGAATCGAAGACCCAGCGACTTTCCAGTTTTCCATTTTCAAAATCAAATGCTGCCAAAACGGTACGCCCATAATATCCTCGACCCATAATCAAGCTTGGCCGATTCCCATCAAGGTAAGCTACGCAAGCAGTGAAACGATCCACTCGATTCCCAGAACTATCATTACCTCCGTTACCACCAACTCCACCCCAACCTCCGATGTTACCACGGGATGGGATGTAATCCACTGTATTCAGAGATTCACCTGTATTTCCATCGAATACTGTCAGATATTCTGGCCCCTTTAGAATTTTTCCAAAAGTTTTGGACTGGGGATCTAAGTCTCTCCAGTCTTTTGAGGGATCACCTATCACATTCCCCAATGCATCTGAGCTTCCATCGGCAGTTTTGCAAGCAAATTCAGCTTTGCCGTCACCGTCCAGATCAAACACCATAAACTGGGTGTAATGGGCACCTTCCCTTATATTTTTTCCCAGGTTTATTTCCCAAAGAAAAGTGCCATCCAATTCATAGGCCTGAAATATTGGAGGGTCAGTTAGCCCTCTTTGTGAATTATCCCTGCTTTTCCCAATTTGGTGAACAACGATTTCATATTGTCCATCACCATCCAGGTCACCCACAGAAACATCATTTGGAGCATAACCTTCAGGCTTTCTTAAAGGGATAGAAAAATATGGCTTTGCAACTGTTAAAGCCCCTATAGAAAAATCTCCTTTTTCATCCGACTCCTTACTCCCCCTAACTGATTTGACAAACCAGGTATTCTTCTGAGTATGATCAAAGGATTTATCCTGATACCAGGTTACTCCCTCTATAGGATCATTATTGACTTTGGAAACTTTACCATTACTATCTTTTCGGTATAGATTGAAAGCAAGGTCAGCTGAATCTTCCTTAAACAATCTCCAACTTACAAAAGCAGTATGATCGTCTGTTTTGATGGCAACTACTCCGCGATCAAGGTTTTCCACTTGCCTTTGGGCAGGTAAAATTGTAGGGATTGTGATGAGGGTTAAAAAAGTAATGTAAAATTGAATTTTCATAGGTTATATCTATAGCAAAAGAATTAGAGGCACATGACAAGGAAGAGCCTTAAAATACAATAAAATATCTCTTATTCAGGAACCTGAACATCAGCTTGTACTATAAATATCTTGAAGGTTTCAAGAACAATCCATCATACCCTAGGGGAGTACTCATTTGAAATTTGATCTCAAACTAGGCACTAATGCTCTGGATATTGGAAGAATAAAGCGTTACTCATCCCATTAAAACCCAACGAGGAAACAACATTTCATGACTTTAAGCTTTAGAAAACCATAGAAGCCAATAGCTCTGACAGTCAAGAGTTTGAATTTCAAAAGAAAGGTGGTAAATTTTAAAACTTCGATTTTTACTTGAACAATAGCAGTATGATTAACCAATCCATTTTTTTTGCGATACATCCTGATGCACCCAAAGACATGCGGGTCTTTGGGGATAAGATCAAATCCTCTGGAACCCGTGGTTCTACAAAGGCGGTGGGTTTTGAAAGTAAAGATTTTCAGCCTACTCCTGGGCTACAAATCCCTGAATTAATCAGCTCATTTAGAGGAGGAATTGATACGATTCTTTTCTCTTTCCCTTCAGTTCCACTATATGGAAATACGGAAAGGACAGATGCCTATAAATCCTTAATCCAAGCACTCAGAATTGGGACCAATTTCATCATTGTACATTATGAGTCTGACAGGGAAACAATCGGGAACTGGTTTACTGCCGCAGGCCATTCATTAAGCGCAATTTCCTGGGTACCCATACCTAGTTATGTAGACTTTACTGATTGGGCTGAAGATGCTTATGTAGCCTTAAGAGATGCACATGACAATACTTTTTATTTAATGGAACCTTGGGAATTCCCTAGATCGGGAGATCAACTACTGGCAGATAGTATTGAAGAATACACCCATCTTAATTCGATTCAAGCTCCTCTGATTTTTCAAGGTGGAAATTGCTTGATTGCGGATGATTTTTGGATTTTGGGTAAGGATTATTATCAAGACACCATAGACTATATTCAAGATCATACGTTGCCATTAAGAGTTAACCCTGGGCAAAAAGTCGAAGATTTGGTTCGTCAAAGTTTTTCTGATTATGTAGATAAAAACCGCCCCATGTTTGTTGCTGGAACGAAAAAGAAAATTCCATTGGCAGCCTATGTGGGATCTAAGGAAAACGATGAGTTTATCCTTGATATCGTGGGTGCTGGAACCGGCCCTTATCAACCTATTTTCCATATTGACATGTTTATGAGTCTTATTGGCAAAAACGAAGAGGGTAAATTTGAAATGATGGTAGGTTCACCGAAACTTGGAAATGAACTTCTTGGTCTTTCTGACAGAGCACATAACCTTCAGGCTGCTTACGATGAAATAGCTCGTTCTTTTGAAAAGGAAGGAATCATTGTTCATAGAAACCCTCTTGTTCACTACCCTGAATTTACAGGTAGAAAAATCCCAATTAAGTATTTACAAAACTTAGCCATTCAAAATCCGGATGACAAAGATGTAAATAGTGCATTAAAGGATTTATATAGTTTGGGAGCTAGGGAAAACGATTTTGCTCTAG
The DNA here is from genome assembly GCF_000166275.1 of Algoriphagus machipongonensis. NCBI lineage: Bacteria > Pseudomonadati > Bacteroidota > Cytophagia > Cytophagales > Cyclobacteriaceae > Algoriphagus > Algoriphagus machipongonensis. Next base: position 3,798,183 of record NZ_CM001023.1, read on the forward strand.
TCAGAAACTGGCATCACATCACCAGTAATAATTGCCTTGTGGAAAACAGCGAGAAATTTGGCAAACATGTGTATTTACCCACTTTTGGACATGGGGAATACACCCAATTATCAGCTTTAGACGACCATATGAAAGACCTTTGGGAAAGCTTTGGATTTACGGTCCATCAGTTGGGTGATTTCAACAGTTTTGCAAAAAGACAAGGCGTTGTACACTGTATCTCAAAATTCATCAAAAGGAGTGATTAACAATGAATTACATTAAACATTAATAAGTACCTCCTATTTTTATATATTAATTTTCAATAACCAAACAGTCCCAAACTTTATAAAAAATAATCCATGTCCAAACAATTCAAGGTAATAGAAAGAATGGACTTTTTGCTTGAGGGCTGGCAAAAATCAAATGATTCCAGACAGGTGTTTTTAAGTTGCTACCGGTTGATGACTTTCAACATGCTCAAAGCTATAAATCAAGGTGGTTTTCACGATCCTGATTGGATCACACAGTTACTTCATCGATTTGCTGACTATTATTTTGATGCTTTGTATTGCTATGACTGCGGGGAAAAGCCCTCAAAAGTATGGCAGGAAGTCCATCAATTTACTTCTGAAAAGGATCTTCGAAATGTTCAATATCTCCTGATGGGAGTAAATGCACATATCAATTATGATTTGGTACTCACTTTATATGACATGCTACTCGAGGAATGGTGGCAGCTAAGCAAAAAAGAACAGATCCTCCGATATCAGGATCACTGCAAGGTAAACGAGATTATTGCTGCAAGTATCGATCAAGTTCAAGATGAATTACTGAGTCCCTCGGATCCAGTTATGAGTTGGATTGACAATGCTTTTGGGAGAGTGGATGAATACCTTCTCTCAAAATTGATCACAAACTGGCGTCAAGAAGTTTGGGATCAAGCCTGTGTATTACTGGGTACTTCCACTGATGAAAAGAGAGAAGTTTTAAGATTAAAACTTGAGAATAGCGTTTTGAAACGAAATAAATTAATTGCCTTGGATTTTTAACTTTTTACACCGGATCGGCTTTCAGTGATTTTATCCACCACCAAGGAAATTGCCCCATCTCCAGTCACGTTGCAAGCTGTACCAAAGCTATCCATGGCAATGTAAAGCGCAATCATCAAACCAATCATCTCTTCGTTGAATCCTAACATGGACTGAAGAACGCCTATTGCTGCCATAATCGCTCCTCCTGGCACACCAGGCGCTGCTACCATGGCAATTCCCAACATAAAAATAAAGCCTGCAAACATCCCAAAATTAAATGGAACACCTTCCAAGATCATCAAAGCCATCGCACAAGCAGTGATTTTCATGATACTCCCAGAAAGGTGAATCGTCGCACAAAGCGGAACTACAAACCCGGCTATTTTCGGAGATACTCCATTCTTTTCTGCTTGCTCTAAAGTCACTGGTATTGTAGCAGCAGAAGACTGCGTTCCCAAGGCTGTAAAGTATGCAGGCATCATGGTTGCCAATAGCTTCAATGGATTCTTTTTGACGATTGCACCTGTGATTACATATTGAAGGATCAACAGGAAGATATGCATGGCAAAAATGACTCCGATGATATTTAAGAAAACGGAAAGGATCGAATAAACCTGACCGCTGAACGCCATGTTAGCGAAAATCCCTAGAATAAAGATGGGCAAAAGTGGAATGATCACATTCTCAATCACCTGCATGATGATGGATTCAAAGTCCTTCACCACTTTTTTCAAGGTAGAATTTTCCTGATATGAAAGCCCAAGGCCTATGACAAATGCTAAGACCAAAGCAGACATCACGTCGATCACAGCTGGGATTGTAATACTGAAATAAGGCACTAAATCATTTCCTCCTTCGGTCACTTCTGCAGCTTCATTGACATGGGAAGCCAATAAAGAAGGAAAAATCGTCGAAGAGGTAAAATAACTCATAAAGCCAGAAAACAGGGTTGAACCATAGGCAATAGCCGCGGTAAGCAGCAATAATCTCCCTGCTCCTTTTCCGAGATCAGAAATGGCAGGCATGATTAAACCCAGGATAATAAGGGGAATGGCGAAATTCAGAAACTGACCAAAAAAGGCATTGAAGGTGGCAAAAATCCTATTGATAGATTCCGGTAAAAACAGTCCAAAAACAATTCCTAATACGATGGCTATAAATACTTTGAAAAGTAAATTGGAGAATAACTGCTTCATTTTCGATGTTAATTGATTCGCTTTCCAGCTTTCTGGTTTTCAATTGAGCTTGCTAAGATAAAAGGAATGTCTTTGAAGAGACCAATGGTCTTGAAATAATTAAGAAGGGCTTTTTATCCAAACTCTGCTTCTCCCTATAAACTGAATCAAAAACTTGACATCAAAATGAAAACAAAAAAAGCGGTGTGTGCCCTTTGAGACACAACACCGCTTAAAAATCAATCAATTTTTTGGACTCTAATAAACTAAGATATCCCTCTATTTACAGAGCGCCTTTGATATAATAATTTCTGATTCATTATATCCCTTCAACCCAAGAGATCGTTCTAGAATACTCAATTCCATCAACCATAGTAGTAAGAGTATAATCTCCTTTGGCTTGCGGATGTACATAATATCTAAATGGAAGTATATACTGACAATTTCCATCATTATTTGTTACAATTCTTATTCTGTCTGATCTGAAATTAGATAATACATCAATTTCCTCCCCGTTAAAGTGTATTGAAAATCCATTATCTTCAATAAATGCCTCAGCATCCGCCATGATAGAGCTTATCTGCTCTTCCGTTAAACTCCCTAAACATTCCCCTTCATTTAAGATACCCTGTAAGGTAAAATTGATAGTCGCCCAAGACCCCATTGGAACTTCAACAGGGGTATCTTCTCCAGGTAAAGCAGGAATTCGGACACTTTCTCCCCTAATTAAACTAAGGTCAACCTGATTATCATTAATTTTTTGAGTTCCATTGCTCAATCTCAAAGAATTTCCTGAAATAAGTTTGTCTGTTGACTTTAAAGAAAAGTCTTTCTCTGCTGATAGAACTTCCGATTCAGCATTTACATCATCATTGACAAAATCTACATTGCTACAGGAATAAAAAACCACGGCAAGTAAGAGTAAAACAATTTTAAAATTTTTCATATAAAATATATTAATGTTAAAAATAATCTATTTCAATATAGTACAAAACAGCTCAATTAAACCATGAAATACATTTTTTTGAATATAAAATAATTTTTAGCAGCATTATCACTTTATGAAAAAGAATCGATTTAACTTAATAAAAGCATTCTAATTATTATACAATACGATTATTAGATAAATCAATTAGATATTTTTAATAATTAAAAATGAAATCTTTTTTATAACTAACCAATCATTACATTACCTAATCTAGGTGCTACTATTGTTTTTAATGATTCCTAATCTCCACATCTTAGATATCATTTGATTATTAAAAGGTTTAACCTCGAAATTGAATTAACATTGATCATGGCCGTATTTCGGCAAATCTTGAATTCTTTCACTTATTCAAAGACCTAAAAAAACTATAACTTCCTAACTTGTGGAAAATCCAAACCCCTAAAATACACCCTTGAAAATTTTCACTCTACTATTTGCCATTTTCCTTGTTGTCCTCCTCGTTTGGACTATTTATAAATCAAAAGTTAAAAAGAGCGGACTAAAAGTCCCCGAACTATTTCCCGAAAAATGGAGAAGGTTTTTGGAATCAGAAGTTCAATTTTATTCCAGACTCAGCCCAGAAGAAAAGTCCACTTTTGAAGCAGATATTCAGAGGTTTCTTAAGCGAATCAGAATTACCGGAGTGAAATGTGAAGTGACTGATGAAGATCGTCTCTTGGTAGCAAGTAGTGCTGTGATCCCAATTTTTAGATTTCCAGAGTGGGAGTACAAAAACCTTTGCGAAGTGCTTCTATACCCTGACTTATTTACTGAGAAATTTGATTTCACTGGAGACCACAGGTATACCTCTGGCATGGTAGGAAGTGGCGGTCCTATGAATAATGTGGTTATATTCTCTAAACCTGCCCTTCGCCAAGGATTTGAAAATAGAAGTGACAAATTCAATGTTGGTATTCATGAATTCGTCCACCTGTTTGATAAACAAGATGGTTCAATTGATGGCATTCCTGCAATCATTATGAAAAACCAGTCCGTTTTACCCTGGTTACATCTTATCAAGTCAAATACATCTGAAATTCTCTCCGGTAAAAGTGATATAAACCCTTATGGGGCAACAAATAATCAAGAGTTTTTGGCCGTAGTAAGTGAGTATTTTTTCGAGAGGCCTAAGCTGTTTCAAAAAAAGCATCCAGAACTTTATAGAATTCTATCTCAGGTCTTTCAAAATGATCTGGCTAAACGAAATTAATGGGAACAACACAGCTCAGGATAGTATCTTAGAAAGATCTTAGTTTATTAAACAAGAAACCCAAAATCTGTTAGATGATGCATTTTTCTAAAAGAATACTAAGCTGCTTTTTCCTATTCAGCTTAAGCTTAACTAGTTATTCACAAAACAACACCCCGCCCGACACAGTCGCTGGATTCCCTGTCAATTACAACGAAGATGCCATTCCTCCTTACACTTTACCTAAGCTTCTAGAAATGGAAAATGGGCAAGCAGTCAAAGACTCCAAAACATGGATGAATAAAAGGAGACCTGAGCTATTAAGGGCAGTCGCTGAACTCCAATACGGCAAAACTCCCCCTGCTCCTAAAAAAACAGCATTTGACGTTTTAGAAAAAGATGGAGTAGCATTTGATGGAAAAGCAACCCGAAAACAAATCAGGGTGTATTTGACAGAAGACAGCAAAGATCATCCAATGGATTTGCTGATCTATTTACCTAAAAATTCTACTAAGAAAACTCCGATTTTCTTCACGATATCATTTTCTGCCAATAATCAATCTGTTGATGATCCTGCTGTGAAAATTGGTGAAATTTGGAACCGAGATGGCGTAAAAGTAAAAGCCGATCAACCCGGTAGATTCCGAGCAACGAATGTGGAACAGTTCATCGATGAAGGCTATGGGTTTGCGACTGTTTATTATGGGGATATTGATCCAGATTTTAAAGATGGCTTTGACTTTGGAATCAGAAAAGAATTTCTAAAAGATGGAGAAACTGGTATTCAACCAGATGAGTGGGGAACGATCTCTGCTTGGTCTTGGGGTTTAAGCAGAGCCATGGATTATTTTGAAAAGGATAATGATATCGATGAAAATCGAATTGCTTTAATGGGGGTTTCCAGACTTGGAAAAACAGTCCTATGGACAGGAATTAGAGACACCCGCTACAAAATGATCATAGCCAGTTGCTCTGGTGAAGGAGGAGCAGCTTTAGCCAGAAGAGATTATGGAGAAAACATCAAACACATGTCCTCTCCTTCTAGGTATGCTTACCAGTTTGCTCCCAATTACCACGAATATTCCACTCATCTAGAAGACTTCCCCTTCGATGCGCATTCGCTTGTGGCCATGATTGCTCCAAGACCCTTATTGCTTCAGACTGGAGATACAGATTTTTGGTCTGACCCAAAAGGAGAGTTTCTTGCAGCTCAAGAAGCAAGTAAAGTATACCAATTGTTTGGAGAAAATGGACCAGAAGGAAAAGACATGCCAGCGGCTGGAGACACTAATCTTTTAGACAATAAATTAGGCTATTATATGCATGACGGGGGACATGGTACAGTTCCTTCTGATTATCCAGTTTTCATCCAGTTTATGAAGAAATACCTATGAATTAATAGGAAACAGGTATTTCTACCATAGTCTTATCCCAACCCATTCGCATCACACCTTTACCTGCTTCTGATTCCTCAAATCGGATGGAAAATGATTCAATAGGTTCCTCAATAGACTTGCTTGGAACAGAAATTCGAAGAACATCTTTACTTTCATCGTATTTAAATGCGCCCCAATAATCTAAGTCAGAATTGATAATGATGGTCCACTCTCCCTCATTAGGAATAGCAAACAAAGAATAGGTACCCGCAGAAAGTGCTTTGCCTCCTAGGGTGATATCCTGAAAAGCTTTAAACTCCACCGCCTCATTGGCTCCAACTCTCCAAACTTTACCGAATGGAACTATCCCACCGAAAACAACTCTATCTGCCTTGTTAGGTCTGCTGTAATATACTTTTGCCACAACTTCCTCTCCCGCTTTGCGATCATGAGCGAAATTATCGGGTAAATACGCTACATCCATGGGGCTTTTGTCTGGACCTCTAAACGACTGCGCATTGCTGAAATAGCCAAGGCCAAAAATCATAAATAAAGAAAAGATAATTTTTTTCATTGCTTTTATATTTAATCCATTTGAAAAGTATCTATTTATTTCAAATAATCCATTGTAACCTTTGTAGTCTGTATAACAAAGGGCTTTAAATCTGATTTTTTTTACATAGTTCATCGGTCTTATACAACTTACACATTTTGGACACCTCGAATTTTCTATATAAATTAAATAATAATTCACATTCACATTTATGATTTTTTCTATTTAGATGAATGGCATATTTCATATTTGATGGATTGTTTCGCTAGCAGGTATTGTACTCCATAGAGAGTACAATTTGATTTTAGTTTCCTGCATTTGGGAATCTGATTTTCTACCGGGAAGAATTGAATTTTCACGAATCTCGTTCGTCAATTCTACTTTTCTGATTTTTAAATATTTCCATCAAATGAAACAACAAGAAGAAATCAAAAGCAAGTTTATCCGAACCCAAAAAGCCCTCATTTTAAAACCCTCCATGGGAATTGGGGTAAAAGTTTCAAAAACCCGTATTATTTCCGGTCTCTCTTGTGAAAGCCGAGAAGGAGATTATGTCCTCAAAACCGATATGCCTAGCCAAGTTGGAGGTAATGAAACTGGACCTACAGCTGGAGTCTTGGGCAGAGCTGCTTTGGGCAGTTGCCTTGCGATTGGTTATATGATGTGGGCTTCAAGACTAGATGTGATCATTGACAGTCTGGAGGTTCATATAGTAACTAAATTTGATGATGGGGCATTATTTGACACTTCGGATTCTCCTCCTGGATACACAGAAATTAAGTATCATGTGAAAGTAGTCAGCCCTTCTCGCAAGGAAGATGTTGAGAATGCAATTAATGAGGGAGATAAGCATAGCCCTTATCTAGATGTATTCTCTAGAGCACAAAACTGCGTTCGGGAACTAGAAATTAAAACTACTTAGACCCCAATATTATGAATCCAGATTTGCAAAGGAGAGTTCAAAGATATGGATGGGATAAGGCTTCAGAATTCTACGAAAAGAGTTGGGAGCAACAGCTAAAACCTGCTCATGATTTGTTGCTTGAATCCGCCCAGGTGAAAAAAGGCGAATCTATTTTAGATATAGCAGCGGGGACTGGTTTGATAACTTTTAAAATGGCAGAGAAGGTTGGTTCTAAGGGTAACATCTTAGCAACAGATCTTTCTGATGAAATGGTAAAAATTGGCAATAACTTAACCTCATCTAAAAGCTTATCGAATGTGGAATTTAGGAGAATGGATGCCGAAAACCTATCTATCGATAGTGGGATTTTTGATCTGGTAACATGTGCTTTGGGAATCATGTATTTTCCCGATCCTGATAAAGCTTTGTCGGAAATGTATCGAGTATTGAAACCCGGAGGCAGATGTGCAGTTGCAATTTGGGGGTCCAGGAAAAAATGTGGTTGGGCGGAAATTTTTCCAATTGTAGATGCCCGTGTAAGCTCCGATGTTTGTCCTATGTTTTTTAATCTGGGAGAAAAAGATGTGATAAAACTTCCTTTTCAGAAAGCTGGATTTAAAGATGTTTCAATTCAAAAAATAGAAGTCACCCTCCATTATCCTAACGAAGAAGAAGCTTGTCAAGCATCTTTCATGGGCGGACCTGTAGCCATGGCCTATTCTAGGTTCGATGATAAAAACAAAGAAGATGCTCATAGAGAATACATTGAGTCTATTCAAGCATTTAAAACAGCAAATGGCTATGATATTCCTGGGGAATTTGTTGTAGCAAGTGGCGTTAAAAATTAATCAGTACCATTTTTCATCACTAGAGATCAAGGACTTGTAAATTGAGATTAGAATCACATGAATTATCACATTCTTTGGATATATGGTTAACATTTAAAATCTTTCTAGTCCATTGAAAGTGTTCAACTATTATTTTTAAACAAAAAATTCTTTGAAAGCTGCAGTAAGAAGAAACTACGGAAACCAAGAGGCTATTTTTATTGAAAACTTGAATAAACCAATACCCAAGGAGGATGAGGTCATAGTTCAGGTGAAAGCAAATACTGTCAACCGTACAGATTGCGCGAACTTAACTGGCGAACCATTTATAATGAAGTTAATGCTGGGATATTCAAGTCCGAGTAAAATCATTATTGGAACTGATTTTTCGGGAGTGGTAATGGAATCAGGATTTTTAGCCGGAAACTTTAAAAAAGGAGACCGAGTATTTGGCTTTTATGATATGGGATTAGAATCCCAGGCTGAATTTGTCTGCGTTAAAAAAGATTACCTTTTGCCAATTCCGGACTCCATAGACTTTAAACAAGCAGTCGCTGGACTGGAAGGTGCACACTATGCTTACTCTTTCATTCATTATGTAGATATCCAGCCTGGACAAAAAGTACTGATCAATGGGGCCACAGGAGCAATAGGATCAGCTTTACTTCAATTTTCCAGACAGTTTGATATTGAAATAACAGCCACCTGCAACACAGAAAACATTGATTTAATAAAAAAACTAGGAGCGGACAAAATCATTGACTTCACGAAGGAAGATTTTACCAAAACAGAAGAATCCTATGATTATATTTTTGACTCTGTCGGAAAAAGTACCTTTGGGGCATGCAAACCGATCTTAAAGGAAAAAGGAATCTACATTTCTTCTGAATTAGGGCCAAAAGCAGAAAATATATTTTACTCTCTTGCATCAAAATTCCGTAAAAATAAAAAAGTGGTTTTCCCCATACCCTTTAGTCAAAAAAAGACGATGCCTTACATCATCAACTTATTAAAATCAGGAAAATTTAAACCTGTCATCGATCGGGAATATCCTCTATCAGAAATCTCTGAAGCCTATAAATATGTTCTATCTGGGAATAAAACTGGAAATGTGATCATTAATCACGACTAATTAATTCAAGAATTCTGTTAATTAAAACTGAACGAATGTTAACCCAACCGTAATAAGGAAAATATTTAGCCCTCGCATAAGTTCAATAACTTTCTTCTCTTAAAATATATTCATGTGAAACGTCGACCCTTCCTACAAAAAATCTCCTTGCTTTCTTCAGTAGCTGTAGCATTGCCTCTGACAAGCTTTGGAAAGGATTTACCTTTTCGAGCTCCTCGATTAAAGTTCATCACCGCTTCAGATGGCCATTTTGGGCAACCAGACACTGATTATACAAGTTCACATAATAATCTGATGAACGCCATCAACAAAGAAGAGAATGTAGATTTTGTAGTTTTTAATGGGGACTTAATACATGACGAACCTGCCTTCATGCCACAGGTAAAAACTTTTTACGATAAATTGAATTCGCCCTATTATGTGTCTAGAGGAAATCATGACAAGGTATCATCCCAAGTCTGGGAGGAAATTTGGGGCACGAAAGAAGACCATGCATTTCAAACAAAAGATGGATCTGGGGTCATCTTACTTAGCGCTTCCAATGAAGAGGGCGAATATCTCTGTGGAAATGTCGATTTCCTAAAATCCAAATTGGATTCTTTTACTTCCCTATCTCATGTTTTTGTCTTTATTCATATCTCCCAAAAAGAATGGACCCGGCATGGAATAGAATGCGCAGCGCTAATCAATTTAATAGCCCAATACCCCAATGTAAAAGCAACGTTTCATGGTCATGATCATGATGTTGACGGAATTATGCTGGACCAGAAAAAACCTTACTTATGGTCTGGACATTTTGGTGGAAGTTGGGGAAACCCCTTTCCCTCCTACCGGGTTTGTGAAATTTCTGAGGAAGGAAAAACAATCACTTACCTTAAATCTGTAAAAGAAGGTACGGTCTTAAATGCTCATTTACTTTAAAGACAACAAATAAAAAAGGATCCAAACGTATTTGGATCCTTTACTATATCGATAAATAGCTTGTTACTTTTATTTTTCGGGCATTATTAAATTTTCAATTCGCCTTCTACTCCTACATCCATTGGCTTTCCAGTAATCATTCCAAAAAGCATCTTCACACCTGCCAAGCCAGCCCCATTCTTCGTTCCCCAATAATGTCCGGCCTGAGGATTAAATTTAATTACAGAGATCCTAGGATCATCTTTTCCTTTCGGAAACCAATTTTTGGCAATGGAATCCCATAATTCATGAATCATTTCTTTGTTTTGGCTGATTTCTGCATTTCCCTGAAGTTCTAAAAACTCCATGGAACTAGGCTTCTGAAACAACAATCTTGCTCGGGAATTCTTATTTATTTCTTCATTTTTTGCACTATCAATAGCACTTAGAAACCAAAGGGTACCGTCTTCATCAGACTTCTGAACACTCATAGGACGGGCTGATTGACTATCATCAAAAGAAACCTCAGTTTGAAAAAAACACAAACTAGAAGAATCCACCATCTCTCTGATTTTTTTGACTGCCTCTTTGCCAGTCAAATTTTCAATGCTATGCTTTATTTCTTTATTTAAGGTATCCATAATTCTTTTTTTAAATGTTCAGTTATTGTAATGCAATGGGCTTGCCATATACTTTTTACACCTCCAAATTCAGATCAAAAGGCTTGAGAGGCATATTTTGAATTAAAATAAAGGAGTCCTGTTTAGCATTCACCGTCAATTTTGCCCAAACTGAGGAATTGAATTCATTACCCTTTAGAGATATTGGGACTGTACTTTCTTTAATTATCGTAATTTTAGTATTCTATCTCCGTCATGAAAACAGGTAAACCCGCCACATCTGCAGCCGGCCCTAAAGCTATTTATCATGCTATGGAAAAGGCTTTCCAATCCATGAAGGTTTCTAAAACCTTCCGAATCCTTGGTGCCTTAAACCAAAAAGGAGGAGTGGATTGTCCTGGCTGTGCCTGGCCTGACCCCAAGCATAGGTCTCGTCTTGGTGAGTACTGTGAAAATGGCGTAAAGGCTATCGCTGAAGAGGCAATGGATAAGAATGCTGATGCCGATTTTTTTAAAAACAACAGCATCCAAAAGATGCGGCAGCAAACTGATTATTGGCTGGGGCATCAGGGCCGATTAACCCAACCTATGAGGATCAAAAAAGGAGATTCTCATTATTCACCAGTCTCTTGGGAATTGGTTTTTGAGGAAGTATCCAGTCAGCTAAATAAGCTAAACTCTAAAAATGACGCTATATTTTATACTTCTGGAAGAACCAGTAATGAAGCTGCTTTTCTCTACCAGCTATTTGTAAGGATATTTGGCACCAACAATATGCCTGACTGCTCCAACATGTGTCATGAATCAAGTGGGGTAGCATTAAGCCATACCTTGGGAATTGGGAAAGGGTCTGTAAAGCTAGAGGACTTTTACTTATCAGATTTGATTTTGATCTTCGGCCAAAACCCGGGAACGAATCACCCGAGAATGCTCTCGGCATTGAAAAAAGCGAAGGAAAACGGCGCAAAAATCGTAGTTATCAATCCACTCAAAGAAGCTGGTTTACTGAGTTTTGAAGACCCACAGTCCATTTCGGGAATTTTAGGAATAGGAGCACCACTTGCTGATTTATATCTGCAGGTTAGAATCAACGAAGATGTAGCACTTGTTCAGGCTGTTGCTAAGAAGTTAATGGATCGCGCCAAAAAGGATCCGGCGATATTAGATCATGATTTTATCCAATCAAAAACTGACGGATTTGAAACCTACCAACAATCACTAGAGGAATTAGATGAGGAATCTTTGATTCTCAGGACAGGACTAGAACCTGAACAAATTGAAGAGTTTGTAAATCTAGTTTCCTCCAGAAGCAAAATCATCGCTTGCTGGGCAATGGGACTGACACAGCATGTCAATGCTGTGGACAATATTCAGGAAATCGTCAATCTCCTTTTACTCAAAGGAAGCATAGGGAAACCTGGCGCAGGCACGTGCCCGGTGAGAGGTCATAGCAATGTGCAGGGAGATAGAACCATGGGAATATGGGAGAAACCAAGTAAACAGTTTTTGGATTCATTGGCAAGTACTTTTGGTTTTGAGCCCCCCAGAAACCATGGAGTGGATGTAGTTGACTCCATCCAATTAATGCACTCTGAGCCAGGCAAAGTTTTTATGTCTATGGGTGGAAATCTACTTTCCGCTGCCCCTGACACGTCTTTTACCCAAGTTGCCCTAGAAAACTGCGCAATGACCATCCATGTCTCCACCAAACTGAATCGCTCACATTTACATCATGGAGAAGTTGGTTTTATTCTCCCTTGTTTAGGAAGAACGGACATCATTCAGGAAAAGTCTGGCGTTCAGAAATTGACGGTGGAAAACTCCATGGGTCTTGTACATAGCACACAGGGAAATCAAACTCCAAGATCAGGTTTTCTTCTTAGCGAACCCCACATCATTTCTCAAATCGCCTCGAAAACAGTTGGAAATGAAATAGTCAATTGGAATCAATTGATAGATGATTATGATCAAATACGAGAATTGATAGCTAAATCGGTGGCTGGCTTTGAAGACTTCAATAAGAAAATAAAAGATCATAATGTACTCGAGCTTCCTAACGGACCAAGGGAAGGCCATTTTCCAAATGATATTGGTAAAGCTAGATTTACGATCAACTCCCTTTCAGAAAATCAATTAGAAGAGAATGAATTACTGATGATGACGATTCGTAGCCATGATCAATTTAACACGACCATTTATGGCATGGATGATCGCTATCGAGGTATTTATGGCATCCGAACAGTTGTTTTAATGAATCAATCAGACATCAAGAACCTGAAACTTGAAGTTGAAAAGCCCATTACATTATTTAATGAATATCAGGGTAAATTAAGGAAAGTGGAAGGTTTGACTATTATCCCTTATAATATTCCTGAAAAGTGCATTGCCACCTACTTTCCTGAGTGTAATGAGCTTGTTCCGATAGGAATAAAAGCCCGAAAAAGTAATACTCCTGCTAGCAAATCCATTAAAATCAAAGTTCATCAACCCTGAATTAACATCATCCTTGATAGTCATGAAATCAAAAGTAATACCTCACCTACTCCTCGCCATCCTTATTTTTACTGCTTGTAAAAGCAATCAAATATTAGGAGATTTTTCTCCAGAGGAAATTTCAAAAATCGAGTATTTTAAAGAATTGATCCCAAAAAAAGACCCTTATTATCATGTCTTAATTGCCACATCCGAAGGGGACATGATGGTACAGCTATTCAATATCACACCTCTCCACCGGGATAATTTCATTTCAAAAGTTAAAGCCAACTATTATGACAGTCTGGAATTTCACCGAGTGATCAATGATTTTATGATCCAAGGAGGTCGCCATAAGCTATCTCCAGAGGAAAACCCCTATCAAGGAGAATTAATCCCCGCTGAATTCAGAATAGAAGAAGGCGTTTACCATCGAAGAGGAGCATTGGCAGCTGCAAGAACCAACAATCCCGAAAAGGCAAGCAGCAGCACTCAGTTCTACATTGTGCAAAGAAAAGCTTATCGTAAATCTCAATTAGACAGTTTGATAATTGAGCGGGAACTTACTCTAAACGATGAACAAAAAGCACTTTATTTATCGACTGGAGGAACTCCCCATCTGGATGGAGGATACACGGTTTTCGGCAAACTTGAAATAGGATATGATGTATTAGACAAGATTGCTGAAACTGATACAGATGAAAAAGATCAACCCGTAAACCCCATCAGAATGAAAATGTATTTACTGAACCAGCCCAAAAAACTGAAATAATTTCCAGGCTAAACTCTTACCTAAAGAACATTCCCCATTCTAGTTCTTTTGAATCAAATTAAATACCAGTAATTTCAAGAGAAATTTTCTTTTTATGAAACAAACCAAAATTCTTCTTCTCTATATTTTCAGTCTGGCAATGGTCTCTTGTAAGTCAAATCCAGAACCACCAAGTAACCCAAATATTGTTTTCATCCTAGTGGATGACCTTGGGTACAATGATGTGAGTTTTATGGGAAGTGAATTTTATGAAACACCAAACATAGATAAGGTGGCATCGAAGGGAATGATTTTCACGAATGGATATGCAAATTCTGCTGTTTGTAGCCCATCTAGAGCGAGTTTAATGACTGGTAGATTTACGGCTGTTCATGGGATCACTGATTGGATAGGTGCTCCTCAAGGGGAAGCTTGGAGGAGTTACAAACGCTACTCCAAATTACTCCCGGCTGAGTACAATCATCAACTATCCAAAGAAATAACAACACTGCCTGAGGCCTTAAAGCAGGAGGGTTATAAAACCTTCTTTGCGGGAAAATGGCATCTTGGATCTGCTGAAGAAAATTCACTACCTACAGATCATGGGTTTGACATCAACAAAGGTGGCTACCATGTAGGTGGTCCTTATTCTGGAGGCTATTTCTCTCCATTTGAAAATCCTTTCATGGAGGATTTTGAGGAGGAAAAAGGAATCAGCCTTTCTATGAAATTAGCAAAAGAAACTAACCTCTTCATCGAGCAAAATAAAGAGGAGAAGTTTCTAGCTTACCTTTCATTCTATGCCGTCCATGCCCCAATCCAAACTTCAAAAGAAAAGTGGTCCAAGTACCGAAATAAGGCTGAAGCCATGGGTATTGATTCAACTGGGTTTGAAATGGAGCGGGTTTTACCTGCTAGAAAGTATCAGGACAATCCAGTGTATGCCGGATTGATTGAGCAAATGGATGAAGCTGTAGGTGCCGTTGTAGATCAGCTAGAAAAATTGGGCTTATCCGAAAACACCATCATCGTATTCACCTCAGATAATGGAGGAGTAGTTTCAGGAGATAATTATTCTACAAACCTGGATCCATTAAGAGGAGGAAAAGGCTATCAATGGGAAGGTGGAACAAGAATACCCTATATGATTTATGTCCCTTGGCTTGAAAACAACGGACAGAGAAATGATACGCCAGTTAGTGGAGTAGATTTTTATCCTACTCTACTTGATTTTGCTGGTGTAAATGAGATTTCGCAGCCTTTGGATGGTCAGAGCATTCGTCCCGTATTAGAAGGAGGAACCTTGGAGGAAAGATCCATCTATTGGCATTATCCTCATTATGGTAATCAAGGAGGTGAACCTAACTCGAGCATTAGAAAAGGAGATTGGAAGTTAATCCATTATTGGGAAGATGGACATGAGGAGCTGTATAACCTTGGCAATGACCTCGGTGAAGTAAATGACCTTATAAAAGAGAATCCAGAAATCGCCTCTTCTTTATCTAAAGAGTTATTAGGATGGTTGGATTCCAATCAAGCAAATTATGCGCATATAGATCCACTCTACAATCCAGATTCTGCAGCCATAGTTTTAGAAAATTACAAGACCAATTTAATTCAGCGATTGGAAAACCAACGCAAAAACATGCTTTCCAAAACTTTTCAGCCTAACAAAGATTGGTGGGGAAGTAAAACCGTAGACTGATCATTCTAAACCCAAAAAACCCGTATAGATTATGGAATATCGTAAGCTGGGCAAAACCGATATGGAGGTTTCCATCCTTGGATTTGGAGCCTCCCCTCTAGGTAATGTTTTCGATGAATGCACCGAAAAAGAAGCCTTGGAAACAGTCGCTCATGCCATTGATCATGGAATAAATTTCTATGACGTTTCTCCATTCTATGGGCTGACTTTGGCTGAAGAACGACTTGGAAAAGCATTGGAATCAAAAAGGAAAGAGATTTTTCTAGCGTCTAAATGTGGCCGTTATGGCCTCCAGGAGTTTGATTTTTCCAAAAAGAGGATTTTAAAAAGTATTGACGAATCACTTTCCAGACTTAAAACAGATTACGTAGATCTACTTCAGTTACATGACATAGAGTTTGTAGACAAAAGCCAAATACTGGAAGAAGCGATTCCTGCGATTGAAGAAATCAAATCCAGTGGAAAAGCCAGATACATAGGAATCACAGGCCTTCCTGTTAGATATTTAGCTCAAATAGCAAGGGAAGTAGAAATAGACACTGTACTTTCTTGGGCTCATTACAATCTCTTGGAAGATGAGATCAATGATGAACTTGTGCCACTTTCTAAAGAAAAAGGTTTTGGATTAATGAATGCTGCCCCATTGATGCAGCGAATTTTATCAGACGCTCCACTACCGGATTGGCATAGATCACCTGATGAAGTGAAAGCTATGCAGCCTAAATTGTTGGCTATTTGCAATAAATATGGAGTCCGATTAAGTGACGTTGCTTTGCGTTATGCGATGGATCACCCTGCCATTTCTTCCACCATTGTCGGGATGAATAACAAAGCTCTTGTGGCTAAGAATTTAGAAGCAGTGGATTTTGAAATTCCTGCAGAGCTACTGGATGAAATCACAGACTTATTAGCCCCAGTAAAAAACAAAATGTGGTTTGAAGGAAAGCCTGAAAACAACTTATAAAATTAAAAAATGATGAAAGCATTAGTAATCACTGAAGTTGGAAAGACTGAAATCCAAGAGGTGGAAAAACCAAATATCTCTTCAGAAGAAGTCTTGGTGAAAGTTGGAATGGTAGGATTTTGCGGTGGTGATTTAAATAGTTTTAGAGGTCTTTTCCCTTTGCAGGAATACCCCAATATTATAGGACATGAAGTGGGAGGAACCATAGAGGCAATTGGAGAAAATGTACCTGATAGCCTTTCCATTGGTACCAAAGTCACCGTTTACCCTTATCAAAATTGTGGAACCTGCGTCGCTTGTCGAAAAGGCAGACCTAACTGCTGCAAAACCAATAAAACTATGGGCGTCAGGAGACCGGGAGCGATGACACGATACATAGCTGTGCCCTATCAGGATGTTTTCCCATCCGAAAAATTATCCCTCAAAGAGTTAGCTCTTGCTGAACCATTGACAGTAGGTTTTCATGCAGCCGAACGAGGTCGAGTAAATGAAGAAGATTGTGTCGCTGTCTTGGGTTGCGGAATCGTTGGAATGGGGGCAATTGCTTCTTCTGTAGAAAGAGGAGCAAAAGTTATCGCTATTGATTTAGATGATAATAAATTGGAAATCGCCAAAAAAATCGGAGTGGCTCATACCATCAATCCAAGTAAGGTAGATCTTCATGAAACTCTCCAAACCATAACCAATCAGGATGGACCTGATGTTATTATTGAAGCTGTCGGAAGCCCTACAACTTATAGAGCTGCTGTAGAAGAGGTGGCTTTTACAGGCCGGGTTGTTTGTATTGGCTACGCCAAAAAAGATGTGGACTTCAATACTTCCCTATTTGTACAAAAGGAAATAGAAATCCTTGGATCCAGAAACTGCTTAGGAGATTTTCCAATTGTGATTCAGTATCTGGAATCGGGAAGATTTCCTGTTGACGAGGTAGTAAGCAAAATCGTAAGCATTGATGAAGCGCCACAAACTATGATTGACTGGGATGCCAATCCTGTCGGTATCACCAAAATAATGATTGACTTTGACCAAGAATAACATGATTAAATCCTCAGCGACGATTGCCTTAGTACCCCAAATAACTTATGGTCCCTGGATCTATTGGAAGGATCTGGAGTCAAGCATGCAAAAAGCTTCCAAACTTGGGTTTGATGCGATGGAGCTTTTCACACCTGCATCGGATACAATAGATGAAGGGCGGTTAAAAGAACTATTAGATCAGTACCAACTTGAATTATCTGCAGTAGGTACCGGAGCAGGAAAAGTTATTCATGGAATGACTTTAACTGACCCAGATCCCGTAATTCGTCAGAAAGCCATATCCTTTGTTTCCGATATGATTTCATTCGGGGCAAAGTTTGGAGCTCCTGCAATCATAGGTTCCATGCAAGGGAATGTACTTGAAGCAAAGGATCGGGAATTAACGCTTTCTTGGTTGGCAGAAGCACTGGAAGTACTGGGAAAAAAAGCTCATGATTCTGGGACATTTCTGATTTATGAGCCACTTAATCGGTACGAAACCAATTTGATGAACACCATGAAAGCTGGAGTAGAGTTCCTTGAAAAGCTAGACACCAAAAGCGTAAAGCTATTGGCAGATCTATTCCATATGAATATCGAAGAAGCAGACATTTCTGAAAGCATCTTAGCCTCAGGCCCACATATTGGACATATTCATTTTGCAGATAGTAACAGGAAGCCAATAGGTTTAGGACATACTGAGATGTCCTCGGTTTCAGAAGCAATCAAATCAATCAATTATGAAGGATACATTTCGGCAGAGGCATTTCCCGAACCTAGTCCCGATGAAGCTGCGGCTCAAACCATACAATCATTCAAAAAATACTTTAGATAAAGCCCAATTGCCATGAAGAAATTTTGCTTCACCCTGGATTTAATAGATGATCCTGAAATGATCAAAGAATACGAACAGTATCATGCTGCTGGACAAGCTTGGCCAGAGGTAACCCAACACGATTTTGATTGTGGGGTACGCAACATTGAAATTTTCAGAACTGGAAACCGAATGTTTATGATTTTGGAAGCCGGAGATGATTTCTCATTAGAGGAAAAAGCTAAAAAGGATGCTGAAAACCCAAAAATCCAAGAATGGGAAAAACTGATGTGGAAATACCAAAAAGCCATTCCTTGGGCTAAACCGGGTGAAAAATGGGTCTTAATGAATAGAATATTTAAATCAGGCGAATAATATAAATCAAAATGAAAAACACGTTCCCTTTAATTGCTTTCAGTTTCTTACTGCTATTTTTTAGCAGCTACACCCCAAAAGCTAAATCTCCCAAACACGTTCTTATTTTTGGTATCGATGGATTGAGTGTAGAAGGGCTAGAGAAAGCCAAAACGCCAAACATTGATAAGTTATTTTCAGACGGAGTTTTATCCATCAACACCCGATCTGTTATGCCCTCGGTAACCCTACCAAATTGGACGAGCCACTTAACCTCTGGAGGTCCCGAGCAACATGGAGTGACGTTTAATGGATGGACTTTAGAAGAGCATGAATTAAACCCAATTGAGAGTGATGCTGAGGGCTATTATCCCTCAATTTTCAAAACCCTGAAAGAGCAGACTCCTGAAATCAAGACCGCATTTTATTACAATTGGGGGAATTTGATCAACTCTTTTAATCAGAAATATCTAGACGAAGTGAGTTTTGAAGCAGATGATCAGTATGTGGAAAACTATGAAAAGGCACTACAATTCTCCAAGGACAATCAAGAGGTTCCTACTTTGATTTTTCTTTATACAGTTCATGTAGATCATGCTGGACATAGCAATGGCTGGATGTCCAAAGAATACATCAAAGCCATTGAAGCCGCTGATAAGGCAATCGGAGATTTCATTAAAAACATGAAGTCGGAAGACCTTTTCAAGGATACCAGTTTCTTACTGATCACAGATCATGGAGGAAAAGGAAATGGTCATGGTGGGCTTAGTATGGGAGAAATGGAAGTTCCATGGGCTATCACCGGGCCCAATATCAAAAAAGACCAAAATTTTAAGTCCCCAAATAGCAATGCCAATACTGCCCGGATCATCGCCGATATTTTTGGAGTAAAAGAATTGCAGCCCTCTGCCATTGGTATAACTCCGAAGGGAATATTTAAGAAATAGAGAAAAATACCGCATACTTGTATAGCCCAAATGATCTGTTCAATGCGACATTTCAATACCACCAACCTTAAAACTTTATGAGAATCTCAATTTTTGGACTTATTGCCCTTTTTCTGGCATTTGGATGTACCAATTCCGAAACCAAGGAGAGTGACCTCCCTAGAATTGCCATTGCGGGATTAGCCATTGAATCAAGTACATTTTCTCCCGCTACAAGTGATGCAGCTGCCTTCAGAACTCGTGTTGGCGAGGAGATATTTAGCTATTATCCATTTTTGGATTCAGGATCTGTAGACAAATCACGTGCAGATTGGTTTCCAACCTTGAGAGGCCATGCCATTCCTGGGGGAATTGTCACTCGTGAAGCCTATGATTCATTAGTTGGAGTTACTTTGGAAATGTTAAAGGAAAACCTTCCGTATGATGGATTATTTTTCGACATCCATGGTGCAATGAGTGTGGAAGGATTGGATGATCCCGAGGGAGATTTCATTGTAAAAGTTCGAGAGATCGTGGGAACAGAAACTTTGATTTCGACTTCCATGGATTTACATGGAAATGTTTCAAAAAGACTGGCCGAAAACACAGATTTAATCACTTGTTATAGAATGGCTCCGCATGAGGACGCTTTGGAATCAAAGCAGAGGGCTGTTGAAAATATGCTAGACAGATTAGAAAGTGGGAAAGGAAAACCAGCCTACAAAGCATGGATTCCAGTTCCAATTCTTCTGCCTGGAGAAAAGACCAGTACTCGTATTGACCCGGGAAAAAGTCTCTATGCAAAAATCCCTAGCCAGACTGAAAAAGAAGGAGTCATTGATGCCGCCATATGGATTGGTTATGCATGGGCAGATGAACCAAGGAATCATGCTGTAGTCATGGTCACAGGTGATGATGAGAAGGCAGTATCAGAGTCTGCTGAATATTTAGCCAATAGCTTTTGGGATGTGAGAAATGAATTTGAATTCGTGGCTCCTGTTGCCACTTTGGATGAGAGTTTAAAAATGGCTTTGGCTAGTGATAAAAAACCATATATGATCAGTGACATGGGTGATAACCCTACAGCCGGTGGTGCCGGAGATGTCACTTGGACTATCACAGAAGTTTTGAAGCGTCCAGAGTTTAAGTCACCAAATGGCCCCACCCTGATTTACGCATCTATTCCAGGTCCGGAGTTTGTAGAAAAAGCCATCGCAGCAGGTGTGGGCGCTGAGGTGGAAGGTACCGCTGGTGCGGCCGTGGATGATCGCTTTGCTCCACCTGTACCCTTAAAAGGAACAGTTGAGTTTATTAAAGAAGGTGATCGTGCAGCAGAGGTGGAAGTTGTGGTAAGAGTCGGTTCGGCACATGTGATTGTCACCAAAAAACGTAAACCCTATCACAATGAAAGCGATTTCACAGAACTGGGATTAAACCCAAGAGAAGCAGATATCGTGATGGTGAAAATAGGGTATTTAGTGCCTGAACTTTATAATATGAGAGGTGATTGGGTTATGGCTTTGACACCAGGAGGTGTGGACCAAGACTTGGAGAGATTAGGCTATAAACGCATCAATAGACCTATGTTTCCATTGGATAAGGATATGGAAAACCCGGATTTAAGCACTCGGTTTATTCCAGCTTCTGACGAATTGAAATAGAAGTAAAAATTATTTAGAAATGCTGTTCATAATCCGAACAGCATTTTTTTTATATTCATTACCTAACAAATCAAACACTTATGAAAAAGTTGCTGATACTTGGCCTTTTTATCTTTTTGGGGTCTCCTTCATTTTCTCAGACGCAGCAAGAAGAAATTGAAATAATAGAGGTCCTAATACAAGAGTCATTTGATTCACTTTTCTCAGCTTTCAACAGCGAAAAAATCGAAAACTATTATACCGAAGACTTCCTTTTATTGGAAGATGGTGAAGTCTGGAACAATAAAATCATCAAAGAGTACTTTGATAATGCCATTAAAAAGCAGCCTATTCCCACACGTGTCAATAAATTTGAATTCATTGAAACCAAGGTTGATGGAGATATGGCCTGGACTGCCTACCACAACTATGCTAAGATTTCCAGAGATGGAGAAGTCATCCGTGAAGTCCACTGGCTAGAAAGTGCTGTGGCTGTAAAAACAGCCGCTGGATGGAAACTTAAAATGTTGCATAGTACACCAATTAGAGATTAATAATTATGAGTTTTTTAAAAAGATATTGTCTGATTTCCTTAGGCATTTTCATGGGTTTCCACTCTCTTAAAGCCCAGGAAAATATTAAAATCCCTACCGAAACCCAGCAGATTTTATTCCTTGGAAATAGCATCACATATGGGGGCCAGTACATTGCCTTTATAGAAACATATTACCGTATCAAACACCCGAATTCGTCCATAGAATGGCTGAATTTAGGTTTACCCAGTGAGACCGTTTCTGGACTATCTGAAGAAGGGCATGCGGGCGGAGCTTTCCCAAGACCCGATTTACATGAACGATTAGACCGAATTTTTGAACAATTACAACCTGATATCATTTTCGCCAATTATGGTATGAATGACGGCATTTACCTTCCTCTGGATGATAATCGATTTGCATCCTATAAATCGGGAATTGAATGGCTAAACCAAAAGATTGACTCCATCGCTGCAGCTGCAGTTTTCGTCACACCTCCGGTTTTTGACCCTAAAAAAGGCGAAGCTTATGCCAATGTGCTCGATAATTATTCTGATTGGCTGATCAGCAAAAGGTATACGGATTATTGGAAAGTCATTGACTTACATTGGCCCATGAGAAAGTTTTTGGAAGATCAGCGTAAAAAGGATCCAGCCTACTTTTTGGCAAAGGACGGCATTCATCCAGGAGCAATAGGGCATTGGTTGATGGCAAAACCTATTCTTGAATACTTGGGAGAATACGTCGAGAATTTCGACTCCTTTGAGGAGGCAGTAGCAACTGAAGAGAATGCTCCCGAATTATTGATGCTTATCAGCCAAAAGCAAGCTATCTTAAGAGATGCCTGGCTTAGATCCACCGGACACTTAAGACCTGGACTTGCAGAAGGATTACCTCTAGAAGAGGCCCTTAAACAATCTGCAGAATTGGAAGAGAAAATCCAAAGATTGCTAAATTGATATATGCAAAAGGGAAGATTAGAAGCTTTTAGCGATGGGGTTTTAGCCATTGTAATTACAATCATGGTGCTCGAGATCAAAGTCCCCCATGGCGACGAATTATCAGATCTAAAACCCTTGATCCCAATCTTACTAAGCTATATCCTGAGTTTTATCTACATCGGCATTTACTGGAATAACCATCACCATATGTTACATACAGTAAAACATGTGAGTGGTAGCATTCTTTGGGCAAATCTTCATCTACTCTTTTGGCTTTCTTTAATTCCATTTGTCACGGGATGGCTTGGTGAAAACCACTTTGCATCCTTACCCATGGCTTTGTATGGAATCATCCTCCTCATGTCAGCAATAGCTTATTTTATTCTTCAAAGGATTATTATTAAAGCACAAGGCAAGGAGTCCATTTTAGCAAAAGCAATTGGTAAAGACTTAAAAGGAAACCTATCTCCGATCTTTTATATTTTGGGTATTTTGGCGAGTTTTTATAAGCCTTGGATCGCTGGCATATTTTATATCTTAGTAGCCTTAATGTGGCTGATTCCGGATCCGAGAATTGAGCGGACCCTCCGAGAATCCCATAAAAATTAAGCTTTAATGAAAATCAATACTAAAATTGTTTTAATCCTAAGCTCTATTTTCTTAGGAATTCTTGGAGTGCTTATGTCATTTTTTCCACAGGAAATAGCCATTCATTTTAAAATTGATCAAAGTACAAGTATCTTTTTTCAGCTAACAGGTGCGCTATATGTAGGCTTTGCTATGGTCAACTGGATGGTTAAAGGAAGTACTATGGGAGGTATTTATAACCGACCTATTGCAATTGGGAATTTCACTCACTTCGTAGTAGGTGGCTTAGCCCTTTTGAAATACTCATCCAACAATCAAGATTCCGTTGAACTTTTAATATTAACAGGGCTATATGCTGTTTTTGCTGTAACTTTTGGATTAATCGTATTTACTCACCCTCTAAAAGAAGCCTAATGGAGAATCTACATAAAACATCTTTTCAATTTATCAGTGAGCCTTCAGATGTGAATTTCGGAGGTAAGGTCCATGGAGGTGTAGTGATGAAATGGATAGACCAAGCAGCCTATACTTGCGCGAGAACCTGGTCCGAAAGCTATTGTGTCACCGTGTATGTAGGTGGTATACGGTTCTATAAACCCATTAATATTGGCGAAGTCATCAAGATTGATGCAGCCGTGATTTACACTGGTAACTCAAGTATTCATATCATGGTGGAAATTTACAGCCGCGGGTTTTCCGACCAGAAGTTTGAGAAAAAGACACATTGTATCATCATTTTTGTTGCGGTAGATGAAAATGGTAAATCCATCAAAGTAAAGCCTTGGATTCCTAAAACTGACCAAGAAAAGAAGCTAGAAGAATATGCCATGCGCCTCAAAACACTTCGTGAAAATATTCACAACGAGATGAAGCCTTTCTTTAATGAATAATTACGTTGGATTTTAATCCACAAGATTAGGAAATCAAGCATGCTTCTTCTTTCCTGCAAATAGCTTATGGAAAAATTCGAATGCTCCGAATGCTGCAAAACCCACTAATAGCCCCAAGATAATTTCCTTGATAATGGAAGGCCAGCTTGGCAATAGATGATGGAAAAAATCTATGTTATGAACAAATATTCCTCCTGAAACTAATATCAAAGCGACAGTTCCTACGATGGTCATTCCTTTGATCACCTTCGGCAAAGCACTGACTAAAACTCTCCCTACTTTATCAGAGAAGCTATTATCTTCTTCATTGAGGTTGATCAACTTTAGTCCAAATTCATCCATTCTCACAATCAGTGCCACAACTCCGTAAACACCTACTGTTGCCAACAAAGCGATAAGAGAAACCACTATTATCTGTTGTAAAATCGGAGCGTCCACAACTGTACCGAGGGTAATAATCACAATCTCTATGGAGAGAATAAAATCTGTAACTATTGCAGATTTTACTTTCTCCTTTTCAATTTCTAGTATTTGTTCTTCTGTTAAATCTACCGCCAAGGAAACGGCCTTTTTTTCTTGATGAGGAACCAAATATTCGTAGATCTTTTCGGCCCCTTCAAAAGCTAAATAAACCCCTCCTATCAGAAGAATTATTTTTATAGCAAAGGGAACAAAGGCACTCAAGAGAAATGCAACAGGTAAGATGATCAGTTTATTTAATAATGAGCCTTTGGTGATTGCCCATAATACAGGGATTTCTCTGTCAGAGACAAAACCTGATGCCTTCTCTGCATTTACTGCCAAATCATCGCCTAATAACCCGGCAGTTTTTTTTGCTGCCATTTTACTCATGACTGCGACATCATCCATTAATGTGGCGATATCGTCTAGTAAAGCAAATAATCCTGATGCCATTTAGTTTAACTCTTAATATTTTACTCAAAAGATGTTTTATACCTCTAACTTTTACTTTGCAATTTTCTCTAAAAACAACTTCTCCACAAAAAACTGCCAGTCTGAAAAGTCTTTTGCTTGATTGGCCAGGTGCACATGATGATCCTGATCCAAAATGTAATTATCCGGCTTATTCAATTGCCTTGTTTTGCCATAAACTTCCTCCAAGTTTTCCTGAATAGATTTCCACTTTGCAGGCATGCCTTTTAATTCTGCTTCAGCTATATTTCTCTCTTCACCACTTGGATGATCCAATTTAGCCAAAGTGATCAAAGCTTCATTGGTGAATTGAACTGCTTTTGCAACTTGCTCATAAACCTCCAAGTTATAAATATTTCTTCTAGCTAATTTTTTAGAAGTTTCTATTTCTTCCAAAACTTCATTTACTTTTTTTAGATTTTCCTCGGCCTTGCTAACTCGCTCTTGGTACTTTTCTGTCCAAACTCCGGCTGAATCCAAGTTTGGCAAGTCGATAAGTGCACTGTTTTTTGGATCTTCTAAACCTTTTAAGCGGTTCCGATCCTTCCCATCCAACAAGGCATTTTTCCAAAATGCTACTGCCTCTTCCAGTTCAGGAACAAACTCATGAGAGGGAGCAGCAAGTTCAGGCCCAAACATACGCTGCCTATAGGCGCTATGTAATTCTTCCGCATCCCTTTGATATCCTGACCATGTATACTCTGAGAATGTTGCAATTCCTCTTTGATACAATTCAAATAATGGCGAATCATCATCCCAAAGCGTAAGGAGTAATCCATCTGCTTTATTATTGATTGAAATATTAGCAAAATCACGGATATTTTGGGTATTGCTATTTTCCAGAGGCATCAAATTCCAACGAGTTTGTCCTGCAGTAGCCCCCATGACATTGAAACCATTTTTGGTAAACCATTGGATAGCCAAATTATTTCCGGGGGACTCTGGCAGGCTATAATTCCATCTCATGTAGACGCAGTTCTTTGGGAACATGTCTACATACTCATTCAACTTATATTCATTGGCAGCCCAAATACTATCTGCTTGTGCTTTTGACAATTTAGAATCATAAATCGATCCGTATAAACCTGCATTTTTCAAAGGCATATCATCCCAAAAGATGGGAGTCAAACCATTATCTTCCGCATATTTACTCACTCGATTTAGCCAAGTCAGTTGTAACTCCAAAGGTGACATTCCGGATCCTCGTCCTGTAGTATGGACTTCATCTCCTCCAACATGTAAATAGTCTGCGTGAGGAAATGCTTTTAATGCATCAGCATATAAATCAAACTGTACATCGTAGGTTTTATCATCCAGTGGATTAAAAGCCCAATCGCTAGCAGGATCATCTCTTAAAGCAGCATATTCCTCATGTTTTAAAATAAATGAAGCATGTCCCAATCCTTGAACTAAAGGTGAGATTCGAATATTTCTTGCCATTGCATAATCAGAAATCGCTTTCCACTCATCAATTGAATATGCATCTTGGGAAGCGACAACAGGTTGAAGTTCATAGCCTAACTTATCTTCAATCTCAATAATAATTGCATTAATCTTCAATTCGGCTAATCGATCCATCAATTCGTAGTAATACTCCTTCTTTTCCAAGTGATGCTTCACATCCAAATGGACTGCTCGGTAAGCTAATTTTGGCTCATCCTTTACTACAACCTGAGGCACAAAGGAATTTTGATCTTCAGAATCTTGAACAATTTGAGTTAATGTCATTAATCCATACCATAATCCTGATTCTGTACCGGAAGAAATTTGAATTTGATCGGATTCTATATGCAATTCATAGCCTTCATTTTTCAATCCTAATTCAGAATTTATCAAAAGTTGCAGACCTGAATCAGAAAAACCTTCAAGTTTTCCTCCTGAAGTAAATTCCTCTTTTGCCTTTTCTAATGGTTCTTTTACTGAGCTCGGATCTAGAGAAGAAGCTCCCTTCCAAGATAGTTCTATGGGGACAGGTAAAAGCTTGATATCCGCATCTTCTTTGAGCTTCGGGCTACAAGAGAAGGCAAACCAACAAACGATTAAAGAGTAAAAAGCTAAATTGATTTTCATAGTATATGTTTAAGGGCTATTGCTAATTCTAAACTTTAAGCTCGAAGTTAATTAATTTTTTTTCCTAAGAACCCGAGCTTTCTAAAGAAATTCATTTTTTGCACATGGCTAAAACTGAAAAGATGGCGAAATCAGACATTGACAGAACTTTATCTTATCCTAGGCTTTTTTATTGAGCATTTTTATTTAATTTTTATGTTAAACCTTTGGTAAATACTTACCATCAACCCAAAATTAACCTCATATTTCCATGGTAACACTTTTGATTATCTTGGTGGCGCTCGTCTTGATTATGACTGCCATTGTCAAGTTTGATATCCACCCATTTCTAGCTCTATTTGTTGGAGCAATTTTTTACGGGCTGCTTTCAGGCATGTCCACTGATCTTATTTTAAAATCTATTTCTGATGGTTTTGGAGGAGTACTGGGAAGTATAGGACTATTGATTCTCTTAGGGGTCATGATCGGAACCTTCTTGGAAAAGACGGGAGGAGCATTGGTCATCGCACAAAAGATACTTTCATGGATCGGTGAGAAAAGGGTTACCGCAGCTATGCTTTTTAGCGGATACATCCTTTCTATCCCAGTCTTCGGTGATAGTACGTTTATCATGATGAACCCGATTAGTAAATCACTTTCTCTAAAGGGTAAAATACCTTATGCTGCCACTACCATTGCTGTAGCCTTGGGAGCAACGGCTTCTCATTCCCTAGTACCCCCTACTCCTGGACCGATTGCCACAGCAGGAATTTTAGAGGCAGATTTAGGGATGGTTATCTTTTGGGGTTTTATTATCAGTTTAATCACTCTTATCCCAAGTTATATTTTTATCAAAAAAGTGGTTTGGAAGATTCCATTAGAACCAACATTTGCCACTAGCAAACCTGAAAAAGAAACTACAAAATCTCCTAGTCCACTTAAGTCATTCTTACCTATTACCATACCTTTGGTATTGATTGTTTTGGCATCTATAGCCCAATACCCAACTCAACCATTGGGTGACAGTTCGTTTACCAAGATTATTTTGTTTTTAGGAAGCCCAGTGATAGCCTTGCTGCTTGGCGCATTTCTTTCTTTCACACTTCCCACTAAATATGACAAAAAGCTCTTAAGTGCGAGCGGTTGGTTAGGTGAAGCTTTGCTAATTGCTGCTCCCGTGATCTTAATTACCGGTGCCGGTGGAGTTTTTGGTAAAATGCTTCAAAACTCTGGAATCGGCGATTTGGTGAGTTCTAGTTTGAGTACCTCCAATTGGGGCATTTTCTTACCGTTCTTAATTGCTTTTTCTCTCAAAACTGCTCAGGGATCATCTACGGTGGCAATGATCACTACCGCATCAATCGTAGCGCCATTATTAGCCTCGCTGGGCCTAGATTCCGAAACCATGAAGGTGTTCGCTGTTTTGGCAACTGGCGCAGGTGCTATGGCAATTTCCCATGCCAATGACAGTTTCTTCTGGGCGGTCACCCAACTCTCCGGATTGACCATTAAACAAGGAAATAAGGCCCATAGTTTAGGGACTTTCATCATGTCCACCACAGCAATTATTACGATTTACATCATTACACTATTCATGTGATAAGATAACCTGCTGATTCAAATGAAAAAGGCCATTTTATTAATCTTGGTGGTTTGCTGCTTGACAGAAATTTCTGCTCAGATATTGAGGAAATCAATTCCAGATAAATTGGTTGTCTTGACATTTGATGATGCTCCTGCAAGTCATTTCTCGCGTGTAGCTCCCATGCTTCAAGAATATGGTTTTGGAGGAACGTTCTTTGTTTGCGAATTCCCCCCGAATTCTAAAGACAGTACGCTTTACATGAACTGGAGGCAAATACAGGCATTAGATCAGATGGGTTTTGAAGTAGCTAATCATACCCACACGCATGCCAATGTCAGCAAGTTGACGAAAGAGGAATTCAACCAGCAAGTTGGATATATAGAGGAAAAATGTGACTCATTAGACATTTCAATACCCACAAATTTTGCCTACCCTGGCTATGGCTTAAATGCTCAAAGCTTGAAGTTTCTTGAAGACAAAAACTATCACTTTGCAAGAGCTGGTGGAAGTCGGCCCTATGACCCTGAACTTGATCACCCCTATTTAATTCCCAGTTGGGCTACTGATAGTACCAACAAAAAGGAAATTTTTGAGGCTTTGAAAATGGCTAAAAATGGAGAAATTGTAATTCTAACTATCCATGGAGTTCCAGACATAGAGCATCCTTGGGTGAACACTCCTCCAGATATGTTTGAGGAATATTTGACTTTTTTAAAACAAAATGACTATCAGGTCATCTCTTTAAGAGATTTAGAATACTATGTGGATTATGCGATGGCAAGAAAAATCATTACACCTGATTTGAATAAAAAGTTGAGCAATTAAAAAAGGTGGTCTTTTATAAGACCACCTTTCAATTCAATTTGAAATATTAATCGATTATTTTAAATCAAATCGATCCAGATTCATCACTTTGTTCCAAGCTGCTACGAAGTCTTTGACAAATTTCTTGTCAGAATCCGCACAAGCATAGACTTCAGATAAAGCACGAAGCTCAGAGTTAGAACCGAAAATCAAATCCACTCGAGTTCCTGTCCATTTTGGTTCACCGGTTTTTCTATCGCTACCTACAAAGATGGATTGGGAATCTGTGGTTGCGCTCCAAGTTGTATTCAAATCCAAAACGTTTTTGAAGAAGTCGTTTGTCAAAGAACCCGGAGTAGAGGTAAACACCCCATGTTTAGAATTATCAAAATTCGCCTTCAAAACTCTCATTCCACCTACCAAAACAGTCATTTCTGGAGCAGTCAAAGTCAATGTTTGCGCTTTGTCTACCAATAGCTCTTCAGCAGAAGCTTTATGCTTTGGTTTATAATAATTTCTAAATCCATCAGCAGCAGGTTCTAGTGCATCAAATGATTCGATTTCTGTTTGTTCCTGAGATGCATCAGATCTACCTGGAGAGAATGAAACTTCTATATCATGTCCTCCGGCTTTAGCAGCTTTCTCTACTGCTGCACATCCACCTAAAACAATCAAATCTGCCAAAGAAACTTTCTTTCCATCAGATTGTGAAGCATTAAAATCGGATTGAATTCCTTCCAAAGTCTTCAAAACTTTAGACAATTGAGAAGGATTATTTACTTCCCAATTTTTCATTGGTTCCAGACGGATTCTTGCTCCATTGGCACCACCTCTTTTATCTCCACCTCTAAATGTAGAAGCAGAAGCCCATGCAGTGGAAACCAATTCCGACACGGATAACCCGGCATCAAGAATTTTTGCTTTTAGGGAAGCAATGTCAGACGCTTCTACAAGTTTATGATTCACTTTTGGAATAGGATCTTGCCAGATCAACTCTTCTTTAGGTACTTCTGGGCCTAGATAAAGTGCCAAAGGACCCATATCTCTATGAGTCAATTTGAACCAAGCGCGGGCAAAAGCATCAGCAAACTCATCTGGATTTTCATAGAAGTGTCTTGAAATCTTCTCGTATTCAGGATCAAACTTTAAGGCCAAATCTGTTGTCAACATCGCTGGAGCATGTTTTTTACCTGGGATATGTGCATCAGGAACGGTTCCTGCTCCTCCACCATCTTTTGGTCTCCACTGATGTGCTCCTCCTGGACTTTTGGTTAATTCCCATTCATAGCCAAAAAGATTTTCGAAGAAGTTATTACTCCACTGTGTTGGAGTGGTTGTCCAAGTAACCTCAATGCCACTGGTGATTGTATCTTCAGCATTTCCTTTACCTAAGGTATTTTTCCAACCAAGACTCATCTCCTCAATGGGTGCTCCAGCTGGCTCAGCAGCTACATATTTATCAGCATCTCCAGCACCGTGAGTCTTGCCAAAAGTATGACCTCCAGCTATCAAAGCCACGGTTTCGTAATCGTTCATCGCCATGCGTCCAAAGGTTTCTCTGATATCTCTCGCAGCACCAATTGGATCAGGCTTTCCTTCCGGACCTTCTGGGTTCACATAAATCAATCCCATGTGCGAGGCACCAAGCGGATTTTCAAGCTCTCGGTCTCCACTATACCTTTCCTTATCACCAAGCCATTCTCCTTCAGATCCCCAATAAACATCTTCCTCTGGCTCCCAGATGTCTTCTCTACCTCCACCAAAACCAAAGGTTTTCAGTCCCATTGATTCCAAAGCGCAGTTTCCTGCCAGAATCATCAAATCTGCCCAAGACAATTTTCTTCCGTACTTCTGTTTGATTGGCCAAAGCAACAATCTGGCTTTATCCAAATTGGCATTATCAGGCCAGGAATTTAATGGAGCAAATCTCTGAGCGCCTGCACCGCCCCCTCCTCTACCATCGGCAATCCGGTAAGTACCTGCACTATGCCAAGCCATACGTATCATAAAAGGGCCATAATGACCAAAATCTGCAGGCCACCAATCTTGGGAGGTGGTCAACGTTTCTACAATATCCTTCTTTACAGTTTCCAAATCCAAAGTCTTGAATTCTTCGGCATAATTGAAATCCTTATCCATTGGATTAGTCAAAGAAGAATGCTGTCTTAAGATTCCAAGATTCAAGGAGTTTGGCCACCAGTCTCGGTTTCTAGTTCCTCCACCAGCGCTGTGTTGCATTGTACCTCCAGTAAAAGGACATTTTCCTCCTTCTGAGTTGGTTTCAAAACTTGAGCCATTCGAATGTGAATGATGTTTTTCCATAGTGATTAAAATTTTGTGTTTTTTTGAGCTTACTTGAGCTAATATAGAAAAAAGAATATCTATTAAAGACAATATTCAATAGATAATAACTATGATCAAATTAGAATATCAATCCCTATTTGATCTTCAGTAATTTAATGAAAAATGGGCAAAAGGCATTCTCATAATTTAGCTTTCTGATAAGAATCATTTAATCTTAACCTAACGGTATTTAAGGTGAATTCTTTCTTTAACAGCCTCTTTTTCTATGATTAAAAAATCTCAAATGCTTTTTTGAAATGAAAATCTCCAAAAAGTTGGTAATTAAAGTGAGGTTAAATACCTGAATTTAGGTAACTTAACTACCTCTCTTTTATTAAATCAAAAATATAAACGCTATACCATGTCCACCACCTTAATAATCTTAGCTGTTGTCATAGCCTTAGGTTTTATGATCGTCAGTATTTTCAATCGATTTGTACGAAATAAAAATTTGGTCAAAGACGGATGGAGTAATATCGATGTTGCGCTGAAAAGGCGTTATGACTTAATTCCTAACCTTGTCGAAACCGTCAAAGGATATGCAAGTCATGAAAAAGAAACTTTGGAAAGAGTGATACAGGCCAGAAATGCTGCCATGGCAGTTCCTCCTGGTGACATTAACCAACAGATTCAAGCGGAAAACCAACTTCAAAAAACACTAAGAAGCATTTTTGCCCTCAGTGAGGCCTACCCGGATTTAAAAGCTAACACCAATTTCCTCCAACTACAGGATAAGCTTAACGAGATTGAAGAAAACCTGGAGAGAGCGAGAAGATATTACAATGGTACCGTTCGGGAAAATAACACTTATGGGGAAAGCTTCCCTGGAGTCCTTTTCGCGGGAATGTTCAGCTATCAACATTTTGATTATTTCGAAGCTGATGAAGAAAGCAGAGAAAATGTGAAAGTAGACTTCACTGTCTGATAAAGTCCTTATTGATTATCCAAAACTCCTCCAAATTGAAATTACTTTTATTGAAAGGTGCGTTTTTTTGCATGCTTTTATGCTTTGGAATTAATCAGGCATATGCGCAGGGATTTATTGTCAACACTTATAATGTTGAGATTACAATTTATGAAGAAGGGTACTTTGAGGTAGTGGAAAAATACGATCTCGACTTTTCAGTTCCTAAGCATGGTATTTATCGGGACATTCAGACTCAATATGACTTTCAAACTGCTGATCAAAACTTAGAAAAAAGAGAAATTCAAATAAGCGAGATTGAAGTTCCAAATTATAAATTTGAAAAAAGCTCCAAGTTTGAACAGCGGATGAGTGGAAACGCTCAAATAAAAATTGGAGATGCTGACATCACTTTAGAAGGTCCTCAACATTATGAGATCAAATACAGGGTGGATAATGCTTTCATTTTTGAGCCAGACCAAATATTTTTCTACTGGAATGTAAAACCCAGTAATTGGATAGCACCTTTCCGACAAATCAATTTTAAGATTCATCTACCTTCCGGAATAACCTTGAATGAAAATCAATATTTTATTTATTCAGGCACAACCGGAATTGACACCCCTAGCAATGATTTTCAAACTTCTTTTGAAAACGGGGTTTATCAAGGCAATAGTTTGGAGGATTTTGTTTCCGCCAGTGGAGAAAATGTGACAGTATTGTTAAAACTACCTCCAGGAAGCATTCAGGAAATCAAACCATTTTGGCCTTTCTGGTCAAATTTTGGATGGTCAATCATCTTAGCCATTGGGTATTTTGTTTTTTACAGAACATGGAAAATTCATGGCAAAGATGACCATGCACCTACCGTGACGAGCTATTACCCACCAAAAGGAATGGATCCCGCAATGGTGGGTTATCTAATAGATGATTCTGGAGATAATGTTGATTTAATCTCATTAATCCCCTACTGGGCTACAAAAGGTTTATTGAAAGTTGAAGAAATCGACAAAAAAGGCTGGTTTGCCAAAGATGATATCAAGTTGATAAAACTGAACCCCATTGAAGATAATGCACCCGATTACCAAAAGACTTTATTTAATGGTTTGTTTACCAAATATGGATCCCATGACGAGGTTTTGGTAAGCAGTCTTAAGGATAAATTTTATACTACCATGAGCAGTGCAAAAAGCTCCCTTAAGAAAGATGCCCAGAAATATTATGACCCTCAGTCTAAGAAAACCAGGAACTATACCATCTTCTTTGTGATCCTTTCTATTTTCGTTTTAGTTCCGAGCTTTTTGTTCTTCTGGGGCATATTAGCAGCAATAGCAGCTTTTGTTTCTTGCGTATTTCTTTTGATCATGAGCCAATTTATGATCAAGAAAAACAAGGTAGGAACTAACATCCTTTCAGAACTCAAGGGCTTTAAAACATTTATTAAGGTTGCGGAAGAAAATAAATTGAAAATGCTTCTTAAGGATGACCCAAACTATTTTGAGTCAACGATGAGTTACGCTCTTTCCTTTGGGTTATTCGATAAATGGACCAAAAAGTTTGATGCATTGCATATTCCACCTCCCACATGGTACACTTCTACTTCAGGCAGAATGATGTCGATGAATCATTTTTCCCAATCTTTTTCAAGCTCTATCAATTCAGCCCAAAGCACCATGGTCAGTTCACCATCCAGTTCAGGTAGCTCTAGTAGTGGAGGTGGTTCATCCGGAGGTGGATTTGGCGGCGGCGGTGGAGGCAGCTGGTAAAAATTAATTATGATTAAAAACAGTGTATTTATAGCGACAAGCTTGGACGGGTTTATTGCCGGTAAAAACAATGAGTTGGAGTGGCTTTCCACTTTTCCGGAAATAAATCAAATCGATACCGGCTTCGAACAATTCACTTCCCAAGTTGATGCCATACTCATGGGACGAAACACCTTTGAAGTTGTCGCAAATTTTGAAGGAGAATGGTTTTATAAAAAACCTGTATTCGTATGGAGCAATTCCCTTAAGGAGATACCAGATAGGTTAAAAAGCAAAGTTTTTTTGGTTCAAGGGAATATTTCAGAGATCCTTTCTAAAATTCATGGGAAAGGATTTTATAGGCTTTACATCGATGGAGGAAAAACCATCCAAACCTTCCTGAAGAAAGATCTAATTGACGAAATGGTTATCACAACAATTCCGGTTTTATTGGGCTCAGGAATTCGGTTATTTGGAGATTTACCAAAAGAACTTGTTTTTGAATGCATCAACTCTACCCGATTTTTGGGTAAAGTTGTGCAAAACCATTATGTAAGGTCCAGGTAATTTAACGGGCGGTCCATCCACCATCTACGGTCAACATAGAGCCCACCATATATTTTCCAGCATCAGAGGCTAAAAACATAGCAGCACCTTGAATTTCTTTCAATTCACCCCATCTACCCAACGCTGTGGCTCCTACAATGAATTTCTTTCCCTCTTCTGTATTAGCAATCGGCTCGTTCATCTCTGTTAGAAATGGTCCTGGACAAATCGCATTGACATTGATTTGAAAGGGAGCAAACTCCAGACCTAATGCTCTTGTCATCTGTACAACGGCTCCCTTACTACTTGTATATGGTGTCCTATTAGAAAGTCCTACCAGGCCTAAAGTACTTGCCATATTGATAATACTACCACTTTTAGCTTCCTTCATATAAGGAGCTACAGCTTTGCTACAAAGCCAAGTTCCGGTAACATTGATATCCATCACTTTTTGGAAATCTTCCAAACTCAATTCATCGATAGCCCCCCGGATATTGATCCCCGCTGAATTGATCAATATATCAATCCTCCCGAAAGCCTCCATCGCCTTTTTCGCCATCAATATCGTTTGCTCCTCATTGACTACATCAGCAGCAAAAGCGATGGCTTTAACTCCAAATTCGCTTGCGATCTCTTCTGCAGCTTTTTCACCTTCTTCGAGCGTTCTACTTACCAACATTACATTCGCTCCAGCACTTGCAAGTCCTGCGGCCATAGCCTGCCCCAAACCTTTTGAACCTCCTGTAATAATTGCGGATCTTCCTGTTAGATCAAAAAGTTTAATTCCTGGTAAGCTTTCTTTCGATAATTTCATATTTCAAATGATTTTCAAATTGTTTAATCTTTTAAAAAAGGGTTCAACCCAAACCCAGAGTTGATTTACTGAAGGAGAGACTTTTAATCACATTTTCTTCTTCAAAAGCCAGTCGTTGCTCCTGATTAAGTTCAGAAACGCTCGGTAGGCTTCCAATAAAGGTCTTATCTTTCACTTCCTTAAGCATTTTCGCCAGTTCTGTTGCTGGAAGATTCCCCATCGTGGCCCAGTATTCCTGACTCAAAACAGGTATTTCTAATGGATCTCTGGTGATCATTTCCAAACTAAAATTGATCTTAGGATTGTATTTTTTGCATAGCGCCACTCCTGCTTCAAGGTCCACAATCCCTTTACCCAAGGGTACCTCAGAAAGCAAAAAACCATCCTGATATTCTTTAACTCCCATATCTTTGACATGGGTAGAAAAAGCCATGGGTGCTAAAGTTTCTATCACTTTATTAGGATCCTCCAAAAGGGCAACATTATTTCCAAAATCCACCGTTACGCCTACCCATTCGCTACCCAAATTTTGGATGATTTCTGCTAGTTCAGATGCTTTCCAATCCTTATGATTTTCCACTGCGAGCTTTACCTGATGTTTTCGGACAATAGGTTCTGCTAATGAAAGAGCAACCAATGAGGCGGCCTTGAAATTTAAAAACTCTTTTTCGGAGTGAAAATTTTCATATCTCCTACCATTCAGGCATACCGTTCTGAGCACATCAGCCCCCGCTTCTTTGGCTGCAACAATCTCTTGTTCAAACTTGCCAACATCCTCCGTGGATTTGGGTAATCCTATACTTCCTTCAAGGTACAAATTTGATTTTTCTCTGGCCTCTCTTACTTTTTTAGCAAAATCGGAAGCCCAACCATTCACTCCAACCTGAACCCCTCCTGCTCCTATTTCTTTGCAATGGGCAATTAAATCAAGTGCATTCTGAAAACCAGGATATTTGGAACTGTTGGCTTTAGAATGCCAGCGCGCACCATAGGAATGCACTACTACCCCCATGGGAACACCTTGAAGGTAATTAGGAATATCAAAAAAGGGGATATTCATTGCCATGGCACCAAGCCCGGCAGTTTTTAAGAATGATCTTCTATCATATCCAGTAGAAGATGCATTTTGGGTTGGCGTGTTTTGGGCTTGCATATTGCATAGGTTAGGTGGGTTATTCTGGATCCAAAGCCTCCATATGTTCATTCAGCTCTTCAGGACTCCAAGGATAAACTCTCCCTTGAGTGGTCAACCTCATTTTTGACACAGTCCTTCCACTGATTGGTGTGGCTTCATTTCCCCATTCATTTCTAATATACGTAAGAATTGCAGCAATACTGGCATCATCCATGGTAGAATGAGAAGGCATCACAGGCAAGATATCAGGAGCATCATAAAGCTTCCCATCCACGTTGATGGCACCTTCAATTCCGTGCAATAAAATCATTGATAATCGTCTTTCGTCACCAAGAACCCATTCTGAATTTGCTAAAGGTGGCCCCATCCTTGGAACTCCCACTCCATCTGAGCCATGACATCCAGCACAAGTAACCAAAAATTTCTGCCTTCCTTCTGCAAATTGCTTCAATGCTCTATCATCCAACTGACTATTTTGAGCGAGCTCTTTTGAGGGTGTAAAACCAGGCCAGGAAAACATATTTTTCATTTGCTCAGCTCTACTTTCACCTATTGGTAAATCATTTCTTTTGAACAATGATGGTTCTGAGGTGAGTGCGATCGGGTCTCTATCTTTAAGCGTACCAGCTTGAATAGCAATACCTGAAATAAGAATTTTTTGCTTCCAGTTGAATTCTTCTCCCGGGGTGTCTGCTTTAGAGAGTAATTCGGAAACCTCTTTTTTATCTCCATTTTTTACGATAGCAGAGGTTAGAGCTTCGAGGAAGATCTCCTTCATCGGGTCTCTTTCTTGCCAGTTAGGCGCCTCCCATAGCGTACTTAAAAATTGAAACTCTCTCCCATTCAAACTACTCATCATTGCATCCCTTATCAATGCATCCGAACCGAATTTATCTAGAAGGTTTTTGAGAACAACATTCTGTTCCTGTGGCGTCAAAACATAGCTACTCAGCGCTATTTGCAAGGCCTCCTTAACAGAAGCATCAATACTCCAGTTTGCCACATATTTACTCAAGCTGTTTCTTACCTGGTTTGAATCATCTGCAAAACCTTCTAAAAGCCGAAGAGAACTATTTCTGATCAGAATGGAAGAATCATTCAAAAGACTATATAAAAGTTCAGCATCAATTAAACCCAGTCCCTCTAAGGTCCATAAGGCATGAAGTTTTGCTAGCTCATCCCCTTGTGGGTCTATCAAAAGTTGAGTCAATAATATTTGAATAGAAGCATCTTCCTTCTCTACTAAAAGTCGTTGTGCTGTTTCTCTATACCAAGCATTTTCACTTGAGAGATACCCTATCAATTCTTCATTGCTAGCCTCAGAAAGTTTTGGGGTTTTCGAAGGGTCAAAATCTTCAGGGACAACTTTCCAGATTCGTCCCAAATGAACAGGTAAAATCAATCCTCTGCCTATTGTTTGCTCCCTTAGATAGGGGGTCAAATATTCACCATGCTGAATCAGACCTCGGTACATATCTGCAATGTATAAAGCACCATCAGGCCCATTGCTTAAATGAACAGGGCGGAACCTTTCATCTGTTGAAGCCAGGAATTCTTTTCCCGGATGCGGATCATGTCCTTCTAAAATATTGGCACTTTCCGAAACCACATTCCTTTTCACCAAATTTCCGGCAGGCTCTGCTACGAAAGCATTTCCATAAAATTCATTGGGAAAAGCATCACCACGATAAATCAAAGGAGCACAAGCAGCAGTAAATTCTACTAGCCGAGACTCTTCATTAAGTACACCCGGAATGTATCCTCTATTTACCGCTGGAGTAGCTCGGATCGGATAGACCGTTCTTTCTGCAGCTACACCATAGTCTAGACCTATGGATGGTTTGTGATTCGGATTTCGAGAAAGGTAATTAGGTGGAACTAAATCTGCATGAAGCTGAGACCAGTTGTAATTGTAATATAGTCTTCCTTCATCATCGTTGCTTATTCCCCATTGTCCTCTAAACTCAGTACTGTCTCGGATCCATTCTTCATTTTGATATTTGTACCGAATTCTGGATTTGGCATTGTAGTACCAGTTATCCAAATTTCTTAGCAATCCGTTATCAGAGTGTTCTGGGTTACCTGAAGCAGCATAAGTAGAATCCAATAAAACCTTTGTATCTGCTTTGAGGTCTCCGTCTAAGTCTTGTGTTATCCAAAGCGATGAATTCTCTGAAACTAATACTCCATCCTTAAAAAATGCCATGGCTCTTGGCATGATTAAATTGTCAAGATAGATAGTACTTTTATCCATCTCTCCATCTCCATTTTCATCTTCTAAAATTGAGATTCTTCCGATTGGCAACTCCTCTTCAGAGCCCAAGGTATCGGTCATGAAGCCACGCATTTCTACTACCCACAGCCTCGCATCCTCATCAAACAAAAAGTAAACGGGATCCTGAACCATCGGTTCTTTTGCTACTAACTGTAGTTTGAAACCAGGCTCGATCTGGAAAGATTCGTATTCCTCCTCTGCACTTTGAGCGGGTGATGGATTAGCTTCATCCTCCGAACTGGAAGTACCACAGGATGAAAATATTATACAACTAATAATCAGGGATAAAAGAGGACTAATAAGCCTCATTGAAAGCGGCATTTTTGGGGATTGAAATTGATTTACTTTTAGAATTATCTATTGAATTAAAACAGAAATATAGGCTTAAAGTTTGATTTTTTTTAAGGGAGTTCAAGCCTGTTTTATAGCAGTGGTTAAAATTGATTCTGTGGAAACACAAAAAAATAGAGTTTTTCTACCGGCACCTGTAAAATATATTTTATGAATTCCTCTTGAAAAAAGCATATCAATTATTTGAAACACAAAAAATGTTGTAATTTTTTACATAATTAATAAAAAAATTGAGTGAAAATTTCGAACTCATCCTGATGTAATCATGTTGCTAGTGTTTAAATTTTGACAGATATAAATAAAGTCAATTGGGTCAAAAAGTTACAAATAAGGAATATTTTAAAATTGTCTTGGTATTGGGTGCTCTTTGTACCATAAGTCCCTTTTCCATAGACATGTATCTACCGGCTTTTCCTGCCATGTCAAAGGATCTTGGTACTTCTATTGCCAACATTCAACTTTCTTTGACTGCATATTTAGTAGGGATTGCAATTGGTCAGCTTTTTTATGGTCCATTATTAGATAAGTTCGGCAGGAAGAAGCCTTTGTATGTAGGGTTGGGAATTTATGTTATTGCCTCTATCGGATGCGCTTTCACCGATTCTGTCAATACGCTTATTATCATGCGATTCCTTCAGGCAGTGGGAGGATGTGCCGGAATGGTGGCTGCCCAAGCCATGGTTAGAGACATTTTCCCGATAACTAAAACCGCTCAGGTTTTAGCCTTGCTTACTTTAGTAATAGCTGTTTCACCAATGATCGCCCCGACTTTGGGAGGTTTCTTGACAGCATATTATGAGTGGCATTGGGTGTTTATCGTGTTAGCATTACTTACCATTATTATATGGATGGCAGTGATATGGGTTTTACCAGATGGTGCAAATCCCGACAAGATGGTTTCCCTAAGACCAAAGCAAGTCTGGAAGAATTATATCCTCGTCATGCAAAACCGTCAATTTTTGGTTTATATGCTTGCTGGCGGACTGGCTGGAGCAGCTCCCTTTGCTTACATCGCCGGTTCTGCGGATGTGTTTATGAATATCTATGGTTTAAGTGAAACTCAATACGGTTGGATTTTCGCAGTACTTGCCTTTGCGATGATTGGTTCTACTCAACTTAATCACTTGCTTTTACGAAGATTTTCATCCCAGCAGATCATCAACTTTTCACTTCATTACCAGGTCGCCGTTGGTCTTGCCTTAGTCTTTGGAATTTATTTCCAATGGCTAGATGTGGGTTCTCTTCTGGTTTTGATGTTTATTTTCCTGACAGCTCATGGTCTAAATGGTCCAAATACAGCGGCACTATCAATGGCTCCCTTTTCTAGAAATGCAGGTAGTGCATCTGCCATTTTAGGAAGTATACGAATGGCTTTTGGCGGTCTCGCTTCTGCGGGTGTCAGCTTTTTCCATGATGGCACCTCATTACCCATGGTTTCCGGAATGGCAGCATGCGCTTTGGCAGGATTCATTGTCTTGAAGATGGATCAAAACATCACCGGAACGATCAGTAAAATTTATAAAAAAGAAGCCGTCGCAAGTTAAATTGAGACGGCTTCTTTGCTATTTCTTCATCAAAGCCTCCAGAAGTTCCGGGTAAATACTACTAAACTCAGTGGAACCTCTTTTTCAGTTGGCAACAGGATAAAAGCAGAAGACAGAGGCTAAAAATGTATAGGTTTTGAATTTTCATTTTTGGGAATTGAAATTGATAATTCAAATGTAAATTTTCTCCTTCTGGCTTAGAGGGGTTGATTTGTACCTTAAATGGCATCAGCTTGTTAATCAACTACCCTTATCAATCCCCAATTTCCCTCTTCAATTGAGATAACATCCTTAACTTTGGCAAAATTGATGATTATGAATTTTTCTGACCTTGGTTTGAACAAGCAGTTGCTAACTGCCATTGAAAAAGCCAAATATACTAAGCCCTACCCTATCCAAATTGAAGCCATTCCTGCATTTTTGAATCGCAAAGATATTTTGGGAATAGCCCCAACAGGTTCGGGTAAAACCGCTTCCTATATTCTACCCATCCTTCAGTTATTGCAAGGCAAAAAAGAACATAGGAGCAGAAATATTCCAGTTTTGGTTTTAGTACCCACGAGAGAGTTGGCAGCGCAGGTAGCACAGGTAGCAGATAACTTTTCCCGGTTCTTGGAAAGAAGAATCAAAACACTTGCTGTATTCGGTGGAGTTTCCATCAATCCGCAAATGATGAAATTGAATGGAACAGATATTTTGGTTGCTACTCCAGGAAGACTATTAGACCTACTGTCTAAAAACGCGCTCTCCATTTCAGATGTTGAGATTTTGGTTTTGGATGAGATGGATAAAGTCCTAAACATGGGCTTTCGGGAAGAAGTAGATCAAATTCTTGCAGATATTCCCAAAAACCGTCAGACGATCCTTTTTTCCGCGACCCAAGACGAAACCTTAGAAGAGGTTATTTCATCCCTCCTTAAAGATCCCAAAAGAATTTCTGTAAAAGCTGCTGAGGTGGATATGAATCTTATCAACCAATATGCTTACCGAATCAGTGCAGAGAAAAAAGGGCCCTTGCTCCGACATATTATTAACTCGGGGGATTGGAGCCAAATCTTGGTTTTCACTTCTTCAATTCGAACTGCCAATAACCTTGTTCAAAAGCTGGTGAAGAATGGAATTGATGCGTTGGCTTTCCATGGAGATAAAAGCCAAGGAGCAAGAACAGAAGCTTTAGCAAGGTTTAAATCAGGTAAAACCCGGGTACTAGTAGCTACTGACCTAGCTGGAAGAGGAATTGACATTCAGTTTTTACCTTTAGTAATCAACTTTGAATTACCTCGATCCCCAAAGGATTATGTTCACCGTGTGGGAAGAACAGGGAGAGCAGGAGCTACGGGAGAGGCAATTTCCTTGATTACAGAAGAAGATTTACATCATTTTAAGATCATTCAAAAGAAAATGAAAAAGCATGTGCAACTCAGAAGCACCGATGATCTTGACCTTTAAGGAGAAAAATAATTTTTAACCAAGACTAATGGATATGAAATCACTAAAAAAGCACCTTTCTTTTTTAACCATTCTTTTATTAGTCTTTTGTGCCTCAAAATTCACATTTGCTCAAAAACCACCTAATATCATCCTTATTATCACCGATGATCAAGGGTATGGGGATTTTGGCTTTACAGGAAACAAACATGTTTCCACCCCAACGATAGATCAGTTGGCAGAGAACAGCTTTGAGTTCACTAACTTTTATGTGTCTCCAGTTTGTGCACCTACTCGTGCCAGTCTGATGACGGGAAGATATTCTCTTCGCACAGGCATACGAGATACTTATAATGGCGGGGCAATGATGTCCCCCGATGAAATCACGATAGCTGAATTACTTCAAAAATCCGATTACACCTCCGGAATTTTTGGCAAATGGCATTTGGGAGATAATTATCCTATGCGGCCCAGTGATCAAGGTTTTGACGAATCTTTAATTCACTTATCAGGCGGAATGGGACAAGTCGGTGACTTCACTACCTATTTTCAAAAGGATCGAAGTTATTTCGACCCAGTACTTTGGCATAATAACCGCCAAGAGTCCTATCAGGGCTATTGTTCTGATATTTTTGCAAGTGCCGCGATTGAGTTCATAGAAAAAAATAAAGATCAACCATTTTTCACCTACTTATCATTTAACGCCCCACATACTCCACTTCAGGTTCCTGAGGAGTATTATCAAAAGTATAAAAACATCGACACTAGCACTGGTTATGAATCAGATGAAAGACCATTTTATCCTATGTCTGATTCTCAAAAAGAAGAGGCAAGGAAA
Source organism: Algoriphagus machipongonensis (assembly GCF_000166275.1). Lineage (NCBI taxonomy): Bacteria > Pseudomonadati > Bacteroidota > Cytophagia > Cytophagales > Cyclobacteriaceae > Algoriphagus > Algoriphagus machipongonensis. The sequence continues at coordinate 3,841,749 of NZ_CM001023.1, forward strand.
GTATATGCCATGGTGGAAAATATCGATGATAACCTGAAAAACCTCTTTGCAAAATTAAAAGAACTGGAAATAGAGGATGAAACTATCATCATTTTCCTCACTGATAATGGGCCGCAGCAGCAGCGGTACTTGGCAGGCCTTAGGGGTCTTAAAGGGAATGTATATCAGGGAGGAATTAGAACGCCTTTATTAATTCATATCCCGGAAAAACTCTCAGAGAACCGAAAAATAAATACCCTCTCTGCTCATATAGATATCCTTCCAACCATTGCCGATTTAGTAGGGATACAACTTCCTTTGGACAGGAAAATCGATGGAAAAAGCCTTTTACCTCTATTAATAGGTGAAGTCGATTCATTTGAAAACAGAAGCCTTTTTTCTTATTGGAACAGGAAATTCCCGGAGAAATACAGCAATATTTCTATTCAAAATTCAGAATGGAAGCTTGTTGGGAAAACAGATTATGATGCCTCAATTGAAGATTTTCAATTATATAATTTAAAGGAAGATCCTTACGAACAATCAAATTTGATTACCTCCAAAATCTCAAAAGGCCTGGAGCTTAAAAATGAGTTGGACCAGCTTTACTTAGAATTAATTTCAGAAGAAAATCTAATTAATCCACCCAAAATTCATGTGGGAAATGAAGCTGAAAATCCAATTTTTCTCAACCGTAACGATGCTTCGGGACAAAGAGGGATTTGGGCACAGGAAGAGGTGTATGGTTTCTGGGATGTGAAACTTGAACCTGGAACATACGACTTCAAATTCAAATTTATAAAGCCTGTTCCTTCCAATGGTAAAATGTTTTTAGAAACCGGTGCGATTGTAAATCAGCTTCAATTAAAATCTGAACAAGATTTAGATATTATAGAAATGAGGGGAGTTGAGCTACCTAAAATGGAAACAGAATTAATCCCCTTCTATCAAGTTAACGGGAAACAGATTTTTCCATTTTGGGTAGAAATTTTAAAAAAATAGCACTTTTTAGCTCGTTTTAAATTGACGAATAGCTCTCCCTATTATCAAAAAAACCACCTCTCTTTATAATTCATATTCATTAGATACATTTTTTGGCTTATCTTTTTAGCTACAAAATTCTAAACCATCCAATTCATGCCAGATTATTCTAATTCAGAAGTCCAAGAAAAATTACCAAGAAATTTAGGACTTTGGGGAATTTGGATGTTGGTGGTAAATGGGTTAATCGGTGCTGGGATTTTTGGTTTACCTTCGGGAGCAGCGAGATTGGCTGGAGAATATAGTGTTTGGATTTACGCTTTTTGTGCGCTTCTGATGCTTCCGGTAATTCTTTGTTTCGCCGAGCTTGGCAGTTATTTCAGAGGAACTGGAGGCCCCATTAAATATGGGAAAATGGCTTTTGGTTCTTTTATTGGTTTTCAAGGTGGCTGGCTTTATTATTTAGCAAGGTTAATATCTTTTGCTGCCAACACGGTTTTGCTTACTGATAGCATTGCTTACTTTTTACCCATTGCGGCTGAAGGTTATGGAAGAATCATTTCCTTGGCCATTACCGTAGGTGCCTTGACTCTGATCAATGTTTTGGGGTCTGTAGAATCTATTAGATCTATGACCCTGTTTACAATCATTAAGTTTTCAGTGCTGATTGGATTAGTTTTCGTAGGCTTTGTGGTTTTGGGTCCTGATGTTATCCCTAATTTTAATAGCCCTCTCCCAAGCAGTACCAATTTAGGAGCGGCAGCTTTATTGCTGATTTATGCTTTCGTAGGATTTGAAGGAGCAGTTGTTCCAGCAGGAGAAGCTAAAAGACCTCAAAGAGATATGCCATTGGGCCTTTTACTAGGATTGGGAATAGTGGTCGTTTTATACATGTTGATCCAGTTAGTTTCCCAGGCAGCAGTTCCTGATTTAGCAGCTAGTAAAACCCCTTTATTAGATGCAGCATCTGCTCTTTTGGGAAGTACCGGAGCAGTGCTCTTGATGATAGGAGTTGCCACTTCTGTATTAGCTAATTTGATTGGCTCCATGTTTTCGGCTACCCGAATCACTTACGGTTTAGCAATTGAGAAATCACTTCCTAAATGGTTTGGGGAAGTTCATTCCAACTATTTAACGCCTGCAAATTCAGTCCTATTTTTCGGAGTTGTTGCCTTCATCTTAGCAGCTATGGGTTCCTTTACTTTTTTGGCTGCCATGACCGTTTTATCCAGGCTATTTCTCTTTATCATGAGTTGTGTTGCCATTCCGGTTTTACGCCCCAAGTTTAAAAATCAAAATGGTTTTGTAATCAAAGGGGGCTTATTGGTTCCGATTTTAGGCGTTCTGGCTTGTCTGTGGTTGATGCTTCAGGTGAGTTGGACCTCTGTTTGGTTAACAGGTATATTAATATTGATTGGAACAATTTTATATTGGTTTGGAAGGCAACAAAAAGCTGTAGAATAAAAAATTGAAAATTGTTTCATAGGGTTCCTAAAAGCCTGAACTTTGTCGACCCTTACATTTTCCTGAAGGAAAAACTCTTTGTTTTCCTCTTTAATTGGATTCCATTAAAATGCCCAATAAGAACTTAGCCATACGTACCGTCATTTTCAGTTTGCTGGGAAATATTGCTTTGGCAACTATCAAATTTATTGCCGGTATTTTTGGGAATTCCTATGCATTAATCGCTGATGGAATCGAATCCGTTTTGGATGTTTTTGCCTCAGTTTTAGTTTTGATAGGCCTCAGGTATGCTAATCGACCTCCAGATGAAAACCACCCATATGGGCATGGTAAAGCGGAACCTTTAATCACATTCGTGGTTGTGGTGTTTCTGATTGTTTCTGCTTCGACGATTGCTTATCAGTCGATCCAGCACATCCTTACTCCACACGAACTTCCAGAAAACTTTACTTTATGGGTTTTGGGAGCCATCATTCTATGGAAGGAAATATCCTATCAAATTGTTATTCGAAGAAGCATTAAAATAAAGTCCAATTCTCTAAAAGCTGAGGCCTGGCATCATAGAAGTGATGCAATTACTTCCATTGCTGCATTTATAGGGATTTCTGTCGCCCTCTATTTTGGAGAGGGATATGAATCAGCAGATGACTACGCTGCTTTAATTGCTGTTTTATTTATTGTTTACAACAGTTACAAGATTTTTAGACCTGCTTTAAGCGAAGTCATGGATGAGAATAATCATGACGAGCTAATCAGTAGAATAAGAGAAATCTCATTGCAGGTAAAAGGTGTAAAAGGAACAGAGAAATGCTTTATTCGAAAAGCAGGCATGGAGTATCATGTAGATTTACATGCCCATGTAGAAGGAGATCTCACAGTGACGGAAGGCCATGACATTGCCCATCTGTTAAAAGATAAGCTTCAAAAAGAAATCCCTCAACTTGGACATGTTTTAATTCATATAGAGCCTGCCTGAGCAATAATTATTACCTTTCTAGCTAATACCCAAAATTCACTTTCTAATGGAAAAGTCTTCTGTAAATGAAATAAGAGCTCGATTTGACAAGGATGTCGAACGATTTTCTAACCTAGAAACTGGCCAGTTAGCCACTATTGATGCCAGCATTTCATTGGAATTGATCACAGAGTCTGCCAAAAGAATTGTTCCACATGCAAGTCATGTTTTAGATGTAGGTTGCGGAGCAGGAAATTACACATTAATGATGCTATCAAAGTTACCAAACCTGCATTGCACTTTGGTAGACTTAAGCCAACCCATGCTAGATAAAGCAGTAGAGCGAGTATCTAAAGTTTCCAAAGGAAAAATAAAGAGTGTCCAGGCAGATATCAGAGAAGCTGAGCTAGAAGACCATGGGTTTGATATTATTTTAGCGGGTGCTGTTTTGCATCATTTAAGAGATGATGAAGATTGGGAACAAACTTTTACCAAGCTTTATCACTTACTGAAACCAGGAGGTTGTTTGATGATTTCAGATTTGATCACCCAAGAAAATCCTATTTTAGATGAGTATACCTGGGATAGGTATGGAGATTATTTAGAGGGATTAGGTGGCAAAGACTATAGAAAAAAAGTCTTGGATTATGTAGCCAAAGAAGATTCACCTAGATCTATGAGCTACCAGCTGGAATTGATGAAAAAGGTTGGGTTTAGCAGTACAGAAATCCTCCACAAAAACATGTGCTTTGGGGCATTTGGTGGAATCAAGTAAGAATATCAATCAGAAGAAAGCAGAAATAAATCTATTAAGGGAGCTTGTAAGCCTGTCTGGCTAGGAGCTTCCAACTTCCTTTTTCCTTTTGCCAAACTAACATCACCCCGATTTTGATCGGGTTTATTTTGTCTCCTTCAACCACATCGGCAACTAGATAATGGCGTACGATTCCAATATTCTTTTCAACCAAAATCTCTTGATTTTCAAATGAAATAGAGGCAAAATCTGATTTACCTGACACTAGTGCCTCTATAAATTGATCTTGATTTTCTAAAGTCCCACTAGAGTGTCCATAAGTTAGTGAAGCAGAACTTAGCTCCTTTAAATTTGATTCAGTAGGATCAATTAGAGCAAGCCTAAGTTTTTCAACTTGATTTTCAAGGTCTTTCTCAGTTTGAGCAAAGGAGCAAAAACTACAAATAATAAAGGCGAGTGTTACTATGGATTTCATCGTTTTGATCTGGATTAAAATGATTGTATTTCTGGGTTTGAAAAACTGAAATTGAAATTAGCTCTCCTCTTCAATGGGTTTTTTGTGCCAATAGGAGGCTAAAATGGACCCTGACACATTCATAAATGGACCAAAGACCGCTGGTGCGAGACCCACGGTAGCAATTTTCCCCATTTCTTTTGCTATTCCCGAAGCAAGTCCCCCATTCTGCATTCCTACTTCAATGGCAATTGTTCTGCAATCCCTTTCATCCATCCTAAATAGACGACTTGCCCAATATCCCAGCGTATAGCCCGCAAGGTTATGAAAAACCACCATTAAAATGAGAATAGGTCCGATCTCTAACAAGCTGTCTCTTCCTGCTGCCACAATTACCACCAAAATAAGGGCGATGGCTGCCATAGAGATGATTGGCATTAAATCATCCAACCATTTTGCTTTTCCTTGTAGGAAATAATTAAAAATCAAGCCTGCTCCAATTGGAATGATGACCATTTTCACAATACTAAACATCATGTCTACCACATCAATTGCTACAAATTCACCTGCTAACCATCCCATTAGATATGGTGTAACAAAAGGTGCCATCAAGGTGGTTACTGAAGTTATAGTAATAGAAAGTGCCAAATTTGCTTTCGCCAAATAACTCATCACATTTGAAGCCATCCCACTTGGCGAGCAACCTATCAGAATCATTCCAGCTGCTATTTCTGGTGGAAAACCACTGATTTTCGCAAGTGTATACCCTATAAAAGGCATGATCGAAAACTGGCAAATAACTCCGATCAAAACACCTTTGGGCATCTTAACCACGCCCAGAAAATCTTTAATGCTCATGGAAGTCCCCATTCCAAACATGATCACTTGTATCAATGGAACGATGAGTGCACTGAATTTAAATCCATTGAACTCAATGAAATATTGCGGGAAATAAAGGGCAATTGCCACTGAGCCAAATATTATCATCGAAAAAGCGTACCCTCTTAAATTAGGATTGCCTAAAAATGATATGGCGCAGATAAAGAAAAATCCGATCCATAAAAAGCTGGCATTTGCGATACCGGAGAACAAGCTGGTTGCAATAGCCGCAACTAATAAAACGAGGGAAAGGATTGTGAGTACCTTAGTTATTTTAGGGTTCAAATTGCTGATATTTTGGGTGGTATTGAAATTTAATCTGAAAGCTTGTCAAAATGCAAGCTCTCAGATATTTCTTTTTTAATAATCAAGATCTTAACTATAGGTCCTGTCATGAGAACGTTTATCATTCCACATGTCGGTAGGCGCAAAATAAGAATTATCAGATGGGTGAAGGTGAGCCTTGATCACTTCTTCATTCAAATCGATTCCTAGTCCCGGAGCATCCAGAGGTACAGGTGCATATCCTTTATCTATCATTTTTCCTCCACCAGTCATAGTCACCAAATCTTCCCACCAAGGTACATCGACAGAATGATGCTCCAAGGCAAGGAAATTTTGCGTTGCCGCAGCACAATGGACATTAGCCATAAATGAAACAGGAGTCCCTGCTTGGTGCATGGCCATAGAAATCCCTTTTTCTTCGGCATAGTCTGCGATACGTTTTGTTTCCAAAAGACCTCCTGAAGATGCCAGGTCAGGATGCACAATATCCACCGCATGATTATCTATCAGGTCTTTGAAATACTTAAGAAGGTAAATGTCCTCTCCCGTGGTGGTTGGAGTATTAAGTGCAGTAGTAATGGTTTTATGCTGCTCCCACATTTGCCAAGGCACCATATCCTCAAGCCAGGCAAGTCTATATTTATCCAAAGCCTGACCTAATCTGATACAGTTGTTTAGATCAAAATGCCCATAATGGTCTGTAGAAAGTGGAATCTCATATCCTACCATTCCTCTCACATGGTCAACAATCTTGGCGAGTTCGTCCAGTCCTTTTTCGGTAATTTGAACTCCTGTGAATGGATGCGCAGTATTTGCGTAGGACATGTATCCACCTTGCCATTGGCTTTTTCCCTGCTTAAATATCTCAGGGTTTACGATACAACCAGGTATGTCCATGATTTCCCCAATGGAAACATCCATTTTCAGCCAAGTATACCCTTGTTCTTCTGTTCTGTATTTAATGAGTTTCAGCTGCTCCTCTGGAGAACTTGCCTCAGGAGTATCTGCATATAATCTCACTGAATCCCGATACCTTCCACCTAGCAATTGCCAAGCGGGCACATTATATGCCTTTCCACAAAGATCCCAAAGTGCCATCTCTACTCCACAGACTCCCCCTGCCTGACGGGATTGCCCTCCAAACTGCTTGATGATTTTAAATAATTTTTCCACGTTGCATGGGTTCTCTCCCAAAATCCGACTCTTCAGCATCAAGGCATATTTGGGATCCGCTCCATCTCTCACCTCTCCCAGCCCATAAATTCCTTGATTGGTATCGATTCTAAGAATGGCTGTTCCTCCCATAACGTTGGTTAGTGCATATCTCAGATCTGTAATTTTCAGATCAGATGGTGCTGAAGCTCTTTGGACATTTTTGGTTGTTTCCGCCATAGTATCTTCTATACTCAGTCCCATCAATGCTGAAAGACTCAGCCCTCCCAATGCCGTTTTCTTCAAAAAATCTCTCCTATTGTCTTTTGTCAAAGGATTATCAATTTCGGCTTGACGTTGTGCTACGTATTGCTGCTCTCTGATTTTATTCTTTTCAATGAGGTCTTTTAAGGTATTTTTCATGGTATTTCGGGTTTTTGTTAGATCAATATGATAGAGGGCTAGTTAGTTTTTAACCAGCAAAATGAGTCTGATCAAGGCCAAAAAATCACCTTTCCAGATTCACTCGTAAAAGTTTAATAATTTCTCTCTTTCAGATAGTTATCCAGTTCTTCTTTGGTCATCGGAAGTTTGCCAGGATAGTTATTCAACCAGTCCAAAAAGTCTTTCTTGATTTCTTCTGTCCATTGGCTGTCGATTTGTCCTGCAAGGTATTTTCCTTCCCGAAGTCTCTGATGACCAAACTCATCTCTCAGGCCAGTAACTTCAGAAGTCAATACCAAGTCCTCCACCAAATAGGCTGGAATGAATATCACTCCATACTTTTTAGCCAACACCACATCTCCAGGAAGTACAGTTGCACGACCGATTCTGATTGGAGCATTAATGGAGGTCAACATCATTTGTTGAATGTAAGATGGATCTTGTCCTTTCATCCAGGCATTAAATCCCTCAATTTCTGATAGACCTTCCTGATCTCGAACTGAGCCATTGAAAACTACTCCTCTTTGGGATTTTGCATAAATGGCATTCCCTAAATTATCTCCTATCAGTGTGCCATCAGCGATTTTTCCATAGCCATCTGCTACATAAACATCCCCGTTGGTGAGAATATCAATCGGCCAAGAATTGGTCCCTCCTTTTGGAGATCTCCCTTCTTTTTCGACTCCTTGATCCTTCACTTGTTTTTCTAAATCGGGTCTTAATGGCATGTATTGGGCGGTAACTACCCTACCAGTCATCGCTTCATCTGGAAGCATTATTTGCCAATCACCTTCGTATTGATTCTGATATCCTTTATTTCGTAAAACTCCCCAAGCTTCTTCTATGGAGATGTTTTTTAGTCGCTCTAGTATGGAATCAGAAACTTTTGGTCTTCCATCAGGAAATCTCTCTCCAGTCCATTGGGAAGTCAACGCTTTGATATACTCTGGTGAGGCCCCCACATTCTGGGCTTCTACGTTCACAGAGTGAATCATCATAATGGCAGAAAGTGCAAAGGCATAAATAAAGCCTTTTTGTAAAAATTTACTAGTCATGGGTCATGAAGGGTTTTAAGGTTAATTTTTGGGTAATTGAATTCTATTTTTTACTCAAAAAATGGAATTCCAGGTACGGCATGTTTTTTCATTCCTTCCTCATTAATTTCTACACCAATGCCTGGTTTTTCGGAAAGAGTAATGAAGCTGTTTTCAGTTCTTGGACCATCGTAGGTCACGATATCCTTCCAAATCTCATCCGTGTCCATATAGATTTGCCATTCCATAACCTGAAAATTAGGTACCGAGGCACAAACATGACAGCTAGCCATAGCCCCCAGAAATGATGCAACCATATGAGGCGAAAAAGGCACGTAATAAAGATTAGCCAAATTAGCAATGCGCTGAGCCTCGCCTAATCCACCGGCCTTTTGTAAGTCGGGCATGATGATATCTAAAGCTCCATCAGAAAGTAGTTTTGTAAAACCGTAGGCGAGATAAATATTTTCACCAGCACAAATTGGAGTGCTTGTCTCCTGATTAATATTCTTATAGACTTCTGGGTTATCAGCAGGAACAGGTTCTTCGAGCCACATCAGGTTCAAAGGCTCATACATTTTAGCCATCTTCATCCCGGTTACAGCATCATACCTTCCGTGCATATCCACACAAATATCGATATTGGGACCTACTTCTTCTCTTACCGCCGCAATAGCATTGTACATGCGGTCAATTTCAGCTGGGTTGGCAGTCCAATTATACCGATCGTATTTATTAGGATCCCTTCCATTATCCACATCAAATTTCACTGCATTATACCCTCTATCCACGGCATCTCTTGCTGCAGCAGCATAATCTGAAGGTTCTGGATTAGTAGTAGCATAAAGCGCCGTATCGCAATAAACACGGATTTTATCCCGGAATTTGCCTCCTAAAAGTTGGTAAACCGGAACGTTAAATACCTTTCCTGTGATGTCCCAAAGTGCTGTCTCTATAGCCGTCAAAACCGCAACAAAAACACCAGACTGAGCACCTCCAAAAAAGGACCCTTTTCTTAATTGCTCTGCTAACCGATTAGGATTTAGTGGATTTTGACCCTTGATCTGATTACCGAGTCTTTTCACTAAGTAATAAGATCCATGAATGGCATCTACGGCCTCGCCACAACCCCAAACATCTTGGTTGGTATATATTTTAACATATACAGCCCCTCGAACGAAGCCGCATTTGACATCTGTAATTTTTAAATCAGATGGATTTGAAAAACTGTTTTGTTTTTGAACTGCTGCTTGTAATCCTTGGCCAAAATTGGTCATTAAACCAGCACCGGTTAATCCAAGTGCAGCTCCTTTTTGTAGGAATGATCTACGTGATTTTTTGTTATTCATGGGTGGGTATTGAGTTTACTAATAGGTTACCAGGTTCTTTTCTTTAGGATTTCCTGTATTTGTTCTTTTGCAATAGGAAGTTCGTCGATATGATCATTTAGCCATTGGGAAAAATCTTTTTCGATTTCGTCAGACCATCTGGTATCTATTTGACCAGCTGTATACTTCCCTTCTCTCAAGCGCTGATGACCAAACATATCTCGAAGGCGAACCACTTCTGAAGTAACTACTACTTTTTCGGCCAAATGTGCCGGGATAAAGGATACTCCCCCATTTCTTCCTAGGACCACATCTCCTGCCATGACTGTCACTTGATGAATTCTAGTAGGTTTATTGATTCCAATCAGCATGGTGTTTAAATCCCCGGGCTGATTATGATGGGAAGGATGATAGCTGGAAACATAAGAGGTAAATGAACCGATTTCTTTCAATCCAACTATGTCGCGTATAGCACCATCATAAACGATCCCATTTCCTGATTTGGCGTAAATCGCATTGCCTACATTATCTCCAATGGTGGGGCCACCATTATGGATTCCAAACTGATCAACCACATAGACATCTCCAGGCTGTAATAAATCTACAGGCCAGGAATTTTGACCACGCTTTCCTTCTTTTTTTCCTCGCTCATCAATGGCGTCATGGATATCAGGACGTCCGGGCATAAATGTGGCTGTCAAAGCTCTTCCCACCAAGACACTGTCTGGGTTAATGGTTAGGCCCCAACCGTCTGCATATTGATAGCGATAGCCTTCATTTTTCATAACAGCCCAGGCCTCATCATGAGTAACTTCTTTCATTCTCCTGAGAATATCATCCGATACTTTTGGCCGACCATCCTCAAACCGCTCTCCGGTCCATTTTTGGGTTAGAAAAAGCATTTCTTCTTTTGATATCTTCTGTGCAAAAGATTCTATCACAAAAAAGGATAGAACAAGTAAGATTATATAGGTTTTTGTCATTTTGGAATATAACTAATATTAAAAAAACCGAGTTTGACAATTACAAACTCGGTTCTATTTTTATTTATCCCACCAAACTTTCGTAGCTAGATTATCCGGACCTTGGGTAGAAATGGCGGCATTGACATTTTCCGAGTTGACAGAAATTTCTGAATTAGGATAAGTCAACCGGTTGATAAAATCCACTTCTTTTCCTGGAAAAGGATTAGAGTCTAGTACGGGGAATCCTGATCGGCGAAAATTTGCAAATGCTTCTGGACCATTCAAGAATGATGAAACCCAATACTGCGTGTTGATTTGTTCAAGCGCTTTGGAAGCATCAAAAGGATTAGCAGCTAGATAGGCATCAATCTCATCGGAAGGAATTGCTGAGTTCTCATCTACGAAGCCTAATTGTTCCATATGAGCTCTTACTCCAGCATTATAGTAGGATTCAACATCCCCTGTTGTAATCCAACCTCTTTGTCTGGCTTCAGCCAGCAATAGATTATTTTGAGAGGCAGTTACAAGGAAGTTTGGAGCTGTATTTTTTGCTACCCTTCTTCTGTCTGCCTGAGCAAATTCATAGAAACTTGCTAATCCAAGATCTGCAGCTGCTTTGACAGCACCCGCATTGTCATTACCCATAGGCATTCCTACATGTACACTTGCGTCGTAAGTACCGCTTGCAACTGTTTGTTCTGGACCTGACTTTGCTCCTACATAGGTAATGGCAATGGCAGAAAGTCGAGGGTCATTTTTGCTTCGTAAATAATCCACAAATGGAGCCGTCAAGTAAAAATTGGAAGCTTCGGTAGAATTAAGAAGGTTACCGATCGTATTGGTGTAGTTAGGATCATGAAGGATCACTGCATTGTCTTCATTAGATAAAATCACACCTCCCTGAAATGCTGATTGGACAACTTGTTGGGCTTTGCTAGCATCTACCTCACTCAATCTCATACCAGCTCTTAGTAATAATGAATACCCAAAGCTTTTCCATTTTTCCAAATCACCACCATACAGGATATCCGCTGTTTCTACTCTCCCAGAAAGATTCAATGCGGAAGTCGCCTCTGTCAATTCTTTAATTAAATCCTCATAAATCACTTGCTGAGAATCATAGACAGGAAGATAAACCTGTTGAGAATAACCTTGCCCACCTTCGAAATAGGGAATACTGCCGTAATCATCCGTTAAAATCATAAATGCAAAAGCCTGAATGATCCTAGTCATCTGAAGCAGATTTGATCTCTCGGGTTGATCTTGGATTCTATTAATGACATCACGCGTATTTTTGATGACATTTCGGTAATAACCCTGCCATAATTCCTGAGTGGCATTCCGGTTATCCTGATTGTAATTTGCTCCTGTCAAAACTCCTGAATTAGGAGAAATAATCTGCTGAACAACTCCAATATCATAGATCAAACTACCATTAGGATAAGCACAGCCAACGATTGCTGCATTTAATTGGAATGCAGGGTCTATGGAAGTAGCAGAAACTTTATTGGTATTCAGCTCATCGAAATTACTATCACAAGAAATCACAAAAGCTGCTGCAACTAAAAACGATATATTAATAAGTAACTTTTTCATGACTCTGGGGCTTAAAATTTGACATTTAGATTAAATCCTAACCCTCTGGTAGAAGGTAAACCTGTAGATTCCATACCGACCAAATTATCGGAAGAATACCCGAAGGATTCAGGATCTATGTTATCAACCCATTTTTTTAGCATGAGTACATTATTCGCAACAAAATTGAGTTTGACGGATTTGAAGGGCTGATTCGCTGGTAGATGTTTCGTAAAATCATATCCCAATGTGATTTGCCTCAATTTCCAGTATCCCCCATCAAAAACAACAGGTTCTACCAAAGCTTGAGATCTCACCACCTCCCAATAGGATTGTACAGGTGCCACAGCGGTATTGATTTCTCCTGCCTCATTTACACCCTCACCAACTACGCCACCTTCTCTTCCTTCCAAGGTCATTTTATGCAAACCATGTCGGACAGCATTAAAGTTGGTTCCGGAAAGCATGATGTTGCCTAACTTAAAGTCTATCAAGAAAGAAAGCATGACACCTTTGTAATTGAAAGAGTTAGTAAAACCTCCCACCCAGTTTGGCAATGCACTTCCATAATTTACTAAATCAGAAGTTCTTAATGGGATTCCGTTAGCTCCGAAAATTTTACGGCCTTGGTCATCTCTTTTGTATCCAAATCCAGCAACTTGTCCCATTTCCATTCCTACAATCTGTCGAAGTTCCCCGTTGAAAACATGGGTACCAACTGTGATTCGCTCTCCAGGTTGGTCGGTCAATAAGCTCAAAACTTCAGTTTTATTGTATGCAGCATTCATGGATGCTTCCCAAGTGAAGTCGTTAGTTTCAACAGGCACCAAAGTCAAAAGCATTTCCACTCCTTTGTTTTCACTTTTTCCACTATTAATGGAGGTGTTAACAAATCCAGAAGCATCCGAAATCTGCGCACTTACAATCTGATCAGTTGTCAACTTTCTATAAAGCGCCATATCTAGACTTACCCTGCTTTGAAACATGCTCAATTCAAACCCAATTTCCGCCTCACCGATTCTCATAGGTCTAAGGTTTGGGTTTGGAAGGTTTGTTCCATTTGGTCCTCCCACAGGCTGACCACCAAAGAGGTTATTATTGATTCCGTAAAAAAGCACATTGGAATAAGCCCCGACGTCAGCATCACTACCCACCTCAGCATAGGCGGCTCTTACTTTTCCGAAATTCAACCAGCCAGTCGTATTCAAGTTTTCATGAAATACCCAGCTAGCAGATACCGATGGGTATAAAATGCTTCGGTTTTCTTTTGAAAGTGTAGAGAACCAATCGTTTCGAATAGTACCAGTCAAGAAAAATTTATCCTGAAATGATAATTCCGCAGAACCATAAAGCGAGTTCACTGCTCTTTCATTTAAATCATAGAGAGGATCTTTTGCTCTTCCATTTTGAACGGTGTACAAATCTCTTACGACAAAGTCGGTCACCTGTACGCTATTTAAATCCGATCTTCTCTGCATGTGGTTGCCACCGACATTTACATTTACTCCAAATTCACCAAACTTTTTGTTTGCATTAATTAAGAAGTCAGTGTTGATCTCTCTAAATCGTCTTTGTTCTTGGGTATAGACCCCGTTGACAAAACCCGCCGGTGCTGGAGCTCTGGATGCTTGACCCGTAGGAAAGTTGTTGTAATCCTGATCTCTACTCCAGTAATCTTGCCCAACTCTACCTTGAACAAATAGCCAATCGGCTAGGTAATATTTCAGAGCAATATTTCCGAAAATTCTATCTCGCTTGATATTTTGAAACTGATCAGAAAGTGTAAAATAAGGATTGGTTCTGTTTCTGAATCTTGAATAAACCGCCTCATTTCCATTTTCATCATATCTGTTATCTCTCAACACGTCCAGCGGCATAGAATTAGCCATATTATAAAGTGCTACCGGGATTGTATTATCCTGCTGACCAATGTTTGGTGGGTTTTCATTCTCCTCGTGAGAATAATTGAAATTACCTCTAAAGCTAAATTTAGGACTGAGGTTATAGGCAAAACCAAGGTTTATTGTCTTCCTGTTATAGGTATTATTAGGAACTATCCCCTTGCTATTAAGATCTGAAAAGGATAAACTCATTCCTCCTTTTTCACTTGAGGTTGCCAATGTGATTGAATTGGTTACATTTTGACCATTTCTGAAAAACGCCTTCACTCTTCCTCTTATCGGCTCGTAAGGAACTGTAACTCCGTCAAAAAGTACCTGAGTCATTCCAGGTTGAAACTTCTCACCAAACGACCATTGACCAGAAGTAGGATTAGGTGTAGTAGGTCTTACGTTTTGCTCTCCCTGACCATACTCATATTGGTAATCTGTAAAATCTAGAGGTTGCTCATTGGTGTAATTCAGGTTAAAGGTAACTCCGATTCCTTTTGAATCATTTTTACTCTTAGTAGTGATCATGATGACTCCATCTTTCGCTCGGGAACCATATAATGCAGCAGCTGCGGCACCTTTCAAAATCGTCATGGTTTCCACATCATCTGGATTTATACTTGACAAACCGTCTCCTCCATCCGATGTATTTCCTCCACCTCTTACACCGATACTACTATCTGATGCATTATTTCCGGGGTTTGAACCAAAATTGGTGTTATCAATCGGAACGCCATTCACTACAATAAGAGGATTATTTTGACCTGAAATGGATGACTGGCCTCTGATTCTTATTTTTGAGGTACCTCCTGGACCAGAGCCCAAAGCTGAAATACTTACTCCTGCTACTTTCCCTTGCAGTGCATTCATCACATTAGGAGTTCTATTAATAGAAAGCTCATCTGAATGAACTGTTGAAGTGGCATAACCTAAGCTCTTGGCTGATTTTTCAATTCCCAGAGCAGTCACTACGACTTCTTCCAGGTTACTCTCATCCACTTCTAATTGAACATTTATTATAGATCGGCTACCTACTACAATTTCCTGATCCACATATCCGACAAATGAGAAAACCAATACTGCGTTTTCATTTTCTACATTTATCACATAATTACCTTGAGAATCAGATACCGATCCTGTTGTTGTCCCTTTCAATAGAATGTTTACTCCAGGGAATCCATTGCCATTTTCATCGGTTACTCTTCCACCGATTTCAATTCTCCTTTTTTCAACTTTAGAGTTTTCTATTCCACTAAAAGTATTCCCAGTATTAATTGTGTTGGAGGCAGGTAAAGAATTTACTAAAACAGCATCCTGGCTAATTAAGGATGGAACCTGACTTCGCTTTTTCTGAGATATAATATAAAATCGTTCTCCGGCCTTCTCATATTTAAGACCAGTACCTTTGAGTAGCATGTTTAATGCCTGCTCCACAGATTCAAAAGAATCCATTGTTGCCAGAGTCTTTTTTGCCTTCACGATTTCATCCTGATAGGCAATGGAGACCCGAAACTCTTGCTCAAGCCGGTTTAGGCTTTGCTGTAAATCAATAAAAGTTTTGCTGGCTTTTCCAGCAGTGTTAATAGTCTGCCCAGACGCAATTAAGTCTGTGACTTGCGAATTTGCATGCCACAAAACCGAGCAGCCTATACACATGAATAGTAATAGCTTTTTCATGTTTTAGGGGGTTGAGGTTATTTTGGGTAAAAATCATTTTGGGTTATTTAATCAAGTACTTGTTACTTTCTTTCGTTAATTCAACATTGAAAATCAATGCGATCTGATTTAAAAATGAATCTGCATCAGATAGAGGCATGGAGCCAGAAGCTGTTAGGTTTAATGCTTCTTCATTTTGAACCTCGATCATTACGCCATAATTTTCTTTCGCCATTCTCACTATTTCGGCTAGGCTTGTTTGATCAAGATTTAGAACATCGTCTTTCCAGGATGTATATAAAGAGGTGTCTACTCGTTCCTTTTTAAATTTATTGTCTTTGAATTTCACTAAATCGCCAGGTTCCATGACGATTTTACCTTCCTTATCTTGGACTGGAAAACTCAAAGTGACTAATCCAGAGTTGAGAATCACCTCTGTTTCTTCAGAACGGTTATAAACATTAAATTCGGTTCCAAGCACCTCGATTTCCACCCCTTTGGAGCTTATCACCCTAAAAGGCTGGTGATCGACTTTATGCACTACACTAAAAAAAGCTTCACCCTCAATCATGATTTCACGGGAGGTTTGCTTTTCCCAGTTATCGTAAAAACTAAGTTTCGAATTGGAGTTTAATATGACCCTGGAGCTATCTGGAAGATTGATTTCTAACTTTTCTCCATAGCTAGTCGCAAATTCAACCTTTTTAGGAAGAGAAATCATCCAGAAAACAGAAAGTGTCAAAACAAAAAATGCCAAAATCCCGGCAGCAATTCGCCATGGGAATTTCCTTGTCATTTGAGATTCAAAAGTCTTTTTTGGCAATTGGACATTTTCCTGAATTTGCCCCCAAACTGCTTTTAGTTCATGGGGAGACATTTCCACTTTTGATTGATTTAGGACAAGTACTATTTCTTTTGCCTCATCCAAAAGCTCAATTTTAGAAGGATTTGATTTCATCCATTGCATCCAGAACTCGTCATGTTCTGGAGTAGGATAAAGCACCCATTCTTTGAAAAAAGTATCAAACGTAAAGTCCTCTAAAGTAAATTTATCGTAATCGGGATGACTGTAACTCACATGATCTGAATTTAGATTTCAGATATAAGAGTCTTAAGGATTCAATTCCTCATCAATATTTTTCACTTTTTTTTCAAAAAGCATTAAATAAAAAGGAAACTTTAGAGAAAAATCAGATTTTCACCTTCATCAACTTCAATGATTTTGAAAGAAGATTATGCGCTGAGGCAACACTTATCCCCATCATAGAAGAAATTTCAGTATAATCCATTCCATGGAAAAAGCGAAGTATTAAAATTTCCCTTTGCCTTTTCGAAACCTTTCTCAATGCTGATTTTATTTTGGATTTATTGGAGTAGGATTCATCCGATTCAATGATTTTTTCTTCTATTGTCAAATCACTTCCTAAAAAAGTATCAGTAGGCTCATCGGTAAATTTCCTACTTTTATTTATTGATTTGACTAAAATATTCCGAAAAGATTTGAAAAGATAATATTTGACCGAGTTCACATCCGTTAAGGAATTTCTCTTTGTCCAAAGCCAAGTAAATAGTTCCTGAATACAGTCTTTGACTACTTCCCTGTCGTAGCAAATATTCATCCCATAATTAAAAAGTAAATTTGCATACCTATTATACAAACTGGAAAAAGCCAAATTATTTCCTTTTGCCAGACTCCTCCAAAGAGTCTTGTCATCTGCATGGCTATCTTTTAAAGCCTTTTGAGATCTTGAAGTAATAAAATTTATGCTATCGCCCATTTACAAAACAAATACCTTGTAAAATAGCCAATAATTTAAATATAATTTTGAATTAGATCAAAAAACATAAACTTTTTATTTATCTCAACATATTCTGAATTAATTTATCCCAGCATCCCAACCACCAAAAATCCAGCATATGTTCCTAAAGCATTCCCCAGACTCCCTACCAGGATTCCTGGTATCAATAGATCTGGTCTATTCAGGCTTTCAGCCGCTGCCAGAGCAGTTGTGTTACCTCCTACATTCGCCAAAGATGCTACGGAGACTATATCCCAATCAATTTTTAAAATAGCTCCCAATCCATAAATCACTAAACCATGAATCAAGATCAAAATACCAACAAATAATATTAAAGTTCCTGCCAGATCACCTATACCAGCAATCGTATTAAAATCACAAAGAGTCCCAATCACTCCCAAAAAGACCAAAATCAAAAAGAAGCCGATGGTATGAGTTCCTTTCATCTTTTGGACGATTGGGAATTGTGCAAGAATTAATGCGAGAGTAGTTAGCGTTATGATTTCAGGAATAATTGGAAAGTAAAAGCTTAAGGCTTTTGCTGCAGCCATTGCTAAAAATGCCAAGCCAAAAACTGTTGCCAATGAGGCAATAGAAATCGATTCATGGGTTTTAATTTCCCCAAGCTCTCCATTAGGAGGAAGAATCTTTTTCTGTGGCAAAATCTTTTGCAAATATTTAGGTAACAGCAGAGTGATGATGATCCAAGGTGTACCGATCAGATTATCTACAACGGTAGTAGCTGCAAACAAATCTGCATTTTCATTGATTTGATAGGATAAAGCAACGGCATTAAAATTAATACTTCCACCAATGTACGTACCCGTGTACATTCCCGCTATCACATTTGCCAAAGGCCCTATTTCAACTTTCGGGTTAACTATAAACCAAGCAATTAAAACCCCTATAATTGTCCCAAGAGCACCTATTCCAAACATCAATAAAATCGGGAAACCAGCATTTTTCACGCTTTTGAGATCCACATCTAAAAGGGCTATAAAAATCCCCATGGGAGCCAAATACATAAACACCCCATTATAAATAATATGTCCAGAAGTAGCTGTTGGGATTAGGCCAATATTAGAGATCAGCGCACAAATTAGAATCACTAATATGGGAGTACCTATTGTCCTGCCTATTTTGTTTTTAGCTAAAATGACCGAAAAAAATACAGCCATACATAACATCCCACTTACGTAGATGGGGTCTTGCATCCAAGTCATATTGAAAAATAGGCAAACAAATTGAAAAATTGATCGGCAATTTCAAAAAACAATTCCCGATTGGGACAGACTCTTTAATTGTTAGCAAATCAAGGAAATATCATCTTCAAAACTTATCTTCATAAGATCATTAAACTTTATTTGTTATGAGACACCTATTTACTTTTTTGATTTTAGCTTTCGCTACGATCTCATGCACACCTGGAGTTTCTCCTCCTATTACTAGTGAAATATCAACTTCTGATTACACTCCAGGAAGAGTTGTTTGGCACGATTTAGCTTCCCCAGACCCAGAAGTTTCTTCTCAGTTTTATAAGGCTGTTTTCGACTGGGATGCTGTACCTTATGGAGAAGGGAGTAAGAAGGTATGGATATTCAAAAAAGGCAATACACCTGTGGGCTTAATGGCCTATTATGACAGCAAAAACAGTACTGGTGAATGGATTGGCGCCATTTCTGTCCCAGATGTTGAGGCAGCTACCAATACCGCAAAAAGTCAGGGAGCTACAATTATGAAAAGTGCAATGAACGTGGAAAACAGGGGAATGATTTCGTTTATCCAAGACCCTCAAGGAGCCCATATTTCATTAATCAAGTTGAGCAATGGTGACCCTGAAAAAAAGCCAGCAGAAGTAGGTACATTTCTAGGCCAGGAATTATGGTCTAATGATCCTAGCAATTCAGCTGGCTTCTATTCTTCTACAATTGGATATAGCACTTCAGAATCTGAAATGGGAGATGGTGAGTATACAGTATTTCAGTTTAATGGCGAAAACTGTGCTGGAATGCTTCAAAACCCAGCGCCTACTCTTCGATCTCATTGGGTTCCCTACATTAGAGTTTCGGATGTCAATGAAACTGTTGCCAAAGCAAAAAGTGCTGGAGCAAGGGTTTTAATCGAACCAGCTCCAGAAATCAGAAATGGTTCGGTAGCACTGCTTTTAGATCCTACAGGAGCTCCTTTGGCTGTTCAAGTATATAACCCTTAATTTTTGAAAACATGTTTAAGAAAATACTAATAATAGCATTTATAATAGGCACTGCTCTTTTTCTTCATAGTTGCGCCAATATGCATATGACTGGAGGAGTGGGAATGAGTTTTTCCGGAGGCCCATATGGTGTGAGAATGACCCCAACAATGAACGTTGGTGTATATGGCGGTGGCGGTTACAGATGGTAACCACTACTTAAAAAACAATCTTATTTTTTCGATGATAAAGGCTTGTTCTTCCTCTTTAAGCCAAGGGTTTAAAGGCAGGGACAAGCCTTTTTTGGAAATTTTTCTAGCAGTCTCAAATTCGCCCGAAGTCAAAAAAGGCTTCATATCAGGTAATATATCCGGGTAGTGAATACTGGTTTTGACCCCATGACCTTCTAAATAACGCTTTAGAGAATCTCTATTTTCGGTTTGGATCACGAATAAATGTCCATTGTAATCCAATTGATCCACACCAGAAGGTAGTCTTAATAAATCAATGCTAATCAGGCTTTCTATGTATCGTAAGGCTAGTTTTTTTCTAATGGCTTGCATCTCAGCCCAATATTCAAAAAACACATTTATGAACCCTGCTTGAATGCTATCTATCCGACTATTTCTACCTACCAGCAGATGTTGATCTCGTTTTATCTGTCCATGATTCAGTAATAATCTGAGACGATTTGCAAGCTCCGAATCTGCAGTTATACACATCCCTGCTTCTCCTAATGCACCCAAATTTTTGGTGGGGTAAAAACTCAAACAACCCACATCTCCCCAAGTCCCAGCAGCTTTTCCAGACTGAAATGCACCGAAGGCCTGAGCAGCATCTTCCACTACGAAAAGCTTATGTTCTTTTGCCTTTTTAACCAGTGAGTCCATAGCGGGCATTTTACCGTACAAATGAACAGGAATCACCGCTTTGGTCTTTTCAGTAATCGCTTGATGCCAATTTTCCGCTAATAAGCCATCTTCATCCGTATCCCAAAAAACAGGTTGTGCTCCAATTAAAGAAACTGCCTCAGCTGTAGACACCCAAGTTAATGCTGGAACAATCACCTCATCTCCCGCTCCTATCCCTAACCCTCTTAAAGCTATCTCAAGTGCATCCGACCCATTAGCGCATGAAACAGAAAAGGAAGCCTTCAAATAGCTTGAAATGGACTTTTCTAATTTCTCTACTTCTGTTCCTCCCGAATACATTCCTTTCTCGAGCATCTCTGTGAACTTTGCTTTTAGAGAATCCTGTATTTTAGGAGCTATTTGAGAAAGGTTAAGAAAGGGGATTTCCATTCAATAAATTCGCTAGTTGAACACTTAAGTTTTTCCTGGAGAAATGATCTATAGAAGTATCTTGATCTGCCTTTTTGTTTGAATCAAACATAGTTCTTAGCCTCAATTGGATTTTAACATGATCAGAATAGGAAAGCACTGGGCTTTCACCTGCTTGGACCAAAATCTCTGAAGAATCTCCTTTTGGGTCGCCCAAAGCAATAACAGGAATCCTAGTAGCCAGATACTCAAAAAGCTTCCCAGGAATATTCCCTTGTGCATTTTTGGTATTAGTTAAGATCAATACCAATCCATCAGCCTTTTCATAATAAGCAAAAACCTCTTCATGGGAGACATAGCCCACAAAGTTGACATGATTCTTTAACCAGGAGTCTTCCTCAATTTGACTTTTGACTTGATCACTTACTCTCCCAACAAATGTGAAGGAAACATCTTCGTCCAAAGGTTTAAATTCTTCCTTCATTGCAAAAAGTAAATTCATTGGGTTTCTGATTGAGTCAATTATCCCTGAATACACCAAATGCAATCTACCCGACTTTTGAGGAACCGGGTCAAATTTCTCTGGAATATCAGCTGGATCAAACCCGTTAGTCAGCAATTCCACAGAGCGATTGGAAAGCTCTTTTAAATTTTTTTGGAATGTTGGAGAAATGGTGGTGACTACATTTGCTTCCTGAAGCACTGACTGCTCCATTTCTTGGTGTTTTTTCTTCACGTACCGCTGCATAGGAAGCTTATCTAAAAACTCCCACTGAGACCAAGGATCCCTAAAGTCTGCAAGCCAAAATATACCGGTTTTCCTTTTTAGTTCCCGCCCAATCAAATGCATGCTGTGAGGAGGCCCAGTGGTAATAATTGCATCAAACTGCCCTTTTTGAATTAATTCCTCTAAAAATTTGACCGAAGGTTTTACCCAAAACACCCTTGGATCCGGGATCATCAAATTTGCGCGCAACCAAATCGCGGCTTTCTCCACCCAGCCTTTTTTGCTCTGCTCCAACACTCTACCCGGATGGGTTTCCTTTTTTCCTCTAAGCTTATCCAGCAATTGATAGGGTTCCCATATTGGGAATTTAATCACCTCTAATTGAGGTGAAATTTCCGATAAAAGCGTTTCATCCTGCAAGTCAAAATCTGGATTTTCAGGTGTAAAAATTATGGGCTCCCAACCCGCTCCTGGAAGGTATTTTGCGAATTTCAGCCAACGCTGGACCCCTGAACCTCCACTTGGAGGCCAATAATATGTGATAATCAGAACTTTTTTAGACATAGGAATCAACAAGGTACTATTACAATCTATCAAGATATAGTCCAGAATTAATTTTCTTAAAAAAGTAAAAGGGAGATAGTTTCCTACCTCCCTTCAATTCATTCTATTTATTAAATATTACTCTCCTTGAGAAAGGGAATATCCTCTTACTCCATCAAAGGAATAAAGATTTTCGGTTTTGATAAAATCAAATCCGTTGCCAGCAATTTCATCCATCAATTTGGTCACTAAAGCATGGCTGATTGGAGACATTTCCGCATTTTGGAATCTACATCTCCAATGATCAGTACAGAAGGTTTCTTTCATACCCCCTGGGAATACTTTAATACCTCTATTGGTGATTAGTTGAAGCTGAAGTCCTTCCACATTGATTTTTCTAAGCTGCTCACCTAAAACCTGCGGATCTCTACCACTCTCATCCCAATCAAGGAATACGTCCACACCAATTAACTCTTTCTTCTGTTTTGGCTTTTCGCTGACAAAAATATTCATTGGTTCAGTGCTCTCTTTATCATAAGAAGCAGGCGTCATTTTTTCAGGCTTCTGTCCGATTCTATCGATAACCGCTTGAGCAAACTCTTCAGTACCTACTTTCTTTGATGAAAGCTCTTCTTGGTAGATATCTCCTGTATGGATTCCATCTTCCAAAGTTTTCATCCATGCATTTGCTACTTTCTCGGCAACTTCTGGCTGTCCAATATGCACGAGCATCATAATTGCTCCATTCAGAAGTCCTGAAGGATTGGCAATTCCCATACCTGTGATATCTGGAGCAGATCCATGAATTGCTTCAAACATGGCTACTTCTTCCCCTACGTTAGCTGATCCTCCCAATCCAACAGAGCCAGTTACTTGAGCAGCTACGTCAGAAATAATATCACCGTATAAGTTTAGAGTAACAATCACATCAAACATTTCTGGTCTATCTGCAATCAAAGCAGTACCGATGTCAATGATTTTATGTTCAGTTTGAATATCAGGATATTCCTTAGCTACCTCATCAAAAGTCTTATGAAATAGACCGTCGGCTATCTTCATGATATTATCCTTGGTCATACAGGTCACTTTCTTTCGGCCATATTTTTTAGCATACTCAAAAGCATAACGAATGATTTTTTCTGAACCGGGCTTTGAGATCAATTTTAATGACTGACAAACTTCCTGCGTTTGTCTATGTTCAATACCAGCATATAGATCCTCTTCATTTTCACGAATGATCACCAAGTCCGTCTTAGGAAAATGCGTTTGAATAAAAGGAGAGAATGCTTTACAAGGTCTCACATTAGCATAAAGACCAAATGTAGTACGTGTAGTCACATTCAAAGACTTGAATCCACCTCCCTGAGGGGTGGTTATCGGTGCCTTCAAAAACACCTTTGTTTCTTTTAGAGACTCAAAAGCGCTAGGCTCCATTCCGGAACTTATTCCTTTAAGGTATACCTGCTCACCGATCTCGATGACATCATACTCTAGTTGAGCTCCTGCAGCCTCAAGGATTGACAAAGTTGCTTTCATGATTTCAGGACCTATCCCGTCACCATAAGCCACTGTGATTTTTCTTTTTGAAGACATAATATCTGTAGTGGATTTAGTTATAATTGATCTTGCCACAAAAGTAAATAAAAATGGCAGAAGGGAATTTTGGGCGCAAAGAATTTCAATAATTCTCTTAAAAATAAACATTATTTAATGACGTGAAGAAAAATCTAGATGGATTTTTCTAAGTCTTAAAATTTGGGATTGAGTACCCTGCTCGTATATTTGTTTTAAACTCACCTACGTTTTTTATGGCTGAATTCAATAATATTCTGACAGAGGTAAAAGAAGGCGTTCTATATCTAACCGTTAGCAGGGAAGAAAAAATGAACGCATTGAATTTTGAAACTCTAGAGGAACTGAAAGCAATATTTGAGGAAGTCGCTGATAGCAAGTCCATCAAAGCAGTCATCATCACCGGTTCAGGTGAAAGAGCATTTGTGGCTGGGGCTGATATCAGTGAGATCGCAGAATTAAATGAGGTAAATGCTC
Organism: Algoriphagus machipongonensis; assembly: GCF_000166275.1. Classification (NCBI taxonomy): domain Bacteria; kingdom Pseudomonadati; phylum Bacteroidota; class Cytophagia; order Cytophagales; family Cyclobacteriaceae; genus Algoriphagus; species Algoriphagus machipongonensis. The sequence continues at coordinate 3,866,132 of NZ_CM001023.1, forward strand.
GTAAATTCGCCGAAAATGGTCAAGAAATCTTTGCCATGATTGAGAATCTTCACAAACCTGTTATTGCTGTAACCAATGGTTTCACATTAGGAGGCGGTTGTGAACTGGCCATGGCTTGTCACATTAGAATTGCCACTGCTAATGCAAAATTTGGACAGCCGGAAGTAAACCTTGGAATTATCCCAGGATATGGTGGTACTCAAAGATTGACCATTCTTGTCGGTAGAGGGAAAGCAAATGAAATGATGATGACAGGGGACTTGATCGATGCCAATGAAGCAAAAGATTTAGGTCTGGTTAATTACGTTCTGCCAACAAAAAGTGACGCACTTGCCAAAGCGGAAGAGATCGTCAAAAAAATTATGAGCAAAGCCCCATTGGCAATTGGTATGATTATAGATTGTGTAAACTCTGTATATCTATCTGACGAAAATGGATTTCAAACAGAGGCCAATAGTTTTGCAAGGTGCGTTAAATCAGGAGACTATAAAGAGGGTACTTCTGCATTTTTGGAAAAAAGAAAGCCTGATTTCAAAGGAGAATAAGTCTTTCATACCCCATGAGTAATCTCAAAAAACTTGCTGGGCAAACAGCAGTTTATGGACTTAGCAGTATTTTAGGTAGGTCCATCAATTTTTTATTGATCATGGTCTATACTGCCTACTTGAGTAAAGAGGAAGTAGGCTCCTATACATCAATATACGCACTCATAGGGTTTTTAAATATCATTTTTACCTATGGAATGGAAACCACTTTCTTCCGTTTTTCCACTGGTAAAAACTTAGATCCCGCCAAAGTATTTAATACCACCCAGTCACTATTATTGACCAGTTCTTTGCTTTTGGGAACAGGGCTATATTTAGGCGCCCCCTATTTAGCTGAATGGATGGATTACCCAGGTCAGGCCTATCTATTTCGCTGGACAGCACTGCTCTTGACCTTTGACGCTGTTTTAGCGATTCCATTTGCCAAACTTCGATTAGAGAATAAAGCCTTGGTTTTTGCAGGTGCCAAGATCTTAAACATCTTACTTAATGTGGGTTTCAACCTACTGCTGATTATTGGCTTTCCTTATTTAATAGGCCTTGACACAATTCCTGCAGATTTTCTTGGGTACAAAATTGAATGGGGGGTTGAATACATTTTATTAGCAAACCTATTTGCAAATGGGCTAATCGTACCTTTTGTATGGTGGAAAGCGGGCATGTTCAAATTTCAATTGGATGGAGAAATCATTCGACCCATGTGGAAATATTCAATTCCACTTTTGTTTATGGGCCTTGCCGGAGTCACGAACGAGCTAATATCAAGACTTTTATTTGAGTACATACTTCCAGATAATTTTTACCCGGGTTTTAATAGCAGGGAAGCAGCAGGAGTTTTTGGAGCTAATTTCAAGTTGGCCATCTTAATGAATTTGGTGATTCAGGCATTTAAATATGCCGCTGAACCCTTTTTCTTCAAGCAGTCTAATGATAAAAACTCGCCTCAATTGTATGCTACGGTGATGCATGCTTTTATTATTTTCTGTACCCTTTTGATGATCGCCATTTCTGCCAATCTCAATTGGATAGGTCCCCTTTTCTTAAGGAAGCCTGGCTATGAGGAAGGATTATTTATAGTTCCTATGCTACTTATGGGATACTTGCTTTTGGGAGTATATTTCAATTTATCCATCTGGTTTAAAATCACAGATAAGACAAATTATAGTTTTTGGATCACCTTGACTGGAGCGATTGTAACCTTGTTGGTCATCTGGATACTAGTTCCTATTTGGGGTTATCTAGGGGCAGCACTAGCAACATTTACCTGTTATTTCTTGATGGCTTTGATCTGCTACCTTTACGGCCAAAAGTATTACCCTATCCCTTATCAAACAGGGAGAGGAGTCTTTTATATGTTTTTGGCATTTGCAGTCAGTTACTTAGCCTTTTTCTTAAAATTACCTCAACCGTTTATTAATTTTTTAGCCAAAAACAGCCTTATTCTAATTTATATTTTGGTGGTTTTAGCTTTGGAAAAAGACAGAATTAAAACCTATCTCAAACCCAAATCAAGTTTGTAAAGCAATTTCTACCGAATTTGGGATTAATTTTGAAAGTATCGTGTTAGTAAGGAAATGCAGACACTTGACATTCCTGACTTTAGCTATGAAGCTTTGCCTAAATAAATGTCAATTTACTTAAAAGGCATTATGTTTGTGACTTGATTCCGAATTCAACCATTGCAGTGATTTTCAATAGATTTCTCCTTATATCGATCCTTGTGCTATTTGCCGGAACTTCCAGCTTTGCGCAAAAAAAACTTTCCAGAAAAGAGCGTAAGGCTCAGGAAACAGAAGCTAAAACCACCCGATATTATATCGAGGGGGAAAAATATCTTGTCCTGGGTGAACTGGACAAATCCTACTTCTACCTGCAGAAAGCACTTGAATTTTCTCCCGAAGAACCTGCGATCAGCTACAAAATCGCAGAAGTGCTTTTGCGTGGGAACAAACCGGAAAAAGCTCTTCCCTATGCGGAAAAAGCAGCTAACCTGGATATAGAAAATAAATACTACGCTTTGATGGTGGCAGAAATCAACACCAATCTCAATCAACCATTAAAAGCAGCTGCAATTCTCGAAAAGCTTACTGCAGACGGGGAAAACAATCAGCAATACAACCTTGACTTAGCTTCCATTTACTTGAATGCTGGGGAGTATGATAAGGCACTCATCGTACTGGACCGTGCGGAATCGTATTTCGGAATCATGGAGCCAATCACCCGACAGAAGCAACGTATATACCTGGGCAAAAACAATTTAGAAAAAGCAATTGAAGAAGGAGAGCGACTGATTGATGCAAAATCTGGAAATCCAGACTATGTATTAAGCCTTGTTGAAATCCTATATAACAACAACCGTATTGACCAAGCTTTGGATTTGGTTTTGGGAGAAATCGAAAAATTTCCAAATCAGCCTGAATTACACATGGCTGCCTATACTTTGCACAAAGAAAAAGGACAAAGAAATGAATCTGAAAATTCCATCATTACAGCTTTTTCCAGTCCCGATTTAAATCCAGAGATTGCTTCAAAATCCTTTAGTTCTATCGTCGATGAAATGCAAACTTCAGAGCGCGATAGTTTATTGGATAAGTTAGAGCGCCTTATGATTCAAAATCACCCGCAAGAAGCCAGTGTTTTTGAAGCCATAGGAAAGAGAAGATTGAAAGAAGGGCAAAAGGATGAAGGAATAGAGCTCTATAAAAAATCTTTGGTGATCAACCCCAAAAATCAAGAATTACTAGAGCAGGTAATCACCAATTCATTTGGAGAGAATGCAGATTTCAACGAATTGGAGAAATTTACAATTATGGCAGTAGATGAATTTCCGGAAAAACCAGAGTTTTGGTTTTATGACGGAGTCATTAAAAATGCCCAAAAGAAAGATTCTTCAGCTGTTATTTCTTTGGAAAAAGCGGTAGAACTCAATGCTGGTAAAAATTTAGGTTTGGATCAAGCTACATACGGAGCTTTAGGAAATGCTTTTTACAATTTGAAGGAAACAGATAAATCCTTTAAATACTTTGATAAAGCTGTGGAGCTGAATCCCAATGATGAACAAGTCTTGAATAATTACGCTTACTTTTTGTCGTTAGAAAAGAAAGACTTGGAGAAGGCTAAGAAGATGTCAGAAAAAGTTGTCAGAAGATTTCCAAATAATGGCACTTTCCTTGATACATATGCCTGGGTATTGTTTCAGACTGGCGATTATCAAGGTGCAAAAAAATACATGGATCTTGCTATGGAGCATGAATTAGAACCAAGCGGTGTCATGCTGGAACATTATGGAGATATTTTATACCATTTGGGGCAAAAATCAGAAGCAATCAGCTATTGGAAAAAAGCTGAAAAAAGCCCAGAAGCTTCTGAAAAACTCCCTCAAAAAATAAAAGAAGGCAAATACCATGAATAAGCTTTTTGCAGGATGCTATATTCTGTTGGCAATAGGACTTTTTACCGGCTGTTCCAAAAAGAATATCCTCTACAAAGGGGATGGAAGTATGGAGGAATTTTCACCTATTTACAGTGATTATGACTATTTATCAGCCAAAGCCAAAATCATTATAGAAGAAGAATCTGGTAAAACTACGAGAGGGAGCATGAATTTAAGGGCCAAAAAGGATAGCATTCTTTGGTTTACCGTGAGTCCAGGAATGGGGATGGAAGCAGTTAGAGGCCTAATAACACAAGAAAAAATTCAGATCAAAGATCGAATAGGTAAAGAGGATGTCAATATGACTTTCACGGAGTTTGAATCTCTATACGGATTAAAACTTTCTTTAGACCTTTTTCAAAACTTACTTTGGGCAAACCCTCCTATTCCATTTGACTACAGTGATCGACTTGTTAAAGTAAGAAAGGATTACGAGCTCACTCAAATAAGAAATAAGGTAAGATACTTCAGCAAAATAGATATAAATAGCAGAAAGGTGTCTGAGCTTGTCAGCAACTCTTTAGATGATAGAGGTTCTTTACTTGCTAGCTTTGCAAATTTCCAAGACGTCAATACCAAACCCTATCCATTAGAGGTACTATATAAACTCGCCTATCAAGTTCAGGGAAGCACTCAAAATACGATCATCAATCTTACTTGGAACTCGATCGAACCTCAAGTTGAACCACTTAATTTTCCATTCAGATTTTGATTTTTATGAATAGAAAAAGTCTGGTTATTTATTCTCTATTGTTGACAGTTTTCTTCTGTCTAGGCACTGAATTACAGGCTCAGACAAAAAAAACCAGAGAACAGCTGGAGCGAGAAAAAGCAGAAGTTCAAGAGCGCCTCAGAGAGTTTGATAAGATTCTGAAGCAAACTACCGAGATCAAGAAAAACTCGATTGGACAGCTAAATGCAGTAACAAGAAAAGTTCAAACCCAGTCACGGTTGGTCAACACTTTGGCTCGAGAAGTGAAATTACTTGATCAAGAGATTAAGGAAACCGAGGATAAAATCGAGAAATACAAAAAAGAACTGATTGATTTGAAGGCTGAATATTCTCGAATGATTTATAATGCTTCTAAACTCAACAGAGGGCTATCTATCGTTTCGTTCGTTTTCAGTTCAGGCAACTTCAATCAATTGTATATGCGATTGAAATACCTCAAGCAGTATACTGACAACCGGAAACAACAAGCCGAGCAGATAGAGAAAGTGAGCATACAGCTGGCAGAGGAACAGATAGCTTTAGATGCCAAAAAGCAAGAAAAAGAAGATATTCTAGAAGAAGAAAGAAAAGAGAAACTTGCCTTGGAACAGGCGAGAAAAGAACAACAGGGAATAGTTAATACCCTTTCCAAAAAAGAAAAAGACATACAAAAGCAAATTGCTGCAACTAAAAAACAACAAGATCAGTTAAATAGAATGATCAAGCAGGTGATTGAAGAAGAAATCCGCTTGGCAGAGGCTGCAGCTAAAAAGTCGAATAGCACCACGAAAAAAAGTGCTGGAAGTAGTATGCCTCTAACCCCAGAAGCGGCTGCTTTATCAAGTTCATTTGCAGGAAATAAAGGAAGACTTCCTTGGCCGGTAGAAACTGGTTTCATAGCGCAAGGATTTGGTACTTACCCCCACCCTACCCTCAAAGGTATCACGATGGATAGTGACGGGGTGGATATCCGTACACAACCCGACTCAGAGGTCCGAACAGTATTTGATGGGACAGTATCTAAAATCACCACTATGCCTGGTTTTGGTGGAACTGTGATTATCAAACACGGTGAGTATTATACCATGTATAGTAAGCTAAAAACCATCTCTGTAAAATCAGGTCAAACTGTAAGTGCAAAAGACGTAATTGGCAGGGTAGCTACAGGAGAAGATGGACAAGCGGAGGTACATTTCCAAACATGGAAAGGACTAAAAGTAATGGATCCTTCGACCTGGATTACGTCCAAGTAGTTATTATTATCGTATATTTATAAAAAAGAAGAACTCTCATCCAATAACTTTGCGTAAGCAGATGACAGTTATATCTTTGCAACCTAATTTATCTTAAACAAACACCATCATGACAACATTAGCTTTCTTTCAAAATATGGGCGGTGGCTCGATCGTATTGATCGTATTAGTCGTTCTTCTATTGTTTGGTGCTAAAAGAATTCCTGAATTGGCTCGTGGCCTTGGTCGTGGTATCAGAGAATTTAAAGATGCTACCAAGGATATTCAGAACGACCTTGAAGAGGGACTGAAAGACGACAAGAAAAAGTAATCTTATAAGCCAATAAAATTGGAAAAATTCATTTCATTCGACGAAATAAAAAAATCGCTCGAAAAGAAGGAAACGGATTGTCGCTCGATAGTCCAATATTACTTAACCAACATTCAGACGAAGGCGCATCTCAACGCCTTCGTCGAAGTTTATGAGCAATCTGCTTTGAGTCAAGCTGATTTGATAGATCAGAAGCTTGAAGAAGGTAAAGCTGGTAAGCTTGCAGGCATGGTGATCGGTATCAAAGATGTACTTTGTTACGAGGGACATGAATCCAATGCCTCTTCAAAAATCCTAGAAAATTTTGAATCTCAATTTACAACAACCGCAATTCAGCGTTTGATTGATGAAGATGCTATTATTTTAGGTAGACTTAATTGTGACGAGTTTGGAATGGGAAGTTCCAATGAAAATTCGGCGCATGGAAAAGTTCTTAATGCAGCAGATGAAAGCAGAGTACCTGGAGGTTCTTCTGGAGGTTCAGCTGTTGCCGTTCAGGCAAATCTTTGCACAGCTTCTCTTGGAACAGACACAGGAGGTTCCGTAAGACAACCAGCCGCTTTTACTGGAGTAATCGGGATGAAACCTACCTATTCAAGAATTTCTCGATGGGGACTGATTGCCTATGCATCCTCTTTTGACACCATTGGTATATTTTCCAAAACTGTCAAAGACAATGCACTATTATTGGAGATTATGGCAGGTCATGATGAAAATGACAGCACTTCTTCCAGAAAGCCAGTCTTTCCTTACAGCCAATTACTCCATTTCGACAAAAAAGCAAAAGTTGCCTTTTTAAAAGAGACCTTAGAATCACCAGCACTTCAACCAGAAATCAAAGCTAACACATTGGCTATTTTGGAGAAGTTAAAGTCTGAAGGCCATGAAGTTAAGGAAGTGGAATTCCCTCTTTTGGATTACCTACTACCAACCTATTATATTTTAACGACGGCCGAGGCAAGCTCCAACTTATCTCGTTTTGATGGTGTGAAATACGGTTACCGAACTCCAAATGCTCACAACTTGGAGAGCATGTACAAATTGACTAGAAGCGAGGGATTTGGTGATGAAGTCAAAAGAAGAATAATGCTAGGTACTTTTGTGTTAAGTGCCAGTTACCATGACGCATATTTTACCAAGGCTCAGAAAGTCAGAAGATTAATAAAAGAGTATACTGAGAATCTTTTAAATGATTTTGATTATATTATAATACCAACTACCCCATCCACGGCGTTTAAGTTTGGGGAACATAGTGGAGATCCTGTCGCGATGTACCTTGAGGATTTATTCACGGTTCAAGCCTCAGTTTCTGGTGTACCGGCCATATCCATTCCAAATGGAAAGGATGCTCAGGGGATGCCTATAGGACTGCAAGTCATTTGCAATTCGTTTAAAGAGGCAGAACTTTTTGCTTTTAGTAATTATCTTAGTGAATTAACGTCTTAAATCTGAAATAAACCCATGAAAAAAACCTGGTTCAATTCTATCCTACTTGCGATTTTCACATGTACGATCCCTTTGTCTCAGGTATATTCACAAGACGACCAAAACGTCGTTTCGGGGCCTAATTTAGATGAAGAGGTAATGCCAAATTACCACTACGAGTACATTCCAGATTTCACATATGAAGAAATAGAAGAGCGGATTTCCAACATGGAAACAAAAATGCCCTTCGAACTGAATGATCGTATTTTTTCATTTATCCAATATTTCACCGTTCGAAACCGTGATTATACCAAAATGGTTTTGGCGAGAAAAGACTTGTTTTTTGACCTTTTTGATGAAACGCTTCGGAAGCATGAAATGCCTGAAGAGATCAAATATCTATCTATAATCGAATCTGGGCTTGACCCTCAAATCCGTTCCCGAGTTGGGGCAATGGGACTATGGCAGTTTATGCCCGCCACCGGCAGAATGTATGGTATGCAAGTGTCTCATCACGTAGATGATCGTATGGATCCAGAAATGGCGACTGATGCAGCTGCCAAATATCTAAAGTCCCTTTATCGCATGTTTGGAGATTGGGAGGTTGCCATGGCGGCATATAATTGTGGTCCTGGAAATGTCCGAAAAGCAATCAGAAGATCCGGTGGAAAAAAGACATTTTGGGAAATCTATAATTACTTACCAAGGGAGACAAGAGGTTATGTACCTCAAGTTCAGGCCATGCTTTATATACTTAATCACCTAGAGGAGCATAACTTAAATCTGGAGGATCCAACCTATTATAGAGAAACTGAAAAAATCAGATTTGACCGAGCGCTAAGTTTAGAAAAACTAGCGGAGTTGACTGATTTATGTACAAAAGATTTAGAAAGCTTAAACCCTTCCATTAAATACGGAAAGCTTCCAGAAGAAAAGCGTTCTATGGAATTAAGAATCCCAAAAGCGAAGGCAGATTTTATCAAGCAAAACCTCGCTTGGATCAGTGATTCATTAAATAATAACCCGACCACCTACCTTACCGATAATGGGAAGTTTCTTTTGAAGCCGATTGAAGACATTGAGGAAGAACAACTGGAAGCCTATATTTATCGCGTGAGATCAGGTGATGTGTTAGGAAAAATTGCTTCTCGGAATGGAGTATCAGTTTCCCAATTAAAATCCTGGAACAACTTACACTCAAACCTAATCCGAGTAGGGCAGAAACTGACAATTTATTCTGGAAACGGGCCTGTTTTTGCAGAAACCAGAACCAACTCATCTGGTCAGCTATTATATACTGTTCGCCCCGGTGATTCTCTGTGGATCATCTCTAAAAAACACGCTGGCTTGACCGTAGAACAAATAAAAAGGCTAAACAACCTGAATAGCAACAACATAAAGCCTGGACAAAAGCTCATAATCGGTTAATTCCCCAAACTGAATTTTATTGTTTTTTAACAGGTGAATGCACTGGTTTTAAATTTTTAAGTAAACCAGAATTGTTATTTTTAGGTTTCTACCTTTAGGGAACAAAAGATCAATCAATACATTATGAGAGCTTTAAAATATATTTTAGTCGCCTTTTCATTTGGGATTTTATTTTCCTCATGCGAGGAAGGTTCTGGTGATTATGACAGTTCAAAACCAAAAGCCCGAGGAACAATTGGGGAAATTATTTTAGTCATTGACTCTACAAAATGGGCTGGGCCTGTGGGTGATGAACTGAAAGATATTTTTGAAGCCGACCTTCCTGGAATGATCCGTTCGGAACCTAGATTCAAAGTAAACCGGGTGGACCCACGAGCTATGACTCGAATGCTCAAAATGTCTACAAATCTTATTTATGTGACAACCTTTGATGATAAAGGTGGAGCAAGTCAAGTAATCAACTCCCAATTCTCCAAAGCTTCAAAAGACAAGGCGGAAGCTGATCCAAGCCTCTTCCAATTGAGAATGGAGGATGAATATGCGAGAGGACAAGAGGTACTATACTTATTTGGAAATACTGAAGACGAACTAGTCGCCAACTTGAGAAAGAACAAACAGCGATTGATCAATCTTTTTGAAGTTAGAGAAAGAGGAAGATTAGAGAAAATTATTCTTGCAAGAAAAAATACTGCTGCCTTACATGAGGCTGAAACTAATCTGGGCATTAAAATCAATGTTCCAGCTTCCTATCAAGTAGTAAAAAGTAAGCCTGGCTTTCTATGGGTAAGACAACCTACGCCGACGGCAAATAGAGCCGATATTAGCCTGTTTTTTTATGAAACTGACTATGTAGCTGAGGAACAAACCTTTCCAGAAAATATTGTCAAGTTAAAAGATGAAATCACCAAGAATGAGATTTTTGGAGACCCCGAAGATCCAACCTCTTTTATGGTTTCTGAAAAACAAATCCCCCCAGCTTTCCGAAACATGGTGATAAATGATAATTTTACTACCGAAATCAGGGGTTCTTGGAAAACTAACAATATCAGCATGGGAGGAACCTACTTAGGTTACCTCATGGTAGATGAAAAGAAAGGGAAGCTGTATTATATGGAAGGCTTTGTGTTTTACCCAAATGAAGTTCATAGGGACGCACTGCGTGAAATTGAAACAATCCTTTTAAATACTGATGTTAGTTGGACGCAAGAGCAAGGATCCTGACCCAAACTAACTTAGAGCTTATATGGCAATTAAAATCCGCAAAGAGGACGCGCTCAATTACCACCAACAAGGAACACCCGGTAAAATTGAGGTAATACCCACAAAACCTCTTTCGAGTCAAATGGATTTGGCTCTCGCCTATTCGCCGGGAGTGGCAGAACCATGCAAAGAAATTGCATCAAATCCCGAAAACGCATATAAATACACCGCAAAGGCCAATCTGGTAGGAGTAATCTCCAATGGATCAGCAGTTCTTGGACTAGGTAATATTGGAGCTGCAGCCTCCAAGCCTGTGATGGAAGGGAAAGGCGTTTTATTCAAGAAATTTGCCGGTATTGATGTTTTCGATATTGAAATAGACGAAAAAGATCCAAAAAAACTTATCCAGACTATTAAGTCCTTGGAGCCTACTTTTGGAGGTATAAACCTGGAAGATATCAAGGCTCCAGAATGCTTTGAAATCGAGAAAACCCTAAAACGGGAAATGAATATACCTGTCATGCATGATGATCAGCATGGCACGGCCATTATTTCTGGAGCAGCCTTATTAAACGCTCTTGAAATCGTAGGTAAAGACATTTCTGAAATTCAGCTTGTAGTCAACGGTGCTGGAGCTGCAGCTATTTCCTGTACTCGGTTTTATGTATCTCTAGGAATCAAAAGAGAGAACATAGTTTTATGTGACATCGACGGCATTCTAAGAGAAGACCGTGCAGATTTAGATGAAATAAGAAAAGAATTCGCTACTTCAAGAGATCTTAATAGCTTGAGCGATGCGATGAAAGGTGCTGATGTTTTCTTGGGTCTTTCTGCAGGTAATGTAGTAAGCCAGGAGCAGCTCAGATTGATGGCACCTAACCCTATTGTTTTTGCTTTGGCAAATCCTGACCCTGAAATCACTTATGACCTAGCGGTTGCTGCTAGAGAAGATTTGATCATGGCTACAGGTAGATCTGACCATCCCAATCAGGTGAATAATGTTTTAGGATTTCCTTACATTTTCCGTGGAGCTTTGGACGTAAGAGCTACTTCTATTAATGAAGAAATGAAGCTTGCTGCTGCCCATGCAATTGCAAAATTGGCAAAAGAGCCAGTTCCAGATATTGTTAATAAGGCCTATGGAGAGAGTAAACTTGGATTTGGTAAACTTTATCTAATTCCAAAACCACTAGACCCAAGGTTGATCACGACCATTGCGCCCGCGGTGGCGAAAGCAGCCATGGACTCAGGAATAGCCAAAAACCCGGTTAAAGATTGGGATGCTTACGAATTAGAACTTCAAGAAAGAATCGGTATCGATCAGCGTTTGATGTCAGTGGTGATAGCAAGAGCGAAGAAAGATCCAAAGCGTGTGGTATTTGCTGAAGCGGATAATAGAAAAATACTCAAAGCGGCACAGATGATTCGCGATGAGAAAATTGCAAATCCGATCTTACTTGGTAATAAGGAGAGAATCCTAACACTTATTGAAGAGAATTCTTTAGACCTTCAAAATGTCACCATCATCGACCCAATGGAGGAAACGAAGATGCTTTCTCAGTTTACAGAAATTCTTTATAAAAAGCGTCAGCGAAAAGGTATGACACCTGGAGATGCCAGCAGATTGGTTACCCAGCGAAATTACTTTGGAGCTATGATGGTGGAAACTGGCTTGGCAGACGCATTTATTTCAGGTTTGACAAGGGATTATCCTAAAACAATCCTGCCTTCCTTACATACGATTGGGGTAAAACCAGGCACAAAGAGAGTAGCGGGTATGTATATCATGAATACCGATAAGGGCCCTTACTTCTTCGCCGATGCTACGGTTAATTTAAACCCAACCGCAGAAGAGTTGGTCGAAATTATTGGGTTGACTGCTGATGCAGTGAAGTTCTTCAATATCGAACCAAGAATCGCTGTTCTTTCTTACTCTAATTTTGGTTCTGCCAAGGGAGATATCGCAGAAAAAATGGCCAAAGCCACTGCACTCGCTAAAGAAAGATACCCAGATTTGATCATTGAAGGTGAAATGCAGGCTAATGTCGCTCTGAATGAAGAAATTCAAAAAGAGGTTTACCCATTCTCTGCATTGACCAATAAAAAAACCAATACACTTATCTTCCCAGATTTAAGTTCTGGTAACATAGCTTATAAATTACTTGCTGAGTTAGGAAGCTCAGAAGCTATTGGGCCAATTCTTTTAGGCATGAACAAACCGGTACATATTCTTCAATTAGGTAGTTCTATACGTGAAATTGTCAATATGGTGGCTGTTGCCGTTGTTGATGCTCAATCCACTGACTTACCATGATAGATTATTTACACGGGAAACTCGTTTTTAAAGACCCCACTTATGTACTAATTGATGTAGGAGGAATTGGCTACCATGTCAAAATCTCCCTACAGACTTATAGCCAAATCAAGGATGAGGAGCAAATCAAGCTCCTCACCTACCTTCATATTAAAGAGGATGCTCATACACTCTATGGCTTTAAGAATGCTGATGAGAAAAGACTTTTTTTATTGTTGATTTCCATCAATGGGGTAGGTCCAAATACTGGATTAATGATCCTCTCCTCTTTAAGTACTGAGGAAATAGAACAATCCATTCTTTCGGGAGATGTGGCTACTATTCAGCATGTTAAAGGAATAGGTGCAAAGACAGCCCAACGAATCATTCTGGAATTAAAGGATAAAGTTGGAAAAGCTACTGATTCCAGTTCGGGAGATTCTCAAGTTGGATTTTTAAATGCACACAATAATCTACGTGAGGAAGCGTTAAAGGCATTAATCACGTTGGGATTCCCAAAAACTGCTGCTGAAAAAAACATCAGGGCTGTTTTGAAAAAAACCACGGGAGAAATTTCTTTAGAAGAATTAATTAAAGCATCTTTAAAGACACCATAATTTGAAGCTGCATTGAACTTTCGGAAGTTACTGACTTTTTGCAGGAGGAAGTATTTCGGTGGTTTGCCCAAATATTTCACTCTCTTTGGGTTTATTCTGGCCTTTTCTACTTCCCAGGCTCAACAAACCGATACCGATAGCATCCAATCGCGAATCGATTCTCTTAATCTTAGGAGAATGGCTCCCTCATTTTTGCTTTGGCAAAATATGAGGACAAATCCTCTGTACCCTACCCGGAACCCATTCTTAGTACCTTCCTCCCCATTTTTACCTAAAAGTTTAACCAATCAAAATGTACAAGTTTTGGTGGACTCCACCTTACGTTACAATGTGGTTGAAGAAGTGGATAGTACTCGGCTGGGGAATGAGCAGGAATATGATTTTGAAGAGTTTTCGAAAATTCAAGAATACAAAGTTAGGCAGGACTATTGGAGAAGCAGAGCACGAGGCGGTGATGGTGAAAGCGCAGTAGAAGGAAGAGGTTTAATTCCACCTCTCACAGTAAGTCCCTCATTTGACAGAATCTTTGGTGGAAGTGAAATTAATATTGTCCCCACCGGTTATGTCAATTTAGATTTTGGGGCAATATTCCGAAGAGTTGACAACCCTACCCTACCCATTAGGCAGCAACAAAATGGAGGCTTTAACTTTGATCAGCAGATTCAGATGGCTGTCAATGGGTCTTTAGGCGAGAAAATGAAAATTGGGGCAAATTTTGACTCCAATAATTCTTTCGACTTCCAAAATCAACTTAAGGTAGAGTACGACGGATTCCAGGAAGACATCATCAAATCCATTGAAATCGGTAATGTCAGTATGCCTGTTCAAAACCGGTTGATTCAAGGGGCACAAAACCTTTTTGGAGTAAAAACACAGTTACAATTCGGGAAGTTGAATGTCACTGCCGTAGCCTCCACCCAAAGAGGAAGAAGAGACGAATTGGTTATTGATGCCAATGGACAAGGTCGAACATTTGATATTCAAGCATCTAAATACGATGAAAATCGACATTTCTTTTTAGCCCATTTCTTCCGAGATAATTACGAACGCTGGCTTAGAGGTTTGCCTCAGGTACTTTCCGGTGTAAATGTCACCAGAATAGAGGTTTATATCATGAACCGAGCCTCAAACACGGAGACATTAAGAAACTTTGCTGCATTCATGGACTTGGGTGAAGGACAGACATTATTAAACCCTAACAACCCAAATATTGGCATGGGGACTCCTGGAGCACCTGCTGCGAACGGCTCAAATAATCTTTTTAGGAACATCTCCCAGAATCCATCATTTAGACCCTTTGACACGGGCTCTAGGGCAATGGAATCAAGCCTTGGGATTAGGAAAGGAGTAGATTTCGAACAAATAAATGGTGCTAGAAAATTAGCCCCTACTGAATTTTATTTTAATGCTCAATTAGGCTACCTCTCTCTTTTTAGAAAGCTGCAGAATGATGAGGTTCTTGCTGTATCCTTTGAATACACTTACAATGGGCAAGTGTATAAAGTGGGTGAATTGACAGAAGATTATCAAAACCGTCAAGAGGATGAACTGATATTCTTAAAGCTATTACGCCCTGCCAGAATTAACCCAAGAGTTCCGACATGGGATTTGATGATGAAAAACGTTTACAACCTAAACGCAAATCAACTTCTAAGAGAAGGGTTCCAACTCCAAGTTATATATAGAGATGACAGAACCGGCTTAGATAACCCTTCCTTACTTGAAGGAAAAAATGTCAAGGACAAACCCTTAATCAGGCTAACGGGACTGGATAATCTAAATCCGCAAAATGACCCTGCCCCTGATGGTAATTTTGACTTTGTAGAAGGACTAACCATGCTATCAGATCGGGGTTTATTAATATTCCCAGTTTTGGAGCCATTCGGCTCAAACCTTGAAAAATACTTTGAACCCGAAGAGATCGTCCTAAAGGACAAATATGTATTTGACACTCTTTATAGAACCACACAAGCTGATGCTCAGCTAGTCACCAGGCTGGATAAATACTTTATTAAAGGTAGACTTACTGCAGGCTCGGCCTCAGAAATTCAACTGCCTGGTTTAAATATTTCACCTGGATCCGTCATCGTTTCTGCAGGTAATATTCCATTGACAGAAGGGGTAGATTATACAATTGATTACAATGTAGGTCGAGTGGTCATCATCAATGATGCAATTCTTCAATCAGGAAAGAAAATTGCCATCAGTTTTGAAAAAGCAGATCTCGTTTCCTTCCAAACCAGAAGTTTACTGGGTACTCGACTAGAATATCTCTTCAATGATAAATTTAACTTAGGAGGTACATTCTTATACCTCAATGAAAGGCCGAATGTCACGAGGATTGCAACAGGAAACGAAACTCTAAGAAATAGCCTTTGGGGTTTAGATGCCAACTTTAATGATGAGTCCAGGTGGTTAACCAAGCTTGCAGACGCTTTACCATTTACCGACACAAAAGAGCAATCACTGGTTCAATTCAGTGGAGAATTTGCTCATTTAATCCCTGGCACGTCTAATAAAGTAGATGGAGATCAAGCATCTTACATTGATGATTTTGAGGCCGCAGTTACCCCATTTAATTTAGGAGGAGCAGCGAATCAAAACTGGAAGCTTTCTTCTACCCCAGAAACTCCTGACGATCGTTTTGACCTAAGCAATCAAACCGAGGATATGCTTGGGGCTACCTACCGAAGAGCACGATTGGCATGGTACAATATTGACAACATCTTTTACAGAGAAAGTGGCCCTGGAGTCCCCACAAATATAACTAGAGAGGATCGTAGGAATCACTATGTGAGAAGGGTTGTACCACAAGAAATCTTCCCTCAGCAAGACAGAACGGTAATTATTACTCCTGAACCTCTTTTCGAAATGGCCTATTTCCCAAGTGAGCGAGGAATGTATAATTACAACACCAATCTTAATTTTGACGGTTTACTTCCTGAACCTAAAAAGAATTTTGGTGGAATTACCAGAGCTATCACTACCGAGGTTGATTTTGATCGTACCAACATTGAATACATAGAGTTCTGGCTGTTAGACCCATTTATTGAAGGAGAAAACGGAAGGGTTCTCGACGGTGTATTCAACCAGAATAATACCACAGGTGGTAAATTATTTTTCAATCTTGGGGATATCTCAGAAGACGTCATGGCAGATGGTCGACATGCATTTGAAAACGGATTACCTGCTGATGGAGATCCTTCTGAAACTTCCTCAAATGAATGGGGAAGAATAACAAGAGAACAATACTTGCTCCCTGCTTTTGATAATTCAGAATCCTCGAGAGAAAATCAAGATGTAGGCTTAGATGGTTTGAAAAATGAGAATGAGGCAGATTTCTTTAGATCAAGATTTTTGGATCGCATAAGCGTCTCTCAAGATGCGAGAAACCAAATCAATCAAGATGTATCGGGGGACCTCTTTCAGTATTATCTCGATGAACAATTTGATCAAAATGATACCAAGATTCTGGAGAGATACAAAAAATTCAATGGAATGGAGGGAAACACTCCAGTTTCCGCTAATCAAAATCTCCCCTACACTCCTTCAGGTTCCAACTCACCTGATAATGAGGACCTAAACACCGATAATACCATCAATGAACTGGAAAACTACTACGAGTACGAGTTAGACCTTAGACCTAGCAAAATGGTGGTTGGCCAAAATTATATTGTTGATAAGGTGACCCACAATGAAGCTGGGGAAAATGTGGATTGGTATTTATTTAGAATTCCAGTGAGACAACCTGATAGAGTTCAAGGAGACATCTCAGGCTTTAAGTCCATACGATGGATGAGAACTTACCTGACGGAATTTGAACAGCCAGTAGTATTGAGAATGGCTAATTTCAGAATGGTAGGTAGTCAATGGAGAGTATTCCAAGAATCTTTATTCGAGAAGGGACTTTTTGAAATCCCAGAGCCTGACAATTCCAACATTACTGTGGATGTGGTGGGAATTGAGCAAAACAGTCAAGGTAGTGCGACACAAAGTCCGTATGTATTACCTCCGGGAATCAATAGAGACCGTGATAATACTTCCACTGTAGAGAGAAGATTAAATGAGCAATCACTTAGGATATGTGTTGAAGATTTAGCTCCTCATGATGCAAGAGCGGTATTTAAAAACCTTAACCAGGATTTAGTCCAATTTGAACGAATTAAAATGTTCCTTCATGCTGATAGCGAGGATGCGTTGGATGGTGAAATTACCGCATTCTTACGTATGGGAACAGATTATACTGACAACTATTATGAAATAGAGGTTCCTTTATTAATTACACCTAAAGGAACCCGGGATCCAAGACAAATCTGGCCTTTAGAAAATGAAATAGATATTGCCATTCAGGATATTGTTGGGGTTAAAGTAGAAAGAGATAATAATCAAGTTCCTCTTAACCTTCCCTTTAGCCAGCAAATTGGGCAATATAAAGTAACTGTTGTAGGTCGGCCCGAATTAAGTCTCACTCAAGGGATGATGATTGGGGTCAGAAACCCAGGAGACACCGGTGGGTCCAGCCGAAGCATTTGTGTTTGGGCAAATGAGTTGAGAGTAACTGGCTTCACCAAATCCAATGGTTGGGCTGCCAACGCATTAATGAATGCAAAAATTGCGGATGTAGCTGTAGTATCTGCTTCTATTCGTCATAGCTCCATAGGGTTTGGGGGTTTGGAAACGAGGCTTTCGCAAAGATCTCGTACTGCAACCACCCAATACGATATTTCTACCAATGTTGATGTACATAAATTATTGCCTTCAGAACTTGGGGTAAGCATCCCCATGTATTTCAGTGTTGCAAACTCCACATCTAAACCCAAGTTTGACCCTCTGAACCCAGATGTGCCATTAGAGTTGGCTTTAGGGAAATTTGAAACAAATGCGGAACGAAATGCCTATAAGAAAATAGCATTGGATCAAATGAACAGTAAGAACATAAGCTTTACCAATGTTCGGAAAATCAAATCTGACCCGGAAGCAAAAAGCCATTTCTATGATCTTAGCAATTTCTCCTTCTCCTATGCGTATGGTATAGTCAAACAGAACAATGCAGATATTCAGGATTATAACTTTAAAACCAATAAAGGGAATATCACCTATAGTTATTCTCCTAAAGCTTTAACCATAGAACCTTTTAAAAATAGTGAATGGCTAAGCTCACCTCATTTAAGATTGATAAAAGACTTTAATCTCAATCTGGCCCCTTCACAGGTTTTGGCAAGAATAGATGTAGACAGAAGGTTCTTAAGGTCTCAGTATAGAAATGATCAGTTGAGTTCAGATGGGGTGGATCCACTTTTCCAGAAAAGCTTCTTCATCAACCGTTTTTATTCTTTAAACTGGGATTTGACAAATAACCTGAGAGCGGATTATTCCGCCAGAGTGATGGCCGTGGTGGATGAACCTGAAGGTGATTTGGACTCTGAAGCCAAGCAAGACTCTGTAAAAAGCAATTTCTGGAGGTTTGGAAGAAAGACTAATTTCAACCAGACATTCAACTTAAACTATACGATTCCTTTTGATAAATCCCCGATAACTGACTGGATCCGAGCAGACTATAAATATGGAGCAACCTATACTTGGCAAACTGGAGCCATTGGGCAAAAAGACACCTTGGGAAATGTAATTCAAAACACAAGGAACCAGAATATTACGGGTAAAATCGATCTGGTAAGACTATACAATAAGAGCAAAAAGCTAGAAGCTTTAAACGCTCCGAAAAGACCCAATATCCCAGGTAGAGATAATGTCGAAGCAGAAGACACCATTGGTACACCTTTCAGCAATAAACTTTTGAAACTATTAATGATGGTGAAAGAAGTTTCATTCACCTATGATAAAGTTGAAGGTTCTTTCCTACCTGGATATTTGCCAAACACTGGATTGTTAGGAATGGATCGAGCCCTTGAAAACCCTGGCCTTGGGTTCTTATTTGGTAGTCAGGACCCAATGATACGTTACCGATTGGCAGCTGCAGGCGCAATGGCACCTAGTTCAGAATTAACGATGCCTTTTAGTCAAAATAAAGCGACAAACCTTAGACTCGGAAGTATTGTAGAACCATTCCAAGATTTTAGAATCACACTTACAGCTACCAAAAGGGAAGTTGGTGATTATCAGGAAATCTTTAGAAACTCAATGGACTCTCCAGGGGATTTCGTTTCTATAAGTCCAAAAAGAGTTGGTGGATATAGTATTACTACCATAATGCTCGGAACATCTTTCTCAAAAGATGATTCGGAAAACAACTCCCCTTTATTTACTGATTTTGAGCAAAACAGAGCCATTATTAAAAGCAGGTTAGATTCAGAAAACAGCGCGGCTGGAGAATATTCTATTAATGGGCAAGATGTACTTATTCCTTCCTTTTTGGCTGCCTATAGAGGACAAGATGCCTCTGAGGTAAAACTCAACCCATTCCCTAAAACCCCACTACCTAATTGGAGGATAGAATATAGAGGACTCTCAAGGCTGAAAGGGTTGAGTGATATTTTTAGTAGCATCAATATTTTACATGAATATAGTTCTACCTATGATGCCAGTAATTTCTCCAATTCATTGCAATACCAGCAAGGCTTGGAGCTTTACAATACCTTACAATCGATCCCAACTTCGGATATTACCAATGACGAGGGACTGTTCATCCCAATTTATGTTCTCAATCAAGTAGTGCTATCCGAGCGTTTTTCTCCTTTGATAGGCTTAGACTTATTGACAAAAGACAGACTAAACGTTGCTATCTCATATAATAAAGAAAGAAATCTGGGTCTTAACTTCTCGAATTCCCAAATCACAGAGCAGAAAAGCAATGATGTTGGGCTAGAAATCGGTTATACCAAGGCCGGAGTCAAGGTTCCTTTTAAAATTCAAGGGAGACAGACTGTTCTTAAAAATGATTTGACGTTTAGGTTAAACACCAAAATTGTAGATACTCGACAAGTACAGCGGAAAATTGA
Source organism: Algoriphagus machipongonensis (assembly GCF_000166275.1). Taxonomy (NCBI): domain Bacteria; kingdom Pseudomonadati; phylum Bacteroidota; class Cytophagia; order Cytophagales; family Cyclobacteriaceae; genus Algoriphagus; species Algoriphagus machipongonensis. Next base: position 3,886,304 of record NZ_CM001023.1, read on the forward strand.
GGAAGGCAGTACAATTACCAATGGAAACTTAAACATACAGATCAGACCTACAATAGGATATTTAGTGAATCAAAATCTGAGTGTGACTCTTTACTTTGACAGGACCATCAATGATCCAAGAGTCACTACCTCCTATAGAAGGTCTTCTACATCATTTGGAGGCCAACTTCGATTTAATTTATCACAATAGATTTTATTTAGCCTGATTCCTTTTAATTTTGGGCTTCCTTACAAAAAATTTCAAATATGAATATTCCACAAGAATTAAAGTACACAAAAGACCACGAGTGGGTAAAAATTGAAGGTGATATTGCGACCATTGGAATTACTGATTTTGCACAATCAGAATTGGGTGATATCGTATATGTGGAAGTAGAAACAGTCGGTGACTCTTTAGATGTAGAGGAAGTCTTCGGTACTGTAGAAGCTGTAAAAACTGTTTCCGACTTATTTATGCCAGTAAGCGGAGAGGTTACCGAACTAAACGAAAAATTGGCCGACGAACCAGAATTGGTTAATTCTGATCCTTATGGAGAGGGATGGATGGTGAAAGTGAAAGTTTCAGGTGACACTTCTTCTTTAATGTCTGCTGAAGAGTACGCTGAATTAGTGGGAGCTTAATACGATTTCAGTTGAGATTGTTTTTGAGTTTAGCTTGGTTACTAACCATTAGTGTAGCCATGTTGACTCCTGGAGACAAATTTCCTGAAGTCGATGCTTTTGATTTTCAGGATAAACTCATCCATTTTATCTGCTTCTTCATCCTAAGCTATTTGTGGTGCGGGGTTGGTATTAGAGAAAATGAAAAGGGGAAAATCAGCAAGAGATTATTAGTTAATTACCTGATTTTTGGAGTGTTAGCAGGGATTGTTTTGGAATCACTGCAACAATTCATCCCCTTTCGTACGTATGATATAGTAGACATGGTTACAAATATGATAGGAGGAGTCGCAGGATTCTTCACATATTTTAAGCTGTCACAGACAAAAAAGCACTTGGAATAATGATCCTAAATTGTTAGAATTGTTATTCTTAAACTAGAAAAAAATTAACCTGTATAAACTAATTCACCATGGAAGCAAAAAAGACTCCGAAGGCTGATCTAACCAAAAAATCAGGAATGTTCCTGAATCTTGGTTTAGCAGTGGCTGTAGGCGCTACACTTGCTGCCTTTGAATGGAAGTCATATGACGACGGTGCATTAAAAGACCTTGGTCAGGTGACAGACAATTTCGAAGAGCTGATTGATATTCCAATCACAGAGCAGCCACCGCCACCACCACCACCAGTAGAGCAGCCAATCATCGAGGAAATCCCAGATGAAGTTGAAATCGAAGAAAAAATCGAAGTAAACTTTGATGTGGATGTGAAAGAGGAAACTGTTATTAAAGAAGTAGTAATCGCTGAAGCTCCTGTAGAGGAAAAAGCTGATGAAATTTTTGACGTAGTAGAGAATCAACCAGTTCCTCCAGGTGGTATGTCAGGTTGGAATCAATATTTAAGTAAAAACCTTAAGTACCCTACTCAAGCAAGAAGAATGGGTATTGAAGGTACTGTAATTGTAGTATTCGTTGTAAACACCGATGGATCTATTCAAGACGTTGACGTTTTGAGAGGTATCGGCGGAGGTTGTGATGAGGAAGCAGTTAGGGTAGTTTCGAATGCTCCAAACTGGGAGCCAGGTAAACAAAGAGGTAGACCTGTTCGAACAAGAATGAGACTTCCAATCAGATTTAAACTGAGCTAATAAAATTGAAGGCCCGAGCAATCGGGTCTTTTTTTTGCTCAAAATTTAACAACTTTTTAATTAGTTAAAAGATGTTGTTCTAGTAGGCTCTTGTAATAGAAGTAGTTAACTTCTTAGGAAATCATTTTTACCTAAACAAACAAAAGCCATGGAATACAAAAAGACCCCTAAATCGGATCTGAGAAAATTGTCCGGAATGATTTTTAATCTGGGCTTAATGCTTAGCGTAGCTGCTGTTTTAGTAGCTTTTGAATGGAAATCTTATGAACGTGTATTCGTGAAAGATTTATCCAGTCAGGAAAACACATGGGATTTATTGGATATCCCTAATACAATTCAAGAACCTCCTGCTCCCCCACCAGTTCTCGAGCTCCCAAAAATTGAAGCGGTGGATGATGATATCGAGGTGGATAAATTAGACGATCTGGTTAATTTCGACATTGAGGATACACCAGCTCCTGCAGAAATTATAATATCTGAACCGCCGGTGGACGATATCCCTGACGAGATTAGAGAATTTGTGGAAGTTCAAGCATCATTTAAAGGAGGTATGGAAAAATGGTACGAATACCTCAAGAAAAATCTTAATTACCCCACACAAGCAAGAAGAATGGGGATTGAAGGAACAGTGATCGTCAGGTTTGTCGTAAATACTGATGGAAGTATTCAAGATATTGAAGCTGTGAGAACTATTGGTGGTGGATGTGATGAAGAAGCAATGGATGTCATCAGAAACTCACCAAAATGGAATCCAGGAAGAATGAGCGATAGACCTGTCAGGTCAAGAATGACTATGCCTATTCGATTCAGATTAAACTAAACCAATTTCATTCATTTGAATACCAAAGACCATGTTAGTGAAAACATGGTCTTTTTTTTTTGCTTCGCTCTATCACAACTCCTAAGAAGAAATTCCATAAATTATAAGATTACAACGAAGCAAAGCTCCACCATGAAAAACATCCTTTTATCTCTATTGCTTTTATGTCTTCTCTCCTGTAGCAAAAAACAAAACTCTTTTGACTTAATAATTTTAAATGGGACAGTTTACGATGGCACCGGGAATAATCCGAGCCAGATGGATTTAGGGATTACCGGAGGAAAAATCCAGCAAATAGGCGATTTAAAGGATGCGAATTCAGAAAAAATCATTGATGCTTCTGGTTTAGCTGTAGCTCCTGGATTCATCGATATGCACACACATTTGGAGCCTATTATGGAATTGCCCTCTGCAGAAAGTTTATTGAGACAGGGAGTGACATTTGCTTTGGGTGGACCAGATGGAGGCGGTCCCTGGCCATTTGGAAGCTACCTAGACAGTCTTGATAAACTAAGCTTAGGAATCAATGTTGGGTACCTCATTGGGCATAATACCATTAGGAGAACTGTCTTGGGAATGGAAGACCGCTCACCTAACGCAGAAGAACTTAGCCAAATGGAAAACATTGTACAAACTGCAATGGATGAAGGAGCCTTTGGTATTTCCACTGGTTTGAAATATTTACCTGGAACATTCTCAGAACTTGATGAGGTTATTTCACTATCAAAAGTGGCAAGTGATAACAATGGAATTTACACCTCCCACCTTCGAGAAGAAGGATTAGGCCTAATTGATGCTGTCAAAGAGGCCATTCAAATTTCAAAAGATGCTTCTATACCTGTAGTCTTAACACATCACAAAGCAATGGGTATTAAAATGTGGGGTGCAAGTTCACAAACACTAGCATTGGTAGATTCTGCCCGAAGTGTAGGTCTAGACATCATGATGGATCAATACCCTTATGCCGCTAGCCATACGGGAATTAGCATTCTAATCCCCAGTTGGGCGATGGAAGGAAATAAGTTTCAAGAACGAGTGAAAGAACCTGCTTTAAAGGACAGTATCAAGGCAGGCATCATATTTAATATCTTAAATGACCGAGGAGGAAGAGATCTCAGGAGAATTCAATTTTCAAGAGTTAGTTGGGATGAAAACCTAGAAGGCAAAACTTTGCATGATTGGCTGGAAATAGAAGGTTTAGAAAATACGATAGAAAATGGGGCTGAGCTTGTAATTCAAGCTCAGTTAAATGGTGGTACCGGAACAATTTACCATGCCATGGATGAGGGAGATGTGGCAAATATCATGAAGCACCCTATGACCATGATCGGATCAGATGGCAGACTTTCTCAACCTGGAAATGGACATCCACACCCCAGAGCCTATGGGACCTTCCCAAGGGTTTTAGGGCACTATGTTCGCGAAGAGAAGGTTATCACCTTACAAACAGCTATTCATAAGATGACAGGGCTATCAGCTCAAAGAATTGGATTGAAACAAAGAGGATTTATAAAAGAAGGATATTTTGCAGATATCACGATTTTCAATCCAGAGACAGTAATTGATAAATCAACTTTTACTGACCCGCATCAATATCCTGAAGGAATAGAATATGTGTTAGTAAATGGGGACATAGAAGTAGAAAATGGAGAGTTAACAGGAAAATTTTCCGGTAAAGTGATCCGGAAAAACAATCAATAAAATAAAGTCAATGTTCCAAAAGTCCTTTAATAGTCAGAAAAGCGAAGTGTAAGTCTAAGCATTTTCAAGAAAGCTAGTCTTACACTCCGCTAATTGTGACAAAACCACCATTGAAGTAGTCTCTAGTTTTATTTATAAAACATTCATGGACTGCTCTTTGATTTTCTCCAGCTCATCCTTCATCAGAATGACATGCTTTTGAATACCAGCATCATTTGCTTTAGAACCAATTGTATTTATTTCCCTGCCAATTTCCTGGCTGATAAAGCCTAATTTTTTACCCTGATTCTTATCTTCTTTCATGATTTTAGAGAAGTATTTCAAATGGGTATCTAAACGGACAATCTCTTCTGTAATATCTAGCTTCTCGAAGTAATAGATCAATTCCTGTTCAAAACGATTCGCATCAAATGAATTTTCATCCAGCCATTCATTAAAATGGTTTTTGATTTTGCCTTTGATTCGCTCTTTTCTGGTCCCCTCCTCTTGTGAAATTTTCTCTAACCCATTGGCTATGGATTCAACATTTCCGACAAGTTTTTCCATTAATGAATTTCCCTCATCTTGTCTAAAAGAATCACAATTCTTCAAGGCTTCCAAAAGAACCTTTTTTACTTGATTCCACTCCTCGGCTTCATTCTTATCGTCAGCCGTTACATTATTGATCACATTTGGAGATTGAAGTGCCAACTTAAATACATCATCACTATTACTGCCAACAGACTCAGCCATGGCAGAATATTTTTGATAAAAAGTGGCAAACAATTCTTCATTTATGGAAACTGGCAATTCCTTGGAACCCTTAGACAAGAATTCAATATTCACACTGACTTTCCCCCTGTCAAGAGCACCTTGGACCACATTTCTAATTTCGTGTTCCTTATCAGAAAATTGCTTTGGACTACGTATGGAAAGATCCAAAAACTTTGAGTTGAGCGACTTGACTTCCACATGGATCATCATCTGCTCATTCTCGAATCCGGCATTTCCAAAGCCGGTCATCGATTTGATCATAATTAATTTTGAAAATTAGAAATTGATACCCAATGTCACATAGTACATCAGGTCTTCATTTTTATAGTTTCTGACAGGCTGGGCCACATCAAATTTCACAAAGTAATTTAAAAGTACTGTTCTCAATCCTGCGCCATAACTTTGAAGCCATGGGTTATTGAAATTGTTCAGCACAATTGTAAAGGGTGATCCTTCGGTATTTATTACTTCTGTATTCCTATCATTTACTTTCTCCCATGGTGCTGACTCATCCCATGCCGATGCAATGTCATAAAATCCTACTAGTTGGAAGTTACGGATAAAGTTCGACGTGATATTTCCTCTTGTTAGATAGGAGAATATAGGAATCCTCAATTCTGTGGTGAAGGAAATAACATTTCTTCCCCGAATCTCATCATACTTATAGCCTCTTAAATCCACAAAATCTGCGAAAAGAATATTGGAATTCTCCTCCCCTGTTGGGTTTCTGATAGGCGTGCTTTCTGGTCTATTGGTAGGAGGTCTATAAAACTTATTAAATAACCAATTATCCATTCCTCCCACCAGGTAAGTCTGAGGGTTTTTACCCATAAATGAACCTACATACAGCTTGGATGCTAGCACGATGTTTTTATGAATACGCTGATAGTTTCTTAAGTCTAGATAGAAATTACCAAAAGATCTAGACGACCTATTCATCGCCTGATACTGCATATAACCTACTTTCCCTTTAAAACCGACTTGTGAATAAAGTCCCAAAAGTGTGGTTCTATCTATTACAAACTCAGCTCTTCCCCCAAGGTAATTGACATCAAATCGGTTTTGATCAGGATCTTGTCCTAAAACCAGAGAGTCTGGATTTAAATTAAAATATTGCGTTTTTGCTACAAAAGGAGCTAGAGTAAATCTAGCGTTGATGTTTAAAGGATAAGAGAATCCTGCCTCCACTTTTGTTAATACATACTTCTGGAAAGTAATGTCTCCCTCTGAAATGCGTATCGTTTTTCTGTCAAACCTGCCTCTAAAGTCTATTCTGCTCTTTCTATATTCATATTCAAAGAATATATCTCCTCCAGACCTAAAATCCAGTGTGGTCATCACCCCTCCATAAAAGGAATGATTATCCAAAAAGTCTGTCATTTTACCTGTCAGACTCACTCCAAATCCTCTCAATGGATCCACTACAAATCTAGTATTGATACTATTTGTCAAAAACTGAGGCTCCATTCTTCTTGGACCAGAAACTCTTTTTTGAAGGCTCTGCTTCCTAAATGAATCCAATAAATTAATCTTATTGGTCTGACCTGAGCTACTCTCTTTTGCAATTACTGGGTTTGGTAAAGAATCGAAAGTATAATTATCAGTATCAATCCCATTTTTTGACTCGAATCGAAGTCTATCTAAATTTATAGAAGTCTCTTTAGCGTTATTTAGCGTATCAGCAATAATATTCACAGTATCCTGAAGAGTCAAAGATGGTTTCGGCTCAAGAGCCTCCATTTCCTTTTGATTCTGCTCTTCCATAAGCCTTCTTGCAGCAATCCTTTCATTCAGAGACTTGGCTTGCTGTAGCTGTACCCTTGGAGTACTCGGAGTAAATTGATCAGCACCTGAATAGCTCTCAATCTTCAAGAAACTTTCCCTACCATCTCTCACGGCATAGGCTATTTTATTCATCCTACTATTGACATCAAACACCTCTAAGCTTTTATCAAACCCTGAGATTTGATTGGCCAACTGAGAACCTACACTAAGCCTCATCAAGTTATTGATACCACTCAAATCACTGAGGAAAACCACTTGATTTGAATTGAGTTTCCTTGGATAAATATTTTTGCTATTCGTATTGGTAAGTTTTGTGGTGACGATGGAATCCCCAACCTCCATCAAATAGAGATTATAAAAATTAGGCAAACTATCTAGGCTTATATTTTTGGTGTCCAATGAGTCTGGTAACTCAGTAAAATTGGAAGAATAAACAATGGTTGAATCATTCAGAAAAGCTGGGGTCAAATCATCAAAAATATCATTTGTCAACCTCTTCCCTTGACCTCTGGTATTTAGAGTATAAACATCCGTTTTACCATTGGAAATAGCGGAAAGGACCATATTCCGACCCGACTCATTGAAATCTAAGCTTAAGATCTGCGTGATGTTCCTTAAGTAAATCTTGTCTTGACTACTTCCATCGATGGACCGTAACCTCAATAAGGTCGTTCCTCTTTTAAAAGATGCAATGGCCAAGTTTGCAGAATCTTTCCACGCTATAACTGGGCTACTATAATTCGGCTCTTGATCCTGATAAACAGCTCCTCCCTGAAGTATGGTTCGTTCATTTCCAGAACTGATCTCTCGGATTTGAACCTTGTATTTACCCGCGTTATTTATCACATAAGCCAGGTTAAGCCCATCAGGACTAAATTTGATATCGTTGATTTTACCGATCACCTTGGGAGAGGTAGAAGCAATTGCTCCTTTCTGATCAATATCAATGAAATTATTATATACCTGTTCATTAACAGTAATGTAATACTTCTTCCATTCTTCTTTGAATGAATTGTAGTTTAAGCCTACTGTATTGGCAATACTATTTTCCTCATTTCTATTGATTCGGGAGAGGTTTAAAATACTCGAGATATACCTTCTTCCATAGCGCTCAGCAATGTAATTCCAAACTGATTGCCCCACTAAAGCCGCTTCTCTTTCCTTCAGTTTCAATAGTTTCGGGTTATCTTCCTCTTTTAAATAATGTCTGACAAAATCATCCATTTCAAGACTCCATCCTGAAGCCAAATAAAGAGCAATTCCATCTATATACCATTCCGGAAATCCATTCACTAAGTTGGACTGAAACGCATCCCCTACAGAAGAACCATAAAGCATTTCCTCAATAATAATTTTTGAGGTTGCATAAATTAAATCCTCTTTAAACTTATCCACCTCACCTTTATAGGAAACCTCTGCGATAAGTCTGTTAAAGTCTGTTTGCCCTTCTTCATAAAGCTCCATTTTATTCAAATTGAGATTACTTTGAAGCAGTTCTTCAGGTGAGTTGTAAAGGTAGATTTTTGGCTTTGTATAGGCTACATAGCCTATCATTTGGGTCAATCGATCAAATTCACTTTCCAAATATTCAATCGCCATTTTTGCATTGGCACCCCCACGATCATAATAGTACACTTCAAAGTTGTTTGAAGTGTAATAGTACCAATCAAATTGCTGGTGTTGAATTCTGTTTTTACCAAACTTTTCCTGGTCAAATTGTCCCAGAACTAAAAATGAATTCAACCATAAACCAGCAAAAATCAATATTCTGAAAAGGTGATATCGCATTCTTATTGCTGAAAGATGTTTTTTAAATATAATTAAAATACCTAGCTATGTCTACTTCCTTGGAAATGGATGTTTTTTCCAATAAAAAGCTACACATTAATTTACTAAAATAAGGAACTAAAGAAACTCCTTTGGCCCCAAAACCATCGAATATGTAAACGCTCTCGGCCTCAGGATGTTTTCCCAAAAATGGTTTTCGGTCTCTTGTAGCCGGTCTAATTCCAGTTTTATGAGAAATAATTTCATCTACTGGTAAAGAGATTAAATCTTTCAACCTTCCCAAAATTTCTTCTTTTGCACTTTCTGTGGGTCCCTCCTCTAAGTCATGTTTGGTGTAAGTCGATCCTACTCGATGAACCCCGTCACCCAAATGAATTCGGAAAACACCTCTATTTACGATGTAATCCGGGCAAAAGGCTTGTCTTACTTCCAAAATTTCTCCCTTAACCGGGGCAAATGGCAGAAAATTAAAAAAAGACGAGTTCATGGCTCCAAGACCATTGCAAAATATTATTGCTTTTGTTTTGATGTCTTTATACTTCCAAAAACCATCTTCTCTGGACAACTCTTTTTCATCAAAATATTCCTGAATCAACTTTTCTCCAAAATAGTCTTGCATTCCTTCAAGCATTTGATTGATAGCTAGCCAGCCTGAATTCTTAAGCATCACACCACCATAAATATCATTCAAATTTTCGCCTTGACTTTCAGTGTAGATTTTTTCTAAATATTCCTGAAAGCCAGCTTCAGCACTATGTCCCATCCATTCATTTTGCTCCTCGATGGTAAGAAATGGCCTGTAAATATTTTGTTTATGGATAAATTTCCTTCCTGTCTCCGCTTCTAACAAATTATAGAAAGGTTCGATCTCAGGAAATAGCAAATCTGCATTCCATGTTTTTACCATTTTTCGGCCTGTGACAGGGTTAAACAAACCCGCCGCCACTCTACTTGACTGGTTTCCTTTGGGTTGATCAATGATACAGACTTTTTTTCCTGCTTTCATTAATCTAAAAGCCAGCGCTGTGCCGGCAATCCCCTGCCCGATTAGCAAAAAATCTATTTCCATGGCTCAAATTAAAGGTATAATTCTTTATTTTGTTGACTTAGCCCAGACAAATACGATGCTTCATATTGCAACTTTTACATTTAATCCTTTTCAAGAAAACACATACCTGCTTTACGACGATTCAGGGGAGGCAGCTTTGGTAGATCCCGGATGCTACGAAGCCCATGAGAAAAAAGAATTAAAGGAGTTTATTCAGGAAAATAAACTTCAGGTAAAGCAACTCCTAAACACCCACTGCCATATCGATCATGTACTAGGAAATGCATGGGCTATGCGCGAGTTTGGCATACCATTACTAATTCACCAAGACGATTTACCGGTTTTGAAATCTGTAGAATCTTATGCGTCAAACTACGGTTTTCCAGCATATGAAGGCTCTGAACCGAGTGGCTTTTTGGAAGAAGGAGAGTTTATTTCCGTTGGAAAAGAAAAGCTCAAGGTTTTGTTTGTTCCTGGTCATGCACCGGGGCATGTGGTATTTTATCATTCAGATTCCAAGCAATTGATTGCTGGAGACACCCTTTTTAGAGGGAGCATCGGCAGAACTGACTTACCTGGTGGCAACCATGAGCTTTTACTTCAAAAGATAAAATCGGAATTATTCAATCTCCCGGATCAAACGGTTGTATTTCCGGGACATGGCCCAGAAACCAACATTGGCTTTGAAAAAGTTCACAACCCATTCGTGGGTCAAAACGCAATGTCTTGAAACTAAAATCCCATATTCCGAATATCATCACCTTGATGAACTTACTTTCCGGCCTAATAGGGATCGTCTGGGTCATAAATGGTAACATTATTTCGGGAGCCTATTTTATACTTTTATCTGCTCTCTTTGATTTTATTGATGGTTTTGCAGCAAGATTATTAAAAGTTCAAGGGGAATTAGGAAAGCAATTAGATTCCTTGGCTGATGTAGTTTCATTTGGCGTTTTACCGGGATTCATACTTTTCTCCATGGCCAAAATCAATGCTGAGATTGATTGGCTGCCATACTTAACCTTGGTATTACCTTTATTATCTGCTTACCGTTTAGCAAAATTCAATATTGACACCAGACAAACAGATCGATTCATTGGCGTTCCTACACCAGCTGCAGCACTTTTTGTAAGCACATTGCCTCATTTTGCAGTAAAATGGGTTAAAATCGGGACTGTTATCACATCTCCTGTGGTTTTAGTGGGAATAGCAATTGTCCTTTCGGTTTTATTGATTTCTGAAATCCCTTTAATAGCATTGAAATTTAAATCCTTCGATTTCTCTTCAAATATTTTCCGCTATATCCTGATTTTTGCCAGTATAGCACTTTTTATTTGGCTTGGTTTGGCGGGCATCCCATTGATAATCCTTGCGTATATTGGCTTATCAGTGATAGAAAATGGAATTAAACGGGAATGATCCCTTTCAAAAATCTTATTGGTTTAGCGATCTTATTTAACATCGCGCTCTCTGAAATTGCTTTTTCTCAAAGTAACTTTTACACTTTTAAAATAACCGAGCCTGGGGTTTACCAAATTACGGCGGAGGAGGCTAAAAAACTTGGAGCTTCCACAATTGAAGAAGTAGCAATTTTTGGGTATCCAGGAATGCTTCCGCAGAAGCTAGATCAAAGTCAACTTTCCCTCCAGGAAATCCCAAGTCTTATATTAAATGGCAGTAAGTATTTCTATTTGGAGGGGCCTCATGTATTTCAAGAAAATGAAGAAATTGGCTGGGAATACAAGCATCATTTGTATTCTGACAGTCTTAGCTATGTAATTCATGTTTCTCACCAAGGGAAATTATTAGAAGAGCAGGAAATAAAAGGCACACCCAAAGACAATGAAGAAATACTTTTTCAGCTAAAAGCTTTCAAAGGAGAAGAAAAAAATATTCTCAATTCGGGCAGGGAATGGTATTCCGAACCTATTTTTCCTGGAAGCTCAAAAACCATCTCTGTCTTTACAGATTCGGGGCATCCAGAAAAATGGAAACTTTTTGGAAAACTAATGGCAAGTTCGGTTTCTAACTCAATAATTACCGTATTGGCAGACGATAAGCCTATTTATGAACTGCCGATCGATGCCATTCCCACCAGTACTTATGGTGCAAAAGGAAAAGAAGAATTCATTTATACTGAATTTACTCCCACTGAAAATCGACTGGAAAGGATTCGCTTTCCTTTTCAATCAGCAGATTTAAATGCAATGGCCTATTGGAATTACATTGCAGTAGCAATTCCTTTTTCCAGTTTTGATCTAGCTCCTGGAATCTATTACCATTGGAAGAATAGTAGCTATTCCATTAAAACATACTCAAATTTACAATACTGGGATGTGAGCAACTTTTACCACCCAGTTCGAATTAAGGAATCTGATAAAATATCAATTTCTAGCAAAAAGTTAGCAGTTTTTAACCCTTCAGAAGCTCCTAAACTTCTCCGGCAAAAATTAATTCCTGTCTCAATAAAAGAAAATTTAGGGTCTCCCTCTCTCCTCATCATCACCACCGATGAATTTTCGTTTGCAGCAAATAAGCTGAAATCCCATAAAACCAATCTTGGGATAAACACTGAGGTGGTGTTTCTCAAGGATATTTACAATTCATTTTCCTACGGAAATAAGGACATTACTGGGATCCGAAATTTTATCGCAAAGATCTATCAAGAAAGCAAATCGCTAAAAAATGTCTTGATCCTTGGGAAAGGCACTTTTGATTATAAAGGAAAGTTGGGAGGCAGACCCAACATCGTCCCCACTTATAGCAGTAGAAACAGCTTAGATCCTTTAAAATCATATAGCTCCGACGATTATTATGCCCTGATCGATTTTGGTCAAGGGATGTGGGAAGAAACGTTGGCAGGTGATGAAAGCCTACAAATTGGAATTGGAAGGTTACCAATAATCAATAAGGAGGAGGCCAACCTGGTCGTTGACAAGATTATCAACTATGAGAATTCATCGCAACAAGGTTTTTGGAAAAAAGATATTAGCTTCTTTGCCGACGATGGAGATAAGTCCGTTCATATGCAACATGCGGAATCTTTTTCCTCCTATTTAAATCAAAATAACCCAGAGATTCATCAAAATAAACTTTACTTAGATCGTTTTGAGCAAACAAGTGCTGGTGAATCTCAAACTTCTTTTTCAGTAAAAGACGCCCTTCAAAAAACATTGGATGATGGCACTCTTATATTGAATTACATAGGTCATGGAAATGAGTCAACTCTAACCCATGAGGAAGTTTTTCAAGTAAAGGATATTGAAAATTGGCCTGTCCAGAAAAAACTTGCCCTATGGGTTACTGCAACTTGCGAGTTTGGGCGTCATGACAATCCATTTCTGCGTTCAGCTGCGGAAGAATTATTAATTGCACCAAATAAGGGTGCCATAGGCCTGTTAAGTACCGGAAGACCTGTTTTTTCCAATGTCAATTTCTCGCTAAACCAATCTTTTATTCGGTCTGTATTTCAATCAGAAAATGGCATTTATCAAGACTTGGGAGAAATTTATAAACAAACTAAAAATCAAAGCCTGAACGGGTCTCTTAATAGAAATTTCTCTTTAATTGGAGATCCTAGTCTCAAATTAGCAAACCCTGAGCTCAGCATTGAGGTCACCTCTATACAAGATAAAGAGGGGAATTCATTAGAGAATATTCACAGGACGAAAGAGGTAATACTAGAAGCATTATTGATCGACCCACTGACTGGAGCAACTCAATTTGGTTTTGAAGGAACGTATGAGTTGGAAATACTAGGAAAACCTGTGGAAACAGAAACCTTGGGAGATGAAAACAATCCTTTTTCTTTTTCTGAAGACAAAACAGTTCTTTTCAGAGGTAGCGGTATAGTCAGTGAAGGGGAAATAAAATCGACTTTTATCTTACCAAAAGGCATTGATGAGGCTGAAATTTCAGGAAAAATCAGGTTATCGGCCCAAGAGTCAAAAGTAAATGGCTTTGAAGCTTTCGGGTACAGCTCGGCAATTATTTCAAATGAGTCTGGAGATATTATTGATTCGGAAGGCCCAGCAATTGAGGTTTTTGCAAATGGAACAGCTATTCAAAAGCAATCATTTCCCTCGAAGTCTTTAAATATGGAGCTTGTATTTGAAGATTCTTCAGGGATTGATATCTCTGGGCAGTTTGCAGGGCGTAATATTCTGATTCAGGTAAATAATGGAGAAGAAATAAATTTAAATCAGGATTTTGTCGCCTCAGACAATTCCTATAAAAAAGGACAAGTAAGCTTTTTTCTCACGGGTTTAGAGGAAGGAAAAAACCAAATTCTAATCCAAGCTTGGGATAATTTAGGAAATCAAAGTATCTTGAGCTTAGAAATTCTTATTGAGGGAAGTGAGCGGTTTAGGATATTGAATTACCAAACGTATCCTAACCCAACAAACGACGTTAGTAACTTTGTATTGGAGCATAACCGACCTGGAGAAAATATACAAATGACAATTTCTGTATTTCAAACGACAGGTCAGGCAATATATTCGGATTCATTTCGTTTGATCAACGCTGCGGCAAAGATCGAAGACATATCATGGATATTTTTACAAAACCAAACGAAATATCCCGCAAAAGGAACTTATATTTACAAAATAACGCTTCAAACAGAAACCGATAATTCAATGGCGGTAGCAAGCGGTCAAATCGTGATTAAATGAAAATAAAGGCCATTAGAAAAAGGGATTTAGTATTCCTATTAATTTTCACCCTGGCTAGTTTTACAACTTTCGCTCAGAATAGCACTATCATATCGGGGCAAGACCCCTCGAGGAGAGTGATCACTACAGCTGTGCCTTTTTTAAATTTTGCTCCTGATTCAAGACACTCCGCTATGGGGGATGCAGGCGTTGCAACTTCTCCTGATGCAAATTCAGCACATTGGAATGCTGGAAAACTAGCTTTTGTAGATGGAAAAATGGGATTTTCACTTTCCTATTCCCCTTGGCTTGGGAAACTGGTCAATGACATGTCCTTAAGTTACCTCACAGGTTATTTCAAAATCGATGAAGTTTCGACTTTTGGATTTGACTTGAGGTATTTTAATATGGGCGACATCCAATTGACAGACGGTTTAGGGAACGAACTAGGAGAATTTAATCCCAGAGATATTGCTATTGGTGGTACCTATTCCAGAAAACTATCTTCAAACCTTGCTTTGGGTATTTCGGCAAGATTTATTCACTCTAATCTATCTGGAAACATTTCCTCATCTGGTGGAAACGAAAGTAGACCAGGTATCAGTGTAGGGACAGATGTTGGTCTTTACTACCAAAAACCTATCTACTCTGGAGCGAAAGAAGGCACCTGGTCCTGGGGCGTAAGCATCACCAATATTGGTCCTAAAATCACTTATAACAGTGCGGATGACTTAGATTATATTCCCACCAACTTAAAACTGGGAACTGCTTATTCTCTTGATTTGGATCCAATGAACACGATCACATTCGCTCTGGATTTCAACAAATTATTAGTACCCTCACCTCCAATTTATCAGACAAATGAAGATGGATCATTAGTCACTGATGAAAATGGAAACTTGGTAATTGCTCAAGGGAAAGACCCAAATCGCCCGTTAATTTCTGGAATGTTTGGTTCATTCGCAGATGCTCCAGGTGGGTTTTCGGAGGAAATTCAGGAGATCACATTATCTTTTGGTGTAGAATATACTTATGCAGAAAAATTCAATTTAAGGACCGGTTACTTTTTTGAAAATCAAAGCAAAGGTGGTAGAAAATACTTTACCATGGGCGTAGGGTTTGACCTGAAGCGAATAGGATTTGATTTCTCTTACCTCGTTCCACAAAAGCAGAATCACCCTTTAGCTGAAACTTTAAGGTTCTCTTTACTTTATACTATTCCGAACGAATAATGGAATTAGACAGGTCCAAAGCTCCTGAATTTAAGGTTCCGGAGGATTTTGAACTATCCCCACCTCAAAAACTCACATTAGAAAACGGGGCAAACTTATTTTTCACTTACACTCCAAACTTGGAGGTGGTGAAAATTGAAGTAATTGGTTTAGGTAAAAAGGCATCTCTCCCACTTTCCCAACACTTAATCCCAGAATTTGCTTTGGCTTTGCTTCAGGAAGGCATATCCACACTAAATGGGGAAGAACTGGCTGAATATTTTGATTTTCACGCAAGTGAAATTAGTCCTATTCAGACATTCTCGCATGAAGGACTTAGCCTGTTGACTACAAAAGCACACTTAAACCCGGTACTTGAGGTATTCTTAAAACTATTTACAGAAGCAACTTATCCTCAGGAAGCGCTGGAAAAGCGAAAATCACAAAAAAAATTGGGGATTAAACTCCAGAAAGAAAAGTCCTCCATTAGAGCCACTCAGCTATTTCGTCAATCTCTTTTTGGTCTGGATCATCCTTATGGCACAATACCATTGGAGGAACATGTGGACGAAGTCACTCAAGATCGCCTGTTTTTTTATTACCGAGAAATGCTCTGGCAGGAAATGGAGATCTTTGTCAGCGGAAAGCTTTCAGAATCTGAACTACAACAATTAACCTTTAAACTAGGGAAACTACCCAATAGAAAAGCTACCAATCAAACTCTTTTGCCCGATTCAAAAACACAATTATTATGGGAAGAGTCAAGAGAAAATGCGGTACAAAGTAGTATTCGAATGGGTTGTCTTTCTATTCCAAAAACGCATCCGGATTACATTGGGTTATCGGTATTCAACACTATTCTGGGAGGTTACTTTGGTTCTCGATTAATCAAAAATATCCGAGAAGATAAAGGACATACTTATGGGATTTTTTCTAGCCTTGGAGAAATTGGTGACATCAACTACTGGGTAGTTGCGGCAGATGTTCAAAAAGCATTTTACCAAGAAGTGATCGATGAGATTTATTTAGAAATTGATAGATTAATAGAAGAGCCTACCTCTGATGATGAAATTGAAGTAGTTAGGAACTACATGATCGGACAAATGCTCTCCCGCTTTAGTTCATCTTTTGATTTAATGGACAGGTTTAGATCAGTCCATCAAAGCGGATTGGATTTCAATTTCTATTTTGACAAACTTGGCTATTTAAAGACTTTCACTACGGAGGATATCCAAGCAATAGGAAGGAAATACTTTAAGGAAAAAGACTTTGTGAGAATAGTAGTCGGTTAATCAGGTAATTCTAACATATAGCCAAGCTAAATCAAGCTTAGTTTTCGACCAAATCTTATATATCCCAAACATAAGACTCTTTATTCCCAGCTCTTTTCCAAGCTCAATAAAGCCTTCGGCCACTTCAAAATTCCCTGACCATAATGCATGCTTGAGTTCGTATAGTAATCTTTTTTCAAGTGCTTTATTCTCACTCTCACTTTCATTCATCTCTTTGATTTTTTGACAAACAAGCAGCGTGCTTGGTAACATTACAGAGTGGTATGGAGTATATTGTCTGCTAGAAAGTGATTCGGAGTGTTTTCTTTTTAACACCCCTACATGATCCGAAAAAACGACGGGATATTCTCTTGCTAACCGAACCTGTATATCAAAATCTTCATAACTTAAGTTCTCATCATAGCCCCCCTCTTTTACTAAAATGGGTCTATTGAAAACAATGGTCGGTGAGCAGATATAATGATATTGAACCAAGGTTTCATAAATACGCTCAATTTCAATTTGCTTTCTTAACTCTCCTCCATTCCCCCTCTTATAAAAAGTCTGAATAAGTCCGCTTTCCTCCAAAATATAAGCATCTGAAAAAACAAAGGCAGCTTCTGGAGATTGCTTTAGGCAATCTATTGACATTGATAAATGATCTGGATAGAATACGTCATCTCCTGCAAGGTCGACCACATATTGGCTTTTTACTTGGCCCAAGGCAGCATTAAATGCTACAGGATAGGACAAAGGTTCATCATGTGAAATAAGCTGTACTGATAAAGTCCCGGATTTCTCGTTAATCCAATTTTGGATTACATCCAGGGATTTATCCTTGCTCCCATTGTCAATCACAATTAATTCCTTCCAAGAATAATCCTGAAGCCTCACACTTTCCAGACATTCCTCAACCCATTCTTCTTGATTGAAGCAAATACAAATGATTGTAACCGACTCAGATGTAAGCATTTTAGAGATTCTTTACCCAGGTAATCTTATTGGAAATATCATTTGAAAACCTGGATTTAAAAAATATTAAATCATGATTTGGTGAAACCTCTAGATCTGAGGAGCCTAAATCTATGATTTCCACCTTTTCTTCACTTGCCAATTTAAAGAGGTTATATAACATCAGCTCACCACCATATTTCACTTGAACCCTAGGATTGATAGCTGAAAGAAAATAATAAATCGTTTCAGGGAAAAGTTTGACTGCTAAGCTATGACCGATTGCTACCTCGCCCTGCATTAAACTAATCAAAAAATACCTGTCAGGGTATTCAGAAACCTGCTGAATAATTCTGTTTTCATCAAGATTAACATGATATCCCCTTTGCTGATTCCAAGCCCTTATATCTTGAAGGAAATTAAAATTATTGATTGAACAATTGCTAACTATTACTCCAGCATCCTTTGCTCTACTTTGATAGCGGGAATTCTCTTTCTTCAAGAACTTCTTTATCTTCTTTTTCCCAATAAAAAACTGATGGCTAAGCACTTGCTCCTGTTCAAACTTATTTTTAAACAATAAATAAGCTATCAGATCATGATTAATTTCATATGGTTTGGGTGCTTGAGTAAGCTCAATTTTTTTTATCCCTTTTTCTTTGAGATAAAACTCTACATGATTTAGAAATTCTTCCAAAGACTCAGAGCTCAATTTATCCGAAATAAAAAATCCCCCAAAGGGGGCTAATGGAAGTGACTTTGCTATTTGATCAGAATTTATCGAGAATAAAATACTTGCCTTTTCTTTACCCTTTTTAAGCCAAATAAAGTCCAAAAGGTCATCCCCAGGATTGGGGAAATTAGCGAGTAAGTACTTTCGTTCCTCCAGAAAGGATGAATCCACTCGCAATTCATAACCATCGCTAAATTCCTTTTTGTATGTTGTCAAACTCTAATTTGTTTCTGATATAATCTTGTTCTGAAAACTTTTGGTCTCCTAAACCAAGTAAAACTGCATTTTCACTAAACTGAATTGACAACCAATTCAAAGGAGGAACAACCAAGCCTTTGGAAGAGGAGTCTAAAATGAAATTCAATTTACGTTTATCGCAAGTGGTAACCTCAATAGTTAATTTACCTGCCATTGCAACAATCACCTGAGATTCTTTATAATGAGCATGGTCACCTCGGGTTTCCCCAGATTTTACATTGGAAATCCAAAAACACCTGAGGATTCCATTCGGAAACAAGACTTCGTTTTCCAGAAAATGCAAGGCTCCATTTTCGGTGCTATGGCCTGAAAACTCAATTATATAGGGTAATCTTTCTGATATTATTTCAGCATTTTCTTCTAATCCCATCAACCCTAAAAATAACAGAAATCAAACGGATTTACGGTTACTAAAAGGTTAAATTTCTAATTTAGTATTTCTAACAAAAAGTAAATTTTCCTTAGTGATGGAATCCCTTCCTCTTGACGACACTTATTTAACCATACAAAAAACAAGTGATGGATTATACAAAGACAGGAGTAGTAAATTCTTTTATTTCGCATTCCCCGTTAAGGAGGAAGAGGAAATCAAAGAAAAGCTCGGTGAATTAAGGAAAACCTATTATGATGCAAGACATCATTGCTTTGCCTATGTTCTTGGAAAAGAAGGAACTGTATTCCGGGCCGTTGATGATGGTGAACCAAATCATTCTGCTGGAGACCCGATTTTAGGTCAAATTCGTTCAAACAACCTAACGAATATCCTGATTGTGGTGGTACGATACTTCGGCGGAACAAAACTAGGAATGGGAGGCTTGATCCAAGCCTACAAAACCTCCGCGGCCTTAGCAATTGAAGAAAATGAAATTGTAGAAGAAAAGGTTATGGAAAGCGTTCAGATCCTTTTTGAATATCCTGCAATGAATGAAGTTATGAAATTGGTTAAATCCCATGACTTAACCATTCTAAATCAGGAAATGGCTTTAAATTGTCAAATGACACTAGCGTATAGAAAGGGAATTGAGGAAGAATTAATCGAAAGTTTAGATTCAATTGAAACTCTACAAATCAAGTCTTAAAAAGCTCATCCAAGTAACCTTCTTTTTTTAGTTTTTTAAAAACCTCCAGACATGCCCAGGCATCAGTTGCCGCATAGCGCTGTTGTTTCTCTGTTAAAACTTCCGCCTCCCAATTAGAAACTTGCTCAGATTTTGAAATCCTCATTTTCAAAACCATTGCACAAAGATTTCTAACCCCAACATTGTGAAATCCTACCTTTTTCAGTTCGTCATTTAGGTCAAAAAATGATAAGGGGAAGAATGAATCTGTCAGTTTTGCTAAGCCTTTGATATCATCATGCACAGCAGCGCCTACCTTCACAATACTTTCTTTTTCTAGGATATTTCTTAAGGAATCAGGGAACTCACCAATTTCATTTAAACGAAATAAAAATGCTTGGGTGGCCGTCGATAACTGCAATAAAGCAACTTGATTAATTACTCCCCGACGGAAAGCAGGTTTGGTTTCCGTATCAAAACCGATAATGCTTTGCTTTGAAAGAAATTCAGCTGCTTCCTCTACATCTTCTTTTTGATCTATCAGAAACATTTCTCCTTCAAATTGCCCCAAAGGCAACTTATTTACTTCTTCCTTACTTATTTTAAATGGAATCATGCCAACTCTTCTTCTTTCTCGTAATAATTAATCCCAATTTTTAGGTACCCAAATAAAATAGTCATTATTGGACTGATGATATTAAAAAAGCAATAGGGTGCGTAAGTCAATGTAGCCACGCCTAATACAGAAGCTTGGGTAGCTCCGCAGGTATTCCATGGAACCAAAACAGATGTTACGGTTGCGGAATCTTCTAGCGTACGACTTAAGTTTTCTGGTTTCAATCCTCTTTTTCTATAAACGTCTGCATACATTCTACCAGGAACTAAAATTGCCAAATACTGATCTGAAGTAGTGATATTAAAGAACATACAAGTTGCTGCAGTAGAAGCAATCAATGAACCTACTCTGTGAACTTTACGGATGATGGCTTCTGCCAAAACACGAAGCATACCACTTTCTTCCATTATTCCTCCAAAGACCATCGCACAGACAATAAGCCAAATGGTATTTAACATACCTGCCATTCCTCCAGTAATCAGTAATTCATTCACCACATCATTACTGGTAACGATACTTATTTCACCATACATGGACATCATCACAGCTTTAAAACTCTGATAAGCATAAGAAGCATCTTCTGCGGCAATAGTTGAAATTATCTCAGGTTGGAAAATCAACGCAAATACTCCTCCTAACAAGGCCCCAGCTAATAAAGCTGGAATAGCGGGTACTTGTTTAATAATCATGGTTAAAACGATGATTGGAACAAGAAAAAGCCATCCGCTGACATTAAACTTCTCCAAAATCACCTCAGAAATAGCCTTTACATCATTCACTGATCCATTGGTTTCATAATTAAAACCAATTACGATAAACATCAACAAAGCGATGATGATCGAAGGAACAGTGGTTTTTGCCATATGCCGGATATGAGTAAATAAATCCGTTCCTGCCATTGCAGGAGCCAAATTTGTAGTGTCAGAAAGTGGGGACATTTTATCTCCAAAATAGGCTCCAGAAATAATGGATCCGGCAATTATACCTTCGTCAAAACCCAATGCCTTACCAATCCCCAACAGCGCCACACCCACGGTCGCTACTGTAGTCCAGCTACTTCCTGTAGCAACCGAGACTACTGCGCTTACAAAGCAGGCTGCAACAAGGAAAATGGTTGGATTAAGTACTTGGAGTCCATAATAAATCATGGCGGGAACTACCCCACTCAACATCCACGTACCTGCTAAAGCACCAATCAGGAATAATATAAGGATACTTGACATCGCAGAACTGATACTTTTTACTATTCCATCCTGCAAAGTTTCCCAGTTAAAGCCTAATCTGAAAATTGCAACCAAAGCTGCTACAGTTGCCGAGAGTATGAGGACAATTTGATTGGATCCAGAAAGGCCATCGGTTCCAAAGACCCGGATATTTAAAACCAGAAGAACAATTAAAAAAATTAAGGGAATAAGGGCGTCTGAAACCTTGGGGGCACGAGTAATTCCTTCCATTAATTGGTATTTAGTGAATTTAAGCTTTGAATCTAATCAAAAAAAATCACTTTATTTTTCAGCTATCAGACCTGCTAGTTCTTTTCCGACTTGCCATCCAACTGCAACCCCCATACCACCCAATCTCACGCCAACAGCCACTTTTTTACTTACATGCTCAATTAGAGGCATTTTCTTTTCTCCAAATGCCATAATACCCGTCCATTCTTTATCCCATAGAATTTCCTTATCTGGAAATATTACTTCCTCTGCCATTTTTTTCAGATGAGATTGAATACTTGTATTTACAGAGAAATCTGTACTCTCCTCACTGGCAAAATCAATATTTCTTGCTCCTCCCAAAAGCAATCTTCCATCTATTTCTCTAAAATAAATGTACCCTTTATCCATATGAAAGCCACCTCTCCATGGGATTTCGAATTCTAAAGGTTTGGAAAGTAAAACAAGGCCTCTTCCGGGAACAAGGGCTGTGTTTTCAAGTATTTTTTTAGTGAAAGCATTTGTACAAACAGCTACTCTCTTAGCTCTAAATTGGATGGGGTTTTTGCTAAAATTTGAGGTAACTACAGTGACACCAGAATCAATATCTAAGCTTTCCACATTTGCTCCAGTGAGTACTTTTACACCCAACTCACCGGCTAATTTCCATAAGCAGTTTAAATATCTACCTGGGTCTAATTCCCCCTCGAAACCATTTTGGATTACCATTTTAATTGAGTCAGAAAATCCCAGCTTGGAATGTTTATGAACTTCAGTAAAAACATCTTTTGGAAAAAGATCTGCCA
Source organism: Algoriphagus machipongonensis (assembly GCF_000166275.1). NCBI lineage: Bacteria > Pseudomonadati > Bacteroidota > Cytophagia > Cytophagales > Cyclobacteriaceae > Algoriphagus > Algoriphagus machipongonensis. The sequence goes on from NZ_CM001023.1 coordinate 3,908,935, forward strand.
ATAATTGATTCACCTCTATCATTTTAGCTGAAGCAGAAAGCAAGGACTCATCTAATAATTCGTAACCATTGCTCTCTCGATAGCCAAGTTTCTTATCACCAAACTTCTTTCTGATCTTTTGAAGACCTTTATACCGCCTGCTAACCAGACTAAGCACTTCATCTTGCTCCATATGCTCAAGATCATCCAAAATCTCTGTAAGGCTACCAAAACAAGCGAATCCAGCATTCTTTGAACTCGCTCCAGAGGGAAATATACCCCGCTCCAAAACTAGAACTTTCGCTTTCGGATGCTTCTTCTTGAAATGGATTGCGGTAGAAAGTCCAACAAACCCTGATCCTATAATTAATAGGTCATGATCTAAAAAATTCTTTTCCTCCCAATAACTCAACATTTTAATCCTGCTTTCTATGAATAAATAATCGATGGATTTAGTAATTTGAATAAATCTAGCAGAAATATCCCCAAAATGCCATGAGAAAGATTGATGCATTACTTAACGAATATGGATTAAGCCATCAAAATCAAACCAACAAATTGATACACTGGATTTGCGTTCCTGCTATATTTTTTAGCATTGTCGGACTGATTTTCTCCATTCCAGCCAAATCAATTGCTGAATTCATGCCATTTTTAGGGGATTTTGCAAATTGGGCGACTTTGGTTCTAGCTATCGTATTAGTCTATTATTTATCCATTTCACCCCCTTTGTCATTAGGGATGTTTTTCTTTTCTGCTCTTTGTCTCGCATTTGCGAATTTTCTTGATTTATACTTCCCGGGAAAATTATGGCTAATAAGCATTGGGATATTTGTTATCGCTTGGTTTTTTCAGTTCTGGGGACACAAAATTGAAGGCAAAAAACCTTCCTTTTTGAAAGACATCCAGTTTTTGCTCATCGGCCCCGCATGGCTTATGCACTTTATTTACAAAAAAATAGGCCTATCCTATTGAATGGAATCTGATGGAGTAACACCATGATTCGGGCCGAACATCTCTTTTAGCTTTTGAATACTTTGCTGGTTTTTTAAAGTATAAATGCTTGCCAAAATAGATTTTTTCTCCCTCGCTGTAAGCCTCCAATTTAACGAAGCCCTTTGCATCGTTTCTTGACTTCCACTCAACTCCCCTGCTTGCACTTGCTCTGGCGCATATTCAAACTCCACCTTTTCCAATGGAAATGGCATAGATTCATTCATATAATTAAAAAGCACCTCATTTTGGATGGTCTGAACATGATCCCAATTGGAATAAATATTCTTAAGAGGGGTAAAGATTTTTTCGAACAACTTAGGAGGAGTTGTAGGTGGGATCTCTGTGTTTTTTTCAGAGTCTCGAATCGTAATTAAAACTACCCCTGAGGTGTTTTCAGCAATCCATTCTTGAAAAACATAAGTAAACCTTAATGCATCCTGTATCCCAAAATTATCCGACAAACCAGTATCCATTGCCTCCATCTCTGGTTCTGAAGGAAGTTGAATATTTGGAGTGATAAATGGAAAAGTCGCACTCATTCTTAATGCTGACAAAAACCTTAAATTCCCCGGGTCATGACCATGAAAAAATCTCATAAAATCAATGGATTGTTTTTTCTCAGCTTCCCCACTCTTTCCGAGCACAGAAGTTCCAAAATAAGACATCGAGTTAGGCGATATCACCAGCTTTCTTCCATCATTGGTAATCAAGGCGGTAACAGGTAGCAAGGGAATTTCCCCGGAGCCTTCCGGCTCTTTATAAGCAGAAAGCGGTTTATCCAACACACCCTCTGTATTGATATTCAACTGATTCTCAAAAGCATACCCTCTATCCTTCAGATATTTATATCCTCTATATTCAAAATATTGATTCCGGATCAAAAGGTCATTCACTAACAAAGTAAAAATGATCGAATTCAAATTATCAGCAGAAATTTGATCCAAGTACTTTGGGTTCAAAGGATCATATTCCGGATTGCTCTGAGACCTTAAATAGATCTCACGAAAAAATGCCTCACCTAATACTCCACCAGATGCACCGGTAAACAATTCTGTATGTTTGATAATCTCGCCTTGCGCTATACCATAGATATTCTGTAAGACATGGAAGGTCCATAACGAAGCCCTCTGTCCTCCTCCACTAGCTGCAACCATCACCATTTTTGGTTTCTCCTCATCTGGGAATTTTGACTTCCAGTTTTCAAGAACCTGAATCGTTTGGGAACGATCTTTTATCACGGTATCCGGATGTAATAGCTGATTCAGTCTTTCAAGATTGTAAAGCTCTGGCTTAGTGTTATAATTAAGACCAAAAGCTTCATGAGGCCTGTTCAGGAAAGAAAAGTTTGAGAAGTAGTTCACTAAAATCAAGAAGGCAAGTACCACCACAGTTGACCATTTCCTTAACCAAAAGCTAATAGCTCCAACAAGCATTACGAGTATAGCAAGCAACAGCGTGACACTCATTGCAGCTGGTAATTGAAGCACCGGTTTTTCCTTAAAGAAACCTAGGAACAGAACAAACAGAATCAAAAAAACCTGGATCAAAAAAAGATTTAAGTGGTTTTGATCAAATACCCGTAGAAGTTTAGTTCCTTCAAACCTAGAAATATCCGGCCTGACTTTCTCCATTCCCAACTTCAGATTAATAAAATAGAGAACCTTGTCATTCTTATTTTTAAGCTCCTTGTATTGACTAATGACATTGGCTCGCGTAAGGCGAACTTTCCGCAATCTTTTATCAACTGATCCTGCAAAAAGAATAAAAAAGTCCTTATTAGTAAATGAGAAATACCCGAAAATCAGAGCAAAAGTCAAAATTCCGCCACCAGAAAACCCTAAAAAATAATGAAGTACTATCCAGTCTGAGGAGAGATCGTTTTGGAGTTGAAAGTTGATAAACTTGATAATGTAAATGAGGTAAAAAGTAAATGGGATCAGGGAGTTATTGATGCAAAAATGAATAAAGGGCTTGGGTAAAACTGCCAAAAACTTGAACTGGCTACCATCCATAATGTAGGTAGTCATGTGAAAAGCCATCGTGAGCATTGCGAAACCTATCCCAACCATAAAAAAGCTAATCCAAGAAACTTGATGTAAATATTCAGGATCGAGAAAAAGGAATGGAATACCTAGCATCACCCCAAATTGCTCTGTAATTATCCCCAAAAGCATAATCCAGACAAAAATTAGAGCCAGATTTTTTCGGAGGTGAAGTAGTAAAAGTTGAACAGGGAAACTGAACCAGATTTTATCTCGCATGCTTAAGGATTTCGGTTTAATTTACAGCTTTTAAACATTCTGTACCAATTCTTATTGGTCCTGATTGACTGAAAAATAAAGACCATTGATTTTCAAATACTTACTCAAATTAAGGAAAGCGATTTCTGACTTTTAAGATGATTCTTATGGTTGTTCAATTGATAAGATTTAGATTCACGGTTCAAATTAGAAAAAGATGAGAACCTGGTTTTTGTGCAAAGTAAAATACGCGAAAGAGAACGAAGAAGGACTACTGAAAAACATTTCAGAGCAATACTTAGTTGATGCTGTTTCATTTACTGAAGCGGAAGCAATTATTTACGACAGACTTGGCGAACAAATCAGAGGAGATTTCCAAGTGACCAACTTAAGTAAAAGTAATATCGTAGACGTATTTTTTTACGAGGATGCTGACATTTGGTACAAATGCAAGATTTGTTATTTGGTGACCGATGCTGATAGTGGTAAGGAAAAGAAAGTCACACAATATATGATTGTGACTGCTGAGGACGTGAAAGAGGCTTTTGACCGTATTCAGGAAAGTTTAAGCAATATGTTGGTAAGCTTTAGGGTTCCAGACATTGTAGAAAGTCCAATCGTTGAGGTTTTCCCTTATGAAAAAGACGAGGTAGCAGAACAGCTTCCCGAAGGAAATTTCAAACCTTTATCTGAAGTAGAAGAAGATCAAGAATCATAAAAAAAAGCCTCAAAAGAGGCTTTTTTTTATATCTCAAGGTAAATGTTACTCTTCTACTTCCTCTACCTGCACGATCTCATACAAATCTTTTCCGTCTTCCTGAACAGGCATATAATAAGTGTCACCAATTTTCACATAAGTCTGATCTCCGACCTTCACTTCCTCTCCACCTTCAGGAAGTGCATCTACAGTGGCACCTGCTGGTGGCGGAACTACCGTATACCCACCATCTGACTTTTCATAAAAGGTACCTCCATAATAGTAATTATTTATTGTTGGGCTAACTTCCACTTCTTTCGATTCTTTGGGGATTACTTTTACTGTAGCACCCTGCGGAGCTTCCACCACCACATACCCATCATCCGTCTCAACGTAAAATACTCCTTCATCATAATTATAATCCTGATCATCGACAGAAACCACGATGGCAGTTACAGCCAAAGTAGCCACTAGAAATCCCCATGGATGCCAAACCGGCCCCCAATAATAGGGTCTGTAAGGGTGGTAGTAATAAGGCCTAAACCAGCTAAATCCAAATCCCCCCCAAACATACGGAGGTCGCGGATATGGTCTATAAGGAGGTCTATAAGGTCTGTAATTCCTTACATTATTGTTTCTGATATTGACATTGTTTCGGTTATTAACATTCACATTGACATTTCTACTATTATCAATATTTACCCGATTCCCAACATTATTGGTATTGCCAACCCTATTCCCATTATTATTCCCAGTTCTGTTTCCATTATTGGACTTGATATTAGAAACTTTACTGTTTGTATTCCTTTTTTGAGTGACCCTATTTGATCCTCCATTCAGCGTATTTCTATTACTAGAATTTGAGGCTCTGTTAAAGTTTGATGGTCTAGAAGTATTTCGGGTTGGTCTAGTCTGCCTTGTCGTTGTATGCCGGCTCATATTTCTGGAGGGAGCTTGACGAGTTGTCGCTGGCCTTGCTGCTCCTCTTGATCCTGCTCTCATTCTTTGGGCATTCACCAGGTCTGTCGAAATCAGCATCATCAAAACACCGAAAGAAAGAATCAATAGTTTATTTTTTGAAGTTTTCATAAGCTAAAGTCAATAGGTTTAATTTTGCGACATCCAAGTAATTTGGGTGGCATTTGGAGGAGGTAAAAATTCGAATATTGAATCTGGATAATCTGGGTTGATTTCCCAATCTGAAAAATCCGTCTGAAATTGATGAGCATAGGGTCCATCGAGATAAGTAATCAAAATCTTCATAGGCAGAAAATAAACATCATCTGAGATCCAAAGCTGAACCGTCATGGCCGAATTGCTTCCTGCAATATGAAAGGCGCTTTTATCTCCAATACGAGAAATACCCAACATTTCGACTACATCCATTTCCTTCAAAAAGTCACTCGAAAAACTAGGATAAAGAAAATCTGCAGTGGTCAATTCTATCCCAAAATCATCGTAAAGCCAATCAATTGTTTCGATCAAATTATCTGGTGCATCTGCCGCAGAAAAAATATTATTCTTATAAGAATAATAGATGACTTGCTCTCCATTATAGGAGTAAACATCTTCCTTATTTTCACCTTTTACACGGACCGAAAACTTATCCGGACCTTTTAACTTAACCTTACTTTCAGAAAAAACCTTGATAAAGAAATCTTCAGCGTAAACAACATCCTTGGAAATATTTGATGTGAAACCTAAGGATTTCAGCTCACCAAAGATGGAACTCATTCTATCCAATATTAAAACTGCTGTTGAGTCTACTTTCTTCTCTTGTGCATAGGCAATACTGAATGGCAAAATAAACAAACACCAAAAACATAACTTTTTCAACATATTGCTTGAGTTAAGTATGAAAAATAATACTCAATATAATTATACTTTTAAAAATCTCTTGTCTAAAGCGCTATATCTTTGCATCTTTTTGGTGAATAATGACAAACTGAACTAAATCCTCAATTGAGACATTAGCCCGTTCTGCTGCATCATTGATATCTTCCCGACTTACCTGTGCAGCAAAAGTTTTATCCTTTAATCTTTTCTTCACCCCTTTCACCTGCATCCCCTCATATCCTGTTGGCCTCATGAGTGAATACGCATGGATTAATCCACTCAACTCATCAAAGGCATAAAGCATTTTATCCATCTTTGTCTCTGGCTCCACTCCAAAATACCTAGGTCCATGGGAGGCTATCGCTCTAATAATTTCAGGATCAATTTTCCGGCTTTCCAACTCAAGTATAATCTTCTTGCAATGTTGCTCTGGCCATTGATCCCAATCAGCATCATGTAGCAAGCCTGCTAAATACCACTTATGCTGCTCCTCCAATGATAAGCTCTCGGATGCTGCAAACTCTTTCATTAAGTGAGCAACCTGTTTCATATGAACAATCAATTTTTCATTTTTCACCCAATCATTCAAGAGTTCCAAAGCCTCCTTTTCTGTAATTACATTTCCTGCATTTTCAGCACTACCAAAACTTGTTTTATTTAATTTAAGAGACGAGTTGACCATTTGAAATATATATTTTTGTATTTTATATTATAAATTATGTAATTTAAATTACTTTTTACTTAATTTTGAGATATGAATAGTGTCAAAGGTTTAGAGGTACTGGCCCAATTAGCAATCACTTCAGAATATATTATGCAAGTGACGATGGATAGATCTGGGGTTGTATTAAGTTCTGATTCAGGAATTGGTCCTGTTCCTTCTTTGTTTGACAAAACTCAAAAACCTGTTCATTTTTCGGATTGTTTTCTATCCACGGATTGGGTAAAGTATGAAAATAATCGATTAAAAGCCTGGAACAATCATCATCAATCTTTCAAAGTGGAATTACAAAAGATCAATTACCCTTCAGGCAATTTAATGAAAACCAGATGGGAATTTTTCTTTGTTTCGGAGGACTTTGGCACTTGCCTGGGAATAGGACATCCCGTAGACCAAATCAAACCCTATAATATTCAACTCGGGGATTTTATGGACAGTGAAGAGTCTTCTACCGAAATTCTTGATACGCTTTTGGAAGATAAAATTCTTGGATTTTGGGAATTCAATCCTTTAGAAAAAGTAAATACCATGAGTTCCGGATTGGCACAGACTTTAGGCTATTCTGAAAAAGAGATAGAAGAAAACAAAAATATTTCATGGGAGAAGCATATCCACGAAGAGGATTATCAGCAGCTCAAACATGACATCAAAAACCATTTTAAGGTCACTGGAAACATTCCTTTTAAAAAGGAGTTTCGTTTAGTCTCCAAAAGAAACCAAACACTTTGGACCATGGCATATGGTAAAACAATCCAATGGACAGAAGGTGGCTATCCAAAAAAAGTACAAGGGATCATCTTGGACATTACAGAAAAGAAAAAACAAGATCTCTGGCTGAAAGAACACCAGTATTTCTTGAAAGAATTAGCATTCCAGCAGTCCCATACATTAAGAGCAAGAGTAGCTAATATCATGGGACTTTTGGATATTCTTACCACTGAAGAACAAACAGGGGAAACCAAAAGGCTTTTGGACATCATTAAAAAAGAGACCACCCAATTAGACCAAGCTTTGAAAAAAAGCATCAAAGAGTCTGTAAACCAAAACAGAAACTTTGAAAAAGACCAAGGTCAATCTTTAGGAAGCTTAAAAACATCTAAAGATGCCTGATTTTCCATTTAGAGTTTAAATAGCCCCAAATAATCTTGGGGCTTAAGCTTTTTTTCCTCTTGCCACTTCCATCATATCCCACATCTCACTTGGAATCAAATCAAGGTTATTGAACTCGCCAGCACCTTTGATCCACTCTCCTCCATCTATCGTGATTACCTCACCATTCACATAGGCGGAAAAGTCTGAGACTAAATAAGCCGCCAAATTAGCTAGCTCTTGATGTTCGCCTACCCGACCCACTGGTACTTTTTTAGCTGGATCAAATTTCTTCACCAAATCGCCTGGGAGTAACCTAGACCAAGCACCTTCAGTTGGAAAAGGACCAGGAGCAATGGCATTAGACCTGATTCCATATTTAGCCCATTCTACCGCTAAAGATCTAGTCAAAGCTAGGACTCCTGCTTTTGCAGCTGCTGAAGGAACAACATAACCTGAACCAGTCCAGGCATAAGTAGTAACAATGTTTAAAAAGGTTCCCTTTTGCTTTTGATCTATCCAGTCTTTCCCTGCAATTAATGTCATCATGGAAGTGCCTTTGAGAACGATATCCAAAACTGTAGTAAAAGCATTCGTAGAAAGTCTTTCCGTAGGACTGATGAAATTTCCAGCCGCATTATTCAACACGACATGAATTTGGCCCAACTCTTCTTTAGCCTTCTTCCACATTGCTTCTATTTGCTCTTCTTGTCTTATATCACAAGAAATAGGAATTACTTTTCCTCCTTTATTACTCATCATTTCTTGTGCTGACTGGTCAAGAACATCCTGTTTTCTGGAGGTTATTACAATATTGGCTCCCAACTCCAAAAAATACTCTCCCATGGATTTCCCTAGTCCGGTACCACCACCTGTAATAAGTATATTTTTACCTTTTAATGCCCCTGGGCGAAGCATCCCTTCTGTATAAGTCATATTTTTTTAATCTATTCTATCCAAGATAGTCATTCGGCCTAGTAATTGAAAGAAAGATTCCTAAGCAAAAAAAATCTAATTTTATAGCTTACAATACTCAATGAAAAAGTTCAACTTCCTTTACATATTGCTCGCAATAGGTCTGTTCTCTTGCCAAGAAGCCGAGGACAAACATATAAGTACCGATTTACCTACCGAGGCCACTCAGCTTTTTGAATTATCTACAGCATACAGTGAAAGTTTATACTTTGGGTTATTGAGCTTTGAAGAATATCTCGCGATGGATTCCACAAGCATTCTTCCAGGATGTCCAGCCTTTGAAGTAAGCGAAGAAACGAAAACAGTCACTTTGGATTTTGATGCAGCAACTGAATGTGAGCAAAGTGGAACCTATGAAAGATCTGGAAAGCTAATAGTTAAATTTTCATTGGCTGAAACACCTTCAAGCCATTGGATACTTGAATACGATGATTATACTTTTCAAAAGACTAAGCTAAGAGGGATACGTAATTTCAGGAAATCTGACACGGGTGAGATCACAGAATCCTTTGACCCCATTACTCAGGTCACTGAAAATGAACTCACTTCAATTTATTCTGGCTTTATGACTCACCAAAAAGCAGAGACAGTTTCTAATTCCCTAGGGATAATTTCTGGTGGCACCATATCTGGAAGGAATGCAGCAGGAAGGGATTTTTCCATAACAATCCCAGACGAAAGGCTTATGTTGACCTCTTGCTTTCAATCCAATCAGCTTATTCCTGTAAATGGTTCAGAAACTTGGATCATCCAAAGAGGAAATGACCGGCAGGTAATACATAAGCTCACCTACGAATTGATCGATTCCTGTCAGGTTGCAGCTAATGTGATTCTTTCTGATGGAAGAAAATTACTTCTCAATCCATAAAAAAAGGCAGCTAATTAGCTGCCTTTTTCTTTCTTAAATTTTATCAGATTAGTATCTGTAATATTCAGGCTTAAATGGCCCTTCTACAGTTACACCAATGTATTCTGCTTGTTCTTGAGAAAGTGTTTCTAATTCTACACCTAATTTGGATAAGTGAAGAGCAGCAACTTTTTCGTCAAGATGCTTAGGCAAAACATAAACTCCTGGCTGATAGGATTTATGGTTTTCCCACAATTCCAACTGCGCAAGTGTTTGGTTAGTGAAGGAGTTTGACATCACAAAAGATGGGTGACCCGTAGCACAACCAAGGTTCACTAATCTACCTTCTGCCAAAATGATCAACTCTTTTCCATCCAAGTCATAAAGGTCAACCTGAGGTTTGATCACATTTTTTGTATGGCCATAGTTTTTATTCAACCAAGCCATATCGATTTCATTATCGAAGTGACCAATATTACAAACAATAGCTTTGTCCTTCATTGCTTTAAAATGCTCACCAGAAAGAATGTCTTTGTTTCCAGTAGCTGTCACAATGATATCTGCCTCTTTAACTGCATCTGCCATTTTCTTCACAGCAAATCCATCCATTGCCGCTTGAAGCGCACAAATTGGATCGATTTCAGTAACAACTACACGTGCACCAGCACCTCTCAATGAAGCTGCAGATCCTTTTCCAACATCTCCATATCCTGCTACTACTGCAACTTTTCCAGCCATCATCACATCTGTCGCTCTTCTGATCGCATCCACTAATGACTCTTTACAGCCATATTTATTATCAAACTTAGACTTGGTTACAGAATCATTCACGTTGATTGCTGGCATTGGAAGAGTTCCGTTCTTCATTCTCTCATACAATCTATGAACACCTGTAGTAGTTTCCTCAGACAATCCTCTGATATCCGCCACAAGCTCTGGGTATTGATCTAGAACCATATTGGTCAAATCACCACCATCATCCAAGATCATATTTAAAGGCTGACGCTCTTCACCGAAGAATAAGGTCTGCTCTATACACCAGTCAAACTCCTCATCGGAAAGACCTTTCCAAGCATAAACTGAAATACCTGCTGCTGCAATTGCTGCTGCTGCATGGTCTTGGGTAGAGAAAATATTACAAGAAGACCAAGTTACTTCAGCACCTAACTCAACTAAAGTCTCGATTAAAACGGCTGTCTGAATAGTCATATGAAGACATCCTGCAATTCTAGCCCCTTTTAATGGCTTGCTTTCGCCAAATTCTTCTCGAAGCGCCATTAAACCAGGCATTTCTGCTTCTGCAAGTTTGATTTCTTTTCTCCCCCACTCTGCAAGAGAAATGTCTTTTACCTTATACTTCACGTATTTTTCAGACTTAGTTTCTGACATATTATTGATAGTTAAAGAATTAATTCACTTAAAACTCCGGCAAATGTACCGCTTAAAATCCATATTCTAAAATCTGGAGACTACTCTAAAAACTTAACCTCCTTTAAATCAAAGATCCTTTTTTCTCCAGTTTCGGTTAAAATTTCAAGCCTTCCGTAGGAATCTATTCCTGAAATTTCACCCATAAATTCTCGACCTTCAGCCTCAAACTTTGCCAATTCATTTATTAAATAAAGGTGTGTTAAGTATTCAATTTTTATCTCTTGATGTTTCCCTTTTTTTAGCTGAACATAGCTTTGTTCTATGTGCGTTACAATCAATCTAAATAACTCTTCAAGATCGAAATTGTTGCCAGTGACCTTGGATAAAGAAGTTGCTTTTGAATGATTAAAATCTACTTGATTGATATTCAGACCTACCCCCACAACACTGTAATCCCATAAACTTCCCGAAAATGTGTTTTCAATCAAGATTCCACCAATTTTACCAAACCCTGGCACTACCAAGTCATTAGGCCATTTTACTTTTAAAAAGGGGATATATTCTTGAAGAATCCTTCGGATACCATTTGAAACACACATATTGAGTAAAAACTGTTCGCTTGTATCCAAAAAGTCAGGTTTTAGTACCAATGAAAAAGTCAGGTTTTTCCCGGGTTCAGAAATCCAATTATTCCCCCTTTGTCCCTTCCCTTTTGTTTGGTGCTGACAGATGACGATACTGCCTTCCGAAGCTTGTCGCAACCTGACCATCTGTATGGCCGTGTCATTAGTAGAGTGACAGTCTGGCAGGAAATGAACATCTTTCCCCAAAAAAATGGTATTGGCAAGAATTTTATACATAAATTTTAGGTTCGCTGGAAAAGAGTTAAAATTACCCGGCACCCAAAATTAAACTAATAATATGACAGCAGAAGAGCTGAGCAAAGTAATCATCAACGGAATGGAGGAAAAAAAAGCCTCGAACATTGTATTGATGGACCTAAGACATATTAAAGACTCCGTTTCAGATTTTTTTGTGATCTGCTCTGGAAATTCAGACACCCAAATAGAAGCCATTTCCGATTCGATTGAAGAGCAAGTGATCAAAGCTGGGGATGAAAACCCCTGGAGGAGTGAAGGAAAAAATAGTAAAAACTGGATTTTGATGGATTATGTGAACGTAGTTGCCCATATTTTCCTTAAAGAGAAGCGGGAGTTTTATGGATTGGAAGATCTTTGGGGAGATGCTAAAATCACCCACTTTGGCTAAAATGCTTCAAACTTTACCAAAACTATCCCGTTTTACCTTAAGTTTACAGAATTACACACTAAGCGATGAGCGATAAAAATAAAAACAAAAAATTTGTACCCAAGACACCACAACAAAAACCAAATTTTCAACTTTGGTTGATTATTGCGGCTGTGTTGGTACTTCTTGGCCTTACCTGGTTGCAAAACAGGTCGGCTGTCATTGACATTACACAGAAGAAATTTGAGGATATGTACCTAGCAGGTGATGTATCCAAGGTGATGATGGTAAAAAATATGGAGCGAGTGGATATCACTCTTAAGCCTTCTGTTTTATCAGAGCCTAAGTATAAAAACGAATTAGAGTCTGGCTCCACCTTTTTCAATCCCTCTGGCCCTCACTATTCCTTCCAAGTGGCCTCTGTGGATAAATTTGCCAATGACTTTGACGCTTTAAAAGAAAAAGCTTCACCTGAAAACAGAATCGATCTTGAGGTTTCTACAGAAGAAAATTGGAGCTCTTATTTTAGCAGCTTCGGTTTCCTGATCTTGCTGTTTGTGTTTTTCTGGTTTATGATGAGAAGAATGGCAGGTCCGTCTGGTCCTGGTGGCCAGATCTTCAATGTAGGTAAGTCCAAGGCACAATTATTTGATGCGGAAAACAAAGTCAAAATTACTTTTGACAATGTGGCAGGTCTGGATGAAGCCAAAGAAGAGATTCAGGAAATCGTCGAATTCCTTAAAAACCCAAGTAAATTCACCAAACTAGGTGGAAAAATACCAAAAGGTGCTTTACTGGTAGGACCTCCGGGAACAGGTAAGACCTTATTGGCAAAAGCTGTAGCTGGTGAAGCAGCTGTACCATTCTTTACACTTTCAGGTTCCGATTTTGTGGAAATGTTTGTGGGTGTGGGAGCTGCAAGAGTTCGTGACTTATTTAAGCAGGCAAAAGAAAAAGCACCGTGTATTATCTTTATAGATGAGATCGATGCGATCGGTAGATCCAGAGGAAAAGGACAAATGCCAGGTTCAAACGATGAACGTGAAAACACACTTAACTCGCTTTTGGTGGAGATGGATGGATTTGGTACTGATTCAGGTGTCATTGTTTTGGCAGCAACCAACAGACCAGATGTCCTAGATAGTGCTTTGCTAAGAGCAGGCCGTTTTGATAGACAAATCTCTATTGATAAGCCAGACATTGTGGGTAGAGAAGCTATTTTCAAAGTCCACCTGAAGCCAATCAAAACCAATCCAGATATTGATCCTAAGAAATTGGCTGCTCAGACCCCTGGCTTTGCAGGAGCTGAAATCGCCAATGTTTGTAATGAGGCAGCTTTAATCGCAGCCCGAAGAAATAAAACTGCTGTAGATATGCAGGATTTCCAGGATGCCATCGATAGAACAATTGGAGGATTGGAAAAAAGAAATAAAATCATCTCTCCTGAGGAGAAGAAAATCGTTGCTTATCACGAAGCTGGACACGCTGTGGCAGGATGGTTCTTGGAGCATGCTGACCCATTGGTGAAAGTTAGTATTGTACCAAGAGGAATAGCTGCGTTAGGGTATGCTCAGTATTTACCAAAGGAGCAGTTCTTATATCAAACCGAGCAGTTGATTGACGAAATGTGTATGACGCTTGGAGGTAGAGCTGCCGAGGAAATTATCTTTAAGAAAATTTCTACCGGTGCGCTAAGCGATCTGGAAAGAGTTACAAAAATGGCTTATTCCATCGTCTCTATTTATGGTATGAATGATAAAATCGGAAACGTTTCATTCTATGACTCTAAAGGGGATGGTTATAAAATGACCAAGCCATATTCAGAAACAACTGCTGAAACAATTGATGAGGAAGTAAGACAACTGGTTCAGAAGGCCTATTTAAGAACAAAGGAACTTCTGACAGAAAGAATTAATGAATTAGAAATCTTAGCGAAAGAACTTCTTGAAAAAGAAATCTTGTTCCAAGCGGATCTGGAGAAACTAATCGGTAAAAGACCTTTCGAAAGAGAGACTACTTACCAAGCGTATACCAATAAAAAGGAAAGTGCGCCAGTCCCAGTCGTAGATCAATTAGAGGAACCAACTTTGGATCCAGACACTACTCCTTCCGATAAACAAAAATCAGTTACGGAACCGAAGGAAGAAAATTCATAAGTTTTAAAGCCCCTTCCTAAAAGGGGCTTTTTTTATACCCAATTCCAAGTTTATCTTTATTCATGGCAGAAACCACCCTGGACATAAAGCTGAATGGTAAAAAACTGTTTTTTGCTTCAGACTTCCATTTAGGAGCTCCTAATAAAGCCGAAAGCAGTCTCCGTGAAAAGAGAATTATCCGTTGGTTGGATAGCATTAAGAAAGAAGCTGCCGCCATCTTCCTAGTAGGGGATATTTTTGATTTTTGGTTTGAGTATGGTACTGTTATTCCCAAAGGTTTTATTCCCTTTATATCCAAAATTTCTCAATTGAGAGATGCTGGTATTCCTATCTACTTTTTTACTGGGAATCATGATTTATGGATGAAGGACTACTTTACAGAGGAGTTAGGAATTCCTGTTTTTTTCGAACCTATTCACATTTCTGTGGAAGGAAAGAGACTGTTTGTTGGACATGGAGATGGTTTGGGGCCGGGAGATTATTCTTATAAAAGGCTTAAAAAGGTTTTTGTCCACCCCTTGTCAAAATGGCTTTTTAAATGGCTTCATCCAGACATAGGAATCAAAATTGCACATGCCTGGTCAGGCCATAGTCGAATCACCAATATCGAAAAGGATGAAAATAAATTTCTTGGAGAAGATGAGTGGCTATGGGCTTATTGTAAGGAAATTGAAAAAGAAACCCATTTCGATTACTATATTTTTGGACATCGCCATTTACCATTGGAGCTTGAGGTAGGAGAAAACTCCACCTACTTTAATCTTGGGGAATGGGTCAGTCAAAATACTTATCTAGAATTTGATGAGAAGGAAGTACTTTTGAAAACATTTGAAGGATGAATCGGCCATTCTTTTTAGTACTCCTCTTTATAAGTTTTACTTCTCTTGCACAACAAGAAAAACTGGGAAATCCCATATCCGAAATAACTATTGAGGGTCTGGACCTTGTTTCACTAGACACCAGGGATCAAATTTTCGCCAGTTCAACTTCTGGAGACATCTATCAGTTCAGTGAAAAAGGAAAGCAATTGAACCTTTTTTCTCCAGCTCGTCAGGGGAGATTACAACAATTAGAAGCCTCTTGGACAGTCAATATTTTTAGTTTCTCAGAGGATCTTCAGGAATATCGGATCTTGGATCGATTCTTAAAACAGCTGACCGAGAACAGCTTTCTACAAACAGATATTAACCTCGCGAAAGCTGCTACCTTAGGAAATAACAATATTGTATGGGTATGGGACGAGTCCGATCTAAGCCTCAAAATTCTCGACTATAGAAGAAACCTGGTGACACAATCCCAGCCGCTCAACCTTATCCTTAATTTAGGTCAAGTGGAAGTCTTGGAAATCAGGGAATTCAAGAATCGTTTGTTTATGAATGTTGAGGGAGAAGGTATTTTCATATTTGATAATCAAGGAAATTTCATTGAAAAAATCTCCTTGATCACAAAGCAAAGAATGTGTTTCTACAAAGAGCATTTACTTTGGGTAGAGAACACGCAATTAAATGCCATATCTATTTCTGACAACCAGGTATCGACTCTCATCGATGAATTACCATCAACTTTTGAATTTCTTCAAATAGGTCAAGAAAAGCTGGTTTTAAAGAGCAAAGGAAAATTGACCTTATACCCTATACCAAGCTGGCTCAAATCCTTTCCAGTTAATGAATAGTCCCCGTTTAAAACTTTAAGGTATCTGGCAAAAACTTAGCTGCCAAATCTTCATAATAAGGGCGCAATTCTTTGACATTTGGGGGAACAGCAGCCTTCGAATACAAATCGTAAGGATTGAATTTATCCACCCATTTAAATAATTGATGGTCATCCTTATTCATTAAGTGATCATAAGCCTTCTCTCTGTGCTGTGCATAAAAGCTATGATAACGAAGCATTGCCAAACCCTCTTCCGGCAAATAATCTTTCATGATTTGGTAAATATATTCATCATGGCCCCAAGACATATGCACTTGATCTAGCCCACAATTAGGCTTATACACCCCATATTTAGAATTCAGCAAGGGGTCCTGGCTATCTGGATTTTGTTTAAAAAATTCTGGGTAAACAATTTTATCCGAATGTTGGCATCCAACCGGAAAAGTATCACCCACCACACACCATTGAGGTTCCCCAAAAAGGCAAAGAACTTTACCAAGGTCATGCAGGAACCCTGTCAAAACAAACCATTCAGGATGTCCATCAGCCCTAATTGCTTCTGAGGTTTGAAGTAAATGTTGTGTCTGGTCCAAATCTGTATCCGGATCAGAATCATCTACCAAAGTATTTAAAAACTCCACAGCCTCCCAAAGAGTGATTTCTTTCTTGTCAAACTTGAGAAACTCTTTCTCTTTTTCAAGGACAAAATCATAGGTTTGATTGATATGGTTTAGCCTGTAAAACTCCTTGACGGTTTCTCGTTTGGGATCATCATAGTTCCGAAACTCCTCTTTTGCCTTTTCAGGAGCAGGATTTTCAGGATATCTCTCTAGTAAGTCTTCTTCCCAGAGTTCTTCCATTTCATGTGGGCTTACTTTTTTCATAGCATTAAAATTAATCTAATATACAGACATTCAACAATTTCACTGTCCTAGCCAGATATAAATAATTACAGTTAATATCACCAAAACACCTCCCAAAAGTCGAGAGTATTTCCATGGATTTAAGTCTAAAGGTCCAGTTTTAGGGAATTCAAATGTTCGAGTATTCGGAGAGAAATAAGAGACGACAAACATGACCGCCATGTTTAGAAGGAATTCAATTCCCCAAATATGTACAAAATGAATATCTACTTTTAATATGAATACGGTTAAAATATAAAATCCCAGCCCTACAAATAAACCTGCCTTTGCTCCCAAAGCAGAAATACGAGGTAGAAAAAGTCCTGCAATGATAATCGAGGCAATAGGAATGAAGAATATCCCGTTCAGTTGCTGTAAAAGTTGGTATAATCCTTCTGGAGCTCCAGCCACCAAAGGAGCTGTCATGATAGCACAAATAGCCAATACGATAGAGGTAACTTTCCCTACCCATACCAGCTGCTTATCCGTCGCGTCCTTTTTCAGATGTCTTTTATAAATCCCCAAACTGAAAATGGTTGCCGTGCTATTTAACACACTATTGAATGTACTTAAAACAGCTCCCATCACTACTGCTGCAAAGAATCCGGTCAACCCTACTGGCAATACTTTCTTGATAAGTTCAGGGTAAATTAAATCCTGATTATCATAAAGACTGTCCCCAAAATAATAAAATCCGATCACCCCAGGCAAAATGATAATTAATGGAACGAATAGCTTTAATATTCCGGTATAAAGCAAACCCTTTTGCGCCTCTGCCAGATTCTTAGCTCCAAATGCCCGCTGAATAATCGTCTGGTTCATACACCAGAAATACAGTTGATTTATCATCAAACCGGTAAATAAAGTCTCAAATGGGAGAACTGAGTCTTTAGCACCTATTACATTGAATTTTTCAGGAGCAGCTTTATACACCTTGTCTAGACCTGTGAGTAAATTACCACTCCCAATATCCCATAAAGCAAATCCAAGTACCAGCAAGCCTCCTAAAAACAATCCTATACCATTGATAGTATCAGAATAAGCTACGGCTTTTAGGCCCCCAAAAATAGCGTAAATAGAACCTATGGCTCCAATGACGATTACAGTCAACCATAAGCCTTCTTGTTGGCTTATTTCAAGGGTTTCCGAAACATTGAAAATACTTTCTAAATTGATTGCGCCCGTGTAGAGAACAATAGGCAAAAGGGTAACTACAAAGGATACGATAAGGAATAAAGCGACCAAAGTTCGAGTAGTTCTATCAAACCTATATTCCAAATATTGAGGAATGGTAGTCAACCCCATTTTTAAAAACCTTGGGATGAAATATAAGGCACCGATCACCAAAGCTATGGCTGAAGTCACCTCCCATGCGATGATAATGAAACCATTTTTATAGGCTGAGCCATTCATTCCTATCAAATGCTCAGTGGAAATATTGGTCAGTAGCATGGAGCCGGCAATCACCAAACCACTCAAGCTTTTCCCTCCTAAAAAATAGCCATCTTGAGTATCTAGTTTATCTTTCCGGAGTTGGTACCAGGAAAATATGGCAACGAATGATGTAAAGGCTAAAAAAGATAAAATGGTTAGGGTCATGTCAATTGGTTTAAGCCAATCGTCGAATATACTTCAGATACTTAAAAACCCTAGAAAAGAATTACGAAAACGATTACGTTTTTTATATAGCTTAAAGTAGCTTTTTGAAGGAGTTTTCAAACATCTTTCCCTTGTTTCTGCCATGTTTTTAAACCAAAAAAGGCCCTTAAACAAGGGCCTTTTTTATCAAATTTAATTTTCGAATTAACCGATTTTTACCAGCTCAATATCGAAAATCAAGTCTTTTCCTGCTAACTGGTGGTTAGCATCTAGTGTTATTTTTTTCTCATCCAATCCTGTAACGATGACAGGCATTGGCTGACCATTTCCCCCTTGAAGTGTTAATTGCATTCCAATTTCTGGCTTGATGTCAGCAGGAACCTGCTCAATAGGCACATCAATCATCATATCATCTCTGCGCTCACCGTAGGCTTGGGCAGCAGGAATATTTACTGTCTTTTTATCGCCAACAGCCATACCATCGACAGCAGCATCAAATCCTTGAATCATTTGACCTGCACCTAGTGTAAATCCTAAGGGCTCTCTATTGACTGAAGAATCAAAAACACTTCCATCTTCTAATTTTCCGGTGTAGTGCACTTGCACCGCATCGCCTTGTTTAGCTTGCATGTTATTTCTTTTGGTTAAAGCACAAAGGTACATAAAACTTTTAGGGCATAAAACCCGGACAGTACTGTCCGAATACAGTATAAAAACGTACATTTATGAACAGTACTGTCCGAAAAAATAGCCTATAAGGGCTTTTGAGGGCATTGGCATCATTTTCCCCTTACTATAGACCAAACAAGAAACCATGGAAAATCAAGATCTGGGAAAAATTCTCATTATAGACGATAACGAAGACCTACTTTTTGCTGCCAAAATGCTTCTTAAAAAGCATGCAAAGGAAGTTTCTATTGAAAAAGACCCCAGAAGAATCCCTTTTTTGATCAATAACAATTCCTATGATGTCATCCTTTTGGATATGAATTTCCGGGAAGACACTACTTCAGGTAAAGAGGGCTTCCACTGGCTAAAACAAATAAAGGAAATTGACCCTAGTGCCGTAGTCATCTTAATCACTGCATTTGGTGATGTTGAAATGGCTGTGCAGGCATTGAAAGAAGGTGCGACAGACTTTATTCTAAAACCTTGGCAGAACGAGAAGTTGCTTGCTACACTTTCCTCAGCGATTAAATTGAAAGAAAGTTATAAGGAAGTAGAAAAACTCAGTTCTAGACAGAAACAAATGCAGTCTGACATGAAAAAGCCTTACAGCGACATCATTGGTCAGAGTGCTTCCATGAAAAATATTTTCTCCATCATTGACAAGGTAGCTCAGACAGATGCCAATGTGTTGATTTTGGGTGAAAATGGTACAGGTAAAGAGTTAATTGCAAGAGCTATACATGATCGTTCTCACCGTAACGATGAGATTTTCGTGGGTGTGGATATGGGAGCAATAACGGAAACCCTATTCGAATCCGAGCTTTTTGGCCATAAAAGAGGTGCTTTCACGGACGCCAAAGATGACCGAGCAGGTCGTTTTGAAGTAGCTGATAAAGGAACCCTATTTTTAGATGAAATAGGAAACCTTTCCATGCCTTTACAGTCCAAGCTTTTAACTGTATTGCAAAGAAGAGAAGTAACCAGAATCGGTACCAATAAAGCTATTCCTGTAGATATCAGATTGATATGTGCTACCAACATGCATGTACATGAAATGGTCATGGAAAATACCTTTAGACAAGATTTACTCTATAGGATCAACACGGTAGAAATTTTCCTTCCTCCACTGAGAGAAAGACAGGATGATATTCCACTTTTGGCAAACCATTTTCTAAAGTCTTACTCACAGAAATACCGCAAAAACTTCGAAGGTTTCAAACCTTCTGCAATGGAACTCCTTCAACGATACAATTGGCCAGGAAACATCCGTGAGCTTCAGCATGCTATTGAAAGAGCAATTATCATGGCCGAAGGCGATGAACTGGATTCTAGAGATTTCTTCTTCCTTTCTGCAAAACCTGCATCCGAAAAAGCTCCTGCTAACAACACTTTGAATCTGGACGATATGGAAAGAAGTACGATTCAGAGAGCGATCGATAAAAACGGAGGAAACATTTCAAAAGCTGCTAAAGAGCTAGGCCTAACTAGAGCATCTCTTTACAGAAGATTAGAAAAATATGGATTATAAAGTTGGCTTACTGGGTAGAATCGCCTTTCTAGCCGCTAATCTCTTCCTATTGGCCTACACAATTTTCAATGATTGGGGTGTCTTTATGATCTCTCTCTTCTTGATTTTGGTAGTGATCCAAATCATCTTTTTACTTAAATACTCAGAGAGCTCCTTCAAAAAAGTGCGTGTCTTTCTGGACAATATCAAACAGGATAATTATTCGGAATTATACCCAGTCAAATTTGATGGAACCGAAACAGATGACTTGCATATTGAATTCAATGCCATACTGGCAAAGCTGAAAGAAGACCAAGTTGAAAAAGAAGCCAACTACCAATATTTCCGATCAGTTTTTAAACACCTCAGCATTGGCTTAATCACATTTGGAGAAAATGGTGAGATTCAAATTGTCAATACTGCCGCAAAAAGAATACTGGATGTTGAAGAATTGAAGAACATTTCTGAGGTAGAAATGATCAACAAGGAACTTCACCTTGCCATCCACAACCTTCGAACTGGTGGTTCTGAACTTATCAAAATAGCGCATCCAGATGGAATCATGCAGCTTTCGGTATATGTCATTGAGCTATTGATGAGAGGCGAGAAATTTAAATTGGTCTCACTTCAGAACATTCAGTCAGAACTGGAAGAAAAAGAAATGGAAGCTTGGCAAAATCTTGTCAAGATATTGACTCATGAAATCATGAATTCCATAGCTCCAATCTCTTCTTTAGCAGGCACGATAAAAGGAGATATTGAGTCCAAAATGGATGAGATTAGCCCAGTGAGTCCTTCCGATATGGAAGACTACCTTATGGGGATAAGTACTATCGAAAAACGAAGCGAAGGTTTGATCAATTTTGTTTCGGACTTCAGAAGCCTTGCTCATATTCCTGCCCCTAAATTCAGCAGCATCGGAATCTCCAAATTATTTGATCAGCTAGAAACTCTCTTAGCCCACCAATTGGAAGCAAAACAAGTCAGCTTGCATAAAGAGTTAAATCCACCTGAGCTCATTCTATTCGGTGATCAGACTCAAATTGAACAGGTATTGATCAACTTAGCTCAAAATGCAATTCATGCTGTAGAAGATTGCGAAAACAAAATAATCACGCTAAGGGCTTTCATAGATGAGGCAGGAAAAATTATTCTTGAAGTAAGTGATACTGGAAAAGGCATTGAAGAAGAAGCTCTATCGAAAATTTTCATTCCGTTCTTTACTACGAAGAAGAAAGGTTCTGGAATAGGCCTGAGTCTTTCCAAGCAAATCATGCGAAGACATAAAGGAAATATCCAAGTGAGATCCATTCAAGGAGAAGGCACGACATTTAAATTGATTTTTAACGGGTAAACCATTTTTCTTCAAGCAGAGAACACGGTATATGACTTCCTCACTAACCATTAGCTAAATTCTGTGAACAAGCAAAACTTTTTATTAGCCAGCTTTGTCTTACTCAAGTTTGTCTTACAATACTTGCTAATAGATGATGGCTATGAACTGCATCGGGATGAGTTTTTGCATTTAGACCAAGCTCATCACTTAGCATGGGGCTATATTTCAGTACCCCCTGTCACTTCTTGGTTTTCCTATGTTATTTACCTTTTGGGGAAATCGGAATTTTGGGTCAAATTCTTCCCCGCCCTTTTTGGAGCATTAACCATCGTCTTGGTTTGGAAAGCCATAGAAAAGCTCGGAGGAACTTTGTTTGCGTGTACCTTGGCAGCCACAGCATTACTTTTTTCTGCTTTGGCAAGGCTAAATATCCTCTTCCAACCTAATTCATTTGATATTCTTGCCTGGACATTTGTCTACTTTTCCCTCATCAGTTATTTCAAAAGCAACAAAACCATTTGGCTTTATTGGATGGGAGTCGGTTTTGGTTTTGGCTTCCTCAATAAATACACGGTACTATTTTTGGCTCTAGGGTTAGCATTGGGTTTACTTTGCACCCCACAAAGAAAGATTTTCAAAAACCCTCATTTATATGGAGGTCTTGGTTTGGGGTTGATCATTGCACTGCCTAACATTATTTGGCAAGTCATCAATGACTTTCCTGTCATATGGCACATGAGAATGCTAAGTCAGTTTCAGCTAGTCAATGTAAACCGGGTGGAATTCCTTACGGAGCAACCTCTATTTTTTATAGGTTCCATTTTTATTTTAATTGCTTCACTCATTTCTTTTTTCACTTTCCCTCCATTTAAAAACTACCGGTATTTATTCTTTTCACTCTTTTTTACGCTAGCAATTTTCGCCTATTTCAGGGCAAAAGCCTACTATGCGATAGGCCTCTATCCTATCCTTTTCGTATTCGGTTCTATTTACCTTTCAAAAATCTTAGCCGTAGGATGGCTTCGGTATCTAAAGCCCATAACCTACCTCATCCCTATTGCAGTATTTGTATGGATTTGTCCATTGATATTCCCAATTCATTCCCCTGATAAATTAAAAAAGGTCTATGAAGAGAATATAGACTTGAATTTAACTACTTGGGAAGATGGAAAAACACATTCCATTCCTCAGGATTTTGCAGATATGCTGGGCTGGAAAGAACTAGCTGAGTTGGTAGATCAAGCTTACGCCAAAGCTCCATCAGATGAATACACATTGATTATTTGTGATAATTATGGGCAAGCAGGTGCTATCAATTTTTATTCAAAAACCAAAGGACTACAGGCCATCACCATGAGTGCAGATTATGTCAATTGGCTTGATTTGAGTAGAGAAATAAAAAATGTGATTTTGGTGAGAGAGGCCACGGATATAATTTCAGAACGTGAGATATCTTTCTTTGATCAGTCCGAAGCCATAGGTAGTATCACTGATCCCAATGCAAGAGAAGTAGGCACTAAAGTTCATTTGTTGATTGGAGCTAAAACCGATATCAATGAGATTTTAACAAATGAGGTCAAAGAAAAGAAAGCAGAGTTTGTAGGTTATTAAACAGATCTTTAAAACTATATCCTTTCAGAAAGATCATCGAGTCAAGTTCAGACTCTTTTTCTTAATTTCAACTTAGAAGATCTCTCACCAAGTATTTTTACTTATCAAAAAATCCTGAATTTTAAATAAAGGCAGAAATGAAATTTTATACCGCAATCCCCAAAAGTCTAAAGCCCTACTACGATTCAGAAATTGAAAAGTATTATTTGGCACTTGAAGGTGGGGATTTAAATAAAGCCTGGAACCATTTGGAGCGAGCTCATATCATAGGTCAAAGATACCCTTACAACCATAGTTATGCTCACTGGAAAATGCTTCAATTTGGGTTTAAAATAAAAAGTGGAAAAGAAATTCTGGGGCAGATACCGAGGCTTATCGTCGGAGGTGTCAAATCTTTTGTTGGCAAAATACCCGAAGGTAATCCTGGTGGAGCGAATGTCCCGCCCTTAAAACCATTCCCAATAGAACAGGAAATAAAAGAAATTTTCATGAAAGCAGGATTAAGCCCATCTTAGGTTTCAAATTGACTTTTCTTAAAGCAAGAAGTTTGCAGTCTTTTTTATTTAATCAACCTTTTTGGGTTTCATCCGAAGTTTATAAACCTCTACTCAATTATTCTTTCTTTGTAGGGAAATCTCATCACACTTATTTCAAAAAAATATTATTAAGTTAAACCCCCTTTGATCTCCGAGTGTTGAATCTATTAAATGAATCAAATGTCATTGAAACAGTTATTGATTTACTCCTTACTCCTACTCAGTTCTAGGATGACATTTGGTCAAAATGATCAAAACCTTCTTTCTGTTCAGACCATACTTTTTAAAGTTACCAACCCGGAAACTCAATACACTTCCTTTTTATTTGGAACGCATCATGCATTTGGAAAATCCTTTTTTGACTCATTATCTGATGCCAATGATGCCTTAAATAGAAGTGACCTACTGATTAAAGAAAATCTAAATATCCCAGGCCATTTGGCGGAAGACATCATCAATAGCCGTTCGAAAATCACAGAATGGAAAAAGCTCTTGAATAAAAATGATTTGGCTTTCATCGAATTACTATTTTATTCAAGCCCTACGAACTACCAAAAAATGACTGCTGCTGAGATGTATACTTTCCTAAATAGGTATTTTACTCAACAGATATGTATTGACAGGGAAGAAACAGATACATCATTAACTCTGGATGATTATATCGGGCTGAAGGCAAAAGAGCAAGGTATTGAGCTCAAAGGCCTTGAAACTACCGAGGACCAAATAGAGCTTATCAATCAGGATGTAGCGGGATTGCCAACTAAAGTCCATAAAAAAAGACTCGCAAATATTATAGAAAAGATAAAGTCTAGAAATACCACCTATTGTGGTCAGTCTGAATGGTATGCTCAAATGGACATCGATTATGAACTGGAAAATCCTTGTGAAAACACACTGGTTCTCAAGGATAGGAATGATAAATGGATGAAAACTCTCGAAGGGGAAATGCTTTCCAAAAACTGCTTCATCGTTGTGGGTCTAAGCCATCTTATGTACGATTGTGGGTTAATCAACCAGCTTCAAAACAAAGGCTTTATTGTATCCCCAATTAGTTTAAAATGAAATCTCGAAAAGGAGAAGAAATAAAGATTTTCTAATGACATTAGCTAAAGAAAAACACTTCCACATTTTGAGAAATAGGAAAAGTTAGAGATCCAATGACTATTAAAAATGACTCTTATCCCTATTAAAAAATCACTAACTTTTATTGGGCTCTTATTTAGCACCTATGCAATTCAAGCGCAAGACACTCATCCACTCAAAGGAAAAGTTCTAGCAGAAAGTTATTGCGCCTCATGCCATTCCTTCCCTGCTCCAAGCTTATTACCTAAAGAAATTTGGAGAAAACAAGTACTACCTCAAATGGCCGCTTTTATGGGAATCAAGTCAGCCCAAGATACCCTAGGAGTTTGGGAGAATAAACCTGCAGAAGAAATTGCCCAGCTTAAAAAACTAGGAGTCTACCCTTCCAGAAGTCTACTTAGCAAAGAAGATTATAAAGAGATCGTCAATTATTACCTAGCTGAAGCACCCATTAAATTAGCTCCGCAAAAACCAAAAGATCTACCTGAGACATTACAAGGCTTTACTCCAAAAAAGTTATTTATAGAAGGAATAAAAAGTCCAATGACCAGCCTTGTTGCCATAAATGAGGAAAGAAAGGAATTGATTATTTCTGATGCTAACACCAACCAACTCTACGTAAAAGTTCAAAATGACGAACTGTTTACCTTACCTCCCACCAGCAGCCCTGCAGTACATTATATTAAGAAGAGCCCAAATACTTATAACTTCCTTTCCATAGGTTCAATTGCACCAAGTGACCTTTCTCAAGGAGCACTTTATGAGATGGATTTAAACTCTAATTCTTGGAATCAGGTGAAAGATGAGCTTTCAAGGCCAGTTTACGGAATTTGGGCAGATCTTGAAAATGATGGTATACCAGACTTCATCCTATGTAATTATGGAAACCATGGTGGAAATATATCTCTTTTTATGGACGGAGACTTCACCACTAATCCACAAATTCTTGGGGGAGCAGGTGCAAGAAAAGTGGAAGTGGTCGACTTGAATCAAGATGGGAAGCTTGATATTTTGGCCCTCTTTTGTCAAGGAAATGAACGCTTCTCTGTTTTTTATAATCAAGGAAAGGGACAATTCGAAAGTGAAAAAATATTACTCAGATTTTCACCTTTAATGGGCTCTAGTTACTTTGAAATGCGGGATATGAACGCAGATGGAAAGCTGGACCTTTTGATTAGCAATGGAGATAACTGGGACTATTCCTCCGTTTTAAAACCTTACCATGGCTTTCGCATTTATGAAAATCTGGGAGGAGAAAACTTTGAAGAATCATGGTTTTATCCCCAATATGGAGCTACCAAGGTAATGAGCTTAGATTTTGATGATGATGGTGATCTTGACTTAGCGACTATCGCTTTTTATGATGAATTAGACAACCCCGAACACCAGTTTTTGCTTTTTGAGAATCTCGGAAACATGGTATTCAAACCGAAAAGTGTTCCCGAAGCAGCCTTGGGAAAATGGTTGACGATGGATGTGGGAGATATAGACGCAGATGGTGACTCAGATATTGTTTTGGGAGCCTATTCACATAATGTATTAGAATTCACAAAACTCCTTATTCAGGGAGTTGAGGAAATACCCAATGTCTTGATTCTAGAAAACAACAAATACTGAAGTCAGATTAGGAATAAAAAAAACTCCGCACAAAATGATTTGCACGGAGTTTTAAAAGGAAAATTATCCCAATTAATCAGCCAAAGTAACTGTTCTTGTCACTTCATTAAATCCACCTGGAATTAAATTTCCAGCTGAATCCAACAGCTCCAATTTGATAGTTACTTCTCCTTTTGGAAGACCTTTGATGATATATGGAGACCATTCGGTGATCATAAATTCTTGACCATTAATAGTAGCTCTTACTTTGTTACCATCTTCAGAAAGTGTAGTATTCAATAAGAAGAAATCCAACATTAAGTTCTCTGTGTCAGCTCCGCTGTATTCACCTTTTGGACGGCTATAGATCATTGTTGGCTTTTCCAAGTCAACACCTTGATCATCTCCTGCATCACCTACTACAATCTTTTTTGCAACAAATGAATCGGCGTTTTTCACAGACTCATGGTAAGATCTACTTAAGAAGGCCACCAAATAATGCGTTCCTTCGGAAACCTCCTTTTTAAACTCAGGCTCATAATGCGCAGAATAAGGATCATTATCCATGATAAAGTGGATATGCTGACCTTTTCCTGAATTGGCTAGCATACTAGCTACACCATTTTTTTCTGTTTGAGCTCCTAATTCGTAATCTCCTACCTCGAAAGCAAAATCAACTTCACCCGCAGCTCCAATTGTCAAATTACTTGGTTGTGATAATTTCAAAGATGAACTGGCATAAGCTGGTGAATCCGTGAATTTCTCGATAGTGATTGTGGCAGGAGTAGATTCAGCACTCATTTCAGTCTCTGCACCCATTGCTTCCTCATTTTCTGTACTTTTCGTACCGCAACTTGCAGTCATTAACAATACCGCCGCAGCTGTACCTAATATTTTAACATTCATAATTTTCGATTTTTGAAATAAGTTCTTTTTCATTTTCTAAAATTTGCACAAAGGCTATTCCAGTACTATAAAGAAAAAATACCGGGTCGATTTTAAAGTAATTTCAACAGTTTTTAAACCAACAATCTTTGATTTTGATTCATTAAGACACGAAAATACTCAAGGTGATTCCTTTTTTTAAGATTTAAGGCCAAATTTTAATCAAATAATTAAAATTGATTTAATAGTAGCTCAAAGCCAAACACTTAAATGTGAGTTGAAAATATCCCCTGATCCTGCGTCATTTTTCCCGAAATTGGGGAAGATATTTCCAGTTGATCTACTTTCATCACTGTTTGTAGCAGAACGATTTAAATAATTAGAAGAATAAAGAAAATACAATTGAATTATACTGAACAGCAAATCTAGAAAAGCCAAAAAATCGATTCTATGTATTAATTTATAGCTATTTTGAAGAAATATTCAAACCACTCCATACTCCTTGTAAATGAAACTAATACGTCTTTTTGCAGTCCTTTTTTCCATTTCAATTTTAGCTTCTTGCAGCGAAAAAAGTGATAATTCTCAATCTCAAAAATCCGAAAAAGAGAACTTTCATTTATACCTCCTAATGGGTCAATCCAATATGGCAGGGCGAGGTCTTGTAGAGGCAATCGACACACTCTCCCACCCGAGAGTTTGGATGCTGGATTCTACCATGAACTGGGTTTTGGCTAGAGATCCGATGCATTTTGACAAACCAGTAGCGGGCGTTGGGCTTGGTCTTACCTTTGGAAAAATCATGGCGAATGAAAATCCTTCTGTAAAAATTGGATTGATCCCAACGGCTGTTGGAGGTAGCTCCATCAATGCTTGGTTTAAAGATTCCATCCATAATCAAACCAAGACTTTTCCTTATAATGACATGATCGACCGAGCTAAAAAGGCTTTGGGCGATGGAACCTTAAAAGGGATTTTATGGCATCAAGGTGAGTCCGATACAAGAAATGAAGAATCCATTGCCAACTATCCTGCAAAGTTCTATGCCATGATAGACTCTCTTCAAAAGGATTTGGGGATAGAACCAGTCCCTATTGTCATGGGTGAAATAGGCCATTTTTTCTATGGAAGAGCTCCATTGGCAAAAAACATGAATGACACATTTTCCCAGATTGCCAGCGAAAACCCATGCATTGATTTGGTGAGATCGGATGGATTAAATCACAAAGGAGATAGTACTCATTTTGACTCCAATTCTTATCATGTATTGGGCATGCGCTATGCGGAAAAGATGATAGACCTTCAAAAAGATTGTTTAAGCGAGTCGAAATAGTCTAATTATTTTTTTAATTTCAATAGTTCGATTTTAAAATTCAACAGGTTAAATATCAACTATTTATGAAAAAAAATATTTGTTATTCTTCTAACCTTCACTTTTTGCTCTGAAGTCCTATCTCAGGATTTTAAAGAATTAAAAGATACGAGTCACGCTTGTTCTTCCATGAATCCAGTTTATAAAAATGGGGAAGCTCTTGGTTATTTTCATGTGGTGGAAGTGATGCCAAAACCATCTCTTCCCTTTGATTCAATTGCTCAGACGCTTCAAGAAAAGATCACTTTTTCACCTGACTCTTCGGGAACCATCATATTTCAAACTTTGATCAACTGCGATGGAAAAGCTGGAGACTTTCAGTTTTTGGCTTGCAGCCCATCAGATTCTAACACTTGTCGTCAAGTATTGGAGTTTTTTCAAAATGAAGTCAGTTGGCAACCGGGAATACAAAAAAGTAAAGCTGTTGACGTTTTGATACGCATAGAAGTTGAAATCGAAAAAGAAGGAATCAAAATCAGAAGATTCTAAAAAAAAGGTCCGATTCTAATGAGAACCAGACCTTTTAATCGTAGAAATAGCCGATAAAATCTACTTGGTTTGTGCTTTTTCACGCTGGAATTCCAGCATATCTACCGGAGGAGGTGTATTATCACCCAATAAATGCTGAACAAAATAATCTCCCATTCTCCAGAAGAAATATTCTGTCATATCACCAAAGCCATGTCTTTGACCCGGTAGCATCACAAAATCAAAACGCTTCCCTGCCTTGATCAAAGCATTCGCCATACGAATGGTATTTGCCGGGTGAACGTTATTATCCACATCACCATGAGAAAGCATCAAGTGACCTTTTAGGTTTTTTGCTAAGTCTGGATTCTTCTCAATCTGGTATACAAAAGTTGTATCCCCCTTTGGAGAAATCTGCTCTTTCACACCATGGTGCTTTTCTGACCACCAACGGTTGTAGATATTGTTTTCATGATTGCCCGCAGAGGAAACTGCCACCTTGAAAATATCAGGATAAACCAACATCGCAGCTGTGGACATAAATCCTCCACCAGAATGCCCATGGATTCCCACTTTTGACTTGTCTATGAAATCATGTCTGTCGGCCAACTGCTCAATGGCAACTTTCTTATCTGCCAACCCATAATCTCTTAAATCTCCATAACCATAATTATGATACCATTTAGATCTTCCAGGGTGCCCCCCTCTATTTCCTAAGGTAATGACCACAAAACCAAATTGTGCCAACCGGTCCGTTCGATCCAATCTTGGTGAAAAGGACTTATTCACTGCTTCTGTTTGAGGACCAGGATAAACATACTCTATGATTGGATATTTGCGGGTAGAGTCAAAATCAAATGGTTTATACATTACCCCGTACAAATCGGTAATCCCATCATCTGCCTTAAAGGTAAAAGGCTCTGGAAATTGATATCCTGCAGCAAATAGTTGAGACAAATCAGCTGTTTCTAGATCCATCACTTTTGCACCATTTCTATCCTGCAATACAGACACTGGGGTCGTATTCACTCTTGAATAGTTATTGACAAAAAATGTCCCTGCATCATTCATATCTGAAGAATGATTAAAATCTCCCTCATTTAATAATCTGATGGGTCCTCCGTCCAAGGACACCGAGTATAAATGTTCGTAATAAGGATCTTCTCCTTCTTCACGACCATTGGCAACAAAAAACAATCTTCTCCCATCTTCATCCACTCTCTCTACACGATCACTGTGAAATGCGCCTGAGGTTAACTGTCTTTTGAGAGTCCCATCTTTAGCATATAAATAAAAATGGCCCCATCCGTCACGCTCAGACCAAAAAATCAATTCCTCTCCCCCATTTACCAATTCTGGTCTGCTTAAATCAATATAGGTATTGCTTCTTTCTTCAATAACCACCTCTTTTGAATCTGTGGATAAGTTCCAGCGTACAATGTCTACTTTCTTCAAGTCTCTGGAAGTGATACCAAAGTAAAATTCATCTTCATCACCAAGCCATGTACTTGCTCTAAAATCATCATCTCTTGCATTTGCAGGCGCAGGAGTAGACCAAAGTGAAATTGATTGATCTTTGAAGGTGGCCACTGGCAAATTCTTCATTTCTTCAGACTCAAATGAATAATGATACAAGTAAGAAATCGGCTGCTCTTTCTCGCCTGGCATGGCATATTTATAAGTTTCCAAAGTAGGGCGAGGGTCTCTTGTGTTATGCAAAACCCATAGATCTTTCACTTTTCTTTCATCTGATCTTTGCGTTATGAATTCCTCTGAATCTTCACTCCAAAGAATATAAGCTCGCTTTCTCTTATCCTTGTTTTTCTCTACTTCCACATTGTCATCACCTCTACCAGAAAAACCATAGCCAAAATCCTCTTCACCATCCTCAGTGATTTGATTCTCAACGATGGTACTATCCTTTTCATCTTTAGCAGCTTTCAGGAAATTTTCCTTATCCATCCAATACAGGTTATTATGCTTCGCAAAAACGATCTTAGATGAATCTGGAGCTATGGAAGCCCATGAAAGTCGCTTGGGATCCTCTTCAGCATCGGTTATTTCTACCAATTGCTGATTGCCGATATTGTATTGAAAAACAAAAGTCTTTTTCTCTAAAGAATCCTTAGCATTCTTATTCTTTTCCTTTATTTCTGCCCAGTCCTTTTTTAAAACCTCTTCGGTTCCTTTGATCTTGAATCGGATAGTGTTTTCATCCTCCATAAATTTAAGATCATCCAAATCCAGATGCTGCCCATCGACCGGGTCTTTCATGATTTTGGTGATTTCCATCGCCAGTTTATCCTTGTCAAAAAGTGCTGTTTTTGACTTTCTCGCAGGATCTACCAAATACCAATTGTTGCCTTCGCTAGTCTTGTATTCATACCAAAACTTATCTGACTTTTTAAGCCAGTGAGGTGATACCGAAGTGGAGAAAACCATTTTGCGCATTTTCTCAGGAGAGAATCTCGCAGCAAGCTCATAATTGCCTGGATAGACTTTTTCCTGCGAATAACTTTGCTGAAAGATTAATAGCAGTGCTATTGTGAGTAAAGTGTTTTTCATAGTATTCTATTTGGGAAAACGAATCTAACTTATTGCAAAATTTAATATTGAACCACTGATATAAAATTTCCAAGAACTTACTTATTAAATCATTTTCAAGCTTTTGACATGGTGAATATTCCAAAATATTAAATTAACCTCCTCCTTTTAAGAAAGAATAGTTCCTGAATAAATGGAGGTATTTGATTAAAATCAGGGATAGGACGGCCTTTTTCACAGCTTTTTAACATTGGGGTTACATTAAATAACCTAACCCGTTAATTATTACCCATTTATTAATATTTGAATTATAAAGGGTTCAAACTCAGGCTTTACCTTTCAACTAAAACCAGAAGCGTGAAAACCAAATTCAAAACAATCGTCGTTTCCGATGTGCATTTGGGAACCAAAGGCTCAAAATCAAAGGAAATAGTTCGTTTCCTTAAACAATACGAATGCGAAAACCTCATTTTAAACGGTGACATCATTGATGGGTGGCAACTTAAAAAATCTGGTTCTTGGAAAAGGAAGCACACTCGATTTTTCAACAAAGTCATCAAAATGATGGAAAACCATGACACCAAAGTTTTCTATTTGAGAGGAAATCATGATGACTTCTTAGATCAAATTCTCCCCTTACAAATAGGTAAATTATCTATCATTCAGGATATGATTTATGAGAGTAATGGGAAGAAATTTTTTATTACCCATGGAGATGTTTTTGACAGCATCACAACCAACCTGCGCTGGATTGCCTACTTAGGAGACATCGGATATACATTTTTACTTTGGTTAAATCGCGCTCTCAATCATTATAGAATCAAGCGTGGCTTACCTTATTTTTCTCTTTCTCAATATGTCAAAGGCAAGGTGAAATCTGCTGTTTCCTATATTGATCAATACGAAGAAGAGCTCGCAAAAATGGCAAGAGCAAAAGGCTGTGACGGGATTATCTGTGGTCATATTCACAAAGCAGAAAACAGGGAAATTGATGGCATTCAGTATTTAAACTCAGGAGATTGGGTGGAAACCATGAGCGCTCTGGCGGAAGATCATGAGGGCAACTGGCAATTGATTTATTACAATGAAATCAATTTTAAATCGGCGGAAGACCATGTGATTTTACCCATTCAAGAACCTGAAGTGCAATTTGGTCCTTTTAAAGAAGTCTCATTTTATTCCTCTGAAAATAAGGACTTGGGCCAGCCACCATTCCGGATTTGATATGAAGTTTATTTTTATTGTTCAGGGAGAAGGCCGAGGACATATGACTCAAGCCATTTCATTTTCAAACCTATTGAGAAATGAAGGACATGAACTAGCAGCGGTCATTGTGGGGAAGAGCAAAAGAAGGAAAATCCCTGAGTTTTTCTCAAAGCAAATCCTAGCCCCAATCCACTCGGTCGAAAGTCCAAATTTTGTTACTGATAAAGAGGAAAAGCAAGTACTGATAGGGAAAACCATCTTCCAAAACCTTCAAAAAGTCAGCTTGTTTTTAAAAAGCCTCAAGCAAATCCATCAAGTGGTAAAAGAACATAAACCAGAGGTAATTCTAAACTTCTACGACCTCCTTGGAGGGATCTACAACTTCACCTACCAACCAAAGCTTAGGTTTTGGGCAATCGGACATCAATACCTTTCTCAGCATCCAGATTTCCCTTTTGCTGAATCCAAAGGTTTTGCCAAAGAGTGCTTTCAATTAAACACCTGGTTGACCGCTTTGGGTGCAGAAAAAAAGCTCGCGCTATCCTTCCGAAGATTAGCAAATCCCATTCATGCAGACATCACTGTTGTCCCTCCGTTGTTAAGGTCGGAAGTCAAATCATTTAGTATCTCAAATGAGGATTTTTTCTTGGCTTACATGGTTAATTCCGGCTATGCAAAGGAAGTTATCTCTTTCGCTAAGAAATATCCAAGCTTAAAAATTAAGGCTTATTGGGACAAAAAGGATGCAGCTGAAACAGAGCAACCATTGCCTAATCTAACCTTACATCAAGTTAATGACCAAAGTTTTTTAAATGACATGGCTTCCTGCAAAGGTCTGGTTTGCACGGCTGGATTTGAATCCATCTGTGAGGCCATGTATTTAGGAAAACCTGTCATGGTTATTCCTGTCAAAGGACAATACGAACAGGCCTGCAATGCCTTAGACACTTTGAAATCAGGAGTGGGGATCACATCAAACAATTTTGATTTTGGATTGCTGGAAGAAGAAATCAAAAACGCTAATGAAAGGCCTAATTATTCACACAATTGGTGTAATTCCTGGCCCAGTGTTTTAATGGAAATCCTTCCCAAAAAAGAAATGACTGAACCAGATATGTTACTGGCTCAATCATTATCATAAGGAAATATTTTCATTAACAGCCAGCAAGGGCACGTTGCTCTGGTGTCAGTTCATCCACCACTTTGAAGGACAACATTCCATTTTCTACCATCGGTATATAAGGAAAATTAACACGCTTTACCTGTCTTCTTTGCACAGCATTCAAGGATAGAAACTGCTCTTGAAGACTATTGAATAATTCAAACATTAATTCTCTGTCCGCCATGGGCTTGGTTGAATATTTTCTTCCCTCTTGGCTGAGCAACTCATATTTCAAATATATCTGTTGATAAGCTGTCACTCTATCTTTGGAGGCAGGCGGAGGTGGCTGAGGTAACTGACTTTTTTCATCTTCTGTCAAATCCTCCCACAATTTATAATAAACTCCATTTTCCGATTCTAATTTCACAAAAGGTGCATAAGGATGAACCGGACGCTTTGTAGTTTGCTTAAGCTCCAAAGGAATTCTGTAATATAAACTTCCCAGTTCTGAGAACCGCGCTAGTAACTCTTGTTGCTCCGCTTGAGGCCGATTTATAAAATGAGGTTGAAGATTTCTATCTAGTTCATAAATCTTAAGTTTCTCTCGATATTCTGCAATAGGGGAATCGTTCTTCTTAGGCCATGGCATCCCTCTATTCACCCTATTTTCAGATGGGTAGAGATAAAGCTTATCTTCTTTAGTTAATGGGGCTGTAAAACCTGAACTAGGCCCATAAGTTTTTTCAAAACCTTCTTCAGTATAAAGATGTATCTGATGTTCTTGTGGAAACCTTTCAGACCGGGCATTGGTATGAACAAAGCTATTGAACACGTGAACTATTTCGGAATGGTTTATCTTTTCCAGCTCGGTATTTTGAATATGCTTTCCATCAAGCCAAACAGCAAAATCTTCCGAATTCTTAAATGATTCAAATTCCTCTGAAGTTGGAGATGATTTCTTAGGAGTAGAAGGAACAAAAACTAACATCTTCTTCTCTTCATCAGAAAGCATGTCATAAGATTTCTTTACTAATTCACTTTTCTCGTTTTCAACAAAAAATGTAGCATTTCGATAATGCTTATCCTTCCCAAAAGAAGGTTTATCTGAACCCACTTTAACCCCTTCATCTAAAGAGCTATATTTTATTTTATTGATACCTGCCTCTCTAAATTCCGTTTGATAGTCTTGAATTACTCCCAACTCTGTATTCGAAGAAGCATACAAATTAATCAAAAGGTCATCTGACTTTAGCGCTTTTAGCAATTCGGCCAAATCTCCAAAATCCTCAGTGGCCCCATTGTAAATGAATTTATTTGAGTTTAAAACAATAATTTTTATCTCATTTTCAATTGTCGACTGCTCTTTAGATTCAATCGGGGCTTCGGTAGCTTGTGCCTCCACCTTCTCACTAAACACATATACCATCGCTCCCAAAACAGGAATCATTACGAGCAATTTGAGCCATTTCTGAAATGGATCGGATTGTTTGTTCATCATTTTCAATCTTTTTTTGGTGAGAGAAAAATTCAAATTACTGACTAAGGAAAACCGAACCTCCTGACTTGCTAAGGCTAGCAACATCTTTTGATAAGTATCGAGTGAGGTGGTTTTTAGAGCCTTTTGATCTGCTATGAATTCATGATTTAAGCGGATCGCATGTTTGGCCAAATACAAGCCTGGGTGAAACCAAAATGGAATCAATAGGAACTCAAGGAATAAAATATCATAGCTGTGACCTTCTTTGACATGAGTGTACTCATGTTCAATGATTGCATCAGTTAATTCCCCGTTTTCAAAATCAGTTTTTGAAACAAAAACATAACTCAAAAAAGAAAAGGGTAATGAGGCTTTTGGAATTAAGACCAATGTTATTCCTTTATAAATTACTTGGAGGTTTTGATGAGCTTGATCTAAAATCAGCTTGATATTCCGGATGAATCGGATCAGAAACCCAAGGGTAATCAGTCCATAAATACTCCACAAAATCTCATTCCAAGGAATGGGTTGAATGGAAGTATTGGAGGTTTCTACAGCAAAATTTGTCGAAGTGATGCTTTGTTCCGGAAGGACAAACTCATTTGAAAACTCTGTTTCAACAGTATCAGTATAAGCTACTTCTTCTTTTTCTGAAGCTACCTCAATCGAATTGAATGGAATAATAAATGAGAATACTACAGCGCCAAGTAAGAAAAAGCGATTGAATTGGTGCATTACCTCCTTTTGTAAAAACAGCCTGTGAATCAATAATAAAATGACCAGGCATAGCATGGATTTTAATAGATACTCCATTATTTCTTCTGTTTAAGTTTCCCCTCAATAATTTCTTTTAAATCCTCCAATTCAGCTGCTGTAAAGTCTGCTTTATTGGTAAAAAAGGAAGCAAATTGTGCGGGTGAATCATTAAAAAAATTCTTTATCAACCCTTTGATATGCTTGGAGAAATAGTTCTCTTTTGAAACCAAAGGGAAATATTCTCGAGATTTACCTTGAGCAGTATAGCCTACGAATTCTTTATCCTGCATCCGTTTTAAAAGTGTTGAAATGGTTGTTGGCGCAGGTTTTGGATCCGGATATTCATCCAACAAGTCTTTCATGAAAGCTTTTTTTAGCTTCCACAAATGATTCATTAATTCCTCTTCAGTTCTAGATAGTTTCATCTTTTGATTTCGTTTACTCTACAAATGTAGATCAATTTTCTTATTCTACAAACGTAGATCAAAAAAATATTCTACAAATGTAGAATACCTGTTATTTCAGAAATCAAATTTCTATTCTATCAGCATAAACATTTATTCTAAGTTTCAAGTATTTAGAAAGCATAGAATTGAATAAATCCACGTAATTATTGAAATTAGAAAAAATAAATGGTCATTTTTTTAAACACTAGCTTCAATAACATCCCATTATCCTAATAAAATCATAATTTCGAATCTAGCTCATTTGATTTTAACCATGGTAGCTGAAAAAATACGTTTACAGGAAGATAGAGATTGGAAAAAACATTGGAAAAAGTGGGGTCCATACCTCACAGAACGCCAATGGGGAACCGTGCGGGAGGATTACAGTCCTGATGGATCGGCATGGGAAAATGTGACCCATGATGATGCCAGAAGCAAAGCCTACCGCTGGGGCGAGGAAGGAATTGGAGGAATTTCTGATTACAAGCAAAAATTATGTTTGGCTTGGGGATTCTGGAATGGAAAAGATCCATTTATAAAAGAAAGACTTTTTGGGGTTACTGGAAATCAGGGGAACCACGGGGAAGACGTCAAAGAATTATATTATTACCTAGACTCTACTCCTACTCACAGCTATATGAAAATGCTGTATAAGTACCCTCAGGATGAATTTCCTTACAAAGACCTATTAGATGAAAATCAGCGGAGGGGGAAAACTGACCGAGAATATGAATTAATAGATACTGGGATATTTGAGGAAGATCGATATTTTGACATTTTCATTGAATATGCCAAAAATGACGAGGAAGATATCGTAGCCTATGCCACTATTCACAATAGAGGGCCTGAGGCATCTTACCTCTGCGTCATGCCTACTGTTTGGTTTAGAAAGACCTGGTTTACCGGCCATGAGCCTTTCATGCCTAAACTGAGCAAAATCAATGAGAATACCATCCGTGCTTTCAACCCAAAATCCGGAAATTATACCATCTCATTCGATAATGATCCAGAGTTAAAGTTCTGCGACAATGAAACCAATCG
This sequence comes from Algoriphagus machipongonensis, assembly GCF_000166275.1. Classification (NCBI taxonomy): domain Bacteria; kingdom Pseudomonadati; phylum Bacteroidota; class Cytophagia; order Cytophagales; family Cyclobacteriaceae; genus Algoriphagus; species Algoriphagus machipongonensis. The sequence continues at coordinate 3,946,879 of NZ_CM001023.1, forward strand.
CCAAAAGATCTATGACATTGGCAATGAGAAGAAATACCTAAAAGATGCCATCAATGATTATGTGGTTGAGGATGACAGTACTCATATCAATCCCGATGACTATGGAACGAAAGCATCAGCTATTTACCACTTAAATATTCCGGCTGGAGAAAGCAAAACAATAAAATTACGTTTAGCGCATCAGGTTATTGACCAACCGCTTGAAGCTTGCGATGCCATTCTAGAAAAGGCAAAAAAAGAAGCCGATGAGTTTTATAATGAACTGCAGGAAAGGATCACGGATGATGATCTAAAAATGATTCAACGTCAAGCCTATGGGGGAATGATGTGGTCAAAACAGTTTTATTATTACGATGTAGAGCGATGGCTTGAGGGAGATCCAGGAAGGTATAAACCACCAGTTTCGAGGAAAAAGGGTAGAAATAGCAATTGGAAGCACTTGCAGAATTATGACATCATTTCTATGCCTGACAAGTGGGAATACCCATGGTATGCTGCCTGGGATTTGGCGTTCCATTGTATTCCTATCGCTAGAGTTGACCCCGAGTTTGCCAAAGACCAACTTCTTCTTTTGCTTAATGAATGGTACATGCATCCCAATGGCCAGATTCCAGCTTATGAATGGAATTTTTCGGATGTCAACCCACCTGTGCATGCCTATGCAGTACAGCGAGTTTTTCAAATCGACAAAAAGGCCAACGGAGGAAAAGGGGATTTTGAATTTCTAGAAAGAGCCCTTCATAAATTGATGCTCAACTTCACCTGGTGGGTTAATCAAAAAGATAGTGACGGACAAAACATATTCGAAGGTGGTTTCTTAGGGCTGGACAACATTTCAGTTTTTGACAGAAGTCACGCTCAACAATACCAGGGAAAACTTGAACAAGCAGATGCTACTTCTTGGATGGCAATGTTTTCATTGAATCTCCTGAGAATTAGTCTTGATTTATGCGAACAAAACAAAGTTTACCAATTTACTGCGACAAAATTCCTTGAACACTTCCTATACATAGCAGGTGCCATGAGTAATATCTCTGCGGAAGGAATTTCCTTATGGGATGACGAAGACAGCTTCTTTTACGATGTATTCCATGTGAAAGGGAAGGAATCTAAACGAATGAAGGTCCGTTCCATTGTCGGCCTAATTCCACTTTTCGCTGTAGAACCGATCAGGGAGGATTTATTTGATCAATTGCCTGAATTCAAAAAGCGACTAGAGTTTTTCTTAAGGGAAAAACCCAAACTCGCTGCTTTAGTGTCAAGCTGGGTTCAACCAGGATTCGATAAGAGAAGGCTATTTTCTTTATTAAGAGGGCATCGAATGAAAAGCATCTTACACAAGATGTTGGATTCTAATGAATTCTTAAGTGAATACGGAATACGGTCACTTTCCAAATATCATCTGGAAAATCCCTACACAATGAATATCGCTGGGGACCAACTTTCTATAAAATACACTCCTGGAGAATCCGATACCGTCATGTTTGGTGGAAATTCCAACTGGAGAGGACCTATTTGGTTTCCGATTAACTTCCTGATTATTGAGTCCCTCAAGAAATTTGACTTTTATTATGGAGGCGATTTTTCCATTGAGTACCCTACAGGTTCGGGTAGATACATGACTATGGATATCATTGCCAAAGAACTCTCCTATCGTTGTATGAAAATCTTTATGAGAGATGAGAATGGATACCGTCCATTTAACAGTGATAACAAGAAGTTTCAGGAAGATCCTCATTTCAAAGATTACATTCTATTTTATGAATATTTCCATGGGGACAAAGGTGCGGGGCTAGGCGCTTCCCACCAAACAGGATGGACTGGTTTAGTGGCTGAAATGATTCATAAATATTACAAAATCAGAGAAGATAAAGAGCATGACTCTAAAACCCTTTTTAGAAGCTAATAGAATTGAAGCGGGCTGCGATGAAGTGGGTAGAGGTTGTTTGGCAGGACCTGTGGTAGCTGCGGCAGTAATACTCCCTTCTGACTATTCCAATGAATGGATCAATGACTCCAAAAAGCTCGGTAAAAAACAGAGGCAGGACCTTATTGAAGAAATAAAAGAAAAGTCTCTTTCTTGGAAAGTAGCCGAAGCCAGTGTGGAAGAAATTGATCAGATCAATATTTTGAATGCCTCTTTTTTGGCTATGTCACGGGCTATTGAAGGTTTAGAAGTTAGCCCCGAGCACCTTCTCATCGATGGAAACAGATTCAAATCTCATTTAACTTTACCCTTCACTTGCGTCATTAAAGGGGATGGTAAATTTGCAAGTATTGCGGCAGCATCTATCCTTGCAAAAGTTTACCGAGATGAATTAATGGAAAAGCTAGCCCTAGAACATCCGCATTATGGTTGGGAACGAAATGTGGGCTATCCCACCAAAGCTCACCGAGAAGGGATTAGAGAACATGGCCCTTGCATTTGGCACCGCAAGAGCTTCCAACTTTTACCCCGTCAATTAGACTTAGACCTATAAAAGCACAAAAAACATTTCCATTTGACAGCTTAAATAACTGAATAAAAAAAAGTTATTTTAATAGGATAAACTAGCTAACTATGGAATCAAAATTTGAGGCAGGAATTAATATTGCGATAAAAATCCCAAAAAGTAAATATGAGAAAACAGTTGAATTCTACAGGGATATTTTAAAACTGGAGGTTGAGGAATATCCAATTTCCAACCCAACCGTCTCGAAAACTCACAAAGTCATTTTTGGAAATAATGTTCTCTGGCTGGATTGTGTGGACAATTATACACATTCGGAAACCTGGTTACAGCTTACCGTTCCTGACGTAGAGGAAGCCGCAAAATATCTTGAATTAAGTGGTGTAGAGACTTGCGATGAATTAGAGGAGCTTCCCGAGAATATGCATTGGATTCAAGATCCCGCTGGAACCGTTTTCAACTTGCAAAAGCGAGAATTAAAATAACCCAATTAAATAGCCATTCCTTCATTGTCATCTTAGCTACTTAGCTATCAACAGGATAGAATTGATAGACTTTCCATGCATGAATTTGATGTTTTTTCAACTTTTTTGTTAGATAACTCTAACTTTATTTTTTCCTTCACCGGATTTTTGTTTAGCTTTCGGATGAATTAGACTTTCAAACCAAACCACCAACCCTGTGAGTTCAGAATCGCTCAGTGAAGTACACGGTAGTGTTCCAACCCATAATAAAAAAGGCTGGAGAAAAATATTAGCGTTTTTAGGTCCTGCTTACTTAGTAAGTGTGGGATATATGGACCCAGGAAACTGGGCCACAGATCTTGCCGGTGGATCAGAGTTTGGGTACAAGCTCCTTTGGGTGCTTTTGATGTCCAATTTAATGGCTTTGTTGCTTCAGTCACTTAGCGCTAGACTTGGCGTGGTATGTAAGCTAGACTTGGCCCAAGCATCCAAGCAAGCTTATCCAAAATGGGCAAATATCCCGCTCTATATATTAGCTGAGATTGCAATTGCTGCCTGTGATTTGGCAGAGATCGTGGGAATGGCGATTGGTCTTAACTTATTGTTTGACTTGCCACTTATTTGGGGTGTTGCGATTACTGCTTTGGACACCTTACTCCTTCTATTCCTATTAAACAAAGGAATGCGTACCATGGAGCTATTTATCATTTCCTTGGTATCCATCATCGGCTTTTCATTTGTGGTGGAGATGTTTATTGTAGGGCCCGTTTACGGTGAAGTGGTCAAAGGAATGGTACCCTCGTCGCTAAGCGGGAATGCACTTTATATTGCTATTGGTATTATCGGAGCGACAGTTATGCCCCATAACTTATACCTCCACTCCTCCCTTGTGCAGACTAGAAAAATCGATCCCTCTACTAAAAGCATAAAAAATGCCCTGAAGTTTAATTTCATCGATTCTGCTATTGCGCTCAACCTTGCTTTTTTGGTGAATGCCGCCATCTTAATCTTAGCTGCTGCAGCATTCCATGTCAATGGGTTTTATGATGTGGCAGAAATTCAGGATGCCTCCAAACTTCTGGAAAACTTATTCGGGAAAATCGCTCCAACCTTCTTTGCGATAGCTTTGATCGCAGCAGGACAAAGCTCCACGATCACAGGAACGCTGGCAGGACAGATTGTAATGGAAGGTCACCTAAAACTAAGGATTCAACCTTGGGTGAGAAGGATGATCACAAGGCTTATTGCTATTATTCCAGCCATTATTACCATTCTATATTTTGGAGAAGAAGCTCTTGGAAGGTTGTTGGTATTGAGTCAAGTGGTACTGAGTTTACAATTAGGTTTTGCCGTAATCCCGTTGATTCATTTCAATTCGGATCGGAAATTAATGAAGGAGCACACCATCAAATTATGGGTAAAAATCCTCGCATGGGTTTGTGCTGGAATCATTGTTTTCTTGAACATCCAATTGGTTATAAATGAACTTCAAGGGTGGCTAGTAACTGCAGGAGACAATGCTATTTACCTTTACACCATTGTTATCCCACTGATATTGGCCTGTTTTGCCTTATTGGTTTACATCTTTATTCACCCATTCATTAAACCAGGAGAATTAAAGAAACGCTTGGTTCCCCATGCCAAAGGAGTAGATTTCATAGAAGGGCAACCTATTAGTTACCAACACATTGCTATTGCAGTAGACTTTTCGGATAATACGCAGGCGATCATCCAAAATGCTATAAAACTAGGAGGAAAGTCTGCCAATTATTTATTCGTTCATGTGGTAGAAAGTGCTGCTGCCAGATATCTAGGAAAAAACACTTTAGATCATGAGACGCAACAAGATGTGAACAGCTTAATTCAATATCAGGATAAGTTAATTTCTCTCGGATACAATGCTAGCCATGAATTAGGCTTTGGAGTAGCTGCAACTGAAATAGCAAAAATCGTCAATGATCAAAAAGTAGATTTAGTGATCATGGGAGCTCATGGCCACTCGGGCATCAAAGACCTGCTATTTGGAACTACGGTCAATAAATTGAGGCATAAAATCGATACGCCTATTCTGATCGTTCAATAGATAAATCAAATGTCTTGCTATGCTTCTTTAGGTACTAGCGGCTCACTAGCCTTAAGGTCAGATTTTGCTAATAAACCTTTGGTCCCAGCGCCCATCCCCATGATTGTACGCATGGCATCCTGAGTGGAGACATCCAAAAGTGTTACATCTTTCCTTTTGACATGATAAATATTCCCATTGGTGGGATTTGGAGCAGTGGGAACAAAAACGGTCACATAATCATCATTTACCTGATCGGTAATAAAGCCAGTCATTTTTGTACCGGTATTAAAGGGATCAATCAAAACAACCTCAGAAAAAGGTAATTTTTTCACTCCAATGAACTGGTACACTGTCTGGTGAATCAGACTATACAATGGGATTTTTGACAAGTATTTTCTCTCAAAACCCTTGAAATAGACTTTCCCTACTTTATTGCGTACAAGTACTCCTATCCCGAAAACAAATACGCAGAATATCCCTAATGATAGCACATTAATAAACCAATGCGGCTCTCCTCCACCCCCGTCGATTAATGCGCTAAGTGGGGCCACTATTTTAAAAATGAAATTAAATACGACCGATAGAAGTATTAGGATAATTGTTAACGGAAGCAAAATCAAAAACCCTTGGATCATGGTATCCTGAAGAAATCCTCTTTTATTATTTGGCTCGGTTGATACTATTTCATTTGTTTCAGGAAGCATGGTCTTAGGGTCAGAATGTTAATAATCAAGGAATTGAATTTAGATCCTTGTCATTTTACTAATCTTCAAAACTATACCAAACCCAAAATCACACTCAGCCAGCGTAAAAAGTGCAATACTAAAAAATGGATTTATTGATTTGGGGAGTAAATTCCTCAAAAACGAGAACTTTCTTTCCTTTAAATAAAAAAGACCGTCCATAAGGACGGTCCCGATCTAGGTGATTGATCTACTTTCTTTATTATTCAAATTTGCGTTCAAAGTACAACTTCCCCGCACTATTCGAGCTACTAGAAACAGGCTCTAATACCAACCTGTTTTCATCTAATTCTACAATTTTGGCTTCTCTCACTTGGTCAGCATCATAAATTTTGAGAATATGATCTTCTCCTAATTCAACTTTAGCCTTCCTTAGGATTATCTCACTTTTCACGAAATCGGTATAAGCTAAAGTATCCCCTGGGAGAAATTTATAAACAGTGTTTTCAAGTCTGAATTTTATCTTCGCTTCCATATCTTCTCTGAAAGCAGCACTTGAACCAAGATATTGTGCAGATGACTTCAACTTTTTGATACCATCAAAATCAACTAATTGCCAACTCCCTATCAGCTCTTCATATTGAGCCTGATTCCAGCTCATTGCAAGCGTCAAAAAAAGAGAATAGATTAACGAAAACTTCATATTCAATGAAAGGCAATTTCTTTGCCAAAAATCACATTGCCTTCGATATTCATTTTCGAGGATAAAATTCCGGAAATAAAATACGGTTCTGGATCTAGCTTACTGCTTTGCTAGCCAAGAATGGCAACCATTCAGCAGCTTGTCTTTCTGCATATTCTGCTAAAAAATAGGATAAAGTAGGCCTAAATGGCTCATTTCTTAAAGTTAAACCAGCTTGTTCAGGAGACTTATCGCCTTTATTGACATTGCACCTATGGCAGGCAGTGACAAGGTTCATCCAATTCGTTTTACCTCCTTTGGACCTGGGAACTACATGATCCACTGTGAGATGCTTTTTGCTTCCACAATATTGGCATTCTCCATTATCTCTTTTGAATAAATTAGAACGATTAAGTAGCACCCCACGGTAAGGTATATTTTTATAGTCAACGAGACGAATGACAGCCGGGTATTCAAAATTTCGACTTACCGTCCTGATTTTTAAAAGCTCATAAGTAGTCAGGCAACTAGCTTTTTCTAAAAGTAATAAGACGATTGCTTTTTGCACAGGGACTACTGCCACCGGAGAATGATCCAAATTCAAAACCAATACTCTTTTTTCCATGCTAACTTAAAATTGACCTGCCTTCCACCTCAAAGCGGCTTCCAGCATTAGTTTTTTGAATTGATTCCCATTCGTCAATATCGGAGATTTTCATTTTTTCATCCATCCACATGACTTCTTCCGCACCCAAATACATTGACATATGAGTAATTTTACTCTCTAAATCCTTGAAAATAAGCAAATCTCCCGGGATAATGTTTGAGGAAGGGATCATTTTTCCTGGAAGTCGTTGATCTTTCCACCCATATCCCGCTGTTGAATAAATTAATGCAAAGCCCAATTTCTCATCCAAACCAAAAATGCTTCTACCTCCAGACTGGAAAGGAGCATTGAGATATTTTAGCGCTATATCGATCAATTCCTCCCTACTAGATTTGATGGCATGGCTTCTAACAGACCCAGTAAACCCGATATGATCTTGCCAGTTGAACAATTCCAAATCTGAAAAATGCAGTCTACTTCCGGGAAGTAAATAAAGATTTGTGCCCAGATATTCTATCACCGCTACTGGGCTGGTGACAACTTGGAAATCTTGATTTAGAAATTCTTGATACTCGTCTGAATTGATGTTTTTGAGAGATTTGGATGTAATCCAGCCTTCCAATTCGGTGTCTTCATGAAAAATTTTATACCAATTCTGGGTCGAGGTGATCTTCCGCACTTGGTAGCACTCCCCAAAAAGTAATTGGGAGACTAATGCAGAATCGAAACTAGGTTCTTTGTAGAGCGGTAAAATAGACTGGCGGCATATCCCATAAACATCAGTCAAGGGCCATTCGCTGGAGTTCTCTTTTCGCATCTTTTTCTTTCAGGTCGTGTCGTTTATCATGAAGCTTTTTGCCTCGACCTAGAGCAATTTCCATCTTTGCTAATCCTCGGTCATTGATAAATATACGAACTGGAATGATAGACAGACCTTTTTCCTGCGACTTAGTTTCCAATTTTTCTAGTTCTTTCTTGCTCAGCAGAAGCTTTCTATCTCTGATAGCTGCATGATTGTAGTTAGCAGCCATGGAATAAGGCGCAATGTGCATTTGTCTCACATATAATTCGCCTCTCAAAAAAACACAAAAGGCTTCTGTCAAGGAAATTTTACTTTCTCGAATAGACTTGATTTCAGTTCCTTTCAAAACCATCCCACAGGTATAAGTATCGATGAATTCAAATTGAAAACTCGCTTTCTTATTTTTGATATTGATGATTTTTTCAAACTTTTTTGACTTCGCCATTTTTAGAATTTCATTTTTGCCAAAGGAGTCACTTCATAGGATGAAAAGTCCTTTGCCAAATACTTGTAGTACGCGGCCATGGCAATCATGGCTGCATTGTCTGTACAATATTCAAACTTAGGAATATATACATTCCATTGATGCTTTTCAGCTAATACCTGTAAACTATTCCTTAATCCTGAATTTGCAGATACTCCCCCAGCGATAGCAATTTCTCGAATTCCATATTGCTTCACAGCTTGTTTGAGTTTTATCTGCAGCATCTCGATCAGGGTATATTGTATACTCGCACAAAGATCATTCAAATTCTCCTCTATGAACTTGGGATTTTCTTCCAATTGATCTCTCAGGAAATACAATACTGCAGTTTTGATACCACTAAAAGAATAATTTAAACCGGGCATTCTTGTTACTGGAAATTTAAAAGCTTTAGGATCCCCTTCTTTTGCATATTTATCGATTAAGGGGCCTCCTGGGTAAGGTAAGCCCAATAATTTCGCAGTTTTATCAAATGCTTCTCCTACGGCATCATCTTGCGTTTCTCCTATCACCTCCATTTGAAGAAAATCTCTAACAAGCACTAACTGGGTGTGCCCACCACTTACTGTCAGGCAAATGAATGGAAAAGAAGGCTTTGGGTCTTCAATAAAATGGGCCAAAATATGCGCTTGCATATGGTTCACCTCTATTAAAGGAATGTTTTTTCCAAATGCCAGGGCTTTGGCAAAACTAACCCCCACCAAAAGGGAACCCATCAGACCCGGACCTCTGGTAAATGCAACCGCCGAAAGCTGATCTAAATTGATCCCTGCAGAAGAAACAGCCTCCTGAACGACTGGGATAAGGTTTTCCTGATGAGCCCGAGAAGCTAATTCCGGAACCACGCCCCCATATTTTTCGTGGACTGATTGTGTGGCGACAATATTATTAAGTACTTTGCCATCTTGGATGATAGAGGCAGAAGTCTCGTCGCACGAGGATTCAATTGCTAGAATAAAGTTATCGTTGGTACCCATTGGAAAAGAACGCGAAAGTTACGGATTTTTTGCACAAAGCGTTTCGTATTATCCTATGGATAGTTATATCCCTCTTATTTCTACTCATTTTCATTGCACTTTGTCTTCAGGTGACTGCTGTCCAAAATTGGGCTGTAGACCAGGTTACCACCTATATCAATAAGCGAAGTGACTTCACGACTGATATAGGCAAGATCACTCTAACTTGGTGGGATGCTGTAAAACTACAGGATGTCACGATTCGGGACCACAAAGACAGCTTAATGATTGGTGCCAAGCAAATTGAGGTAGACTTTGAACTTCCCTCATTAATCGGCTCTATCAATCCCAAATTGGAAGAAGTCCGTCTGGGCAACCCAAATCTCCACCTGATCAATCATGCAGGTGACAGCATTCTGAACATTAATTTGTGGGTAATACAATTGGGAGAAATATTTGGTTCCGGAAATAGCTCAAGTTCTACCGCAAAGTTTGGAATCGATCAGGTTAAAATTCGGGAAGGTACCGTCTACATAGAAAATTTAAATTACGAGCTATTTGAAACTGGTTTTGATTACAATCATCTCAAGTTTGAAAACGTATTCTGTAATGCTGAGGATTTCTATGTTCAGGGAGCAGAAATAGGCGTCAACATCAGAATGATTACAGGGAATGAAGGCTCCTCCAATCTCGAAATTCAGGAATTGATCACAGATTTTAAGTACTCTCCAGAATTCATGGAGTTTGCTGATTTGAGCTTAAGATCTGAAAAAACACATATCAAAAATTACCTTCGTTTTGATTTCCTTTCAGATACAGCTTTGGCAAATTTTGTCACAGATGTAGAGCTTTTGGCAAAAATGGATGAGTCCAAAATCAACTTGGAGGATCTTAGAAAATTTGCCCCAAACCTCCCTCCGATTGAAGATGAAATTTATCTCAGCGGGGAAGTCTCTGGAACCATCTCTGATATGAAGTCAGATGAGTTCCTGATCCGATTGGGACAGAAAACAGCACTTTTTGGAGCTTTTCAACTTGATGGTCTACCCAACATCGATGACACCTATATCAATCTCTCTTTGCAGAATTCAACAGTTTTGGCCAGAGATTTAGGCCCTTATTTAAATCCGGAAATTGAAAAGGAGATTTTTAAATTTAATACGATTCGATTTGATGGTGATTTTGCGGGTTACCTAAGAAGATTTAATACCTCCGGAGATTTCAAAACCAGCATAGGTGATATCAAGGGTAGAATCAACTTTGATTTGGTAGACGGCAAACCATCCGTCGTTTCCAGAGTAACGATCAACGAATTAGACCTTGGGATCTTGGCAGAAGACAGAGCGCTCTTTCAAAAGGTCAGTTTGGATGGAAATGTAACCTTACAAGGAGATTCCAGAGAAAATATACTGATCGGATTAGATGCAGACATTAGTAAAATAGGGTTAAACAATTATAATTTCTCCCAAATTTCAACCGATGCCACCTATGGGTTAAACCTATTTAAAGGGAATCTGGAAATAGCCGATCCAAATCTTAAAATGCAGGCTACTGGACTACTTAATTTAAATCAATCAGTGGACTCTGTTAGAATGCAGGTAAATCTTGACACTGCGTTTTTACAGACAATCAACCTAACGGATAAGCTCAACTACCTCAGTGGACACCTGAACATTGACACCAAAGGGGTAAAAATAGATGACATTCAGGGGATCGCTAGGTTTACCGATATGGAAGTTGGTTTTGAAGATCGTTTCCTAGAATTAGGAGACTTCAACTTCCAATCACTTTTTGCCGGAGGGACCAGAACCATGTCTATCAACTCAGATTATCTCGTAGCAGCAGCTTCTGGGCAATTTAATTTGGAGCGGATTTCTAAAGATCTGGATGTTCTTCTGGATCAATACATAGCCATTATCCTGAATGAACCTCAGCCAGTGGCTGATTTGGAAAGTATCTTTTCTGAAACCTACAATCTGGATTTGAACATTCGGATGTTTGACGTCAACCCAATTGTTCAGCTTTTCGAACCCGACTTATCCATTTCCAAAAACACGATTTTGGAAGGAGCATTTTACCAAACGCCCGAGAACACTGTATTTAATTTTTTCACGAGCATTGATACGCTTTCTTACAAGAATAAAACTGCTTATGCTACCAATATTGACTTTAACACCTCTAAAATCATTAACTCAGAGGATATTTTAGCATCCTTTTACATCTATTCAAAAGCCCAGGAATTGGGTAAAAAAATAGAGTTTTCAAACCTTGGTCTGGAAGCCATCTGGGATCAAAATAAAGTTGCCTTGGACTTCACTTTAGATCAAGACTCCACCCAAAGTTCAGCTCGGATCAATGCAAATGCTCAATTTTCTGCGCAAAACACCAAGATCTCTTTCGACCCATCCTCCCTCGTTGTTTTGGATCGGGAGTGGAAATTTGCCAATGAAAACCTCATTACCATCATACCGGGAAATATCAGTTTTTCCAATGTTAAAATCCAGCATGAAAACCAGTTCATTGCGCTGGATGGTTCAATCTCAGATGACCCATTGGAACAACTTCAGCTTTCTCTCAATCAAGTCAACGTAGATCTTTTAAACACTTTGGTTCCTCAGGAATTTGAGGGGACAGCCAATGGAGTTCTGGCAGTTGAGGATGTTTTTGAAAAACCATTGTTACAAGGTGATATTGGCATTGACAGCCTAAAAATCAATAGTTTTCTCATAGGAAATCTACGTGGCGTAGCTGACCTTAATAGCGATCGACTCGCAGTTAATCTTACCAATACACGAGGTGATAAAAAAACCATCGACATGGAAGGTGAGATTGGTTTGGAATACCAGGACATCAATATTGATGCAAACCTCAGCGAAACCAACTTATTGATTCTGGAGCCTTTCCTTTCCAATTACTTATCCCAAATGGGAGGTACTGTAAGTGGGGACTTCCAGATTCGTGGGACCACAGCAAATCCTGAGGTTCTGGGAACAGGCGTGGTCAGAGGAGGAGAGCTTAGAGTAAACTTCCTCAATACTTCCTACCTCTTGGATGGAAACATAGGATTCAAGCCAAAACAGATCAGTTTTAGAGACCTGATCTTGAAAGACGTTAATGGAAACAGAGCCTATTTGACTGGTGGAATAGACCATTCCGGATTCAAGGATTTTTACCTGAACATCAAATCCAATCTCACCAATTTCCAAGTACTCAACACAACTGCAAAAGACAACCAAACTTTTTATGGAAGCGCATTTGTAAGTGGAACTTTAGATATTTTGGGGAGCACCACGAACTTGGATATTAATGCTCGAGCTACCAGCCAGCCCAATACACGGATTTTCATTCCACTGGCAGATGATTCGCGAGTTGCTCAAGAGGAATTCATCCACATTATCAACATCCAGGATACGGTAAGGGTACGCGAAGTAACGGAGGAAATCAATCGTTTGGACATTGAAAATATCAGGATGAATTTCATCCTGGATATCACACCGGATGCTTTGGCAGAAATCATCATTGACCCTAGAACTGAAGAAGGAATTACTGGTAGAGGTCGAGGTGTTTTAAATATGAACATCGATACACAGGGGAATTTCTCACTGACTGGAAACTATGAGATCACAGAAGGGAAATACAATTTCTCTCTCTATAACATTGTCAAAAAACAATTTAACATTAGGCCCGGCGGTAGAATTACCTGGTATGGCGACCCCTATGAAGGGGTGATGGATTTGACTGCTGAATACGTAGAAAACGTATCTATTCAGCCTCTCCTAAATGCTACAACCACCACCGATCCTGACAATACCCAATCCCGAAGAAGATACCCTGTCAAAGTAATTATGGACTTGGAAGGAGCTCTTCTTTCACCCAACATTGATTTTGGATTTGACTTCAGTCAGTTCCCTTCAAGTGGAGATATTCAAACCACTGTTTCCGCCTTCCAAAACCGCATAGCGAATGACGAACAGGAAAAAAACAGGCAGGTTTTCTCTGTGATCATGTCCAGATCGTTTTCTCCTGAAGGTCAGTTCTCTGGTGTGGCCAATATTTCATCCAGTTTGGGACAGCTTCTTTCATCCCAACTCAATGCCTTCTTGGGCCAAGTGGATAAAAATCTTGAAATCGATGTGGATTTAGCCTCTTTGGATGCCAATACCCTTGAAACTTTCCAGCTTTCTGTAGCCTATACCTTTTTGGATGGGAGGTTGAGAGTTTCTAGAGATGGAGGATTTACCAATAATCAAGGAAATGCAAATGCCGCTTCCATTATTGGGGATTGGCAGGCAGAATACCTGCTGACAGAAGATGGGGTATATCGAATCAGAATTTTCAACAGAAATAACTTCAACGTATTTACCTCACTTTCGCTTTCTAAAAATGTTGCAACCTACGGGGTTTCATTATCCCAAAATGTTTCGTTCAACTCCTTTTCAGAGCTCTTTCAAAAATTGACACGAAAGAAGGATGAAAAGCTTAGGATTAATGATACAGATGATTTCCTTCGGTACAATTATGAGGATGGGGAACGATGGACACCAATCAATCTAGACAATATAGAAAACCGTCTTGACTCCTTAGATCGTATTAGGCAATCTCAACCAAAATCAGATTCTGTTCCTGCCAAACAAGATTCCTTAAACAATTTCCTTCGAATAGAGCTTTTGAAGTAAAGTGATTTTATGAAAAAGTTAAGTGTTTTTTGGTTCCGTAGAGACCTTCGATTGGAGGATAATACAGGCTTATATTATGCCCTGCAACAGGAAACCGATGTATTGCCATTATTTATTTTTGACCGAACTATCCTCGACGATCTGGAAGACAAAACTGATGCTCGTGTCAGTTTTATTCATGATCAAATTCAAAATTTAAAAGAGGAGCTAGAAAAAAAAGGAAGCACCCTTTTAGTGAAGTATGGCACTCCTGAGGAAGTTTATCAGGAGCTTATCAAAAAGTTTGAAATTCAGGCTATTTACACGAATCGTGATTACGAGCCCTATGCCAAAAAGCGCGATCGTGCCATTGAAAAGCTTGCAGAAGAAAAGGGTATCAGCTTTTTAACATTTAAGGACCAGGTGATTTTCGAGCCAGGAGAAATTCTAAATGGGTCAGGAGAATTCTACAAAGTTTTCACTCCTTTCAGCCGCGTTTGGCTTAGCAAATTTGAAGAAACAAACATCGAAGCTCTCTCCTATTTTCACTGGAAAAACCTATATCAGACCAAGCCTGAACCCTTGATCTCTTTAAAAGAAATGGGTTTTGAAAGATCGAGTATTTCTATACCCAGCTCCAATCCCAACGAGGAAATCATCAAGTATTATGATAAAACACGAAACTTTCCGGCTGAAAATGGAACCTCTAGACTTGGAATTCATTTAAGATTTGGAACGATTTCAATCCGTCAGCTTGCTTTGAAAGCAGCATCACTGAATGAGACCTATTTAAATGAATTAATCTGGCGGGAATTCTATATGATGATCCTGGATTATAATCCTCAGGTGGTAGATAAGGCTTTTAAACCTGCCTATGATCAAATCCCATGGAGAAATAATGAGGAGGAATTTAAAGCCTGGTGTGAAGGGAAAACAGGTTATCCTATTGTGGATGCAGGTATGCGTGAATTAAACCAAACAGGATATATGCATAACCGTGTTAGGATGATCGTAGCATCTTTTCTAACTAAACACTTGCTGATTGATTGGCGTTGGGGAGAGGCCTACTTTGCCAAAAAACTATTGGATTTTGACTTGGCAGCAAATAATGGAGGCTGGCAATGGGCTGCAGGAACAGGAACAGATGCACAACCTTATTTTAGAGTCTTTAATCCAAGTTCCCAAACAGAGAAATTTGACAAAGATCTTAAGTATATCAAAAAATGGATCCCGGAATTTGGAACGGAAAAGTATCCAAAACCGATTGTAGATCATAAATTCGCCAGACAAAGAGCACTGGATACATATAAAAAAGCCTTAGATCGATGAATATAGGAGATAGAGTAAGATTATTGAGAGGAACTGAAGAGGGAGTTATCCGAAAAATTTCCTCCAGCGGAAGAATAGAAATTGAAATTGAAGATGGTTTTATGATTCCAGCCCTAAAAAATGAAGTGGTTGTCATTCATGAAACAGAAAAGAAATATTTTGGAGAACAGGAATCTAACACCCCTGAACCGGAAATACCACAAACGATCTCAGCCCCAAAAGATCAAGGTTTGTACTTGGCTTTTGTTCCAATTAACGATCAGAGTCTGAGTCTCTATTTGATTAACGATAGCAAAAAGTCCTATTTAGCACATGTTTCGGAAGTTTTTGGTGACAATCATCGAACCCTGATGGCAGGAACCCTGCGGGCTGGAGAAACCCAAAAATTTGACGATCGGTTGCTGAAGGAAATGGACGAATGGCCTTCTTTTCTACTTCGGTTCATTCCCATTCAAGACCGACTTGAGAAAGCCCTACCGGCTTTTGAGAGGCAATTAAAGATGAAAGCAACTCAGTTTTTTAAGCACTTGAGCAAAGCCCCACTTTTAGGAAAAACCGCTTATTTATTCCATCTAGAGCAAACGACGAAAGAGCTTGACATCAAAGCTTTGAACCAGGAGCTTGAAAGTATTCAAGGAAAATCTGAACCACATTCGGCAAAAAAACCACCTAGATCGATTGACTTGCATATAGAAAAGTTGACTACCACTCCCTTAGGGATGAGCAATTCAGCCATGTTAAAGCTTCAAATGGAGGTTTTTGAAAAGAACCTGGATCAGGCTATAGCAAGTGGAATGGATGAGATTACTTTTATCCATGGAATAGGAAATGGAGTTTTACGAAAAGAAATTCACCGTCATTTGAGTCAATTAGGAAATATTAAGTACTTTCAAGATACACAGAAAGACCAGTGGGGTTATGGTGCCACCCTGGTGAAAATTTCCTAAATCATGCAGACGAAGGTCTCTCCGGTTTTTCAAGTTTTTGAGCGGCAGCACACCGAAGCCAAAGCGCTTTTCTTGGTGCTGGGTAAGCAAATCAAATCCAAAAAGTGTATTGAGCTTTTGGGCAAGATGGAGTTCCTCGAACTTTACTGCAAAATGCTAGGTAAAATACATTTCGAACAAGAAGGGCTGGAGTTTGATATCTTTTCCTCGTTTAAAAGACTGGAAAAGTACCTGCGTAAAGTTCACCATCTTAAATTGGTGGAACGTAATTTTTTAGAGCAGGAAAGAAAAACAAAGCAGAGCTATAAAAGCTATTGCCAGCATCTTACTAAGCAGAAAAAGAAGCTTTATAATGACACTTTTGATCTTGTAGTGGGTAGTTCTCTCAAGAATTGGGAACACCTGTTTATAGAAGCATTACAAGCAAGCAAGGGGTTAAAGCCTTTAGAAATAAGCTCGGCAATCCATCAGGTCATCAATGAAGAATTGGGCTTTTTGCAACTCGAGATGAAGGCAAACTTGGACAGTAATGCTTTAAAGGAAACTTTTGATGCCTTGAAAACTATCATCATGCTAGAAAACCTCTTGATCCACTTGGGTTTCAATCCAATTTTTGTCGAAAGCATTCATGGAGAGATCAAAGCATTGAAAGACAGTTTAAAGCCATGGTATTCCAACCAGCTTTCTTTACAGTCACTCACTCATTTTGTGGCTGAAAAAGAAGCTCCATCCCAAAAATATCTGGATTGGATAATCGAACTCAAGAGTCAAAAGAAGGTTCTTTTCTCTCAGGCAGAAAAACAAGCTCATCAGCTGTTTAGTAAAATATTGGTTTAACTTTTTCCTGATTGTGCATTTGGCACACATAAAATCAAGGTTCAACAAAACGTAAAAAGGAAGTGCTGCCATTCGCTCGCTAAAGCCTTTGCCTATATTGATTTTAAGTTCGTTTTAGAATTGGTACCTGCTTACCACTTAAGCACTCTCATTTTTAAGAAAATCATAATATATTACTCTGGAATTCAGCTAATCCAATTTTTAGAATGAAAATCATTTCTACTAATATTGCTAAGCCCACAACTTTTCTTTGGAACGGAAAAGAGGAAAGTACTGGGATCTATAAAAAACCAACAGACAAACCGATTTTTTTAACCAAAAATGATGTGCTCAGCGATGAGGTATCCAATAGGCTTAATCATGGGGGGTATTACAAAGCCTGCTATACCTTTTCAGCGGAGCAATACCCCTATTGGAAAAACCTATATCCTAACTTAGATTGGTCTTGGGGCATGTTTGGTGAAAACTTGACACTCGCTGGATTTGATGAGCGGGAAGTTTATCATGGTGCGATTTACAAGTTGGGAGAAACAGTGGTTCAAATTTCACAATACAGAGAACCCTGTTACAAATTTGGGCATAAGTTTGGCACTCAAAAAGTGCTCAAACAATTTATCCAACATGGCTTCGGTGGAACTTACCTTAGCATATTGGAGGAAGGATATGTGGCTCCGGGTGACGAATTTGAACTTATAGATCTGCCTGAGGAAAGACTTACGGTAGCCGAACTATTCCATCTGATTCATGCCAAGGAAAAGAATCAAGAACATTTGAAAATTGCGGCCAAAAGCAAAGCTCTCCCTCCAAAAAAAAGAATTTTATTGACTGCCATGCTTGAGTAGGGATTCACTACTTTTTTGATCAATCAAAATGCTTTTTGCTATCTATATCTCTAGTAAATCAAACTTCAAACCCATTATTTAAAATGAATATTAAAGCCTGGGAGAATTTTTATGAAAACACTCAAAAACTATCTAAACCTGCGAGTGCTTTAGAATTGCTTTCATCTTCCGACAACATGGAAGTTATCCAGCTATTAATTAGTGTTTTACAAGGGTTTATAGTTAAAGAGGACCTACATAACCACCTAAAAATCTACATAAATAAAGAGCTTAGAAACGATCTCATTCAGGAAATGATCGCAAACCCTCCCACTCAAGAAAAAAGCCTTGAATACTGGTCAAAAGAAATTTTTGAAGATCAAAAATTCGGAATGATTCTAATTGGCTTGGAAGAATTTAGCAACTCATTTGCAGAAAAAGCCGCTAAGATAATTCATCCATTATTAAAGGTGGCAGGTTTGCCTTTAAA
This sequence comes from Algoriphagus machipongonensis, assembly GCF_000166275.1. Lineage (NCBI taxonomy): Bacteria > Pseudomonadati > Bacteroidota > Cytophagia > Cytophagales > Cyclobacteriaceae > Algoriphagus > Algoriphagus machipongonensis. The sequence goes on from NZ_CM001023.1 coordinate 3,965,151, forward strand.
TGGTTTCTCATTTTTATTTTTTATGGGAAACTATGGCTTTACCCCTTTTGGCATCCACAAAGAATCAACTGGAGAAGATGGCTTCCTTTTTCACCTAGGGCCAGGCAAGAAAATCTTTTATACCTGGGATAGTCCGCGTTACAATTCTATTCAGCATCAGAAGGAAACATTTCACAATATTTCTGAAATGCTAAAGGAAAGTCAAAAATATCCATTGAATCCAGGGGATACTATGTTTATCCCTCATTATGTCTATCATGTTGCTGATACACCTGATTTCTCCATGAGTCTAGTTTTGGATTATATCAACCCTCCAATGGACAGGTTTGAAAATGAATTACTGGTTGAGACAGGTGAGGAAAAGCTTATTGAACATAGTGACTATGGCAAACCTATAGGTATGGAAGAGTCCATTTCTTCATTGGCAGATAGGTTAAGTATTGAAACCATCCAAAAAAAGCTTTCGATTCGGTTAGAACGTAAGTTGGCAAGCTTAAAAAGCAATGGTGGCATTAGAAAAAAATCGATCAGGAATTCTAAAACTTTAATTCCCAATGTAGATTTTCTATTTCAAGGAAAATCAATTTTCCCTCTCATTTGGGATCTACACAACCCAGATGAGATATTAATTTTTGCGAGAGGACATAGAATTCCCAAAAAATACAACCCACAAATCATTGAGTTATTGGAAAAATTAAATGATGGTAACCCAATATCTTCCTACGAAGTGATGGAAAAAATGGAGCCTGGATGGGATTTGATAGATTTTTACGGCCTGGTTCAAGAGTTGGCCAGTGTAGAAGCCATCCAAATTCAACCTTCAGAAAAGGTTATTGAAAACATTTAATTCAGATAAATTCTTTCATACTCAGATTGATTATCACTACCAAGCTTCTGAAAATCAAACTTTCTTAAGTTAGCCCAAGCTTTAAAGGAGCTAACTTTTCTTCGACTACAAATCTCCATACACTTCCTAAAAATGGTTGAATAGATAGGCAATCTCGTCATTGGTCGCATTGCTATCATCTTAGCTTTCAATCTAGGTAATTTAGTATCGTACTAGATATGCTATTTGTCAGTTGCCCATGAGAACATTTAAATACATCGCCTTACTATTTCTTGCGATACTCATTTGGACGGCCTTTATCGGTTTGGGATTTGTTGAAGGATTTCTCTTAAAAGGTATCACTTCAAAAGACAGTCCAGAGGGATTTATTGAAGCTACTAAAGAAAGAATAGCCGAAGAGTTTGTTGGCAATTTCGCTATGATACTGATTGAAAACGGTGAAATATCTGAAGAACTCACTTACTCCGTAGACAGACCCGTCAATGACCAATCCATTTTTCCTGTTGCCTCAATTAGTAAGTGGATCACCTCCTTTGGAGTCATGAAATTGGTAGAGCAAGGAAAACTTGATTTGGATACGCCTGTAGATGAATATCTAAGTAGATGGCATTTACCCAAAAGTGATTTTGACAATAGTCAGGTGACTGTTAGAAGACTCCTCTCCCATTCTTCTGGGCTAATTGATGGTTTGGGATATGATGGTTTTCCTGCCAATGAACCAATCCAGACAATTGAAGAGTCCTTAACGAAAGCCTCAGATAGCGGCTATTCCGAAGGCAGGGCATTTATAGGATATGAACCTGGTAGCCAATACATGTATTCTGGGGCTGGCTATACGATATTGCAGTTACTGATAGAAGAAATCAGCGGACAATCTTTTAAAGAATTCATGGAGCAGGAGGTACTGAAGCCATTAAACATGGTACATTCTACTTTTGAATACCAGCAAAACCCATCCCCTCAATTTGTCCAGATTTTTAAGGATGATGGCACCATAAGACCTATGAACAAATTCACGGCTTTAGCTGCTGCAGGACTGTACACCAGCACAGGAGATTTAGCAAAATTTTTAATCGCTAACATTTCGGAAAACAGGGTCCTTTCTCAGGAAACTATTCAATCCATGGCCAAAGCGGAGACTTTTATTGGTGATATTGAGGTTTATGGCTTAGGTCCTCACCTTTACAGCCAAAATGATCCAAATTCCAAAATAATAGGACATGACGGCAGTGGAAATAATGCAATAAATACGGCCGCGAGAATTGATCTGGATTCTAAATCTGGAATTATCATTTTAGAAACAGGAAATAGAGATATGGCTTCCATTTTGGCTGATGAGTGGATGTTTTGGAAGGCTGGTATTGCGGACTTTGTGGTCATGCAGCGCAACATCCCCTTCCTTTTGACATTACTAGTAATTGGATACCTTTTAATAATCTCCTTTGGTGTCTTGATCATTCGAAAAAGGAATAAATTCCAGAAAACTGCTTCGATTTCCTAAGAGCGGGTATTTTCTTAAATTGTGGGTTATGAAAAAATCCATGAAAAGACAGCTATTAACCCTTTTAATAATCTTTCATGGAAATCTACTTCTGGGGCAAACTTCTTTGAATGAAATCAACCTCAATCATGGGGATTACAAGGTAGGTTTCAAACATTATACTGTCTCAGACAGCACGAGAACATATAGCCGAGCCTATGAATACACCAATCATAAAATAGCAAGACCGATACCGGTTAGCATTTGGTACCCTTCCGAACAGAAATTAGGAAATAAGTCCCCTTTGCAGGTTTTAAACTACTTTGAAATTTTAAAGGAAGAAGAGGAATGGGAAAACCTTCCCAACGATCAACTCTTAAATTGGTTCTACTACCCCAATACGCCTGAAAATCAACTTCATCTAAAAGAACAAACCAAGGCCTATTCAGAAATTGATTTTGCCAAAGGAAAATTCCCAGTGATCATTTACACTGCTAGCTTCCAGGCATCCTCAATTGAAAATTTTGCCCTATGTGAATTTCTAGCCAGCCATGGATACCTTGTGATTTCCAGTCCTAGCCGAGGAACGGATACTCGCTGGTTTAGCAATAATCTGGCTATGGAAATAGAAACACAAGCCCGGGATGTGGAGTTTTTGATCAAAGAAGCCGGCAATTTAGCTATAGCCGACTACAGCAAATTTGCAGTTATGGGTTTTAGCTTTGGGGGTTTATCCAACATCATAGCCCAAATGAGAAATGATCGTATCAAAGCTATAGTCAGTTTGGATGGGACGGAAAGGTATCAATATGAACTTCTTGAAAAATCACTATCCTTCAATCTCGATAAAATGGATGTGCCATATCTTCATATGGCCCAAAAAGACATTCCTGATATCGTATTGAAGGAGGATAAAATAGCGCCTGAGCTCAATTCAAAATTTGTGTTATATGACAGCGTCAGGAAAGGTCAAACCTATCGATTAAAATTTCATCATCTAACCCATTCTTATTTCAGTTCTCTCGGGATTCTTTTTAGTGAAAGAGACCCTCGGCAGGATAAAAGCGATCCTGAAATCATGGAGTCTTATAAATGGGTCTCAAATTATACATTGAATTTTTTAAACGCCTATTTAAAAGAAGACGAAAATGGAATGGCATTTTTGGAAACCAGACCAGAGGAAAACACATCGAAGGAAGGGTTAATAAGCCAAATGGTCAAACAAGGGGAACGCAAGGTTTTCAGTTTTCAGGATTTCAATGATTTAGCTTCAGAACAGAATTATGAAAACCTTTTTCAACTCTATAGCTCCATCTTAAAAGAACATCCTTCCTTGAAGCTACCTGAAGGAAACCTTAACACAATTGGGCTTCAACTAATTTTCAACCCTAAGACTTCCCAACAAGGCATCAATGTTTTCCAACTAGCAACTAAGCTTTATCCAAATTCTGCCAACCTTTATGATAGTCTCGCTGAGGGATATCTATTCTTGGGTAACAATGAAAAGGCTATTGAAAGCTTTCAGACATCACTCAATCTGAATCCAAATAACCAAAATGCCATTATACGACTAGAGCAGCTAAAAAATTAAATACTCCAGATTTTTCAATTCAGAAAGCAATTAATTACCCTCTCAATCCCCCTAAAACCAAATATTATTTTTCAAATTATCTCATCTCCTTGCACAGCTGAATTTACCAATGTATTTTCAGAAGCTTTTTACTATTGTCAATTACCGTTTTTTTTGAGTTTGAAAGTATAACATCGCCCATTTCCTATTTATCATCAATGAGCATAAAATGAAGAAATTTCCCAATGCCTTTGTCATAATTTTAGTAGCAATAATTTTTGGATGGATTCTGACTTTTTTAATTCCCAAAGGAACTTACCAACGGGAATTCAACCCTGAAACAGAACAAACTATAGTGGTTCCCAACTCCTATACACAACAAGACGCACCACATCTTTCTCCCTTTGATCTACTGTTAGCTATTCCCAGAGGTATTGCTGAAAGAGGAAGCTTAATTGTATTGATTCTATTGCTTGGAGGATGTTTCTATATCATAGAGAAGACAGGTGCATTAAATCAGGGCTTAAATCAATTAATCCTTCTTCTAAAAGGAAAGGAACTTTTAGCATTAATTACGCTTACCATCTTGTTTCTGGCAGCAGGTTTTACAATCGCAATGCAGGAAGAAATTATCGCTATGGTGCCTGTGCTCATGCTTTTTGGACGCTCTCTAGGATACAATCCATTGACTATTTTAAGTGCTACTTTCGGGTCTGCAACAGTGGGTGCAGCATTTAGCCCATTTAATGTTTTTGGAGTTGTAATAGCCCAACAAGAGGCCCAGTTGGAATTGCTTTCTGGCTTAGAATTCAGGTTAACATTTCTTCTGATCGCCTCTTTAGTTTGGATAGTAATTGTTGTCCAATATGCTAGAAAGCATCGGGTGGAGAAATCAACCTTAGTCTTAAATGTGAATGGCCTTACCAAAAGAAGTAAGCTCATATTATCCTTACTCGGTATCACATTTGGAATTGTGACTTACGGTCTGGTTAGTTTAGGTTGGGGTTTTGAAGAAATGTCGGCTTGCTTTTTTGCTTTAGGTTTAGTGTCTGGTCTCATCGCCAAATTCGGTATCAACAAGACCACCGAATTATATGTCGGTGGCTTTAAGGAAATGATTTTTGCCTGCGTCATCATAGGACTGGCCAATAGTATTTCACTTGTTTTAAGTGAGGGAGTTATTATTGATACGATTGTCCACGGATTATTTTCTCCTTTAAAAAATGTGCCTCCTTCTGTATCTGCAGTTTTAATGATGTTTTCCCAATCCATCCTACATTTCCCAATTCCTAGCTATTCCGGACAGGCTATTTTAACCATGCCTATTTTAACCCCCTTGTCTGATTTGATAGGGCTCTCCAGACAAGTAACCGTGCTGGCCTATCAATATGGCACGATCACAATGGACTTGATTGTACCCACCAATGGGGCATTAATGGCTGTGATCGCACTGGCGGGTGTAAAGTACAATGATTGGATCAAGTTTATTATCAAACCGGTTTTAATCATTTTTGCAATTGCTGCAGTAGCTATCCTGATTGGAATACAAATTGGATATCAGTAAAGCGACAAGGCAAGATTGAAATGATCTAAACTTCAACAAAAAAACCAGCCTATTCGACTGGTTTTCATTTTATAGACTTTCTAAAATCAGATTTTAGCTAAGGCGTTTGCTAAATCTTGTTTCAAATCCTCAGCATCTTCTACTCCTACACTTAGTCGGATCAGAGAATCAACCAACCCCACTTTTTCCCGCTCTTCTTTAGGAATACTCGCATGGGTCATAGAGGCAGGGTGTCCGCAAAGAGATTCTACTCCGCCCAGTGATTCTGCCAAAGCAAAAAGCTGAAAGTTCTCCATTACCTTGACTGCATCCTCTTGCTTATTGCCAACCAATGTAAATGAAATCATCCCCCCGAAATCACGCATTTGTTTTTTAGCAATGGCATGATTCGGGTGATCCTCAAATCCTGGCCAGTACACTTTATCTACTTTAGGATGCGTCTTTAAATAAGCTGCAATGGTTTTGCCATTTTGGCTATGACGCTCCATTCGCAAATGCAGGGTTTTGATGCCTCGAAGGACCAAGAAACAATCCTGAGGACCTGGTGTAGCACCGCAGGCATTCTGTATAAAGACCAGTTGGTCTGCAATTTCATCATCATTCAATACCAAGGCTCCCATCACCACATCAGAGTGCCCTCCCAAATATTTGGTTACAGAATGCATCACGATATCCGCTCCCTGATCCAAAGGGTTTTGAAGGTAGGGGGAAGCAAAAGTGTTATCCACTGCAAGCAGGACTTTATGTGCTTTGGCCACTTTAGCCACTCCTGCCACATCTATGATATTCATCATTGGGTTAGTTGGAGTCTCTACCCAAATCATTTTTGTCTTTTCGTTGATATACTCGGTGATGGATTCTGGATCGCCCATGGGAACGAAGTGGAATTTGATTCCATATCGCTCAAAAACCTTGGTAAACAGACGGTAGGTTCCACCATAAAGGTCATTGGTGGAAATAATCTCATCCCCTGGATTGAAGAGTTTCACCACGGCATCAATAGCACCTAAACCGGAGGAGAAGCAAATTCCATGTTTTCCATTTTCCAGCGCAGCCAGGTTATTCTGTAATGCAGTTCGGGTTGGGTTGTGCGTTCGGGAGTACTCATACCCATTATGATCGCCTGGAGAGCGCTGCACATAAGTGGAAGTCTGATAAATCGGAGTCATAATGGCTCCGGTGCTTGGATCTGGCTCTACTCCTGCGTGGATGGCTTTGGTTCCAAATTTCATATCTATCTGGGGTTTTATTCTTTTTGAATCTTGTTAAAGGAATTTTTCCTTCCTAATAGGGTGTATTCGGGTTTCACTTGCTAAACTTGCAAGCGCTGGGAAGAATACTCTTTCCCAAAGCTGATCAAAGATGACAAAAAAGGGCAGTATTTTCAAAACAATTTCCTCCTACTTTGGACATCACCCTACGGGCATCCTAGCCTGGCTTTGGGTCACATGTATGCCATTTATCGGCTCTGCGATTTTTGCGGTGAACTATGATTTCCTATCAAAATATAGCCTTAGCCAAGCCATAGATTTCTTAGTATATGTCATTATCGGAGCATTACTTATGGGATTGGCCTTGCTTCCCACCACATTGATCGCTTTAGCTTCAGGCTTTTATTTCGGTTGGGTTTCCCTACCTTTTTTAATTTTAGGTTACTCCTTGGCTTCCGTAATAGGTTATGGTATAGGTAAATTGATCAATACTGATCTCTCAGAAAAAGTCTTTAAGAAAAATCCCAAGTTCAAAGCAGAGGTTGAGGCACGAAAAGAAAAAGAAGGTTCCTTAGTGTTTTTTGTACGTATCAGTCCTGTCGTACCTTTTGCTATTTCCAATTTCCTTTTTGCTTCCCTAAAAGTCAGTATTGCAAAAGTGCTGATTTATGGAATTCCTGGGATGCTCACCCGAACTGTCATTGCATTCAGCTTGGGAGTAGCTGCAAGTTCCTATCTCGCCGCCAAAGAATCTCTAAACACTCCTCTTCAATGGGCAATAGGATTGGGTCTATTGATAGTCGGAGTATGGGGGATTTATGGATATGTGAAAAAGAGTAAGCGACCTCAGTAAGCAGCTTGCCTACTGGAGGTAGGTTGCAGTAAGCAGTAATCAGTCATTCTAAATGTCAGCCTGAGCACTGGAGCGACAAAAGTCGCGTATATCGAAGGCATTATTGATGTCGGTCGCAGTAGGCATCTTGAAGATTTTAAAATCTCTGCAAATCAAAACGTATTTGGGATCGCGAAAGGAGAAAGATAATCACGCTTTAACGGTAAATTGTATGAGTAGTGGCAGATTCCGTGGTACTTTCTTGTCAAACTACTATGTGGTTATAGTTGGCTACAAACTTTACTATTTGCCGTATTGCCTACCATTACTTATACAAAATGTTAGCAAACGTTTCTAACTTGGTCTATTTGTGTAGACTATTAATTATTTAACTGTTGGTAGTATATATTCACCATCGATGATAGATTGCCCGGGCATATATACACGAAAGTTTATCCAAAATGTCTCTGTAGGAATGACCAATTGATTTTCTGAATTATCAAAATCCTCTTGAAAAACATATGTTATAGTGAATGATTTTCCATCAGGATTTAACTTGATATCCCTGTTACTAAGAGTAGAACCCATATCTGTTTTTAGGTACTGGTCATCACCATACACTGTAATAGAATAAAAGCCCAATTCAGGATTGACCATTTCAGGTACTGCATAGGTCACTTGATATTTGTTTCCTTTATTCACATCATACTTGCCCGTTAAATACACCGCATCTTTATCAGGTAAAAGTCCGGTGCCAATAGCAACACCTCTGTTGCGGTCTTCTAACGAAACCGGATTATCTATAGTGCCCATTGTGCCCATGATACCTTGCTGGTTGGCAATCTCAACATATTTCTGATGAATTTTATTGAACTCGTCCATGTTCCACTTAGTCGCCCTAAATGGTTTTGGTTGATATCCGTCTAAGTATTCAATTTTCAATTGATTCTGGAATTCACTTGATTTTTTTACATCTTCAGGGTCTTTAGAATCTACCTGTGTTCTTACATTGGCTACAAAATAGTCACTAGTAACCGATGCCGGAATAACATATCGTCCGGGTCCATAGAAAACTTTGTAAGTTACGTGATCGTGATTCCATATGTGCAATGACATATAACGTCCATCAGTTTCCGGTAGGGTAATTGCTACATCACCACCTCCATCTAAAATGGAAAATGAATATTTCGTATCACGGTTCATCATCGGAGCAGGTTGCTTATCCAGCTCCATGATATCATAATGATGATGCCAATTGGTGTTATTTGCTCCTTGCTCAAACTCTCTTTGCATGGCCATGTCTGCCATCGCCAATGCATAATTCTCTTCGTTTACACTAACGGTAGCTTGGTCATCTGTCATTTCTTTAACATCAGACAGTTTTTCAGTTTTGTTCTTTTTATTTGATGAATTACATCCGCTCAATAGCTGAGCTAAGATTGAAAAAAGGATTAAGATTCTCATAATTTCAAGTTTTAATGTATAAAATATTCAATTATTTTCTGTTTTGAAATGTATGAGTAGTGGCAGATTGTAGGCTTCTTCCCTGCCAAACCGCTTTGCAGTAAAAGTGGGCTACAAACCTTGATATTTAGCACTTTCCCTGCCATTACTTATTCAAAATGTTGGCAAGAGTTTTTATTCTTCTAACAATTCAAATTTTATGGTTTCGGTAGCAGTTTTCATATAGTCCAAAATTGCTTCTTTACTTTCTGGACGATAAAGCCTTATTAGAATTGCCCATCCATCAACTACGTCGATATTGTTTTTAGCATCAGGACAGTTGAAATGGAAGGTGTAGGTGCCATCTGCATTTGCTTCAGCCATTCTGTTGTTTAGCGCAAAGTTGTCAGTAGCAATCCACCCTTCTTTATTATAAGTAGTAACAGAGAAGAATCCTCCTTTATCAAATTGTATAGGTGGAACGGGGAGTGTTAAGGAGGCACATTTTCCTTCTTGAATTTCATTACTTGGTTGAATCGTATTAAGATATGCAGCATGTTCTACCGGCAGACCAAAAATGCCAACAGCAGAAGCTATTAAAAATTGTAATGAGTCAACTTCTTCTTTGGAGCCGAAATAAAACTCCGGTTTATTTGCTTCAGCCATTCTGCCTTTCAATCTTACTCTTGTTTCGTCCAAAGTTTTTGTATCAAATCCTTTGGCTTGGTAAGGTTTACTTGAGTTGGCTAAAATCTGAACTTTGTTTTGGTGTTCATGTGCTTCTGCATAACCCAATGAGTCTAGGGTTCGAACACCTGTTCTCATATTAAGGAATATGTGATTTCCAAGAGCTACATCTTTTGTAGTAAAGGTTTTGGATTCGCCAGGATAAACGACTCCAATAGTGTACTCATTTTCATCAATAACCTGAATGACAGAATAGACATCCCAATCAGGATTGACCAACGTCGCACCTTCGGAAATATCTACTACTGCGTGAGAATACATGACGTCTTGATTCTCTCTAACTACGAATTGATTGTCTTTATCTGACATTTTTCTGGAATGCCTGAAAGTGTTTACCTCATATTCTTTAGAGTGATTGACCATGTATAAGTCGGTCTCTGCGATGGTAAAGTTGATTTCATCCACCAAAATTTTACCGTCTTCCGTGTATTCTTTTGCATAGGCTGGTTTTTCATTTTCTTTTGTTTTCTTCCCGCTATTGCAGGAAAGTAGAGCTAAACCAATTAAGGCAATTGCTAATTTTTTCATCGTAATAATCTTTTAATGAATAACTGTAATTAATTACTTCGGGTAAAGCAAAATCACCATCAAGCACAGATTTTTCCCGTCAGTATATTCTTGTTGTTTAATTTAATTCTGACTAATGGTAAAATTACTAAATCCTAAAAAATTGTATATGAGAATTATACGGATTTATAGAAAGTGGGAGAAATTCAATAGCTCTTGTAGGAATTGATACCTTTTCTTCATCAAATTCGGGCGGGCTAGTGTGGGGAATGTTTGCCAACTTATTTATTGTCACTACAAAACCATCTTTATTTTCCTGATTCGGGTAAATAGTTACTGTTTTCTCTGCTATTATTTTTTTTCTTCTCAACTATCGTAACAAATACATCTTTCCATAACCTTTCTTAAAGGCCTTGTCACCGGCAGTAGGTCGATGCTCCATAAACTGCCCATCTTTTCTAACTAGAACGCGGTAGATATAAACCCCATTTGCTAGTTGATCACCGAATTCATCTTTCCCATCCCAGGCATATTCTGTGATATTATTTCCGATTCTTAAAGGTCCCAGTTCGTTTTGCAAAATCTCCCGAACCACCTTTCCAGTCACAGTCATAATCTGAATCTTGATTTCGTCGGGTACCTCAGCACCTGTTACTGTAAACACAAAGCGAACGCTCGTACTAAATGGATTAGGATAGGGATAGAAATTAGTAATCTGGGACTCATTGATCACCTCAAAACTTATTTCATAGGGCTCCTCGGAATCCGCATTTGCCACCCTCAGGGTGTACATCCCATCTTCTAAAGGTCCAGGCAAAAAGGAAACTTTAAAGCGGGCATCTTCAGAAGCTGGAGACCAATTGAGATTAGGATCAGAAAAATTCACTCGCTTGTACTCACAGCTCTCACAGTTTTGCTTGAGGAAAATATCCAAGCCCACAGTATCCTTTTTATAAAGTAGCGTTTGATCATTGATCAACTGGGCTGTCACCATTACAGTTGGAGAAACGATATCTCCATCCATAATGTAAATACCATCAAAATTCACATCCAATACAGAGCTACTTTCATCAGCCTCCACCAAAACATAGGGACCAAAGTCCACCTGATTATTCCTAAAAGTCTGCTCCTGCTGAATCCTTGGATTGGCAAAGACTTCCAGTTCGTTTACTCCTCCCTTTCCTATAGAGCTAAAATCAATGGCAAATTCGAAAGACTCTCCTGCTTTGAGCGCAGGGAATTTTTTGGAGAATTCCTCCACCTTTTTAGAAGCTACGTTTGTCCACTTCCAGTTTACCTGAATGGAATCCAAGAAATTGTATTTAGAAATATTTTTAAAGCTCATTCCAATACTGGTCTGCTCCCCTTCCCTCAAATTGATTTGTTCCTGGGATGTATTCACCGTCAAAGCTCCCTCTGGAACGCCAGAATAATTCACCTGCCACCTATCGAGTTGAGCCGGAGCTGTGGAGTTTGGGTCATTCATTCTATATCTCAGCCTCAAATAAGGATAGGTTTCTGCATCAATGAAATCCAAGGCTATTTCCTCTTCATAAGTGTTTTCCAAGATCAGCTCTTCGCTTCCGTCATTTTTGACACCCAATACATCGAAATAGGTGAATTCCTCTTCGTTGATCCAAGTTCTTGCATTGACATTTTGAAAAAATCGTTCCCAATTAGAAGCCGGACCTACTCTAGGAGTAATGATCATGCCTTGTGTGAAATAACCTTCCAGATCGGTCTTAAAGGATAGGGTCTGTTGATTTGGAGGAAATTCCTGATTTGATTTACCGATGATCTCCATCGCCTCTCCAGGATTCATTCCTTTCTGCCCATACAGAATATAAGGGTCACCAGTTTGTAAATTTCTTAGTGTAGCTTCATTAGCTCCAAACTCTTTGAGCAAAGCATAAGCTTCATCTGGCCAAGCATCAAAAGTTACATTTCCAACAGAAAAAATCACTACAAAATCTCCTTCTTTGACGCCTTTCACATATTGCTCCAAGACGGTTTGACCTGGTGTAGTTATCCAAGAATTCTGAATACTCTGAATCACCTGAGGAACTCTACCACAAGCTCGCGAATCAAGAATATCGAAACCCGGAACCGGAATAGCGAGGTAAGGCATCAGGCTTTTTTGATCAAAAGCCACCAAGCCCAACGAACCGTTCGGGCAGAGTCTGCTATTCGCATTATTAACATTATCGATAATCTGAGGCACCTGATCCAGATAAAACTGGGTATTTCTAAAACTCAAGGTATCCACACCTGCACCGACGGTAAACACCTCAAAACCCAACTTCTTATCCACGTATTTAAAGGCGTTCCGCTGTGGGTTCACCTCCAGGTTTTCCAATTGATTTTCTTCCAACTGGGAAATCGTTCTTTGTGTCCATCCTGATGGGCCATTGGGTATCAAGGAAAAACTGGATTGGGTCCAGGCATCATTTTCTCCCGCCTGTGGTTCCTGAAATTTACTTCTCCAGAAATAGGTTGCAGAATCCCCTGAGCTCATCAAACTCACAGGCCAATCGACCAAACCACTAGTGGTAATACGAATCTCTTTTCTAAAGGCCGAATTGAAGTTGGATGTGGAGTCTAACTGCAGGATGATTGTCCTTTCCTCATTGGTTTTGCCCGGAATCTGAGAGACTAAATTGACATCAGTTTCAGAGACTATTCCATAGTTTAATGGATATAAATTCATCGTTCCGCTCAAAGGAATAAACTCTGTCACAGAAATAGAATTATTGGTGTAAGTCAGTTCAGGAATTGACCTGGCTTTGTTTACTTCCAGCGTAAAAACATTGTCACCAGCTGCGTTGATCCCAATGTTTGGTACAGAAAAAACCAGCGTATCCTTTCTCGATACATAAGGAATTTCAATGGCATCGTAAGAAAATTCGGTCCCGTCAGGAAGCTTTCTTTTAATTTGATAGGTTACAGAATCCGTATTGACAATCCCGATATTTCTCAAAACAAAAGTCAGCTTGATACTATCCGAAAGTGCATTGAGTGGATCCTCATTAAAGCTTTCGAAGAAAACCTCGGTCTCATCCAGAGAATAATCCGCTTTGTCCGCGGGGAACATACGAACGCCAGGGTCTCCCAAAAGCACCATTTGCTCCATATGTGAATAACTCAAAGGCGAGGTTCCATAGCGATTTACAAAATCAATCTCGCCAAGCTGCTTTACCTCTCCTACTGTCTTATAAATACTGCTGCTATCAGCAAAAGCTGTGGAATAGAAAGAATCAGAATATCGATTTAGGATGACATCTACTCCAATTGCGGTATTTGCCATCACATTGGAAGCGCCTTTCTCCGGAGTAATCACCCAGTCCTCACTTTGGGTGTACACGGTTCCATATGCATTTCCATAATCACAGCCATTGAAAAGCATCACAGGATACTTTCCTCTGTTTTGATAATTTAGTGTAGGGTCTGAGGCAAATCCGATTTCAATATCGATCACAGTCGGCGAACCATGACCAAAAAAAGTCACTAATGATCTACCCTCATTAAGATCCCCGGTGATATCAATCAATTCCACTGTAGAGTTCGACCTCTTTCTGTAGGTGGTTACATTTCCTCCCAAGTACAGTCCTTCAGCGATGGTTTTATAATTATTGAGAAAGTTGAAATAACGGTTGAGCTCAAATTCAGAAACCCCGCCACTCAGGTGAATCAACTCTTTTTGCCAAGGTTCGCTGACACCCACAGCATCTTTTTCTATGGCTTTACTAAGGTAATCGGCCAGGTGCTGGGAATTCTTTGCCGGAATTCTTCCCACTGCCATCGCAGGAACCAGGGGCTGACTTGGATCCAGCCCAACCACAAAATTATTATCGGCTGTAGGATATCCCCCGGGAGGCACTAAGTTTTGAAAAGAAAAAGCAGATGGATTATTTCTGTAAAAATAGTTGACGCCATTTTGCCTAGCTGTGGAATACATTGTCAATGACCTTCCCGCCAAAAGTAAATGAGTAGGCTGATGTGCAGGGTAATAGGTTCTCAAAAACTCAAACAAAGCCGTTGGCCCCTCTTCTCCATAGCCATATTGATCATAGATCTCTTCCATAAAAATGGTAAGAGTTTTATATCCCCCTCCCAAAGGAGAAGCTCTATGTTCGGCATAGGATTGTAATGGATTTTGAAATTGATCCGCAGGAATCTCCAAGGCATGATGCCCCACCAAAATATAGTCTGCTTCCTGTGAAAGGTAATTCTTAAAATTCACCGTTTTCATTCTTTCTACAGGAATCAAAGAAGCTTCACTTTGAACCCAAACCTTACTGCTATCGCCTACTATCGCTCCTTGGAAACTCAACTCTCCCCCCGATTGTAAAAGCTCAACTTTCTCAGGCTGGTAGTAATCAGAAATCTCCAACGCCTCATAGTTTCCAGTCACCTGAGGAATCTTTATTTGCTGATTTCCTGGAGGCAGAATAAATAGCTCGGTATCAAACTCTCCATTGACAACATTCTCTTGGTATACAATTTTGGCGTATGCAATAGACTGATTATCCGCTCCTTCTGTCCCGATTGATTCCAGAGTAATCACCAAAGATCCATCTGGATTAAAATCACTCATGTTGAGCGGAATTGTCAATTGGGGATACTCATAACCATAGTAATTTTGGGTCTGTATCACTCGTTGGGAATTGGCATTTGGACCTGCAGAAATACGAGCAACGTGATTATGTAAAGATCTTCCTACTAGCCCAATTTCCAGTTGAGCAGTTCCTGAATTTCTTGGGCTTCCCAAACCAGAAAATGTCACCTGTCTTGAATCTCCTTTTCTAATTAAAGTACTCATCCAGCCCTGCCCTTGATCATATGATGAAAGTCGAAAATCAAATGCATAACCTACACCCAGAGAATACTGCTCTCCAAAAACCTCCAGCTTTTCAGAAGCATAGGAATTAACAATGGGTTGATTGGCCTGGGGAGCATTTCGTTGATTCATCCTCATTCCTTGTTGACCTAATGAGACTGTCAGGAAAAAAGCTGTGGTATCAGAATGGGTGTTAAAATATGGGTTGGGAAGTTTATCAAACTTGGTGTAAAGTAAACTATCTAAAGTCCCGTCATTTCTTATTCCATAAAAATCAATGTAATCGCTTGGATCTAGCTTCCCATCATCTTCCCCTGAAATATAAATTGCTACCTCTTTGCCCCTGTGGAATAGCTGAATATTTCGGGGATCAAGGTTATTAATATCAATACCTGAGGCTGTTAAAACATCAGGTGAAATTCTATAAATCCCATCTTTTGCGGTAGGTATTTTATAATAAGTTTGATCGTAAGAATACCAAGCTACTTGCTGAGCAAAAGCTTCTGAGGAAAGAAGCAACAATAATATTGGGAGAATATGAATCAGTGCTTTTTTCATCTATCCCAACCTTTAAATTTTCTAAATTCTGGATCCAGTTTCTCCAAACTTACTTTCACGCTAAAGACATGTGAATAAGGAGTATCAGACACATTACCAATGTCAGAAAGAGCATAATCAATTTGAAATTTTTGGCTTAGCACTACCCCAAGCCCCATACTTGGCTGTATATTCAAGCTCTTACTTCCGTCAAAATCCTTGATATACTGAAAATTTCCAAGACCTGCTCTTAGATAGGCAATTCCTTGAAATCCAGCTTCTATCCCTATTTTGGGATCAATACTCATAAAGGAAGTGCTGATAATGGTATTTCTCTCTCCATCAAAAGTCATATCTAAATCAGCCACAGTAAGCAGATTGAAGTTGCTACCCAATTTCCAATCATAGGCTATGCTGGCAATCGCCCGAGGTAAAGTCAATTCAACGGAGTTAATCGGAACCTCATTATCAGTTTGAGCATAAATCTCCTTGACCAATTCTGCATTATGTGACCAGGCATTAAAGGTGGAAGTAATATCTCTAATCATTAATCCAGCTGTCAATCGATCTTTCACATAAATACCTCCTACATCCAATCCAAATCCCCAAGCTTGGGCGAATTTCCCTACATTTCTATGGATGATTTTGGCATTCATACCCACTTTAAATTTATCAGATAAATCCCGGGCATAGCTCAATAACAAGGCATAATCGGCCGCATTGAAGAATTGAATATTATTATAATTCAGGGCCCCGTTGGCATCATATAAAAATCGAGTATCAGGAATGTCATCCACTCCAAATCGGATCAGAGATACTGCTACCTGGCTTTCTGATTTGATGGGGGTAGAAAAGCCCAGATAATCGTATTGTGCTACTCCTGCAAAATATTCGGAGTGCATTAAGGTAAACTCATATTTATGCTGGATACCAAGCAGCCCGGCAGGATTCCAATAGGCTGCAGTCACATCTCTTGCCGCTGCGGCTTGTGCTCCTCCCATCCCAAGGGCTCTTGCTCCCACTCCAATACTTAAGAATTCATTGGAATATTTCGGGGCAATTGATTGGGATTTTACGTCTTTTGGCAAACAAAACATACAAGCCAAAAGCATCAAAAAGTAAATTATTCCTAGTTGCTTTTCCTTCACAAAACCAAAATAAAGCAAATATCTAAGTCCTTGTTATTCCTAGGCTTTTTTCTTTTTCAAAATCAGAAAGTGTGTACGTCCCCGAACACAATTCTGTTCATAATTTTGCACTATTTAGGGAAGATTGAAAATGTTACACTTTGGGTCATTTTTTTTTAAAAGATTTTTAAAATTCAGAAAACTGCATTAAAAGCAAACAGATGAGGTTTTTTAGATAATAGGCAATGGAAAGCCCCTCTTTATCGCAAGGAATTAGGTTATACAAGGTAGCTTGGAAAAGATTGGTATCATTTTTCTATTAAAAAGATCAAACGGAAATAAAATTTTCCATTTGAAAGGAAAATAAATCACCTAAATATGAATGTCGCCAACACACAGATTCAAATGCGCAAAGGGCTTCTCGAATTTTGCGTTTTGCACATTATCTCTCGGGGCGAGGTGTATACTTCAGACTTAATAGATGAACTGACTCAAGTGCAGATGATCGTGGTCGAGGGCACACTTTACCCGCTACTCAACAGACTGAAATCTGCCTCATTAGTTCAATACCGATGGGTAGAATCAGAATCAGGTCCACCTCGGAAATATTATTCGATCACCGAGGAAGGTAAAGAATTTCTAGGTACGCTTTCTACTACCTGGACTTCATTAGTCAATTCCACCGAACAAATCACCTCTAAGAATTGAACCTATGAAATTGAGTAGCACATATACGGATCAAGCTTTCTCTATCACCCGCGAGATCCCATGTGGCAACCTTAAAATGAACAACACATGAAAAAGACGATAAGCATCAACATCAGTGGAATTCTCTTCCACATCGAAGAAGACGGGTACGATTCCCTTCGGAAGTATCTCGACGCGATCAATAAGCATTTCTCTTCTTATAAAGACAATCACGAAATCATTTCGGATATAGAGAATCGTATTGCCGAAATTTTCCTGAGCAACCTCAAGAACAATAAGCAGGTAATCACCGCAGAAAATGTGGAGAAACTCATTGAAAAAATGGGGACCATTGCTGATTTTGCCACTGTGGAAGAAGAAAAGATTGAGGAAGAATATGAAAAAGCAGGGCCAAAGTCTGAAGATTATTATAAATATGTGACCCCTCCACATTCTGAAAAAGGAGGTTATAAAAAACTGGTCAGATTAGAGAATAAGAAAATTCTGGGTGGAGTTTGTGCTGGTATAGCTCATTATTTTGCCATAGACCCGCTTTGGACTCGTCTGATCGGAATCCTTTTGTTATTCAGTGGAAATATCCGCTTTAACTCAGGATTCTTTGACATTTTCCCTTTTGACAATTTCCGATTCGGTTTAAGTTTCGGCGTCATAGCGGTTATTGCATACATCGTCCTTTGGGTAATTTTACCAGTTTCCTATGAAATCAATGAGGATAAAAACATCAAAAAACTCTATAGAAACCCAGATGATAAAGTGTTGGGTGGAGTTGCTTCCGGACTGGGAGCCTACTTTGGCGTAGAAGTAATATGGACAAGACTTGCCTTTGTACTTCTAATTTTAGCTGGAGGAAGTGGATTCCTGATCTATTTGGTGCTGTGGATAATCACTCCTGTAGCGAGTTCTATCACCGAGCGAATCCAGATGAAAGGTGGAGAAATCACCTTGGATAATATTGACACGACGGTAAAGGAAAGTCAAAACCCAATCCCTCCAGTACCAGAATCTAATACCAGAAAAATTCTTCTTACGCCTTTCCGAGTTATTGGACAGGTGATTGAAGCTATCGGAAAAGCACTAGGCCCTGTTGGCCGTGCAATCTTAGCTGTGATTCGAGTGCTCTTTGGACTCTTTGTATTCTTCTTGGGATTAGCAATAACCATTGCTCCTTTGATTGCAATGGCAGTATACTTCGGTATTTTCACCAATGATGATTACGGAGTGATGATGGATAATTTCCCGATAGAGCTTTTCTCTAACCTGATCCCCGTATGGCTAGTAGTAGCAGCATCTTTCTTATTGATAATTCCAGGAATCATCATCTTGCTATTAGGACTTAGTGTTTTGGCAAAAAAGAATATCATCGGAGGAAGAATGGGCTTGGTAGCATTGGGACTTTGGTTGCTATGCGTAGGTATCTGTGGATTCCAGATTCCAAGAATAGTAGCCCTCTTCAAATCTGAAAACTGGTATAAGAGTGAAGAGGTGCTTCCGGTAGATGAAGGGGTTATGATATTGAAACTGAACCCAATCAGCGATGATGCAAGCTTTAATAAAGTTTCACTAAAACTTGTTGGAACTTCTGACACCCTAGTGAGCATAACCAAAGACTCTTTCTCTAGAGGTAGATCTAAAGCTGAAGCTATGGAGAACGCAGAGCATATTGCTTATAACTATGCAGTTTCAGACTCTGTAGTCACATTTGACGAAGGTTTTGACGTGAATTCTCTCGACAGCTTTAGAGATCAAAAAGTGAATCTGATTCTGAACATACCCTATGATAGACCTTTCATCATGGAAAGATCACTTCTCGAAATTATCAGAAACACGATTTATAGAAATGGATATCGCTCCTCGGATGTGAACCAGCGAAATGTCTGGGTATTTAACCAAGCAGGCTTAGTATGTATCACCTGTCAGGATAAAGACGAAGAGGATTACGATGAAGAGGAGGGTGTGGAAATGTTGGATTCGCTCAGTCGGTCCCAACTGGACAGCATTACCAGACTTAAATTTGCAGATAGTTACTTTTTAAAGGACTAATTCTAGAGGCATCCAATTGGATGCCTCTTTTTTTGTAACTTCTGTTCTCAAAACATTTAGAGATATGGATGTAACCGTTAAATTTTTAGGAGGTGCCGGAGCAGTTACTGGCTCCAAGTATTTAATAGACCTCGGGGACTTTGAGTTTCTGGTAGATTGTGGGCTTTATCAAGGTGCCAAAAATCTGCGAAAGCGAAACTGGGACAAATTCCCTATGCCCCCCACAGATATGGAGGCAATAATCCTCACCCATGCTCATTTAGATCATGTAGGTTACCTTCCTAAATTAGTAAAGCAAGGTTTTAAAGGCCCCATCTATTGCACAGAAGCGACCGCGGAGCTTGCGAAAATCCTACTCTTAGATTCTGGAAAACTTCAGGAAGAAGAGGCAGAGTATGCCCGAAAGAAAGGCTATTCCAGACATGAATCCCCAGAACCCCTTTACACCAGAGATGATGCGGAGTCAGTTTTTCCGCAGCTAGTTCCCCAACAATTTGAAACACCCTTTCAGATCAACCCGAATGTAAGTGTAACCTATTACCATGCAGGGCATATTTTAGGAGCTGCCATTGTCAAAGTCATCGTCAAAGGAGATACACAGGAGAAAAAGCTAGTCTTCTCCGGAGACTTGGGAAGATACCATGATCCTATACTTTACCCTCCCACCCGTATCCCAAAAGCCGACATATTGTGGATAGAATCCACTTATGGGGACCGGGTAAGCCCGCCAGTCAAAGCGGAGGAGGAATTAGGAAGAGCTATCAGAGATACTTTTGATCGGGACGGACTAGTCATTATTCCCGCATTTGCTTTGGGAAGAACACAGTTAGTCATGTATTACCTATATCAACTGATGGAAAAAGGGAAGATTCCCAAGGTGCCTATATTCTTGGACTCTCCTATGGCAATTAATGCCACCAAGCTCTACTTAGATTACAAAAATGACCATCAGCTCACCGCTTGTTTGGAAGAGGAAGATCATCACTTATTTGATCATCCTCAACTGCATTATTTTCGGAAGCAAGAGGAATCCCGCTCTCTAAATGAGTACAGAGGTAATGCAATCATTATCTCTGCCAGTGGTATGGCCACTGGAGGTCGTGTACTACACCATTTATTCCATCACCTTCCGAATGAGAAAAATAGTGTGATATTCGTGGGATATCAAGCCTATGGGACCAGAGGAAGGAGACTCGTGGATGGAGAAAACGAGGTGAGAATCTATGGTCGTGAAGTTCCTGTCAAAGCCAAAATATATCAAATTGATGGCTTATCCGCTCATGCAGACCAAGAGGAGCTGATGGATTGGGCAGAAGGTTTTACAGACAGACCTAAAATCACTTTTATTATTCATGGTGAAGAACAAAGTGCTACCGTTTTAGGTCAGAAACTTCATGATGAATTAGGCTGGCAAACTGTCATCCCTCAATATCTGGAATCATTTATGCTGTTTAAAAACATATAGCTGACCAGTAATTTATTAATCAAAATGAAACGACTTGCTAACCTATTCTTACTTGCTACTCTATTTTTGAGTTTGTTTCAATGCACTCCCTACCAACCCGAAGGGCAAGGGGTCGTGGGCACCATCACCTGGATAGAAGGAAATCAAATGCCTAAAATTGGTGATGAGAAAGAAGAAGATGCAAGTGAGGTTTTGGTAAAAAGGAAAGTTCAAGTGTATCCAATAACGAATATCTCTGATGTAAAAGTTGAGAATGGCTTAATCACCGGTATTGCTACTGAGATGGTTAAAGAAGTTACTTCAGATGAAGAAGGGAAGTATGCCTTAGACTTAAGTCCTGGTAGATATACCGTTGTAACGGTAGAAGAGGATGGATTATTTGCCAACATTTTTGATGGAGAGGGAAATATACAGCCTGTTACCATTAAGGAGAATGAGTGGGTTTTGCTAGATATCCTGATCAATTACAAGGCGGTGTATTAATTTGGATTAGAAATTCAAAAAATATTTTCACCCAACACAATATTTTTTTTTATCACAACCTTCTGATTTTAAATATTTTAACTTCCTTCGTAAAAGAAAAAGAAAAAAACATTAACTTTTTTTATCAACCCAAGCAACCATTTTTGATAGCTGCGCATCTACCTAAATGAAAGCCACTAATAATGTTCAGCAGAACCAATTTTTCTACCGAAACAGGAATAATACAAGGTTGCCTAAAAGGCGATCGGTCAGCCCAGCGTCACCTGTATGATACCTATTCGGGAAAATTCTTGGCCATCTGCATCCGATACCTAAAAGATCGGGAACATGCAGAGGATGTGATGATAGAAGGCTTCATGAAGATCTTTGAAAAACTTTCCCAGTATCAACACAAAGGAAGTTTTGAAGGATGGATGAAGCGGATCATTGTCACCCAGGCTCTCATGACATTAAGAAGCAATAGGCACTTGATGATGGAAGTAAACATGGAGAATGAATCTCAGTTTGAGGATCAAAACTATGAGCTAACTCATCTCGAAACCCAAGAGCTACTGGAAATGGTCAAAAGTCTCCCTGTGGGATACCGAACAGTCTTCAACTTGTATGCAATAGAAGGCTACTCACACCAGGAAATCGCAGACCTACTTGGAATCAGCGTAAGTACTTCCAAATCTCAGCTCAACAGGGCCCGAAATGTCTTAAAAGAAAAAATTGCCAGTCTAACACCAAATGAAAGGAGAAACAATGGCTAAATCATCACAAAAGTTGGATCAGGTTTTCAAAGAAAAACTAGATCAACATAGCATCAAGCCCAGCGCTTTAGCCTGGGAAAGATTAGAAAAGGAGCTTCCCAAAGAATCAAAATCCAATCAAAGGATTTGGTGGGCTGCGGCAGCTTCAGTGGTGATCTTGCTTTCTGCTGGCTATTTCTTATACCCAGAAAACCAGAGTGCGGATACAGGTGAAATGCTTGCAAACAATCAAGTAACCGAAACTCCTGCAACTGAAGGAACACTCAATGAAATTCCTACAATAGCAGAAGTTACTCCAAAAGAAGAAACCATTACACAGGATGAAAATGCTCAAGAAAATACGCTAGAGCCTAAACAGCCTGAAGTCAAAAAGAATACTAAAACCAACTTAAACAAACCAACTACTATTCAGCAAGAAGCTAAAAATGAAGCACCTCAAAACCTGATTGCGATGACCGAAACGCAGGAAGAAACTAAGGTGACAGAAACCCAAAAAGTAGAAGTACCTGAAGTAACACTCGAAAAAGAATTGCCCCAACCAGAAATGCAGATTACAGCACCTGATTTGGATAAGACTATAGCAGAAGCTCAAGTGACCGACGAGGCTCCAGCTTATCGTGTGAAAATTTATTCTGATGGACTTAAAGAGAAGCCTAAAGACAAAAGTTTGATTGCCGGTATCGGAAAAACAGTCAATGAAGTTGAGGGACTACTCGACAAAGTAGATCAGGGATTTGCAGACCTTCAGGATGCTAAGAATAATCTCTTTACAAGTATGGTTTCTAAAAAAGAGCGAGCTGATAAATAGACCCACCACCCATAGAAAACGACACCAAATCATGAAAAAATACATATTATTATTTTGCCTGATGGCCATCGTGCAAATAGGATTTGCCGGAAGCATGCCATCCAATGATACCTACAAAACCGTCATGAGTGACAGTGTTGTTGTAGAATTCGGAAAATCTGGAAAAGTAGTTATCATCGTGGATAGCAAAGAGGATTTCGAAAAGCTTAAACTGATGAATATCAACCAGATCATCAGAGAATTGGACCTGGAGGAAAACGAAGACACAGGGGATATGACGATCGTCGAAATCAAGAAAAAAGACGGTTCTACCAAAGAAGTGGTTAAAGTCAGAGAGGACTGGGATGAAACAGAAGTCTATATCGGTGGAATGAGAATTCTGGTCGATGAATCTGGTGCAAACACCAAAGTCAGGGTGGAGCCCGGAAACAACAAAAGGAAAGATCCCTCCTTCCGCACCTATTTCAATGTGGATCTTGGAGTCAACAATTACCTGAATAGCGACGGGAAGTTTCCTACTTCCGACAATCCTTATGCTGTTAAAGGCTGGGGAAGCTGGAATGTAGGATTAAACTTCATGGCAGCACAAAAGCTCTCCAAAGGCTTTTATTGGAACTTTGGTCTAGGCTTTCAATTCTACAACTTCAAATTTGAAAACAGAGATTTTCAGGCTGTTAGAGGCGATAATATGATCGACTTTATCCAAAGAACGGATGTTGACGGATTTAAAAGTAAAGTCTCTGCTTCGTACATCATGGGTACTACCATGCTTGAACTTGACTTCGGGAAAATGAATGACAACGGAAGAAGAGGACTTAGAATAGCTGCAGGACCTTATGCTGGATACCGATTGGGTGGGCAGTCTAAATATGTCTATAGAGAACTAGGCGGTTCGGGACGTAAAAAAGACAAGCAAAACACCGGGTTATACTTAAACAACTTCAGGTATGGTGTAAGAGGTGAAGTAGGAATAGGAAGAATAACATTCTTTAGTACCTACGACCTTAACACACTGTTTCAGGATGAAAAAGGCCCTGAGTTAAACCCAATCACTTTTGGGATAGTATTCTAATATCACTATAGCAATTTTTACCGATGAAAAACCAACTATTATTTCTTTTACTCTTCGTTTTTTCGATCTCTACAGCAGTCGCACAAAACGAACCAGACACGGTGATTTACACCAAAGATAAAGTCATAAAAATCTTCGGAAACACTTGGAGATATACCAAAAATGACAATGACAAATGGACTCTTGAAATAGAAGAAGACGATAAAGTCGAAGTTAAAACTAGATACAGAAACAGAAAATTTGATGTTGACTTTAATACGGAACTGGGAATCAACCTCGTCACTCCTACCGATCAAATGCCTGAAGTAAAACCTTGGGGATCTTGGTACTATGCGATGAACTTAGAGGGAAATTACAAACCAGCCAGAAACTTCCACCTGATCTCAAATATTGGGGTCAGCTGGTACAACTTCAAGTTGGAGGATCGAAGCTTGATCGCTGTTAAAAACCCTGATGGAATTACCTGGGAAGAATTTGAAGATGGAACAGGAACCAAGTCCAAAATTTCGGCTTCTTACCTAAACTTCACTTTAGTCCCTACGGTCTTGACTAACAATCAAAAATTGAGATTAGGACTTGGAGGCTATGTGGGGGTTAGAATCGGCGGCCGAGGGAAATTCGTTTACGATGACGAAAATGGAAACAAGCAGAAGCAATTTGAAAAATCCAATATGTACGTCGAAAACTTTCGGTATGGTGCCAGAGGGGAAATAGGAGTCGGTGATGTGACACTATTCTTCAACTATGATCTAAACAACCTGTTTCAGGAAAACTTAGGTCCAACAGTAAATGCTATGAGTTTTGGGGTGACCCTTCGATAACAGAAAATCAAACAAACTATGAAAACACTTTATTTAAAATTTAGCCCTCTTATGGTTGCCATGCTATTATTTGCATCTGCAGCCTTTGCCCAAGAGGTGATCGTCGACACCAATAAAACTTATTCTAATATCAGTAAGGTAGAAGTGAGTGGGGGATGGCTTGATGTAAGCTATGATGGAAGATCTGGTACTGATGTGGATGTTCAGGCTTATTTAGAGTCCAATAACAGCGACCAAGACATCATTTTTGTGACAGTAGGCGATGTATTGAAAATCTCTTACGAAAAAAGTAGCCGAAATAGCTCATGGGGAAACAACAGAAACAAGGGCTTTATTAAAATCTCTGGTCCAATGGCAATGGAATTGGATATCAGAAACAGCTCAGGAACCATCAGCGTTGATGGGGTAACCAATGATGAAACGAACCTTCGTGTCAGCTCAGGAAAAATATCCGCTTCAAACATCATAGGTGACCTTCGAGTGAAAGCTAGTTCTGGAAATTTGGTTCTGGATGAAATTGATGGTGATGTAGTAGCAGGCGTAACATCTGGAAATGCTGATATTTCAAATGTATCTGGAAACGTAGATTATGAATCAACTAGTGGATCGTTAGAAGCAGAAAATGTAGATGGAGAGTTGAGTGCTTCACTAACTTCTGGTAATGCCAAATTAAATAACATTGGCTCTTTAGGTTCTCTAAAATTCACTTCTGGAAACATTAGAGCTTCCAATTCCGGACTATCTGGCAATACAAGATTCAACGGTACTTCTGGTTCATTTAAGATTCAGAGTCCAACAGATCTAAAGTCTTTGAATTTTTCTCTTAGAGCATCTTCCGGACGCTTGAAAGTGGGAGGAATAAACACAGGCAGAAACCTTGAAATAGATAATGGTAATTCCGAATGGGTGAAAGGCTCTATTTCATCGGGAAACATAACTATAGAAAACTAAACCAACTCTATAAAAAAGTAAAGCGCCAAAATATTGAATTTTGGCGCTTTTTTTATTCCGGTCTGGAAGCTTGCCGAATCAGTTCTTTTTCTTCTTTTTTCAGTTTTAGGAGTCTTGCCATCCGATCTGGAGTCGGCTTTGCCAAAGAGAAAAACACAAGAGTTGCAGCAAAAAGTAAGACATAATAAGGGTTTTCGAAAAACACCAAACCCACTGTCGATATCAAAGAGCAGACAAGAAGTAGTATCACTCGCTCTCTCGTCGCATTTGCATAGACTTCCACTTTCTTCAATAGCTCCTCATACTCAAAAGAGAGCTTAATTTTCCTGTGAAAGAGAAAATACTGAATCACAAGAAGTGCCGTTCCTGCTCCAGACAATAATCCATCTACAAAATCAGGGAGAACAGGTAATCCCCAATCCAGATTACCCGAATTATAGTAAAGATAGACCATCCCAAATAAGGGCAAGGCAATCATCAACAGGATCAAAACTAGTTGCTCCAGTTTTTTATAAATTTTACGGATTTCTTCCACTCCTATTCGATGCTGATTTTCACGTCACTGGTTTGAGGTCTCCCTACACAGCAAAGCACATATCCTTCCTTAATTTCATTTTCGCTAAGGCCAGCATCCTCATCCATTTTCACTTCCCCGCTTATCAGCTTACCTCTACAAGCAGTGCATAGACCACTTTGGCAACTAAATGGCATATTGAGGTTCTTGTCCAAGCCAGCTTCCAGAATTGTCGTGTCAGGAGCTACAGACACCAAATGCTCCTCCCCTTCCAATAAAATTGTCACATCTCTGGTCAAGGCACCTTCATGGCTTTCATGCTGAGCGGCCTCTGCTGCCGCTGAATAAAAGCTCTCTTTATGAACCTTGGAAGAATCAATAGTTAAAGAGTCCAAAACCTCTATGGATGTTTCTAAAATCCCTTCAGGGCCACAGATGAAATATTCAGTCTGAAATTCTCCTTCTGCCTCAGCCTTTTTCACAAAATCAGAAATGGTTTCTCTAGTAAGACGGCCTTTCAACCCGGTCCAAGCCTCTGTTGGCTGACTCAGGTTATGAATTACTGTCAGTTGTTCATACTTTTCCTCCAAAGCATCCAATTCCTTCTTAAAAATGATATGTTCCTCATGTCGGCTACAATAGAGCAAAGTAACCTTGGATTTAGGCTCATTCGCTATAACTGACTTAAGAATTCCCATCAAAGGAGTGATACCACTACCTCCGCCGATAAGGAAGAAGTGTTTTTGATTTTTTGAATGAAAATCTGTCGTGAAATTCCCCAGTGGCTTTAAAACATTCAATGTTTTACCAGGATGAATTTTTTCATTTAAAAAGTTGGAAAATAAACCTCCTGGAACGCGTTTTACTGAAATCCCAGGAAAAGGGTCTACATAAGGAGAAGTACACAGACTATAAGATCTCCGTTGCTCCTTACCCTCAAAATCCATAACCAAGGTCAAAAACTGACCGGGTTTATAGTCCAGATATGGATCTGGCTGTTCAAAATATATACTGACAGTATCAGCTGTTTCTTTTACTACCTCCCTCACTTTAAGTGGCAAGTAAGAAGGTTTCTTAGGTGCCTCTTTCTTTTTCTTAAATAAATTGAACATCCGAAATAATCTGGTTTTGTACTTGACTCTGTGCGCAAAATTAACCTCTCAGCCCAAATAATTGTCTTCTAGGGCGAGATTTTCGAAGACTTAACCCCAATTAACTGAAGTGGGTTCGGAAAAAGCCCATAAATGTTTTGAAATCGAATGATGAAGGCCCGAATTTTAGAGGCAAAAGCCTAAATTGCAGGCTCCAAAAACAAACGGAAATTCTAATGGAATTAAATGCACTGACTGCGGTCACCTCTGTGGATGGACGCTATGCTGGCAAAACTGCCCCTCTAAGAGCTTATTTTTCTGAATTCGCCCTGATAAAATATAGAGTTCATGTGGAAGTCGAATACTTTATCGCCCTATGTGAATTGCCTTTACCGCAATTAAAAGATTTTGATAAGAGTCTATTTTCAGACTTGAGATTAATTGTGGATAAATTCTCACTGGAAGATGCAGAAAAGATCAAAGCCACTGAGCGTATCACCAATCACGATGTAAAAGCAGTTGAATATTTCCTTAAGGAAAAATTTGACCTTTTGGGATTAGAGCCATTCAAAGAGTTTATTCATTTTGGTCTGACTTCTCAGGATATCAATAACACCTCCACGCCTCTGATGATGAAAGCAGGAATGCAGGAGGTAATTCTTCCACAGCTGGAGGCAGTTATGTTAAAACTAGAGCAAAAAGCTGAATCTTGGAAGGCCGTGCCTATGCTTGCAAAAACTCATGGGCAACCGGCATCTCCCACGCGTTTAGGTAAAGAAATCAATGTTTTTGTAGTGAGAATTGAAAAGCAGTTAGAACTATTAAATCAAATTCCTTACACTGCAAAGTTTGGTGGTGCCACAGGAAATATGAATGCACACCAGGTAGCCTATCCAGAAATTGTCTGGAATGAATTTGCTGTCAAGTTTGTCAAAGATTATTTAGGATTGGTTCGTAGTTTTCCAACTACCCAAATCGAACATTACGATAATTTAGCTGCTCTTTTTGACGGCCTTAAGCGCATCAACACCATTCTTCTCGATCTTGCAAAAGATGTATGGCAGTACGTCGCCATGAATTATTTCAAACAAAAGATCAAAGCTGGAGAAATTGGTTCTTCTGCAATGCCTCATAAGGTCAACCCAATTGATTTTGAAAATGCTGAAGGGAATCTAGGTATTGCCAATGCACTTTTAGAGCACTTATCAGCCAAATTACCTATCAGTAGACTTCAGCGTGACTTGACCGATAGTACTGTTTTAAGAGTGATAGGTGTACCTCTTGGTCATATGGTGATTGCATTGGAATCGCTGGCCAAAGGACTTGACAAATTAGAACTTAATGAAGCGGCAATCCACGCCGACCTAGATGACAACTGGGCTGTGGTCGCAGAAGCTATTCAAACAGTTTTGAGAAGGGAAGCTTTCCCAAAACCCTACGAAGCTTTAAAAGACCTGACAAGGACCAATACAAAAATCACAGAGACTTCCATCCGAGAATTTATTTCCAACTTACCCATTTCGGATGAGCTGAAAGCTGAATTAAACCAAATCACCCCCTTTAATTACACAGGGATTTAATCGACTTCTTACAGCAATTAACAAAGGAAAACCAAGGCAAGATGTCTTGGTTTTCCTTTTTTTAGGCAAGGAGTTCTATACGAATTTTAAGACTTATTAAGACTATTTTAATCTTAAGAGACTTTGAGGTTTTCTAGATGCTGACTAAATTCATCTTTCACTATAAATATATGATCAAAACGCTCCGTACAGATTCCACGAATTCAGACTTTCAAAAACTAGTCGAAAAACTAGATGCCTATCTGGCAGAGATTGACGGAGAAGAAACCGCTTTTTATTCCCAGTATAATAAAATTGACAGCTTAAAGAGTGCCGTAGTCATTTTTGAAAATGAAAAAGCTGTTGCCTGCGGGGCATTTAAGAAACTGAATGAAAACTCGGTGGAAATAAAAAGAATGTACACCGAAAAATCGGCCCGAGGAAAGGGATTTGCAAGAAAGGTTTTATCGGAGCTTGAAGTTTGGGCCAAAGAAGTTGGCTTTGAATCCTGCGTATTGGAAACCGGCAAGAGACAGCCAGATGCTGTTGCTCTTTACCATAAATGCGGCTACCAAGTCATCCCTAATTATGGACAATACAAGGGAGTTGAAAATAGTCTTTGTTTCGAGAAAAAAATCTGAATGAATGGCCACATTAGAACTTTTTAGATCCATTTGCATGATTTTACCTCGAGTGGAAGAGGTTAAACACTTTGAGATAATTTCTTTTCGGGTAAAAAAAAGAGTTTTTGCTACCATTGACCCTAAACAGGACAAAGCTTCATTAAAATTTAGTTTAGAAGATCAGACAACATTTGGGCTTATCGATAAATCCATGATTTACCCAGTCCCTAATAAATGGGGAAAGGAGGGCTGGACAACTGTGGAGCTAAAAAAAGTAAATATTGACTTATTGAAAGAACTATTATCCACAGCATATCAGACAGTTATAACTTCCGAACAAGGTTAGCATCTTAACAAACATTTAATTCTTTTCAAGTAAACACTCCGATATGAAAAAGCATCTTTTTTACAACTTCCTATTTTTAATGTTTTTGCCCCTTTTCTCTTTCGCTCAATCTGAGATCGGTAATAATAAAGATGAAAGAGAAACAACCAAACATTACAGTCTGATGTATTCCCCTTATTTTGTTATCTCATCCATTGAGGGCGAATCAGAATATGTTTATAAATCTCATGAGTTTGAAAATGGTGATAGGCAAATAGACTGGATTATTCCAGAATCAATTGAATCCATGGAGGTCTTGAAAGGGAAAAAAGCAACTGACAAATATGGATTAAATGGTAGTAATGGGGTGATTGAGATTCAAATTAAATCCGAATTTTATTTGAATCTTTCAGAAGAAATTAAAGCTAAATTCATAGAATCGAAAATTTCTAAGAAATAGAGCTCCCAATAAAAAAATGGTACTAAAAGACATTGAGCAATTCTTTTTTAGGCAACCTGAGCCGAATCAAAGTTGCTTTTTGGCTTTGAGAAATTTGATATTAGCTCATGATCCCGCGATCACTGAAACCGTCAAATACAGCATGCCTTGCTTTTGCTATTTAAAAAAGGCTTTATGCTACCTCTGGCTGGATAAGAAATCACAAGAGCCATACATCCTTTTTGTAGATGGAAAAGCGCTTCAGCACCCTATGTTAGAGTCCGGAGATCGGGCTAAAATGAAGATACTTAGAATCGACCCTGAAAAGGACCTCCCAAAGGAATTAATATCGGAAATCCTATTAGAAGCAATAAGCGTCCGTCAAATAGCTAAGTGAATTATGGCACCGCGCTTCTCAAGGAGCGGAATAAAAAGACCTGAAATTTTGCAATAGAGAAGAGCCTCATTTTTTTTGATTAATCCATATTTAAAGCATCAAATTTTCAGGTTAAAATTTCTCCTTTTGCATAGGTAAGCATATTTTGTGATCTTGAAGAATTAACAATGTATTTATCAAGTCAATTTGACCCTAGAATAAAACCATATGAACCTTTATCAAAAAGTTTTTGAAAACAACGAAGAGTGGGTATCCTCTAAACTTGCTTTAGACAAGGATTATTTTAGCAATCTCTCCAAAGGACAAAGCCCAGAAATCCTGTACATAGGATGTAGTGACAGTAGGGTTTCGGCAGAAGAAATGACTGGTATTGCTCCCGGAGAAATGTTTGTTCACCGAAATGTAGCCAACCTAGTCCCCAATAATGATGGAAACTCTGCGGCTGTCATTGAGTATGCAGTAGACCACTTAAAAGTTGGACATATTGTAGTTTGTGGACATTATTTTTGTGGAGGTGTCAAAGCTGCTATGCAAGCCCAGGATTTAGGAATCTTAAACCCTTGGCTAAGAAATATCAGAGATGTTTATCGTACCCACAGTCAGGAGCTAAACAAGATTCAAGATGAAGAAAGTAGATACAAGAGGCTCGTCGAACTCAATGTACAGGAACAATGCACCAATGTGATCAAAATGGCTGTATGGCAAAAAAACCACTTGACTCGCCAAGGCCCAACGATCCACGGATGGGTGTTTGATATCGAAAGTGGAAAGATTATTGACCTAAATATAGATGTTCCCAAGATCTTAAAAGGCATTCAAGAAATTTACGATCTAGGAATGGTCAAAGGAGCAGAATTATAATTCATTCCCATTCGTCTTACGGCGAATGGGTTTTATTTTTTTTGGTAAAAAGATTTCTTTTTTAACGAGCTTTTTTATTCTAAAATGGCCCGCATTCGTGTCTCCACGAATGATTCTTCAACAATTCTCTCAAAATTTCAATATCGGCGAGTGAAGACACTCGCTTAGGCGATAGAGAAAACTTTTTATTCTAAAATTGTTCTCATTTGTGTCTCTACGAATGATTCTTCAACCTTCCCCTTAAAGTTTCTTTACCAGCGAGTGAAGACACTCGCTCAGGGAATAGAGAAAACTTTTTACCCTAAAATCGTCCTCATTCGTGTCTCCACGAATGACTTTAAGATTCTAAATCAAAATAAACTGGTATTTGGACAATAAATCACTCTTTAAAAAATCCTTTCAGAGATATTATTTAGAAACCCAAATCTATCTTTACCTGTCTCATAAAACTGAAAAGATGAGTAATCATACGATATAGGATCTTCAGAAAGCATCCACTTTTTCTGACATGGATTATTATGAATATAGTCTAATTTTTGAATTGCAATTTCAGGAGAATAAAGCTCTATTTTCATGGAATCTTCTTTCCAGAATTCATAATTTTTCTTTGTGCTCTTTACCCTAAATTTTTCCAAAATAGTATATGAATTAGCACGAATTAATTTCAAACATTCATGCCCGGTAAACTTCAAAAAGCTTGCATGTGGCATTTCCTTGCCATTAAGTTTTAAGCACTCTATTATTAGATGAATATGGTTTGGCATCACCACAAATCCGTATACTTTAATACAGTTCTTATCAGAAAGGTGTTTTAAGCTTGAAATGATTATGTCTTTCCTAAAATCACTTTTTAAAAATGGAATCCAATTTCTAATAGTGGAAGTAAAAAAATATACTTTATTAAGTTCCATTTGACAATTTCAGTAATAATTAAATCAAATAAAAGATTAGTATTCAATAATAGAGAATGGGTACATTCAAATGGGTTAAGCGAGAATAGTTTCGCCTCCAAGTGTCTTCACGAATGATCCCTCTCAAAGTATCATTACACACGAGTGGAGACACTCGCTTCGGCGATAGAGAAAACTTTTTATTCTAAAATTGCTCTCATTTGTGTCTCTACGAATGATTCTTCAACCTTTCCCTTAAAGTTTCATTACCAGCAAGTAGAGACACTCGCTTCGGCGATAGAGAAAACTTGTTTATCCTAAAATTGATCTCATTCTTGTCTCCACGAATGATTTTTCAACCTTCCTCTTAAAGTTTCTTTACCAGCGAGTGGAGAAACTCGCTTAGGCGATAGAGAAAACTTTTTATTCTAAAATTGCTCTCATTTGTGTCTCTACGAATGATTCTTCAACCTTCCCCTTAAAGTTTCTTTACCAACGAGTGAAGACACTCGCTTAAACGATAGAGAAAACTTGTTTATCCTAAAATTGATCATATTCGTATCTCCACGAAGGATTTTTCAACCTTCCCCTCAAAGTCTTATTTCCAGCGAATGGTCAAAGGAGCAGAATTATAATTAATTCCCATTCGTCTTACGGCGAATGGGTTTTATTTTTTTGGTAAAAAGATTTCTGCAATCATACATCGAGCACTTCCACCTCCTAGTTTTTCTATGGTTGGGATTTGTGGACTGATGATAGTAGTATATTTTTCAATTAATTGAATTTGTCCTGGATTGAGGGAATCATAGGCCGTTTGAGACATAATGGTGAATTTTTCTCCCCCATCATTACTTAATTCCAGCATGTTTCCTGCAAAATTAAACTTTTGCTTCGGGGTAATTGGGATCACTTTTTTACCATTATTAGTCAAAGTCCTTTGAACCAATTGCTTTTCTGAGGCTTTGGGAATACTATCCAAACAAACCACAGCCAGATCACGCCCAATATGCATCATCACATTCGTATGATAAATAGGACTTTGAACACCTTCTATTTCCTGCACTGAATGAAATCCAACCACCTTGTAATCGAGTAACTCAGCCACATATTGCAGAGGAAAAGGATGTGTTCTCTCGGAGTAACAGGCAAATATCGTTTTGCTTTCATGATCCATAACCATGCTTCCCGTTCCCTCTAGATATTGACCGTCATTTTCAAAAAAGCTTAAATCTAAAATATCAGAAACCTGATATCCTTTATGCATCAACATCTCTATCAGATCCTTACGTCGCTCCAACCTTCGGTTAGGAGAAAACATGGGGTACATAATCAACTTTCCATCTGAATGAGTACTGAACCAGTTATTAGGAAAAACAGCATCTGTTTTCACTGGGTTCTCAGTATCTTCTACCACTTCCACATTCACTCTCTGGTCCCTTAAAAGCGCCACAAAACCATCAAACTCTTTTCTCGCCAACTCTTGAATCTCTTTTCCGCTTCTATCGTCCATCTGCTGATAAAAGTTATTTGCAGCAGTCTCCGTATTGAAGCCAAAATTGGCAGGTCTTACCATCAGAATGTTTGGGGAAGTTTGCATAGGCATTAGTCTTTTGTAAAACGATAAAGAATAGGCTCCACCTCAAACCGCACCTCACTGACCGTGTAAAAAGCGTCCCCTTTCATAGTAAAACCAATAGCCTCGCCTTGTGGTTCAGGAACATAAGGCAACCGAACAGGTTTTCGGGAAAGAGTTTGAATCACAGACTCTCCTTCTTTTACCTGCCAATAATAGATTTCAAGGTAATTTTTAATGACTATTTGCTTCCCATCTTTTGAGATATCCCCAGCCACAGCACTTGTAATAGGCAGTTTCATTACTTCTTCTAACTCTGCTTCCTTCTCCTCAAATTTGGAGGCCGGCAGCCGAAAAAGGGTATTCATTTTATCTCTCTTAGAAAGAATTAAAATATCACCAGTCAATGGATCAATCATCAGTGTTTCTGCATCCATTGGCCCATCGGGATAGGTTAGCTTAATTTTTTCTACCGAAACTTCCACCTCTTTTTTTATCTGTTCAGGCTCTGGAAATCTGTAAAGAATTATCTCATCTCGCTTCGCCGAATTGTCTCCAATATCCCCTACATAAATAGTGGCTTGACCATCTTTCCCGGGGCCTACAGCGATATCTTCCCAATCTTGATTATTGGCCCCCTTCAATTTAACCTCCCCTATTTCATTGCCTAATGAATCTAAAACATAAACTATCGATTTTCCTCCACTATCATTGTGAACGTAGATGAATTCTGGGTGGATCTGACCAAAGGCCAAACCACTAATTTCATTGAGTGTTTTTGACTCCACGGTATTAATGGATATGCCCTCTCCATAAATGGAAACAACAGGAAAATCCTGAGCAGTAGCTGCCCTTAAACAAAAAACACCGAATAGTAATAGCCCTAATTTTTTCATATTTGAATTAAAGAGCCCTAAAATAGACAAAATCATTCAGCCTATTACAGGCTTCATCATTTGGTAAATTAAATAGGGATAACATCAAAAATAGATAACGTTCAGAAATCTATTTCGAATGTGAAAAATTTACGTTCTCTCCACAAACAGAAAAACTACTGAGCCTCAAAACCTATCTTCTCACACCTTGAACGGCAATTTATAGATTCTTTGTCCATTCATTTGGTACATGGCATTCGCCAATGCAGGGATAAATGGCGGCACAGGCGGTTCTCCCACACCTGTCGGTTTGATTTGACTTTCTATGATATGAACATTGATTTTTTTCGGAGAAGCAGGCATTCTAATAATCTGATAGGTATCAAAATTATTTTGCTGAACCTGACCGTTTTCAAAGGTGATCTCCGAAGTAGTGGCCAAACTCGTGGCAAATTGGGAACCTCCTTCAAATTGTGAGCGAATCCGGTCTGTATTTACTGCTACCCCACAATCCACTACATAGTGCACCTCAGGAATACTGATTTTACCATCATCTCCTTTTTCTAAGACTACCACACATCCAACATAGGTCAGAAAGCTTTTATGGGCAGCAAAACCCATGATTTTACCTGCTGCTTTGTTGGCTGACCAATTGGATTTTTCTTTTAAGGTCTGGATGACATTTTTCATCCTCCCTGTATTCCAAGGAAAGTCGGCTATGTTTTCTCCATAATTCTCATATTGACCTTCCACCATTTCTGATTGAAAAGTGATGTCTCTGTCTGCCCCCAAAAGTTCTATTGCATTATCGAAAGGGTCTTTACCTCTTGCTTCCGCTATTTCATCCATCATAGTATGAATAGCAAAAGCATGGTGAATATTACTTACAGACCTTAACCACCCCACACGGGTATTTCCGGTAGATTCATGCGATTCAATTCGGATATTTGGCACATCAAATGGAAAGTCAACACAACCTAGGCCCATTTCACCACCCGAAGGGTGCAATTCTTCTTTGCTACTGGTAGAACCGATTGCAGGAAATACAGTATGGTGATTCCAACCGGTCAACCCCCCATTGGAATCCAGAGTCGCAATAATTCTTTGAGCACTATGAGAATGAAAAAAGTCAAAATGAAGATCATCCTCTCTTGTCCACTGTACCCGTACCGGGGCATTTACAGCTTTGGAAATCAAGGCGGCTTCCACCACAAAATCAGGCTTGGATTTTCTTCCAAATCCTCCTCCCAATAAGGTCACATTTACTTTTACATTTGCCACATCCGAACCTATTGCTGCGGCAACAGCCCCTCTGGCCCATTGTGGGTGCTGGCTAGGTGCCCACACCTCACATGATCCATCTGCTTTTACATGAGCTATAGCTGCTGGGGGTTCGATGGTGGCATGAGCGTAAAATGGAGCTTCAAAGGTCCTTTCAATTTTCCTTGCTGCTGTACGGTTAACTGCATCAAAGTCCCCTCTTACTCTTCTTGGTTTTCCATTGCTTCGGGTGCTTTGAAGCATGTCCGCAAGTTGCTCAGCAGAGTTATAATTTTGATTCTCTCCGAGATCCCATTCTATTTCCAATACTTCTCGTCCCTTCATGGCTGACCAAGTATTTTCAGCCACTACAGCAACCCCTTCCAATGCCTTATCCAACCCTGGAGGGTTACCAGAACCTTCAATCTTCACGACTTGAACAACTCCTGGAACAGCCAATGCTTTCTCATCATTATAAGAAATAATTTTTGCCCCAATTACAGGTGATCTCTTAATAACGGCAATTTTCATATTGGGGAGATCCACATCCGCTCCAAAAACAGCCTTTCCAATAGTTATATTCTTTAAATCATAAATGGGAACATCTTTTCCTATGAGATTGTAGCCAGAAAATTCTCGCAACTTCACACTTTCCGCTGCTGGAACAGGCATGTCTTTCAGCTTTCCAATCAAATCCCCGAAACTGACACTTTTACCTCCGGAATGTTTAACCATACCGTCTTTGGAATCACATTCCCCTTCATCGACTCCCCAGTCCGCTGCTGCTGCTGCAATCAACATTTGTCTGGCGGTAGCTCCAGCTTTCCTCATGGGTTCATAAAACATTCTGACAGAGAAGGAACCATCTGTGTTCTGATTCCCATATTTTTCTTCATCACCTTCTGCCTGAACAATTTTTATTTTTGACCAATCAGCTCCTAATTCATCTGCTAAAATCTGTGGTAGAGTGGTACGAATACCTGTCCCCATCTCAGATCTATGCGCAACCAAGGTCACTTGATTGTCAGAATTGATGCTTATGTAAACATTAGGTGCAAAAGTGATGGTTTCTCCTTTCGGTCCAGCACATTGAAAATTCACACCAAGGATCAGCCCTCCTGTAGCAAGAGAGCCCAATTTTAAAAAATCTCTTCTGGATGGAACAAAGACTTGACTTTGATCCTTACCCTTGAGTTTTTTTAGGAATGGAAGATTTGGAAGCATGGGTTTATGTTTTAATGGGAGAAAATATTAGGAATTTGATGCGGTAAGAATAGCCTCTTTGATTCGATTATATGTACCACATCGACAAAGGTTTCCAGCCATTGCTTCCTCAATCTCTTCTTCACTAGGATTAGAATTTGAATTCAATAATGCTGCGGCATTCATTATTTGACCAGACTGGCAGTAGCCACATTGAGGCACAATATGCTTAACCCAAGCTTTTTGAACGGGATGATCTCCATTTTCAGAAAGCCCCTCAATGGTAGTGATTTTACCTTCACCAACAGCTGAAACCTGCAAAGAGCAGGACCTTACGGCAACTCCATCCAAATGAACAGTGCATGCTCCACAAAATGACTGGCCACATCCAAACTTTGTACCTTTCATTCCTAGTAGGTCTCGGATTACCCATAGAAGCGGCATATCCTCCATGGCATCCACCTCCTTAATTTCACCATTAATATTCAGGTTGTACGTAGGCATATTTTTATGATTTAGGGTTTATTCTTTATATAAGTTACATCTAGAAAATTCAAGCTCCAATTAAATTCCATTTTTCACGATAAGGTCGGAAGAGCAATTGATTTGCTTCTTCACTATTCTTAAAAAGTTCTTTCTTAGAATCCCATTTAAGCTCCACTTTTAGTTTATAAGAAATCAAAGCCAGATGCATGGGCATGGTCATTTTTCTGGCATACTCAAGATAGGACTCCGGCTGAGTTCTTGACTTAATCGCATCGATAAAGTTCTGCTGATGGCCCGGAGAACGTGCAATACTCTTTGGGATTTCCGGAATATCTTCCATCACTTTCCCATCAATTCGAATCTCCCTACTAGAATAATCACAAATAAGAGTTCCTTTACTTCCTTCAAAATAAGCTCCAATATGTCTATCAGCTGCACCTGGCACATTTGGAGGTACAGAGGTCCAGTGAAGATTTAATCTCTTGAACTTAAAATCTACATCAATCCATTTGGGAGTATCCCCTACCCCATCTGACTCCTCTCCCACCGCAGAGATCTTTTTCAAACCCGAGGGATTCATAGACCACCAGACGATATCCGCGATATGACACCAGAAATCTTGAAACACCCCTCCCGAATATTCCAAAAAATACCTGTAGCTGAAATGGCATTTTTCAGGTGCATAGTCGGATAAGGGAGCGGGCCCCAACCACATATCCCAATCAAGGTGTGATGGAGGAGTTTGGTAACTCAACTTTTCAATCAATGGCGGTTCGCCCGTTTTCCAAAGTCTTACCGTTTTTATTTTACCCAATACTCCAGATTGAATAATTTCTGCAACCCGATGATAATTATCCCCAGCATGAATTTGAGTTCCTAATTGAAAAATTCTTCCTGTTTCTTGTTGGGATTGGAGCATTAGTTTTCCTTCCCTTTGAGAATAAGAAAGAGGTTTTTCACTATACACATCTTTTCCTGCTTGAAAAGCCAATATTGCAATCTGAGCATGCCAATGATCGGGTGTGGCAATAGTCACAGCATCTATCTCTTTATTTTCGAGTACTTTTCGGAAATCAGAATAGATTTTAGCCTTAGTTTCTGGATGTATTTCCTTCAATTTCGATAAGGCGATTTCCGCATGCTCTTGGTCTACATCACATATTCCGACCACTTCAACATCTGAAAGATTTGCAAACCAATTTAAGTGGTTTAACCCCATCCCTCCCAATCCTATATGTGCAACCCTAACTCTGTCAGAAGCTGCTGCTTTGACTCCTTGAAAGGGAAGAAACTGAAGCCCTAGGGTAGTGAGAGCAGAATACTTGACAAATTTTCTTCTATTCATGTGGAGATTCATATGCTTAGGTTATTGGGTTTAAAAAATTTGAAAAATAAATTA
The DNA here is from genome assembly GCF_000166275.1 of Algoriphagus machipongonensis. Lineage (NCBI taxonomy): Bacteria > Pseudomonadati > Bacteroidota > Cytophagia > Cytophagales > Cyclobacteriaceae > Algoriphagus > Algoriphagus machipongonensis. The sequence goes on from NZ_CM001023.1 coordinate 4,004,448, forward strand.
ATAAAAGCATTCTATATTCAGTGAAGAAATTAACAAAACATTCGGGTTTTTCATCTTTTTTGAAAAAATAAGTCTCTGATTTTTAAGCAGGAATGTATTAAGGCAAAAGATTTTTTTGGCTGGGGTTTGGATTAAAAGATTCAGCCTCCTACATTTGCAACACCAATTCGGAAAACGCTCCGAATGAAACACAAAATTCCTTCTTAGCTCAGTTGGTTAGAGCATCTGACTGTTAATCAGAGGGTCCTTGGTTCGAGCCCAAGAGAAGGAGCATATAAAGCCTCATTTCGAAAGATCTGAGGCTTTTTTGGTTTTAAAGATATGCCATGGATTTTTCAGTATATATCCTATATTCCAGGAGTTTGGACAAATTCTACATTGGATATTCAGCCAATTTCACAGCAAGGTTGGCTTATCACAACAGTACCCAAAATAAAATCTGGACGAAAAGAGGGCAGCCTTGGGAAGTTCATCTGCTAATTGATAGGCTAGAAAAACACCAAGCTTTGAAGATGGAAAAACACCTGAAAAAAATGAAGTCCAGAAATTATCTCATTAAACTAAAAGCCGATCCTTCGGCAATCGTTGCGCTGATACAAAGATTTAGGAAAAGCATCTGATCCCGATTCATCGGGAAGGGTCCTTGGTTCGAGCCCAAGAGAAGGAGCAAAACCTGATACGAAAGTGTCAGGTTTTTTTATGCCAACATTTTTTCTAATGATCAGAATTTCCTTAAATAATATTCAAGACAATGCTAACACAACTGAACCGGGTAGGTATTGCTCGATCTGAAAGTTAAAAAGATTTGTATTCTTTGTCAGGCTGAGCACTGGAGCTACGGTAGTAGCGTATATCGAAGGCTTTGGAACTATATAATAGCAAAAATTAATAATTCTAATAAGTTCTCGACTACGCTCGAACTGACATACATGATGATTTGATTTACATTTCTGAGTTCTCGACCACCTGACTACCGGACTGGAAGGAAAAGCAAAAGCCACACATTTCTTAGAAGATTTTTACCTCACTTCCTACATTACGTTTTCACTTTCCTCCCCTGCTTTCCTACAAAATCCTTATTTTTATTCATCTTAACTTTTAAGAATTACCTAACCCAGCTTCGACTATGAAAAAATCACTTTTATGCCTCATAACACTTACTCTCATTTTTCTTGGAAATGAAACCTGTTTTAGTCAGACAATCCTTAAAAAAGAAACTATTAGCGACCTCAGTAAAACGCCCAACTACGTATTCGGCGTAAAAGATGAAGATGGTTTCAAAAGCGCATTAACAGTATATGATACCTTCATAGAAAATGGAGTAGAGATTGAAAATTTTGAAATTGTAATGAAAGGCCCAGTCGTCAAAACGATGATGAAAGAATCTGAACTTGAAAAGTATTTTGAGAAATATCAAGGCAAGGTTCGGGTTAGTATTTGTAGTGTAGCGATGAAAAGACTTGGAGTTTCCAAAGAACAGCTTTTCCCGGGATTGGATGTCGTAGAAACATACACGATACGCATTCTTCAATTACAGGCTTTGGGCTATAATTGGATCACATACTGAGAAAAAAACATCACTCCGCTAAAGGTAATTCTTAGATAAAATTTAACCCGAGTTTTAAAATTTCCTGAAAAACTCCTTTTAACTTTTGAAGAATACCTATTCGGATTCCTAGGAAGCATTCCACTTTACCTGAACTATTTTATCTGACTGATTTCAAAATGAAGTCAAAATCGATGATTTGATGCTTGAAATAGCTTACAAACTGACTTTGAATATTTTCAATCTTGAAAAGCAAATTCCTTGTCTTTGAAAAAATATTTCAGACAACAAATCACACTTGATTTCAAACTCTCCTAGCCCAGCAACTTATTTAACTCAGCTCTATAAGTCTGCCCGATTGGGATTTCATTCCTATCAATTTTGATTCGATTACCCTCGATAGTTTGGATTTTGGCGGTATTGACCAAATAGGATTTATGGACCCTTAGGAATTTTCCTTTTGCCAATTTCTCTTCTAACTCAGAGATTTTCTCAGGGCAAATTAGCATTCCCGATTGATGGAACACCTTGCAGTAATTCCCCAAAGCCTCCACGTAGAGAATATCCTGTAACTCTAATTGGATGTGCTTTTTATCTGATTTAAGAAAAATCCGCTCTGGTTCATCCTCTTTTTTGGAAGCTGGAGCATTTGAAGAGCACACCTTATTGATTGCCTTGATAAACCGATCCAGACTGAATGGTTTCAGCAAGTAATCGGCAATATCCAGTTCATAACCTTGGAGGGCAAACTCCTGATGAGCAGAAGTTACAATCACCTTGGGAGGGTTTGGCAGAGATTTTAAAAGCTCAAAACCTGTGAGTTTTGGCATGTTGATATCTAAAAAAATCAGATCTACCTGATTACTCCTGAAATACTCCAAAGCCTCAAATCCATTGTAGAAATTGCCCGCTTTTGCCAAAAATGAAAAGTTCTCACAATAGCCTTCAATAATACGATGCGCAATAGGCTCATCATCCAAAATCACGTAGGTTACCTGCTCCATAAGATTTCCAAAACCAAAGTATAGATACCGTTCTTTTGAGTGATTTGCAAGGAATGTCCCCCTGGATAGGTTAATTCCAGTCTTCTCTTTAAGTTCTCCAACCCGATTCCATTTTCCTCATCTTTACCCTCTAAATCATAATTATTAACCACTTTCAGGCTAAGCTTATCCAGATTTACATACAGATCAATAGTAACAAAAGCACCTTCAGTAAGTTTTTCCACCCCATGTTTAAAAGCATTCTCAACCGGAACAATAAAAAGCAAAGGGGCGATTTTTAAACCATCAATGACATCTACTTTAAATTTAATGTCAGGTGCATTCCGGTGTCGCAATTTGTGCAAGGCCAAAAAACTCTCAAGGTATTCCACTTCCTTGCTCAGCAAGACCTCATTTTCTTTTCCTTCATAAATGGTATACCGCATCATATCCGATAGCTTTAGCACCACCTCAGGCGCAGCATCAGATTTTTCCACACTTAGTCCATAGAGGTTATTAAGTGTATTAAAGAGAAAATGCGGATTGATCTGGTTTTTCAGCATAGCCAGTTCAGCCTGATTTTTCTGGTTTTCCAGATCTCTCATCCTTTTCCATTGCTCAAATACCCAAAGCAGCAGGAAAAACGGAATCGGAATCAACAACATGAAAATTGCCAATTCATGGTGTTCTCTCAAGTAAGTTTCATTCCATCTAAGCAAAGAAAACCCCACCCAAATCAGCCCATAAACAAGAAAAATGACCTTTTGAAATTTTTTGAAAAATGCGGGAGCAACAAATTGGGCTATGCCCATCCAAAATAGGATCAGCAAAAATATAGAAACAGGATTATCAGGAATCGACATCCATTGATCCAAAAGCAAAGTTCCAGTGAGAAATAGTGCCAAATAGAGAATCCTGAGTAAACTCTGCTTTCGAAGGCGAATCTTTCGACTGTAGTAAAAAACCAAACTGCACAACATCCACCATGAACCAAGAATCAGGATATTTTCAAGGTATTCATCAAAGTCAATTTTGATAAACCCCACCCTCTGAAGTAAAAAGCTGACGAGTACCGTCACAGCGAAACCCCATGCCAGTGCCTTGAAAAAAGATGATTTTGGAAACATCCTTCTAAGATAAGGAAGCCGGGATTGTTTGAAAATATTGATGACCAACCTCAGCATTTTGATGACGAACACTAAGAAACCTAGGTTCAGGCTTCCTTTTTCATTTTTTCCATGTTCATCCTCGAAACGAACCTGTTCGACATTTTAATTATTTGAATCCCTACCGATTGCTAAGATTTGCCGAAGCTAAAAACACAGGCCATGAACCAACTCGAAATCTGCACTCTCAGCAAAACCTATCCCAACGGTGTGAAAGCTCTAAATGATATTTCCATCACCATCAACAATGGAATGTTTGGTCTTTTAGGTCCTAATGGAGCCGGAAAATCCAGTTTGATGCGAACACTTGCCATGCTTCAGGAAGCGGGTTCAGGGGAGATACTTTTTAACGGCCAAGCTGTACAAAAGAATCCAGAAGCAATCCGATCTGTATTAGGCTATTTACCTCAAGAGTTTGGAGTTTATCCCAAAGTTTCTGCCTTGGAATTATTAGATCATATCGCAGTCCTCAAAGGGATCACGGATTATGGACAGCGAAAGGAACAGGTGAATTTTCTTTTGCAACAAACCAATCTCTACGAACATAGAAAAAAGGCTGTGCATTCCTATTCGGGCGGGATGAAACAACGATTTGGAATTGCTCAGGCGCTTCTTGGTGACCCCAAACTGATTATAGTGGATGAACCCACCGCAGGTCTTGATCCTGAAGAAAGAAATCGATTCCTAAATCTTCTGAGCGAAATCGGTGAAAACATCATCGTCATTCTTTCTACCCATTTGGTGGATGATGTGTTGGAGCTTTGTCCTCAAATGGCAATTATGAATCAAGGTAAAATCCTTGTTCAGGGAAATCCAGTCTTGCTCACTGCAAGTTTGAAGGGCAAAATATGGTGTAAAAAAATCACCAAATCAGAGTTGCCCCAGTATCAGGAAAAGCTGAATATCATCTCTTCAAAATTGATTGCCGGAGAAACTCTGATTCATGTAAAAGCTGATGAATTACCAGCTGCTGGTTTTGAATCTACCATTCCCAATCTGGAAGATTTCTATTTCACCACCCTTAAAACTTTTAAGAAATGAAAGGCCCCAAATTTTTATCCCTGCTTCGATTTGAGCTCAGCTACCAACTCAGAACCAAAGCAGTGTACCTCTTTGGCCTGATCTACTTTGGCTTTGCCTGCTTGATGGGAAGTCAAGGTGCCACCCCAGCTGGCGTGAATTACAATTCGGAATATGAGCTGTTCTTCAAAATGGGCTTGATCAGTTTGGGAGCGGTTTTTTCCATCATGTTTTTTGTAGTGACGGCAGTTCAGAGAGATAGCAAATATGGAATGGAAGAACTTATTTTTTCCAGTCCACTTTCCAAATCAACATTCTTTTTCAGTCGTTTCTTGGGTGCCTGGCTTGTAGGAATACTGGTGATTATACTAGCAATTCCAGGCTTTTACCTTGGAGTTAATATCTCCGATCTAGATCCAAGTAGAGTAGCAATCTTTCAGATTCAGGATAGCATTGCTGTAGCAGGGATGCTTCTGATTCCATCAGTTAGCATCTGCACTGTCCTGCTGTTTTCCGTTTGCCTCCTTACCAAAAACTCTTTGGCTACCTATTCCGTGGCGGTTTTAATTTATGCTTTGTATTTCATCTCTGCCATTTTCCTGAACTCACCGCTCTTGGCAAATGCGGCTCCAGTTTCCAGCGAAAACTTATTCCTAGCAGCTCTGGCGGACCCTTTTGGGCTATCAGCTTTCTTCGAGCAAACTAATCTTTGTACTCCTTTTCAAAAAAATCAGGAGCGAATTTCATTTATCAGTTTGCTGGGGTTGAACAGGTTGATCTGGTTAGGGATCAGCGGATTTATTTTGGTAGCTTGCTATCGCAAATTCTCTTTTAGACCCTCCCATCAAAAACAGCAAAAAACTGACCTCCTCAAAGAAACTGAAGGTCTAAATAGTCTTTCATTCCCCAAACCAAAAAAGGCTACCATTTCAATCCGTAATTATTTCCCAATCCTAACTTCTCTGATCCGAATGGATCTGAAATTCATATTTCAAAGTATCGCTTTTTGGGCTGTATTGGGAACTTGGGTAATACTGGCTGTAACCGAAATCTATTCTAAACTCTATGCTGGAGGAACCTATGATGAGAATTACTTTCCTGCCAGCCAACTCCTTTTAGAGCAGGTTCAGCAACCTTTGTATTTGTTTGGAATCTTGCTTCTGGTGTTTTTTTCTCGTGAATTGGTTTGGAGAATGAAAAATGGGAAGTTCCATGAAATCATAGGTGCCACACCTATTCCAAACACCTATTTTTTCATCTCAAAACTTGGCACACTTTCAATTCTAGTGATACTTTTGATCGGTGCCACAATGGTAATTTCATACAGCTTCCAGTTGGTTCAAGGCTATTTGGATTCAGACAGCTTCGCAATATTTAGTCTTTTGCTCTTTCCGGGAATCCCACTACTCTTCTATGCTTGCCTCTTTCTCCTAATTCAGAATTTCTCTCGAAGCAATTACCTTGGAATGGGACTTTCAGTCCTTGCATTCGCCTTATTTGCTGGGCCTTTGGGAACCGCAATAGGATTAAATCATCCTTTATGGCAAATGGGCGATCTACCTCCTCTAAACTACAGCCAGCAAGCAGGATGGGAAATGAACAGTCCAGGATTTTGGATTTTTGCTTTGCTTTGGTCAGTTCTGGCCCTGTCGGCAATTCTGCTTTTGGCCAAACATTGGACCGGCGGATTGAATAGAATCAAAGTCATTCAAGCCTGGAATAAATCCACATTTTTCGGACTTGGGGCTTTGCTGGCATTCTTCGCTTTATCGGGTTTCTGTGCGTATCAGATCAACATTATCGAGGGATATCAAAGTAGCGATCAACTGCTGGATAAGCAGGAAGCCTATGAATTAACTTACAAGCGATTCGAAAATGCTCCGGTACTGAGTTATTCTTCCATTCAATTGAAAGTCGATCTTTTCCCTTCAAAAGGAACCTACCATGCTTTGGTAAAAGGAAAATTAAAGAATAACTCAGAGGAAGTCATAGATAAAATGCTCCTCACGGAGAAAGAGTTTTTGGAAAATCTCTGGATTGACCAAGCTTCTAATCTCGAGAAAAACGAGCTCCTGAAAGTCTACGAAATAGAATTTGAAAACCCGGTATTGCCAGAGCAAGAGATAGAATTCTCTTTTGAGGTAAAAACTAACCCAACACTATTCAAGTATGATCCAGCCATTATTCAAGACGGTTCATATCTCAATTTAAGGGATTTTGCCCCCTACTTCGGATATTCTGAAGGAAGAGAAATCAGTAATAATCAGGAAAGAAAAAAACGAAACCTTCCTCTCAAGCCTGACAGCTTTTCTTCTCAAGATCATCTCGAACAGCTCGAAGTCAATCTAATGAAAGTGGAATTTGAAGCCGAGATCAGCACCGAATCAGGACAAACAGCGTTAACCTCCGGCGATTTAATTACGAAGAAAACGGAAGGAAATAGGGAGATTTTCTTTTACAAAAGCCCTGAGAAAATTATGCCTGCTATCGCTATTTTTTCAGGAAATTATCAAGTAGAATCCCTCTTAACAGATAATCTTCAGCTTCAAGTTTATACAATTCCTGCCCATCGCTTTGCATCCAAGGAAACACTAAACACCATGAAATTGAGTTTGGAATATCTATCCAAAACCTTTGGTGATTATCCTTTTTCATCGCTTAAAATCGTAGAAATCCCTTCTTTCTGGGGATTTGGGGGATTTGCCCATCCCGGCATCATCAGCATGGTGGAAGACAATTATTTTCTGGTAAAGCCACAGCCTGAAAATCAGTTCGACTTGCGTCGCAAACGTGCGATCCACGAAGTTGCACATCAATGGTTCGGGCATTTGTTGGCACCTAGAAATATCCCTGGAGCTTCCTTCTTTGTAGAAGGTTGGGCAAAATATTCAGAGGCATTGGTCTTGAAAGAAACGGTAGGAAAACCGGCCATTTGGAATCTAACAGATAATGCTAGCCGAACCTATTTTTCAGGAAGAGCATTTGCCACTGAAACCGAGCCTCCACTCAGCGAAATGGAAAGCCAAAACTACTTGGCTTATGGAAAAAGTATCTTGAGTTTATTGGCAATTGAGGACTTAATAGGACCAGAAAGACTGAACACAGTTATCCGGAAAATGGTCGATCAAAGCCGAAATAAAAGTGTTCCTAGCATCGCTTTTCAGGATTTTCTCAACGAATTAAATCTCACTTGCAATGCTACTGAATGGACACTAATCCAGGATTGGCTGGAAAAAGTAATTCATTACGACATCAAAATCGAGTCTGCTCAATCTAGCGAACTTGACAATGGAAGTTTCGAGACCAGAGTAACCTATTCTGCAAATAAACTCGAAACCCGGCCTGATGGATCCATCAGGGAAATAGAATTGAATGAGCCGATAAGAATTGCTTCTTTTGAGAACCACCCAAATGAAAACATCTTGGAGAAAGATATTATTTCATCAGAAATATTTACCCTAGAAAGTGGCAAAACCGAGCTAATCCTACATTCTAAAGTAAAACCAAAATGGGTAGGAATCGACCCTTGGGGAACCAGACCTGATCAAGATAGAAGGGATAATTTCATCAGGCTAGATTGAATTATGTAATGAGATTTATAACATTCAATTCCTATTTAAGTATGGTATGATCTTAGCAATTCAATTATCTTCAAGCTGCAATTGGATCTAATTTATGTACAGACTAATCCTCATTCTCCTACTATTTACTCCGCTTTGCTCTCAAGCCCAGACTGTCTGCACCTTAGAAAGCCGTGAAAAACTGGAAGGCTTTTTGGATCAGCTTTCTCAAAATGATTATTCTGAAAAATCCCCAAATGAACTGAATATTGAAATTGGGAAATGGTTTCTAGCAACTCCCTATGTGGAGAAAACACTGGAATTGCCAGGCACCGAAAAATTAGTCATCAATACCACTGGTGTTGACTGCACCACTTTTTTGGAAACAGTGGTCACACTGACCCGAATTTCCAAATCAGGTTCGGTTTCCTTTGAGGGCTTTGAAGAAGAATTGGAGAATCTCCGCTATCGAGGAGGGGAAAATCAGGGTTATCCTTCTAGACTTCATTATTTCTCAGATTGGATTTTCGATAACCAGGAAAAAGGAATCATCGAAGATGTGACTTCGAAAGTCGGAGGAAGCCCCTACCCAAATGCTCCAACTTTCATGTCTGAAAACCCACAATTTTACAGACAGTTGAGTGAATCTGAAAACCTAGAAGCCATTAAAGAGGCGGAAACAAAAATTGAAAAACGTGGATATTTCTACATTCCTAAAGCGGAAATTGCATCGCTCGAAAAGAATATCCAATCGGGCGATTTGATCGCAATTACGACCTCCATGCCTAATCTGGATATCGTGCACACAGGTTTTGCCATTGAGAAAAATGGAAGAATTCATCTCCTACATGCTAGTTCGAAGAATATGGAAGTGGAGATATCCGAAAAGCCACTAAGCGATTATCTTGCTGGAAATAAAAGTCAATCCGGAATCATGGTGGCTAGGTTGAAAACTCAATAAAAAAGCCCTCCCCTCTGGGATAATTCCCATACAGGAAGGGCAGGGTGATCAGAACAACTTTCTTACTTATTTAAAGTTTTTAGACACTTTCAAGGTGAAATATTGGAATTTGTAGCCTGTTCCAGAGGCAGCTGCTACGTTGGAAAATTGGCCGTTTAGTCCAAAATCAAATCCGCTGACCCTATAATTCAATTCAGCCTGAGCTCTGAAGGATGGATCCAAACTCTGTTTTTCTATTTGCTGAAAACCGGCAGCAGCTTGGAGTTTAAGAGCCATTTTGGATACCAGAGGCATTGGGGTGCTGTAATCCACAAAAATCTCAGTACTCATAAATCGTTTGGGTGCGAAATACAAAGTAGTCTCCGAATCACTATAACTCAATGCCGAGAAATTGACTCCGGTTTTTAAAGTGGGTTCTGTTCTCAGAAGTCGATAAATCGATCCGAAAAACTGAATTCTCGAATTCTGATCGTTGAGCAAACCGTAGCTTCCTTGTGAGTAAAACCCGGTTTTTCCTCCAAACATAATGTGAGTCAGATAACCTAAATTTTGACTCCTGATATTTTTCCCGAGCAAATCGGCAGTAAAGTTCAATAGATCAGATCCATAGGTAAGACCAAACATCCTTCTATCATTGGGTTGGAATTTGGTTTCAAATTTCCCCGTCACTCCGATAAATGAATCAACATCACCAGATTTTACCTGCTGCACGGTTAGTTCGGCACTACTTTGCCAAGCCTGACTCCAAATTATGCTTGCTCCACCGGCTACAAAACTGGATTTAGTCTGCTGTCCTTCGGGAGCTTTCACCTGGCTGGCTCCTGCTCGAATTCCAACTTGTACAGGAGCATTTCGTTGATTTTGCCAAAAAACTGACTGTTCAGTCCTGGTATTTTTGGCGATATCTGCAAAATACCCCACAATCACTCCTGCAGTTTGAACAGAACGGTCACTGATAATGCCATTCAGTTTTTGAAGTTGAGACTCTGATAATTCTCCCCTGTATTTTTCAATGGTTGCCTCTGCTTTTTTCCATTGCTTTTTGCCAAGCAAAACCTCCACGTATTCCTGGATGTAATAGGGTTTTGGAAATTCTTGTACCAAAGTGTCGTAATAGGCCAAGCCTTGGGAATAATTACCCGCGGTAGTAAACAGCCTAGCTTTCATGACCAAGGATTGATCCGGATCTACCAGCTCAATATTCTCTGAAAGAAATGCTTCTGCCTCTTTGGTTTTGATGTTCCAAAGCATGGCATTGAAGTAATTGACAGTCGCACTTTTATTGACAGAATCTTGACTCCATGCTCTATAGGCCGCTTCCAGTGCTTTGGAAGGCTTTTTATTCATAAAAAGAGCATAGGAAAGATTGATTTTGACAATGGTAGGCTCGTAATCCAATGGAATCAATTGATTAAAAACAGCTACAGCCTGAGCAAAATCCTGATTCTGAAGACAGAGATCTCCTTTGAACAAAAGGATCTGGGAATCCTCTGGATTATGAAGAAGAATGCTATCCAATTGACTGATTGCATCCCCGTACTTCTCTTGAGTTCTGAACTCGCTGGCTTTCTGGATATACTGTTCCCGCGTTGCAGGATCTAAGGCATTGTTCTGTCCATTAGCCATGAAAGGAATTAAAATTAATCCCAAAAAGCCTATAAGTTTAAAAGGAGTATTGATATATTTCTTCAAACTCTTACAAGCATGGAAATACAATTCAGCAATTTTTCGATAACCGGTTCGGAAAAACCCGCCTTGAAAGTAGAAGTGATCGGCGAAGCCAAAGGCAGTGCCACGGAAATATTGAGAGGCAAATTGCCCGAAATATTGGCGAATGAGGCTGATCTCGTCTATTTGGATATCAGAGGGCTGACTGATAATGACCTGGGATTTGTCAATGAGATAATTCACATGCATTACACGCTTGCCGAACAATCCAAAAAACTGATCTTGCTTTATAAAAAGGGATCTACTTTTGAACCTTGGATTAACACTTCTGGAATCGACAAATTCGTTGAACTTGCGATTACGGCTTAGTGTGAATTGATCTAGGATGGAAGCGAGAATTAGTCCATAAATCAAGGATCCAACACCCATCATAAATACATCCCAAAACGAGATAAAGTCCGGAAAGAAGAATATCCTATACAAAATCGCCATTCCTATTCCAGGAAGCGTCAACCACCAAAACCTCCTTTTTTTAGAGTCTGAGGGTGTTAATATTGGTTGAGTTTCCAGATGAATCATAAAATGAATCACCCAAAGCAATCCAAGTAAACTGAACCCATACTGTAGAAAATCATAGACTGGAAAGCCATAGATCCCCTTAAGGATGGATGTCTGAAATACTGGAAATAACTCCACGACCCAGCCATCATAATGGGTCATCCCATCCAGCACCAAATGGGTACCTATCCCCAACATGATCGACAACAGAATCCCAATCCAGTTTTTTTTCAGGGCCAAAAGCCAATTAAATTTTAGGTATTGAACTGTTCTGGATTGGAACCATTTCGGAGATGCCTTAAATAGCGGCATCTTAATCAGACAATGGAAAATCAAGGCAATTGCAAAAGCAACTGGCAAGTCAAATAGGAAAATCCCTGTAATCTTATGCCCGATATTTTCGCTCAGTTTAAGTTGAAGATAAAACTCCAAATCAGGCACCACACTTCCTACGACAAGACCAGTCTGGGAAAGACGCTTGGAAGTTTTGGAAAAAGGCAAAATCGCTGCTGGATGTGAAAAGGTAAAAGGCATGTGATTGGGATTAGGCTACTTTGGCAGTTTGAGAATTTGAGACAATTTCTACCACGAGTTCTTCAGTGACATTACTTTTAAGCAAGTACTCCACTGAGCCATATTCCATGGCAGCAATCGCTACTTCCAGGTTTTCCATGGCAGTGCAAAAAACCACTTCGATTCCTGGATAATATCCTTTTACTTCTTTGAGGATATCCAGCCCATTTGAATGCTCCATTTGATAATCCAAAAAGATCATCCCCGGATTTAGGTGGATATTTTTCAAGCAGGTCTCTCCGTCCTCAAATGTGTGGATTTTGGAAAAGCCAATCTTGGCTAGAATTTGTCTTAAGACTTCAGTCCAGAAAGGGTCGTCGTCGACAATAAAGGCGGGTAAGTGTTTGATGTTTTTCATTCTTATTTTTTTCAAACAACTATTTCACATATGAGACCAAAATAAAAAAGTGCCTTAGAACGACTCTAAGACACTTTTTACAAATTTAAATTCCATATTTTGGAATGCTGTTCTAAAAACAGGAATATCTTTAGGTTAAATCATCTTCCAAAATCATCTTGTAACCTGACTATATCTTCTTCATCTGAAGGATTTGCAGCATCAGTGTGTTGCCAAATCTCGGCTACAACACCCCAATCTTCCAAACCAATTAATCGGTGTCTTTCTCCTTGAGTCAATTTGATTTTATCGCCCTTACTCAGGGTTTTTATCTCTCTTTCGGTATCGTCATTACTTGTTGCTACTGCCACATTTCCTGCGATACATCTCCAGATTTCAGCTCTTCTGAAATGGTACTGCCAGCTCAACCTTTTATTTGGTGCTACCAACAGAATTTTAGGGCTCAATTTTTCCGAGATTTTTAATGCTTCAAAATCTTCCTCCGGAAAAAATTCCTGGGCAAACTGAGATGCCTGACTCTCTTCCAAAACCAGAAAACCTCCCCATGGACGATCTCGGTCTTGCTTTACAATTTGTAATTCCAGATCATTCATCAAAGACTCTGCATATTCAAATATCTCCTCTTTTGTTTTCATTTGTTTGTTGATTTCAAATCCTTGGCTACTAAATGAAGGACCTGATCTAAATGATTCATCAAATAAATCATCCTTTCTGATTTTTGTTGGTTTACTATTTCTGTTTCTATCTCTATTACTTCCTCGCTGATCTCCTGGACCCTCATCATCTTAATCGATGGTTTTATTTTATGGACCAACTTCCTTACTTCATCAAAGTTCCCTTTTTCAAATTCTTTCATTGCCTGCCTGGCAGATACCATGACGCTAGTATGGAATAAATGAATCATTTTATCCATAAAATCGGCATTCCCTTTTGCAATATTTTCCAGTTCGTCCAAGGAGTATAAAGGCTTCGATGAAGTAGCTTTTTCTGGAATTTTCGAAACGGTTTCTTGGCTTCCTATTAACAATCGAGAAATCATGTTCAACAAGTCCTTTTCCTGAAATGGCTTTGCCAAAAAATCATCCATTCCATGTGAAAGATATTTTTCTCGATCCCCTTTCATTGCAAAAGCAGTCAAAGCAATAATTGGAATTTTTGATTGTAAATCGTCTCGAATCACTTTTGTAGCCATCATACCATCCATGACAGGCATTTGAACATCCATCAAAATCAAATCAAGCGAATGATCTTTTGCAGCCTGAATAGCTTCCTCACCATTGTTTGCAGTGATGGTCAACATCTCATTTTGTTCCAGGATAGTCGTAGCAACCAATCGATTAAATTCATTATCATCAACAACCAGTATTTTTTTACCTTTCAGCAAAGCTTCGTTGATCGAGGAAGAGTCTTCAACTGGAAGGTCACTTTCTTGACCTTTTGGCAATTTGAAATTGACTGACACGATTGTTCCTAATCCTTTTTGGGACTCGATTTTCATTTGCCCTCCCATCAGTTGCACTAGTTCTTTGCTGATGCTCAAACCTAGGCCTGTTCCACCGAATTTTCTTGTGATCGTAGTATCTTCTTGTACGTACTTTTCAAAATTGCTATTGACAAAGTCATCATCCATTCCAATCCCTGTGTCAATGACTGAAAATTTAATTTCCTGATGACTTTCAGTTTCAGAAATAGAATGACATTGAAGTACTACTTTTCCTTTTTCTGTAAACTTGATTGCATTGGAAAGTAGGTTTAGCAAAATCTGACTTATCCTGATAGGGTCACCTATCAGAACTTCATTGATTCTGGAATCATAATTTAAAATAGAATAGTCCAAGCCTTTACTTTCAGCTTTGGCTTTCATCATTTCAAACGTATGCTCAATAATGTTTTTAGGTTTAAACCCAATGGCTTCTATGGTCATTTTTCCAGCTTCCAATTTTGATAGGTCCAAAATATCTTTGATAATCACCATAAGATGACTAGCGGAATCCTGGATTGCTTTAATGTATTTATTTTGCTGGTCGTTTAATGCTGATTTCGCCAATTGCTCACCCATGCCTACAATCGCATTCATTGGTGTTCTGATTTCATGGCTCATATTGGCAAAGAAGATTTCCTTAGCTCGCTTTGATTTTTCAGCCTCCTCCCTCTGCCGGATAAGCTCTTCCTCCAGTCTTTTTTGATCAGTGATATCCAAGTGAATCCCGATGGATCCGATCAGTTCATTTTTATCATTATAATTTGGAGCTCCGCTGATAAACCACCATCGATATTCTCCATTGGGTCTTTTATATTTCAATTCATAAGAGTCCGAAACCCCACTTTTCCTACTTTCGGACTTGATTAATAATTTTTCTTTATCTGATTCATTGAGCAGCAAATCTGTTGCTTTCCTACCGATGAAATCCTCCAATTCGTATCCTGCCATCTGGCAAAAAGTCTGATTGGCATGGAGGACATGTTCATTTAAATCAACTTCCAAAAGTCCCAAATTCATATTGGAGATGATATTTCTGAACTTCTCCTCCTGCTGAAACAACCGCATTTCTGATTGCTTTCTCTTCTGGATATTGACCAACATCTGCGCAAAGACAAACAAAAGTTCAATCTCTTTATGAGAATAGGTGTGTTGATGATTAACAGAATCAAATCCCACAAATCCCATAAGATCTTCTTTGAACATCATAGGAATGGCTATCAAACTTTTGATTCCCTGAGGCTCAAGAATATCATACAGCCCATCAAAGCCCAATTCTTTCAGTGTGGAAACGTCATTTACCGAAAATGGCTTTCCTTGAGCATGGGCATCTAGCCACTGGGGAACATATTCTAAAGGTACATCTTGGGTATTTTCTATTTCACGGGAAATTCCTGGGCCACACCATTCATGAGTACAAGAACAGGTGAAGGCATCGAGATCATATGAAAATATATAAGCTCTATCAGCATTGACGAACTCTCCTATTTTTTTCAACGAGGCATCAATATTGGTATCCACCTCGTCCAAATCGATATTGATGTAGGTAGAAGAAATATCTATCAAAATGTTTTTGAGTTTCTCCTGATTTTCCAAAAGAGCTTCAGTCTTTTTTCGTTCGGAGATATCTACTAAAATCCCATTTATTCTTACGGGTTTTCCATCTTCAAAAATCAATTTCCCTTTATCCTGAACCCACTTCACTTTTTTAGATGGAGTAATGATTCTGTATTCCTGAATGTATTCATTGTTTTCTTGGACATCTTCCAAAATAGTATCCAAAACATGAAGATCATCAGGATGTATAGTTTTGCTTCTCCATGAATTATCTTCCAAGAGAATATCCATATCCAGCTCAAATAGGTCTTCCGCTGATGGTGTAAAAAATATCCCAGAAAGATCAGGATAGCTAACTGACCAAATCACATCTTTGAGTTCATTTAGAACACTTCCCAGCTTTTTATTAAGGGATACCAACTCTTTCTCGGCATTTTTTTGTTCTGTGATATCAGAATGTGTCCCAATAATTTTTAGAGGAATTCCCTGTGGGTCTTTTTCGATAACTATGCCCCTATCCTTGACCCATTTGATACTGCCATCTTCATGAAGCATTCGGTATTCCAATTGGTGAGAAGATATTTCTCCCCGCTTATACCTCAAATCATTTTCAACCAAAATTGGATAGTCTTCCTGATGTATATGGGAATTCCAGACTTCTCCCACGTTGACAGACTGATCAAATGTAAGTCCTAGGAAATTTTTAGCCTTATTAGAAAAGCTAGTTTTATTAGTTCTAAAATCATGCTCCCACACATTATCACCGGAAAATTCCAGAACCTGTCTGAAGGTCTTCTCAAATTCCTGAATTTTATTTTTAGAGATCTTCTCTTCGGTTACATCCTCTACCAAGGTGAAGTAGTGAAGGAACTCTCCATTTTTATCAGATACTGCCTGACCATTTACCCTTGCCCAAAACCATGTTCCATCCTTTTTGTAATGTTTCAACTCAACTTTATAGGGTTCTTTTTTAAAAAAAGAATCAAGCATTTTTTTTAATTCTTCCTTCTGGGTTTCTTCACCTCTTCCCAATTCAAGGGGAGTTTTCCCAATAATCTCAGATAAATCATATTGGGTCTGTCTTAGGTATCCCTCATTGGCATAGGTAATATATCCTTCCTCATCAGTATAAATGATCCCATCTAAGTTGGCACTAGCCACATAGGATAGATTTTCCAAACTTTCTTTTTGATGCGAGATGGTTTCGATCAGTTCTTTGAGATCTGCAGTAACCAATTCTTGGTTTTTGATCAGATGGAGCAAATCCACCAATGGATCAAGCGCCGCAAAATCAGAAATTGAAAGGTCATTGGAAACCAATTCCTCTATAGAACTAAACCAGGGAGAACCCAAAAACAAGAGTAATTCCTGATCTTCAAAATATTCAAACTGTCCTCTGAAAAGCGTGGCATTATCCTTTTTCCTTTTTAAAAGAACCGTTTTTGAGGAGTTTTGAGATAATATTTCAAATTCAAAATCAGTTTCTTTTGGTCTTTCAATAAGAAATAAGTCTTCCACAGATTTTCCTTGGATATCACCCAGCATTTTTAAAAGGCTTGGACCAAAAAACTTGATTTTTTTGTCCTTGGAAAACGCAAAATGAAACGGAAACGTCGTGTCCAGATGCTTCTTTTTGAGGTCTATATGTGGTTCATTTTTGTTCACCAGCTTACTTTAAATGCTTCATGGTCATGACCATTTTCCCTTCCATAGAGATGAATGATTTCTACAGGAGTTTCAAATAATTTACCTAAACCAGATAACAATCCTTCCATAAATCCCACTAAACCTTCTCTTTTTGAAAAATAATGAACGACCAAAGATTGGTCCTCAATACCATCAATTTTGAACTCAGGTGGAGTCAACTTAGGATAGATCAGCATGATTCGGTCATGAAATAAGGGAAGATTGATCAAGAAGTCCTTCAGATTAGTTCCTCCTGCCTTCATTAAACCTCCATATTTTTCATTTCCTGTTTTAAGAATCCACCATTCTCCAAATGTAAACAAGACCTCATCGACCGAGATATTGAGCTCTTCAGAAGCTGCTATTGCCAGTTGGTAAGTGACTGAGTCATCATATGGTTCGGTGCTGATGAAATAATCGATGTTTATATCGCTTTTCAATTTGATGATTTCCCACTTTTCCTTACCAAAATTGGTAGTAATCAATTCTTGAATCGATTTATTTACGAGTCCGTACATAGGTTCCTTTTTTAAAGAATCAGATAACAATCTAAAAATCAAGCCAAATCAAAAACCACTTTTAAGAGCTAAAAAGAGCGTATTTAAAACTAAATAGTATTTATTTATTCCTAATTCTGGAAAAATTTTCCAGAATTAGGAATTATTCCGCTTTGATTTCACCCTCTTGAATCATTTTGTAAATCGTACTTTTCCCGATGTCCAATGCTTTCGCTGTCTCGATCACATCTCCATTATTCTTTTTAAGATAATGATTGACAATATCGCAGGTATGCTGCCTCAAAGTCTTGTTTTCCATCAAAAACATATTTTCCTTTTGCACTGAAAAATAGCTGATGTCTTGTGCTTTGATTTCCTGTCCATCTGCCATCACTGCTGCCAGCTCAATAACCGCTTTTAGCTCTCGAATATTCCCTGGAAAAGGGTATTTCAAGAGTTTGTCTTTGGCATCAGCTGCGAGTGAAAGGGAAGAGATCTTATTCGTCTTGACAAAATCATCCAAAAAATGCTTTGCCAAAATCAAGACATCTGAACCTCTCTCGCGTAAAGGAGGTAAATCGATCGGCAAACCCATCACCCTGAAAAATAAATCTTCCCGAAAATTCCCTTTTCTGACTTCATCCGACAGATTTTTATGGGTAGCAGAGATGACTCTGACATCTAGCTTCACCGATTCATTTCCTCCCACTCTGGTTAGCTCACGCTCCTGAAGAACTCTGAGAAGTTTTGACTGGAGATTAAGATCCATTTCAGCAATCTCATCCAAAAAGATGGTTCCGCCATTGGCTTCTTCAAACTTTCCGATCTTCCTACTTACTGCTCCGGTAAAGGCTCCTTTTTCATATCCAAAAAGCTCACTTTCTATTAGGTCTTTTGGAATAGCGGCCATGTTAACCGCCACAAAGCTTTTCTTCTTTCTATCACTATTATAATGAATCGCTTTTGCTACCACTTCCTTTCCTGTCCCAGTCTCACCAGTAATCGACACATTGATATTGGTCTTGATCGCCTTTTCGATCAAGGAAAAAACACTTTTGAGAACGGGACTATTTCCTAAAATAGTTTTTTCAAAAGTGTACTTCTGCCCCAGTTCCTCCTTAAGAGTTTCTACCTCCTTTTTTAAGGATTGATTTTCCCGGATCTTAATGACACTGTTCCAAAGCAAATCTTTGGTAGCCTCATCTTTGACCAGATAATCACTTACACCGGCTTTGAGCAAACCAACAGCTACACTGATATCTTCTTGGGAACTGATCACCACTACCGGAATGCTGGGATTGTATTCTTTGATCTTTTGAAAAAGTTTGTCCCCCGGTAAATCTGGTAAGGAAAAATCGACAGTGATCAAGTCAGGTTTTTCCTGAAGCTTTAATAAACAGGCTTTGGCTGTAGCAAATAAATGAACTTCATAGTCCGGGTTTAAACCTAAGTGATACTCCAGAATCTGCCCGTACCAAGGATCATCTTCTACAATAAATATTTTAAACTGGCTCATAGCATTTCATTATTCCCTTAAGGTACAAAAAGGTTTTCTAACAATACAATTTTTGGAATTAATTCCATTTTCTGGAAAATAAAGAAACATGAAAATATTTAATAATCTGATTTTCAATGACTTAAAATAATGGATTATGATTTGACTAATTGTTGGCACATCGAAAACCCAACAAGGATGAAAACATTACAGAATCAAAAAAGGGAAAACGTGATCAGTGAGTTGCTTCAAAGTGCATTGAATTATGACCCGGAAATTCAGCACCATTACGCCATCGTAATTCCATGCTACAACGAAGAAAAAAGATTTGCTTATCAGGAATTCAAAACATTTGCCCTGCAGCATCCAGAGGTTTTGCTATGCTTGGTCAATGATGGTAGCAAAGACAGAACATTAGCTGTACTCAGAGGCATTCAGACCGAAAGCCCAAGCAACATTGCAGTTTATGACATGCCTCAAAACGGAGGAAAATCAGAAGCTGTAAGGCAGGGAATGTTGTTTGTCCATAGAAATTACGATTCAAAATTGATCGGATTTTTGGATGCTGATTTGGCTACGCACCCTGAAGAATGGTTGCTAATGGCAAAATACAAAGAGGCACATCCAAAATATGGTGCAATCGTGGGAAGCAGAATCCAGCGATTAGGAGCTGACATTAACCGCGACGACAGCAGATCCCTTGTCAGCAGCATGATCAAAAAAATCATCAAAGCCATTTTGCGCGCCAACTTCCAGGATACTCAGTGCGGAGCCAAAATTTTCCAGAGAAACCTGGTTCCTTTTTTATTCAAAAATCAATTCGAAACTCCTTGGCTCTTTGATGTCGAGATCTT
Organism: Algoriphagus machipongonensis; assembly: GCF_000166275.1. NCBI lineage: Bacteria > Pseudomonadati > Bacteroidota > Cytophagia > Cytophagales > Cyclobacteriaceae > Algoriphagus > Algoriphagus machipongonensis. Next base: position 4,024,410 of record NZ_CM001023.1, read on the forward strand.
CTTGAGACTTCAGCAAAAATTCGGGAAGACCACCTTACAAAAAGGAGTGTTGGAGTACCCTCTTCTACACTGGTCAGAAATCGGAGATTCCAGATTAAAACTAAAAGACACCATCAAAATCCCATTGCAATTATTGGGACTCTATTATCACTATCAAATTAAAAGAAAACCAAAGAGCATCCTGAATAACAAACAGTTAAAGCTTGCCCTTCAATCAAACTAAAAATCAAACAACCCATGAAAAATCAAAATAACTACGTAGCCATCATGGCAGGTGGAGTCGGAAGCAGATTCTGGCCAATGAGCAAAACAAGCTATCCAAAGCAATTCTTGGATATTCTGAACACTGGAAGAACATTGATCCAGTCTACCTATGACAGGTTCTCTACTTTCATTCCAGCCGAAAACATTTTTGTAGTTACCTCTACAGAATATGTATCCATCGTAAAAGAGCAATTACCTCACTTGCCAGAAGGTAACATCGTGGCTGAGCCAGAGAGAAAAAACACGGCAGCCTGCGTGGCTTACATTTCTTTCAAGTTGAAGAAAATGAATCCAAATGCCAATATGATTGTGGCTCCAAGTGATCACTTGATCGGGGATTTGGATCTTTTTACAAATACCTGCAAAAAGGCATTGGATTTCACTGCAAAGCAATATGCTTTCGTCACGCTAGGTATAAGGCCTACTCATCCCAATACCGGATATGGCTACATCCAATTCGATCTAGAAAAAAGTAAGTCTGGAGTATTTAAAGTAAACAGATTCACTGAAAAGCCGGATTTAAGCACTGCCAAAGAATTTCTTTCTGAAGGTAACTACCTATGGAATTCAGGGATTTTCATCTGGAAAGCAGAGGATATCGTGGCTGCTTTTTGGGAGCATTTCCCATACATGTTTGACCTTTTCCAAGACAGAATCACTGATTTGAATACCTCAAACGAGGCACAGGCAATTCGGGAAATCTACGAAAAATGCCCTTCTACTTCCATTGATTACGCCATCATGGAAAAAGCTAAAAATGTCCATTTGATCCCTTCTGACTTCACTTGGAATGACCTAGGAACCTGGAACAGTGCCTATGAGAATTTCCGAAAAGACGAAGAAATGAATGCCAACAATAGCAAAAGCGCCATTCTGGTTGACAGTAAAGGATGCTTGGTTCACTCCAACGAGCAAAAACTGATGGTGATAGGTGGTTTGGAGGATCTCATCATTGTGAATACACCTGAGGCACTATTGATCTGTAAAAAAGAAAACGAGCAACAGATCAAAGAATATGTAGCCAAAGTGAAGGAAGTACAAGGAGTTTTATACATCTAATCAAACCTGACAGTCAAGTGAAAAATCAAGATCATATGCTTTGGAGTGAATTTCTAGGGAAAAGGCTTCTTCTAGTGGCCTTGTCCCTAGGACTCCTTACTCATGGGATCATTGTGTACTTCACTTTGCCGCAAACTTATGATGCCTATGTGCACATGTTTTTTGCGGATCACTATTCCAGATTCTGGTTCGAACCATGGGAATATCGCTGGTACACCGGCTTTTTGACCATCAGCTATCCTCCTTTAGTTCATCAGTTAATAGCACTGATCAGTAAGATTTTCCCTTTGAAGATCGCTTTTGCCATCTATGCCATCTGCATCTTCGAAGCACTGATACAAGGAGTTTACAGGTTCACAAAAATGTTCTACTCTAAGCAAACTGCCGGAGTAGCTGCCATCTTAGCAGTAGTATTGAGTTCCTTGGTAGAAACCCTGCATGTTTATGGACAGGTACCTACACTGACTGGGCTTGCATTTCTCTTGAATGCATTACCCTTCCTTTACCAATACATCAAAACCTCCGATTGGAGATACCTGTTGATGTCATTGGCTTTCATTGCTGTGACTGTGAGTTCACATCATGTGACTGCGATATTCGGGATGGTTTTCTTCATCGCTCCGACCATGTTGATGGCAGGTATTGATGGCAACCCGGAGCTGGGAAAGAAAAGCCTTTTCGGAGGATTTCTTCCTGGTCTTATCGTTGTGGTTTGGAAGAAAAAGAAAGAAATCCTGCTTTTCGGATTCTCGACGATCTTTCTAGCCATTTCATTGATCTTCCCTTATTGGTACTGGAGTCGTACTGACCCTATTACTCAAGTTTCTATTCCTCATGGATCCAGAGACAATTTTCTGGAAGAAACCAGCTCAGGACTTGTATTTTATATCATTCCGCTTTTGCTGATTTTCGCTCTCATTCCGGCAATCTCTTTCCTTATTACCCGCAAGAAAAGACATTTGGGTTGGGCAGTTTCTTTCTACACCTGCTTGCTTTTGGGAAGCGGTGGCACCACTCCATTACCGAAAATGATTTTGGGAGAAAATGCCTTCAACATTCTGACATTAGACAGATTCGGGTTTTGGGCTTCTATTATCGCTATCCCTTACATCAGCCATTTCTTGGTATCCTTCATCGGAGGAACAGTCAAAAATTATTGGACTGCAAAATATGGCGAGACTTCCCATTTCGTTATCTCAGGATTGAGTGGCTTTTCTTACCTACTATTCATTATCTACATCTTCCACTTGGCCAGCTTTCGTCCTTTGCAGCCGAAATCAGTTGAAATTGAGCCAATTATAAATTTCCTAAACCGTGATGATCATATGCGCTGGAGATACCTGACTTTAGGTTTTGGGGATCAAATGGCTTGGTTATCCTCCAATACCTTGGCGGCAACTATTGATGGAAATTACCATTCGGCAAGAAGGCTTCCTGAAATGACTTCCAGAGCAGTAGAGCGATTGGAAAACGCAAAATATTTGATGGAAGATGGAATGGCGTCTTTGAATGACTTCCTGACCCTAGCTGAAAAGTACCAACTTAAATATGTTTTCAGCAACGATCGATACTATGATCCTTTGCTGTTTTATTCAGGATGGAATAGAACTATCCGTTTGGAAAATGGGATCATGGTTTGGGAAAAAGGCAATATCTCCACAATCCAACCAATCAAGCCAACTGACCTGAATCCTCTACTTAAAAAACTTTGGGGAATTCTGCCATTGACTACACTTTCAGTGGCCATGCTTCTGACTTTGGTTTACTTGTTTTATTTCAAGAAAACCCAAAATGAATTGATCGCTGAAGAGGAAGTTTCTAATTATCCAAAGTCCGTCATTCATTCTTCAGCTTGGATTCCATTTGTCCTATTCAGCAGCTTTTTGATCTTCCAGATCTATGAGCTCTTGTTGATTGACGAGCAAAAAGACCCTACCACCACAATCTATTCCCATTTCAATCACCTGGATTTCCAGCGATTTGAGGAAGCTTTCCAATTCTTTAAACCAGGGCCTGCTTATAGCTTGGATCAATATCTTTTGGAAAAATCTGTGAGCGACGGAGGCCTTTTGCCATCATTTGCCAAACTGGATCATCTGGAAATTGATACGCTTGAATTGAAAGATAATTCCGCAAAAATGAAGGTTCATACCTCTTGGAGAACTTCTCTTGGTCCAAGAGAAAAAGAAGAAGAAATGAGCTTGGAGAAGATGGATAACAAATGGTTTATCCTTCCTCCTCAGCTTGAACTGGAAATCCCTGAGGAGCAAGTCATCACCTATACTTACACGCTTTTCAAGAAAATGGGAAAGCGAGTAGTCAGCAGTTTCCCAACTGTCAAAGATGACCGGATCAAAAAACCATTTGCCGGCTTTTACCAGGCTAATTTGGTGCAAGTGGGAGAAGAATTCAACCTTACTGGTGAACTGATCAATGCTGATAATATTCCGATTACACTGGCAGTGAAAGCAGTAATCACCTATGAAAATGACAGTACTGTAAGCTTTTTCCCACAAAGAAAAATCCATTACAATCTGGCTCCAAAAGCTTCTACTTGGTTTGAAGTTCCATTGGGAGTTCAAGAAACAGAAGGCGACAAAAAGATCAAATCCATCTCTTTGGAACTGGAAACAGACATCAGTGAGCGCGGCTACATCAGAGGTGGAGAGCTTTCTTACAAAGTCTTGAATGAAGGAAGCCATTCTTCTCTTTTCGAGGCAACTATGAAAAACCCATTCACTGCCGAAATCACGATTCCAGGAGTATTAATCTCAGAAAAGGATTCTTTGGGAAGAATTGTGCAAGTGGACCTTTGGACTTATCCAAAATCTATTAGAAGTGGACTTGAGGCAAATTTCGAGATCCCTTTCCAAAAAATTGAATCAATATCCAAGATCATTTCTGAGATCCCAATTCAACTAAAAATTAACGGCCAATCCCGTGAACTGCTGGAGAACAAAACTTCCTCCACTGAAAGGATCAGCTTCTTACCGCATTGCTTCATCTCACAAGAAATCTATTTACAATGAAAAACACGAGCTACCTTTTCTTATTGGTTTTGAGCCTCTTTGCTTGTCAAAAAGAAGATATCAAACAGCCTGTTTTCATTAATCCAGAAATCATGCATTTGACCTATCAAGACAGTTTGAAGTTTGAGGTGGAAGGCGAAAACTGGTCTGTATACATCCAAACTCCTGTTCACATCATCTATCCAGAATTCACTCAGGAAAACGGACAACTCACAATTCTTTTGACACCAAAAGAAGGAGTTATCGAAGGCTCTGCTTATGTCACTCTTCATCATGAAGAACAGCATTTCAATTTTCCGATCTATTTGAAAAATCAGGGTTCTGAAATTCAATTGGAAGATCTAAGAAGTCCAAAGACGGTAAATACAGATTCATCAATGGTTCAACAGCAAATCCTATATGCTTTTGATCAATCAGGAAATTTGACCGAAGTAAAAGAAGGATCCTATTTTCAGGAAAACTACCTGGAACTAAGCCCAAAGACAGGGATTTTCAAAGGGATCACAGGCACTGCAGTTTCCAGCTATTATGTAGATCCAGGAACTGTCAAAGAAATTCCTTTAAGCTATTCTGTAGACCAGATGAATCAAACTTTGACTATCAAAGCTGGACCCTTACTGGATCAATTTCAGAACACGGTTGCCAACGGAACATTAGTCATTTTCTTAGTTGAAAAAGAAGGAAAAACAACCCGCTTAGAGGCTGTAGTTCAAGAGGCTTACAGCCAATTAACCTTCCCCCTTTATAGAGCCAAAAACGCAAACGTAACTGCGAAAATCGCTCATATTTCTTCTTCCACCTTAACTCTGTCCCAGCCATGACCAGATGGATATTCTTAGGTTTCTTGCTGATAGTGGGAGTTCTTTTGGCTTCCATGGCTAGACTTCAGGAAAAGAATGACGACATCCCATATTTCCTTCGATATGATTCTTTGGCAGCAAATTCTAACCCTGCCATTCAATTGGAAGTGGTTTCCACTGAAATCCCAACCGAAGAGCAATTAGAAAAACTAAAGAAGGACCACGCTGCGATTTGGGCGCACCTAAATGAACTCTACCAGCATCCAAATCCAAAACCTAGCAAGGAAAGACTGACCGAAAGATTCTATATGCACCTCGCAAAAAATTACAAAGAGGGACCTTCTGGAACTATCAAGAGAAAGGATTTAAGCCATTCACTTCAGATACAAACCTGGTCAAGAGATGGACTTTCCTGCAACATTCTGGATCAGGAAGCTCAATTCAGACTAGAATTTCCCGACGGAACCACAAAAAACTTTACAACCAAAATTGCAATCAGTCTGCTGTTCCAAGGAGACAATTGGAGACTGGACGCTATCAGATTTATTGACTAAAAACATCAAACATAAAAGACTATGAAATTAGCATTTATTACTCCCTACCCACCAAGCCAGGTAACATTAAACGAATACGGTTACCATTTGACCAGAAGTTTCCTTGGCAAAAAAGGAATTGAGAAAATCTATATCCTTACCAATAATCTGGAGGACAATTCGGAATATTCAAGATATGCCACCGAAGGTTTGGAAATCATCCCTTGCTGGGATTTTGATAGCGTGTTCACAGTATTGAATCTTAGAAAAAAACTAAAAGAACTTCAACCGGATGCAGTGATATTAAACCTCCAATTCATGACTTTCGGAGCAGGAAAAATCCCTGCAGCGCTGGGTCTCTTGACTCCTTGGATGTGCAAATTATTGGGAATCCCTTCTGTGACCATTCTTCATAACATTACAGAAACTGTGAATTTGGAAACGATCGGCATGGCAAATAGCAAACTGAAAGGCAAGCTTTTCCTTTGGATCGGTGAGCAATTGACCAAGTTTATCCTGAAGTCTGATTTGGTCGGAGTGACCATCTCCCAATACGTGACCATTTTGAAGGATAAATACAAAGCCGATAATGTCGTCCTCCTACCCCATGGCAATTTTGAACTACCAGAGAGAAATTATGCCTCGGAAGAATCTGAGGAAATCAACCTGATGGCATTTGGCAAATTCGGAACTTATAAGAAAGCGGAGGTAATGATTGATGCGATGGAAATCTTACAGGAGAAATATCCTCATCTGAAATTCACATCAACTGTAGCAGGAACAGATAACCCAAATGTCAAAGGCTACATTGATGGAGTAAAAAGCAAATATGCTCATTTACCCAATGTAGAATATACTGGATACATTCCTGAAGAAAAAGTCTCTCAGATCTTCTGGGACAGCTCTTTTGTAATTTTCCCATACACTACGACCACAGGAAGCTCTGGAATTTTGCATCAGGCAGGAAGCTATGGAAGAGCTTGTATTTTACCAAAAATCGATGATCTGGAACGAGTGGTGGAAGAAGAAGGATATGGAGGAGCCTATTTTGAAACAGACAATGCAGAAAGTCTTGCTAATGCTGTTTCTCATTTGATTGAAAATCCCGAGGAGAGAAAAAGAATCGAAGATCAAAATTACAAAGCTGCTAAAGGACTACCTATGGGAGAGCTTTCACAATGGTATTTAAGTCATATCCACCAACTAATCGAAAATTAACAATGGTCTTACAATTAAACAGAGGTATTGAAAGTTTCCTTCAGCTATTCTATCCCATTTTCAAAAAATGGCTGGCTTATGATGTGTATGCCTACCTGGCCGTTGGCGCAATCAATACAGCCTTAAACATTCTGCTATTTGCTGTGCTTTACGAAATGGTTCTTCCAAAAGAAGGTCTATTCTTAGCAGGATTTTATATCGCTTCCTATACGATCGCGTTATTATTAGCTTTCTTTATCACCATTCCTACTGGCTTTTGGTTGAGTAAGAATTTTGCTTTTCGAAGTGCTTCCACCGGAGCAAAAAAGACTGGGAAACAGCTCTTCAAATACATTCTTGTGGTTGGCCAAGGTCTGGGAAGTGATTATTTGATTCTAAAGGGTTTGATCCTTTTTTTGAGCATGGAACCGACTTTAGCCAAAATATTCTCTACAATGATTGTTTTGACGGTCAACTTTCTGCTTCAGAAGTATTTCACTTTCAAAAATGCGTAATGAGAGCAATTTTCAAACTCTCAGCCTTTCATTGATTAATGAAATTTTCTATTCCAGAACTGTTGCAATAATTCGCAAAGGGCCTCCATGTTCAGGAGTGAGAATGGTGTAGGAAGAGTAATAATACCCCAAATGCGTCAAGCCTTCTGCATCCACTCTATGTTGAAATCCATCCGGGTTATTTGGCCAGTATAAAGTGTTAGAATCTAATGCATAGGACAAGTCAATCCATTCAAGATTTGCGAAAGGATCTGTTTTGGTGGCGGTAAACTTCTCTTCTTTTGCGGATCCACATAAATCAAAAGGGATAAAATCATCAACACCGCGCTATCAACTTAGAGTAATTCAAAAAATTTCATCTGTTAATTCGGTTCGTTTCTTTCAAAAAAAATGAGTTCCAAGAACTGATTAAAGTCTGCTTGAAAAAACCTACACGATAAAGCAAGCTCTTGCAAAGATACCAGCCCCTATTCTTAATTAGGAGTCATTTTAGAAAGGCCAATAAAAGAACGACTAATGCTTAAAACCCCATCTATTAGCTCGATAAGAATAAAAATGTAAATAAAACTTGACTTTTGTAAAGTCTTGTTTACATTTGTAAAGTTAACTTTACAAAAACAGTATGGAAACGATGAAATTAGAACGAAAGAAAAGATTAAGAAAACTTGCCATTTGGAGCTGGTCATGGGTAGCCACCTTGATGATCGCAACATTTGGACCTATGTTTATCTGGGAGGGAAATGCCTTCCTCACCTACTTCTTTATCGCAATTAATTTAGCGAATGGCGTATTGATGATTCTAGCCAACAGAAACCTTTTCAATCATTTCGATGAATTAGAAAAGAAAATCCATCTGGAAAGCATGGCAATTTCCCTTGGTTTAGGAATTGTAGTCGGCATTACATTTTCTCTGCTAGGCACATTGCATTTAATCCCTTTTGAAGCAGATATTAGCTTTCTTGTCATGTTTATTGCAATCAGCTATATGATAGCCTTGTCTATAAGTAAAAAACGTTTTAAATGAAAAACCGTGTCAGAGATTTTCGCACAGCAAAAGGGATGACTCAGGAAGATTTGGCCGAAATAATCGGAGTCTCAAGGCAAACCATAAATGCCATCGAGAAAGAAAAATTTGATCCGAGTTTACCGACAGCCTTTAAGATGTCTAAATTATTTGAAAAGCCTATTGAAGATATTTTTCAATTTGAATGAATCACCTAGTATTCGGATATAAAAACCTGTTTTTTAAGCATTTACAAAATCAATTTTTACCTTACATTTCTTTAGTGAATTTTGATATCATGTATTTTTATTCTGAATTTTACTTATACCACAGAATAAAAGATTAAATCCACTATTTTTGGGTCATGGAAAAAAGTGGAATGAAATTCAAGTGGAAAGTAGCTTTCCTGATTACAATTGCCGCCCCGGTTTTAGGTTTATTTTGGAAACATGCCCAGCCTGTCCTTGAGAATTTTGGAACAGAAGAGGATTTGGTTTTTGCAGATATTGCCTGGCTTTTGACAGCCTCGTGTTTAGTTTTATTGATGACTCCAGGACTTTCTTTGTTTTATGGAGGGATGGTTAATAAGAAAAACCTGATTTCCACCATGCTCCAAAGTTTCATTTCCCTAGGAGTGATCACCATGCTTTGGGTGGTCGTTGGCTTTAGTCTCGCCTTCGGAGATCCAATTGGAATTACCATTGATGGCGTGAAATACGGTTTGATCGGTAATCCTTTTCAATATCTCTTCTTCGATCAAGTGGCCGAATTACCGCATAATACCCTCGGACCCACCATCCCTTTTATTTTATTCGCCTTGTTCCAAATGAAATTCGCAGTGATCACTCCTGCTATCATCACAGGTTCATTTGCCGAGCGAGTAAGATTTATTGGCTACCTCTTTTTTATCGGTATCTTCTCAATTTTTGTCTATGCACCACTTTGTCACATGGTTTGGCATCCCAATGGACTGATCGGATCTTATTTTGGAGTCCTCGATTTTGCAGGTGGTACAGTCGTTCATATTAGTGCAGGAATGGCCTCTCTGGCTGGAGCCTTATTTTTAGGCAAAAGAAACAAGCCCAATCATGAGCCTTCCAACATTACTTATGTACTTCTGGGAACAGGGATGCTATGGTTTGGCTGGTTCGGTTTTAATGCTGGTTCCTCTTTTGGTGCCAATGGAACTGCCGCTATCGCCTTTGCCACCACCACTATCAGTTCCGCCACGGCAATGATGACCTGGGTTCTTTTTGATAGAATTCAGGGAAGAAAAATTTCAGCTTTGCAGGCTTGTATAGGAGCCGTAGTCGGCTTGGTAGTGATCACTCCAGCAGCTGGATATATTACCGTACCGGAAAGCTTCTTCTTCGGAGCAATTGGAGCAATGGTTTCAAATTTGGCAATGAATGCCAAATCTCTTAAGAAAATCGATGACACTTTAGATGTTTTTGCCTGCCATGGAATAGGCGGAATTATGGGAATGATCCTGACAGCAATTTTCGCGGGAAAAGAAGGTTCCAGCTTACTGCATGGTGGAATCGGAGTATTTGCCTCACACATGTTGGTATTGATAGGAGTCTGTATTTTCTCCTTTGGGATGGGCTACATCATCTTCTTTGTTTTAAACAAATTCGTGACCCTGAGAGTACGTGAAGAGTATGAAGAAATCGGTCTGGATATGTCTCAGCACGGGGAATCTTTATAGTCCATTTATCCTAAAAACGGATCGGTAATAAAAAGCTAAACCAAAATTAACCTTGGAAAATAGGTCAAATCCAATCCTTGCCCTTATTTTTCAACTATGAATAATTCCAGGAGAGAGTTTCTCAAAAAGACCGCCTTATTAAGCGGAGCAGCAGGACTTTGGCAAGTTTTGCCAAGTTCAATAGAAAAAGCATTAGCTATCAGTCCTGATCCAGGGACAACTTTTGAAGATGCAGAACATGTGGTCATGTTGATGCAAGAAAACCGTTCTTTTGACCATTGCTTTGGTACACTTAGAGGTGTGAGAGGCTACAATGATCCAAGAGCGATCACCATTCCGGGAAACCTTCCTGTATGGATGCAAGCTGATAAAAAAGGCACCCACTTTCCTCCTTTTCGTTTAGACATCAATGCCACAAAAGCTACCTGGATGCGTGATATCCCTCACTCTTGGGAAAATCAAGTTGATGCGAGGAATCGGGGGAAGTACAACGATTGGATAGAATCCAAAAGACCTGGAAGAGAAGAGTTTAGGGAGGTCCCATTGACTATGGGGTATTATACGCGAGAGGATATACCTTTTTATTACGCCATGGCTGATGCCTTCACTGTTTTTGACCAACACTTTTGTGCGGCACTGACTGGAACCACTACCAACAGAAGTTATTTTTGGACTGGAAAAACCCATGGAGAACCTGGTGATAAGGCAAAAGTTAGAAATGGAGAAGTGAACTATTCCAATGAAGCCAAATGGAAAACATTCCCAGAAAGACTAGAGCAATCTGGCATTCCTTGGAGAGTCTATCAAAATGAGATTAACCTTTCTTCATTGGTGGAGGATCATTCATTACTTGCTAATTTCTCTGACAATAATCTAGAATGGTTTTCACAATACCATGTCTTTTTCAGCCCGGGATATTATGAGTTTTTGGAGAAACAAAAATCAAGTCTAGAAAGTGAATTAGCCGAATTTGATCGAAATGGAGCTCCCGCAAATTCAGGTCCTGGATATTTAAAAGAGATCGAAAAGAAAAAAGATGATTTAGCCAAAGTTGAGGAGCATCTGGAAAAATTCAGTCCTGCCAACTTTGATAAGCTTTCGGAATTTGAAAAAAGCATCCATCAAAAAGCTTTTGCCAGAAACACAGATGATCCAAATTTCCACCAAGTGGAAAAGATCACTTATACTGAAGATGGCGAAGAAAGAACGGTGAGCGTTCCAAAAGGCGATATTTTACATCAGTTTAGAAAGGACGTCAACAATGGTACTTTGCCTGCAGTTTCCTGGCTCGTGGCACCACAAAAATTCTCAGATCACCCAAGTGCCCCATGGTATGGTGCTTGGTATGTTTCTGAAGTTTTGGACATTCTTACAAAGGATCCTGAAGTATGGAAGAAAACTATTTTCATTATCAATTATGATGAAAACGATGGCTACTTTGATCATCAGCCTCCTTTTGTAGTTCCAGATCCAAAAAACTCAGCAGAAGGGCTTATCTCTGAAGGTATTAATACAGAGGGAGAATATGTCTATGAAGAAGAGGAAAGGAAAGCTGGTTTTAAAGAGCATGAATGTAGAACCAGTCCAGTAGGTTTGGGCTATCGAGTTCCATTGATCGTCGCTTCTCCCTGGTCACGAGGAGGCTATGTTAATTCTCAGGTTTCTGACATTACTTCCACCATTCAGTTTTTAGAGACATTCCTGAGCAAAAAGTCCGGAAAACAAATCAAGGAAAATAACATCTCAGGCTGGAGAAGAATGATTTCTGGGGATTTGACTTCTGCTTTTAGACCTTACAATGGGGAACCATTAGAGAAGCTTAAGCCGGTCAACCGAAATGAATTTATGACTCAGATTCATAAGGCACAATTTAAAGGCTTACCAGATAATTTCATGGCCATACCGAGATCGGAGGCTAAGAAATGGGACACCAATCGATTGAAACAAGAAGGAACCCTTCCTAGCCAGGAGCCTGGTAGCCGACCCTCCAATGCTTTGAATTACGACCTACGCGTTTTGGGTAAGCTCAATTCAGCTAAAAATGCATTTGAGATAAGTTTTGAAGCTTCCAAAGAACTGTTTGGGGATGATACTTGGGGAGCACCTTTTCAAGTGTATGCACCGGGAAAATATAAAAGCTCTGATTCAGAAAATTGGGAGGAAGCAAGAGTTTGGCAATTTGCAGTGAAAGCCGGAGATCGATTGGAATACACTTGGCCCATCTCCGATTTTGAAGGAAATGAATATCACTTAAGGGTGTATGGACCTAATGGCTTTTATAGGGAATTTAAAGGAAAGCCTACCTCAGCCATCCTGGAGGCGAATATGCAACCAGTAAAAATGGGAGGATCCATTAGTAGGACTGCGCACCTAAAATTAACTAGTCATTTGGCTCCCTATTCTATTCAAATCTTGGAAAACAATTATAGAAAAGGGAATTACTCTCTCTCTTTGTCAACCGGAAAACCCATCATTAAAGAACTGGATTTTGAAGCCTCCCACGGCTGGTATGATTTTACGGTGAAGGCAGATGGGCTAGAATGGACTTTTGCAGGAAGAATGGAAAATGGGGAAGAAAGTATTTCGGACCCTTTACTTTCTTAAAAATAACAGCCTCCACCAAAACAAAAGCCCCGATAATTTCGGGGCTTTTTCATGGAAAGAAAAATAACTGTTCTGGATAGAAGTTGAAATTTGACTCTTATTTCTATCGATTGATTTTTACCTTTGGGGCATGAAGGTTTTCGCGATTTTATTGTCACTTTTTTCTTTTTGGCTGACAGCAATGCCTTGCTGCAGCGAAGAAAGCAGCTGCGATACCATCGAGCTAAAACAAAATTCAGACTCAGAACCCCAAGATGATTGCAATGATCATTTGCCCTGCTCACCTTTTTATTCCTGTGGAAGTTGTACGGGATTCTCCGCTGAAAACTTCTCATTCCCTCCACTTCTTTCCTCAGAAGAAGTTAATATTGAGCCCAATGCAGAATGGAGTGTTCCCTTTTCGGAGCAACATAGAAAGAGAATCCTAAAACCCCCAGGCAAAGCTCTCCCCTTATTTGCCTAGCTCAGTATGAGCTTTTCTCCTTTCTTACCCATTATTATAACACCATGCTAAAATATCTGTTAGTAGGCATACTCCTATTTGCCAGTAACTGTGTCTTTTCACAAACCACCTATAAAGCAAAAATCATAGATAAAGATTCCGGCACTCCATTGGTTGGAGCGACCATATTGGTTAAAGAAATTTCGCTTGGAGCAGTTTCAGATGAAAATGGAATTGTGACAATACAAGAAATCCCTGCTGGGAATTACACTTTGGATATCCGATTCTTAGGCTATGAAACTCAAAAAGTCAATCGAACTTTCCCACTAGAAACTTCCGATAAACCAGAGGTATTTTACTTAGAGCATGCGCATGAAGAAATGGAAGTTTTGGTTGTTCGTTCCAATCGAAGTTCCAGAGTAATAGAGGACGTGCCCACTCGAGTGGAGATTATCGCCGGGGAGGAGCTCTCCGAAAAAGGGAATATGAAACCCGGTGACATCCGAATGTTGCTCAATGAAAGTACCGGCATTCAAACCCAACAAACTTCCGCTACGAGTTACAATTCCAGCATCCGTATTCAAGGTCTAGATGGTAAATACACCCAGTTACTACGAGACGGTTTGCCCTTGTATGCAGGCTATTCTTCGGGATTGAGTCTGATGCAAATTGCACCTTTGGACTTGGCGCAGGTGGAAGTTATCAAAGGAGCTTCCTCCACCTTGTACGGGGGAGGAGCCATCGCCGGTCTGGTCAATTTGATTTCTAAAACTCCCGAAGATAAACCTGAACTGTCAATCATGCTCAACGGAACTTCTGCATTGGGCTTGGACGCAAGTGCTTATTATGCTGCTAAAAAGGGAAAAATCGGAACTACTATTTTCACTTCCTATAACAAAGGAACCGCATACGATCCTGCAGAAATTGGATTGACCGCGATCCCTAAATTTGACCGTTTCACTATTAACCCCAAGTTATTTTGGTACATGAATTCGCAATCAAGTTTAGTCTTGGGCTTGAATCTGATGCAGGAAGATCGATTGGGAGGAAATATTGATTTCATCGAAGGAGAATCCATGATCAACCCGTATTTTGAGAAAAATACAACAGACCGTATTTCTACAAGTCTCAACTACCAAAACCAACTCAGTGAAACCTCGCAGCTTACTGTCAAAAACAGTTTGAGCTTTTACGATAGAAGTATCGAAGTTCCAGATTTCCTCTTCTCCGGAAAGCAATTCTCTTCTTTTTCTGAGGTAAATATCAATACTCAAGGAGAAAATTCTGAATGGATTGGAGGTTTGAATTTATGGACAGATCAGTTTACCCAAAAAGAGGGAAATGAAGCCCTTCCCTTAGATTACACCCTGAATACCTATGGGGTTTTCATCCAAAATCTTTGGAACGTTTCGGAACAATGGACGCTGGAATCTGGATTTAGGCTAGATTATCAAAAGGATTATGGGGCATTCCCTTTACCTAAGATTTCTGCCATGTTTAAGCCAAGTGATGCACTCACTTTCAGATTGGGAGGAGGATTAGGATATAAATCTCCAACAGTTTTCACAGAAGATGCTGAGAGAAATCAATTTCAGAATATCCTACCCATTGATCCTAAACTATTCGAAGCAGAAAAATCGGCAGGAACCAATCTGGATATAAATTATAAAGTAGCTATCGGAGATGAACTTTCTTTGGTCGCCAATACCCTTTTCTTTTATACCAGAATTCAAAATCCATTATTGCTGACTCCAGCAGGTAGTAATTATGAGTTTCAGCAGCCACAAGGAAGCCTTGAAACCCAGGGAGTGGAAGTAAACATGAAGTGGAATTACAAAGATTTCAAACTTTTTGTAGGCTATACTTTTGCTGATGTGCAGCAGCAATATAATGACATCAAATCCACCTATCCTTTGGTAGCAAAACACCGGATCAATAATGTGTTGATGTATGAAAAGCATGAAAATTTCTGGATAGGATTAGAAGCTTATTATTTTAGTCCCCAGCAATTGAATGACGGTAAAAGCGGAAAATCCTATTGGATCGTGGGCTTGATGAGTGAAAAGAAATTTGGAGAGAAGTTCTCGATCTTCCTAAATTTTGAAAACTTCCTAGATACCCGACAAACTCGATTTGATACGATTTATACCGGCAGCCTTTCAAATCCGGAGTTCCGGGACATTTACGCTCCAGTCGATGGCTTTGTCATCAATGGGGGAATTAAATTCAGACTATTGTAATTGTAATCCTGATAGGCCTCAGAAATTCTCTGGGACTTTATTTTTTGTGATCGGCCAAATCAGATATCAAGAAATTTCTTAATACTACTATTACTAAAAATTGCAAATCATAAAACCTATTCCTAGCTTTTGAATTCAAAAAAAATAGCCAAAATGAGTCAATCTAGCTTGTCCCAAAAAGGGCAAACCGCTTCCGAAAGTCCAGCCAGAGTAGATATGGAAATATATTTTGAAGCGCTCGATAACCCATACCATCCTACTGACAACCCTAAGGGTGCTCTTCCCATGAACGTTGCAGAAAATCATCTCTGTTGGGAAATGCTGAGGGATAGAATTCAACAAGTGACTCGAGAACATGAAATTCCTGATTGGGTGGCTAGCTATGGTGATCCTGCTGGCATTCCTAGATTTAGGGAGGCCACAGCGAGCTTTCTTGAAAACCACCTTTTTGGAACTCATGTAAATCCAGACAGCTTGGCTTTTTCTGTAGGGGCTACTTCCGTAATAGAAATGACCTCGTTTTTATTGGCTGACCCCAGCGACACAGCTGTCATTCCAGCACCTAGTTATCCAGTTTATACAGGAGATATCGGAGTTATTCCCGGGGTAATAAGATATGATCTACAAACGCACGAGGAATTAGAAGAGTTAAAAAATGGGATCCCCATCAATACTCAAAAATTAGAGCAAGCAAAAAAGGATATCGAAGCCAAAGGAAGTCGCTTTAAAATCTTAATCCTCACGAGCCCAGACAATCCCACAGGAGGAATATACAGCGAAAAGCAACTGAGGGAAACTGCAGATTGGTGTATAGCAAATCAAATTCATTTGATTGTCAACGAAATCTATGGTCTTTCATTGATCGACATTTCTCATCCTGAAATCAAAGAGGATTATCCCAACCCAATTGAATTTGTTTCTTTTGGCAAAATCATGTCTGAATATCAAAACCCCTATCTCCATTTTTGGTACTCGTTTTCTAAGGATTTTGGCGTTTCAGGATTCAGAATTGGTTTACTCCACTCTTTTAACGAGGAATTAATTCAAGCTTATCGAAATGCTGGTTTAAGCCATTCGATCTCCAATTATACGCAATGGGTGATGAGTGAAGTTTTGGAGGACAAAGCTTTTCTAGAGCAATTTTTCTCTACTTACCGAGAGCGCTTGACAGAGTCCTATTTAATCGTGAGAAAATCACTCAAGAGGATGAATATCCCATTTAACCCTTCTTTTGGAAGTCTTTTTGTCTGGATGGATTGGTCAAAATTCCTTTCCGAAGAATCTGCAGAAGGTGAGGAAAAATTATGGATGGAGATCTATCAGCAAACCGGTGTATTACTTACCCCCACCAATGGCTTTGGCCATAAAAAGAAAGGCTTATACCGAATGGTTATCACTAGTCTAAACCAAAGTAAACTCCAGGTTGCCATGGACAAGTTAGAGGACTTCACCAAGAAGAAATAATTCTTAAAAACCATTATTTCAGCACAATAGCTAGAAAACCCAATAGTTATTGAACCAATAATCTCTATTTTTAAAAGTCTTCAATGAAGTCTAGCATGAAAGCAATTACAAAGCATCACTATGGAGGGCCGGAGGTTCTTGGTTTAGAGGAAGTAGAAAAACCTAGGGTTAAGGAAAAGCACTTGCTGGTAAAAGTGAAAGCCAATTCAGTCAACCCCGCTGACTGGCATACTTTGAGAGGTGAGCCTTACTTTGCCAGATTGAGCTTTGGTTTATTTAAGCCAAAAGATAAGATTCTAGGTGCTGACTTTGCTGGAATAGTGGAAGAAGTAGGTCAAGGTGTAAGCCAATTTAAAGTAGGAGATCGTGTTTTTGGGGAATATCTAGATGGAGGTTCATTTGCGGAATATGTCTGCGTTCCTGAATCGGTATGTGGATTGATGCCAAAGGATTCAAGCGAAATTGAAATGGCAGCTGTTCCCATTGCAGGATTAACGGCCCTACAGGCAATAATTACCCATGGAAAGCTGGAGTCCGGAGAAAACGTTTTGATCAATGGATCTTCTGGAGGTGTTGGCCATTTTGCTGTTCAAATTGCAAAAGCTTATGGAGCCCATGTGACTGGGGTTTGCTCAAGTAGAAATGTGGATTTTGTCAAATCACTAGGTGCAGACCAAGTCATTGCTTATGATCAAGAAAGCATCCATGAACACAATGGAAACTATGATTTGGTGCTGGACACTCATGGAAATCTAAATTTTGCCGATTACAAAAGAATGGGAAAACGTGGAGTCTTGATTGGCTTCACAGGTATGGGACAAATGATGGGAGTTTTATTGAAAAAATTTCTGAAAAATTTCCCCATTGCTTTGTTTACTGCCTCTGCAAATACTGATGATTTGGAAACATTAGCTAGGCTTATCCACGAAGGAAAAGTAAAACCACATATCGAAAAGACC
Source organism: Algoriphagus machipongonensis (assembly GCF_000166275.1). NCBI lineage: Bacteria > Pseudomonadati > Bacteroidota > Cytophagia > Cytophagales > Cyclobacteriaceae > Algoriphagus > Algoriphagus machipongonensis. The sequence continues at coordinate 4,042,227 of NZ_CM001023.1, forward strand.
TATCCTTTCACACAATTCCCAGAAGCTATAGCCTACATAGAAAACATGAGAACCCGAGGGAAAGTGACTGTTACTTGGGAGATCTAATTTTTGAAAAAGGGAAACTTAAAATCACTAGTCCTTAGCAGTAATCATTAACCCAAAATGAAAGAATTCATACTACTTTTCTTAACCTTAGTAACTTTTTCATTACATACAATTCAAGAAAATAGAATTGCAGATAAATCAAGCTATTTAGCGGATGTAAAAGAAGAATTAAAAAAAGAGTGGCCAAAAAACAGAACCATCAACCTTGTTTTTCATGGACATTCTGTACCCTCAGGTTATTTTAAAACACCGATTGTCAATACATTAGAAGCCTACCCCTATCAATTACTGAGCAAATTAAAAGAGCAATACCCTTATGCAGTGATCAATATAATCAACACTGCCATCGGAGGAGAGAACTCGGTTAGAGGGGCGGAAAGGTTTGATTCAGAAGTGTTAAATCACAATCCGGATGTTCTATTGATAGACTATTCCCTAAATGATCGAGGTCCAGGGTTAGAAAAAGCACAATTGGCATGGGAGGAGATGATTGAAAAAGCACTCAAAAATGACATTAAAATCCTCCTGTTAACCCCTTCTCCAGATCAAAGAGTGAACATTCTGGACGAAGAAAGTGAACTGGAACAGCATAGAAGTCAGGTGATCAATTTAGCGAAAAAACATGGCCTTGGACTGGTAGACAGCTATCAATTATTTAAAGAGGAAGTAAAGGAAGGAAATCCTATTTCTGATTACATGTCTCAGGTAAACCACCCAAATAGCAAAGGGCATCAATTGATTGCTAGTGAAATTTTTGAGTATTTTAAATAAGCTACCTTCTCAAGTCGATTTGAGTCAGATTCTTATGACATTTTCTTAAATTCAAGGGAACTCAAAACGGAAATTGAAAAAAGCCAAAACCTTCCTATGAAAGCAACAATAACATCATTGGAATTAAAAAGTCCATTTCATTTTTTTGCTTTGGCAGCAAGTGCTTTAAATATTTCCAGACAATTAAAAGCCACGAATTGCAAGGAATTTAAAAAGAGAGGTTTTTGGATGAAACACTATACCATGACTCTTTGGGAAAGTGAAAATGAATTGAAAGAATTTGCGAGAAGCGGAGCACATCTTGAAGCCATGAAAGCAAGTAGTCAGATTGCCAAGGAAATCAGAACATTCACTTTTGACACCGAATCCCTCCCAAATTGGGAGGAAGCAAAATTATTATTGCAAAAAGGAAAGGTGATAAATTTTTAAAATCAGCTTCAGAAAGGCAATTCGAGAAATACTTTTTTGCAGAAAAACTCAAAATATCCCAGACAGCTGAAAATCTTCCTGAAAAATTGAATTTACTTTGTTTGTTTTTTAAGAAACACGATTGTAAAAAGATGAATATTGTAAAATTCAAAGAGGAACATAGAGATCAAATTCTGAAAGTATGGGAAGATTCTGTTCTCAAGTCACATGACTTTTTAAATCCAGATGATTTTCAGGAAATCAAGAAATTAGTAAACAGCATTGATTTCAATGATCTCGAGGTGTACTGCTTAATAGATCAAAATAAGGTACATGGTTTTATTGGAGTAGCTGATCAAAATATTGAAATGTTATTCATAGCCCCTTCCCACTTTGGACAAGGGCTGGGTAAACGATTAGTCAATTTTGCTATCCTTGAGCTTGAAGCAAAAAAAGTTGATGTCAATGAACAGAACAGAAATGCAGTAGGATTTTATCAAAAACTAGGGTTCCAAACTTTTGAAAGAACAGAGTTAGATGATCAAGGCAGAAACTATCCTTTACTAAGGATGAAGCTTTAAGGATATATTTCATTCAGAGAACATAAAAAAAAGGAGCCACTGCAAATTAGTGGCTCCTTTTTGTTTCTTAGCAAAACTTATCAATCCTTTCTTCGCTCCAGGATCTTTTCTACTTTTTCTTTAGAGGTCCCGTAGATTCTTCCTTCCGAAGCATCCTCTACATAGCGATCAATATATTGCTGACTAAGCTCTGGGCTGTCTTTGTATTTGACGCGCATCTTCTCCAAACGCTCATGAAGGTCAGCTCGAACTTCTGCATATTCCGGATCATCATACACATTCTTCAGCTCTTTAGGATCTTTATTACGATCGATCAACTCCCATTCATCTTCTACAAAATAGTAGTGGATCAATTTGTAGTCTTTCGTCACGATCGCATAGTGCCTGTTGACCATATGTTCTGCAGGGTATTCGTAGTAATGATAGTACACTTCATCTCGAGTCCACTGATCTTCATTTCCAGTTAGGAGTGGCATCATGCTTTCTCCTTGCATATCAGCCGGAGCGTCTACCCCTGCGGCATCCAAAAATGTCTGTGCGAAATCTAGGTTTTGGACCATCGCATCGGATTTAGTACCTGCTTTGGCTTTTCCTGGCCATGCAACAATCAAAGGCGTTTTGAAGGACTCATCGTAAACAAATCGCTTGTCAAACCAACCGTGCTCTCCCAAGTAAAATCCCTGATCAGAAGTGTAAACGATAATGGTATTTTCCAAAAGATTGTTTTCCTCTAGGTAATCAAGAAGCCTTCCTACATTTTCATCCACAGACTTAATGGTTCCCAAATAGTCTTGCATATATCGTTGGAACTTCCATTTCATCATATCTTCCTCAGTCATGGAGGGATATATTTTCTTAAACTCCTCGGCTACTTTTCCATAGGCTTTGTCAAAATTTGCCTTCTGTTCTGGAGTAAACCTTTTCCAATGATTGACAAATCTACCTTTATCATTCCTAATTTCCTCTATGCCCAGTTCATCCATCGTTTCTGGGTAAAGCTTGTTATCACCTGACCAACCCATATCCTTCAAAATGCTCATTTCAGCTTCAGCAGCAGCATTTGTTCTACCAGAATAATCGTCAAACAAAGTAGCAGGCTCTGGGAATGTTCTATTCGTGAATTCTTCTAAATGGCGCTCTGCCATTAACCAGGCTCTATGCGGTGCTTTATGTAGATACATCAGCATAAATGGGTCTTCTTCTTTTCTTTCATTAGAAAGCCAATCCAAAGTCATGTCCGTAATAATATCTGTTACATAACCCTCCACTTTGATATTGCCTTCATTCTTGGTGATAAAATCAGGATTGTAATATGAGCCTTGACCCGGCAAAATCTTAAACTGATCAAAACCTTTTGGATTATTCCCAAAGTGTAGTTTACCAAACATAGCCGTCTGATATCCACCATCTTGTAATAGCTGAGGGAAGGTCACATTAGTAGTATCAAAAGGATAATAGTTATCAATCTTCCCATTTAAATGCGAGTGTTTACCCGTCAAAATGGTGGCTCTTGAAGGAGCACATATCGAATTGGTAACCGAGGCATTGGTAAACAAAATCCCCATATCTGCAATCCTATCGATATTTGGAGTTTCGATCAGGCTATTATCATAAGCCGAAATCGCCTGATAAGCATGATCATCAGACATGATGAAAATGATGTTGGGACGCTGAGATTTTTCTTCCTTTGCTTCTTGACATCCTGTCAAAAGAGTGATTCCTAGAAAGAATGAAAGAATTAAATGAATGTATTTCATTGGGATTGGTGAATGGATTACGTTTTAAAATCCTCCTTACCCCCTTTTGAAGGGGGAATTGGTTAGAGGTATAATTGAAAATTTCAGATTATTATAAGTAAATATTAAGGCAAATCGGTCAACGTTTTTTAGGCATTGAGAACTGTTTACTGATCACTGAACCCTGTCTGCTGCGACTGCTCACTGCTCACTGCCTACTAATTTTCTGTCGAAAGCTTTCTATCCTTAAAGATCTTATCCAGCAACTCGGTATTCTTCCCTCCTGCATAAGAATTATTCTCCTGCAAGTAATCTAAATACTCATTAAGGTAGCGTTGAGAAATCTGTGAATTATCTCCATACTTTTCTCTCAATCCATCTAGTTGCTCGTGAAGCTCCGCCTGGATCTCGGCATAGGCTGGGTCATCATACACATTTTTGAGCTCCATTGGATCATTCTTACGATCGATAAGCTCCCATTCGTCTACATCAAAGTAATAATGAACCAACTTGTAATCTTGAGTCACGATTGCATAATGGCGCTTCACCATATGCACAGATGGGTATTCATAGTAATGATAATACACGGCATCCCGGGTCCAATTATCTAAATCTCCGGTCAATAATGGCAAGAGGCTTTCTCCTTGCATATCTGCAGGTGCTTCGATCCCTGCTGCGGCCAAAAATGTCTGTGCGAAATCCAAATTTTGAACCATCTCATCCGATTTGGTTCCAGCTTGAACTTTACCAGGCCAAGCCATTAATAGGGGTGTTTTAAAGGACTCATTGTAAATGAATCGCTTGTCAAACCACCCGTGTTCGCCTAGATAAAAACCTTGATCAGAAGTATAGACGATGATGGTATTATCCATTAAATCATTTGCTTCCAGATAATCCAAAACACGACCTACGTTTTCATCAACTGCTTTGATGGTACCGAGGTAATCCTGCATGTAGCGTTGGTATCTCCACTTCATTTTATCTTCCTCTGTCATGTTAGGATACGCTTTTTTGAAGTCTTCTATAACTTTTTCATAAGCCTTATCCCAAACTGCTCGCTGCTCAGGGTTCATACGACCAACTTCACCTTCAAACGCCGCTTTATCCCATCCCGAGGTAGGTTCAATCCCCAATTCGTCCATGACTTCTGGACGAATTTTAGAGTCACCAGCCCAGTGCATATCTTTCAACAGGTTCATTTCTGCTTCTTTTGCTGCTCTTCCTCTTCCAGAATAATCATCAAAAAGCGTTGCTGGCTCCTTAAATGTTCGGTTGGTAAATTCCTCCACATGTCTTCCTGCCGGCAGCCATTCTCTATGCGGCGCTTTGTGTAGGTACATCAACATAAAAGGATCTTCATCATTTCTTTCATTCTCCAGCCAATCCAAAGTCATGTCAGTAATAATATCTGTCACATAGCCTTCTACCTGAATATTACCTTCATTTTTGGTGATGAAATTCGGGTTATAATATTTACCCTGTCCTGGTAAGATTTTATATTGATCAAAGCCTTTAGGACTATTTCCAAAATGAAGTTTACCAAACATGGCAGTCTGATATCCTGCATCTTGTAGAATTTGTGGGAAAGTCACATTGGTCGTATCAAAAGGAAAGTGGTTATCCACCTTACCATTAATATGTGAGTGCTTTCCTGTCAATATTGTAGCCCGGGAAGGAGCACAAATAGAATTCGTTACAGAGGCATTCGTAAATAACATCCCCATATCTGCGATTCTATCAATGTTAGGGGTTTCTATCAGCGTATTGTCGTAAGCTGAGATGGCCTGATACGCATGATCATCAGACATGATAAAGACGATGTTCGGCCTTTTTTGCTCAGTTTTCTCCTCTTGGCTAGTGCAGGATATCAGCAATGGAATCGCGCATAAGCCAATAAGCAAGGATGAAATATTTTTCATAAGAATATAGTATAAATTGGGTATCAGGGTTATTCGACTCTATCAAATCTAACATTAATCTATTCTGTGGCAAAAGCCGAGATCTTGTCGGGAATAGACTTTGTAAGAGGTGAACCTTTCAAGATAAGCTTAAAGTGTGAATATATTTTAAGCTTTAAATCTTTCCTAATAAAATTGGTGCATTTGGACTAATAGTTATAATTTGGCTAACCCAAAATTTATTTATTGACTCAGTTTCCTATGCAAAAGATTTTAATTTTTATTACGTTTTTGCTCTCCATCTCATCTTATGCTCAGGAAGCAAAGAAGCCAAACGTCCTCTTTATTATTGCTGATGATTTGACCACCACTGCAATTGGAGCTTATGGAAATCCCGTTCCCAAAACCCCAGTTATTGATCAGCTTGCGAAGGAAAGTACCGTATTTTCACATGCTTATAGTCAATACCCTGTTTGTGGCCCATCCCGAGCTTCGATGATGTTTGGGTATTATCCCAGCGCAACGCAAACTTATGGCTATGTAAGTGGTAGAAAAAATGTAGGCTCAGACCGACCTTCTTTGGCAGAACTTTTTAAAGAAAAGGGCTATTACACCGCCCGAGTGAGCAAGATCTATCACATGGGCGTGCCAGGAGATATAGAAAAGGGCTCAGATGGTCAAGACGATCCAGCTTCTTGGACAGAGAAATTTAACTCAAAAGGTCCCGAATGGACCGCCGAAGGCAAAGCCGAGTTGGTGCAAAATAATCCTGATGGCAGCATAGAGCGAAAAGGTGGCAATGTGATGACGATTGTCCAGGCAGATGGAGATGACCTTGTTCATTCAGATGGAAAAACTGCTAAAAAAGCCTCTGAATTAATTCGTGAACATAAAGACGAACCCTTCTTTTTAGCGGTTGGGTTTGTTCGTCCTCATGTCCCTTTTGTCGCCCCGGCAAGCTACTTCGACCCTTACCCTTTTGCAAAAATTACTACACCAAAACAAGCTCCGAATGATTGGGAAGATATCCCTGAGCGTGGTATCAATTATGTCACCAGTGTAAATGCGGAGATGAATCAGGAGCAGAAGCAAAAAGCGATTGCAGCTTATTATGCTTCTGTTTCTTATATGGATACCCAAGTAGGAAAAGTACTCACAACGCTAAAAGAAGAAGGCTTAGAGAACAACACTATCATTGTGTTTACATCTGATCATGGGTTTCACCTAGGCGAACATGAGTTCTGGATGAAAGTCAGTTTACATGAAGAGTCTGTAAAAGTCCCTATGATGATCAAAGTGCCTGGGAAAAACCCTGCGGTAGTCCACTCATTTACAGAACTGATTGACCTTTACCCTACTCTGGCCGATTTGGCTGGATTGGATTACCCTAAGGCTATTCAAGGGAAAAGTCTAAAGCCTTTAATAGAAAACCCAAATAAGAAAGTTAGGGACATGGCATTTTCTGTCAGTCAAGGAGGGAGGTCATTTCTGGTCAGAACGGAAAAATGGGCTTATATCCAATATAACGAAGATGCTTCCGCTGGAATGGAGCTTTTTGATATGGAAAATGACCCCAAGCAATTCAACAATTTGGCGAATGACCCAGCATATTCGAAAGCCCTTAAAGAAATGCAATCAAGACTAATCCAAAAGCTAAAGAAAGTCCGAAAAAATGATTTGGAAATTGACTACAACTCTGCGAAATGAAAAGTTCGATTAAACAAATTGCACTTTTTACTTTCACACTGTTAATAAGTGGTGAAGCATTTTCTCAATTTCAGGTCAAGACTCTAGCAGTAGATGCAGAATTGGTTCAAACAGGTAAAAGCACATTTTTGGATGGCCCCTCTGTTTTAAAACTGAAGGACTATTTTGTTTGGGGAGGATCTGTAGTGGAAGGAAATGATGGGAAATACCACATGCTTTTTTCTCTTTGGGAAAGTGGTGATGATAAAGATAGCTTCACCCAATCTTGGGTTTTGGAAAGTAAAATAGGGTATGCTGTTTCTGATTTTCCAGATAAAGATTTTCAATTTCAAAAGATTATTCTCAAAGGGGCAAGGTATGAAGGGAATAAGGATGCTTGGGACGCACAAGGTGTCCATAACCCTCATGTAAAAAAATTTGATGGTAGCTTTTACTTATACTACATAGGGGGAAAAGACCCAGGAAAAAAAATAGCACCAGATGTGGATAAGCGAAATAGAGTACAACAAAGTCAGCAAATGGGAGTCATCCGATTTGATTCATTCCAAGACTTGTTAAACGGAGAATTTAAGCGATCCAAAAACCCCATTCTCAGCCCAAGAACCCGAGTGAAACCAACAAATGTGGTCAACCCCTCGCCCAAAGGGACTATTGCAAAACCAGACAACTTAATTGTTGTCAATCCATCGGTAGAATATAATCCCAAGACCAAGGAATACATGCTCTTTTTCAAAGGAAATATCTATGAACCCTCTTGGAAAGGTGTTCATGGGGTGGCTACCGGCCCCAGCCCTTTGGGACCATTTAAGGCTAGAGATGAATTCATCTTTGATGTACGGATGCCAGACGGGAAAATCGCTAGCACCGAAGACCCCTATGTTTGGTTTTCAAGTAAACACGACAGCTTCTTTGCAATTGTGAAAGACTTTTCAGGAGCGGTGACTGGAGGAGAAAAGAAGGCTTTGGCTCTTCTTAAATCCCATGATGGAATTAAATGGGAAACGACAGAAAATTCTTTATTTATGAAGCGGGAAGTCACATTAAAATCTGGCCAAATAATTCAATTGGACAGAATGGAAAGGCCGCAACTTCTTTTGAATGAAGACGGAGTACCACTCTATCTCTATTGCGCTGCCGCCGTGGAAAATGTGAATCCTAAAAATGATGGGAGCTCATTTAATTTACAAATACCTTTAGCCTTGGGAAACAAAAACCAAAACTGATTTCACTCATTTTTAAGTATTAACAATCAATGCCAATAATGGAAAATAAAATTAAGACGAAGGACAAAATACTTCTGGAAGCAATTACACTCTATAATGAGCAAGGAATCCAAAATGTCACCAGTCGTCATATTGCAAGCAGAATGGGCATAAGTCATGGGAATTTAGACTACCATTATAAGACTAAAGAAGATATCATTTTGGCTATTTACTGCAAAATGAGAAATGAAATGTCTGAGTCCTATGTAACTCGTGATCCTGAAATTAGTGCAATAGGTCATTTCCACCTTCTTATTCAACAACTAGAAGAATTTCAATACAAATACCGGTTTTTCAACCTTGATGTTTTGGAAGTGACTAGGTCTTTTCCAAATGTTTCAAAAATAATTCAGGAAACATTTATTAAAAGGAAAGAAACAACAATTCAGCTATTTCAGGAATTTATTTCTTCAGGATTTTTGAAGGAAATGGAACCAGCTGAACTGCAGCGCTTGGAACATATTATAAGAATGATCATCACTTTTTGGCTTTCGCAAAGAGAGGTAATGACCTCTTACAATTTTTCAGAAATGGGTTCTATGGTCAAGAGTATTTGGACTATTTTGAATCCCTACCTTACTGAATCTGGGAAAGCAGAATATCAAAAAGCAATAAATAATCATGGGGTTACCACTATATCAAATTAACATGAAAATCAAAAACTATCTACTTGCGCTATGTCTCGGCTTATTTATAACGCTAGGACTAATTAGTTCAGCTACACATGCCCAACAAAATTCGCAAAAACCCAATGTACTATTCCTTTTTGCAGATGACCAACGTGCAGATGCTTTAGGAATCAACGGCAACCCATATATCCAAACTCCGACAATCGATCAGCTAGGTCGGGAAGGGAGCCGATTCTCTAATGCTTATGTGATGGGAGGAGTACATGGAGCAATTTGTATGTCTAGCCGAGCCATGCTTTTCAGCGGTAAAAATCTATATAAGGTAACCGACAAACTCAGCGGAGAGCATACCATGACCATGAGCTTTGCAGCAGCAGGCTACAGAACCTTTGGAACAGGAAAATGGCATAACGAAAAGGAAGCATTCGAAGCTAGTTTTCAGGAAGCCAAAAACGTGTATTTAGGCGGTATGGCCGATCATTATGACCTTCCTTTAAGGGATTATGGAGCAGATGGAAAATTAGGCGAGCCTACAAGAAAAGGTTTTTCCACTGAGCAATTTGCGCAAGCAGCAATTGACTTTATCAAAGACCATGGCCAAAGAAACACTGATCAGCCTTTTTTCTGTTACGTAGCTTTTACGGCACCGCATGACCCCTATTCCCCTGAAGCAAATTATATCAACCATTACCCAGATGGGACACTTCCACTTCCAGGAAATTACATGCCCTACCACCCATTTGAATTTGATCATCTGACTGTTAGAGATGAAAATTTAACTGGATGGCCAAGAAAACCCGAGGTAATACAGATGATTTTGTCAGATTACTATGCCTTGGTAACACACTTGGACACTCAGATTGCAAAAATCCTGAATACGCTCAAAGAAACCGGGCAATATGACAATACCATTATTGTTTATGCCGCAGATAATGGCTTGGCAGCTGGAAGCCATGGTCTTCTTGGTAAGCAAAGCCTTTACGAGCATAGCTCAAAAGTACCCTTGATTATCAAAGGTCCTGGCGTCCCTCAAGACCAAGAATTGGATGCTTTTGCTTATATCCATGACCTCTACCCTACCTTGGCAGAGTTGGCAGGTATTCCTGACCCAAGTGACATCGACGGGGTAAGTTTAGTTCCTGTAATCACAGGCGAACAGGATGGAGTGAGAGATGCACTTTTCACTTCTTACCGAGGCACGGTAAGAGCAGTGAGAAACAAAAAATATAAGCTTATTCGCTATCCTGAAAGAGATTACACCCAATTATTCGACTTGGATGCCGATCCTTTGGAAATTAACAACTTGGCTGAGAATACTGAATATCAAAGTAAAAAATCCGAGATGTTTGAGTTGATGGAAAAATGGCAAAATAGCTTCCAGGACACGGTAAAATTGACTGCCGATAAGATCAAACCCATGAAATATGATCCGGACACTTTGGTTAGAAAACCAGATCAATGGCAACCGGAATATACTTTGAAAAGGTATTTTGAAGTCAATAAAAAATAAATGAGCTCGAAAGGCCAGTTTTTATTAAGAACTGGCCTTTTAACTTTTTTAACTAGGTAGGAATAGGTATTTCACCTTATTTTTAACTGCCTACCAATTTCAATTATATGCTAAACCTCCACAATTTCCATAAATCTTACTCAACAGGTTTTAGCATAAGTGTGGATCATTTGGCTTTGGATTCAGGCATTCATTTGATCAAAGGAGCCAATGGTTCAGGAAAGTCTACTCTACTAAAGGCGATAGCAGGAATTCATGATTTTAAAGGAGAAATAAACCTACTGGGTGTTTCTATCAAAAAGGACCCGGTTTCTTATCGAAAAATGGTGAATTTCTCGGAAGCCGAACCGGTATTTCCAGAGTTTTTAAGTTTAGATGAACTGATCAATTTTACTACTTCGATCATTCATGAGGATAAAAACCAAATCCTAGAATTGAAAGAAAAGTTGGATATCAGAGATTATTCTGAGAATCCCATTTCCTCTTATTCCTCCGGGATGCTAAAGAAATCAGCCCTGCTTTTGGCTTTTTTGGGAGAGCCCAAACTGATTATTTTAGATGAGCCATTTACGACTATAGACTTGGCTACACAGGATCATTTGAAAGAGCTGATTTTAAAGAAACAGGAAGAAGGAGTCAGTTTTATCCTTACTTCTCATATGGCAGATTTTGAAGATTTCTTTGCTTACCATTCTGTTCATGAAATCAAGGATGGATCAATAATTTGATAATGAGGGAGCTCTTGCTTAAATCTTTTGTTTACCCTTTTTACAAGGCCTATTTAGGTTTCTTCATTCTAATCCTGACGATTTTTGGTGTTTTCATGGAATTGAAGCAGCATCTTATGCTGGCAGAAAAAATACTGCTGAGCCAAAAGTGGTTCACATTTCTTTTACTTGCTTTCGCGATTTATGTGGTTCTCCAATGGAGTTTTCAAAAAAAACTTATCCACGATCCCAGATACCGACAATTTCAAAAATTTTCGTTTCTAAGCTTTAGAGATTTTGTGCTTTTTTTCTCACCGGTTTGGTTAGCTAATCACAGCTTACTTCTACTCTATTTTTTATTACTTTTCTTTACCGGAATTCCTTTGCTGGCCTGGTCTAAACTAGTCATTCTCATAATCTTTTTAGGTGTTTCTTATGGGCTTTCCTTGTATTACACCTTTCTCAGGTTTAGGAATTTTCATCCGGAAAAACTGGTTCAAAACAACCAAATCATAAAGGAAAAACCCTTTTCGATCTGGTTTCTATTTCATTTAAAAGAAAACAGACCTTTACTATTACTTCTAGTAAAAGGTTTCAGTCTATTTATCTTGAGCGGCTTTTTCTATTCTTTTTTTGCAGGGAAATACGATGCGAGATGGCTTGCCTTTGGATTGCTGATTAGCTGTTTTATTCATTATCCGATCTGGCTGGAAAAATGGGAGTTTGGAGAAAGAAAACTCTACTTTTTTAGAAATCTACCATTGAGGTTTATGCAAAAAATCCGTTTGGAACTTTTGACAATCTTGATGCTGACCCTACCTGAAATAATTTTGATCTTATTCCACGGGAGAGCAATTGAAAGCAATTCCTCCCTAATTTACCTTATCTTTTTTTGGCTTGGCCTCCATCCAGGCATGAATGCACTGTGTCATTTGGCTCAGGTAAAACAACAATACAACCTACTCTATTTCGCTTTTTTTGGAGTCTTCTTAGCTATCATATTCGGATTCAATCTGGCTATCCTGGCTTTGGTTTTCCTTATCTCTTTTGGGTATAGTATTCATTCTCCTCTCAGGATATAAAAAAAAGGGAGGTTAAAACCTCCCTTCAACTTAATTAGTTACTCTTTTGAATTGGATATCACTGAAACAGATATCTCCTTCACATCCTCTTGGAAATAACAAAACAGATTGGTCTTCTATGACTTCAAATGGAATATTACCAAATGAAGCAGGATTATCAAACAATTCATCTTTGGGAACATAGCTTCCGCTAGCGGTATACATGGTAGTCGCATATTGATAATCTGGGACGGACACCTTTCCATCCTCAATCAAAAAGGTTCCTTCTGCATAAAACTGGTAACCAAGATCCTCCTCTGAGCCAGGTTCACGAATTGTTCTAAAGTAAGACATCGTTCCATCAGCTCTATAAATCATCGTTGTAACTGCATCTTTATCCCAATCATCCACATAATAAGATTGTTGCCATTCCCCTATAATCGGTGAATTAATTTTCTCTACATCCTCATTACAGGAGGAAAAAACCAAACAAATGATTAAAAAATTGAAGTAAAACAGTTTTTTCATGGTTGATTTTCATTGGTTATTCCTCATCATTACGAAAGAGATTGTTTAAATGTTAACAACTTAGTTTGAAAAATTCAATTTTTCATTTCTCAAATTAATCTGTCCTTGGATTAGGTTTAATAAGAGAAATCGTAAGAAAAACTTTGGAATCCTGTGGGGCTATTCTTTTATTTATCGAACCCTTAAAATCCGATTCCTTGAGTCAAATAAATATTCTTATTGTTGAAGATGAATTAATCATCGCAGAAGATCTAAAAGATATACTTGAAAGCCAGGGATATCATGTCTCTGGAATTGCCGTAAGTGCTAGAGAAGCCTTACAAATTATAGAAGAGCACCATATTGACATCGCGTTACTGGACATAAAAATCAAAGGTGGTAAAGATGGAATTATGCTAGGAAAGGAAATCCGTGAACATTACCGTATTCCCTTTGTCTATTTAACTTCACATGTAGATACTGCTACACTTTCTAGAGCCAAAGAGACATTCCCCTATGGCTACCTGGTAAAACCTTTCAACGAAAAAGAAATCCATGCAACTATTGAAGTTGCGATAAGTAATTTCGCATCAGAAAACACCAAAAAAGAATTAACAGACTCCGCAGATGAATTCGTTTTAAAAGACAGCCTTTTTGTCCGGTCCAATGGGATGCTAATAAAGCTTAAATTAGAGCAGATAATCTATTTAGAGGCTGATGCGAATTACACTCAAGTGTTTTTAAAAGATAAAAAATACGTCGTTAGATCCACTTTAAAAGACTTAGAACAAAAACTCAACCCCAATTTTTTCGCAAGAATTCATAAATCTTTCCTTATCAATTTAGAGAAGATTGAAGCAATCGATGCACAGTCGGTTCACATAGGAGGTAAAGAAATTCCTATCTCAAGGTCTCAGCATAGTTGGTTAATCAATCAAATTAAAACTTTGTAGAAAGTTTATTTTGCGAGGAATTTTATCAATTTACATTTCTCGACAGTTCATCTACAAATCCTATCTGTTGATCCCTAAAGCAAGCTTGCGAAAGCTTAAATAGGCTACATTTTAATCAGTAATTGTTTAACACAAATCAATTATTGATGAAAACGATCAAATTTTTACTCCTGCTTTTAGCAGTTTCTTGCTTTATTTTAAGTTCCTCTGCACAAAATGAATTGGCCATAAATTCTACCGCTGAATTAAATCCTTCAAAGAAAGGAAAAAAACTCACCGCGGCACCGACTTTCTATGGAGGCAACCTAGAACTTTCTAAGTATTTCAATAATCATCTAGCCTATCCTGAATTAGCCAAAAAACAAGGAATAGAAGGTAAAATTCTAGTCGAATTCACAATAACCGAAAAAGGTGTGATTCAAGAAATCGAGCTTTTAAATTCCTTAAGTGAAGATTTGGATAAAGAGGCGCTTCGGTTGGTTAGAAATATGCCCGATTGGCAGCCTGCCTACCAAGATGGAAAAGCCAGGCAAGTGAAATACCAATTACCGATACTTTTCAAATTAGATAAATAGAAGATGATAAATACCTGATACAGGATGACAAGCTAGGGGAAAGGGCAGCAGAAGGGTGATAGTTTTATACTAATCGTTATGAAAAATCTAGGGTTTTGGTTAGGTTCAATTGAATTATTTAAAGCCTGCTTACCTACCAAAAAAGTTCATACGGTGAAAATACTTAAGTTTTTTGTGATTATTTTTTTAGTCTGCCCTTTTATTTCCAAAGCTCAATCTGAAAATTGGTCTTCAGATTCTTTATCAATTTATGATTCTAAAATTCAAGAAGAACTCAATGAAGAGAACTTCGAGGATGTCAAAACCCTTTTTAGTATTCTCTATGAAAGAGGAGCGAGTTCTCTTGAACCTGCCATCTACGAGTACTTTTATCAAGCAATAGAAGACCCGCGGATTAAGAAAAGTGCCGAATTACTCGCAAGGATCCAACACAATCTTGGCAACTTAGAATTCTATAGATCAGATTTTAAAGCCGCAAAAAATGCCTTCAAATTAGCTTTAGCCAACTATCAAAAAGCCGGAGAAAAAGAAAGTGCTGCGGGTATGGCTATGAACTTGGGGATTATTCAGGAGCGTGAATCCAATTATGACTCAGCTTTAGCTGCATATGATCAGGCATTACCCATTTTTCAAGAATTAAATGATACATCGGGGGTAGCAACAGTCCTCGAAAACATAGGACTCGCTCATAGCTACAAGGGAAACTACGAGTTGGCACTTGATTATATGGAAATGACTGACTCTGTATTGAAAACCAATACTCCATTAAATTCGGGTCGATGGACGAATCTTTTCTACAATAAAACGACGATCTATAATTCTCTAGGGGAATATGAGTATGCTTTATTTTTCGCTTTGAAAGGGCTAAAGTTAAGCGAGGAACTTGAAGATCCCCGCAGAATCAACATTGGGTATATTATGCTTGAGGACACCTACGATAACCTTGAGGATAAAGAAAACTGGCTGAAGTATGTGATGCTGGCGAAAGTATTTGCCGAAAATTCCGAGAATGGACTACGAGTCGCTGATTTAAATTTCAAACTCGCAAGGTATCATTTGGAATCTGAGACCTTCGATTCGGCCTCCTATTATGCAGAGAAGGGCATGGAATATTACCTTGAAAATAATTACGCTGAAGGGAAAACCCGTGGACATATTTTAATTGGTAAGATCTATTTTTCGCAGGAAATGTATCAGAAAGCCATCTCTGAATACCAGTTGGCACTTCAGAGTATGAGCAATGAGGACAGCAGGGAGATTGCCTCTGTGAGTCATAATCTTGGAATTTCTTATTCCCGAATCGGAGATTATGCAAAAGCCGATGAATATCTGAACCAAGCATTAAGCTATCGGCTCGATTTTGGGCAAAAAAGTTCACTGGCTCCCACTTATCTGGCGCTTTCAGAATCAAATCTAGATCGGGGAAACTATAAAAATGCCTATGAGTTTTTTGTGAAATATAAATCCTACGAAGACAGTATTTTGGATGAAACCAAAACCAAACAAATCGCTGAATTACAGACCCAATACGAAACAGAAAAGAAAGACCAAACCATCGTAGAGTTAGAACAGAAATCAGAAATTCAGCGATTAGAAGCAGAAACTCAAAAAAGCCAAATATACCTTAGCTTAATTGGGATTGCCCTATTAATAGTCATTGTAGCTGCTCTTTATTATCGTTCACAACTCAAGCAAAAAGCTAATCAAGAACTGGCAGCAAAAAATAAAGAAATAGAAAAGCAAAACTCAGAAAAAGAGTTGCTGCTGAAGGAAATCCATCATAGAGTTAAAAACAATTTACAGATCATCTCCAGCCTTCTAAGCATGCAAACGAGGGGAGTTCATGACCTTAAAGTAATTGATGCTATGAAAGAAAGTCAGAGTCGTGTAAAAACCATGGCTTTGATTCATGAAAAACTCTACCAATACGAGAATCTTTCCAGCATTAATATGCAAGAATATATGAAGCAACTCAGCGATTTCCTGACTCAGACTTATGGCCGGAATAAGGAAATTGAAGTGATCATTGAATCTGAAGAAATTAACCTGGACATTGATACGGCAGTACCACTCGGCCTAATTACAAATGAACTTTTAAGCAATGCCTTAAAATATGCCTTTGAGGAATCTCAACAAGGAACAATTAAGATCAGCTTAAATCAAGTGCGAAAAGACAGTTACCTTTTGATAGTCAGTGACACCGGCAAAGGCTTGGACAAGGATTTGGATATTGGTAAAACCAGTTCTTTGGGCTTGAGACTGGTGCGAACATTAACCCGTCAAATCAATGGTAACTTATCCATATCATCTGATTCCGGAACCACCTTTTCTATTGAATGGGAAAAAGAAGATTTAGCTGCCTAATGCTATTTTAAATAAATGGATTGCAAAAACTGGATCTGCTCCAAATGCGGAGGTTTAATAGGTTGAATTTCCTCCCCCAACTCCATCAACATGGGGTTATCCGAAGAAAATGCAGGCCATTTAGGTAATCCTTCCCCGTTTGGATCTCCATTTTTCACAAAATTCACCCAGTACTGAGACATCGCATCTTCCAGTTTATAATCTACTTCTGTAAAAGGTCTGTTCCAATACTTCAGGGTATGAAAAGAGTAGCTAAACTCAGCAGAATGAAATGCTCCGTAATTCGGCTCTCCTGGTGGTACTCTCGTAAAATGGTACAAATAGGATGATTCCGGTGCCAGTTCAGATTGGATTTTAGCCCATGTAAAGTTTTGATACCCAAACATCATTTCAGACAGGACCGCCTGAGTTTCTTCTAGCTCTTCTTCCGAATTGGCAGGAAAAAATTTCAAATATTCTTCATAGCGATCAGGGTATTTCTGCTTAGCTGTCTCCTGAAATTGTGCTGGTATTTGAGGACCAGCAAAAGATACATTATCATCCGCATTCCAGCCGGTCAGCAATTTCACAGCGTTTGATGCTCCACTTGTAAATGCCTCATCAAAATTTATTGGAATCACATAATCATCTTTATAAGGCCAAAAACTCCCTCCGGCTGCCAAAAGAGAATCTGCGGGAATCATCCTCATTTCATCAATAGAGGAAACACCCAATTTCTGCATAAATTCTTCTCCTCCTTTTTCTACAACCTCTTTTCCTATTCCTCCTCGTGCTCCGTCAAAATTGAACATCGCTCCACTTTGGGCAATAGCTTTATTAAAAAGCCCTTTCGCTAAGGGAGAACCTACCAAAACATTGACACTCATTGATCCTGCAGATTGACCCGCAATAGTTACATTATCAGGGTCTCCTCCAAAAGCTGCAATATTATTCTTGACCCACATCAACGCTGCAATTTGATCCAAAAAAGCATAGTTTCCTGAAGTTCCAGAACTTGAATTCTCAGATAATTCAGGACTGGCGAGAAATCCAAAAACTCCTAGTCTATAATTGATCGTTACTACTACAATCCCTTTTTTGGCTAATTCTTCTCCATCGTATAGCGGAACAGTCCCCGAACCACCTGAAAATCCTCCTCCGTGAATCCATACCATCACAGGCCTCTTTTCTTCCTGATTTTCTGCTCCAGTCCAAACATTTAGATATAGGCAATCTTCTGAAATAGGGGCTGGTGGAATTAAAAACTCTTCTGACCAGGCAAAGAATGGCACTGGAGGTCTTTGAATTGCAGATGGTGGATTATCGACAGTTACTTTGATTCCTTCCCAAGGTTTAACAGGCTGGGGCTCTCTCCACCGATTCTCACCTATAGGCGGTGCTGCAAAGGGGATTCCCATAAAAGTTTTAATTGAATCCTCTCCTACCAATTTACCTGATATCACTCCATCTTGAGTTTTTAAGGAATTGACATCTACTTTTGGTACTGGAGCTTCTTGACTACATGCCATCAAAAAACCTAAAAAGAAGAAAAGGAGACTATTTTTCATGAACGGAATGGTTTGAATACCTACTTGTTTGTCTAAATCTAATGATTTAATGATTCAGAGTGAAACATTAGGTTTTCCCACGACAATACTTTCATAAATATTGAGTCCAGGACCTCATTAAAATGGCCGAAAACGAATGCAAAACTTGTTCAAATTCGCACACCTTTTTCATATGAAATAGCAGATATGCTCTATAATGGCTAATTTCTTAAGCTGGAATGCCTTTTGCATTTTAAGTGATTAAATAAAATCAACTATGCTTAGTTTCTTACTCTGGTGTATTCTTTTTGTCCTTTGCTGGCCAATAGCATTAATCGCCTTGATTCTGTATCCTATCTTTTGGTTACTATTATTACCATTCAGGCTACTTGGATTTGCAGTTGATCTGTCATTTGATTTGATCAGGAATATATTTATGCTCCCATTTACTTTGCTAGGAAAAAGGTAAGGTGCTTTTAATAATACTTTTTGACTAGGTTCATGATTTTATGAAATACTTCAGTGTTTTCGTAAACACCCCTAAATTCATCTGCATGAGCTCCATAGGCAAAAATCGGCACCATTATTCCTGTATGATCATCACTATGAAAAGCTAACTCCACTGTATGGGAGGAAATATCCCCTTGGGGAATAGAAACTCCTCCTGTCTCATGATCTGCTGTAATCAGAATCAAGGTTCCAGGATGTTCATCGGCGTATTGGATTACTTTTCCGATCACTTGATCAAAATCAAGCATTTCAGAAACTATCATCGAGCTGCTATTGGAATGACCTCCTGAATCAATATTAGCAGCTTCCACCATCAGGAAGAAAGGCGATTCCTTTTGCTCCAAAAAGTTAAGTGCTACACTGGTGCTTTTTAATAAATAATCCCCTCTTCCATCCAACTTTTTAGGCAAGGATCCATTGGCAGCAAAAAAACCAACTCGATCACCGGATAAATCCTCTAAGCTTTCTGCGAGTCTAAAACCTTTGTTTTTCAAGTTTTCCAACTCAGAAGTGAAATGGCTTTTCCCTCCACCAATAAATAGGTCCAAATTACTACTGGGTAAGTAGGCTGCGATCTGTTCTGAATCATCTCGCTCCGGGTGATGTGCATAGAAAGAAGCAGGGGTAGCTCCTGTTAACTGGTCTGTGGTTATAATCCCAGAATTAAACCCAAAAGCATCCAAAACATCTGGTAAATTACTTAAAGGGTTTCCATCAGGACCTACACCAATTGCTCTATTATTGGTTTTTTCTCCAGTAGCATAGGCAGTGGCTCCAGCAGCAGAATCCGTAGTAAAATCATCAGCAGCCTGAGTTTTTATCAAGCCCATATTTTTTAGCTGCGTAAGACTCAATTCATTGTCATTTGAAAATAGAGCAGCTGAAATCTGGGCAAGTCCATTACCATCTCCGATCATTAAAATCACATTCTTTATTGGAACCTGGGCTCCATCCACTTCGAATTTAGGTTGATATACTTTTGAAATTTCTGGATTTAGATAAACATTCTCTCCCAACTTACTTAAATACTCAGCAGCTGCGATTGGGTGGTCAGTATTGATATAATCTTCACCCATTTCAAAGAAAGCCTTCCAGGCAGATTTACTATCTGGGGATCCCCAAAAGCGCACAGGCTTACCAAAACTGTGAACCAAATCAATAAAATCCTGGACTTCTTGTCGTTCACTTTCTACCATCCTCCCTTTTCCATTCCATATAGAAAACTGTCGAAAGCTAAGGCTCACCATTCCTATTTTATCCCAAGGCAAATCTTCAGTCAACACTTTACTTTGGTAATCAAAAAACATCCATTCAGGATACTTGGAGTAATCTTCAGGCTTAGGCCTATTTCCTGAAATAATCAGTTTTAGCCCAAATGGATTTTTTGAGCTATACATCATATTCTTATAGGCTTTCATGCTTTCTTCCAACACTTCCAATGTGGTATATGCCTCTGTTTTTAAATCAACAAGTAAGTGAAAGTTGATCTCTGTAATCAAGCCATTTTCTAATCCTTCTGTAATGGGATCCAAATACAAGCTTTCAATGGTTTGATCTATCTTGATACTTTCAGCTTCATGAGCCGCCATAAGCTTTCCATCTTTTAAAATCACATCCACCTCAATGGAGTTTGCTCCTGCACTAAAAGCTGTCCAAAAAGGGACCTTCTGCAGGTAATCGTTATGAGAATGAATTTGAAAAGGGTTGGAACTCTGAGCAGTCAGCTTAAAAACTAAAGTCAGGAGAAAAAGAGTTGTTGATAAGAATGTACGCATTCTCAAAAATAAGGCATTCAATAGAAATTAAGGCTTGAAAGCCATGAATAAGTAAAGACTTAATATATCCATAAAGTAAAGGATCAAATGAACATAAATCCCAAAAAACAAGAAACACCTAACCCATTGATTTACAGTATAATTTTAAACAATTCGATTTATTTTATCCATTTCAATTCATAACAATAAGTTGAAACCCTATGTCAGGGTTTTTGCTAAAAAAATTGATAATTGCAGACTAAACAGAGAAGCATGAAACCCCTATTCCAGTTAATCCTATTTTTTGCTTGTACCCATATTTCATTGAATCTAAGTGCGCAAGACCTTTCCATAAATCAGACTCAAGTAATCGGTAGCCATAACAGCTACAAAAGTGAAATGTCCCCCTCCTTATTAGAATATTTATCCAAGGTAAACCCAACCGCTTCCCAAAGCCTAGAATATGCTCATATCCCCTTTGAAGCCCAATTGGATTTAGGTTTAAGAAACTTGGAATTAGATGTTTTTCATGATCCTGAAGGAGGAAGATATTCAAATCCGAAAGGGTTAGAAATAATCAAATCCAGTGGTGAAGATATCCCAGATTATGATCCAGGCGATGCACTTTCTAAACCTGGACTAAAGCTTTTTCACGTCCAAGACCTTGACTTCCAGTCTCACTACCTGCTCTTTGCTAATGCCTTGAAAGCTTTGAAAAACTGGAGTGAAAACAACCCTGATCACACTCCTATTTATGTTTTGATCAATGCCAAGGATGGAAATATTCCAGGTACCCGCCCTGTACTTCCTTTCACAGCTGCTGCTTTAGACAGCATTGACTTGGAAATCAGAACACATTTGGGAATGGATCATTTGATTACTCCTGACTTGGTTAAAGGAGAATTTGAGGATTTGGAATCTGCCGTTTTAGCTGGCAACTGGCCGAAGCTTGATGATGTGAGAGGAAAATTCCTTTTTGTCTTGGATGAAAGTGAGGAGAAAATTGATCGATATCTAAGCGCTAAGCCTGAATTAAAAGATGCTGTGCTTTTTGTCAATAAAAAAGAAGGGAATCCTACTGCTGGATTTAGAATCATCAACAATGCTGTGAAGGATGAGGCTTACATCAGAGAGCTAGTCAAAAAAGGCTATATGGTCCGAACACGAGCAGATTCTGATACAAAAGAGGCTAGGTCGAATGACTATAATACCTTCGAGAAAGCCAAAGCATCTGGAGCACAAGTAATCTCAACCGACTATTATCTGCCATCTACCTTCTTCAAATCGGATTACAAAGTTAATTTCGAAGGAAATACTTTCGAAAGGCCAAACCCTATTTTGGTCAAAAACTAGAATTAGCTCTTCCCATTTTGAATAAAAAACAGCTCATACCCATCCTCTTCAGTGCCGCCTTTCAACTGGCATGTTCAAACTCCAACCTACAGGCCCAATCTCAGTCAAGAGAAATCGCATTCCTTTCAGATGTACACTTGCAAGATGTATATGCAGATCTTAATTCAGATGAATTTAAAGGGGTGTTAAACCCTAAAACTGGAAAATTTGCAACAATACGTACCATGAAGAGCCAGTTGAATTCTACTAGATTATTCAACGAAAATTATTTTTCATTTATCAGCGCTTTGGAGGATTTAAAAACTAAAGGGATAAAGTTGGTGGTGCTCCCGGGAGATTTTACAGATGATGGGCAACCCATGAATGTTCTTGCTTTGAAAAAAATCCTAGATCAGTATTCCGCTGATTCAGGAATGCGGTTTTTCCTGACCACTGGAAATCATGACCCGGTAAAGCCCTTTGGAGGAATAGCCGGTAAAAGTGATTTTCTAGGAACTTATGGCGGGCAACAGGCAATAGCTGGTTCAAAGGAAGTTTATCCTAGCACCCATACAGCAATATCCGATCAAATTAATTATTGGGGATACCCTGAAATCACAGAGACTCTTTCAGCCTATGGTTTTTTCCCAAGCCAAAAAGATATTTTTTGGACCCACCCTTTTGAGGAATTCGATTATGATAATTACAATTTTGAGCAAGTTCAAGCTAACTCCCATCTAGAAAAAAGGGTGTACGCCTCAGGTGAAAATAGGCTTACATTGCCTGATGCAAGCTATTTAGTAGAACCAATAGATGGCGTTTGGCTTTTAGCTTTGGATGGAAATGTTTATACTTATAGTGGAAGTGAGTGGAAAGGTTCGTCCGTAGGTTTTAATCAGGCCGCTTTCCACAAAAATCACCAACTTGACTGGATCAGTAAAGTCACTTCCGAAGCAAAAAAAAGAGGCAAAACACTCATTTCCTTTAGCCATTATCCATTGGTGGAGTTTCATGATGGAGCTTCAGAGGAAATGAAGTCCCTCTTTGGAAACCAAAAATTTCAACTTGCAAGAGTGCCCCATAGAGAGACATCCAATCTTTATGCAGCTGCTGGTATCCAGATTCACTTTGCCGGACATATGCACATAAATGACACTGGAATCTTTCAAGACCATAGAACCAAAAATACCATGTATAACATTCAAGTACCTTCTTTAGCTGCCTTCCCCCCAGCGTATAAAACTGTCAAGACTACTGATGTTTCCAATTTGGAGATCGAAACAATTCCCCTCACCGAAGTTGACCATATGAATGAGTTCTTTGACTTATATCGAATGGAGCACAAGTGGTTATTTGAAAAACAAGATCCGGGAATTTGGGACAGTACAATTCTCGCCTCTCAGGACTATATGGAGTACACCCGAAATCATTTATTAGAACTTACAAAATCTAGGTTTATTCCATCGGATTGGCCTGAAAATCTTGCTATTCTCCTTCAGAACCTTTCCCCACAAGAACTGATAAACTGGGGTGAAATGAATGAAACCCAGGGTGAGAGTTTTCTTCAGGAAAAATTGAAAAAGCTAAAAGCAAGTACCAAGAGTACCCTTCCTTATCATTATCTCATCGATGATTTTTACCTTTTGAAAAATGGGGATGAATTAGGGAAAGAGATGATTTCTGAAGACAGAATCAGATTATATGAAAATATCTTCTACTCGTTAAGCCAAAAGAGTCAAGGCAAAGAACCGAGTCTGAATCGGGAGTTAAACCAGTTTTTCGGAATCTTCGAGAAGTTATATCATTCTAATCCTTCCGATCATTTTGCCATTGATTTAAAGAATAATACGATCAAGAAAATAGAGGACTGAGGCAAAATCCTTAACGGACCAAAGCTAAAAAATGATCATCTTTTTTAATGTCAATCCCACCACTAATTATCTACCAATAACATTCCAGTGACACATTATAACCCGTATTAACATAAAGGTTCTTTTCTTAACTTATCATAAGATCATCCACAAATGCCAAAGGCATTTTCAGTATCAACCCCCTCACCTTTCATTTAAAATCATTCAAAAACAACCTTTCTCTAGTTAAATTAATAAGAGAATACCACAGCAATTGTGATAACTTAAGCCTTCATTTCAATTTAGATCATTTATAGAACTCATGATGAGACATTTCTATTTAATTTTCTTGCTCACTTTCCTTTTGGTTGAGTCAAATTTCGCTCAGGAAACCGTCGTCTTCAAAGGAGGAACCGAAGGACATAAGGTTTATAGAATCCCAGCGATCATTTCTCTTCCCAATGAAGACTTACTAGCCTTTGCAGAAGGTAGGGTAAATGGAAGTGACGATTTTGGGGATGTCAATTTAGTCTTGAAAAGAAGTCATGATTATGGAAAAACTTGGTCTGCAATCCAAATGTTAGTGGACTATGATTCCCTTCAAGCAGGAAATCCAGCTCCTGTTGTTGACATGCTTGACCCCAACTATCCTGAGGGAGTGGTTTATTTATTTTTCAACACAGGAAACAATCATGAATACGATATTCGTATGAACCGAGGTGTAAGAGAAGTTTGGGTAATGAAGTCATTCGATTTGGGAAAAACCTGGGAAGATCCTGTCAACATCACGAGTCAAACTCACCGCCCCAATAACCCCGATTTTAATCCAGATTATACTTTCAAAGACGATTGGAGGCATTATGCCAACACACCAGGCCATGCCTTTCAGTTTCAGCAAGGGAAATATAAAGGGAGAATTTATATAGCAGCAAATCATTCCAAAGGAGATCCCCAAGATAATTTCAGTGAATATCAAGCCCATGGTTTCTTCACAGATGACCATGGTAAAACCTATGGAATATCCGAGCCCATTTCCATTCCAGGATCTAATGAATCCATTGCCGCAGAGCTTCCAAATGATCGAATGATTATGAGTATTCGAAACCAAAAAGGGGATATTCGCCAAAGAATCCTTGCCTACTCATCGGATGGTGGGGATACTTGGGATTCAGAGGAGTTTGAAGAAGAACTCCCAGACCCTGTTTGCCAAGGTTCCATTATTTCACTCACGGATTCTAGGGGTCGCTTTATTCTGGTACATTCCAATAATGCAGACACATTAAACCGAAATAATTTATCGATAAAATTCAGCTATGACGAGGGTAAAACTTGGCCTAAAACTATGTTGATCGATGGAGTTGAAGATCCAGGGAAATCGGCCTATACAGCCTACAGTGATTTGGTAGTACCCAAGCAGAACATGATTGGAATCATTTATGAAAAGAATAATTATTCAGAAATCGTCTATAAATGGATAAAATGGGTCTATTAAAAATAAGTCTCTGACCTTCGAAATTTTAAAAACCTGATTTTTATCATTGGAAGGCTTTCTGGGAAAGTTTAGGTTTCCACTCCTTAAACAATAAACCCATGAAAATCACCTCACAATTAGGACGTCTATCTTTATTCACCATTTATTTCTGGTTTGGCATCTTAAAAGTTCTTGGCTATTCACCTGCAGAAGCACTTGTCCAAAACCTTTTCAGCCAAACGATAGGTACTTGGCTTGATTTTAATCTATTCTGCATTGGCTTCGGCTTTTTTGAATGTGCCTTGGGTATACTTTGGCTCTTTCCAAAACTCAGCAAAATCTCCCTTTACATTTTAATCGCCCATATGCTCACCACTTTCTTACCTGTCTTAGTTTTGACAGAAGAAATTTGGCAGTCCTGGTTTACCCCAACACTTGTCGGCCAGTATATCATTAAAAATCTTGCTTTGATTTCATTGGCCCTGTTTATTTCAAAAAGCTATGAACAAGAGCAATTAGAGTTAAAAAGAGAATCTAAATCATTAATGAAATTTGAAGGCTTTACCAGCAAACTTGTTTCTTAAAAAAAAGCCCGGTTAAACCGGGCTTCACTATTTTCAGCTAAAATCAAAAATTAGGGGATCGGATTGCCTCTCCGCTATTTCAATCTTAGTTTTTTCAACCTTTTTCCTGGATTCTGTATCTATCAAAATAACCTGGAAAGGGTCATTTGAGAAAACCTTGGGCGTAAAACTGTCCCCTTTTAATCTAAGGGCATATTCTAACTCACCTGTTTTTTCATTGACCAACTGAAGCAAAGGCCTCTTCACTCCTCTTACCTGAATTTCTGGCAAATACCCAACAGCCTTTCTTGCATAGTTGTCATCTTGGGAAACCTCAATAGGCCAGCCCTCATATTGTCCTGTGGGATTAGAAATTGGATCTACATTTCTTGGCCAACATTCAATTTTCATTTTCCTGTTAGACTTATCGAAGGTGATAATACCGTAACCTGTTCCTCGGTCATATATCCGCGAGGGTTCAAAACCGGTTTTATAAGGGTTCGCAACCGCATGAATCGTCATCTTGTTTCCAAAGCCATCCATAAAATCACCGGTATTTTTTTCTTTCCCTGGGATCGGCTGATGGTCTTCTGAAACCTGTGGCCACCATCTTCTAGGCCAAAGGTTATTCAAGGCAGGTCCAGCAAAGGCATACCCCGAATCTCTAAACTCATCTACTCCATAGTGTACCGTACTTGCCAAATGTTGATCTCCCGCGATATGTAATGCAAAAGCTTTCCGAATAACTCTCACCGCCTCGTCTCTGCCTTTTTGAGGCCAACCATTGGAATCCATATCCGAAGTAGGCGCATCTCCTGTGACATATTCGCCTTTTTCAGGAATGGCTAAACTTGGGACTATTGAATCTATGATACTCCCTTCAGGCAAAGTGGCAACAGTACAGAAATTTGTTTGCGAACAAACGGCTTTCATCTCTACTCCATTATCCCAATTTTCAGCCCAATTCTTTAAGAAATCCATCTGCCTTTGACCTAAAAGTTCAGCATCGATATCATAATACTTTTTGATATCAAATTCGGTGTTTTGGATAAATCCATTCTGAATTTTAGCCTCTTCGGGAAGTACATTTTTAGGTGCTGATTTGAATTTCCTATCTTCTAAAATTGCAAAACTAACCCCGCCATAACTCCAGTCTGTGTAATATACATTGATCCCCTGCTTAACAGGTCTTGGATCATAAGGGTCCGGCAAATGGCTGGTTTGGGTCGCTTGGATCATGTTGACCCATTCAGCTGCCATTTTATAGCCTCCCTGATCCTGAGCCACATACCCCCAACCTTGGTCAGAAGGAGCATGCTTGCCACCTTCACCCCAAACATTTCCATGATATACATCATGATCATCCGGAATAAATGCAGTAGGAACTTTTCTGAAAATATTTCTATAAGACCAGCCAAACATGTACCATTTACGCAGGTAGTCTAAGCTAGACTTTTCTATTCTATCTGTCTGGATTCCAAAACCTCCCGTACCCTCATAAAACTGGTCTCCAAGAAATAAGGCCATGTCAGGCTGATGCTTTTTGACATGAATGGATACTTCTTCATCTGGAAACCCATGATCAGCATTACAGCTAAACACGGCCACCTTCAACTCCTCGGTTGATGCTGGTTCTGCGGCGATCTCTCCATAAAAGTCAAAATCCTGATTCCTGTTTTTTAATGGGACTTCTAAATGAACTCGAAAAGGAAATACCTTATCTTTTTGCCAATCCTGAATTCTAAATTGAGCAATTCGCCCAATTGGGTCTAAATCTGATTCCTGAATACTTTGCCAAGCCTCTCCTTCCTTTATTTGAAGTGAGATTTTCAGGCCCTCAATTTCTTCAACAGGAGCCAGTTGCGCCGTCATTTTCAATATTCCTTTATGCAAGGTGTACTGTGCAAAGCAAATTGGCCCAAAAAGCTGATCTGCTTTTTCGACGATTTTATCTCCGCTAAACATCCAATCTCCAAAAGAAGCCAGTGCCTTTTCTCCTCCCAACTTTTGAGGGCAGTGGGATACTAAAGCTATATTCCCCACTAGTACTTCGGGATCAATATCGGATTTAACCAAACTTACTTGAGGGTCTTTTTCTCCAAGGATATTTGCACTAAGGACTAGTTTGTATTTTCCCTCCGCATATTCTGCTTTCAAACTCAAATTGATGTCTTGGGCTAGATCGATTGTGTCTCTAGAGGTGTTTTCACCAATAAATAATTGACCTGCCCCATTTACCCCAACATCAAGGCCTTCTCCGAAAACCGCAGCAGATCTATAATCAGGAAACCTTCCTTTCGCACCTAATCTAAAGCCAGCATAAGCCTCCGCTTTTCCTATGAGATCGGAATTATTCCAGAGGATTGAAACAGACTGTTCAAAATCTTTTGATGTATCTCCTAACTGATGAGTAAGCACATGTAGTGCTCGGTTGGGAGCAGAAATAACACAGCTTGCTTTCCCCTCAAGTAATTCCCAATCCTGAAGACGATTCCCCCAAAACTCCGGCCCTATCCATTTCATATTGGGCCAATTTTCCCAGGTACTTTTAAATGCAGCCTCTTTAACCCCCAATAGTTTTTTGAGGCTTGTGAATGCTTGAGGTAAAAACATTGGGGTGACAGAGCTTAGGGCCATTGCCTTTACGGCGGTTCTTCTTTTCATAGTAATTATGGTAATCGGGATTTATTTCTTGTTTAACATTTTTCGGATTAACGAAACTCTTCCTTTATTGATATTCTAATATCTTACATTTCGAAGCAAGAAATAGAGGGTACATTTTGCAAAAAGAGGGCAGAAATTAGGCTATTTTTTCTAATCAACCGAAAAAACGACCATTCTATTACCTTCTCCTGATAAAATTCGATTTCTCTAAATTGCTCATCTTAGTTTAAATCATTAGCTTTTTAAAAATTAACATAACCCAATTATTTGATGAACTTCAATTTTTCAAATCGTATACAATTCATACTTGGCCTGTTGATCTTTTTCACATTTTTTGAATCCTGTGATCAAGCTCAGAAAAAAGAAGAGGCCCCGCCCCCAGAAAAATCAGATAGTATTCTGAAAGATTACGTGATGGCACCTGATACTGCATTTAAATTTGAAGTGGTCAGAACCGTTACTGGACAAGACTATGATTTTCATGTCTTAAAAATGACTTCCCAGCATTGGCTAAGTCCTGATCTCGTAGATCAAACAGAATGGTGGCATTGGGTAAGTATAGTCGTCCCTAGAGAAACGAGCTTTGAAACTGGTTTGATGTGGATCGGCGGAGGAAGTACCAAGACAAAATTACCTGAAGAACCCGATCAGTTGATTTTACAAGCAGCTTTGCAAAGCAATTCCATTGTAGCCCAAGTTCATAACATACCCTTCCAACCCTTGACTTTCAAAAACGATCCGGAAGGCGCAAGAACTGAGGATGCCATCATTGCATATGGCTGGAGGAAATTTCTGGAAGGAGGCGCAAAAGATGAAGATGCTATTTGGCTGGCAAGACTCCCCATGACCAAGGCTGTGAAACTGGCGATGGATGCCACTTCGGAAATTGCCAAAACCTACTACGATATCAATCTAAAAAACTATGTAGTGGCAGGTGCTTCCAAAAGAGGGTGGACTACCTGGACTACAGCTGCAGTGGATGATCGAGTTGTAGCTATTATCCCTATTGTGATAGATATGCTAAACCTGGAGCCTTCCTTTAAACATCATTGGAAAAACTATGGTTTTTGGGCACCTGCTGTAGGAAACTATGTCAGTGAAGGCATCATGGAATGGATGGGAACACCAGAGTTTGATAGGCTCTTGGAGATTACCGAACCTTACTCCTTTTTACCTGAATTGGATATGCCAAAATTACTGATCAATGCCGCTGGAGATCAGTTTTTTCAACCAGATAGCTGGGAGTTTTATTGGAATGACTTAAAAGGAGAAAAACATGTGCAATACGTCCCAAATTTCGGTCATGATTTAAGTCAATCAGACGCCTTGCCCAATATGGTTTCCTTTTATTCCTCCGTGATCAATGAAATTGAAAGACCTAAATACCAATGGTCTATCGAAGGTGATAGGATATCCTTTCAGGCTGACAGTTCTAACCAGCCTATTTCTGTAAAAATTTGGACCGCATATAATGAAAGCACCCGGGATTTTAGAGTGGATGTCTTTGGACCCAACTGGACTTCGATAGAAATGGAATCCCAGGAAGATGGACTTTATGAATATCAAATGGAACAACCTGAGACAGGCTACAAGGCATTTCTGATGGAAGTCACTTTTGCAGGGCAGGCTCCTCTGAAAGTAACTAGCGGAGTGGAAGTCTTACCGAGAACCTACCCTTTTGAATACACAACTCCTGAACGGGAAGCTAATGCAAACTCAAATTAATCTCCCATGCTCAAATCACTATTTTTCACTGCTATCCTGGTCATTTCCCTAAACTCAATACTTATGGCACAATATGACGTCAATGAAGATGAAAGTAAAGTTCCGCCTTTAGCCCTCCCCGACCCTTTTATTAGCAAAGAAGGAAAGGTAATCACGAGCATTTCCGAATGGGAGAACATTAGAAGACCAGAGCTAATAAACCTTTTTACTGAGGAAGTATACGGTCCCATACCTGGAGACTTTGATGAAATAAAGTTTGAGGAAGTTTCTGAGAGTCAAAACCCATTGGAAGGGTTGGCTATTTTTAAGGAAATCGATATTAGGGTATCAAGAAAGGGTCAAAAACACAGCATGAGACTGAATTTATTTCTACCACAAAATAGCAGCAAACCCTCCCCAGTAATTCTGCTGGTCAATCACAGAGAAAAAAGTGAGGATGGTAAAATTGCTGAAGATGGCTACTGGCCAGTAGAAAACATAATCAAACGTGGATTTGCTACAGCATCTTTTCATGGCGAAACAGTTGCTCCAGATGATGCAGAACGATTCTCCGAAGGCGTTATTTCTAACCTTTATCCAGAAGAGCTTCCTAATCCAGCGGGCATGAGAACATTTGGGGCTTGGGGATGGGCTGCCATGAGAGCGATGGATTATTTTGAAAAAGATCCTTTGATTGATGCAAAAAAATCAACCATCGTAGGTCATTCACGGTCAGGAAAAACTGCTTTATGGACCGGTGCCATTGACGAAAGATGGTCGGTTGTTATTTCCAATGAATCTGGCTGCGGAGGAGCTGCTCTATCACGCCGTAAATTTGGAGAAACTGTCAAAATCATCAATAATGCTTTTCCACATTGGTTTAATGACAACTTTAAAAACTACGCAGATCATGAGGAATCCTTACCTATTGATCAGCACATGTTAGCCATGATGATGGCTCCTAGATCCGTTTATTTTTCCAGTGCTCGTGAAGATCGATGGGCAGACCCCAAAGGAGAATACCTATCTCTAAAAATCGGTAGCAGAATTTATTCTGAAATATATGAGCAGCCTGTTGCTTTTCCAGATGATTTTGAGAATCTCAAAGCCCCAGTATTACAAAAACATTCTGGATATCACATTAGAGAAGGAAAGCATAATTTAACTTTAGAAGACTGGAATCACTTCATGGATTTTATTGAGTTAAACCAATAAAAATTCAGGTAAGCACAAGACGGTTATTTAAACTATTTATTGCTTTTTGAAGCATTAATTTCAATTCATACACTTTAGCCCTAGCCTTTATGACCTACCTGATAAGCCTTTTTTTCCTGCTGGCTTTTAACAATAACTACCACCCCCAAGAAAAAGTAGAGGTCAAAATTCTAAAATCAGAATTCATCTATGAAAATGCTCCTTTTCCATCTTGTCATGCCTCCACTTTAGTTGAGACTCCTGATGGGATTATGGCAGCTTGGTTTGGTGGCACCTACGAAAGGCATCCAGACGTCAGCATATATACCGCATTATTATCGGATGGATCATGGTCAACCCCAAAGATGGTTGCCGATGGTGTGGAAAACAAAGATTTCAGAAACCCTACCTGGAACCCAGTTCTCTACAGAAATCCAAATGGACAGCTTGTACTTTTCTACAAGGAAGGACCAAATCCCAGAGAATGGTGGGGGCTATACAAAACCTCAGATGATGGAGGGAAAACTTGGTCAAAAGCAATACAAATCCCTCCCGGGATGCTTGGTCCTGTGAAAAACAAATCTGTTACCCTGGCAGATGGAACACTACTTCATCCCAGTAGCTTTGAAACCAATGGGGTTTGGAGCATGCACGTGGAAACCACAACTTCAGATATCCAGGATTGGAAAAAGATAGCTATAGACAACGGAGCTTTTCATGCTATTCAACCTACTGTATTAACCTATCCTAATGGAAAACTCCAGATGTTGGCAAGAACTCAGGAACATGTCATTGGCACCACTTGGTCCACCGACGGTGGAAAAACCTGGTCTCCAGTAAGCTCCACAGGTCTTGTACACAACAACTCTGGGATTGACGCGGTAACACTTAAAAATGGGGTTCAACTTCTGCTTTGTAATCCGATAAAAGAGGGAAGAAACAAGCTTTCATTGATGATGTCTGAAGACGGCGTTAATTGGGAAGAAATCCACGTGATGGAGGACCAGCCCGAAGGTGAGTTTAGCTATCCAGCAATTATCCAAGCCGAAGATGGCACTGTGCACATGACCTATACTTACAATCGGGAGAAAATAAAATACGTTTCCCTGTCTTTAGATTAAAAAAACTCTCCCAATTCTATGTCATTAATTACTCCAATTCAAGGGATCATTCCACCCATGGTTACCCCGCTAAACTCTGATTTTTCTTTAGATGAAGCGAGTTTACCAGTATTGATCGAACATATCATTTCCGGTGGTGTTCATGGCCTATTTATTTTAGGCACTACAGGAGAATTTGCCAGTTTGAGCAAAGAAGTTAAGAAGAAACTCATCGAATTAACTTGCCAGATTGTGAATAAAAGAGTTCCGGTGTTGGTCGGGATTTCTGACTGCTCATTTCAGGAAAGCATAGAGCTTGCAAGTTTGGCCAAAAAATCCGGAGCTGATATATTAGTTGCTACCAATCCCTTTTATGTGAATGTGGATCAAGACGAATTGATCAACTATTTTTCTCGGCTCGCAGATGAGGTTGCACTACCGCTTTTCCTCTACAATATGCCTTCCCATACCGGAATTCATTTAGAGTTAGAAACTATCAAATCACTAGCGAAACATTCCAATATTATTGGGATCAAAGACAGTTCTGGCAATAAAGAATACTTCCAACAGCTATGCGAAGCTTTTAAAAATCAACCTGGATTCACGGTCCTGATGGGACCCGAAGAGATTTTAAAAGAAGCCATGGAAATGGGTGGATCTGGAGGTGTCACCGGCGGAGCAAATCTTTTCCCAAAACTGTATGTACAATTTTATGAGTCCATCAAATCTGGGAATCTAGAAAATACTAAGAAGCTCAATGAAACAGTTCAGTTTTTAAGTCAAAACCTTTATCAACAAGGCACCTACAAGTCAAGCTATTTAAAGGGACTGAAAGCTTCCTTAAGCTTTGAAGGGCTTTGTCCAAATGTATTGGCTTTACCGCTCACATCCTTTGATGAGGATGAAGTCACCTCTTTAAAAGAGCGATATGCTGCCGTTAAAGAATCCGTCAATAGCAATTTATCTAAATGATCACCAACCTTTAATCTGCCATTCCCGACATGGATCTTCCCATTTTTGACCTCCTTGTTTTTTTAATCTATATGTTGGCGATAGTTGGCTTCGGGATTTCCTTTTCCTTTCGAAAAAGAACTTCATTGGACTTTACTACTGGGGGAGGAAGGCTACCCACTTGGGCGATAGGCATGTCAATTTTCGCCACTTTTGTGAGTTCAATCAGCTTTCTAGCCTTGCCGGGAAATGCCTACTTATCGAATTGGAATGGTTTTGTGTTCAGCTTATCAATTCCACTGGCAGCATGGATTGCAGTCAAGTTTTTTGTTCCCCTTTATAGAAAATTGAATAGCGAATCAGCTTATTTCTACTTGGAGCAGCGTTTTGGTCTTTGGGCAAGAGTCTATGCCTCTGTTTGTTATTTATTGACTCAGTTAGCCCGTATGGGGACCATCCTGTATTTATTGGCATTACCCATGAACGCACTATTTGGGTGGAGCATACCCATGATCATCATTATCACCGGAATCTCTGTGATTGGGTATTCCATGATGGGTGGAATTGAAGCCGTCATCTGGACCGATGCTATCCAAGGAATTGTATTAATTCTTGGGGCAATCACCTGCTTGGGCATCATTTTCTGGGAGATCCCTGGTGGGCCAACAGAAGTTTTTCGAATTGCTGCAGAGGGAGATAAATTCAGTTTAGGGAGCTTCCAATTAGACTTTACAAGCGCTACATTTTGGATGATTTTAGTTTATGGCTTATTTATCAATCTGCAGAATTTCGGGATAGATCAGAATTACGTTCAACGCTATATCAGCGCTAAAAATGAAAAAGAAGCCATCAAATCTACTTGGCTTGGAAGTCTACTCTATGTTCCGGTTTCCTTAATATTTTTCTTCATCGGAACAGCTCTTTTTGCTTTCTATCAAGCACAGCCAGATCTGCTTCCAGCTACTATTTCGGGCCTTGAAAACAGCGATAAGGTATTTCCTTATTTTATCGTCTCTCAATTACCTACCGGTATTACAGGATTGTTGATCGCATCGATTTTTGCAGCTGGAATGAGCTCAGTTTCTACCAGTGTAAATAGCTCTGCTACAGTCATACTTTCTGACCATTATAAAAAGTACATCCACCCTAATCCTTCAGAGAAAACCTCTTTATTCGTTTTGAAAGCAGCCTCTGTCCTAACAGGCCTCCTAAGCATCTTTGTTGGACTTGCTTTCAATGGAGTAGAAAGTGCTTTGGATGCTTGGTGGGCCTTGGCCTCCATTTTTAGCGGAGGAATATTAGGCTTATTCCTACTTGGGTTTATAGTAAAATCCACCCAAAGTAATCAGGCCGCCATTGCCGTATTAGCTGGAGTATTGGTCATCTTTTGGATGAGTTTGGGAAGCTTTTTCTTGACAGGAGATCTGGATATTTATCAAAACCCGCTCCATAGCAATATGACGATCGTTTTGGGAACATTGACCATTTTTATACTAGGTTTCTTGCTTACGCTTTCCGGCAAAAAGAAAAAACCAAGCCTTTAAGACTTGGTTTTTCTGGTTTTAAATCACATCAATATTCAAAGACACTGTGTTTTCAACTAGCAATTTTGCCCAGCTCTAATGAAAATCAGGTCACTAGCACAAAAGTTTATTAAAGTTAACATTTTCAAGAAGTTACTCCATATAAAACAAGTTAAGTTTTTTTTACTAGATCGGTCCTCTGTATGAGCAGTAGCGGTTGGTGTATGAAGCGTTTGGCATTTCGAAGCACTTCATTTTCAGTTTACCGTAAATTTCATTAATTGCTCTACATTTCATTTTAACCACTTATTGCCCAACGGTTAGTATAAGAAGCGTAGGGGAGTTTTGAAACACTGCACTTTCTGTTTACCACTTAGCCAATCCAAATATTTTTATAATTCAATTTACTTAAACATTATCAAAATTTTGGATTGGTGGACTATCTGAACTCTCGAACACCACCGAATTCCCTATGTTTTTTTAGCCCATGTGGTATGCCGTGTATTTTCCCTTTAGTAGCAGAATGTTTCGGTTTACCACTGTGCGATGGGCAGCCATACTCTTTGACAAGTTTTGGTTTGCGGGGTTGCATTAAGCGATTTGGCAATATGTATAGCTGAGAAGGGTAGGCTGCTTATTGGACATTTATCGAACATTCACCTTGTTATCGGACATTTATTGGACGCTTCTACCTTTATAAAGGTATTTGGATGTTTTTAAATCGCCTGTTTTTATCAATAAACCCTTTTCTACTAAATCAATAATGTCTCTACGAGCATTTCGATCGCCAATATCAAAGTTTTCAGCATAAGCAGTAGTTACTATTTCTCCCTTCGATTTCCATAACGGTCTCGGCTATGAAACGTGCCCCGAAGGGCATGTTTTTATAGCGATTGTTGTAGGTAGTTTTTTTTCTTTTTTCTGGTTAGTGAAGGAATACTCATTTGCAATTTTTGGATTGTGGGCTGGCTTGTGCAAATTGCAAATGTGAATGACTTGTGAAAATTACTCTCTCGAATCACCTTCATTACGTTCTTTCTCTATTTCAAATGGAATCCGCAATAAGTTGTCTTTTATGAATTTGACTGTATCATGTCCTATTTTTCCTGTCTTATTCCAAGCTTTCCATTCAGACACGCCATCGTAAACAACATGCCTTAGAAAAACGAGTACACCATTATCATCTTTTATCTCTTGCCAGTGTGGGTGGTTTGGGTTAAAGACAACAACTAATTCATAGTTCTCATTATTTTTTGTTGCCGAATCAGATATTACGTAAGGATCAAATGGAGACATATCTTCATCAGTATAGAGTTTTACAATCAAACTCCCCAGTTTGATAATTACAGGTTCTGATATTCTATTCACTACAGCCTCTAACAAGAAATTATTTGCTTTTTCTAAAGCAATTTCTGGTGGGATTTCAATATTCTCTATGAGATCAACGGTTACTTTGTTTTCCATTTCATGATGCAAATTGCCCATGGCTACTTCAATAGTCTTAACATCGGATATATCTACAGACTCCCTTACTCGTCTTGTTAGGGCTATCCTAACGAGTTCTTTAACTTCTTCTTTTAGTTTGTTTTCTAGTTGTTCTTCTTGTTCACCAGACCACAGAATTTGATCTTTTGTATGACTGACATCGAAACCGTCAATAAAAATTTCTCCAATGAGCCTTTGATTTACCAAATCATTCCTACCTCCATCTTGCTCACCAAATATTTCACTTGGACGATAATTTGTATTTATAACCCTTTCGGATTGAACAAGGGCAAAGCCAGCCTGACCTCGATCACCTCGATTTAAAACGCCTGCCCAACCTTTAACAGGTTTATCGTCAACAACAAATTCAAATTCCTTTTTTGTTCTTTCACCTTCAAAGTTTTCAACTAAAAGTTCGTCTAGGTTTTTCCAGCTTAAGTATTTATCCATCCACTTTATTTCTAATTTCTCAGAAATTAAATCATAGCGATAGATTGAAGATAAATAAGAACTAACCTTAGATAAGGTTCTACCCACAAACCTTCTATGCAAGCCCCAAACTCTAATAATTGTGTAATGTGAATCTTCTGGAACGTCCGTTTCATTCAATTCAAGAGAGATATTACCCTCCTCTATTTTTTCAATATCTACAAGAATGGAGAATTCTTTTTTACTTCCAAGTCGAGAAGTAGTAACAGACCATTTGTCACCAAGCCAAAACGAAGAGGTTTTTAGACCTAAACCGTATTTGCTGCGTCCTGTATTGATTTCTGGTTTTTGACCTGTATTAAATGCTCTTTTTAGGACTGCTTCATCCATCCCAATGGAGTTGTCCTTAATTTCAAAGTAATCATCTGAGAGGTTTTCTCCTCTATAGTATTCTATTAGGACGTGTAAGGTCTCACCATCTATTTTAAGTTGCTCGTCTAGAACATCTTTATTTTCATGATAAGCTTGAGTAGAGTTATCTATATATTCTGCCAGTGCATACCATAGCTTATAAGATAGCCTTTTATATGATTCAGCAATATTTGCGGTAAAAGTTAAATTGAAATTCTCCATTCTGGTTAGTTTTCTTTAATGTAGTACTCACTATTCTCTGATTTAATCAGATAGTATTTCTTGTTTATATTCAGAGGATTCTGCCCTTTCGGAATTAGATAAGTTGTATTTCCATCATCCAGCCTTTCCCACTTAGTTTTTCGTCCATTATCAATGACTATTAACTCCTCACCATTTCCTACATTCAGGATTTTAGGTGATGATACAGTCAGCATATTTGCGGGATATTTTGGAAATTTACATCTTGAACGAGCAATTTCAATTACTGGGTACTCTCCATCTATTTTGTATGCTTCGACCCCATCTGGATGATCAAACATTCCGAATACTAAAAGCCCAGTTCTTGGGTAAGATTTAGCTTCATTTGCCCATTTTGGGTATTCATCGACCATTATCAATACTCCAGGATCATCTTTGAGGATTAATTTCTTCAATCTCTTTTCACATAAATCGGAGTTTTTGCCAACTAAGTATGTTGATATTTCACTTGCATTGTATCGACCGTGTGAAAAGACTCGAATCTGAGTTTCGGTGTGTCCCTTGAATGGCTTTTTGCCTAGCTCGATCTCAATGACGTACCACCTACTATAGTCTTTTTTAATTAAGCATAAATCTGGCTGACTTGATTCTCCGTTATACTCAATAGTCTTTTTGAGAGGTAGAGTATAGTATTCTGGGAATACTTCCTCTGAACGGGCGATAATTGTACGTTCGAGTGTGTCTTCTACATAAGTTCCAGGTTCGAACTCTTCATACCAGTCATCTAGGATAAGTAATTTTGACTTTCCTTTCATATTCTATCACCCATAAAATGTTTTGTGCTTTCTTTTATCAAATCATAAGTTAAGTCCGATTCTCCATTGAGTCTGTGGTTTTCTTTGAATGGATTAATATCTGACAGGATTACGATTCTGTCCGTAGCTGTCGCTTTTCCTTTTGTTTCTCCCCATATCCGAGTGGTTTTATCAAATCCTTGAATATAGTCTGAGAAAATCCAAACGTTTTTAAAAAGCTTATTTTCTTTGACCATAACCGCGAACTCTCTAGCTAGTGGTATAACACTATCCTTTGATTTAGCAACATCGCCTATCACAAAAACACCAACTCCATTGGGTTTAAGCAGCTTTTTAAATTGACTTACTGTGTCTTTTGAAAACTTAATCCATTCAAACAAATTCAGATCATCATCTAGTTCTTCGGAAATCAATTCAGGATTGGCATCTAAAAACCAAGACCTAATCCAATTTTGGCGAGCGTAGTTGACTATGCCTAAATAAGGTGGAGAAGTAAGGATTAAATCAACTTTGCCTTTCAGTTTTTTAAACTCAGGTGTACTTGAAAGCGTTTTAGCATCGCTTCTATAAATCGAACTTTGACTTCTAGGAAAAGTGTGTTTTTCAAAGGTTCTTTTGATCTTCTCCCTGAGCAATTGAAAAGTGTTACGATATTCTCTATTGAGTTGGTTAGTCTGAACAAAGCGTCTCACATATTCAGGTGACATACTGAATGTATTAGGCATACTAATGGACAAGTAACCTGAACTCCCATCTTTTCTTTCTCCACCATGCATAATACCTAGTATAGTTCCAACAAGGATTTTTTCTTCCTTGCTTTTAGGCTCTTTTAGCATGAGTTTTAAGTAGCATAATTCTGCTAGAGTCCGAGGGTGAAAAATCAAATGGATTTCATCTGGCTGAGCTTTTGCTTCGGGCAGAAACAAAGGGTAGTCATAATTTTCTTCTAGCTCATCAATTAATTGCAAAATAGCTTCGGTGTCAGCTTGAACAGATTTTGCATGGCTTAAAGCAAGGGCAATAGGGTTTAAATCAGAAGCTACTGATTTCCGATTTAA
This sequence comes from Algoriphagus machipongonensis, assembly GCF_000166275.1. Taxonomy (NCBI): domain Bacteria; kingdom Pseudomonadati; phylum Bacteroidota; class Cytophagia; order Cytophagales; family Cyclobacteriaceae; genus Algoriphagus; species Algoriphagus machipongonensis. The sequence goes on from NZ_CM001023.1 coordinate 4,081,524, forward strand.
AATTCTCGCTTCAAGAATCGTTGTTCCCCTTCCTGAAAATGGGTCATAAACAAGGTCTCCTTCATCGGTAAAAAACCTAATAAAGTAACTCGCCAAACTTGGTGGGAAGGAACCAAGATAGGAGCAGAGAGAGTGCAGAGGGTCATTGCTTCTTTTGTTTGCCCAAGGTGTAATATAGTTTACTTCATTCATGTCATTACACTGTCCTTTTCAACACTTTCAGTTATAATTGGCTCAAAGAAGTCGTTTATCATACCGCAAACAGTTTCACTTGCGTTTTTCAGGTATTCGTCACGTAATTTCTCAACAAATTCTCCTTGAAGTGACTCTTGATCTTCAGAGAATAGTTTTGACGGTTCTACTTTGTTCGCCATGAATGCATAAAAGGAAATATGCTCTAAGTACTTATTCTGAATGCTATCTACAGCTTCTTCACTGTAACGTTGAGCACGAGCGACAAGCTTTGTCAGATTCTTATTTTCAGCTGAAACATAAATGATAACTCCATCTTGATCGTCAAGAACTTGAGCTACACTTAAATCATTCCATTCATTTTCTTGGAACCATGGGTTATTTCTGTCTACAAATTCCACTTGGATATTTGGAGTTTTATTATCCCCGTCTCCTGAAGGATTGGAATCTTCTGGTCTTTCTATGGCAACTACGTCAACTGCAGAATTGAATGACTTTTGCCTAGGCGGTCGCAGTTCTAAAGTGATTTGGCCTTCATCACCAATTTGTGTTTCATCTGAAACTCTAAAGTGAGCCAATCCATAGCCATCAACTACACGAGCTGTTCCCGTGAACATACCGAAAGATTGAGGCTCAATAAATGCAACGAAAGTTTCAGCTTTATTGAAGTAGCTTGGGTGAGCATCTGTTTTGAACTTGATTGCGAAGCTTTTGTTTTGATACACTTCTTTGGGAGAAGGTGTAACAATCTCAAAAAATGTTGGTGGGTCTTCAACTGGAATCTCAGGTAATTTCTCACTATTATGTGATTCATTTGTTTTTGTGGCGGTTACTGAATTGCCACTTCCTGAACTTTTTAAGAATGTGTTGATTCTTCGGGCTAATCGCTTCCTTAGATTATCAAGTGCCGAAGTATCTTCTTGTGTAAAATAGCGTTGTTTCCTTTCTCTATCTAGTCGCTTCAATTCATCATCTGCTGCAAGTGTATCTAGGGTTAATTTTTTTAATTCTTCAAGAATTGAAGTGTCTCGAAGTGATTCTCTTGTGCTGCTGAAAAGCTGTCTTTTGGAATCATTATCCATGTTGTCAGCTTCAATTTGAACTATCAAGTAGTTGTCAAGGAATGGTAGTTTTAAGTCGTTTTTGATTAGCGTGTTACCAATGACTCCTTGTTTTTGACCATTGAATGTGATAACAATTGGTTGGGAAGGCATCACATAATTTTTGATCCTTGTTTTTGGATTATCACCTGTGGTGTTTAATACCCAATAGTAGATAATCACCTTCCCGTCCTTAAAAGTCAGAGGCACTTCTTGGCGGTAGTCTAAGAAGTCTGTATTTGTCAAGAGTCTATTATTTCCTGTAACTGTTCTATTTACGGGCTTTGAACCACGTTCATCCGAAATTGTAAATGGAATAATTGGGTCAAATAAGTAATTGTGAGCCAAATACCAAAGGCCTGTTCCTGGAGCAGTCATATTTCCCTTGAATTTGCCCAAGTCCATCATAATATGTCTCACTAATGTGCCTGGTTCAAATTCTTTATCGTCAATTTCAGTAACAAATGGTTGTCCAGTGCCTTTGTCGACCATGTATTCGTACCACTCATGCTTGTCTTTATTGACATCGCCTGGGTTTATACGGACAATAGTCCAAGCTACTTTTGGTTTTTTACGTTTGTCTCCGAAGAATGGTCTTGAAATAATTAGTGTCAAATTATTGTAGGATAAAGCAGTTGAGCCGCCTTGTCCATAGGCTCCCATCAAGTGTAGTTTGCCAATTTTATTGTTTCCATTAAGGTCAAGAATCGTCTTAGAAAACTGTTCAGGTTCTAATCCAATACCCAAATCTCTAATCTCGACTGTAGGTTTTGTTTTTTGACCTGAATCTGTCAATGTTACCTTGACTTTGGGCGAAAGACTTCTTAGTCTTTCATCATTGCTGTCTGAAATCTTCGAAATTTTACCTTGTTCAATATTGAACCATAATTCGCTCGCTCTTCTTGGCGTTTTAATATCTGTAGGTTCTTCTTGGTCAATCCATTCTTTTTCGAGAACGGCATCAATTGCATTGGTAATTCTTTCAGTTACTCCTGCAGCAGGGTCGGTTCCAATATTTATAGTCGCTAGATTGTTTTTTCTATTTCCAACTGGTTCAAAGCGATATTTCGCTTTGCCAATTTTCATTATCACTTCTCTGACTTGCTCTGGCTTGTGTGCTGCAAGAAGGCTTTTAAATATTTCTTTCATCGCTAAAAGTTGAATGAGTCAATGTTGTTCTTTAAGTTCTTTTTATAGAGTGTTTCCATAGTTTTTAGCTCATCCTTTATTGCTTTAATCATTTTCTGAACATCGTCTTCTGAGTATTCATAATTGTTAATGTTTGAGCATTTCGATAAGCTGCGAATCCCTGCAAGGAGCTTGTCTACTCGCTTAGAGGCTACACGCTTAAATCTATCTTTCTTTAGTTCAGAATTGTCCATAGTTCTGATATTTATTCAAATATAGCGTCAAAATTAATATTATTTACTACATAATACAATATATAGTAGTTTTTCTTTTCGTGGTTGGGAAGAAAACAGCTCTTTTGGTTTTTCAGCTTTGGCTTTGGGTGTCGGCAAAAACCAAATGTGCTTGAATGTGCGTTGGCTTTTTTTGTATGCTGCACAACACCTGTATATACGTAATTGCGTATATATCCATTATAGATTTTGTGCTTAGTCTAATTTTATACATCTGACTATCAGTGTTTTAATTTGATTACCCGACAACAAATGACAACAAACGTTTGTTGTCGGATAAAGTGAATCGATATCAAAAAAATCATCTAATCTCTGATACCTAAACAAAACCATAAGAACGGTATCAAAATCTTTAGTTCCTATACCCAGTACTGGGTATTTTTTTTCATTTTTAAGGGGGAAAACCTAAAAAAAAAGGGGCTACCAGCAATGCTGATAGCCCAGGTATAGGTTTGAAAACAAAAAAATAAAATCACATTTCCTTCATTTCAGTCACCACTTTGGTGATCGTCTGCTTGGCATCACCAAATAGCATAAGGCAATTTGGATAGCCAAAGAGTTCATTTTCCACCCCTGCATAGCCTTTGCCCATACTTCTTTTACTGACGATCACCGTTCTGGCTTTATCTGCATTCAATACCGGCATTCCATAAATTGGACTTTGTGGATTATTTCTTGCAGCTGGATTTACCACATCATTCGCTCCCACGATCAATACCAAATCGGTATTTTGAAAATCATCATTTATTGATTCCATTTCAATCAATTTGTCATAAGAAATATTGGCCTCGGCTAAGAGCACGTTCATATGTCCAGGCATCCTTCCAGCGACCGGGTGAATTGCAAATTTGAAGTCTATATTTCTTTTCTCGCATTGCTCCATTAATTCACGGATCACATGTTGCGCTTGAGCTACGGCCATTCCATAACCCGGAACTACAATCACAGAAGAAACAGAGTCAAAAAGCATGGCTGTTTCCTCTACTCCTACCTCTTTCACAGTGATGGATGGCCCATCACCTGCGGGACCAGAAGTAGTCTGTCCGAAACCTCCTAGCAACACATTGATTAGAGAGCGGTTCATCGCTTTACACATAATCTGTGTCAGGATAATCCCTGATGCTCCTACCAAAGAACCCGCTACAATCAGAACATTATTATTCAAAATGAAACCAGTGGCGCAGGCTGCCATTCCTGAGTAAGAGTTTAATAAGGAGATTACCACTGGCATATCCGCCCCTCCAATGGGTATCACGGTCAATACTCCCAAAACCAATGCAATGACAATCAATACAATGATCAAAATAGGGTCTGATTGATCCATCACATTAAATACGGCAGCTGTTAAAAAGCTTAGAAACAACACCAAATTGAGCGGGTGTTGACCTTTGAAAGTGATGGGGGAACCCGAAATATTTCCATTCAATTTTAGGAAAGCGATAATTGAACCTGTAAATGTCAGACCTCCAATAAATACCGAAACAATAATACTGATGACTGTAACCAGCTCAATGGATTCCATTTGAACGGTGGTACGAAGGAAGTAATCTGACAAGGCAACAGTAAAGGAAGCTAAGCCACCAAAACCATTGAATATGGCCACCATTTCAGGCATTTTGGTCATTTCCACCTTGTTGGCATAATAGAGTCCGATTGCAGATCCCAAGACAATACATCCAAATATTTCCACCATGGAAATAACCTGGATTTGAAGTAAGGTAGCGATGATGGCAATCAACATCCCCAAGGCAGACAATCTGTTTCCCTGCCGAGCGGATTTGGTTTTATTCATCATTTTGATCCCCAGCACAAAAAGGATGGAGGCAACCAAGTAAGCTATTTGAATAGTAATACTCATTTTTTCTTGAACATTTTAAGCATACGATCAGTAACAGTGTATCCACCCACCACATTGATGGTAGCCAATACCAGTGCGGCCATTCCCAGCCACTTACTTATGGTCACATAACCCATTTCATTACAGGCCAATAGTGCTCCCACGATGGTGATACCTGATATGGCATTCGACCCAGACATTAAAGGAGTATGTAAGGTGGGAGGAACTTTTGCAATCAGTTCAAACCCTAGAAAACTTGCCAGAACAAGTATATATATCAGAATAATCAGTGCTTCTGAGCTCATCTTTTGAGAAGTTTATTTCGATTGATTAATTATTTTATTGGTAAACTCATGTACCGTTTCGCCTTCGTAGGTAATCAAAACACCTTTAGTGATTTCTTCTTCCCTATCCAGGTTAAAGCCTTCGCTGCTTGCCAAATGCATCAGCAAAGTAGAAATGTTAGTGGCATACAGCTGACTGGCATTCGTAGGCAGTAAGGACGGAAGATTTGATTCACCCACGAGCGTAACTCCATGTTTGACTACAGTCTTATCTTTTTCAGAAATCTCACAATTCCCACCTGATTCTACGGCCATATCTACTATTACAGCCCCCTGTTTCATGGACTTTACCATATCTTCAGTAACCAAAATCGGTGATTTTTTACCCATGACAAGAGCAGTGGTAATGACTAAATCTGACTCTTTAATTTTACTTTGAATCAGTTCTTTTTGCTTCTGCAAAAACTCTTCAGAAACTTCCGACGCATATCCACCTTCTACCTTCACTCCTTCTGCCCCTTCCACAGTCAAAAACCTACCTCCTAAGGACTCCACTTGCTCTTTTGTTTCTGGCCTTACATCGGTCACCTCCACAATTGCACCCAAACGTTTTGCTGTCGCAATCGCTTGAAGCCCAGCTACCCCGGCACCAAATATCAATACCTTGGCGGGAGTAATAGTACCAGAAGCAGTCATCATCAAAGGGAAAATCTTCCCTAAATAGTTTGCTCCTAAAATCACCGATTTATACCCTGCCAAATTTGCCTGTGAACTTAAGGAGTCCATTTTTTGAGCTCTGGAAATTCTAGGCACAGCATCCATAGAAAAAGAAGAAATTTTCTTCTGATTCATGGCATCGAGAACCTCGGGATGGTTGTAAGCATACATCAAGGAAATACAAGCTGTACCTTCCTTCATTTTGGAGACCTCCTCTACTGTAAAGATATTCACCTTTAATAGCACTTGAGAATCAAATACATCTGACTGGCTGATGACTTGAGCACCTGATTTCTTATAATCCTCATCAGAAAAATAAGACGCCATTCCAGCTTCAGGTTCTACTGAAACCTCAAAACCTTTCTTAATCAAAAGTTTTATGACATCTGGGCTAAGTGCCACCCTATTTTCGAATGCTTTGGTCTCTTTTAAAACACCTATTTTCATTTTATAGTAGGTTGAGTAATTCTTTAAAAAGCGTTTAACTCTATAATATATTCAAAGAAAGTCTGAATTAACTGCTAAACCCACCTGCATTATCCTGAATTCTTCCACTTTCTTGATATTTTCTTTGGATAATCACCATATAGCCAAAACGCTATTTTAAACCAAAAAATAACCATTCAACATAAATTATTTTAAAAAACCATCATTTTTGAAACCAGTTTTTTGGAAATCGACAAAAATCACGATCATTCTTAGGCTTTTTATGCCCTAGATCATTTAATCTTACAATAATCTTTAGAAAATATCCTTTACCACTGATCCTTCTAGATTTACAGTTTAAAGACATTCAGGGTTTATTCCAGAAGATAAATCCCTATTTTAGATTCACTTGTTTTACCTAATCAATAATCCATGAAACATCCGAAGAAAAGTTCTGAAGGGCAAAGCCGTCGGGATTTTATTAAAAATGCCGCAGTGGCATCCTCTTTTTTCATTGTACCAAGACATGTTTTAGGCGGAGTCGGCTTCACTTCACCTTCTGATCAGTTAAATCTAGCTGCGATTGGAGCAGGTGGAAAAGGAGCTAGTGATATTAGAAATGCCTCCGTCAATGGAAGAGAGCGAGTAGTAGCACTTTGTGATGTAGATTTTTCTGGGTCTGCAAAATCCTCCGTGGAGAGATTTCCTGATGCTAAGCTATATGCGGACTTCCGAAAAATGCTAGACACAGAAACAGATATTGATGCTGTGACTATCTCAACTCCTGATCATGTTCACGGCCCTGCCGCTAAATATGCGATGGAAAGAGGAAAACATGTCTATGTACAAAAGCCAATGACCCATAACATCAAAGAGGCAAGAATGCTTACTGAGATGGCAAGGTCTCAAAAAGTGGTCACCCAAATGGGAAATCAAGGGGGATCAAACCCTTTGTTAAATTTAGTCCAAGAATGGATTGATAAAGACCGTATAGGAAAGATTGCCAAAGTAGAAGTTTGGACAAACCGTCCTGTTTGGCCTCAAGGTGGTCCATTTCCATCTCCTGCTCCAGGCAGCAAACCCGATGCATTAAACTGGGACCTGTGGTTGGGTCCAGCACCTGAAATTCCTTATACACCAAACCTTCATCCATTTAGCTGGAGAGGCTGGTGGAATTATGGTACAGGGGCCTTGGGAGATGTAGGTTGCCACTTGATCGATATTCCTTTCCGTACCCTTGGTTTACACTATCCAACAGATGCTGAATGTAGCGTTGGTTCTGTATTTAGTGAGATGTGGACGCCAGATTATCATCCCGATGGATGTCCAGCATCCTCTTTCATTTCATTAAACTTTAAAGAAACACCCAAAAGCAAGTCTCCTATAAATATGACTTGGATGGATGGAGGAATACGTCCAGCTCACCCTGACATTATTCCTGCTGACCATGATATTGGCGGAGCAAATTCAGCAAATGGCGTCTTAATCATTGGTGATAAAGGAATTATTTCCACAAACATTAATGATTCTTCGCCGCTGATGCCTAAACTATATCTTAATGACGGCACACAGGAATTCGGTCCTCAGACCGAACCAAATGATGAGCCAGAATACGGACACCAAAGACTATGGGTAGATGCCTGTAAAGCTGGATTTGGAAGCACAGAACATAAAGGCTTAACCTCTTCCTTTGACTATGCGGGTCCAATGACAGAAACAGTTTTGATGGGCAACCTTGCCATCAGAAGTTACCTGCTTAGAAGAGAAAACTCAAAAGGAGATATGGAGTTCTTTGGTCGCAAGAAGTTACTTTGGGACGGTGATAAATTAAGAATCACTAACCTGGAAGAAGCTAATCAATTCGTAACAAGAACTTACAGACCCGGCTGGGAAATGTAATTGATTTATAATTATCAAAGCCCTTTCAGTTTCAAATTGAAAGGGCTTTTTTAATGAATCACTATGCAAATGATTGAAATCAAAAATTCATTAAGAAGAATTTTTCATTCTTATGCTAAAGAGACTTTAGACTACCATGATTTAAAGGAAGCCACAGAAATATTTAAAACATCACTTTTCAATTGGCACTCAAAAAATTTCTTGGAAAACTTAGACCGTGAAAACCTAATCGCTGAAAACGGAATTGCCATTGGTCCATATTGGGCAGCAATGTGCCTTGATGATTTGATGAGAACCAGGCAATTCATTCGTGGGATTACTAAAGCCTTTGATGAAAAGCTTAAAAAACAATCCTCAATTGAAGTTATTTACGCTGGAACCGGGCCGTTTGCCAACTTACTTCTACCCATATTCCAAGAATATAAAACACATCAGATCCGCTATACTTTAGTGGAAATAAATCCTATTAGCTTTTCAATTTTACAAGGTTTTATGGAAGAGTTTAACCAGGAAGATCTGGACATTACCCTCGTCATGGCAGATGCCAGCAAGCTAAAGTTAGATCCAAAGCGAAAACCTGACATTATTATTAGTGAAACTATGCAAGCTGGCTTAAAGTCTGAACCTCAGATCGCAATTTCTCAAAACTTATTAAATCAAGCTGATGAGGACTCTATACTAATTCCTCAAAACATAAAATTAAGTCTTGGATTAAGTACCAATCGAAGCTCAAACAAGGAATACAAAATAGAGGAGTTTTATAAGACCTCCTTGGTAATGGAAGTAAACAAGTCAACCCTAAAAAAATATCCCAATGGATTCCCAGAGGTCCAAACTAAATTCTTACAAAAAGATTTAAATATAAACAGTCACTTATCACTATTGACAGAAATTCAAATTTTCGAAGAGGAGGCCTTAAAAATCAATCAAAGTGGTCTAACAAATCCATTAAACGTGGCAGCACTTAGTCAGCAAGACATAATTGCCGATTACATTATTCACACAAAGTATCAGCTAGGTCAAAATCCAGAATTAATCATCAAAATCATGTAAATTCCCTGTAATGAAAACCTAACCTCAGACATTATGAAAACGCTCTTTAGTTTTGCTATCATTTTTCTAGCTGGAGTCATTCCAACTTTCTCTCAAACCACCAATGATTTTTTAGTCAAGCAGCTTGAATATTCACATTCCAGTGAAAACTGGTTCGCTCCTATTAATGTGGCAACTGAAGGTATCAATGCAACACAAGCAAATTGGCATGATGAATCAGAAAATCATTCAATCGCTCAATTAGTTTCCCACTTGGTCTTTTGGAATGATCGGCTTTTACAAGCTATTAAAGGAAATCCAGCCCCTCAATTTGAAGGAGACAATGAAGAGACTTTCTCAGAAATATCGGAAGATGAGTGGACGAATATGGTAGAAAAACTAGATCAAATCATGAATGAGATCGAGGTGGAGACAAAAAAACTCGAAGGCAAACAGCTCGAAGGATGGAGTGAAACTTTGGCAAATATCGCAGCTCATAATGCTTATCATACCGGACAAATCGTTTATATACGAAAACAAAATAATTGGTGGCGATGATTTTTTATGATTATCCGGAATCTTGCCAGTGCCCAAAATTTCTTTGCTCACCTTGCCAGAATATAGAAGCAAGCAAAATTTTTATGATCTCATTATCATATGATGCTTATGAATACTTATTGGTAAAAATTGGTAATACATATAATTAATAAAGAAATTTTAGTCCCCATTGGGGTCAAAGCTTTGTTACCCAGGGTTTCAACCCTGGGTAATAATGGATTAGATTTCTCCAAGCGCTGGCCCGGGATTTTATTTCTGAGACAAATCGTTTTGCCAGCAAGATGGAACCAAATCTTATGCTTTTGGATAATTACTGGAATAAAAGCGGATATACATATAATTTTTAATCGAATTCAGTAAAACTCACTTTTATCGAATTATCTTAAAAGGACTTTGGTTTAAGAAAAGTAAATAGATAACATTTTTCCCTAACCAATTATACAATGGACTTAAAACTCACAGACAAAAAAGCCTTCATAAGTGGATCTACGGCAGGTATCGGTTATGCCACAGCGAAGAGATTTCTGGAAGAAGGCGCTGAAGTCATCATCAATGGAAGAACCGATCAAAGTGTGAATGAGGCAGTATCCAAACTCAAACATGCTACAAAAAGTCAAAAGATAAGCGGAATTGCTGCAGACTTCTCAAAAGTGGAGGAAGTTAATCATCTCCTGGAAAAACTACCAGAGGTTGATATTTTAATAAATAATGCCGGAATTTTCGAGCCAAAAGCTTTTGAAGAAATCAGCGATGAAGATTGGTTTCGTTTTTTTGAAGTGAATGTCATGAGTGGAGTAAGACTCGCAAGACACTACTTCCCAAAAATGCTTCAGAAAAACTGGGGTAGAATAATCTTTATCTCAAGCGAATCTGGAGTTTTTATTCCTGATGAGATGATTCATTATGGTATGACAAAAACAGCTCAAATCAGTATTAGCAGAGGCTTGGCTGAATTAACCAAAGGAAGCAATGTAACCGTAAACTCCATACTACCAGGCCCTACTAAATCAAAAGGGGTAGGTGCATTTATTGAAGACCTGGCAAAAAGCGGAAACACAACGGAAAAAGAAGTGGAAGATGATTTCTTTAAAAACATGAGGCCAACCTCGTTGATCGAGCGTTTTGCCTCTGTTGATGAGATAGCAAATACCATCGTATATTTCTCCAGCCCTTTAGCCTCTGTGACGAATGGCGCAGCGATCAGAGCGGAAGGAGGTCTTGTCCGCTCTATTTTATAAAAACAATAAAGATTGAAGACGGGTGGCTTTGAATCATCAGAGTCACCCGTTTATTTTTTAGTTGAAATTAAAATCATGCGATTAAAAATTTGCTAAAGGATAGATATACCCAATAAAACCTCTTTTTTTTGAGACTATTAATCTAAAATTAGAGGGGGAATTCAATTACAATAATTCATAACTTTAGCATTGCTCTAAAACGAATTAAGAAAATGAAAGGCTACCTTGCCACATTTGATGGGTATGTAAAGGTGGTTTTTATCTTTTAAATCAATTCAGCTAGGTACAACAATGAAAGCCTAGCTACAATTTTTATTATCAAGATGAAAAAAATAAAAGACTCTGAAGTACGATGGGGAATCCTGGGAGTAGGAAATGTTTGTGAAGTAAAATCAGCGCCAGCTATGAATATCGTCCCAAACAGCAAACTGGTAGCTGTGATGCGAAGAGATGAGGAAAAAGTAAAAGATTATGCAACGAGGCATGGCGTTTCCAAATGGTACACTGATGCTCAAGCTTTAATTGATGATCCAGAAGTAAATGCCATTTATATCGCTACCCCACCCTATGCGCATGCAGAACTTACTAAAATGGCAGCTAAATCCGGAAAACCCATTTATGTAGAAAAACCTATGGGAAGGACATTTTCGGAATGCCAGGAAATGATCAAAGCTTGTGAAGATGAAAATACACCGCTCTACGTTGCTTATTACAGAAGGGAGTTGCCACATTTTTTAAAAATTAAAGAATTGATCGATGATGGAGCCTTAGGGGAAATAAGAACGGTTCATATCAACTTAAAACAAGTTGTTAAACCCACAGTTGTTGCCAACTTGGACAATAATTGGAGAGTGAATCCTCAAATGTCAGGAGGAGGTTACTTCTTTGATTTAGCTTCACATCAGCTAGACCTCTTGGATTTTTTCTTTGGTAAAATCACTCATGCCAATGGATATTGCTCCAATCAAGGGGGAGCTTATCAAGCGGAAGACATTGTAATGGGAAGTTTCGTTTTCGAATCAGGCGTTTTAGGGTCAGGTAATTGGTGCTTTACCGCTTCTGCATCAGATGAAATAGACCAAGTCATCCTATATGGAAACAAAGGATCAATCCATTTTGAAACGTTTGGAAAAGGAGAATTCACCTTGAAAAAGGAAAATGGAGAATTAGAAAATTTTCAATTTGACCTCCCTAATCATATTCAAGAGCCACTAATCACTACCATCGTAGAGGATTTATTAGGAAAAGGCACTTGTAATAGCACCGGAGAAACTGGAGCAAGAACAAACTGGGTGATGGATGAACTTGTCAAACAAGTGGTCTAAAACCTGGATTATATTTTCCAGATATCAATTTTACCATTAAATGAATCCTTTAATGGATTAAACCTATTTGAATTACGGAAGTCAAACAAGTATATTTTTAAAGCCAAACTCACTTTGTCATGATCAAAAAAATAACCATTGGCATTGTCATTATTCTTGTGGCAATTCAATTCTTCCCTACAGACAAAAATCTAAGTGATGACAACACATATCACATTTCGAAGTCTTACGACCTTCCCGATAATGTGAATATGATCCTTAAAAATGCTTGTAATGATTGCCATACCAACTCTACCAATTACCCCTGGTATAGCAATATTCAACCTATTGGATTTTGGTTAAATGGCCATATTACAGACGGCAAAAGGCACCTAAACTTCTCAGAGTTCACAAACAGACCGCTGGCTTACCAAAATCATAAACTTGAAGAGACCATAGAAATGGTCGAGGAAAAGGAAATGCCACTTCCTTCCTACACCTACTTAGGCTTACATTCAGAAGCAAACATGACGGAAGAAGAACGGCAAGTTTTAATAGATTGGGCAAAAGAACAAATGGCCATGCTAAAAGCCACCTACCCTGCGGATAGTTTGGTTATGAAAAGACGAGGACCTCCTCCTCCACAGCAATAGAATTATTCAGTTCTAAGCCGTAAACAAAAAAAGTTTACGGTTTTTTTTATTTATTTTTTTTCAGTCAGCCTATACTGAATTGCCATTTTTATAGTTTTTAAAACAAGTACTTCTTAAAAATAATGCCACACCTACTGCTGACTTATTTCAAAAAAACAGGGTTAATCCTCAATACTTATTTAATTTTTTTATGTAATTATCGATATTCACTGCTTATTTTTAGATCATCACCTAATAAACACCCTAAACTTTACTTCTTTTTACTCCGTTAATGACTCTTAATTGAATTTATTTTAAGAAAGATGAAAAATTGGAATGATTTTGGTTTTAGTATGCATGCATCCTTTTTTATAAAAAATGCATCTATTAAAAAGACACCTATGATATAAAGAATCAGCAAGCTCCAAAACCTCCAACTCCACTTGACAAACTAAACCACAAAGCAATGAAACAGAAAAACTTAAAAATCGGATTTGCAGCCACCTTGGCCCTTTTACTTACCGTTGGTTTGTTTAACCCAAGGCAAGCAAAAGCAGAAGCGCCTTATGGAATATCATTTCAGGTATTTTATGATGAATTAATGCCTTATGGTGACTGGGTCAAAGATGCTAACTATGGTTACATATGGTTGCCGGCAGTAAGAGCTGACTTTCACCCGTATGGAACAAACGGGCATTGGGTGATGACAGAATACGGGAACACCTGGGTTTCAAATTATGACTGGGGTTGGGCTCCATTCCACTACGGAAGATGGTATTTTGATGACTATTACCAAAGTTGGGCTTGGATCCCTGGGTATGATTGGGGACCTGCATGGGTAAACTGGAGAACAGGCGGAGGATATTATGGATGGGCCCCATTAGGTCCAGGAGTCTCAATAAACGTGAGAGTTAACATTCCAAGTTATCACTGGGTATTCCTTCCGAATCATAGAATCTATCATCAGCATGCCTACAGATACTATGCTCCACGTAAGACCAAAATCAAGATATATAACAGAACGACTATCATAAACAATACGGTCGTCTATAATAATAATCAATATGCTGCTGGCCCAAGTAGAAGAGAAGTATCAAGAGTTACGAGAAGAAATGTACCTGTATATTCTGTAAGAGGTAGCAATAAACCTGGTAGAGCTGCTGTTTCCAGAAATAGCCTAAATATCTATCAGCCAAATATGACCGCCTCCAGAAACAGATCTGTAGATGCCAGACCAAGCCGAGTTGGCACACCAGAGCAAGTAAGGACTGCTAGATCCAATTCGAGAAACGCATACTCAAACTCCCCTTCCAGAAATGCAAGAGGAGAAGCTACCACTCGAGGAAGATCTGCAACACCAAGCGTCAGAGGAAATCAGGAAATTAGAAACTCAAGAACTCCTGCCAAGGCAAACAGCAAAGACAGAGGGTTTGAAATGAAGCCATATGATGGTAGCAGAACTAGGACTAACGCTCCAAGTACAAGGACTCAATCTCCAAACAACTCAAGAGCAACTACTCCTAGAACTCAATCAAAACCAACTGTTCGGTCTACACCACAAAGGTCTAGCGGAGCTAGAGTTTCTCAGCCTCAACAAAGAAAGCAACAAACGAGAACTCAACCGACTCAGAGGACTAAGGCCTCAACTCCAACTTCGAGATCATCGAGAAGTAAGGTGTCCAGCCCAAGTCAAAGCAGAACAAAAAGTAGTCCTCAGGTGAGATCTTCTCGCTCAAGTAATGTGAGAACTGCTCCGAAAAGAACGAGTAAATCCAGCACTTCTTCTGCAAGAAAATCAACTTCAAGATCATCCAGCAGCAGAAGCTCTTCCAGCTCAAGAGGGAATAATTAAAAGCTTTTGAATTACAATTATGCAGCATGAATCTACTCATGCTGCTTTTTTTATTTCAAGCCAAATAGTAGTGTTTGCAGTTTTTAGTAATTTGATCATTCAACCACTAGCCAAACATGAAAACTCTTTTTTCTATCATTCTAATCCTAGCTGGATTTGCTTCTTATGCTCAGGAAACATTCAATAAAAATCTCCCCTTAAAATATAGAAATATAGGCCCATTTAGAGGAGGAAGGTCTGTCACTGCCACTGGCGTAGTAGATGACCCGCTTGTTTATTATATGGGAAACACGGGAGGCGGAGTATGGAAAACCACAGACGCTGGTCAACATTGGGATAATATATCAGATGGATTTTTCTCAACTTCTTCTGTTGGAGCCATAGCAGTATCAGAAAGCAATCCTAACATAGTCTATGTTGGAATGGGTGAACATGCCCCTCGTGGTGTTATGACTTCTCATGGCGACGGAATGTATAAGTCCACCGATGCAGGAAAAACCTGGAAAAAGATTGGACTTGAAAAAACACAGCATATTTCACGGATTCAAATTCACCCAAGCAATCCAGATATAGTTTACATAGCTGCGCAAGGAGCTTTGCATGCGCCTAACCCGGAAAGAGGCATTTACAAATCCACTGATGGTGGAGAAAACTGGGAATTGGTACTTTTTGTAGATGAAAAGACAGGTGCATCGGAACTTTCCATGGATATGAATTACCCTGAAATTCTTTATGCTGCCATGTGGGAACACCAGAGAGTACCTTGGAAAGTAATTAGTGGCGGACCGGGAAGCGGCCTTTATAAATCAACAGATTCCGGGAAAACTTGGAAGAAAATCCATAAAGGTCTACCAGAGGAAAAAGGTAAAATGGCAATTTCAGTTTCACGGGCCAACTCCAATAAGGTATATGCTTTAATAGAATCTGACACCAACCAAGACAAGGGAGGCTTATTTGCCTCTGATAACGCAGGAGAAAGCTGGAGAATGGTCAGCGGAGACAATAGACTCGTTCAGCGTGCATGGTACTACATAGAGGTATTTGCAGATCCCAACGACGAGAACACGGTTTATGTAATGAGTGCCCCAGCCCTACGATCTATTGATGGAGGAAAGACATGGGAAAATTTACCGAGTGCTCATGGAGACTACCATGACCTCTGGATCAACCCCAAAAACTCCAAAAACATGGTTTTGGCCGATGATGGAGGTGCAGCAATTTCTTTTAATTATGCCAAAACTTGGTCTACCCAAAACAACATGCCCACCGCTCAATTTTACCGTGTGAATGTTGATAATCAATTCCCTTACCGAATCTATGGAGGTCAGCAAGACAACACTTCTGTGGTAATCAATAGCATCGCTATGGGAAGGGGATCTATTAGTGAAGAGCATTGGAATTCTTCTGCCGGTGGAGAAAGCGCCTTTTTAGCATTCAACCCTGATGATCCAAGATACGTCTTGGGCGGCAGCTACTTAGGTACCATTGAGGTACTTGATATGAAGTCTAAGGGGAGTACAAACATCATGATAGAACCTATCCAATATTTAGGTAGAGAGGCTCGAGACATGAAATACCTATACAACTGGAATGCTCCTATTATTTGGTCACAACATGAACCCAACACCTTCTATCATGGCGCACAATACTTACTTAAAACCCAAGATATGGGAAATAGCTGGGAAGTTGTATCCCCGGATCTAACAAGAAATATTGATGAGAAACAAGGCAATGGAGGTGGGCCATATACCAATGAGGCTGTAGGAGCAGAAAATTACGGAACACTTTCCTATGTCGTTGAATCACCACATGAGAAGGGAGTAATTTGGACTGGCTCGGATGACGGATTGGTATACCTTACAAAAGATGGAGGAGAGAATTGGGAAAATGTAACTCCTTCCGGCTTGGAAGAATGTCTTATCAATGCAATTGAAGTTTCACCCCATGATCCTGCAACAGCATTTATAGCCACCACTCGATATAAATTTGACGACAAACGACCTGGCCTATACAAGACCAGTAATTATGGTAAATCATGGACTCCGATTAATAGCGGTATTCCTGAAGGCTCCTTCACGAGAGTTGTCAGGGAAGACTCACAAGTAGAAGGCCTTTTGTATGCAGGTACAGAAACAGGCATGTTTATTTCCTATGATGAAGGAAGTAATTGGAAACCCTTTCAGTTAAACTTGCCAGTGACCCCAATCACGGATTTAATCCAAAAACATGGAGATTTGATTGTTGCCACCGCGGGACGTTCATTCTGGATATTGGATGACCTTAATCTGGTCAGAGAAAAGAAAGAAAGCGTAGAAACACCCGTCATCTACACTCCTGAAGAAGTTATTTTAGGCAATTGGTACAGTCCGATGAATGGCTCCCTAGAAAACTTTGATGGAACTCAACCCTTTACTGGAGTAAACCCAGCCAGCGGCATGGTGATTTATTACCACCTTCCTGAGGAGATCAATGATTCCACAGAAATCAAACTTGAAATTCACGATTCCAATGGAGAATTAGTTAGAACTTTTAGCTCCAAAAGAGATCAAGATTTTAAATCTTATGCAGGAGGACCATCTTCCGAACCAGTTCTTTCCACCAAAAAAGGAATCAACAGATTTGTCTGGAATTTGAGCTACCCAACTATGCCCGGAGTAGATGGTGCTTACATCGAAGCGGGTTATGGGGGCCATACTGCTATTCCCGGCAAGTATAAGCTTACCATAAAATCAGAATTTGACGATGCTACAGTGGAAGGAGTCATCGCCAAAAACCCACTGTATGACATCAGTGAGAAAGAATATCTGGAATACCATGTATTTATGCAGGAAATGGAGGAAGAGCTTACGATCATGCATGATATGGTAAACACTGAAATGGATTATCAAAATCAGCTGAAGTCCTTCATTGAAAAAATTGAAGACAAGGAAGAACTTAAATCTCTTAAAGCTGAAGGACAAAATCTCCTGAAAAAGCTTCAGGACTGGGATGAAAAAATGATTCAACGTAAATCAAAAGCTTATGATGACGTAGAAAATTTCCCAAACAAATTCACTGCTAACTACATGTACGTCATCAATCAATCTGACAGCTCTATTCCAAAGATAAACCAAGGTTCAAAAGATAGGCGAAGTGAACTGGAGGAAGAATGGAAAACCCTGAAAGAAGAAGGTACTACTTTGCTTGAAACAGATATTCCTGCCTTCAACCAACTTGTACAAGAAAATGGTATTGGAGTTCTATTTGTTAAATAAAGGATTCTAAACAAGCCCACAGGAAGCCTCCTGTGGGCTTTATTTTTTCATTACTTTTTTATCGGATATTGCCAAATAAAATTCTGTTTTAGCAATTTTCTCTATCTTTGCGCTTCGATTCATTAAATCTCCCCTCTTGCAAAGCATTCTTTTGGAAGAGTTACTCAAACCTATTTCATGAAAAAGTATTTCAACTTATTTGATTTCAGCCAACGTGTTGACTACAAAACCGAAGTTCTCTCAGGACTTACTGTAGCAATGGCCTTGATTCCAGAAGCTGTTGCTTTTGCTTTCATCGCTGGTTTATCGCCTTTAACGGGCCTTTATGCTGCATTTATGATGGGCTTGGTCACTTCAATTTTAGGAGGAAGACCCGGAATGATTTCAGGTGCAACTGGCGCAGTAGCTGTTGTCATTGTCTCTTTGGCTGCAAGCCATGGGGTAGAATACGTTTTTGCTGCTGTGGTTTTGGCTGGTATTATTCAGGTAGCTGCAGGAACTCTAAGGTTAGGAAAATTAATGAGATTGGTTCCTCACCCAGTTATTTTCGGGTTCGTCAATGGCCTAGCAATCATCATTTTCATGTCTCAGCTTGATCAGTTTAAAGATGCTACTGGAAACTGGCTTACAGGATCAAACATGTATATTTTACTTGGCTTAGTAGGATTAACCATGTTGATCATTTGGGGCTTACCAAAGCTTACGAAAGCAGTTCCAGCATCTCTTACAGCCATTTTAGTTGTATTTGGACTGGTTTCTTTCTTAAATATTGACACCAAGACCGTGGGTGATATGGCGACCATTAAAGGTGGATTTCCTCCTTTCCATTTACCAGCTGTTCCATTGACCTTCGAAACACTTCAAATCATCTTCCCTTATTCTGCTATTGTTGCGGGAGTGGGTTTGATCGAAAGTTTGTTAACCTTAAATATTATTGATGAAATCACCGAGACAAGAGGTAGAGGCAATAAAGAGGCTGTAGCTCAAGGTTTGGCCAACATGCTTTCTGGTGTGTTTTCCGGAATGGGAGGTTGCGCGATGATCGGTCAGAGTTTGATTAATATTTCTTCTGGAGCAAGAGCAAGACTTTCGGGAATTGTAGCTTCTGTCATGCTTTTAGTATTCATCATGTTTGGTTCAAGCTTGATCGAACAAGTACCAATGGCAGCACTTACTGGTCTAATGATCATGGTTTCTATTGGAACATTTGAATGGGCGAGTTTAAGAACCTGGAATAAAATGCCAAAATCAGATGTATTTTTAATGGTCTTAGTAACCTTGGTAACTGCAGTTCTACACAACCTTGCCTTGGCAGTTTTAGTAGGTGTTATTTTAGCAGCTTTGGTATTTGCTTGGGACAATGCTAAAAGAATCCGCGCCAGAAAATATATAGACCAAAATGGTGTCAAGCATTATGAAATGTTTGGACCATTATTCTTTGGCTCTACTACAGCTTTTGCCGAAAAATTTGATGTAGCAAATGACCCAGATGAGGTGATAATTGACTTTGCTGAAAGCCGTGTCGTGGACATGTCTGCGATTGAGGCCCTAAATAAAATAACAGAGCGCTACCAAAAGGCGAATAAAAAACTTCACTTGAAGCACCTAAGCCCGGATTGTAGAAAACTCATTGAAAATGCCGATAAATTGATTGATGTCAATGTCATCGAAGACCCCAACTACAAGCTTGCGGTTGATAAGATTTAAAAAAATAAGGGTAACCATGATTTTGGTTACCCTTATTTTTTACTCTATGGCAGAAAATACCATCTGCCTAAACTTCCATCCCGATTGATCTCCAGTTCCGCCCTGAGTTTGTTTCATCAATATCCCAATGGTATTGGTAACAGGGTCTGCAAAGTATTGGGTATTAAAATATCCACCCCAATCAAAAGTCCCAAGACTCCCAATTCCACCTTTAGCAACTCCCTGCTGATCCACGAGACCAAAAGCTAAACCATAGTCTTTGCCTCCATTTCCAAGCAAATCCCCAACTTGATTCGACATGATGGTTTTAATGGTCGTCGGACTCAACAAGCGAACGCCATTATAGGTACCTCCATTTAAATACATCTGCAGGAATTTCGCATAGTCTAAAGCAGTGGAGGAAAGCCCAGCTCCTCCAGAAAAGAATGTTTTCGCTCCTTTTTTAGGATAATCTGTATCATAAAAAGTTATAGGATAAGCTTCCCATTCTCCGTCAACTTTACGATGAACTGTTACTAATCTCTCTCCTTGTGAATCGCTCAGGTAAAATCCAGTATCACTCATTCCAAGTGGATCAAAAATTCTGGTTTTTAAGAACTGGTCAAATGGCATCCCTGAAACAATTTCAATGAAATACCCCAAAACATCTAATCCTAGGCTATAAGTATACTGGCTCCCCGGGTCATGATGCAATGGCAATTTTGCCAACTTTTTGATGTTATCACTTATTTTCACAGGCTTGGTAGTAAACAAATCTACTATACCAGCTTTGTTATAAATCATCTTAAAACGCTCATCCCCATCAATCACACCATATCCAAGACCGGAAGTGTGAGTGAGCAAATCGCGAATTCTTATTTCACGGGAAGCAGGCCTACTGGAGTAGGTAGTATCTCCATATCGAAAGTTTGTCAATACCTGCGGCTGAGCAAACTCAGGGATAAATTTTGAAATTGGGTCATCCAAACTGAACTTTCCTTCTTCCCAGAGCATCATGACTGCAGTGGATGTGATGGCTTTCGATTGTGAAGCAATCCTAAAAATTTGATCCATTTCCATTTCATTCCCAGAAGGAACGTCAGCAAATCCTTTGGCAGCTTGATAAACAATCTTACCATCTTTAACTATCATAGCTACCAAGCCAGGCACCTGATTGCTACTGATGGTCTCCTCAAGCATTCCGTCAATCTTTTGTATTCTTTCTTTTGAAATACCAGGCATTACTTGATCACCCAGTGGAGTAATATTTACACTATGCTGCCCAAGCACTGGCATGGACAGTACCAAAAAGATAAATAGAAGCAGTTGAGTAGATGGGGCTATTTTCATATTGATTGGGTTTTAGAAACCTTAAGCTAATGAATTCCAATTAGTCTTCGATTTTCCTGGTGGAGAAAAAATAAAAAAAGGCAGGCCAGAAAATTCCAGCCTGCCTTATAATCAATCAATCAACAATCAATCTAATTCTACTTCAAAATAATACTCTGTACCATTTTGGAACATTCCTAGCACAACTACATCCTCACCTGATTTCTCATTTAAAACTTCTAGCAGTTGTTCTACATCAGTAATTCGGGTTCTTCCCTCATCACTAATAATGGAAGTAATAATAAATCCTGGTCTCGCTCCGGCATCTCTCCACTCAGATTCTCCAACTACACTGATCATCGCTCCACCATTTAATCTTAAACCTTCTTTAACCTGACTTTTAAGCTCTTCGAACATCATTCCACCAAACTCATAGGTTTTAGGAACTTCTTTCTTCACAATTTTGGTGTCACCTTCCATATTCTTCAAAGTGGCTTTTGTCTTATTAAGCTCTCCATCTCTTAGATATTCAATCTCCACTTGATCACCAGGTCTTTTTCTAGCCACCATTTCTTGAAGGTTAGAAACATTTTTGGTTTCTGTCCCATCCACACCAACGATGATATCACCTGACTGAAGACCAGCCTCAGCTCCACCACTATTCTCAGTTACTTCGCTTACATAGACACCTTGATCAACTCCAAAATCCTTTCCTAAAGCCTCTCCTAATTCAGGACTTACGCTTTGAATTCTCACTCCTAGCAAGCCTCTTTGAACAGTACCATATTTCATCAGGTCGTCCATTACTTTCTTGACTAAGCTTGAAGGAACAGCAAAAGAATATCCATTGAATGTTCCAGTACGAGAAGCTATTGCAGTGTTAATACCAATAAGTTCGCCTGCTAAATTCACAAGGGCTCCACCCGAGTTTCCTGGGTTTACAACAGCATCAGTCTGTAGAAAAGATTCTACCTGCATATTGTTCTCGTCACTTAAGATGTTAATGTTTCTGGCTTTGGCAGAAATGATACCTGCTGTCACAGTAGAGTTTAAATCAAAGGGATTTCCTACTGCTAACACCCATTCACCGATTTTCACGTTATCAGAATTACCAAATTTCACAAATGGTAATCCTTCATCCTCTATTTTCAATAAAGCCAAATCGGTGGTAGGATCTGTTCCCACTACTTTTGCAACATACCTTTTGTTATTCTCGAGAGAGATATCAACTTTTGTGGCATTTTCTACCACGTGATTGTTTGTCACAATGTATCCATCAGGCGATATAATCACTCCTGATCCAGAGCTTTTTCCTATGGGTCCACGACCTCTTCCTCTTTGATCTCCTTCTGGCATTGGTAAACCAAAAAATTCTTGAAGCGGGTCTTTTTGTCTATTTCCTGAAGAAGTATAAGAAACTTCACTCACGATATGTACTACTGCAGGCGTAACAACTTCTGCAGAGGCGACGAAATTAATTCCATCAGGAATAGTAAAATCTTCTCCTGAAAGTAAATTCACAAAACTTGTTTGCTGCTTTTCGTCAAAATTTGTGGCACTTTGGGGCTGTATCAAAAAGCCCACGCCTGCCAAGGCGACAATGCCTCCGATTAGAGAGGCAAGAATGATTCCGATAAAGAATTGCTTTTTGCTCATGTTGTTTTTTTATTTAGTTAACTTCCAAACGTCTTGTGGTTAAAAACGATCCAAAAATTAATCCTGATTAGCTCATTTTTACTTCAAATTAACAAGAATTAACCGCTTTTGAAGGCAGTTATGAATATAACCAAAAATAAAAGAGCAGGTTTCCCCGCTCTTCAATTATTTTACTTCAATAGCAGCTTTTACCACTTTTTTCTCTTTTTTGGGTAGAGTAACTTTCAATACTCCGTCTTCATATACCGCCGCAATATCTTCTGCGTGAATATCCTCAGGCACATAAAACGACCTGCTGAAAGAACCATATTGAGTCTCTAAACTATGGTAATTTTTACCTTCTTTTTTCTCTTCAAACTTTCGCTCTCCAGAAATCGTCAACTTACCCTCAGTTAAGTCTACTTTGAAATCTGATTTTTTGACACCTGGCACTGCTAATTGAATTTCATAGGATTTTTCATCCTCAGATACATCAACCGCAGGATTGAAATGCTTTATGGGAGTACCCATGTTTTCGTTAAAGAATTTGTCTAACATTCCGCTAAATGTATTTGGGAAATAGGGCTCTGTTTGATTAAATCTTACTAGTTTCATTTTTATATTGGTTTAGTGTTTAAGTTTTTTACTTCTAATTAGAAAAATCTGTTCCAAGCCAATTTTCAAGTCATTTCGTCAGGAAAAACTAGAATTCATTTAGAAATAGTGTCAATATGGCTTATTTTTAAGCGAAATCAACTTTAAAAAGGCTTTCCAAAAGCGCTGTTTTTATTCTAAATCTTTAAAAATCCCTATATTAACTTCATAAAACCTATATATGAAACACGCCATTGTTCTAGCATTCTTTACGCTGATACTTTTTCCGGATTTAATGGCCCAACAGGAAAGTTCAGAAGCTGATAGTGTAGCCCAAAGTGATATCGACTCTGAAAGCAACTCTTTAATAGACAGTTTATTTATTAAAACGGACACCATCCAAACTGAAACAGAAAGTTATCAAACCTTAGGTTCTGTTTTAAATAAAGTAATCAACAAGGCACAGCAACATGCGATTTCGCTAAGTGAAATAAAACTTAAACTCTCGGAAGATTTTGATACAGTAAGGTTAAGTAAAGACCTTCCATCTATTCATGACTTAGCTATCAACATTAAAGGGAATGTTATTGAGGATCAAGAATTTATCAACTTAAGATATTTAAAAGGCTTAGACAATTTGATTAATACATTAAATGAAGTTAATCAAGGACATATAAAAGAAATCAACGATCGAGTAAATGAATTCAATGACTTGAACATTAAGATTACTGAAATAAAATCTGACAGCTTATTCAATCTTTCTCTAAGAGATTCAACTCTCGTTCCCATTATTAATTCTGAACTTAAAACTCTTAGAAACACTCTTAAAAGTATAGACAGCACTTATCTAAACAAGGAAATCACATTAGTGAAATTTCAAGCAGCTGCCAGTGAAAACGCAATTTTGTTGATGGAGCTAAGGGAATTTTTGATTTCTAACCAGCGAAGATTAGCTGAGGAGTCATTGACCAAAGAAATCAATTACCCATGGGAACCCTCAAAAAATGAACAGCCCTTAACATTTTTTGAAATCACCAAGCAGTCAACCCTGATTAATTTTCTTATCCTTGTTTTGTTCCTTGGGAGAAATTACATCGCTTTTATACTAACAGTTTTAGTCTTTATAAGCGTATACATATTTTTAAAGAGGGTAGTCAAAAGGATTTCCAATGAAAATGAATTTGCCAGCCTCATACTGGATCGGGTTAAATATTTCAAAAATCATACTTTAGCAGCCACCTTTGTGCTTCTGATACCCTTTTTCTTTGTTTTCTTTCATAAACCTCCTTTGATTTTTGCTTCCCTGCTTTCTCTCCTTCTTACTATAGGTTCAGTTTATTTAGTCAAAGGTCAGTTCGGAAAGCAATTCCATAAATATTTTCTCCTCTTTTTAACTCCTTACATTTTAATTGCTTTAAGTGGTCTCCAATGGAAAATAGCTTACCAAGAAAGATGGTTTATACTTTTATGCTCCATTTTATTTATCACCATGGGCATCTTAATTCTCAAAGACTTAAGATTCAAAAAGTTCACTGGTTCCAAGTTTTTAAGAATAGCCACCATCTTTTTATTGATTTTTCAGACTGCTAGTCTGGTTTTAAATATTATTGGCAGGTTTAACCTATCTAAAACCTTTGCCGTGACAGGAGCCGTAAATTATTACAGAGCGGTCGGATTGTTTCTGTTTATTTTGGTCACAATGGAGGCAGTTTACCTGATCATTGAATACAATAAAAAGGAACCAATGGTTTCACTTCGTTTTTTGATTTCCAGGACCTCCAAAAGCGGATGAAAGGCTTATTAATTGCCTTTTCTCTTTCAATATGGACTTATGGACTTGTTTGGCATTTAGGACTCTATGATAAATTTTACAACAGCATAGAGGGTTTCCTAACGACCAATCGAACACTTGGAAATACTGAGTTCCAGTTTGGGAGCATTTTATTATTCATCATCATACTTTACATCTCCACCTTCCTAGCAAATAACATTGCCTATTTCGCTTCCATGAAGGATCAAAGTACCACTCGGACCAGAAAACAGCGACTGGGGAGTTCTGTACTGTTAATCCGTCTAGGGATTGTCTTTTTAGGCTTTTTTATAGCGGCTACGGCAGCTAAAATCCCCTTAGATAGCATAGCTATAGTTTTGGGAGCCCTGTCTGTGGGTATTGGTTTTGGTTTACAAACTATCATCAATAACCTTGTTTCAGGTATCATTTTGGCCTTTGAAAGACCCATACAAATTGGGGACGAAATAGAAGTAGGACAAAACATAGGTACCGTCAAAGATGTGGGTATCCGGGCCAGTAAAATCCAGGCTTACGATGGCTCTGAAGTAGTTATCCCCAATGGAGACTTATTATCCCAAAGCCTTATCAACTGGACCTTATCTGATAAACGCCGAAGAATAGAGCTTTTTGTAGGTGTGGGATATGGCTCAGACATGAAAAAAGTGAAATCCGTTATTGAAGGCGTATTAGACAGAGATAAAATCCTTAAAGCGCCAAGCCCAAGGGTGTTGATGCAAGACTTTGGATCTTCCTCCGTAGATTTCAGACTTCTTTTTTGGGTTGAAACCATGGACATTTGGATCGATATGCGATCCGAAGTAATGAATGCAATCTTTGAAGCTTTCGGAGAAAACGACATAGAAATCCCGTTCCCAAAGAGAGACCTCTATATCAAAGGATTACCCGGTATGTGGAAAGAAAAAATCAGCGGGCCTGGAGAAGGTTTGCCATCAGATCTAAAAGATATAGACGAAGAACCACCTACTCAAGAATAATCTCTTCGGTAGATTCTAACCGTTCTCAAAAATCAAAAAAACCCCTGAAAAATTTTATCAGGGGTTTTTTGTGCACTCTAATTTCAAAATCTATAATTATGCGATTTTAACATTAATTGCATTAGGTCCTTTTTTGCCATCTTTGATGTCGTAAGTTACTTTGTCATTTTGAGCAACCTTGTCGACTAGGCCGGTAGCATGAACGAAGATGTCGCTTTGAGTTTCGTCATCAACGATAAAACCAAATCCTTTGGCATCGTTGTAAAATTTTACTGTTCCGGTAAACATAATAAATTGTGATAAATTGTAATTGAAAGTACGCTAAATGTAAATATTCCTTGAAACAAAACAAAACAATCATTTTTTATTTGAAGAAATGAAAAAAATAATTTTGATAAGGCACGGAAAATCAGCATGGAATAATCCATTCTTGCAAGATCACGACAGACCATTGGCCGAGAGAGGGCTAAGAGATGCACCAAAGATGGCAATGCGTTTAAAAAACAGAGATGTCAAGCCGGATCTATTTTTGACCTCCACAGCCAATAGAGCCATGAAAACCGCGGAGATTACTGCCGAGGTTTTAGGGCTTCCAGTGAAAATCATTCATTCTGAACCGCAATTATATCATGCCTCTCCTGAAATAATCCTAAAAATAATCAGGAATCAAAATGATAAATACAAGACAATCTTGGTTTTTGGTCATAACCCAGGCTTCAATTATTTTATTGAATTAATGGGAGAAGACATAAACAACTTACCCACTTCCGGGCAATTTGGATTTACTTTTAAAACTGAAAAGTGGGAGAATATCTCTCCTCAAAATGCTAGCTTTTGGTTCTTTGATTTTCCTAAAAAATCAACCTAAGGCAAATCAAACTTTCTTACATCCTGGATGACATCTTGAAACTTTGAGGGATTATCAAATAAGTAGGCGATTTTCTGCGCAACTAGTCCCGGACTACTCAATTTATTATCTTTTTTAAAATCAATAAACTTATCTAATTCGGGAAAATCCTCCACAGTAGATTCGCGAATTTCTCCTTGCATCCCAGTATCTACTATACCCGGGGCCAAACTGAAAAAATGAAAATTATCTGACGCACTCTCTTTTGCAGCAACCTCTGTAAACATAGCCAATGCAGCTTTGGTACTACAGTAGCCAGACCAACCTGCCACTGGTCGAAATGCAGCCCCCGAACCAATATTACAAATGATTTTCTCAAAAGACTTTTCCTTGTATCGTTTGATAAAAGCATTGGTCAGGTACATGGGAGCAAGCAAATTCACATTGACTTGAGAGCGTAGCGCTTTTGGGTTTACTTTTCCCAGTGATTTGATTTTACCTATCCAGCCAGCATTATTTAGCAGTATGATCCTATCAAATTCTTCATCAGGAAAGATCTGATCCAACTTAGACTCTAAAATATCCAAATCAGCCAAATCCAGGCTCAATTGCTGGAGCGTAGGTGATTTGATCTCTAATTTTGTTCGGGAAATCGCCAAAATTTGAAAAGAATCCTGCTTCAGATAGTAATCTAAAACCGCTTTCCCTAAACCCTGGCTATGACCTGTGATGATAAGGAGTGATTTCTTCATAATAAAAAAAGGCACCAAATGATGCCTTGTTTTTTGTTATAAAATATATTGTGAAAGATCTCGGTTTTGAACCAGCGAGGATAGTCTTTCCTGCACCATTTCTTTCGTTACCATGATCTTAGAATTTGCCTTTATGGTATCTGGAACGTCAAACAAGAAGTCATTTAACAAGTGACTCATAACCGTATGAAGTCTTCTGGCGCCGATATTTTCAACCTCTTGATTGATTAAAAAGGCCAATCTTGCTATTTCATCGATTGATTCTTCATTGAACTCCAAATAAACTTCTTCCGCCTCAAACAATGCTTGGTACTGCTTAGTCAAAGCATTCTTTGGCTCTCTCAGGATCATCGCAAAATCCTCCTGAGTTAAACTCTGAAGCTCCACTCTAATCGGGAATCTACCTTGCAACTCAGGAATCAAATCAGATGGTTTAGCCACATGAAATGCTCCTGCCGCGATAAACAAAATATGATCTGTATTGATGACACCATATTTGGTATTTACAGAAGACCCTTCAACAATCGGAAGCAAATCTCGCTGTACACCTTCTCTGCTGACATCAGGTCCACCTCCATTTTTACCTGATTTGGAAGCAATCTTATCTATTTCATCAATGAAAATTATTCCATTGTTTTCAGCCAGCTTAATCGCCTCTTCCTTAACCTCATCAAAATCAATCAATCTGGAAACTTCTTCTTCCATCAAGACTTTTCTAGCCTCAGAGATACTCAGCTTTCTCTTTTTGGTCTTTTTCGGCATCATACCCCAAATCATGTCCTGAAGACCAGCCATGCTCGCATCGTCAATCATACCATTGCCAATCATGCCTATTCCTGTTGGAGAAGAGGCTTTGACATTGATTTCGACCTTCCTATCATCCAACTCTCCATTTCGAAGCTTCTCGCGGAACCTTTCTCGGGTTCTTTCATTTAACTCTTCATCCGTATTTGGCTCAGAATTGGTATCTGCAGGAACTGCATTTCTTGTGAAACCGGCACTTTTTACAGGTGGAATCAAAATATCCAAAATCAATTCCTCTACAGCCTCAGCCGCTTTCGCTTTGACGGCTTCATTTTTCTCTTCTCTGACCAAAGCCACGGCTTGCTCTACCAAATCTCTCACCATGCTCTCTACATCTCTTCCCACATATCCTACTTCGGTGAATTTGGATGCTTCTACTTTTGTAAAAGGTGCATTCGCTACTTTCGCCAGTCTTCTGGCAATTTCAGTTTTTCCCACACCAGTAGATCCGATCATCAAGATATTATTTGGTACAATATCTTTCTGGATGTCAGATTTGACCATTAATCTTCGAATTCTATTTCTCAGTGCAATGGCAACATTTCTCTTGGCATCTTTTTGACCTATGATATATTTATCTAACTCACCAACAATCTGTCTGGGAGTAAGTGATATGATTTGCTCCATGATAATATGTTAATTCAACTGTTAGGCTTTAATCTGTAACCAAAACCTAAAGCTGAAAGTGAAAATATGGTAACTCAGAAAGGACAAAGCATCGCCTGTCCTTCCTTTCGCTTTATGATTTAGTCTCAGGTGACAAAGTGAAAGTCAAAGGTCTTGCAACCTTGGTCTTCAACAGTGCTATTTCCAACACCTCGTCTACCCGATCTACAAAATGAAAATCTATACCCGTAACATATTGAGGGTCGATTTCCTCTATGTCACGCTTATTCTTTTTACAAAGAATAATTTCCTTGATACCGGCTCTTTTCGCAGCCAGAATCTTCTCTTTAATACCTCCTACAGGCATCACCTTACCAATTAGGCTTATCTCACCCGTCATGGCTACCTTGGCTTTGATTTTACGCTGTGTAAACACAGAAGCCATCGCAGTCAACATGGTAATCCCTGCGGATGGACCATCTTTTGGAACTGCTCCAGCAGGAACGTGAATATGTAAATCATATTGATCAAAGATTCTATGATCAATACCCAAAGTTTCTGCTTTTGATTTCAGGTAAGAAAGAGCTGTAACCGCGGATTCTTTCATAACATCTCCCAGTTGTCCAGAGAGTGTTAATTTCCCTTTACCTCTACTGAGGCTAGATTCTATAAATAAGATTTCTCCTCCTACACTGGTCCAAGCTAGGCCTGTCACAACTCCAGCCACAGAATTATCTTCGTAGGTCTCTTTATCGAAAATCTCAGAACCTAGTATTTTTCGCACTGCATCAGGAGTGATTTTTGGACTGTACTCCTCCTCCATCGCAATGGACTTTGCAATATTTCTAATCACTTTCCCGATCGCTCTTTCAAGGCTTCTTACACCTGACTCACGAGTATAATCCTCTATGATTTTTACCAAAGAAGCTTTATTGAAGGAAATATCTTTGGACTTCAAGCCGTGTTCTTTGCGTTGCTTTGGCACCAAGTGACGCTTCGCAATTTCCACTTTCTCCTCTTGAGTATAACCTGTCACTTCAATGATCTCCATACGATCACGTAAGGCAGGCTGAATACTATCCAAAGAGTTTGCTGTGGCGATAAACAGGACTTTGCTTAAGTCATATTCCACTTCCAAGTAATTATCCAGGAAAGTACTGTTTTGCTCTGGATCCAAAACCTCAAGGAAAGCAGAAGAAGGATCTCCTCTAAAATCAGAAGATAGCTTATCGATCTCATCCAACACATAAACTGGATTTGAAATCTTCACCTTCTTCATGTTTTGAATGATCTTCCCTGGCATAGCACCCACATAGGTTTTTCTATGACCTCGGATTTCTGCTTCATCATGCAGTCCTCCCAGAGACATTCTTATGTATTTTCTTCCCAAAGCTGCTGCAATAGATTTCCCTAAGGAAGTTTTACCTACTCCAGGAGGGCCATACAAGCATAAAATCGGGCCTTTTAAGTCATTTTTCAGCTTCAAAACTGCCAGATACTCAATGATTCTTTCTTTGACTTTTTCCAAACCAAAATGGTCTTTATCCAAAATAGCTTTGGCATTTTTTAAGTCAAAATTATCCTGAGTAAACTCATTCCATGGCAATTCAACCATGGTTTCGGCATAATTCAATGCAATTGGATATTCTGCTGCTGAAGGGTTTATTCTCAGGATTTTATCCAGTTCTTTTTCAAAGTGTTTCTTCACTTCTTCTGGCCATTTTTTCAAATCCCCTCGAGCACGTAAATCTTCCACCTCTTTTTCTGGACCTTCTTCACCCAGTTCGGTTTGAAGCACCTTCATCTGCTGGCGGAGAAAATAATCCCTTTGCTGCTGATCGATATCGGTATGTACTTTCTTTTGAATCTCCGACTTCAACTCCAGCATTTGGATGTCCTTCATCATAAATTCCAACAACAATGTAGCTCGGTCCACTCCATCATTGATCTCCAATAATCTTTGCTTGGACTCTACCGCAGCATTGATATTAGAAGACAAGAAATGTGTTAAGAAAGAAGTGTTGTCAATATTATCAAGAGCTACCTGAGCTTCTCTTGGAATTTCCGGGTTCAGATGTAAAATCCTTGTAGCGGCTTCCTTTAAAGACTCCTCTAAAGCTCTGATTTTCTTAGAGCTTTTAGGGAAGTTCTCTTCCAGATAGTTCACTTTAGCAATAAAATAAGGATCATCCGTCACTTGCTCATTGATCTCGAATCTCTTTTTACCCTGGATAATAATGGTAGTATTTCCATCAGGTAAAACGATCATCTTTATGATTTTGGCAAGAGTACCTACTTGATAAATATCATCCCAGGCTGGATCATCAATATTAGGGTTGATCTGTGCACAAACACCGATCAACTTATTCCCTTTCTGGGCTTTCTTTACCAAACGTATAGAACGCTGCCTTCCAACTGTAATCGGAATGACTACACCTGGAAATAAAACAGTATTTCGGACAGATAAAATAGGAAGTTCATCCCCATAAGATTCAGTTCCTTGCTCCTCATTTTCATCATCGGTAATCAATTGGATCAGATCACCTTCTCCGGCAAATTCACCGGTCATTAAATTTTGGAACATTGGATTTTCGAATTGACTCATATAGACATAATGACAGACGGTCTGTCAGGATTTAGCTAACTTATTAGAAGTAACCTTTAAATCAAAAGGTAGCTGCTATAAGGTCAAGGTGTATGCCAAAAGAGGATCTTGCCAGATTGGCAGGCAATCGCTGTTGCATTTAGACTTGACCCGTTTACGATAAGTTTATCTTTAAAACGACAGCTTTAAGCGAAGGGAGATAATTTACAAATTATTTACTCCACCCACCTTCCTACTTTACTGGCAAACTCTATAAAAGTTTAGTAAAGCGCACTTCTTTTTATTTCAATTAAATCCCTGTCGGCATAAAAAAAACCGGAGCTTTCACCCCGGTTTCTAATTGATATTTTGATTGGATTAGTCTCCAGTAAATAACTTCAGAACGTCATTTCCAATGGCAAAAACCATGATTGCTAAAAGGATAACCATTCCTACTTTTTGTGCATTCTCAAGGAATGAATCAGAAGGAGCTCTTCCAGAAATCATCTCATAAAGCAAAAACATCACATGCCCTCCATCTAATGCTGGAATTGGAAGCAAGTTCATAAATGCCAGCAACATAGAGATCAAACCTGTAATGGTCCAGAATTTACCCCAGTCCCAGATATCCCCATAAATTTTTGCCATTCCAATAGGACCACTTACATTCCTGGCAGAAACTTCTCCAGTGAACATTTTCCCCATGGCAACAGCATTATTTATCACCACTGAAAATGCTTTACCAGTCCCTTTGACTATAGCTTCTTGAAACCCATATTTTCTACGAACAGGCTCAATTAAGGCGTTAACGGCAATATCTATGGTACCTCGGTCTGTGACAGCGACTTGGGTTTGAGTAGTATCTCCACCTCTCAACAAGGTCACTTCTGCATTTTGATTTTTAGACTCAGCCAAAGCAGTTTGCAACTGGTCAAAATATTGAATCTCCTGCCCATTGATGGCAATGATTTTATCGTCTGTTGTAATACCTGCTTTTTCAGCTGCACCACCCTTATCGATTACAGATAATTGGAATGGATACCTAATATCCACAAATTCATCGAGTGATTTTTTACTACTAAATGAATTAATAAACCCTCTTGGAATATCTACTTTTATGGTTTCCCCATCACGAATCACGGTATAATAACCGTCACCTTCCAATAAGGCTCCGGGTCCTGAAAGCTCACTTAAGCTAACATAAGGCTCACCATTCAAGTCCACTATCTTATCACCAGTTTGCAAGCCAATGGACTGCCCTAAATCATAAGCGACAATACCATTTTCAATTACCTGATCTCTCGAAAAATAGGTTTCCCCATTATTATAGACCATTACCACAAAAATGATAATTCCGGTAATCACATTGACTATGATCCCTCCTAGCATAACAATCAATCTTTGCCATGCAGGCTTAGCTCTAAACTCCCAAGGTTGCGGTTCAGCAGCAAGCTGCTCGGTATCCATGGACTCATCCACCATTCCGGAAATCTTCACAAAACCACCTAGCGGAATAGCTCCAATTGAATATTCTGTTTCTCCCCATTGAAATCCAGCGATTTTCGGAGGGAACCCGATAGAAAATTTTTCTACTCTCATGCCAAACATCTTGGCTGTGAGCAAGTGACCCAACTCATGCAATCCTACCAGGATAGACAATCCCAGGACCAGCTGACCCACCATTATTAATGTATCCATTATACTTTACGCTTAATTAATTGTTCTGTAATTTCTCTCGCACGTCTGTCCGTTTCCACATAATCCTCAAGATTAGGCTGTAAGATAAACTCAGTTTTCGAAAGTGTCTCCTCTATCAGGTCTGACATTTCCAGAAAACCTACCTCATCTTTTAAAAATGACGCTACTGCTATTTCATTTGCTGCATTCAGGATACAAGGAGCATTCCCTCCTTTTGCTAATGCATCGTATGCCAATTGTAAATTCTTAAATGTTTTCAAATCCGGCTGCTCAAATGTCAATTGAGGATACTGCATGAAATCAAATCTCTCAAAATCACTTTTCAGTCTATCAGGAAAACTCAGTGCAAACTGAATTGGAATACGCATATCTGGCAATCCAAGTTGTGCTTTTAATGACCCATCCTCAAATTGAACCAATGAATGTACGATACTTTGAGGGTGAACAATCACTTCAATCTGATCTGTTTGAAGTCCAAAAAGCCATTTTGCTTCTATCACTTCCAGTCCTTTATTCATCATAGAAGCTGAGTCAATGGTGATTTTGGCTCCCATATCCCAGTTGGGATGCTTCAAGGCCTGAGCTTTGGTTACTGACTCCAAATAAGCTCTATCCTTACCTCTAAAAGGTCCACCTGAAGCAGTAAGGATAATTTTCTCAATAGGATTCTGGAACTCTCCAACCAAACATTGGAAAATAGCCGAATGCTCTGAATCTACCGGGTAAATATTCACACGATTTTCCTTAGCCAGAGCAGTAATTATCTCGCCTGCCACAACTAAGGTCTCCTTATTGGCCAGTGCAATTTGTTTCCCTGCCTTGATCGCCTGTATCGTTGGAATCAGTCCTGAATACCCCACCAATGCAGTCAAAACCACATCGATGGTTTCCATCTCCACTACTTGTGCGATGGCTTTTTGACCGGCATATACTTTTATATCATGAGGTATTAGTGCCTCTTTTACTGTCGTGTATAGAGATTCATTGCCTATCACCACAGCATTTGGATTAAATTCCAATGCCTGCTGGATCAATAAATCAGCATTGTTTTGAGCAGTAAGTACTTCAACGATGAATTCTGAAGAATGCTGGCGAATTACCTCCAAGGTTTGAGTACCGATACTTCCTGTACTACCCAAGATGGCTACGCGCTTTTTTTCTGTCATTCTTTTAGTTTTGAGGGCAAAATAAATATTCCTGAATTTAGGCATTTACCCAATGAGCTGACAAAATTACAAGATGCCTAGACTTTTCCTTGTACAAACCGTCAGTTTTTCCCAAATGGGCTAATTTTTGCTCATTTTTTTTATTAAAAGGGCTACACTTTCTTAAAAAGTGTGAAGTCTTCCAACACATTTTTCTTCACTACGTCAAATTGATAAATTCATTAATTATGAAAAGTCTTATCAAAACTACCGGAGTATCTTTCCTAGCGGGACTTGCAGGAGCTGCAGTTTGGACCCAATTAAACTTGAACGAACCAGCTTATCCACCCAGCTTTTCGACCCACAATAATCCAGAGATGAGCTTGGTCTCCAATTGGGATAAACCCTCGACCAGTACAAGGACCAACCCTCCACTATCATTTGTGGAAGCCTCAGAAAACAGTACTCAATCAGTAGTCTTTATCAAAAACTTTTCTGGTACAGACCCAAGAAGGTACTCCATGTTTGATTACTTCTTTGGTTCTGGACCTTCTCAACAAGTAAGTTCTGGTTCTGGAGTGATCATTTCGGAAGACGGGTACATCGTCACCAACAATCATGTCATCGACCGGGCTGAAACAATAGAAGTCATTCATCAGAAAAAAACATATAAAGCCAAGCTTGTAGGCACAGATAAGAACACGGATATAGCGGTCCTCAAAATAGAAGCAACTAACCTCCCTGCTATTAAAAAGGGAAGTAGTAGAAACCTTCAAATAGGCGAATGGGTTTTGGCGGTAGGAAACCCTTTTAACCTCACTTCTACTGTAACTGCCGGGATTGTCTCAGCAAAAGAGCGTCAAATCAATATTCTTGGAGGAGATTTCCCTTTGGAAAGTTTTATACAGACCGATGCACCAATTAATCCAGGAAACTCTGGAGGAGCTTTGGTGAATGTGAATGGAGAATTGGTTGGAATCAATACCGCAATTCTTTCACGTACAGGATCCTACACAGGTTATGGGTTTGCTGTTCCCGTGGACATCGCTATGAAAGTTTCCAATGACCTCATCGAATACGGAGAAGTTCAAAAAGCTATCCCGGGCATTGAAGCGGTAGAAATCACACCAGAACTCGCTGAGGAAATGAACATCAACACCTTAAATGGAGTGATCGTCACACATGTAGTCAGGGATGGGGCAGCCGAAGAAGCTGGATTACAAAGGAATGATGTGATAACCAAACTTGGGAACCAAGAGATTTCCGGAATGGGTAGCTTTGAGGAAGCCCTATCTTATTATTATCCTGGACAAAATCTGCCCATCACCTATTCGAGAAACGGCAATCAAAAAACTGCTCAACTTAAACTCCAAAACCTCGAAGGTGGAGAAGGGATTCTTAAAAGAGAGTACTACAGTTCCACATTATTAGGAGCAAAACTAGAAGCGGTCAACACGATCGAAAAAGATAAAATGGGGATAGATTATGGGATCAAAATTACCGGTATGACGAGAGGATACCTTAGGGATTTAGGTCTAAGAGAAGGGTTTATTATCACTCAAATCAATCGTGAGCCTGCACTTGACCCTAAAACTGTCGGCAAATTCCTGGAAGATTATAGTGGTAAATTGCTGTTAGAAGGAGTTGCAACGAGTGGGCAACCATTTATGCAAAGTTATTCTATTCGATAATATATTTTGGGGAGCCAAGGAATGTCTCATGGCTCCCCATATTACCTGCTTCTTAAATGGATAAAAGTCGAATTATTGATCCATTTTTTAATAGTAAATCAAGTCATTTTTCGTAATTTAAATCAGAAACTTTTGATGACTTTATTTTAGAAACCCATGAAGACCCTACCACAATCCTGTGAACAATGCTTGGAAGAATTTGATTCTGCATTGGAAGACTTGAGGGTGTACCTTCAACGAGCAAAGAAAAATGGCTTACCGGAGCCTCAGGCACGCGAGCTTATTGTCACCTTTGAGGTTGCTCACGAATTAGCTTTAAAATTGATGTCAAAGTTTCTTCTGAAACAGGGCAAAGGCCCCTATTCAGGTTCCAGAGATTTGACTGCAGAGGCTTTTCATGCCGATATCATAGATGACGGTCAAGGCTGGCTGGACATTGTTATCGATAGAATTAAATATAATCCAGTTTATGAGATTGATACGCAAGAAAAGTTTCTGCATAACATTCAGCATAAATACATTCACTTATTCGAGCGATTTGAAGAAACCATGACTAAAATCTTGAATTAATAATTCGGGATTCCTGCAATAAAAAGAGCGGTTAACTTCCCCAGTTAACCGCTCTTCTTTTTTAAATAAAATAGATTTATTCTTAGTAGAACAAGAATCCTGAAGGTCCTCTCCCCACTTCAAAATTTCTTATTTCAGTCCCATCTTTTGAGTAAACTGTTACTGTTCCATTACCTTGAAATCCATTTGAATTTGCCAAGTACAGCTCATCTCTAGATTGGTCAAAACCGATTCCATAAAAACCTGAACCTTCGATCCAATTTAAATCCAATTCAGGCCCAACTACAGAAACTCTAGCCACTCCATCTACATAATCAGGCCAGCCAGTACTGGTGAGCAAGTAAAATAAATCATCATTTCCAAAAGCAATTCTTCCCGTTGCATTTGCTACAGGCAATGTACTTGTCGTCGCTTTAGTCAGGTTATCCATGTGAAATGACTGAAAGTAAACTTCTTCCGAATCAGTAGAATACAACCAAAGCCTTCCCTCAGACTCAAAAAATTGAGCGGGATGACCATCTACTTCCAATACTTTTATCACTTCCTCTTTTTCAGCATCAATTACTTCTACTTTCCCCTCTTCAGAGCCGGCGACAAACACATATTTACCATAGGTAAATAGATCTTCCGGTTTATTGGAAACTTCAATTTTCTTGCTGACCATTCCGCCATTTACTCCATCTACTACAGCAATGTATGAATCTGGAGTGGCGTAGGATTCATCATATGGACCATAGTCAGAAATGAAAAGCTTGCTATCTGCCACAGCTATAGATCTAGGCTGGTCTAAATCACCAGAAACAGCTCCTAAACTTTTGAACGTTCCGGCATCTACAACTTCAACTTTACCGGTATTTGCTACTAAGTACAAAGCGCCGTTTACAGGAACCATGTCTTCCAAAATCCCTGCAAAAGGCCTCATGTTTTCAGCCTCAAAAATATTGGATTTTAGTACTTCCGTGCTCGGATCCAAATGATATACTTCCCCATCATTGGTCCCAAAATTCCCTTCATTCATGATGAGAATCCCCTGTTCATATTCTCCAAGAGGTTGTTCCGATCCTGAATCATTACAGGAAAAAAGGATGACACTGAGCAAAAATGCCCAGGATAGCTGGTTGAATTTTAACTTCATAAATTGATTGATAAATTAAATTGAAAAGATCTTCCGGGCATGGCCCGCAGGTAGAGCACCTGATAGTCAGTATTGAATAAATTATTGATTTGAATGCTGATAGGCAGGGTCACTTTTCCCCACCTTAAGTTTTGGAAAGAAATCCCTAAATCAAAAAGCTGATAGGGATCCATCAACCTGGGATTATCTGCTGTAATGGCCCTTTGCCCCACATAATAAGTACTCAAATAGGTTGAAATCCCCCCTTTGCCAAGTCGTAATTTGGCATTTGCCTGGTGCTGGGGAGTATAGGGCAGCTGTTTTCCAATTGCAGGATCATTTTCACTAATTCCTTCCGTTGTCACAGCTCTGCTAAAAGTGTAAGACCAATCCAGCCCCCATTTCCAGTCACTAATATTTCCTAAAATACTCCCCTGATATTCCACTCCCTGATTGCTCACATGTTTCAAATTTTCAGGAGTCCATACAGACCCTTTCGGTAGCCAGATGATCCAATTATCCACACTCATCCGATAATAGGTAAGCCCGTTTTGCCATTGAATATCACCCTCCACCTTCCAGTCAATCCCTAACTCACCACTCCAACTTTCTTCTGGAAGTAGTTCAGGGTTGCCTCCTGGCTCCCAAAATCGATCGTTGAGAGTTGGGATTTTAAACCCTTTTCCAATCGAGGTTTTTAGTAAAAGTGAATGCTCTCCTCGTTCCCAAAATCCCCAATCCATACCAATACTAGGTGTCAAAGGCATCAAATCGCCTTGATACATAACCTCTCTGAAATTGGTAGAAAAAGCAAGATTCTCCTTTGCTTGATATTTGAGAGATAAATACCCTTCCAACCTATCATCTTTCTTATCATAGCTACTCAATTCAGCTACCACTCTGGTATATCGTAAACCTCCCTTAAAAGTCCATTTATCTGAAAAGGCTTTATCCCAATCACCTCCTAGAAAATACTGACTCGTTTTGCTTAGCCCTCCGTTGAAAATCAATTCATCTTTCACCATCCCAGTCTTGAACTGTAATACGGAACCATTTCCAAAAATGGAATAATCAAGAACTGCTTTTAAACTTTGATCTTCTTGCTGGTCATGTGAGGTAGAGCCCATCACAGGTTGTATTTCTCTATCAGCTTGGTTAAACCATACCGATGCCTTGAGTTGCTGATTACCTTTCAAGTTCCAAGCTAGATCTTGAACTAGGCCCCATTGTTGTACTTGAGCATGATCTTCTTTTCTTTCTGGCGTGCCGATTTGGCCCAGATCTTTGAAAGTGAAATTATTCTTCGAAAACTCACGATAGAGCTTTGTGGAAAGGCTTAGTTTTTCGTTGGAAAAAGAGCCTTTTAAGTAGGTATTTGCTTTCCCGAAACTTCCAAATTGCTGGCTTAGTGAGGAATGAACACCCTTTGAAAATGAGGAAGCTGAGCCCAAATGCACACTCCCTCCAATTGCTTCATTTCCAAACAAGGCTCCGGCATTCCCAAATTGCAGGCTTGCTTTATCTATCGCCACAATTGGAACAATGGAGAGATCGCTTTGACCCAGAGAAGGGCTATTGATGGGGATTCCATTCCAAAAAACTGCGGTATGTCCAGCAGAAGTGCCTCGAAATGATGGGGAGGCAATCATACCTGCCCCATATTGACGAACAAACACGGGCGACCTTTCCTGCAAAAGATCAGATAAAGTCCTGCCCTGAAATTCTTTTAGCGTCTCTGAATCCCAAGCCTGAACTTTTTGACCCTGTGAAAACCGGTCTAATTCTGGGGCATAGACAGCCACCTCCTCCAGCAGAAGCGTATCCTGAGGTACCGGATTATATCCGAGCATTGCAAATGTCCACAAAAGCAAAATCATGCCTAATCGAAATAAACTGAGCGTTATTCGATTCAGACTTGAAGAGAAAATAGAAGAATTGAATCTTTTCGAAATCTGCATAGCTGATTTCGAGTTCGGTAAATCCTCCCTTGCTTTTCCTCCGAAAGCACAGAATCATCGAAATGGCAGGTCTCCTGGCTTGCTCAATTTTGTCTGCCTTCTCAGTTCGAAAAACACTGAACCAATGGCGAGGATGACAAAATCCTTTGTGGAAAATCCACTGAGCTTACAGTTGCGGGGACAGCTTCGGTTTCTCACCGAATTCCCTATTAATCCCAATTCCAAGTATGCTGTTCATGGGAACCAATTTCGCTGCAAACTTAAAGAGAATCCTATCAAAAAAGAACTTCCCTAAATTCTTTTTTTTGGAACTGGAAATTTCTCAAGCTTACTTTGAAAATTGATTACCTCTCCACCACCATGCATAAGCTTTTAAAACCCCCCTTTATTTTTGGTCTGATTTTCAGCATCTTATCATGCTCTCAGCAGCATGATAAAAAGGAGTTTACTTTAGAAAAAATTGAATTAAAGTATGCCAAAGGATTCCAACTTTTCAAAGGAAATGGCTTTTGGGAGATTGAAGTTTCTCAACCTTGGACGGGTGCCGAAAAATCTTTTCGGTATTTAATTTTAGAGAAAGGAGAAGAAAAACCAACAGGAGATTTTGACGCAGAAATACAGCTTCCTGTTTCTAAAATTGTTGTTACCTCCACCACCCATATTCCACATCTGGACATGCTAAATTCCTCCGATAAATTAATCGGATTTCCAGATACAGATTTAATATCTTCCAAAAAAACAAGGGCATTGGTAGACGCTGGAAAAGTGATGGATTTAGGCTCTGGTCCATCTGCCAATCCCGAAATGACCATAGATACCGATGCCGAATGGGTGATGATTTCAACCCTTGGGGATGATATTCGGTATTTGGATTTATTAAAAAATGCCGGAGTCAATCCTGTCATTAATGGTGAATATGTGGAACAGCATCCCTTGGGTAGAGCCGAATGGATAAAATTCACTGGTGTTCTTTTAGGAAATTTTGAGAAAGCAAGTGAGATTTTTGAAGAGGTAGAAAACGATTATTTCGAGGCAGTAAATCTCACGGAAAACATTCCAGATGACAAGCGTCCTTCCGTTTTAAGCGGAGTGATGTACCAAGACATCTGGTATGCTCCAGGAGCCGACAGTTGGGGTGCCAAAATCCTACAAAATGCTGGGGGAAATTATATTTTCAATGATCAAAAAGGCTCCGGAAGCCTACAGCTTAATTACGAATTTGTCTTAGACCGAGCAATAGACTCAGAGGTTTGGATTGGTTCCTCTGATTTTCCATCTATAAAACAGATGGGTGAGATGGAGCCCAGATATATAGCATTTAAAGCTTTCAAAAATGGAAATATTTATTCTTACACTCAGAAAAAAGGTCCGACTGGAGGACTGGAGTATTTTGAATTGGGATATATGAGACCAGATTTGATTCTAAAAGATTTGATCAAAATACTTCACCCAGACTTAATTCCAGGTTATGAGTTGTATTTTTATCAGCAATTGGATGAAAAATAATAAGACCACATTATTTCTAGTTGGAGGAGCAATACTCCTAATAATAGCTTTCCTGCTCAATGTGAGTTTGGGTTCGGTATATATTTCCATTCCAGAAATTATTCAAGGGATTTTTACTGGAGAATGGGCAAAGACCTCTCACTCACAAATCATTTTGAATTATCGCTTACCAAAGGCCTTAGTGGCGATTTTAGCAGGATTTGGACTGAGTCTGAGTGGTCTTCAAATGCAAACTTTCTTCAGAAATCCACTTGCAGGACCATTTGTACTCGGAATTAGTTCGGGAGCAGGCCTTGGCGTCGCAATACTCATGTTGGCTGGTACAATATTCGGTTTTGCAAACAGCTCTGACTTCAATGCCTGGGCGATCGCTTTGGCAGGTACTTTGGGTGCAAGCCTTGTCTTACTTGCTGTTATTTTTGTAGCCTGGAGAATCAAAGACAGTATGACCTTACTCATAGTTGGGTTGATGTTTGGCTCTGGAGTATCTGCTATTATCTCAGTTCTTTCCTATTACTCAAATGCCGAATCCTTAAAGCTTTTTACTGTTTGGTCCATGGGAAGCCTAGGGGGCTTAGGTTGGTCTCAAGTCTGGGTTTTATGCATCATCATTTTACTGGGAATAATTCCAGTAATTGCCTTAGTCAAATCCTATAATGCCATGTTGCTAGGCGAGTCTTATGCCAAAAGCATGGGAGTAAACCCAACTCGCGTTCGCTGGTTAATGATTATTAGCACAGGGCTATTGGCAGGAAGTATCACTGCTTTTTGCGGACCTGTGGCGTTTATTGGGATTGCTGTTCCCCATCTAGCAAGAATGGTT
Source organism: Algoriphagus machipongonensis (assembly GCF_000166275.1). Lineage (NCBI taxonomy): Bacteria > Pseudomonadati > Bacteroidota > Cytophagia > Cytophagales > Cyclobacteriaceae > Algoriphagus > Algoriphagus machipongonensis. The sequence goes on from NZ_CM001023.1 coordinate 4,123,399, forward strand.
TGGAAAACAGCTGATCACCGGATCTTATTTCCTGCTGCAGGAATATTTGGCGGGATTCTTTTACTTCTATGCGACTCCATCAGCCAGCTGCCGGGATCTGCTCAAACATTGCCAATTAACGCAGTTACATCACTGATTGGGGCTCCAATTGTGATTAGTTTAGTTTTAAAAAAGAACTTCAGCAAAGAGTTTTGAGTATGAAAAAGGCCGTGATCATTGGACGAGATTTAAGCTTGGGATACCCAAAAGGAGATACTCAAAAATTGATTTTAGAAGGATTAGATTTTGAGCTGAACGCCGGTGAACTCACCTGTCTTCTAGGTCCAAATGGGGTGGGAAAATCTACTTTGATCAAAGGTATATTAGGAGACTTACCCGCTTGGAAAGGGGAACTAACAATCCAAGGAACCAATGTTTCCAACATCCCAAATCTGGAACTAGCAAAAAAGCTTTCTGTCGTATTAACCGAGCCTACTTTTCCTGGTAATATGACAGTAAGCCAACTAGTTTCCTTAGGCAGAACTCCCCATACGGGTTGGTCCGGAAAACTCGATAAAACTGACAAAGAACAGGTAGAAAAGGCGCTGGATTTAACGAAAATAGGCTACCTAAAAGACGAAAGGATTACGGAAATCAGCGATGGTCAAAGGCAAAAAGCCATGATTGCCAGAGCTCTCGCTCAAGATGGAGAAATCATGATTTTAGATGAACCAACCGCGCATCTGGATTTGGTCAATCGCTATGAAATCATGCATCTTTTACAAGAAATTTGTCACCAGGAACAAAAAGCCATTTTGGTGGTCACTCATGATTTGGAGATTGCCCTGGAAACCGCAGATCGATTTTGGTTACTAAATTGTGGAATCCCCCTTATTTCTGGTTTGCCTGAGGAATTGGTCTTATCTGGAAAAATCAATAGTCTTCTCCCCGGAGATAAGTTTCATTTTGACCCTGAAAAAGGTAAAATCGAAAAGAAAGCGCTCCCTCCATCTTGGGAAATAATAGGTGATCCTTCCTCGGTATTTTGGATTCAAAAAGCCCTTTTAAAGCGTCAAATCCCCTCACTTGATCAAGTCATAGAAGTAAAAAACACACCTTTTCAAATTAAGTTTAATGGGAAGATATTCGACAGTCTGGAAAGCTTCTTCGAAAATCTCAAAATTTAATAGCTGCCATACTTCTCAAAACCATTGATTTCCTTAGTTTTGTCAAAAATATCACAAACCCTATAATTTTTATAGAGAATAGTTTTAACAATCCAGAAATTTCATATATTTGTCACACTAATTATTTGTATGACACACGAGCAATTTGCAAGGTATTCGTTTCTTCTGGACCGTACAGCGCGAAAAGTGAAACAGTATGCCCAGCATCAGTTTAAATCAGGAGATTTTGATGTCACAGTCGACCAATGGGTTGTATTAAAAAACCTATCAGAAAATCGAAATCTCAGTCAGACTCAGTTGGCCCAACTTGTATTTAAGGACCACCCAACGCTGACACGGATTATAGACTTGTTGTGTAAAAAAGGATATGTAGAGCGTCTTCCCCACCCCATGGACAGAAGGAGTTTTCAACTTCATTTGACAAAATCGGGAGAAAAGAAAGTAACAGCTTTACGTCCACAAATTTTAGAAATCCGTGAAAAAGCCTGGGAAAATCTCAGCGAATCGGATTTTGAAGAGTTTAAAAGAATCCTGAACACCATCTATAAAAATCTTGGTGGGCAAGGAGCAGAAGAATAAGTAGTTAAGAGCGATTATTAATAAAGCATTCATCCGGGATTTACCCTTTAAAGTCAAAAAACCATGATCAACACTGATATTTGTATCATCGGAGCCGGCCCAGTTGGCCTTTTTGCAATTTTTGAAGCAGGTTTGCTAAAAATGCGTTGCCACCTGATCGATGCACTTCCACAGGTAGGCGGGCAGTTGTCAGAAATCTACCCTCAAAAGCCTATTTATGATATCCCAGGATATCCTGAGGTAAAGGCTCAAGAATTGGTGGACAACTTGATGGAGCAAGCAAAACCATTCAAGCCAACTTTTTCATTGGGTGAGCGAGTAGATCATTTAGATAAGCAGGAGGACGGCTCTTATATCGTTACGACTAGCGATAAAACACATGTGCATGCGCAGGTGATTATCATTGCTGGTGGACTTGGATGCTTTGAACCAAGAAAGCCTGCTCTCGAAAACCTTGAAACTTTCGAAGGAAAGGGAATCACTTACATGGTGAAAAACCCAGAAACTTTCCGTGATAAAAAAGTAGTATTAGCAGGTGGTGGAGACTCTGCACTGGACTGGACTATTTTCCTTGCTAATGTTGCAGAAAAAGTGACTTTGGTACACAGAAATGAAACTTTCCGTGGAGCACCCGATTCAGCTGCGAAAGTTTTTGACTTGGCCAACCAAGGTAAAATTGATTTGATATTGTCTGCCAACTTAAAGACTGTTGGAGGAAATGGTACATTAGATTCTGTCACCCTATTGTCTAAGGCAAAAGAAGAAATAAAAATTGACGCCGATTACTTGATTCCACTATTTGGATTAAGTCCTAAATTAGGTCCAATAGCAGATTGGGGATTGAGCATTGATAAGAATGCTATTGAAGTAGACACACGCGACTACTCTACTGGAGTGGAGCGAATCTATGCAATTGGTGATATCAACACCTATCCAGGTAAGTTGAAATTAATCCTTTGTGGATTCCACGAAGCTGCCATCATGATGCATTCTGCTTTCAAGTATGTGTACCCAGACCAAAAATTAAGTTTCAAATACACAACCGTTAATGGTGTAAATACATTTTAATCGTATTTTTGACAATGGTTAATTTCACAGTAGAAGATCACGACGGGAATCGTCAAGAAATAGAAGCCCCAGATGATATGGGCTTTAGCCTTATGGAAATTCTGAAAGCTTCAGAATATCCTGTTTTAGCCACTTGCGGTGGAATGGCACTTTGTGCCACCTGCCATGTGGAAGTTTTGGAAGGAAAAGATGAATTAGGAGAAGCAACCGATATGGAATTAGACCAGTTGGAAAACTTGCCTGAATATTATCCTACTTCTAGACTTGCCTGTCAAATCCGCATAGGAGATATTTTAGAAGGATCCGTGATCAAATTAAGAGGAGAAGATCAGTAAGTTTTTACTGTGCTAAATATTCTTAAAGCCACTCAGAAATGGGTGGCTTTTTCTTATTTTAAAGCATGAAGAAAATATACTTGTTAGGTATTTTATTCTTATTCATATCTAAACTGATAGCTTGTGAATGCGCAAATGTGAGATTTGACGAGGCATTCAGGAGATCATCGCATATTGCCTCGGGCAAAGTTCTTGAAATCAGTTCATACGATATAGACCCCACTCTTTTACAGGTCAAATTTGAAATTTATGAGGAATTCAAAGGCTCAGGCTTAAATGAATTCTATATCTCAGATCCTCAAAAGGCAGATGGAATGTACCATGTTTACCTGAAAAAGGGGCAGGAATTACTAGTTTACAAAATTTATTCTCGTAATCTCCAATAAGTATCTTGAAGTATCTAAATCATATCATCTCGATTTTTACTAGCTTCTTCGATAATATTTTGAATCATTTTTTGATTCATCTCACAATAGCAGGCTTCTAACTTGAGGTTTCGATCCTTTTTTAAATGTTTATTGCAGAAGATGATGTAGATTAGGTATAATTCAATCAACCTCAAAAATGATGTATCGCTTAATCATATTTGCCTTTTTTATACTTTTATCAAGTACCTCCTTTTCCCAAACTTCTCCTCAGTCCAAAGCTGAATCTCAAGAAATACTTAACCTGATCAATTCCTATTCTAAGTCCAGAGACACAAAAGACACCGTCTTGCTTAAAAAAATTCTTACCAAAGACATTGACCAGTTGGTATCATCAGGAGAATGGCGATCAGGAATTGATACTGCGATCAAAGGAATGATGGAAAGCTCTACCAGTAACCCAGGTGAAAGGACCCTTCATGTGGAAAGAATACGGTATTTAAGCGATGAGGTTGCGCTAGTTGATGCTCGATACGAAATCAAAAACTCAGATGGAAGTGTCCGAAAAATGTGGAGTAGTTTCACAATTGTCGATAAAAAAGGCTGGAAAATTTCGGCCATCCGAAATATGCTTCCGGCAGGAAATTAACTTTTGAAAGGTAGCGTTTTAGGCTTTTTACACGTTTCATTGATGAAATTCAAAGCTAATTATGCGAAAGCTATTCATTCCCCTTCTTCTAATTTTAAGCAGCTGTCAGCTTTTTGATAGTGATCAAAAAGAGTATGAATTATCAGAAATGGATGAGTTATATGAGAGGATCATTTCTATTTCTGAATCAAAAAACTGCACTGATTCTTCTAATTGGAAATTCACTGCGATAGGAAGCAAAGCATGCGGAGGGCCAGCTAGCTATATTGCCTATTCTTCAGAAATTAATGAGAGTGAATTTTTAGACTTAGTCAAATAATACACTAAGCTTCAAAATGAATACAATATCGAAAATGGCATTTTCTCAGACTGCATGTATGTAGGTCCACCTTCTAGAGTTTCCTGCGAAAACGGGAAAGCAGTTTTGACCTATTAATTGGTGAAGATGGTATTGCTCACACCCCCTTGCTCCCCTTCTCCGAGGCGAATTCCTAGTGTCAATTCCAACTCAATTGGTTTTCCTATTTTTTCTTCTATTTCTGATCTGATTTCTTGAAAATCCTCATCCTGAAGATCAGTTTCAGATAAAATGGTGACAGCAAGTCTTAAAGGCTGCATTTTTACTACAGTCACATTTCTAAGCAATCCATGAGGAATCTCTTTTCCACTTAACTCCTGAATAATACGATTTTCACTCACCATTTTGGTAAAACTTAACGCCAAAGGAGTGGCAATCAAGACCAATAATACAACACTGATGATCAAGCCTTTTTTCGCCAGGCGAAAGGGGCTAAACCCTAATGCAAGGAAAGTTAATGCTGCTGCCACAACGATCCCAGCCAAATTGGTTCCAAGCAAAAGCATTGCTCCAAAAAACACATTCCAGTCAGCCCAACCTAAGCCGATTCCAGCCACAGCCAAGGGCGGCACCAAAGCCACAGATATGGCTACTCCCGCCAAGGTTTTTGCAATTTCTTCCTTGCTATAGGCATATGCGCCAGCCATTCCTGAGGCCACCGCAACCCCCAAATCCAATAAATTCGGGCGTATTCGGGCAAGGATTTGATCATTCAAAATCTGAAGCGGAGTAATCCAGGTAATAATCATGGAGAAAATCAATCCTAATATCACTCCCCAAAAAATCGTCACTAAACTATTTTTGATCAGTAAATCATCCTGACGAAGCATCCCCATAGATAGGGAAATAATAGGTGCCATCAATGGAGCTAAAATCATGGCCCCAATGACTACTGGGGAGGAATTACCAAATAATCCAAAGGTTGCAATCATCGTAGATAGCACCATCAAAACCAGATAACTTCCCGTGGTCTGTGAATTTTGTCTAAGAAGTTTAAACAAGTCCTTAAATTCCTCAGAAGTAGCATGCCTTACCCATGGCAAGTAACCTCTAGTCAATTCCTCCTTCAACCTACCTGTAGGAAGTGTGCTTAAGTTTTGTATTTCCTTCCCATCACCAACTTCCTCTTTTCTTACACTGGCCCCTGGCAATAAATGCACCGGGTTCTTTATCATTTGGATATTGATCTCCTCCACTTCTTTTTCTTCCCCATCAATAGCATAATGGATTTCACTATCCACTTTAAGGTTGATTTCTTCGGAGGCGACATACCCTACAAATCTTGGAAGTCGATTGCCTTTAATCGGAAAAAACAAGTTTTGCAAACCAAAGCGGATCATTGAAATCAAACTCTTGGGAGCTAAAATCAAAACATGAATCAACTTATCATTTAAACCGGAATCTTGAATAATTCTCTTGAAAACAACATTACTTTGACATTGGGCGACAGCAAGAATCCCCATTGAGGCTGTGGAGACAGTTTTTTTCTCCTCTTCTTTTTGAGGAAAACTTATATCTACGGCCTGAAGTTTCACTCTTCTAAACAGCTTGGTAAACTGTGTAATTCTATTTTTTAAATCCTTCCAAAAACTACCTGACTTATCCCCATAAAAAATACTTAATGACTCACCGATCACCAATGAATTCAAAACTAACTCCTCATTTACCACCATCAAGTCAATAGGTGGAATCTCTTCCGCTTCATGAATTTCCTCAAGTGCTTTTTCCATGCTCCGGTTGATTCCAAAACCTTTTTGTCCATGAATCAATTCGGGATGTGGTAGCAATGCAATAAATATTTCTTTCTCCTCTAATTGAGTTATTAGCTCTTTCAATTGAGCATCTGAAATCAAGCAGATAAGTAGATCCCCTTTGGAAAAATCTGAGATGTTAAGGTTCTGAAAAGCTATTCCATCATTCGCCCGCTCTCCAAAGTTTTCTTTTGCCTTTTCAAGGACATCCTTTTCTAGCTCATTGTCATAAATAAAAATGCCATTGTCCATCTTTTAAAAATCGCTTGGGTTTAAAATTCTTCCGGAGAACTTATAATTTCCTAAAATTCGATCAGCAAACAACATGTTTGATAAATTATTTCCTACCTACCTGATTGAACTCAAACTATCATTTTTCTTCACCATTTATTTAATTTATCAGGAATTCATCACTTTCTAAGCTAAATTGGAAAAACCATCTACCTTATAAACACACCATGAAAAAACTATTACTCGCGCTTCCAGCACTGTTTGTTGCAAGCTTTGCATTTTGTCAGGAGAAGATTGATCAAAATGCCATAGAAAAGATTAAAAATGAAGGCCTTAACAACTCTCAAGTTGAAAATATAGCCTTTGAGCTTGTGGATAAAGCGGGGCCTAGACTTAGCAATTCGGAAGGTTATGTTAGAGCCACAGAATATGCTGTCAAGCAGCTCACAGATTGGGGACTGGAAAATGCACATACTGAGGCTTGGGGTGAATTTGGCCGAGGCTGGGAAATGGAGAAGAGCTATGTAGCCATGACCAAACCCTATTACATGCCATTTATCGCAATTCCAAAAGCATGGACGGAAAGTACAGCTGGAGAAATTAGCGGAAAAGTGATTCTCATCGACGCAAAAACAGAAGAGGATCTTGAAAAATATAAGGGGAAATTAAAAGGGGCAATCATTGCTGTTAAACCCACTGGAGATGCCAGCCCAACATTCGAGGCAGATGCTATTCGTTTTACTGAAGAGCAGTTAGACCAAATGGCAGAGCCACCAAGTGAAAGCGGCGGAAGCAGCTATACTCCAGAACAAATCCAAGCTTTTAGAGATGCCAGAGCATTTGCCATCCGTGTAGGAGAATTCTTAAAGGAAGAAGGGGCAGCATTAATTATTAAAGGCGTAAACGGAAGACATGGCACATTATTCACCAGTAGTCCTCGAGGTTACCTCAAAGACACACCAGAGGGAATTCCTGAGTTGGAAACAGCTCCGGAAAATGTAAACCTGATCGCCAGATTATCCGAAAATGGTGTAGAAGTAGAAGTAGAGGCAGAAATCAAGACCCGATATTTAACTGATGATCTTCAAGGATATAATGTCATAGCGGAAATCCCTGGCTCTGACCCTAGCTTAAAATCAGAATTGGTTATGCTGGGTGGACACCTGGACTCATGGCATGGAGCTAATGGCGCCACTGATAATGCTGCTGGATGTATTGTAATGATGGAGGCAGTCAGAATACTGAAGGCAGCAGGTCTTAAGCCAAGAAGAACCGTTAGAATTGCCCTTTGGGGAGGGGAAGAACAAGGACTTCATGGCTCTAGAAATTATGTAACCAACCACTTTGGTGATCGAACGACTATGGAGCTCTTACCCGAACATGAAAAGCTTTCTGGATATTTCAACATTGACAACGGAACGGGTAGAATCAGAGGGATTTATCTTCAAGGCAATGAGGCGATGAAACCTATCGTAGATGAATGGTTTAAACCTGTTGATGATTTGATAGAAAACAGGACCATTACACTTCGAAATACAGGAGGGACGGATCATCTAGCTTTTGATGGAGTAGGACTTCCAGGTTTTCAATTTATTCAAGATCCGATCGAATACAGAAGCAGAACGCATCACACCAACATGGATACCTATGAGCGTTTGATGATAGATGATTTGAAACAAATGGCAGTCATAGTGGCGACTTTTGTATATCAAACCGCACAAAGAGACGAAAAACTACCTAGAAAAGAATTGCCTAGTAGAAATTGATCTTTTGCAGCATCAGAAAGCCCGGTTGCTCCTCATGAGAATCGGGCTTTCTTTTCTATACAGGTCAAAATCATCCCAAAGAAAGGTTTGCAGATATTCATATTTTTGAATTAGTTTCGAGTAAAATTTCACACCGTTATGACGAAGCAAAAAGCTATTTTTAATTGGAGCGGAGGTAAAGATTCAGCACTTGCACTTTACAAAACTCAGCAAGCTGACAACTTCGAAATCCTTTCTCTTCTTACCAGTATCAGTCAAAAACATCAACGCATATCCATGCATGGAGTAAGGAAAGAGCTTCTTCTGCTTCAGTCTGAAAGCATAGGATTGCCTGCTACAGAAATGATGATTCCAGATGTTCCGACCATGGAGAATTATGAAAATGCAATGAGAATGGCTTTAACGCCTTTAATAAATCAAGGAGCGGAAGTCTCTATTTTTGGAGATATTTTTTTAGAGGATTTAAGAGAATACCGAGAACAAAAGCTTTCTGAAGTTGGACTAAAAGGAGAGTTTCCTTTATGGAAACAACCTACTGGAGAATTGATCAAAGAATTTATTGATTTGGGCTTCAAAACGATCACCACTTGTGTGAATGAAAAATACCTGGATCAGAGTTTTGCAGGCAGGGTCATCGACGAAGATTTTTTGAAAGACCTGCCAAAAAATGTGGATCCATGTGGCGAAAACGGGGAGTTTCATACGTTTGTTTTTGATGGGCCTATTTTTTCAAAACCCATTCCTTTTGAAATAGGCGAAACAGTTTATCGTAAATATGAAGCTCCAAAAAAGGAAGACTCAAATGACTGTTTTCAGGATGATCATAAAAAAGAAGATCCTTATGCCTTTGGATTTTGGTACACAGATTTAATCTAATTGGCCGTCCATCTCCCTCAACCTATCAATACAATGATCCAGAGATCGGTAATGATGATAAATACCCTTCCAAATATTTCCTTTTCCCACGGTTTTGAGTTCGGGTTGTTTATCTAAACCTCCAGAATACCAGTCGCCATTTTCATGGTCAATCAAATAGCTGTCTGTATATTCCCAAAGCACTAAAAATTTCTGATAATAGTCATTTGGATCCTCTGGGTACAATTCGGCCATTAGTAAAAGCGCATTCATCCCTTCCGCTTGTGCCCACCAATTTTTTGTATCATGGGTAATTCTAAACCCGTCTTTAAAATAATAGCCTTCGTCATAAAACCCTCCTACTTCAGCATCCCAACCTTTTTCCAGTGCATGATCTATCATCTTTTTAGCAATTTGATGTGTAGTTTTATCATTATCCCACCCCAAGGTTTCCGAAGCCTCTATCAATAAAAATCCCGTTTCCACATCATGTCCAAAGGAAACATGATCTAGGTTGTGATGTTCCAAAATCACTTCATCAGTGGAATCTACAAAAGTCAGAGGAGTCCAATCAGGGTAAAGAAATAAGGTCAAATAGCCTTTATCGGTCACTATCTGGTCCCTTATCAGCAATAACATTTCCTCCAAACGCTCATTTAATAAAGGGTCTGGCCAAACATGATACAATTCAGTAAAAGCCTCGAGAATATGAATGGAACTGTTTTGATCTTTATATCCTAAATCAGAAAGGGAAGATGTATCATCAGGCCTGACGATGGGTTTTCCATCAGGTTCCAAATGCTGAAAATAACCTCCATTTATTGAGTCATGTGCATGCTGGTCTAGCCAATAAAACGCATCCTTGGCAAATTCCAAACTGGCAGAATCTCCAAATGCATCATAATAGGCAGCAAGGGCAAAAATCCCAAATGCATTTCCATAGGCAGTTTTCATGGGATTCCCTATTGGATTCCCTTGCTTGTCTACCAGCCAATAAAAACCTCCATTTTCTGCATCCCACATTTTATTTTTTAGGAAGTCGAAGCCATGAGCAGCTCCTTCTTTGTAATAATCAATGGCGGGATATTTTTTTGAAGCTTTCGCGTTTGTCCACACATGCCGGGACTGGGTGACAATCATTTTCTCCTGTTTTTCTCCAGGTTGAAAATCATATGTGAAATTGCTCAAAAAACCTCCATCAATTGTATCCATGGCTTGTGGATACCATTTATCCAGAACTTCTGTTTTCAAGTGATGCTCCATCTCATCCGCTAGATTCTCTTTTGAATGATCCCTTTCGATATTTTTTTCGCAAGAAATCAAAAAGAACGAAGCCAGGACAAGGAAACTTAAAGCTTGATTCATAAATGAGGAATGGTAGTTTATTTTCATTTTCAGTCTGTCATCAATTTCTCCAAAATTTTGATAGCAGCTTCAGAGAGAACTGTTCCCGGACCAAAGACTTCAGCAACCCCGGCATCTTTTAGGAAATCATAATCTTTTGTAGGAATAACCCCACCTGCAACTACCATGATATCAGGTCTGCCTAACTTATCCAATGCCCCTATTAATTGAGGAATTAATGTTTTATGACCTGCAGCCAAAGAAGATGCACCTACGATATGTACATCATTTTCAATGGCCTGCTCAGCTACTTCTTCAGGGGTCTGAAAAAGAGGACCTATATCTACATCAAAGCCTAAATCAGCGAACCCTGTAGCAATTACTTTTGCCCCTCTATCATGACCGTCCTGCCCCATTTTCGCAACCATGATTCTAGGCCGACGACCTTCAAGTTCCTCAAATTGATTTGACAGGCTTAAGGCCTTTTTGAATGATTCTTGGTTTTCCACTTCCTTTGAATATACGCCTGTTATTGATTTATTATGAGCTTTATGCCTTCCAAAAACCTCTTCCAAGGCGCTGGAAATCTCTCCTAAAGTAGCTCTATTTCTGGCTGCACTTACCGCCAAACCCAATAGGTTCCCTTTTCCTGAATTTGCAGCATCAGTCAATGCTTGCAAGCTTTTATCCACTGCTTGTTGATCCCTCTTTTCTTTGATGGCCTGAAGTCTGGCTATTTGAGATTTTCTAACTTCTGCATTGTCTACATCCCTTACCTCTATCTCTGACTCCCCATCTACTTTGAATCGGTTAACTCCTACAATAATATCTTTTCCACTATCTATTCTAGCTTGCTTCTTAGCAGCAGCTTCCTCGATTCTTAATTTTGGAACACCTGATTCAATCGCTTTGGCCATTCCTCCAAGGCTTTCCACTTCCTCTATTAAACCCCAAGCTTTCTGCACTAGTTGATCGGTCAAATACTCAACATAATGTGAACCTCCCCAAGGATCCACCGCATGGGTAATCCCCGTTTCATCTTGTAATACAAGCTGGGTATTTCTAGCAATTCTTGCCGAAAAATCAGTAGGCAGAGCAATTGCCTCATCCAAAGAATTGGTATGTAAAGATTGTGTTCCTCCCATTGCTGCCGCCAAGGCCTCCACCGCTGTGCGCGTAACATTATTAAAAGGGTCTTGCTCAGTAAGTGACCAACCTGAAGTTTGACAATGGGTTCTTAAGGCTAATGATTTTGGATTCTTCGGGTTAAATTTTTGAACAATCTTAGCCCAAAGCATTCTTCCTGCTCTCATTTTTGCGATTTCCATAAAGTAATTCATCCCAATCGCCCAAAAAAATGAAAGCCTTGGAGCAAAATCATCTATATCCATTCCCGCTTTGACACCAGTACGCAAATACTCCCAGCCATCTGCCAGCGTGTAGGCAAGTTCAATGTCTGCTGTAGCTCCGGCCTCTTGCATATGGTAGCCAGAGATGGATATTGAATTGAATTTGGGGATATGCTGAGAAGTATATTCAAAAATATCTGCAATGATTTTCATGGAAGGTTGGGGAGGATAGATATAGGTATTCCTCACCATAAACTCTTTCAAAATATCATTTTGTATGGTACCACTCAATTGCTCGGGCTTAACCCCTTGCTCCTCTGCAGCTACAATGTAAAAAGCCAAAATGGGAATTACCGCTCCATTCATGGTCATGGAAACAGACATTTGGTCTAAGGGAATTTGATCAAAGAGAATTTTCATATCCTCGACCGAATCAATAGCCACACCTGCTTTACCAACATCCCCTAACACTCTTGGATGATCCGAATCATAGCCCCTATGGGTTGCTAAATCAAAAGCCACAGAAAGCCCCTTTTGCCCGGCTTCCAAATTCTTCCGATAAAATGCATTGGACTCCTCTGCCGTAGAAAATCCGGCATATTGACGTATCGTCCAAGCCCGCATTGCATACATAGATCTATAGGGACCTCGTAGGTAAGGTGCCGTTCCAGCTATAAAATGAATATGCTTGAGATTGGCTATTTCCTTAGGATCAAACTCAGAAGGAACCTCTATTTTTTCGGCTGTTTCCCAAAACTTTTCAGAGAGTTCTGTCTTCCTTTCCGGATGATATACAGTCCAATTTTTCAGATCAGGTCTCATGAGTTCTTTTGTTTTTCCATTTCCAATAAATAGGTTGCCCGACTTGGTCTTAGCTCAAAGTCCTTTTCTTGAAGACCCTCAAAATCCTTTCTGTCTTCCTCTTGACTAGACAAGTATTTATTAGCACCTACTTTGACAATTCCCCCCTCTAATATTTCCTTTTGGATTTTATCTCGTTCCGATCTTACAAGAAAATGAATTTCTCTCTTGTGAAAACTTTCTAGCCAACCTCCATTGTCTTCCAAAAATTCTAGCTCTTCTAGGACTTTTGCTTTGATATCCTTTATGAGGTTTTCTAAATAATAAGAACCTGCGGACGGATCCATAACTTTATCCAGATAAGCCTCCTCCTTTAAAACAGCAGAAATATTTCTAGCCACTCTACTTTCTAATTGGCTTGCCTTTTCCCTTTCCAATGGTCTTACAAAAAGGGTATTGGCTCCTCCCAGTATTGCTGCCATGGCTTCGTAAGTTTGTCGAATTAGATTTGTGTTTTTATCAAGATAAGACTTACTCCATAAACTTGTTGTTACGACCAAGTGAAGTTCAGAAGGGTTTATTTCCTGCCCCATATTAAAGGCGAGCTCTAACAATAGGAGTCGTAGTGCTTTTAATTTTGCTATTTCTGGAAAATGGTCATCACCCACAGCGGCATAAAAAGCCATATTATTATAAAGCATCGCAGGTGAAACAGCCTTTTTTATCATGGCATCCATGAATTCTATCATCTCCCCCATCCCCAGATAAAGCTGCTGAATTCCATTTGCCCCAGCATCAGCATATCTAACGGTATCCAAGCTTACAGGATAAAAGTCTAGGTATTCTGAAAAACGGTTTATCATTTCCACTGCAAGATCAATCCCCTCTTCAAAACCTTCTCCTTTATTAAATAACTCGGATGCAGGACTCCATAAAATCCCTCCTTGTAGCATGCTTGGTTTGATTTGCAGCTTCTCTACCCATTCTACCAGCTGGTTGAAAACGAGTTTTGGGTTTTTAGGAATAAAGTAAAGCTGTACAAACTCTGTCATCACTCCTTTCAAAAGCTCATGAAGATTCTCATCTCCCTGAAGATGTAACACCAACCCTTCAGCCCCATGATCCAAAACATGAAGAATTTCCTCATTTGTTTTTTTCTCTTCCCCCGGGAAAACAGGAACCACATTATTCCAAACTCTTGGTGAAGTACCTGGTAAGGTCGGGGCTTCATGAAACTTTAAATCAGCTAACTTTTCAGGTAAATCCTCCAATGTATAAAAAGGTTGAGAAGGAATTTCTCCCCAAACTTGCTGAACTAAATTTTGATCAAAATCTTTTCCTTTCAGGTCTTTTTTTACCTGATCGATCCAATCATTTTTACTTTTTGGAGAAAAATCAAAAAAAGGTTCTTCAATCATGGGTGTATGTTATAGTTGGGTTTAATTTAAATATGGCCTCTATTCAAAAATAACCATTTGATCGGGAAAGACACGAAATGAATCATCTTGAAATTACCGTCTTCGAACGAACCTTGTAATTCATTGAAGCTCAAGTCAAAACAAACCTGAAAATTGCCTCGGAATATTATTTTCTCAAAAACCGGTTTGATTATTAATTGTTTGGTCAGATTTTAAATACAAAATTTGATTTCGCGGATTATTTCAAAAGTGTAAAAAATCACATTTTCAAGTCTATTTGAATTTTTTATTTACCTGATTTTTCTTCAAATTTGACACCCCTGTTATCTCAGGGGTCATCAGATTTTCAGAAATCTTCTCTAATGAGTTCAGAAGCTAGCGCAGTTTGGAATGAATGTTTACGTGTTATAGAGCAACACGTCAATGAGCAGAGCTTTTCAACTTGGTTTAAGCCTATTAATCCTGTAAAACTGGAGGGTACAAACCTTACGATTCAAGTACCAAGTCAATTTTTCTTTGAATGGCTTGAGGATAACTACGTACAAGTTTTAAAGCTGGCCATTAAAACTACACTCGGTCAAGGTGGAAGGTTAGAATATGCGGTAGTGGTAGACAGAGGAAATTCTTCAAACCAGCCTTATGTAGTTTCCTATCCTCAGGGAAATAATTCAAAAAAAGGAGCTGCTGCACCAGTAGAAGAGCAAAGAACTCCTTTTGAGATGAAATCTCTGGATGCTGAGGCATTGACCAAAAGTAATCTTAATCCCAACTACACCTTCAGTGCTTATATTGAAGGAGATTGCAATAGACTAGCAAGATCAGCTGGCTTTGCAGTAGCTACAAAACCTGGAATTACTTCTTTTAACCCATTAATGGTGTATGGAGGAGTGGGATTAGGAAAAACACACTTAGTTCAGGCGATCGGAAACGAAATAAAAAATGGTCCTGAAGACAAGTTTGTGCTTTATGTTTCTTCAGAAAAATTCGTGAACCAGTTCATGGATTCTATCAAAGACGGAAACGTAAAAAGCTTTACCAATTTTTATATGCAAGTGGATGTATTAATCATCGATGACATCCAGTTTTTGGCAGGGAAAGACAGAACGCAAGAAATGTTCTTCCATATTTTCAACCACTTACACCAAAACAAAAAGCAAATCATCATGACCTCAGATTGTCCTCCAAGGGATTTGAAAGGTCTTGAAGAACGATTGCTTTCCAGGTTTAAATGGGGATTGACAGCTGATCTGCAAATGCCTGACTTCGAGACGAGAGTTGCGATCATTCGTAGAAAAATGCAGTCCGAGGGGATATTCATTCCTGACGATGTAGTAGAATACCTCGCTTATACAGTTGACACCAATGTTAGAGAACTAGAAGGAATCTTGATTTCTTTGATTGCTCATGCTTCTCTAAGCAGAGTGGAGATTAGCCTGGAGCTTGCCAAAACCGTGATGAAAAACATCATCAAGGACATCGAAACGGAAGTAGGTATAGATTACATCCAAAAAACAGTTTCTGAATATTACGGGATTGCCTTGGATGACTTGAAAGCCAAAACACGTAAAAAGGAAATCGTGGTAGCGCGTCAAGTAGCCATGTATTTCTCAAAAGAGTTCACTAACCATTCTCTAAAATCCATTGGCTATCATTTTGGTGGCAGAGATCACTCTACCGTGATCCATGCAGTTCAAACTGTCAACGATTTGATGGAAACAGACAGTTCTTTTCGAAATGCAGTCAATGAGCTTAAAAAGAAGTTCAAAATGCGTTCTTATTAAAGGAGCATTCCCCAGACTACTTCCTCACAATACCATTTAATTCACTTAAGGGAATTTCTAAATCCGTGTAGCCTAGCGCATAAGGTCCTATTTCATAGGGATTGTAAGTCAGGTAAAAGGTATCGCCTTCATAGCCCATCGCAGAAGGAAGGAAAAACCCTGTTTCAGGAATAAAAAATCGATCATCTTCGGCAATGGTTACTCCCATAGGAATATCATGAAATTCCCTAAAAGCAATTCGAGTCTTTTCCAATAGCTTGTCTTGATCCAATATGAATTGATCTTTAGAAAGTAATTCTCCCTTGGTTTTGGAGAAAATCAGGTAATTCACAGAGGAATTAGGGTGAGCTCCTCCAGAAAAATCACTCGAGGAAAATTCAATACTGACCAAACTATCTGACTCATAAGTTTTCGTCGCATTTATTGTATTGAACCATTCTCCTGGGGCATCAGGGAAATCTTTTTTGAATTCCTCATAAGACTGGATAAAATCATCAGAAGCAGTCTTTAAATCAGCAAAAACTGTATCCTGTCGAAAGTAGACCATCAGGTGATTCATCACTTCATCATTTATCCTTTTCCCTACTTCAGTTTCGGCAGCGACTGGATAGGAAACAAAGACTTTTGCGCACTTTTCATCTTCACAACTCTCGGCAGAAAACTCTGTTGTATGAAACACCAATTCCTTTTTGGATTCATTTCCCGGAGAAGAGCATCCTAAAGCAATGAGCAATAGTAAATAGTAGAAGGATTTCATTTGAGTTGGTTTGCGTTGCGAAAGAATAACCCAATCAATTCTCTGGCCAAAACCAAGGGGCTAACTTCTCCTTTTGCCACTTGCTCCTTACTTTTATCCAGTTGTTTCTGAATTTCTGGATCTCCATAAAACCTATTTCCCAAAAGCGTTTGAAGGTTTTCTTCAAGCCAGTTCAACCTTTGGGAGACTCTATTTTCCTCTTTATAACCTGAGGTTTTTGCTTGAGACTCAAATTTCATGATCATTTCCCAGGCCTCATCTATCCCTTCTTTGGTGTAGGAAGAGGCTGTCAATACCTGAGGATACCAACCATTGGCTGCAGGAGGAAACAAATGTAGTGCACTCTTGTAAGAGCTTATCGCTTTTTTAGCCGCTGATTTATTTTCCCCATCTGCTTTATGAATGAGGATTCCATCAGCCATTTCCATAATACCTTTTTTGATCCCTTGAAGCTCATCTCCTGCTCCTGCCAAAACTAGTAACAGAAAAAAATCCACCATTCCTTTTACCGCGGTTTCTGATTGCCCTACCCCTACGGTTTCTATCAAAATAACATCAAAGCCAGCAGCTTCGCAAAGTAACATAGCTTCTCTTGTTTTTGCAGCCACTCCTCCAAGTGTATTTCCTGCAGGGCTTGGTCTTATAAAAGCCTTTTTATTGGAGGCTAAAGTTTCCATTCGAGTTTTATCTCCCAGAATGCTTCCTTTATTTCTTTGACTACTCGGGTCCACAGCCAAAACGGCCAGCTTTTTCCCATTTTCCAAAAGCATATTGCCAAAGGATTCAATAAAGGTACTCTTGCCAACTCCAGGAACACCTGTAATGCCAACCCTTAGCGAATTGCCAGTGGAAGGCAGGATTTCCTGAACTAGCTGGGAAGCTAGTTCTGCATCTTCCTCCAGCTTGCTTTCTACCAAGGTGATGGCTTGGCTTAAAACTACTCGATCTCCTGAAAGTACGCCCTTCTTATATTCGGCTAATGTTAACCTCCTCCTCATTCTTGGTATCCGTCTTTGAATTTCACATCGCCCATGGGCCCCTTTTCATAAGTAGCAATCACCTTTCCTTCTAGCTCTGAGGGAAAATAAGGTGCTTTTGGTGCCAGCTCGACTTCATTGTTCACCTCTTCCGAAAAGAAGAAAACGATCGTCTTACCATATTTTGTATGAGGTTGGAAATCTCCAAATTCCTTCATCCAACCTGTTTCTGAATCCAAGGATCTAACCGCCATCACTCGGACTACAGGCCCGGTGTTATTTTCATTTCTATAGCTGGATAGCATCTCATATTTCCCATCAAATCTCTCCAGACCAGGTTGAGTAAAACTTTCTTTCCCGATCCAAACGACCAGGAAAATGACAATTGCTATGATAAAATAAAAAATGATTTTGGAGCTTTTCACGAACTTTGAAGGGTTTACAAGGTTTAGGCCTTAATTTAGCCGAAAATTCTGAGAATGAGTTTCGAGTACATAAAGGCTTTACACATCATATTCGTAGTCACCTGGTTTGCAGGGCTTTTCTATATCGTCCGTTTGTTTATTTATCAAACAGAAGCTATGGAACGCCCTGAAAAGGAAAGAGACATATTAAAGCCGCAGCTAGACATGATGGCCTCACGACTTTGGTATATTATTACTTGGCCCTCGGCAGTGTTAACGTTAATTTTTGGAACCTGGGTACTAAGCTACCGTATGGGTTACTTGGAAATGGGATTTATGCAGGCAAAGCTTGCCTTTGTACTTCTGCTTTACCTATACCACTTTGGTTGTCATAAATTATTCAAAGAAATTCAAAAAGGAAGAACTAGATGGACTTCCACACAGTTGAGAATATGGAATGAAGCATCCACTTTATTACTATTCGCCATCGTATTCCTTATCGTCCTAAAAAGTACCTTAAGCATGGTTTGGGGTCTTTTGGCTCTGATAGGCCTAGGGGTCACGATGATGATTGCTATCAAACTGTATAAAAATTACCGAAATAAAAATTCATGAAATCTAGACTACTAATTCCTTTCTATTTTCTATTGGCCACTACCTTTTGGCAGTGTAATTCAGCCACAGAAAATCAAGATGAGAGCCCTCTACCTATCTTAGGTAATTCACATGTTGAAGAAGTGGAAGTAAACGGTAAAATTCAAAAAGATACTGTTTACCATAAAATTGCTGATTTCAAATTTGTCAATCAGGATGGAGATTCTATCAGCAATGAGAGTGTCAACGGTAAAATCTATGTCGCTGATTTCTTTTTCACGACTTGTCCGACGATCTGTCCAATAATGAAGAAAGAAATGCTGCGGGTGTATGAAGAATACAAAGACAATCCAGATTTTGTCATTCTTAGTCATTCGATTGACCCAAAGCATGATACGCAAGAAGTGCTGAAAGATTATTCTGTCAAACTTGGTATTCCTGATGCCTCCACTTGGAACTTCCTTACGGGAGACTCAGAAAAGATATTTGAAATAGGTCAAACCAGCTATTTGACCACTGCAATGGAAGACCAAAACGAAGCGGGAGGATTTCTTCATAGTGGCGCTTTTTTATTGATCGACAGACAGGGAAGAATCAGAGGAGTGTATGATGGTACAAAAGAAGATCAGGTAGATCGTCTGATTAAAGATATCCCAAAAATACTTTAAGATGATTCAAAAAATCCTGGTGTTTGGGTTGCTTGCTTTCATGATCTCTTGTGCTCCAAAATCTTCCAAAGAGAATAATCCTTTAGCAGAAATTTCGGATCCAGAAGTCATGAAATATGCTATTGCAGGAAAAACGCTATACGAAAATCATTGCGCAAACTGTCACCAAAGCAATGGTGAAGGTTTAGGTAATTTAATCCCTCCGCTTAAAGATGCTGACTACTTCAAAGAAAGCATCCACAGAAGTGTGCGGATCATGAAATTTGGCCAGAAGGGCGAAATCCAGGTAAATGGCAAAACTTTCAATCAAGACATGCCTGCAAACCCAAGGCTCACCCCCTTGGATATTGCTCAAATAAGCACCTATTTATATAATATTTGGGGACTTAGTGAAGGAAAAATCACTTCTTCAGATGTAGAAAATTATCTAAAAAATTCGCCTGAAAATTAATCTTTCAGGATTTCATCAGCTTTCCCTAACACCTCTTTAAATTCATCATTTACTGCGGTCGCTTTAATCAGCTGTTCGTCAAGATAAACCTTCAATTCCTCAGGGGTTCTTTCTCCATCTTCTATATCGTATTGATGCATCCAGTCAAACATTCCTTCATAGGTAGCATCCAAGTCATAGGCAAGTGATTTAAGCTCTTGAATTCTTGCAGAATCAGCCTCTTCCGTTTCTTGTAAAGACTTGATTTCAAGATTTGCCTGTCTCTCTAGAGTTTTTAGCTTCCCCATTAATGGCATCACCTCATCGTGAACTTCCATGATTTTCAGACGCATTAATTCATTCTCTTCTTTAAGGCTATTCCCACAAGAACTAAGAAATATAATAAGCCCTAAAACAAAAAATGGAATATGTCTTTTCATGATTTATTAGAATTAAGCCTTAAAGGTACTATTTATTCTTGTTTTAGTCTAAGGAATAAGTAATAGTAAAATCTACTTTTTTTAAATTTTTAAACTGTATTTTTATGTCCTTATAAATCACCAGTATATGAAACCATTTTGTTTTGCCGATGGGCAAATTATCGAGTCTAAAAATGCAATTATCCATCCTATGGATTTAGGTATCATTAGAGGTTATGGCATTTTTGATTTTTTTAGATCCGTCAACTATAAGCCGCTTTTTCTAGATCATTACTTGGATAGGTTCATGAGTTCGGCTGAGAAAACTTTCTTACCTATGCCCTATTCCAGAGAAGATTTAAAACAAATCATCTCTGATTTAACAGATAAGAATGACATGGAGCAAGGTGGTTTTCGAATGGTTTTAAGCGGAGGGCTCTCGGACAATCATTTTTCACCAGCAGACGGAAAACTTTTTATTTTCCCGGAGGAGCTACTATTCCCAAGTGAGGAAAAATACAACAACGGGATAAAACTTCTTAGCCTGGAGTATGTACGTCCTATCGCCGAGATCAAGACAACCAATTATGCGTTAGCAGTCTGGGATAGCATCCGATGGAAAAAAGAGGGCGCCGAAGATGTATTATACCATCTCAATGGGCAAGTAAGCGAAAGCTCCAGAAGTAACTTTTATATAGTAAAAGACGGTGTATTGATAACGCCAGACCAAAACATTCTTTTGGGTATTACGAGAAAACATGTGCTGCAATTGGCAGATAAAGTAGAAATAAGACCACTAAGCATGGAGGAAACATTGGCAGCTGATGAAGCTTTTATCAGTAGTACAACCAAAGTATTGCTGCCAGTTACCCAAATTGATGATCATACCATAGGCACTGGAAAACCAGGTCCTATCACATTAGATATTCTAGAAAAATTCAGAGCACTGGAAAAACAAATGACTTCCTCAAAAGTCCTATAAAACCACTTCACAAGCGAAATATGTTGATTTTTAAGAAAAAAAATTGGCGAAGAAGTCTGCCTTACTTAGGACAGATTTCTTCGCCATTTGCATGTCATAAGGATACAATTCCTAAAGGATAGCTCTCGTTTTATTCTGAAATCAATTTCGCATCCTGAAGAATATACATCAGCTTTTCGGGGTCTTTTCCATTCAGAACAAGTTTACCACGAACTTTCACTCGCTTGGAGGTATATTTAATAGGATCTGTAAGCATTACCTCCATGACTGTTTCTGGTCCTCCCGAACCACAAAAGAAACATTCCGCCAAAGGTAGGCTGGATAAAATAATATGTTCAGGTTTAAACATTCCTTCAAAAGGAATAATATACCCATCTGCCTCCACTACCGTACCTTCCAAGTTTTTGGATTCATCCGAAAACACGGGGACATATAGTTCTCCAAATTGGTCTTCACTGATTTTATAAGAAACTTCGGAAAGACTTTTCCAGACATTTTTACTCTGAGCCATTGCACCTAGACTGGTCAAGGCTATCATACCTAATGCTAAGACAGCTATTTTCCCTCTCATTTTCATATCTCCTTTAATTTCATTCGCTAATTACGCCTTTGTAAGTTGCTTTGCAATACTTGTTTGATAAGCTGCAAAAGCTGGTATAACAGAGGCGAGTATTCCTACTGCTAACGCATAAAGTACCACCCAAAGTTCTGATTTGATCATCAACCAAGGTTGAATACTTACCATCACGCCACTTTGGTTTTGACTTACCAGCAAAGCCAAAAAGCTATGACCAAGAATGATTCCTAACAAAGCGCCTAACAAAGTTAACACAAAGCCCTCTAGAAATATCAATTGCAAGAGTTGAATCCTAGCCCCTCCAATTGCTCTCAAAATGGCTAAATCATATTTTCTTTCCTTCAGGGAATTGTACAAGGCAATAAATATTCCAAGCCCGGAAATCCCTATTAAAACGAAAGCCAAGCCTCTTAAAAGACTAATCCCAACTCCTAAAAGTTCAAATAATCGAGACATTTCAAATGAAGGAGATGCTGCTTGCATATTGGTTCTTGAATTAACCAGCCTTGGCAACTGAATAGCAGCCATCGGGTTTCTATATTGGATCAATAAGTTGGTGATCTCTTTGGGCTCATCACTTTTTGGGAGTCCATGAAGAGTGATTTCTGAACTGGCTAGCTCCTGATGTTCTACTTCCTCATCTTCCTCATGCTCTTCTTCATGTGTCAACCAAACCGATTCAATACTTGTTAAAATCAACCTGTCTACCACCGTTCCTTTTGGAGCAAGCACCCCAGTTACGTGGAAATAATTAGCATCATGATCATGGCTACCTTCACTGATACCATGGCTGCCTAGAAATTCATCTCCAACTTTTACTCCCAGCTTGGTGGCTACTTCTGAGCCCAGAACAACTTCAAAAGGTTTGGTCCATGATCCTCCGGAATTAAACTCCACCTGGTACAATTCCAAGTAGTCTAAATTTGTCCCTACAATCCTAAAACCCTGATAATTATCCCCTAAAGCCATGGGAATGGCATTTTTTACCAAACGATTTCGCGTTAAATTTTGGGCTTCTGAAAGGGAGATATTTCCAGTAGGAAAGTCTATATGGTACACCCCAGAAAGTATCAATTGCAGTGGACTTCCTTTGGCTCCAACTACCAAATCTATCCCCTCTGCATCTTGATTCATTTTCTTTTCCAACTGCTCCTGCATCAATAACAAAACTGTGATGATGGCTAAACCTAAAGCAAGAAGCAATACATTGAGTCCTGTGGCCAAAGGTCGAAAAGTCAAATATTTCCAGCTAAGCTTAAAAAGATTCATGAGGCCTTTACTTCAATAAATTTCGAAATATGATTTTTCACCCTTTGATCATGGGTTACGATGATCAAAGCAGCATTGATTTTTTCTGCCTGACTCTGAAGTAACTTGATAACTTTTTCCGTGTTGACATCATCCAGACTTGAGGTAGGTTCATCGGCCAAAATCAATTTTGGTTCGTTCGCCAAAGCTCTTGCTATAGATACTCGCTGAGCTTCCCCTTCACTTAAGGTCTGAACGGAAGATTTTCTTTTTTCTGATAGACCGAGGTCCTGAAGGATCTGTACTAGCTGACCATTCTTTTTCTTCCCAAAATAATTAGCCATCTGGAGATTTTCCAGCACATTCAAAGCTGCAATTAGGTGAGGTTTTTGGAAAACAATGCCAATATTTTGACCTCGAAAAAGATCCAGCTTTTGTCCAGACAAGGAAGAAAGCACCTTCCCATCTACTTTCACTTCCCCTTGATCAGGTTTCGCTAATCCAGCAAGTAAATTAAGTAAGGTCGTTTTGCCACTTCCGGATTTACCTAAAACAAGTAAGCTTTCTCCTTCAGAAATTTCAATATCCTCAAAATGGATTGTCTTTTGCCCTGGATGAGTAAAGGCCAATCCTTTCGTTTGTAATAACATACTATTTTACTGGTATGGACACATAAAATGTGGTTCCCTTATTTTCTTCGCTTTCAAATGTAATCTCCCCTCCTAAGACCTCCACACATTTTTTGACAATTGACAACCCAAGCCCTGATCCTTCTCTAATTCCTACGTTGTGAGCTCTGAAAAAACGATCGAAAAGCTGACTTTGCTCCTTCTTTGGGATTCCAATTCCATAGTCGGTAAACGAGCCTACTAATTTCCCATCTACATAATCCAAAGTAAAGTTGACTACTTGCCCGTCTTTTGAGTATTTGACGGAATTGGAAAGTAGATTCTCAAACACTTGGTAAAGGAGCTCACTATCAGACACTACCGTTTTGGGAAGACTTCCAAGACTAACTTTAATCGTCACCTTGTTTTCAATTCCTGCTCTTACCGTATCCAAGACCTCTTTTACAAAAGCCCCAACAAACATTTTCTTGGGTTTGTATTCTACTTTATCAGCATCCGCTTTTCCAAAGAACAATACACTTGTCAACAAATTATTTAATGCCCGGACAGAGTTTTCAATTTTGGAAGCATGCTTGGAAATTTTGACTTTAAAAGGATGATCCCTTTCAGCATAAATCTGTAACAATTGTGCGGAACTCAAAATTGATGTCAATGGTGTTTTAAATCCGTGAGACACATTTAACACAATCCTTGACTTCAGTTCGTTGATCTCTCTTTCCTTTTCTAATGCTTTGGTCAACTCCTTGTTAGCTTCATGTAAATCAGCTGTTCTTTGCTTTACCTTTTCTTCTAGCTCATTGTTCAGCTTCTGAAGCTCCTTTTCCTTCCGATCCTTAAAAATCGCAAGCTCAATCACCATATTCAATTCACGAATATTGAACGGTTTGATCACGTAGGCACTAGGATTGGTTCCTACGACTTTATTGAGTGTATCTGCATCGGAGCTCGCACTGAGATATACCACGGGAATGTCATATTTTTCATTGACTATTTCGGTGGTTTTGATCCCATCTAATTCTCCAGCAAGGTTGATATCCATCATCACAATGTCAGCAACATTCTCCTCTAAAATATCTAATGCTTTCTCTCCGGAATCAGCGATTCCAATGATCTCATGGTTGTTTTTTTCTAAAGCCCTTTGAAGCAAAAGAGCAGAAACAGAATCATCTTCTACGATGAGTATTTTAAGACTGAACATTCGTGAATGAAAGGGTTAAAAACTTTTTTAGTGTTTGAAAATACAAATTAAATATTATGTCAAGGGTATTTCTAAGGTAACTAAAGTACCTGAATTCTTTACGCTTTGGATATGGATCTCACCATTAAGTAATGCCATCAAGCTTTTAGTAATATTAAGACCAAGCCCTGTTCCCTCATAAAGCCTGTCATTTCCAGTACTTTCCTGCTCAAATGGCTGAAAAGCTTTATTTAAAAATTCCTCAGACATCCCTACTCCTGAGTCTTCCACAGAAATCAACAAATTGTTCTTTTTCTTATCTACAGCCACATTTATTCCTCCCTGATCAGTGTATTTGATGGCATTACTGACGAGGTTATTAATGATCATTTCTAGGAATCTCTTATCGATATTCCCTTTAAATGATTCCTGTAGAAATTCTGTATGTAGTTTTAATCCCTTTTTCAAGGCCAGATTCTTGAGTGGAGCAATGACTGATTTTAAAAACTCATTAATATCAGCCTCGGAATAAACCACTTGCATTTTATTAGCTTCAATTTTAGCCATGTCCAAAATTGAATTGATGGTACTCAACAACCTTTCGCCACTTTGTTGGATAATATCCAGCTGAGAAAGCAGGATGGGATTGTCCTGATTCATCATCATAATATGTTCTGTTCCTCCCAAAATGCCGTTCAATGGAGTTCTAATCTCATGGCTAATATTTGACAACATACTCGTCTTATACCTATTTGCCTGCTCCGCTTTTTCCTTAGCATCCCGCATTTTTTGTTCTATCGCTTTTTTGGAAGAGATATCTCTAAACACACTTAAAATCAGGTTTCTTCCCTGAAAATCTTCCTGGATCAAAACTGAATACACTTCCATTTCCACAGAACCTGTTTTCCAAGGCACAGAATTTTCAAAAGTTAAACCGGCACTACTTTTTTTGATAACTTTCCTCGCAAAGGAATTTACATATTTATCAAAATAGCTTCTGTCACTGAAGAGATCTACAACATTGGATTTTTCAAGTTCAGAGATATCCTTTTTTACCAAGTTGGCAAAACTTGGATTTGCAGTAACAATCTTCTCTCCATCCAATGTCAGAATCAAGCCATCTTTAGAACTACTCCAAACATTTTTAAACTGCACTTCAGCGATCTCTTTTTCTTTACTTTCTTTCGCAAAGGCGGTTTGAAGTACCCCCACAGTTTTAAACTGATTGTAAAAAGTATTGATCAGAATCCCCAAGGCAATTAGTAAAATCACACATAATATGATAAACCATAACTTCAGGTAAATCGGTTTTGAAATGGAAAACTTTTGGGATTTGACGATTTCGGATGACTGTTCTCCTTCATACGAAGCCATTAACTCAATTTGATAATCGCCATAGGGCAAATTAGGTAGAAATATAGTGGTGGTTTTCGGGTCTTTAATGACCTTCCAATTGTCCTCAGAGCTTAATTTGTAATGTACCCAAAGCTCTCTGGCTTGGTTAAAACCAATGGCATTGTATTTTACCTCTAAGGTATTTTGAGTGGATGGGAATTCCTTCTCTTCCAAAATGACCTCATTGTCTGAAATCAAATGTTGATAATAAACATTAGGAGATCCTTGATCCGGAAAGTCTTCTTCCGAAAAGAACAAAGAAAACCCCTTTAATGTCCCAATCATTATTCTACCTGAACCTGTTTCCAGCAATGCTCCCCTGTTGGTTTCATTTCCCACCAAACCGTTTCTTTCATTGAAATGAAGAATTTCATTATCATCAATGAGAAAAACTCCGTCATCAGAACCCACCCAGAGCCTTTTTTTACTGTCTTTCAGTAGTCCAAACACGGGCCTTGTGATCGTTTTCCCATTTAATTCGAAAGGCTTTACTTTTTGGTCAGTTAATACATATAGCCCTTTTTGAGACCCAAGAAGAATACTATCAGGACTCACTTCTAAAAAATCAAAGCCATCCGCGATCATTAGTTTTTCATTAAAATGAACGGGTTTTTCAGAAGCCAATCGACTGGCTTTCATTACCATATATCTTCCATCGGATAGTTTCCCCGTTTTCCTCAAATAAAAATAGTCATGCCCCAGAAGCTCTAAAACTTCTGATCTAAGGTCATTCGAATAAATCTTCGAACTTGGTTCATTCAAAGGGTAAATGTAAACATGTTGTGGTCCAGTGATAATCAAGGTATCATTTTCTGCCACCACAGAGGAGATATTATCTTCATTAATTGGCTCAAAAAATTCAACTTTTCCTGTTCCTATAGCATACCTGCCAACACCTGCCCAATTACTAGAAAACCAAACATTCCCTTTTCCATCGTTAGAAAAATTCACGATTCTATCTGTGGGATTTCCTTCAGGGTTTGAATCTCGGAAAATAGTTTCCACTGATAACCTAGAATATTTTTGAACCCCATTATTAAAACCAAATAGGTACTCTCCATTTCCAATATTACCAATCGCGGTTATTTCTTCTGACATCAAGGAAGTTTGACCAAGGCCATAATTCTGGAACACCAAACTGTTGAAATTCACAAGCCCCCTGCTTGTTCCCACCCATAGGATTCCTTCTCGATCCATCAAAGCGCTATTTATAGAATAGGCTCTCAGCTCATCTTCTAAATCAATCATTAGGGGGAAGCTGAATTTTTCACTCGCTTTAAAAAGCTGAGAATTAAAGTGATAAAACACTGATTTTTGATGAAAGAACAGATCATAGGAATCTTGAACAAAAAATTGATCTTTCGAAAAGTCTTTAGCGACAAACTCTGTTGGAACTAAAGGCTCTTTCCCTTTAGCCAAATAATCTTTACCCAAAAAATAATAATTCCCATCTGCCTCATTTTTTTTCATCATTAATGGTGGAGTAGGCAAAGGAATACCACTTAATTGGGCTTTTTCCATTCTTCCATCATTTAATAGAAAGACACCTTTCGTAAACTCTAAGTAATCAACACCATCATAAGAATTGGCAGATGTCATCATTCCGAAGACTTCCATGTCCCTATCCAATTGACCGATTGGTCCATTTTCTTCCCAGAAAATCAATTGATAGCCAGTATCAAGAAAATACTTTTTATTATTCCCTTTCCCAATGGTTTGAAAAGTAATTTTATTACTCAATTTATCACTGATATTGGTACCCAAATCAATGAACTCCCAATTGCCATATCCGCCTTTTGCTAGTTTGGGTTGACCTGAGGCATTATAAATCCACATGTGGCCATCTCCGCCTCTATGAATAGCGATTTGATTATTAAACTCCTCTTGGATGGTATCCGGTAACGGATAAGTTTCAATTCCATCGGAATAGAAAATACCTAATGAAGTGGAAAACCACATTCTTCCCAAGGTATCTTGTTCGATTTGAATGACATTCTGAACGGGCAACTCCACCCCTTTTGGTTGGGGGTCATATTTAAAATTCTGTGTATACCCAGAAATAGCCAATCCGAAACAAAAAAAGATTGTGGCAACTATTCTCATTATTAAGACTTACTTTGGCTCTAAGATATAAAAAGTATTTCGTCAGTAAATTCATGAGAGATTGTTATCTATTTCTTTTGACAGCGACCTGATTCTTTTAATTTTGTGCCAAACTTTAGAAATCGCATCATGAGTGTATTAGTAAATAAAAATTCCAAGGTGATCGTTCAAGGATTCACCGGGTCTGAGGGTTCTTTTCATGCACAGCAAATGATCGAGTACGGAACAAACGTAGTCGGTGGTGTTACTCCAGGAAAAGGAGGTTCAACCCATTTGGAAAAACCAGTGTTCAACTCTGTAGAAGAAGCCGTTCAAACGACTGGCGCTGATACTTCCATTATTTTTGTACCACCTGCATTTGCAGCGGATGCGATTATGGAAGCTGCAGAAGCTGGAATCAAAGTAATCATCGCTATTACGGAAGGTATTCCTGTAGCGGATATGATGAAGGCAAAACCATATATCATCGAGAGAGGTGCAACCTTGATCGGTCCAAACTGCCCAGGTGTGATCACTCCTGGAGAAGCGAAAGTAGGTATCATGCCAGGATTTGTATTCAAGCAAGGTAGAATCGGAATCGTTTCTAAGTCTGGAACTTTGACTTACGAAGCTGCTGACCAAGTGGCAAAGGCTGGCTTAGGCGTTTCTACCGCAATCGGAATCGGTGGTGACCCTATCATCGGAACTTCTACCAAGCAGGCTGTTCAGTTGCTAATGGAAGATCCTGAGACTGATGCTATCGTTATGATCGGTGAAATCGGTGGTAACTATGAAGCTGAAGCTGCGAAATGGATCCGTGAAACTGGAAACAAGAAACCAGTAGTAGGGTTCATCGCTGGACAGACAGCACCTCCAGGAAGAAGAATGGGTCACGCAGGTGCCATCATCGGTGGAGCTGACGATACTGCAGAAGCTAAAATGAGAATTATGAGAGAAAATGGTATTCACGTAGCTGATTCTCCAGCGGAGATCGGTGCTACCATGGCAAAAGCCTTGGGTGTGGATGCTTAAGTGATATAAGATATAAGATTTTGAAAACCGCTTCGATTAAGTTCGGAGCGGTTTTTTGTTTTTTGGAAACAAGATGTTAGACCCAAGTATCAAGACATAGATTAAAGATATTTATTAGCAGTTTATCAGTCCATTTTGACAAATACTAATTCACTTTTCGCAATAAACCCTTCCAGAAATAAAAGCCTCATCCTTAGCTCCTTACTCCCTAACTTCTCAATCAAAAACCTATTTGCTTTTACTTTTCCTGTTTCTAGCATCGTTAGTGTGTCATTTTTAATTATCCAACGTCCTCTCTTTTCCTTAACTATCCCAGCTCCTGCATCAGTGAAATATACAGAATCCTCATTGAACTCATAAAAGGTATTATCTATTGCAAATTGAAAGTCCTTAGAAACTTCATTTTGACGGGATTGGGTTTCACTTTGAAAACTTTCCGATTTCATAATATTCAAAAAAGCTTCATAAGATTGCAATTTCCACTTTCCTTGAATAGGGTCTTCAGCATAAAAAAGGTTTAGTAGAATAAGTAAAAAGAAAATCTTCATAAGACCTGTTTTTTTAATCCAAAACTAGAACTATTAGAAATATTTAACAATTTAGTTTAAAATAAACTTAATAAACTCAATTTTTCAATTTTCAAACCTTCCAATTCGCCACGGCGAATAAGTTATTTCAATCTTCAATTCCTTACCTTTGCCGCTTCAATTCAGATAAATATGATTTCAGTAGATAATGTAGCAGTTGTCCATAGCGGCTCTACACTCTTTAGTAATATTTCCTTTGCCATCAATGAAACAGATAAAATCGCCTTGATGGGAAAAAACGGAGCAGGAAAATCTACCTTACTTAAAATCATTGCTGGTGAAACAAAACCAAGTTCAGGCTCGGTCTCTGCGCCAAAGGATTTTGTGGTGGCTTACTTACCGCAGCATTTATTGATTTCGGATGATTGTAGCGTCATGGAAGAGACTTCCAAAGCTTTTGCAAGCTACCTGAACATGAAGACGGAGATTGATCGCATCAATGAGGAACTGACCGTTCGAACAGACTATGAATCTGACGCTTACTACAAACTAATCGAACAAGTTTCTGAACTGAGCGAAAAGTTTTATGCGATCGAAGAGGTAAATTATGAAGCGGAAGTTGAGAAAGTTTTGCTGGGACTGGGTTTTGAACGAACAGATTTAACTCGCTCCACATCTGAGTTTTCAGGTGGCTGGAGAATGCGAATTGAGCTCGCCAAAATACTATTGCAAAAGCCTGATTTGATCCTTTTGGATGAGCCTACCAACCACTTGGATATTGAGTCCATTCAGTGGCTGGAAGACTTCTTGTTAAATAAAGCCAAAGCTGTAGTAGTAATTTCCCACGATAGAGCTTTTGTAGACAATATTACCTCTAGAACCATCGAGGTAACCATGGGTCGTATTTATGACTACAAAGCGAAATACAGCCACTACCTGGAGCTAAGAAAAGAGCGCCGGGAGCAGCAACAAAAACAATACGAAGAGCAACAGGCAACGATAGCAGATATCCAAGCTTTTATCGACCGTTTCAAAGGCACCTATTCCAAAACACTTCAGGTTCAATCCCGCGTGAAAATGCTGGAGAAAATGGAGATCATCGAAGTGGACGAAGTGGATACCTCCACTTTAAAATTGCGCTTCCCTCCTTCCCCGAGATCAGGGAAATATCCCGTGATCGTGGATGAAATGAGTAAATCCTATGGAGATCATGTGGTTTTCAAAAATGCCTCCATGACCATAGAACAAGGGCAGAAAGTATCCTTTGTAGGTAAAAACGGGGAAGGTAAATCTACCATGATCAAAGCAATCATGGGAGAAATCGATTATGAAGGCAAATGTGAATTGGGACACAACGCCATGATTGGCTATTTCGCTCAAAACCAAGCTTCTCTTCTCGATGAAAGCCTGACAATTTTCGAAACGATCGATCATATCGCTGTTGGGGAAGTTCGTACGAAAGTTAAGGATATTTTGGGTGCCTTTATGTTTAAAGGGGATGATATTAACAAAAAAGTAAAAGTCCTTTCTGGTGGTGAAAAGACCCGTCTCGCAATGATCAAGCTACTTTTGGAACCGGTCAATTTGTTGATTCTCGATGAACCTACCAACCACCTGGATATGAAAACCAAGGATATTATCAAAGATGCCCTGAAGGCTTTTGATGGTACTTTAATCGTAGTTTCTCATGATAGAGATTTCCTGGATGGTTTGGTAACCAAGGTATTTGAATTCGGTAATAAGCGCGTCAAAGAGCACTTTGAAGACATCAATGGCTTCTTGAGAAATAAGAAAATCGAGAACTTGAAAGAGGTAGAGAGGTAAACACTTCTTTACCTATTTCTAAGGAAACATCTTGTATAGCTCCGCTTTATGCGAAATTCTAGCGAATACAAGCTCGTTGATTTCTATATACAGGCCAATACGGTAATTCTTATCTTTGATCCTGAACACATTTTTGAAGCCTGGAAGTTTTTTCAAGCTTGCCAACTGTGATAAAAATTTTGCTTTTTCACAAGTATCAATGACTTTTAGAATTGCCTCTTTCTCCTTCTGGTCAGAAATAAGATCCAGGTCTTGCAGAAAAGAATTTAGGAAACGGACTTTCATTGCTGTAACTTCTTTAATACCTCCTTTTTAGGCACCTCTTTTTTGGCATTGACATTCACCATTAAATGAGATAATCCTAAATCTTCTTTTTCCTCTGAAGTAAGCACCTTGTAGGTAGTCCCCATCTTTCCCAATAACTCAGCAATAAACTTGAGTTCCTTCTCATTTTTGGGGTTTACTAAAATCGAATCCATGAGGGGATTCGCTTCAAATATTATACCGACAAATTAGGAATATTCTATTTGGAGGGATTTCTTAAGCCTATTCAAGAATTTTTCTGCATTTAAACGCGATTTTTCAGATTTTATACTCCAAATACCCTTGGAAGCCATAAAGTAATCTCAGGAAAGAGCATTATCAAGATTAAGGCCAAAACCATAGCTGCGTAAAAAGGCAACATAGGTTTGAGGATTTTTTGAATTGTGGTGTTTGCCACCCCAACTCCAATGAATAAAATCGACCCCACTGGAGGTGTACATAGGCCGATACATAAATTCAATACCATCATGATTCCAAAATGAACGGGGTCTACTCCCAAAGCTGTCACAACTGGAAGGAAAATTGGAGTAAAAATCAATACCGCTGGAGTCATATCCATGAAAATCCCGACAAATAACAACAGCATATTGATCATGATCAGGATCACAAAAATATTGTCACTTAACCCAAGAAGGGCATTGGAAATATTTTGAGGGATCTCCTCACTGGACATTACCCAAGACATGGCCATGGATGTAGCAATCAAAAGCATGACCACTGCAGTAGTTTCGGCAGATTTTAATAATACGGAAGGAAGGTCTTTCACTTTCAGCTCCCTATAAATCATGGATAATCCCAAGGAATAGATTACTGCAATTGCTGAGGCTTCAGTGGCTGTAAATACTCCTCCGATGATACCTCCTATCACGACTATCAATAAAAATAAACTTGGAATAGCTCTCCAAAAGGTCTTTAACATATGGCCTATGGAAGATCCCTCACCGGCTGGAAGCTTTTTGATTTTTACCATTATAGCTGCAGTAATCATAAGCATGAGCCCTACCAAAAAACCTGGTAAATAGCCTGCCACAAACAAAGCTGCCACAGAAACTCCGCCTGAGGCTAGAGAGTAAACGATCAGTACATTGGAAGGTGGGATAATCAATCCCGTCGTAGAAGAAGTAATGTTTACTGCTGCTCCCAATTCTTTTGGATATCCCTCTTTCTCCATTCTCTTTCCCAAAATACCTCCCATAGAAGAGGCTGCTGCTACTGCCGATCCGGCAATAGCTCCCATCAGCATCGCCGCAATGACATTTACATGCAATAATCCTCCAGGCAATCTCCCTGTAAGGGCTTTTGCAAACTCTATCAACCTATTCGCAATCCCACCTCGGTTCATAAGCTCTCCAGCTAAGATAAAGAAGGGTATGGCTAGTAATGAAAAACTATCCAGACCTGTCCCCATTCTTTGTGCAATGGTAGTAATTGCCGGAAGTGTTTGAACAGTCACCATCAGAGTCAACATACTTGAAAGTCCAAGACTCCAAGCTACCGGAACACCTATTCCCAAGAAAAAAAGGAAAGAAATCACTAAAATCAATACGCTCAAAACCTCCATTACACAGCAGTTTTAACAGTTTTCAACAAAAATTTAATAGAAACCAGTTGGTAATAAATCACCAGCAGTCCACTGAAAGGAATGATCCCATAAATAAAAGCAAGAGGTATTTGAAGAGTTGCTGACTTCTGCTCTAAAATAAAAGTGAGGTAAACTAGATTTGCTCCCCCGATAACCATAACCACCAAGGCGAATACCAGGATGCAGCAATTGATCAGAATCATTAATTTATCCTGGGCTTTCTCGTTGATTTTGGTCAAAAGTATATCAATCGCCAAATGATCATTTTTCCCTGCCACATAAGCTGCTCCTAGCATCCCCACCCATATCAACATATATCGTGACAGTTCATCGGTAAATGAACTAGGATCTTGGAATACATAGCGAGAAACTACCTGCCAGGTAACATTCAGTACCATTAGTGCCATCAGGAATATCAGGAGATGTGAAATCCATTTATCCAGATACAGCTTGGATTGGGATGAAAACATAGGATTGATACGTTGGGTTATTCGTTATTTAACTGCTCTAATTTCTTCTACAATTTTATAGATCTCTGGTTGCTGCGTCTTCAGATCCGTATACATGGACTCTACAGCCTCACGAAACGGCTCCTTGTCTGGGTAAGAAATGGTTACTCCCGCTTTCTCTAGCTCTCGAAGAGATTCCGCAGTAGATTCAGCCCAAATCTTATATTCGTAAGTAGCAGATTCATCTGCTGCTTCCTGTAGCCATTGCTGCTCTTGTTCAGAGAGGCTTTCCCAAACTTTGGTACTTACTATCATGACATCAGGAAGAGCTGTATGCTCATCAATGCTATAAAATTTACATACTTCGTAATGCTTGGAGGTATAAAGACTTGGGGCATTGTTTTCAGCACCGTCGACAATTCCCTGTTGTAAAGCCGTATAAAGCTCACCATAAGAAACCGGTGTTGGAGATCCCCCTAAGCTTTTCACCATATTAGAAGCCGTATTACTTTCCATCACACGAATTTTGAGTCCTTCTAAGTCTGCTGGGGTTTCCACAGGCTTATCTTTGGTATAAAAGCTCCTTTTGCCAGAATCATAATAGCACAATCCTCTAAGTAAATATTTTTGAGGATCCATGAGAAGTTTTTTACCAATCTCGCCCTGGAGCACTTTTTTCTGGTGCTCATCATCTCTGAATAAATAAGGCATTCCAAAAACCTGCATGGTAGGTGCGAAGCCCTCCAAAGCTGCGGAAGAAACTTTCGTCATTCCCAGACTACCGATCTGTAAAAGCTCCACTAACTCTCGCTCACTTCCTAATTGCTGATTTGGGTAGACTTTCACAATCATATCTCCATTGGACTTTTCCTCCACCTTTTTAGCAAGGAAAAGCATCGCCTCATGTACAGGGTGAGTTACTCCTAAACCATGCCCCAACTTGATGATTTTCACATTAAGTGGGGAGTTACAGGAAATGGGGAAAACACCTAAAAAGACGAATAAAATAAGGTAAAGAAGAGTTCTTTTCATGGGTTTATCTTAACTGGTCGTTAAATAACAATAATAGTCTTTTCCTGACTTAGATACTGGAAGAATTACGGAATCGATTTAAAAATTGAGTTCAACGGAATATTTATAGCAAATTCTTCATTTCACTTAAACTTGAAAAAAATCATCCTTGAAAGGGAATTCAATTTTCTGATTTTGCTTGGAGGATAGGTAAATTGCCCTGATTAATTCCACAGATTTTCGAGCTGTTTTCCCATCAACTACAGGAGTTTGTTTTTTGTCGATAGCCTCTAAAAACAACTGCCATTGCTCCAAATGCAGCTGATAGCCAATGGCATTGGGGTCTGATGATCCTGAACCTGAACTAGCTTCTTTTTGAATCTCTACATTTTCCACTCCTCGAAGATTCCACTCCACAAGTTTCCCAGCTTCCAAAATCGCACTTCCTTTTGTTCCAAATAATTCAATCCTTTCTGGATATCCGGGGTAAAGCGCTGTAGCTGCGGTAATATTTCCTATGGATCCATTTTTAAAATTCACGACTGCCGCTCCAAGATCTTCCCCTTCGATATCATATAAAGTAGATTGTACCTGCCCATAGACCGCAGATACATCTCCCATTAAGTCCAAAAGTAAATCTATGGTATGAATACCTTGATTTATCAAAGCTCCACCACCATCGCCTTTCAGCGTACCTTTCCACTTGCTAGTCCCATAATAAGCCTCATCACGAAACCAATTCACATAAGCATTCCCCATCAATAACCTTCCAAAGGTTCCCTTATCCACTTCTCTTTTTAGCTTTTTATAATCTTCTGAAAATCGATTTTGGAAGATCACGGCAAGTTGTACTGCATTTTCCTCACAGCTTTGGATCAGTTGATCAGTTCGGTTCAAATTTATTTCGATAGGCTTTTCCACCATGATATGCTTTCCAGCTTTAGCCCCGGCTATCCCAGGTTCTAAATGCATTCCACTGGGAGTACAAATGCACAGAACATCCAATTCCGGAATAGATAGAAATTCATTCAAATTCGAAAATACTGGTTCATTAAATGATTTTTTCGCCGAAGCGGCGCTCTGGGGATTTGGGTTAAACAGCCCAACTAAAGATGCGTTTTTTAGCTCTCTGATTGCCTGGGCTTGTTTGACTGCAATCGATCCGGTTCCAATGATTCCTATTCCGTACTTTTTCATTTTTCCAATTCATTTAAAATCTGATTCCAAATACGCTTATTTACTGGAACACCTTTTTCCAGATTCTCTTTTCGGTTTCTCAATACACTTTCCCCAGGATAAAAAACTTTTTGCCCTTCAAAAACTGATGAGGTCTTTAAATCCTCAATAATCTTATCACAGGTTTCGTCAAACCAAGCCTCCAATTCCAACTTCTTTGGATCAAAGCATAGAAAAACTTGGGATAGCCCGATTTCTGTCCCCGTTTTATTTACCTGATGCGTGCTATCACCCCCAGAAAGTAGCGCTGCTAGCATATCTATTACCAATGACAAACCAGCTCCTTTCCACATTCCTGCTGGTAAGGCCATCTCATTTTTTATAATGGGCTTGGGGTCAGTTGTCAATTCGCCATCCTCATCAAAACCTGCCGGATAAGGTGCATTCATTTCTGATCTTGCATAATTTGCCAACTTTCCATAGGCAAACTGAGACATCGCCATATCCAAAATCACGGGGCCATTTTTCCTAGGGATGGCAATTATCAAGGGATTGTTTCCCAACTTCGGTTCACTTCCTCCCCAAGCAGGCATGTTGGCTTTGGTATTAGTGAAGCAAAGACCAATTTTCCCTGATTCAACAGCCTGCCAGCCATAGGTCCCACCACGCATCCAATGGTTTGTGTTTTTTAAAGCCACACAACCTATCCCGAATTCAGATGAGATTTCAATAGCTCTGGACATCGCAAACGAGGCATTGAGATTACCCGGCCCCAATTGCCCATCATAGCGTTCAAAAACCCCCAGACTACTTTCAATTTTTGGGGATGCTGAAGGGTTTACTAAACCTTTTTTGATAAAATCAATAAACAAAGGAAATCGGTTAACGCCATGAGAACGCACCCCGTCCAGGTCAGTTTTTGCAAATAGAGCTGCACATTTGTTTGCTGCTTCGGATTCAAAACCAAATTTCAGCAATTGCTTCTCCAGCTGGCTAGCAATTTCTTGATAAGGTATTCTAAGGTCTTCCATTAAATTCATTCGATTAAATCATTGGAACGGCTCTTTTGCAAAGCTGAAGACATATCCCCCATGGATCTCTTAGCATGACAAGATGAGAACCGTCAGGTAAAATATCATCGGAAAATTCTGTAGCACCAGCTTCTATTAATCGAGCTTTGTCTGCTGTGGGGTCGCTGGAAACTAAAGCAAGGTGAACTGCAAGTGGATGCAATTGATCAAAACTCAAAGTTTCTCCTTTGGGGTTATTATAAATTTCAAGCATCACCGTCCCACTGTCATCTGCAAGGAAAGTCATATTGGGCGATTCAGCCATTTTCTTTTTTACTGAAAGGCCAAGGTACTTTTCATACCAGTCAGAAACTGCTTTAGCATCCGGGACATTTATTGCGAAGTGTTCAAATTTCATTTTAAGTTTTTTATTTACTTCTACTAACCTTCAAGGTAATGATCAGGTCTGAAAAATATATTATATATGTGATGAACAGGAAGCCTTCTTCTTTCCCAATTTTCATCATTCTTTTAGAAACTTTTCTAATTCTGGAAGTTCTCTTTTCAATTCCTCAACGGCAAGATCACATACTTTAAAAGCTCCTGTGGGAGAAAGGTGAGTATTGTCTTCCTTTCCTTCTGGAAAAACTGAATAGTCTCCCGGTCTATAGTGAAGAAATAATTCCTTGGATTTTTCAAATCCAAATTGCTCGATAAGCGCAACAGTCTTTTTATGAAGTTCGAATAAAGGGACCTGCATTTGAGCGGCAACTTCTCTAACTACCTCAGAGTAGCGACCATGTGAATCAATCAAAACTTGGTTCTCATCAAAGCTTCTTCTGGAAATCGGGGTAGCAAGGACTGGGTTTCCTTTCTTTTCCCTCACTTCTACAATAAACCTTGTCAAATTTTCCCTAAAACTTGAATCTGCATAGGCATCCTTATCCTCCTTATTGATTTTCTGATCATTATGGGCAAATTCAATTAGCACATAATCACCTGGCTTGAGGCTTTTCATCACTACATCCCATCTGCCTTCATCTCTAAAACTCTTCGCGCTTCTGCCATTCTTAGCATGATTTTCAAATCGGATTCCTTCCTTGAAATAGAGTGGAAAAACTTGTCCCCATCCTTTTTCTGGGTTGCTACCTGCATACGGTTTATCAGCCATCGTGGAATCCCCAACAAGAAAAAAAGTGATTTCATCTTTCTCTCCAATTTTTGGAATCAGAGTAAGAATAGCCAAACAAACTGTTGTTAATAACAAGAAAATAGTTTTCATTCTTAATTTACTTTTACTGACTCCTCAGAAACACCCTTTCCTTTGGAAATTTTTTCTAGGTTTTTAAAATCAGCCTTATCTAACTGAATATTTTCCGAATTGCCCAAAATCCTCACCGCTGCTTTTCCATTTTCCTCATAATTGATCCCGCTCACTTTAATGTTTTGGCTATTGTATAGGGTTAACGGGATTTCCTGAGTACCCGAAATATTAACATTCATCAATTCAAGTCCCGCTGCATCAATCGCAGTAATCCCTTTTTCAGCATTTAGGACGGCATTTTCCAATTTCACATTCTGCAATTTCATCTCGGGCAAGCCCATAAAAAATGCAGCCACACCCGAACCTGTGACTTGAATATCTTTCATGAAAATATTCCTGAAAGAAGGAGTTTCCTCGGTCACTGGAGCCAGTTCTTCTTTTCTAGCCTCATCTTCTGCATTTTGATCTTCTTCTAGGACCGGTGCATTTCCGCTATAAAACATATTAAATCGAATGGCTTCTGCGGGTATATTAATCATATTGATTTTTGAAATCCATATATTTTCTACCACGCCTCCCCTTCCTCTGGTACTTTTAAAACGTAAGCCAACATCAGTTCCCATAAATGTACAGTTGGAAACATGAACGTTTTTAATCCCACCTGACATTTCACTGCCTACAGTGAATCCCCCATGTCCATGATACACAATGTTGTTTTTGACAATGACATTTTCTGTGGGCATCCCCCTTTCCCGGCCATCGCTATCTTTTCCAGATTTAAAACAAATGGCATCATCTCCTACATCAAAGGTATTGTTATAGATCAAGACATTCTTACATGATTCAAGATCTAAGCCATCTCCATTTTGAGAAAACCAGGGATTTCTTACCGTAAGATTCCGGATAATCACATCCTCACTCATCAAAGGATGAATATTCCATGCAGGTGAATTCTGGAATGTTGGCCCATCTAAAAGTACTCGTTTACTTTCCCTGATACTGACCATTACTGGACGTAGAAAATCCTTCATTTTTTCAAGTTCCTTTCTATCCGTAACATCAGGGACATTGAAGCTGCTACTGGCATTATGTCCATCTAAAAATGATTGAGAGGGAAACCAGTTTGTTCCAACCACAATACCACCAGAACTAACTAATTCATTCCACTGAGAATCCGTCATTTTACTCCTTTTCACAGCACGCCAAGCTTCACCACTACCATCTATAGTACCATTTCCAGTGATGGCGATATTTTCAACACGGTAAGCATTGATTGGAGAAAGGCATCTAAATGTATTTAGGCCTTCAAAACTGGTTTCCACCAGGGGATATTCATCCTTGTTTTTGCTGAATGTGATTAGAGATCCATCCTCCAAATGCAAGTTTACATTATCCAATAAGGTAATTGGACCTGTTAACCAAATCCCTCTTGGTACGAGCACTTTGCCTCCTCCTTGATTTGAGACTTCTTCAATTGCAGCTTTGAATGCTTGGGAATTATTTGTCAAGCCATCTCCAACTGCCCCATATTCCATAATGCTTTTCTCAAAATCCGGAAAGCTGGTCTCTTTCACTTTGGGCATATCAAATTCTACCCCATCATAAATTGTCTCAAGCGATTCTTGAGCAAAACCTTTATGGGTCTGAATTCCCATAAAAAGCACAGCAATCCAAACTACTAAGTTGGTCTTCATATTTTCGGGTCTATTATTAACGTATCAACTCTCCTTTTCTAACAGTAATTTCTCTTCCTAGGAAATGTAGAATTTCACATGTCAAAAAAGATTGGTGCAATCGATTGCTTTTATCAGCAAAACCATTCCAATATAAAATAAATAGGCATTCTGAACTAGAAATAGAAAGTGAAATTATTTATATGTTTTAACAAGTATTAATACCAATTATTTCAATATTACAGAAATAATACTGACTTTATTTTCTTCTTAAATAGAAGTATATTGCGCAAACGATTACATTTATTCACTATGAATATCACTATTAAAACACGTTATTCTTCGCATCCAGAGGACTTCAAGTCATACGGCACGAAGGAAATACGAAACAATTTTTTGATAGAAGATCTTTTTGTAACTAATAACATATCAGGTGTTTACTCATTAGAAGACAGACTTATTGTAGGCGGCATTCACCCTGTAGATAAACCTTTGCAATTAGAAGCAGTGGGCCAGTTAAAAGCCGAAACATTTTTAGAGAGAAGAGAGATTGGGATCATTAATGTGGGAGCAAAAACTACTATTGAAGTGGACGGAACAGTCTACAGCATAGACCATAAAGAAGCGCTTTACATAGGAAAAGGAATTTCAAACGTAATTTTTAATCCTTCCAAAGAAGGAAAAACTTTTTTGTATTTCAATTCTGCCCCAGCACATAAAAACTATCCTACAACCAAGGTTTCTAGAGAAGATGCGGAGGTCGTTACACTAGGCTCTTTGGAAAACTCTAATCACAGAACCATTTACAAGCTATTGGTCAATTCAGTGGTAAAAACTTGTCAACTGCAGATGGGAATGACTGAACTTAAGCCAGGCTCCGTATGGAATACCATGCCAGCACATACGCATGACCGAAGGATGGAAGCCTACTTTTACTTTGACTTGAAAGATGAAAACGTGGTTTCCCATTACATGGGGCAGCCGGATGAGACAAGACATATTTGGCTAAAAAATCATCAAGCTATCATTTCCCCACCTTGGTCTATTCACAGTGGTGCCGGAACATCCAATTACACATTTATCTGGGGAATGGCAGGAGAGAATATGAACTATGGAGACATGGACACCGTCAACCCCTCTGATTTAAAATAAAATGACTCCAAGTTTTGACCTTTCTGGAAAAACCGCATTAGTCACAGGAGCTACACATGGTCTTGGCATGGCAATGGCAAAAGCATTAGCTTTTTATGGTGCTAGGCTAGTGGTCAATGGTCATACCCCAGCAAAGATGGAATCCGCTATCAAAGCCTATGCTTCAGAAGGAATTAAAGCCCACCCCTATCTTTTTGATGTAAGTGATGAAAAGGCAGTTGACTCGGCCATTTCAAAAATTGAAACCGAAATAGCGCCAATAGATATCTTGGTTAACAATGCAGGCATGATTCAAAGAACTCCTGCCCTGGAGATGGCACCCAAAGATTTCAGAAAAATTATAGATATAGATCTGGTATCACCTTTTATCGTTTCCCAGCGAATTGCCAATTCTATGATATCCAGAAATTCCGGTGGTAAAATTATTAATATTTGCTCCATGATGAGTGAATTGGGTAGAGACACTGTAAGTGCATATGCTGCTGCAAAGGGCGGATTGAAAATGCTTACCAAAAATTTAGCTACTGAATGGGCCAAATTTAACATTCAAGTCAATGGAATCGGACCCGGATATTTTGCTACTGATCAAACAGCTCCGATTCGAGTAGATGGACACCCATTCAATGAGTTCATCATCAATAGAACTCCCGCTTCAAGGTGGGGAAAGCCAGAAGATTTAGGTGGTGCAGCCGTTTTTTTAGCGAGCCCGGCTAGCGACTTCGTCAACGGTCAAATAATCTATGTCGACGGAGGAATTTTGGCAACAATAGGAAAACCCAATGGAGAATAAAATAACCTTAAAAATCCAAGTAATGGAACAATATACCCAAATAACCCCTTGTAATGAAAAAAGGAAAAGCCACCATACATGACATAGCAGAGAAACTAAATATTACTGCTAGCACCGTGTCCAGGGCATTAAACAACAACCCTAGGATATCGGATGCAACAAAGAAAAAAGTACTGAAAGTTGCCAAACAACTCAACTACCAGCCAAACCACATTGCCTCAGCCTTACGAAGTGGTAAAAGCAGGCTAATCGGAGTAATTGTTCCAACTGCCAATAGAAACTTCTTTTCTTCTGTCATTCGAGGAATTGAAGAGATTGCAAACAGCCTTAATTATAAGATTATTATTTCCCAATCCTATGATGAGTTTGAAAAGGAAGTTCAAACTGTCGAAGCATTGCTCAATGCCAGAGTAGATGGCATCTTAGCTTCTATAGGCAAAACGACCGAGAATTTTGATCATTTCGAAAAAGTGATGAAAAGAGGGATTCCACTTGTCTTGTTTGACAGAATAACCAACGATTTAGAAGTAAGCCAGGTGGTTATTGATGATTATCTGGGGGCCTACCAAACAGTCGAGCATTTAATAAAAAATGGTTGTTCGAGAATTGTTCACTTCACCAGCTCCCAAAGAATCAACATTTACAAAGAAAGATTGCGCGGATATGAAGATGCCTTAAAAGATCATGGAATTGATTTAGATCCCGAGTTGGTCGTTTTCAGCAACATGCAATTGGAAGACGGGAAGTCCAGCATGAATTCTATCCTCCACAAAAACATTCCTTTTGATGGAGTTTTTTCCTCCTCCGATTATGCTATCATGGGGGCTATGCAAGTGCTGAAAGAAAATAATTTTAAAATCCCTGAGCAGGTGAAATTAGCGGGTTTTGGAAATGAGCCTTTTACCTCTTTCACTGAGCCTGGGATCACCTCCGTAGATCAAAAAAGTATCCCCATGGGGAAATTAGCTGCAGAAACTTTTTTTGAATTACTAAACAATGGAGGCACAGAAGCGATCGCACGCAAAACCATATTAAAACCAGAATTAATTATTAGAGGCTCATCCCAAGTTTCTAAGCCTAATTGTAGTCAAGCATTAACGGACTTACAAGCCACCTAATTTTTACAAACAACATGAAAACTCTCTCAAAATCTTTTGTTTCTAGGCAGGAAAGACCTGTTAAAATTCTCCAATTTGGGAATGGAAATTTCCTTCGTGGATTCACGGATTACATGGTAGAGGAGGCAAATGAAAAAGGTGTTTTTAACGGAAATATTCAGGTAGTTCAGGTACACTCTCCTGTGGCAGATCCTAAAATGATTGAGCAGGACTGCCTATTCCATGTTTTGATTAGAGGATTGAAAGAAGGTAAACAAGTGGATGAGGCCAAACTCATTACTTGTATCCATGGCATTAGTAACCCAAATGAAGATTTCAATACCTATTTGAAGCTGGCAGAAAATCCAGACTTAAGGTTTATTATTTCCAATACTACCGAATCAGGTATTCAATTTGATTCTACAGATATTAATCCAGATGAGTTACCGAGTTCATTTCCTGGGAAAGTTGCGGCATTACTCTATCGCCGTTTTTTACATTTTCAAGGTGACCCTTCCAAAGGATTGATTTTTATCCCCTGTGAATTAATAGAGGATAACGGAATCACACTTAGAACTTGCATAGACCAATACGCAAGCCTTTGGAAATTGCCAAAAGCATTTACAGAGTGGCTCTTTTCAGCATGTACTTTTTGTAATACACTGGTGGACAGGATTGTCCCGGGATTCCCCAAAGACAGCATCCAGGAAATTCAGGAGCGTATTGGCTTTGAGGATAAACTGGCGGTAATGGCAGAGCCTTTCCACTTCTGGGCGATCGAAGGTCCTGAACATGTCAAGGAGGAATTTCCTTTGGACAGAGCAGGATTAGATGTGCTATTTGTCAAAGACCTGACGCCATTCAGAACCCGAAAAGTAAGAATCCTTAATGGAGGGCATACCTCTATGGTTCCTTATGCTTATCTAACTGGAATCCGAACTGTACGCGAAGCAGTGGAAGATCCTGTAATCGGGAAATTTATGAGAGAGGTGATTTTTAATGAAATCATCCCAACACTGGACATGCCTAAAGATGAATTGGAAAAGTTTGCAAACGATGTTTTGGAGCGCTTTGCCAATCCATTCATAGTCCATGAATTAAAATCCATCGCTCTTAATAGTATCTCAAAATTCAAAGTAAGGGTACTCCCTTCTCTACTCGAATATTATGAATCCAAAAATCTGTGGCCAGAAAAATTAACCCTTGCTTTTGCTGCTCTTTTGGTCTTTTATAAAGGAGAGTACAAAGGGGTAGAAACTCCAGTAAATGATAATCCATCGATCATGGCTGAATTCAAAGCCGCTTGGGAACTTGGGTCTACCAAGGAAACAGTAGAGAAATTATTAAGCGAAAGATCCTATTGGGGAGAAGACCTCAGGGAACATGAAGGCTTGGTCGAAGCAGTATCAAAAGCGGTTGATGAACTTTTACAGGCATAGATTTATCAAAGGTCAATTCTGCAGATTTAAAAAAGAAAAGGAAAGCAATCATAATGCTTTCCTTTTCTTTTACATGACTAGTCTTCTATAGGCATCGCCTGCGCTGTGGTTGTTGGACCATGAACGACCAAGGTGCCATCAGGTTTAATTTCCATTTTATCCAGAAATACTACCCGCTCTTGCCCGGATTCTTTGGTCCGGCCATGGTAGACACAATACATATCTCCATTATCCATAAAAACTATGTTGTTATGACCTGTCCCGGTCACCTCTCCT
The DNA here is from genome assembly GCF_000166275.1 of Algoriphagus machipongonensis. Lineage (NCBI taxonomy): Bacteria > Pseudomonadati > Bacteroidota > Cytophagia > Cytophagales > Cyclobacteriaceae > Algoriphagus > Algoriphagus machipongonensis. Next base: position 4,168,180 of record NZ_CM001023.1, read on the forward strand.
CCTTTATGCGTATTGAGTTCTAAAACCGGATTATTTGCGGCTTTTGTAAAAGGGCCTAATGGACTTTTAGAAGTGGCATATCCGACGGCATAATTTTCACCCGCGTAATAATTGCTGGAATACATCATGTAATAGGTATCCTCATGCTTGAAGATCACGGATCCCTCTGTCCACCTTCTATTGATTTCCTGTTTGGTAACCGATCTACTCTCCCATTCGGCTTGCGCATCATCCATTTTTACAGGCGGGCGAAGGCATAATACAGGCTCTCCGATTACTCCTGAGAAATCGGGCTTCAGTTCCACTCCATACACCCAGCTTTCTTCTATCTCCTCATACCAGCCTTTTTCTTTGGCCCAGTCTGCCACTTCACTTTCCACAGGATGCTTATAGCATGCTCTTGAGTAATAGAGGTAATATTTCCCACCTTCCCAGTAGACATTTGCATCAATAATTGGATAGCCCGGATCAAAAATAGGCTTGTCATACATCTCGATAAATGGTCCCGTAGGGCTTTCAGAAACTGCAACTCCTATCATGAAATTCTCTTCTTCATTTGTGGGATTGACCTTCCACTGAGCGCTAAAAAACATGTAATATTTCCCCTCGATTTTATAGACTTCCGGAGCCCAGAAGAATTTACTTGCCCAGCTGTCATCCGTGTTGCCTTGATAGACCTGGCCTTCAAATTTCCAATCGACCAGATTATCGGAAGAATAAGCCGCAAAGCCATCTTTTGCACCTCCACCTGTTCCGTACATAAAGTACTTTCCATCTCCATCATTCAATATAAATGGATCCCCAAATGCTACATCCAACGGGTTGGAATAGGTTTGTTTAGCAGCAACAGCTGTTGTTTCTTCCTGGCTTTTTTCCTTGGAATTGCAGGAAGCAAAAGCCATCAAAACGGACAAAAAAGCTCCAAAATATTTAAGTGAAATTTTCATATGAATATAATTAATCTATTAAGAGCCATATGGAATCTCGCAAGATCTATAACCCTCCATTCGTATAACTTTTTTGTCATGATCGCTTTCATGTAGCTATACATATTTAATTTTCTAAAATGCCAAAATACATTCTTTTACCAAAAGGGATTGAATCAAGGTTTGAAAACAGGCGGAAACCCTACAAGATTATTTGCACACAGAATGCTTTAGGCAATTTCTTTTATCCAAACCCTTGGGTCTTGTCTCAGTAGCTGGACCAATGTTCCATACAATTTTGAATTGTATTGGAAAAACTGATGTGGTCGCTCGAAGAAATTTTCTAAAGCCACAGCAAAAAACTCATGTTCATTTAATGCTCCCTCTTTCCTAAAAAAACCAGGAATATCAGAGGAAATCTTCCTTATTTCAGATGCACAAAATGAATGAAAGTCACGGTATGCCTGCGGATTAAAAAAGTCACTCTCTGAGTTATTCCTGATTTGATTTTCCAATTTCAAGGCATGCGCTATTTCATGAATACCGAGATTCAATCCATCTTTTTGGTTTTCCAATCCTTCTAAAAATGCCTCCCAGGAAACAACAATAATCCCATGCCTTGGGTTGACTTCCCCTTTGTGGTAAGTCTTTGAGATCGTGCTATAGTAGGCGTTGGGATAAATCAATATCTTTTTGAAATGAGGCAATCGAACTCTCTGCCAACCAAAGGTTACCATGACTATTGTGGCGCCTATCAAGACTTCCATTTCTTGGCTAACAGCTTGCACTCCCCCTCTCCCAATGAATGTTTTTATGGTAAGGATTTCCTCTAATTTTCGGCAAAATTCTCGTTTATGCTTGTTGGAAAGTCTAGCAAAATAGGGAAACCTACTTTCTAAAATATCCAAATCACTTTGCTTGAGCCTTCGTCTCATGATGGATAAACGAAGCTCTTCAAAAAGCCAAAACCTACCTGAAAATAAGTAATACAAAAGCATTCAGATCCCAAAAAAAAATGGCAGAAACTAAATCGTTTCTGCCATTATTGAATTTTTAAAATTTATTATCTAGCGTAATTTACAGCTCTCATTTCTCGGATCACTGTGATCTTGATTTGTCCAGGATACTGCATTTCCTTTTCTATTTTCTGCGAAATATCAAAGGATAGCTTTCCTGCTGTAGAATCATCTACATTATCAGCATCTACCAATACTCTGAGTTCACGCCCCGCCTGCATAGCGAAACACTTATTGACTCCATCAAAGCTCAAAGCTAGTTCTTCCAGCTCTTTCAATCTCTTGATGTAGCTATCCATCACTTCCCTTCTGGCTCCTGGTCTAGCTCCAGAAATCGCATCGGAAGCCTGAACAATCGGTGAAATCATCGATGTCATCTCGATCTCATCATGGTGAGCTCCGATGGCATTACAAACTTCCGGATGCTCTTTATAGCGCTTCGCTAATTCCATCCCCAAGACTGCGTGAGGCAGCTCTTGTTCTTCAGGCCATACCTTTCCAATATCATGAAGTAAGCCAGCCCTTTTAGCCAATTTGGCATTCAAGCCCATCTCTGCTGCCATGGTAGAAGAAAGCTTTGCCACCTCTCTGGAGTGCTGCAATAAGTTTTGACCATAGGAAGATCTGAACCTCATTCTACCCACCATTTTGATCAGTTCAGGGTGAAGACCATGAACGCCCAGGTCGATACAAGTTCTCTCTCCAATCTCTACAATTTCCTCTTCAATATTCTTTTCTGTCTTGGCGACAACTTCTTCAATTCTAGCCGGGTGGATTCTTCCATCCTGAACAAGTCTATGAAGAGAAAGCTTTGCGATTTCTCTTCTCACCGGATCAAAGCCTGAAATAATGATTGCCTCTGGCGTATCATCAACTACGATTTCCACCCCCGTTGCAGCTTCCAAAGCTCGGATATTTCTACCCTCTCTACCGATAATTTTACCTTTGATATCGTCACTTTCTATGTTAAACACGGAAACACAATTCTCAACCGCATGTTCTGTAGCAGTTCTTTGAATTGTATCTAGTACGATCTTTTTAGCTTGCTTGGTAGCAGTCAGTTTAGCCTCGTCCAGAATATCTTTGATTTGCGATGAAGCTTTGGTTTGAGCCTCTTCTGTAAGCATAGAAACCAGTTGCTCTCTCGCCTCTTCTCTAGTTAGAGCAGCTACTTTTTCAAGGTCTGCAATCCGTTGGTTGGTCACTTTTTCAAGCTCTTCCTTCTTTACTTGAACGGAGTGAAGTTGCGCGTTTAGGTTTTCTTTTTTGCTATCTAATTCTGCTTCTTTTCTCTTTACCTGCTCTAGCTCTTTGGATACTTGTTGCTCTCTTTGCTTGACTTTATTTTCATTGGTGATGATGATACTTTTCTTGTTACTCACCTCTTCGTCAAACTCCGACTTTAGCTTTAGGTACTTTTCTTTCGCTTCTAAGATTCTATCCTTTTTGATTGATTCGGCATTGATCTCTGCCTCTCGAAGCATGGATTTAATCTTTTCTTTGGTCTCTTCTTCGAGTTTTTGGTTTTTATTTTTAATCAATAATCCCGCTATCGCGGCTCCTGCACCAAGCCCCACCAGGGCGGCCAGGACTATGTATAATATATCTCCCATAGGTATTTTAATATGAATTTAACCTGCGGGGAATCTTAAAAATTCTGGAAATAAGTGGGTAATGTTAATTACAAAGCTTTTGAAAGCAACGAATTCAATTGTGACAAACTAGTTCGGATATGTTCACTGTCCTCGGCATTTACTTCATTGGTTTCCAGTGATTCCACCATGCAATCAAAGGCTACCATTGCGATTAGATCTTGCTGATCGTCTAGTCCATATTCCTCTCGGTACTTTCTCAATTTTTCATTTATCAACTTGCCTGCATGCCGGATCTTGGCTTCATCCTCGATCTTGACGCGCATGGGATATTCTCTATCTCCTATTTTTACTTTGATGGCAAGTGTCTCCATATCACTCGGATAAGTAGGTGATTAAATGGTCGATTTCTTGTATATAATTATTGATTAATTCACTCATTTCGGTTGAATCTTCAGAATCCACCGGTCGGCTCTCCACAATGTTACTAATTTTAATCTTATTTTTAAAATGGTCGATTTCCTGCTCTTTTTGACTCAATTCAGCCGTCAATTCAGTCATTTTTGACTTCAGTTGTTCATTTTCTTCAGTCAAATGTTCTAATTTCTTACTGGCTTGATGCACCAGTTTTTCCAATTTTTGCAGTTCGTCGTGAATCATCTTCTAAGTACGGATCAATGCACCTACTTCTTTTTCAAAGGCTTGAATCAATTTACTCATAGTTTTGTCAATTACCTTATCGGTCAGTGTTTTTTCCTGATCCTGTAAGTGAAAACTCAATGCGTAAGCCTTTTTACCCGCATCAATTTTATCACCTTGGTATACATCGAAAACGCCAATTCTCTGTAATAATTTTCCTCCGAACTTAATTCCTACAGATTTTACCTGATCAAAACTCACAGATTTATCAATTACCAAAGACAAATCCCTCCTTACCTCGGGGAATTTGGAGATATCCTGATACTTCTTAAGCCCGCTGGCTTTCTTACATAACAAATCCCAATCCAGCTCAGCAAAGAAAACTTCTTGCCTTACCTCGGCTAGTTTTAGAAGCTTTTCTTCAACTAACCCGATGGAACCGATTTCCTTTTGACCTAACATTAATTTTAAGCCATAATCAAAAGGAGCTGACTCCACCATACTAATATCACCGATGGAAATATTCAGTTTTTCCAGCAGTTTCTCCACCGTTGCATAAAGGTCTGCAAAAGCAAAGGCTCTAGCTGGTTCCAACCAACTCTCAGAAGACTTATTCCCTGAAAGGAAAATACCCAGCCTTCTCCCCTCTTGATAACCCTCCTCAGATTTTTGATAGACCGTACCAAACTCAAAGGTCTTAAGATCGGTCTGTCTTCTATTTATATTTCTAGCCAAGACCTCCAAACCGGAAAATAAGAGAGTCTGACGCATCACGCCCAAATCCTCACTTAGCTTATTATAAATCTCTACGCTCTTGGAAGCATCTAGATAACCTGATTTCTCAGCATATCCTGGCTTCGTCAAACTATTCGTAATTATCTCATGATACCCTTGAGCAGAAAGAATTTCCGTCATACGGTATTGAAGTTTATTTAAATCTTTCACCGGATGCTCCGCCAAAAAATCTGTCTTCAGATTCTCTGAAAGCAATACTTGATGGAAACCATGAATCCTTAAAACCTCTTCGATAATGTCTGCCTCCCTAGTCACATCTACGCGATAGGGCTTGGCGATAGCTGTGAATCCGGTTTCTGTTTCATTTTCAACCCTAATCTCAAGGCTTTCCAAAATAGATTTGACCTCTGATGGCTCGATGGTTTTACCAATCAATCGGTTGACATGCCCATACTCTACCTCGATCACAAAATCCTCAATTGGGTTTGGGTAAAGATCTATAATTTCAGAACTAACTTTCCCTCCAGCAATCTCCTGAATTAATTTCACCGCTTGCTTCAATGCATAAACAGGCATATTAGGGTCTGTTCCTCTTTCAAATCTGAAAGAAGCATCGGTTTTCAAACCATGAAATTGACTTCCTTTTCGAATGATATCCGGTGAAAAATAAGCAGACTCCAAAAAGATCGAAGTGGTATCATCTGAAACCCCTGAATCTTCACCTCCGAAAACCCCGGCGATACATAAGCCTCCTTTTGGATCTTTGATCATCAATTCCTCTCCGGAAAGCTTTCTTTCCTTTTCATCTAAGGTGGTGAACTTGGTATCCTTTGGGAGCTTGCCAACGATGATTTTTCCTTCGGAAATCTTATCCGCATCAAAAGCATGAAGTGGCTGACCTAAATCATGAAGGATAAAATTGGTGATATCCACCACATTATTAATGGGATCCAAATCCAAAGACTTCAAGAAATTCTGTAACCACTGGGGAGATGGACCAATTTTCAATCCAGTCAAAACTACCCCTGCATACCTTGGACAATCTGCAGCATTTTCAACTTCCACCGAGATCGCAGGCCCTTCTGCTTCTACTTTCAGCTCCACAGCTTCAGGCATCTGGATTTCTCTTCCTAGTAAAGCTTTCAAATCTCTTGCTACCCCTAGGTGTGATGCGCCATCCGCACGGTTTGGTGTCAATCCGATCTCCAGGATCTCGTCTTTAGAAACCTCCACAATATCAGTAGCAGGGCTTCCATTGGGAAGGTCTGTATCCAAAACTAAAATACCTGCATGACTAGACCCAAGTCCCAATTCATCTTCAGCACATATCATCCCTTCTGAAACCTCTCCTCTGATTTTTGCTTTTTTCAATGTCAGCGGATCACCTGAACTTGGGTAAATGGTAGTTCCTACTTTAGCTACCAAGACTTTTTGACCTTGGGCTACGTTAGGAGCTCCACAAACAATATTCGCAGGACTTTCAGCTCCTACATCTACAGTAGTAATCTTTAATTTATCTGCATTGGGATGCTTCTCACAAGTCAAAACTTCTCCTACGACTACACCCTCTAATGCTCCTTTGATAGACTCAAAAGGCTCCAAACCCTCTACTTCCAGTCCGGATTGAGTCAGGAGGTCTGCAATTTCTTCTGAACTTTCAGTTAAAGTCAGATGATTTTTGAGTCTGTTTATAGATATTTTCATGAATAATTTGCTGTTGCTTTCGAATCCCAGATTCGACTAGATAAACAAAAGGGGTTCGAAAACCCCAATTTGATTAGAATAAGATACAAATTTAAGAGATTTGATTTAGGCAAAAAGGCTATTTCTCGTAATTTTTCTCACCAGCCTCAATTGCGATCTCCATGATGTTCTCACGAGGAGGAATAGGGCAAGCAAAATCTGGATTATAGGCACAATAAGGATTGTAAGCCAAATTAAAATCCAGCGTGATACTATTCTTTCCGTCCTGACGTGCGTTGATATAACGTCCCCCTCCATAGGTTTCCAAGCCACTGGTCTCATCTGCGAAAGCCAAAAAGAAATTTCGCATATCAGGCTCATCAATTGCTTGCAACAATAATAACTTCTGGGGTTTTCCTTTTAATTCAAATTCAGCATAGGAATGCTCTATGTATCGCTCTTCCGAACCATCCGTCAAGGGCACCACTCGTACTTTTTTGTTTTCTACTGGTACCATCAGTGCTTTCACCTTGAAAGCAGGGTCGATAGGGTAAAAATCAAGCTCCTTAAACCCACTTTTTTGTTCCTCGGTCAAAGGAGAGTCAATATTGTATCGAATAAACTTAAACTGCCTCTCTCTTTCTGCCTCGATTTTTTCTTTATAAGCTTCCGGGCTTTCTGTTCCGGTCAATGTATACGCTATGGCCGCTACGATTACCGTAGCCACTACTAGAAATAAAATATTTTTTGGTTTCATTCTTTCAGATCAATCCTTCATCGGCGAAGCTAAAGTAGCCAAGATCTGTAAAAATAACATGATCTAGAACCGGCAAATCCAATTCTCTACCAATTTTCACCAATCTTTCTGTCAGTCTTTTGTCCTGTTCGGAGGGTTTTAGGTTTCCGCTGGGGTGATTATGAACCAAAATCATGGATTGAGCGAGGTAATCGAGCGCTGATTTAAAAATCAATTTAGAATCTACTACGGTCCCTGCTGTCCCTCCTTTTGATATCAGGTGCTTTTTTATGACTTGATTGGATCGGCTAAGCAGGACCAAATAAAAATATTCAACCGACTCATCTGCCAACTCCGCTTTCATCAAATTATAAACATCCTGAGATGAGGTGATTTTTGGTTTTTGTACTGGCTCGGAATCTTTTCTCCTTCGTCCTATCTCCAAAGCTGCAATAATCGATATGGCTTTAGCTTCGCCAATCCCTTTAAACTTCTTTAAATCCTGAACGCTCAATCTGGCTAGAGAAAACAAATCATGGTTTACAGAGGAAAGAATATGTCTTGATAAATCTACCGCACTCAAGGTCGTAGAGCCTGACCCAATTAAAATCGCGATTAATTCGGCATCGGAAAGCGAAGACTTCCCTTTCAAAAGTAATTTCTCTCTTGGCCTATCTGCTTCGGCAAGCTGGGAAATCTTAAAAGAACTATGATCTTCCATGGTAACGTATTAAAAAGTTTAACTAAAAATACTAACTTACCAGAAATAAAAAAACCCTGACAAGCAGGGTTTTAAAGATAGAATCTTTCGGGATTAACCAAGAGCGTTAACAAACTTGGCCAATCTTGATTTCTTGTTATTAGCGTTGTTCTTGTGAATCACATTCTTCTTAGCCAATTTATCCAACATAGAAACTACTTTTTTGTAAAGCTCATTCGCTTCAACTTTATCAGTAGTAGCTTTCAACTTTTTGATGAAAGTTCTTGTTGTTTTGGCTTGGTATCTGTTTCTCAAACGCTTCGCTTCGTTTGCACGAATTCTCTTAAGAGCTGATTTGTGATTTGCCATATCTCGTTATTAAAATAAATTCTTTGATGTTCCCCTATTCAGAATTGGAGTGCAAAGTTATCAGAAATTATTTACACTACCAATTTATTTCTCAGATTACTGAGTATTAGTGGACTGAGTACAATGATGAAAATTGAACTTTTCCGCCTAACAAGCATCAAATATAGCTATTTCATGCCGATATACCCCTTTTTCAATTGCAATATTTTTAGAAATGAAATTTTTAACTCTTTCCATATTTATTCTTTTTTCTTCCCCAACACCCACTAATAACTGGGGATTTTTCGCTCATTCTCTTATAAACAGGATGGCAATTTACTCTCTTCCACCTGAACTAATAGCTTTTTATAAACCTCATATTCAATTCATTACCGAGAAAGCAGTCAATCCTGACCGAAGAAGGTATGCTGTTATTGGCGAAGCAGAAAAGCACTACATTGATTTGGATGAATACGGTGAAAATCCTCTCGATATTTTGCCCATCTATTGGTATGAGGCTGTTGAAAAATTTTCTGAAGAAGAGCTTCGAAAGAATGGAATTGGCCCCTGGTCTGCTTATTTAACTTTCCTGAATTTGACCGAAGCTTTCGAAAGTAAAAATGAAAAAGCCATTCTTAGACTTTCTGCTGACTTGGGACATTATCTCGCAGATTTAAACGTACCACTCCACACCACTAAAAATTACAATGGTCAATTGACCGGTCAAGAAGGTATCCACGGTTTCTGGGAAAGTCGGATTCCCGAGTCTCAAGCCAATAGGTTTGAACTTTGGGTTGGTACTGCAGAATACATCTCCCAACCGCAACAGGCCATTTGGGATGCGGTAGCACAAGCCCATGCTATGGTTGATTCTGTTCTAACATTTGAAAAAGAATTGACAAGTAATTTCCCCCAAGACCAAAAATACAGCTACGAGCAACGCAATAGCCTAACCGTCAGAGTTTACTCAGAAGAATTCACCCAACAATATGCCGAAGCCTTAGATCATCAAGTTGACCGGCAAATGAGAAAGTCCATCAAAATGATTGCCGACTTTTGGTATACCGCCTGGGTCAATGCAGGACAGCCGGATTTGAATAAGTTAAGTGGAGTAGAAATAGAGGAAGAAGAAATTATTATTAATAAGGACCTAAAAGTTAGAGATCATTAAAAGCCTGAAAGCTAAAAGACTTTTTCTCAGATAAGGATACATCGCTCTAATCATCATATGACAGTTCTAATTCTTCCTCTATGATAAGAAAATCTGCTAATGAGGAAATGTCAATGGAACAATGCCCCCCATACAAGGGATGCCATTGGGTTTTTACTCCTTTTGAATTGGCCAAAGCAGCAAGAGCTTCGGTACCCTCATAATTGCCAAATTTATCATATAGCCCACAGGAAAGATACAGTTCTGGGTAGTCAGTGTTGGCTTTCTTAATTAACTCAATGGGAGAAATCTCATTCCATTCTTCCTCATTTGAAACGTATTTTTTTGCCATGAGATAGATTCCCAAGGCAACTTTGGGATCTGCTCCCGTGCGTTGCATAGCTGCCTGTATTTTATCTAAATCCGAAAATGGAGAGTCTAGATAAACACCAGGACATAAAGCAGCAACTCTAGAAAACAATGCTGGATGGTTAAGTCCTAAGATTAAAACATTTAATCCACCCATAGATTCACCAACCAAAATCCTGTTTTGAGGTTTCCCAATTTTAGACTCAATAAATGGCAAATTGGAAATGAAATCATCCATTAAACCACTGCTTTCTCTAGAATTTTTAGAAGTAAGTAACCATTCAGGGCCATAGGAAATTGAAACAACTGTCGGTGGTTTAACTTTTGATTTTTGCCAATGCGACTGGATTAATGATGTATAATACGTGTCATCATTCCAGATGGTATTGTCTAAGTTTCTTCCGTGAAAATAATAAATGACATCTTGACTAACACCGGTACTGGCCCTGTATATGGAAAAATTCAAATTACCTTTTGTAAAGTTCTCTGATTGTGATGGAGTAAAGCTTACTTTTTGAACTCCAATTGGATGGGTTAGTTTCCCCCAAAAAAAGTAAATGCCCACTAAGGCAATTAAAAGAAAACTGAGGATTTTAATTTTTCTAACAGAGATATACATTCATTTCCAGTCTTAAATACATTTTGCTTTGTTTCAATTCGTCCCAATTAAAGACATTAACCCATCTGCAAGTGTTCCTCTCCAATTCACATAATTGTGACCTCCTTTAAATTCACGATAGTCTACTTCATAGCCTTTTATTTCAAGGATATCCCGAAACTGTCTATTCATTCCGAGCATAGATGCCCCGGCATCATATAAACCGATATCCATATAGAATTTGATAGGTAATCGTTCACTCTGTTTATATAAGTTGATGAGCTTGCCATTATCCTCTGGATATATCCAATGATTTTCATCTGCTGTTCCTTTGATCCAATAAGAACCTGATTGGGAAAGAACATTGCCTATTACCTCTGAATGTTTGAAGGCAATGAAACTTGCAGCAAAACCTCCTCGGCTTGATCCTGCTAGAACAATTTGATCGGGCTTAGTATGAATGTTATATTTTTTACGAACCCAGGGAATAAGTTCATCTGCTATAAAATCACCAAATTTTTCACTGATCAAATCGGTACTTCTTTTACCCATTGCCCAAACCAATACGGTAACTGTTGGAGTAATTTTGTTTTCCGAGAATAAGTTGTCCATGATGGTGGGTGTAGGTACCCTAGATCTCCCGTTTGGTCTTGCTCCATAAGACTCTCCGTCAAAAACAATTAAGAGGTTATGCGCTTTGGAGGCATCGTAATTGGCAGGAGTATGTACGGTGATTTTTCTTTCTTCATTAAGGATTTCACTTGTAATAGATAGCACCTCTAAGGTTCCTTTTTCTACTTGCTTTCTCTCAGTGATATAGGGTTGCTCAGGTGCATTAGGCATTTCTAGAACCCCATCATATGCATGCTCCACAGTTCTAGACTCAATTTCGTGAGTTGGTCCCGCCTGATCTAGATTAAAATAATTGAAACCATAATTGAACCGCGCATCTTTGGGGACCCTTTGAGTTACAAAATGAAGTTTTGTATTAGGTAATCGCTGAAAACGCAAGCCCAAAAAATCAGGACCCCCGCTCAACATGACATATTCGGTGTTTTCATTTGGGATGCAAAAGTAGGTAACCAACATATCTGTATCATTTCCTTCCATCGGCTCAATAATATGTCTTTCGGGCTGATTCTGAATAAAGGCTTCAATGACAGTGCTATCCGTTAACGAGGATTCCCATAATTTGTATAGCGTCTCTGTAGGAAGCTCTTTCTTGGTAATGCGTTTCGTGTTTTCAGACAAGCTTAATAGCTGCAGCACCTCTAAAGTATAATTTCCATTTTCGGCTTCCTTGTCTAGGGAATGAACAACAAGTTGGTACTTCCCCGATTGCTTGGCTGTAATGTCAATGGCTTCAATTCCATTGATTCCGTTTGGGCCGTCAATTTGTTTTAGAAGTTCACCAGTTGGTCTATAAACATCGATGACAAGGTCTATCCCTTTTTGATGGACTTTACCAATTATTGCCATGCCATTTTCCAATTCAACCGTATAAGTATGGCTCTCTAAAGCTGAGATGGTTTTATTAATCGTTTCAGTCGCAGCTAGAGGAGTCGCTTGGTCAACTTGTGCTGAAAGGGGAGTAAAAAAACTGCTTGTAAGTAGAAGTAAGGGGATGAAGAATTTAAAAAGCTTATTCATTAAGTATTATTTCCTGTATTGTTCATTTGAATTGTCAATCTCACTCAAAACTCCTGTTCTCTTGACATGACTTATGGAGCGAAAGTTAGAAACATCAATCCCTGGGTCTTTTTCTAGAATGATAAGGTTGGCAAACTTTCCTTTTTCCAAAGTACCAAAATCATCTGCTCTATCCATAGCCAAGGCACCATTTTGTGTAGCCATTACGATGATATCTTTATGCTCAATTCCTGCCCTGAAAAATAATAACTCCGTCTTCTATAACTTCACCATTTCCATTATAAATGGTAGCATTTTTTAATACAATCAGATCGGTTGGCTTATTTTCAGTGCAATTGCAGAAAACTACCAGACACAGTAAAAAATAAAATAGACTTTTCATGTTTTATTTTTCAGTCCCAGACCATTGGGCGATTAAGTTTCATTGCTCTTAAATAGGAAAGGAATTGGCCTGCGTGAACAGACTCATGATACCCAATCCTTAATAAATATTTACCAAGCATTTTCTTCTCTCCATTTCCGGGATGAATGATCTCTGTTTCGCTTAATTCTGTATCCGAAAATTGTTTCACACTTTGTAAAAAAGTGTTTCTATAGGGTTCTGCAAATTCTATTTCGTCCGCAAGGCTAGTGAATGGTCGATTTTTCCAGGGAGATTGGTAATCTTCCATACTTTCCTTATTGATTATTTTATTCCATCCATAATCGGCTTCCAAAACGTGTCTGACCATTTCAATGGCAGTCTTCGCTTTATCGTCAGTTCTCCAATGATAATAGCTCTCTGGAAGTCCATTCCAAAGTTTGATGCTTCTTCTCCTGATCTCGGTAAAGTTTAAAATGATGAGTTCAGATTGTGTCATTCTTTGTTTGCTAAAATGTCGTTTTTCTTGATAGAAAACACTTTGGGCATGCTTCCTATTCCGAAGGATTGCATACCCAGCGTGACTTTCTTCTTTTAATCACTTGGTTGTTCGTTTTAAAATATACTTTTCTTCAGCAACAACCCCACCTATATCGAAAAGTGCTCATCCTCCTACCTCAGCAATTAAGTCCACTAACCCCAATCACTTTTCTTTTAATGTCAGCTCTTTAATGATACCCGCTTCGAATAGTGAAACTTCCTGATCTGTTCCTGCTCCGAGTATTGCAGAGGTTGCAAATACTTTTTGCTTGAAATTAAAAACTATGGTAACGAAAGCTGCACTTGGGTCATACTTGAAATTGACAAGATAAAGTTTATCTCCAATTTTTCTTGACTTATAGTCGCATTCTCCTGAAGCTCCCTCATTAGGCCCGAGTATCCAATCAAACTTAAACTGACCTTCTTCAAATTCGGCATGAACAGCACCTCCATCTGGATAATAATAGTCCAAAGAAGTCCCATCTAGTAGATGCTCATTTTGACTTTCCTGTGAAAGTGCCTGAAATGAAAATCCTAATAGGATTAGCAAGAATGATATAGCGTTTTTCATGAAAAGTATATTTAGGTTTATTTAAAAATCAATTGTTTCAAATAGCGTACAAGGTTTAGGTAAAGGAGACTTCTTTCTTGCCTATTCAATAAAAACATTTCCAGCTACTTTTCCCTACCCGGTATTGGTTTTTTTTCTTTAGTTATTTAAAAATCAGGGAATTAAATATAGCGTCTACTCAGCTTTTCAAAGCCTAAATCAGTCACAATTATTGATTTTAGATATTCTCAACCTTTGAGGTTTTAAAGCCCTCAAAGGTTGAAAGGATTAAAGTCCTCGATATCGATTACTATTCGGGAGGCTCAGAATAAAATGAATGAAACACGCACCCCGTTCCTTCTGTCAAGTGTGATGCTCAAATCTTGCTGCTCGAGTCCCTATGAATAAAAAAATAATCTTAAAGATAGACCCCCTGATAGTATTCCCAAAAATCTTGAACAGGGGGATACCCTCTATTTAATCAGCCAAACTCAGAACAGTTCTTCCTTTTAATTTCCCCTTGAGCATTAAATCTATTTTTTGAGTTACATCCTCAAGCTTAATTATATTGCCAGTGGCATCTAGTTGTTGAGGTTTCCATTCTTGGGCTAGCTTATTCCAAACATTTTTTCTGTACTTCATTGGATAGTTTTGAGAATCTATTCCAATGAGTGAGACACCTCTCAGGATAAAGGGGAAAACGGTCAAATCAAGTTTTGGAGATGCCACGTTTCCACAACAAGTTACAATTCCCATGGCAGCAGTTGACTTAATAATATTTTCAAGTATTACACCTCCTACAGTATCAATAGCTCCTACAAACAAGGGTTTTAATAATGGTTTTTTATCAAGATTTTCAATCTCATTTCGTGATATCACCTCTTTTGCACCGAGGGATAAGAGGTATTCCTGCTCTGTTTCTTTTCCGGAAATGGCTACCACTGAATATCCCAGCTTACTCAAGATGGCAACACTTAATGCTCCGACACCACCTGTTGCTCCTGAAACAGCTACTTTGCCATCTTCAGGTTTTATCAATTCAGAAAGCCTTAAAACTGACATACCTGCAGTTAAACCTGCAGTTCCGAATATCATTGCTTCTTTCATGGTCAATTTTTCAGGCAATTTTACAGCCCAATCAGCAGGGACCTGAATGTACTCTGCAAATCCACCATCAGTATTCATCCCTAAATCATAGCTTGTAACAATAACCTTATCTCCAGGGTTAAAATTTTCACTATTTGATTTTTCAATTATTCCGACTGCATCAATACCTGGGGTATGAGGATAATTCCTTGTTACACCTTTATTCCCAGTGGCTGACAAAACATCTTTATAATTCAGTGAGCTATAGGAGACTTTCACTAAAATCTCATGTTCGTTTAATTTTCTAAATTCTATTTCTTTAATTGAACCAGAATATTTACCGTCATTCTCTTCAACTCTAAACGCCTTAAATGTAGTTTTACTTTGTTTCATCATCGTCGGTTATTTAATTATTCCTTATACAAAGGACAGAATAAAACATTTGAATATCAATAACTTACAAATAGTATGGATACGAACATTTATTTCCGTTTTTAGTTTATTCAAGGCATTAATAGAAAAAAAATGAAGAAAAGTTATTGTCCGATAGATACGTTTATCAATACTGTTAAAGGTAAACGGAAAGGAACCATAATTTTACACCTTTTTCAAGGAGATAAGCGCTATAATGAATTAGTAAAACTGTTACCTGATATAAGTGAACGTATGCTTACTAAACAGCTTAAAGAATTAGAATCAGATGGTCTAATTATTCGAACCGTTTTTCCCGAAGTTCCACCAAGGGTTGAGTACAGTTTAACAGAATTAGGGAAAGAAATTCACCCTATACTAAAAAGCATGTTTAAGGGAGGAATTCTTTTTGAAAAATCTATTGATGAATTACATACTTAATATGGGGCTTTTTATAGAGCTAGGCTATAGGAAGGTTTCCAATCATTTTCCTGAACAGCAATACCAACGCTTACAAGGAACGAAAATCTTTCTAGCAGCCATTTAGAAGCTGAAAGCTTGGTTATGTGTTCAGTTTTTTATTGGACATTAATTTTTGAGTAAATATCTAAACTTATAAATTCTCCATTTTTTATTTCACAATCCTTCATCGTTCCTTCTTGTTGAAAATCAAGTTTTCGCATTGCGTTTTTACAATTGACATTGTGGGATTCTACAAACCCTTCCATTCGATGAAGTCCTAGACTATCAAAGCCATAATTAAATATCAGTGGCATCGCTCCAGAAAAGGTGGGAAAACAATCAAATAAAAAATGCTAGAACATATACTTTTGAATACTTATGGGAAACTGTGGCGCTACTGATTATTTCTTATAAACCCGTATTCCATCTTTGTAAGTCTCTAAAACCAAAATATTTTTTATTTCTCCCTCAGTCACTTTCAATGGATTTTTATCGAGAATAACCATATCAGCCAATTTACCTACCTCGAAAGTGCCTTTCGTGTCTTCTTCAAAATGTTGGTAGGCAGACCATTGAGTAATGCCCTTAAGAGCCTCATATGGAGTTAGTTTTTCATCAGCTCCAATCACTTGGCCTGAGCGGGACTTTCTTTCAACAGAAATTCCTACCATACGCATCAAATTCGGAAGAGCTACAGGAGCATCTGTGTGTATGGTAATTCGTAGTCCTTTGTCTAATGCAGTTCTTGTTGGGCTGATGAAATTTCCCAGACTATCGCCGATGATTTGCTTGTGCCAATCTCCCCAGTAGAACGTATGAAGCGGGAAAAGTGAGGCAATGACATCCAGTTCCTTGAATGAATCGAGCTGATCTTCCCGAACATATTGCCCATGTATCAGGACAGACCTCCGGTCATCATTTCCCAATTCGTTTGCAGCTGTTTTCATTGTACGAATCATCTGATCCATAGCTGCGTCACCATTTGCATGGGTCAAAACCTGCCAGTTATTTTTAAAAGCTTTCTTATATAATGCCGTCACCACACTGTCTTGGGGGATAGCGGGGTATCCTTTATAGCCTGTTTCTGCTCCATCGGGAGGGATTAAATAGGCTTGTGTGCGCCATGCTGTTCTTCCCTGTGGAGATCCGTCAAGCGTCATTTTCATTCCACCAATTCGGTAATGATTGTTGTATGTCTTGCTGTTCCACTTGGAATCCATGTAATCATCTGCGTACATATAGTCGATGTAGCTAACCACATCCAATTTTAGTTTGCCTGCTTCTGCTTTGCTAACCAATCCCTCATGGTTTTGCATCGCTCGACCCTCCTGGGCGGTGGTGTATCCATAGGACAATGCCATTTCCTGTCCCGCTTCAAAAAAGCGGTCCGCAGCTTCAGTACTTGCGGGTGTCAGTACTTTCAACATATAGGGAAATGCGGCCAATTCTTCTAAAACACCATTGGGCTCATTGTTTTCTTCTCTTCTGATAATTCCTCCTTCAGGATCTTTTGTGCTGGCATCTATACCTAATTTTTCCAGGCCTAGGGAATTAACCACTACAAAATGAGCAGAAATATGGATGATCATGATAGGGAATTCTGTAGATACCTTATCGAGGTCATGTTTGGTTGGAAAACGGTTTTCTTCCAGTACCGAATCATCAAAGCCTAAACCGAAGATCCATCCTGTCAACGTTCTATTTTCAGGAGTATTCCAGTCTTTCAAAATTTGAATCATTGTTGGAATATCCTTGGCTCCTGCATCTGGTGGCGGTAAGATTTGAGCACCAATGGCCTGAGCGGCAAAATTGTCAAAGTGAGCATGTCCATCGATAAAACCTGGAAGTAATGTTTTCCCTTCAAGATCGATCATTTGGGACTGCCCGTATTTTTCTTCGGCTTCTTCTTTGGAGCCTATAAACACAATCTTCCCGTCTTGTTCTACTAAGGACTCAGCATATTCTGGACTGTCACCTTGCATGGTGATGATGTCCCCATTAAAAAAGATGGTTTGGTTAGTATCTATTGTATTTGTTTGGCAAGCAACTGCTGTTAAGCAAATCCATGCAAAAAGTAGTATTTTAATTTTCATTTCAGCCCCTTTTATTTTTGCCAACAGTTTCGATAAAATGCGTTTCAAAACATTTTATTCTTTGTTGTATAAAATCACATTAAAAATAGGATCCATTCATTTGAATCATTTTTCCTTTAAGTTAAGCAATTCCAATAAACCTGCTTCACAATTGATTTTCAATTAAAAGGATTTAAAACTTGGCTTTTGACACCGAAACTGTAACGTCTTGGCTAAGTATAATCCCCGCTAGCCTGGCGAGTGGAAGGCCGAGCAAGTACACAACAAAAAATCCTTTCCTAAGCTTGATCAAAAGAATGGTGTGGATGGAACCATTACTTATTGCTACTGTAGTAGCCAGTTAATTCTATTTTTTTTCTTCAGTAAATAAAAACCAACTCCAAGAAAAATAAGACTAATTATCATGCCTGTTATTCCTAACTGTTGATGTAAATGGTTTTCAGTCAAGGGCTTTACAAAAAAGTCTATTATACCTATTACTATTCTCAAAACAGCCCAAATAATTAATGAAATTGCCCAGAATTTTATACTAAGTATCAATAGCTTAGGTCTTTTTCTTGTAATTATGAAAACTCCCAAAACCAACACAGAAAGAAAAATGGGAACATAGCTTCCAATGGTCAAATACATAATGCCCTTAGCGATAAAGGACAGTATCGAAAGTGAAAGAATGAACAAATAAGGGTTCGTTTTAATATCCATCTCCCTTTGTTTTAGTGACTAGAGTTTTAATTACTTCATAGACAAGGTTTGTTGTGGATTCTACGTAATCAAAATTTACAGTTTCAAACGTATCTTCTGGAGTATCCTTGTAAGGGCTAGTATCTTTATTGACGAACTCTTCGGTAATTCCAACAGCATTAAATCCAATATCTCGAAAAGATTGATGATCCGTTGAGTTTACTTTAGTAGTATGAATAGGTATATCTAATTTAAGACCCTGTTCTTTATAAATCTCTTCAAGTTCTGCAGTCGGTAGTTCCAATTCAATTGCATTGTCTTGATCTTTATCCCAGGCTATTTGGTCGAAAGTATGAACCGAGAGGATATCGTACTCATTTTTTTTAATGTACCTCGCAAAAGCTTTACTACCAATTAGATCTTCCTCTTCTTGGTCAAAGAACACGATTAAAACATTGACTTCTCTTGATGGGATTTCAGAAATTTTTTTAGCAACTCCATACAATAATGAAATTGCGGAAGCATTATCGTTTGCTCCAGGACAATCCCTAGCTGTATCGTAATGAGCACCTAAAATTATGTATTGGTTGGTGTTGACAGTGGCAGGTAAAATGCCATAGATGTTAGTTCCTTTAAATGGTCCTATTAGGATATCAACAAACGGATTGATGTTTTTTTGTCTATAATTTTGTTCTATTGGTTGAAGGGATAGGTTTTTTAAAAGTTCAATCAAATAAGCTCTGGATAATTCACGTTCCCGCAGGGTTGCTCGGGCCTTTAATTGGACACCTATTGGTTGGATTGGTTGATTCCCTGAAAGCGAAGAAACTATTTCGATTTGAGCTTGCTTAATATCTTGCGGGAAATTATACAGAATGACTTTTTCTTCATGACTCTTGGAGCATGACATCAAAATAAAAATCATTAGTATAATTAACCGCTGTTTCATTTAATCGTCAATAGTTTTCGATTCGGTATAAGGCTTTTCGGCAACTTGGCTTATTCTAGAAAAAATCTGCCAGATGCCATCCTTGCTCTTTTTCCAGGTATCAATCATATCAAAATAAGGAGGTAATTTACCTACACCTTCTTGTTCCCAATCCATCGTCCAAGTAGTTCTTGCTACTACAATTGAATCCATTTCAGTAACTATGTTCAGAGATGTCACCTCTGCTAATGAAGCGCTCATCCCTTTCATACCAAGATACATATCTTTACTAATTGGTGGGACATCTCCATAGGTCCTTATCAGGCGAAAGTCATCGTGCATAATAGATTCTACGAAACTTATGTCATCAGCAACAAGCGCTGAAGCCCAAGCGGTTTCTTGGGCCAGAATCTCTTTGGTAAATTTTCTTTTTGGTGTACCAGAGTTGATTTCTTGCTCAATATCGGCTTCCGATACTGTTTCCTTTTTCTCACTCGTACAAGAGAGCGCTAAACAAAATAGTATTCCTAGATAAAGTATTCTTGGTACTTGTTTAAAAGCTGTAGTTATTTTTTCTGCTGTAGTCATGATATTTATTTTTAAAATTTTCTATCGCAAAATAGACTACAGGAAGAATGTTGGTTTAATGCATTAAGCCACTTTAATAGTGGAAAAAGACAAGAATGCTAATTAAAAGAAGAAGGGAGATGGCCGAAATATTTTTTAAAAGCCTTGGTAAAGTTGGAAGGATGGGAATACCCAAGCAAATAACTTACTTCGGTGGGAGTCTTGGCGTTGTTTTGGATTTCAGAGGCGGCAAATTCCATTCGCACCCTATTGTGGTATTCAATAGGAGGTAATCCAAATACCTGCTTAAATGAATTCTTGAATTTGGATGTTCCCATATGTGCCATTTTAGCCATTTCTTCAACTGTTGGAATCTGACTATTGGTTGGGTCTCTAAGTAAGGTTGAAGTTTTAAAGAGATTTTTAAGGTCTTCCGGGTGTAGTTTACCTGGGTTTATTCCTTTTTTATGACTTTTTAGTTTGTTAAAAAATTGCTGAACGAAATCGAGTACCAGCCGGTGGCATTTTATTTTATCATACATGGCTGATATAGCCAAAGACAATTTGTACTCCAAAACAGGATCTAGGTCTTCATAGACCAAACTTTTTTCTCGATCAATGAGGCTTTCCCAATCTTTAAAGTAGGCCTTCAAAAAGGTATCGCTAAACCGTATGGTTGCTAATTCAGATTCAATATGAGGAGGAATTTGGGTTTCTATTTTAAGATTTGGACCATAAAGTAGAATTCCAATTGGCAAGTGCTTTTGAAAATGAATGATTTGATCCCCAGCCTTTTTCTCCTGTTTTGTTTTTGAAAGGTTGATATGGATAATATACCATTGGGTGTCCACAGGATTGACCGAGGTCATTGAAATAGGTATTTTGAATGGCGCTTTATCAAAGTGATGAAACTCCAATTCACCCGGAAAATCTATAAATTTTACATCTCCTTCAATGATTGCAGGATCAGGTTTTAGTCCAATTTCTGTTTTTGTAAAATTGAAGTAGCGATCAAATTGTTCTATGATATTTTTAGTGATGTCAATATGAATTTCCATAGATAATTAATCGATTCTTCCTTGATTTCTTAATGGTGTAAATAAATGACACTTTGTTTAAGTGCTAAATATAAGCCTGCATAGTATGTATTAATTTATCATTCCATTTTTCCAGATTTGGCCTACCTCTTTTAAGTTTGAAAGGTCACTTAAGGGATTTGCATTCAGAAGTACAAAAGTTGCTTTACTTCCTTTTTTTATTTCTCCAATAGGTAAATCAAAGGCTTTGGCGGCATTTCCTGTAGCTGTTTTCAGTACTTCAAGGTTGGACAAGCCTGCCATTTTATATAGCTCAAGCTCCAAAAAATAATCTTCTCCAAAATTCATTTGACCTTCTTGGGCATCAGTTCCAGCTACCATCAAAATCCCTTGTTCATGCATCTCTTTGATGATATCAGCACGCTCTTGAGCATTCAAAAGGTTAATACTGACCCAGTCTTGAATAAATGGTGGTGCATCCTCCATGGATTTTAGCGCCATCCCAGCCGTAGGAACTACAAAAATATTATGCTTAGCTAGCTGTACATAAAAACTGTCTGGAATAGGTAGGTCTTCTTTATAATCCAACATATGTACAAAACCATCAGGCTTGAACTGGGCTATTTGCATCATTTCCGCAACTGTATTGGCATGAACAACCACTTTATAATTTTGGTTATGTGCAGCGTCAATAAGATTTTTGATTTGTTCAAAACTTAATGAGGGAAGAGGTGGATAGCCCATCCATTCGTGGTTTTCACGAATCACTTTGATGTAGTCAACTTCCTTATCCATGCGATGTTGTAGCCAATCTGCAATGGGCAAAGAATCGGAAATAGTTTCCATATCTGGACTAAACTGATTGGGGTGTCCACCTGGTACTGTGGCTGCATGACCTGCCCCATAGAGTGTGGAAAAACCAATTGAATCTCTTGACATTGTTTTCCAGTCAAGTTCTCTGTCCTCCAATCCTGTGTGCATGTTTAGAAGAGTCAAAATACCTAAAGGATAGCCTTCTTTTAAGTCGTCCAATTTACTGGCATGAACATGCGCATTGACCAGTCCAGGAATTATGAATTTACCCGACCCGTCTATCGTTGAATCGGCATCTAATTTATTGGTGGTTATCGCTGCTATGGTATCCTTATTAATAGCCACATTCACAATGCCTAAATCTTCATATCCATCAAATAAATTCACTTTTTCAATGACTATGTCATACTTTATCGGTTCGCTACAACCTAAAAGAGTTAAAGCGATTAGGCAGAAAAAAAGTACTCTTTTCATGATCATTTGTTTTATGTGCTACAAGAGTTTGTGTTCGCCATCGGATCACTTACCCGATCCTAACTAATGAAGTAAAGTAAGGGTCGGATTGCCTTGGCTTTAATAGTTAATTCCCCATAAACTATATGCATTGTTGGTAGTTGTATCTCTTATTTCAATTTTTGAATACAGTTTCAGCAACGGCCCTGAAAACTTCATTGTTTCCTAACCATTTTAGAAACAAAATAGGTAAATGTGCTAAGATTTATGACCACAGATGGTGGTTTTTGTATAGCTCATGAGATTTTAGAGATTTCATATTGTTCTAATTTATTACAGACAACAGTTTACATAAGGCTTGAGGCAGTTTCGAAGCACTTTCCTGTCCAGCAAAACCAAAGCTGATCTCAAATCGAAAACCTTACTGGCTGCCATTCACCGGCCTTAAGCTATATGCTTTGTTATATACCGCCATTACTTAAATCTATTTCAATGTCTTTTTCAATTTCGTCATAAACTGAATCTAAAACGGGTGTAGGTAATTCAATATGAGTATCCAATATTATATTAAGTGGAATCGAATCCTTTATTCTTTTGCCCATTTCTTCGTTTATTATATTAAGATAGGATTTAGAAATCTCATAGAGCAGTGTATTCAGAGTTCCCATTGATTCGTTAGGTATTAATTCTATCCTAAAAATAGCGTCTTCAGGGTCATCAGATAATTCAGGATAATAACCAAAATTGAATATGTTCATATTAACCAAAGAGTCTATCTGCGAGCGATCGATTTTAGCGCCTGAATCAAGTTTCCAATTACCTGTTGATTCGATTATAATAACTAAATGATTGCGGTGAATATCAAATGAGCTACAATTCATAGGATTACCATAAAGAGGAATTGAATACTTTGATGTCGTTGCAATTTCACCTTTGATAAAATCAAATGGTAACATCAATGGTTTGGAATGTGTTGAGTCAAAATGTGAACAATAGGCTACTTCAAAATCGTCAATTGTCTTGATTTTGTTTGAATCAATTAATGCGGAATTCTCTGGTGTCTCAAAGACTTGCTTATAAGTTACTTTTGAAATACAACTTGTCAATATTAAAAGAAGTAGAAATTTTCTCATCCGTCAATAGGTGGTATATAACACTTGTATTAACCTAAGTCGAACTAGTCAATAGCGTTTATATCGCCTTTGTCCACAGGGTATTAGGTGTTCTAAAAACCAAATTAAGAAATCCGTCGATTCTATCTAACAAGCCCTGGATACTTTTATCGGAGATAGGCTCCACTAAAAAGTAAATGGAAAGCATTTTTGCATGGCCGTTATGCAGGACGATAACCTATCAAACGCATGGCGATCCTTTTTTTAGACTTATGACCTACCTCCGGTAGGCAGGCCTACCTACGGAAGGCAAGCCTGACTTCGGAAGGCAGGCCTAACTCTGGAAGGCAAGCTTTAGCCTTCTCACCTCAGCTTTCTGAGTTTATATTTTAGCTTTCTGAATTTTAAAACCCGTTCTTCAAGTCCCGATTAGTATCGTGGATGTAATCGCAAAAAATTATTTTCTTTCTTTATTAAATCATCAAAAAACATCGGTTCTCCATTTCACTACCAACAACTTCTTATAAGTCCAGAATAGCAGCAAGGTCCTCAGAACTCACCGGGGCGGAGATATGTTGGTGAACCACTTTCCAGCCATTATTGAATTTTGAAAATCCAACAGTGATTCTATTTTTCATTTTCCTTAATACCGCCCCTTGAGAATTTAAAGCTTGGAACTCTATCAATCCACTTGCAAATCCACTTGTATCTGATTTGAACACTTGAATCATTTCAAAATCAACTTTCACTTTTTCTTCTCCCAAGGAGGAGAGCCAATTTTCAATATCGGGTGACCATTCATTAAGGTTTTTATAGTAACCTAAGTCCCACATGTCAAATGATACAACCTCCTTATCATATAGTTTTAATAATTGGGTTGCATCTTTCTGCCAAACGGCATTTTTATAGTCTTCAAAAAAATCCTCGATTTCCTTCATCTGGTTTAGTCTGATTGTTTACTTTTTTTTCTCGAAACCCAAATATCAGTAGCCATATGCCTAAAATTAATTCTACAATCCCAATCGGAGTACTCAATTGAGTTTATATCGCATTTGTTCACAGGGTATTAGGTGTTCTAAAAACCAAATTAAGAAATCCACCGATCCTTTCTAACAGGCTTTAAAAAAAGTATTGCTTCTCATAGGTGGTTGGTTGGGTAAGCAAAGAAAATTACCATTGATGAACCTATTGATGATTCAATTTTCAATGGGTTGCTCTAATTGATATTCTCTGTCATATAAACCCAGTTGTCTTTTTTTCCAAACGGCTCCTTCCAAAAATACCGGGTGAGGGAGGTTGACATCCCAAGTCCCTAGCTTTTTTAATAGATAAGTAGTCTTATCCATATGTTTCAGAGCTAGGTCATTTTGCTCGGATGGGTCCTCGGCAAGATTATATAACATGGGCATTCGATCAGGAACACTTACCAGTTTCCAGTCCCCTTCCCTGATGGCCCGGCTAATAGTAAACTTCCATGTCATCTCTCGATCAGCAAGCGGAGGAGTTTTTCCTGTCAAGTGAGGAATTAAATCAACCCCTGAGAACATATCCATAGAGGTTTCAGTATCTCCTGCTAGCGCCAAAAATGTAGGTACTACATCCAGTGATGTAACCTGCTCCTGGTAGATAAGCCCTTCAGGAAGTAAACCTGGTAAATTCATGACAAAAGGCACGTGGATTCCCCCTTCCAGCAAAATACCTTTTTGACCACGGTATGGCGCATTTAGGGAAGCGTTGCTGTCGGTAGGCCCTCCATTATCACTAAAAAATACCACCAAGGTGTTTTCGGATAACCCCTGTTCCTCCAGGCTTGTCATGATTTTACCTACATTCAGATCCAGTCGGTGAACCATTGCGGCATAGGTTCGGCGTTTCTTGTCTTCGATATGCTGATATAAAGCCAAATCTTCTTCCAGCGCTTGCATAGGTGTATGAGGAGCATTGAATGCAGCAAAAAGGAAAAAAGGTTCGTCTTTGTGTCTTTCTATAAAATCCACGCTTTCATTTCCTACATCATCTGTGATATAGGTTATTGGATCTGGAGTTTTGAAATTGCTTTCCAAGGGCTCTTTGTATCCTTTTCCATTTGGCAGAGATTCAAAATAATCATGTCCTCCACCTGTATAGCCCCAGAACTCATCGAACCCTCTTTTTAGCGGATGGAATTGAGGTTCTTTTCCTAAGTGCCATTTTCCAATCAGGCCATTCACATACCCCAATTTATTCAGATGATCAGCAATGGTTTTTTGGCTGAGCGGCATGCCATTATACGCTATATCAAAACCAGGCTCAACTCCTGCGAGATTATTGTCATGACCAAATTCCACTTGGTTGATGCCTGTGATAAACCCTGCTCTTGAAGGGCTGCAAACGGCCGAGGAAACGTATCCTTGGGTGAAAGTGACTCCATTAGTAGCAAGTTGATCAAGATGTGGTGTTTTGATTTGCGTACTTCCAGTAAAGCCCAAATCACCATAGCCTAAATCATCAGCCACAATAAGTACCAGATTGTAATGTTTTTTAGGGGAAAGCTGGGGACTTGGCTTGCTTTGTGCACTAAGGTTTTTAAAAGAAAAAAGAAAAAGTAGGATGAATAAGAGACTGTGAATTTTCATAAGAGGGATTAAAAGAATTGGGCAATAATTAGTTTTGAAAGTTGAATTTTTCAATACCCAAATTACGATGTTTACTTAGAATGAAATGGGTTTAATTTTTGTCAATTTTGGCAGATATTCTTTCCTACTCCAATTATTCTATCTGATATTCTTCTCTTTTCCTTTTCTTTGTATCGAATTTGATTCCATCAAGCAAATATTTTTATGAGACAGTTACTCCTCAGACCCGGAGCCGAAGAATTATCCTATGAAATCAGAGGTATCGTCAAAAAGGCCCGTCAAATAGAAGCCTTGGGTTATTCTATGACATGGGAGAATATTGGTGACCCAATACAAAAAAGCAATCAGGTGCCGGAATGGATGAAGGAGATCATTGCTGATTTGATGAAGGATGATAAAACCTATGGGTATGCGGACTCCAAAGGGGTATTGGAAACCCGTGAGTTTTTGGCGAATCTAAATAACCTAAGAGGAGGAACTCAGATTTCTGCAGAAGATATCTTATTCTTTAACGGATTGGGAGATGCCATTGCGAAGTTGTATCAATTTTTGATTCCTACTGCAAGAATTATTGGTCCTTCTCCGGCCTATTCCACCCACAGTTCTGCTGAGGCAGCACATGCCAATGCTGCACCTATTACATATAAGCTAGATCCAGATAACCAATGGCTTCCAGACATGGAGGACTTGTATCTAAAAGTTCGGTACAACCCATCCATTGTGGGGATTTTGATTATCAATCCAGATAACCCAACGGGGATGGTATATCCCAAAGAGGTATTGGAGGCCTTTGTGAAAATTGCTGAGGAGTTCAATCTCCTTTTAATCACAGATGAGATTTATCAAAACATCACTTACAATGGAATTACATCGGTTCCATTGGCTGAAGTGATCGGTGACAGACCGGCAATTTCCTTAAAAGGCATTTCCAAAGAATTTCCATGGCCAGGTTCTCGATGTGGCTGGATGGAATTTTATAATAGAGAATCCTCCAAGGAGTTTTCCAAGCTCTGCAAGACCCTGGAAAATGCTAAAATGATCGAGGTTTGTTCCACAATTTTACCTCAGTTGGCGATTCCTAAAATCATGAGTCATCCTGCTTATTTTGCGTACCGGGAGGAAGCCAACCAACAGATAGGAAAGAGGAGTGATTGGATGAGTGAGATTTTGGGTGATATTGAAGGGATCAAATTTAATCCCACACAAGGAGCATTTTATAACACCATCGTTTTTGAAGAAGGAGTGTTGAAAGAAGGCCAATTTTTACCCATAGAGGATGAAAAGTTAGCTGCATTAAGAGATTCGTGGATGGAGGAGGAGAATATGCCGCTGGACAAAAAATTCGTTTATCATTTATTGGCTGCCGAGCAGATTTGTGTGGTACCCATATCCTCTTTTTGTTCCGATTTGAGAGGCTTCCGTGTCACGCTTCTGGAAGAAAATGAAGAGGTGTTTAAGAATACCTTTAGGAGATTAGGGAAAGCGATTAAGCAGTATTTGAGATCGGAAAGCTGAAGCCAGAGTCTAGGTTCTCTTTCCGCTCAGGAATTGATAGGCATTGTGTAAGTAATCCTAAACCTATTTCATAGGATTTCCAATCCGAGCTATAAGGAAAAAGGTATCATTTTTAAGTATTTCAAATCTTTTGATCAAGTTTCGAGAATTCAAACTTCGAACAGCGGTAGTTTCTGAAGTTTTTGAAACCTTCAGGATTTAACTTAATAATTGAATTTGAAAACATATTAATAAATCTTCTAAAGTGAATTGGTTATCTGGTCTATAATAAAGGGAAGGAGATTCCATAAAAAGTGAAGAAGAATAGAAAAACAAATCCCTTTTTTAAAAAACACATATGAGTAAATAAGTCCACTTAAAAATTTTGGTAAAAAAATGTAAACGTATGATAATATATCTTCAAATGAAAAGGAACCCTCTATATATGCTAGATGAGAGGCACCAAAAATAAATGCAGATACATAAACAATAACCAAATTGTCTACCTCCTTTTTCAAACTAGAAATTAAAATCAAAACTAAAAAATACAAAATTAATAGTGACAGAAACCAAATATGGTCATAGAAAATTAGACAAGTTGCAATTAAAGAAGCTATAATATTTCCAATTTTCAAATTGTTATGATACCTGAATAGAATTTCTTCTAATATTGGAGCAAGTATTAAATAATTAATTAAATCCTTGAAAAACCCTAGGCCAACATATCCTTCGACTCTACCATCAATCTTAAAATTGAATAGAAAAAAATTCAAGAATACAAACAATAAAAAAATCCCAGCTTTTAATATATAGAGATTGAAAATTAATTTTCTGTTAGATTTAAAAGTTTCTTCAACCTTTCTACCTGAGGTTAAAAAAAAGAAAATATCCTTTATTAGGACTACCATTTTATATTGAATATATCATAATCACTTTATTTATTAGGATGAACCAAAGTTAAAACAATGGTTCATCCTTGTTGATATTTCAAAGTTTAGTGAAAGTTTTGATAGCATCTTTTGCTGCATCTGCAATAAATATTGATACTACCGCGCAATAGGCTAGAAAGTCACCAAAATCTCTCCCTAATTTTCGTGCAGTTGAAACCTCACCTCCATTAATTTGGACTAATTCATTTTTTGATAATTCTTTCATCTTTTTAAAATTTATTTTTCGTACTTTAATTTCTTTCGATAATAGTCAAATGAATCACTATATGTCTCAGATATCCCTATCATGAAATCAGCAATTGTCTCTGTCCAAAGTAGGGGGCTAAAAATTGTACCCCCCTCAACCTCCTGCATCTCCTCCAATCTCAATTCTTTAAACTTTTCCATAAGTTAAAAATTTAATTGTTTCCCCAATCTTTCCTGGGCATTGGAAATCCCAATCTCAGCACAAGCAAATTAAGTTAGCTAGCATTTTTATTTACCCACTGATCATAACTTAAAGAAAGGATACTTCCGTCTAAAAATTTAGACGCTATAGGATTGTTTAAAACTTTTCCGGCGGAGATGTCTCTAAATTCTTCTGATCCCAAAACCTTTAATGAAAATACAACCGAAACCCCTCCACAATTATCGTAAACAAATGAATTAGACCGCTTGGAAAACCTGATTTCAATTCCTTCATCTTTTAGCTCCTCCAGCATCAAATACAACTTAGCCCTACTTATACCAAGTCGCTTAGCCAATTCCTCGGGCTTTCCTGTCCTCTGCTCTTTTACCAGTTTATTCAATAGTTGAAATCGTTCGATCTGTTTGATAAATTCCATAATAAAAAATTTAAAGTTTAACTTAAAACCAATAGCTGCCTACTTATCATCTGATAATACTTACCCCTATCAGCCAATAATTTTTGATGAGTACCTTCTTCTATCAATTTTCCTTTATCCAAAACAAACAACCGGTCAAAATCCTGTACTGCAGCTAATCGATGAGTAATAAATATGACAGTCTTTCCTTCCTCTGCAAGGATGCGTATGGCCTCTTGAACAAACTGCTCTGCATCGGGATCTAAGGAAGCTGTGGCCTCATCCATAATTAGGATTTCAGGATCTCTGTATAATGCTCTTGCGATCGCTATACGTTGTTTTTGCCCTCCTGACAGTGAAGCTCCATTTTCTCCCAGGTAGGTTCCAAAACCATTGGGCAAGCCTTCAATAAATTCCATCATACCCAGTCTGTTACAAATATTCACCACTTTCTGCATATCAGGCTGATAATCTCCCAAAGCTACATTCTCCAATACATTCCCTGCAAAAAGATCAATCCTCTGGGGTACCACTGAGACCAAAGTTCTGAGGCTTGCATTATTAATGAATTTCAGATCATATTTACCCATATAAATATTTCCCGATTGTAAAGGGTAAAGATTTTGTAGCAGTGAAACCAAAGTACTCTTGCCAGAACCACTCTCTCCTACTACTCCTGATATTTCTCCTTTTTTAAACGTTAGGCTAAGTCCTTCAAAAACGTTTGCTCGAGACCCATATCGAAAAACCACATTTTTAAAAGTGATATCACCAACTTCTTCTTTTTGAACTGGGAATGTATCCGCAGCACTTTCTACCTCTAAATCCATAATTTCGAACAAACGATCAGCGGCAATCAAAGCATTTTGGATAGTCTTATTCATTCCAATCAAACTCGAAACAGGCGCGGTCAAATAGCCAATTAACGCATAGAACGACATCAATTCCCCAGGAGTAATTTCATTTTGGAGTACATACCCCGCTCCCACCCAAAGCAAAATGATTGTGAATATTCGGGAAATGGCCTCTGAAGATGTTCCAGAAAATAGATTGTTAAGTCCTGATTTGTACACTGTCCTGAGCAAAGAGACAAACCTGACCTCAGTTTTAATATTGGCATGATCTTTCCGCTCCAAACCTCTTGATAGTACCTGCAGCCGTAATAGACTCTACCAATTGGGACTCCAACTCGGCAGAATCCTCCATCAATTTACGCTCTACCTTCCTATTAAGGTTATTAGTCAATAGGTAAACAATGGCATAAAGGGGAATCACCAAAAGCATTATTAAAGCCAGCTTCCAATAGAAAGTAAACATCAAACCAAATGAAAAAATCACAATAAATATGTTTACTGAAAAACCTATCGAAACATCATTGATAAATGCTCTGATTTTCACCGCATCACTTACCCTAGATATAATCTCACCTACTCGCATGGTATCAAAAAATCTCTGAGGTAAAGTCAAGAGGTGTTTGTAATACCCCAAAATCAATCTTGCATCTATTCTCTGGCCTACTTTGATGATAAAAAGTGTTTTATATACGCCAATAACAATCTGAATTAGAAGCAAAAAAATCATCACAACTGAAAGCAGATTCAGCAGATTGATATTCCTTCCTATAAATACATGGTCAATGATTTTCTGTACGTAAATGGAAGTGGATAATCCCAAAAGCGTATACACAATTGCCCCTACAAGGGACTGAATCATAACGGAGCGATGTGGTCGAATCAAAAACCAAAACCTACTCCACGTACTTACTTTTTGATTGATAGCCTTGAACTCATCATTCGGCATCAGCAATACCAAAACGCCAGTCCACATTTCTTTGAATTCTTCAGGACTTACTTTGTGTAACTGACCATCTCCTGGATCCATGTACTCCACCTTCTTGTCTCCAACTTTGTAGAGCACAACAAAATGATGAAGTACTTTTTTAACAATAACGTGTGCAATTATAGGTAATGGTACATCTTTCAAAGCCTCAAATTCCCCTCTTACACCTTTTGCTGAAAAACCCATTTTATCCGCAGCTTCTATTAGCCCGAGTATATTAGTGCCTTTTTTATCAGTCGAAGCCATCTGTCTGATTTTGGAGACTGGCATTTCTAATTTATAGTGAGAAGCCACAGATGCCAAACACGCTGCACCGCAATCTGTAATATCCCTCTGCTTGACTTTAATACCCATAGTTAAAAAATCAGTTTGAAGCTTCTAAAGAAGGGTTAATCCAATTATCCACTTTATCGTATAAAAGTTGAAAAAGTGAGCGTCTGGCAATAACAAAACGTGCATTGAAGGTCATACCTTTTTTAATTGCTCCGGTTTGCCCAGTTGAAAGATGCAAAGAAGGGGATTCAAGCTTAGAGGTCACTAAATAGCCAGCTTCTTTTTCATTGAGCAAAGTAAGATCATCTGCCACCTCTACCACCCGCCCTTCAACTACTCCCCATTGATTGTAATTGTAAGCATCAACTTGAATACTAACTTTTTGTTCCTTTCGGATGAACGCTATATCTGCTGGCGAGATATATGTTATTGCCATAATTGTAGTGTCAGGAGAAATTTCTGCTAACCTTTGTTGGGGATATACGAAATCACCCTTGTTTAAATTCTGCACATTCAAAAGAGTCCCACTTGTCCCTGCAATAATTTTATATTGATCCAACTTTTCAGAGTAAACTTCCAACTGATTGCGAAGCCTTATCTTTTCATTACTATGTTCAATCAGATTCTGCTCCCACTCATTTAATTTTTGCTTTTTAACTAAATCCAATTCAGCTTTGGCTTGCTTAAATTGGACGTCAATGTTATCAAACTCAGCAAAGGCGATAGATTTACTTTCATAGAGGAGTTCAGCTCTATCAAAGTCTCTTTCTAATTTTTGAATTAATGCTATTTGATTATTAACACTTGACTGAAATTCCAACAAGGATGCCTGATAATTTTTTGACCTGAGTGAAATAAGCTCAATTTCTGATTTTGCCATATCCAAGTTCAGAAGCTTATTAAGATCATGGATGAAATTTTCCAAGAGAAATATTCTTTCTTCCAATCCTCCTATTTCAAGATTAATTTCTTCTCCTCTCACTATAGCAAGCACATCTCCCTTTTGCACTTTTTGATTTTCAAAAAGGTTCCATTTTTCAAGCCTTCCCCTAACTGAACTGATAAGCGAATTTCGTTGTAATGCTGATTGAAAAGTACCTCGGGTTTGAACAGCCACATCAACATAAATCAGAGGTAAAGAGATAATAAAAGCAACTAGGAAGCCCAGCAAAAAAAGATAAATAATACTTGACCTTACACTAATCCTTGAATCGTAAATCTCAACTGTACTCTGAATGATAGATGAAGGTAATATTTTATCTTCCATATTAAAAAAAGTTTCATATAACACATAAAAAATTTATACAAATACTGTTTAAGTATAAATAACCAATAAAGTAATATCAACTAAAATAAACTGATTATTTTTTTAAACAACCTTATCATAAACACACATTATCAACACCTAAATTTCCAAGAAAATTATCTTTGTAATGGCATAAACAAGCATAGTCATAAATAGCAGGACATTTCTTAAATTCCTTGCTAATTAAATCAAATAACTTACTTATAAGTTAATCATATTTTAAAATTAAATCAAAATTAGTTTTACTTTTTTTTTAAAAAATTAGGTAGTCAACTAATCTCAAAAAAATCATTTTGTGATTAGAAATTAATCTACGACTAATTTCTAATACGTGTTTTTGTATTTAATTTGACAAAAAACGGATCTCACACAACAATCCTCTCTAATAGTTTACCTATCACGTAACTTAGATCCCAACAAAAAAACACATATGAATTTTAGAGACCTCAAAGAGGTTTCAATACAATAACAATAAGCTTTTGGAATGATAAAAAAGCATTTTAAACGCCACGAAATAACTCAGCGATTCAGGATTGTAATCGAGAATCCGAAGAGCGGGAACCGGGTGTTGAATGTTTCTGGATGCTGTCATCCGGAGGTGTGAGCCTTTCGAGATTTTTGGTTTTGTACTGAATAGAACAGCGTTAAGAAAATGACTTAGCTCGCGCGGTCCGAGCGAGATCCAGTCATTTTTAGGTGTGAAAGCCAGTACAAAATTCCGCTGATTTTCTGTTTAAAATGAATGAAAAATGCTTTCAGCGGAAAGAAAAGATCGAGGCTCAGGGCTTTTTGGTTACTTTTTGGCCGCCAAAAAGTGACAAAGATAAAATTCACAGTTCAGGATTTTAAAGATTTCAAATGTGCTGATCAAGTTCCAAGATTCCATTCAAGGTTTTAGTCAGGACAAGAAGGGCAGGACCTAATGATTACTAAAACCTCGTGGAGACCGGAATCATGGGATTGCCAAAAGAAACTTTTGAAATTTAAGCAGCCCTGGTTTTAGACTTTTAATTTCAGAAGATTTCCCACAATTGCTTCGTGGAGACACGAAGCAGGGCAGGTTTACTGAAAAGAACGACATAAAAAACCAGTACTGGGTATTGCAACTAAAGATTTTGATGTCGTTCTTATCCTTTTGTTTTAGGATCTAAGCTCAAAGACTTCATTTCTCTATAAATGCTATTGATCCGACAACAAACGTCTATTGTCATTTGTTGTCGGTTAATCAAATTAAATCACTGATTTTCAGACAAATAAAATTACACTAAGAACAAAAACTATAATGGATATATACGCAATTGCGTATATACAAGTGTTGTAGAGCATTGAGTAGATGGGATAGAGATAGTATGATAGACTCGATAGAAAAAAGTAATGAAAAGAAACATCTTCTGATTGTAGGCAAATCAGAAAAAGAGAGGCGTGAGTTTGTTGATCAACTAGTTGGAAACTCCAGCAAAGTGATCTATCGATTTCCAGCAAACATTCAAGGATTCGATCAATACATTGATCAGGTAAGAACATTATTCCCATTCATACCTGTAAACTGGTATGAACAAAATCCCAAAAAGTGGACTACAAATCAGGTATGGGACTTTCACTTAGATTGGACTGAAAACACCCATAGTATTTTGATTGTGATGGAAGAATTCGGACTAATGGAGGAGGATTGGAAAATAGAAATTCTGAGACACTACTTGATCACGTCGTATCACCAAGAGCAACCTGACAAGTCTAATGTAAATTTTCAATTGATCCTAACTCAACAGGAAGATGATCACTTGGTTGATAAGCTGAGTTCAGTCATTGAACTCAAGGAGAATGAAAAGCGATCGGCAAGACAAATGATAGAAGGAAAACTGAAAATTGTAAATTTAGACTGGATATAAAAACGCTCTACAACATTGTGTAAGCGCTATGCTTCGGCTGAGGCCTCGCACCAGCGCCTACACTAACCGTTAACTACCATTTAAATCCGAAACGTGCTAACCAATCAGCGATTTGTGTTAATGAACAAAAGAGCTTCAAAGTAAATTTGTGAAAAGAAACAAAATGAGCGAACAAATAATTCATTCAAAATCAATCACAGAAATTCGTGCTTTGTTTGGCTTGGACAAGCCCACACATCCGTTAATCACTCTACTTGACACTGAAAAACTCGCATATGGAGAAGAAACGGTTGGCAAAAGATTTACTTCCGATTTATACTGTATTGCTCTAAAAGATTCAAGTTGCGGAATAGATTACGGACGAAATTCTTATGACTTTGATGATGGGGTCTTGATTTTCACAGCACCAAAACAGGTAATTACGGTCAAAAAAATACAAGAACTAAATCAAGTAAAAGGTTGGATGCTATACTTTCATCCTGACCTTATCAGAAATACTGCCCTTGGCTCAAAAATTGACGCTTATAACTACTTTAATTACGAAGTTCACGAAGCATTGCACCTTTCTGAAAATGAGCAAAATACCCTAAATCAAATTGTTCAGTTGATTCAAGATGAAATTAAGGAGCGAATTGACAATCACAGTCAGCAAGTATTAGTTTCAAATATTGTATTGTTACTTAATTATAGCAAGCGATTTTACGAAAGGCAATTCAATACACGTTCTGCCAGTCACATTGATATTGTCTCTAAAGTTGAGTTGCTACTTAAGGACTATTTTAAAGAAAATCAACTCATTGAAAACGGACAACCAACCATCCAATATTTGGCAGACCATTGCTATCTCTCTGCCAGTTATTTGAGTGACCTTCTTACAAAAGAAACAGGGCGTTCTGCCAAGGACCACATCAATGACTTTTTAGTAGATAAAGCAAAACACTTGCTACTTAGTTCTACAGATTCCATTAGCGGAATTGCCTATACTTTAGGTTTCAATTACCCCCATTATTTTGGAAGGCTGTTCAAGCAGAAAACAGGTAAAACACCACAAGAATACAGACAATTGAATTAGAGAAAAGGAAGCTGTTTTTGCTTCCTTTTCTTTTATCTGCGATTTGTGTTTAACCTTCCCGCTTTCGTGTTAATCTGCCCATTTTATCAGTCGGATATTTGTTTCATCAAATCAATAAAAGATGAAACATAAAATTCTAGTAACAGGTGCAAGTGGAGCTTTTGGTAGTTTAGCTTGTATTCAATTAGCAGAAAATGGACATCAAGTTGTCGGAACTATGCGTTCACTGCAAGGCAAGAATGAACCAATCGCCAATGAACTCAAATCAAAAGGCGTGTCATTGGTTAAAATGGATGTAACCAATGAAGAAAGTGTGAATTCAGGCATAAAATCAGCCATTGAACTTATGGATGGTTTGGATACCATTTTTAATAATGCAGGAATCGGAGCAAATGGGATTTTGGAGTGTTTTACTTCTAACGACATCCAAAAAATGTTTGATATAAATGTTTTTGGAGTTCAACGACTGATGAGAGCCGTTTTACCTCATTTGAGACAACAAGGAAAAGGAACAATCATTCATACCTCAAGCTGTATTGGTAGGGTAACCACGCCTTTTTTAGCTTCATATTCAGCTTCAAAATATGCTTTGGAATCTTTAGCAGAAGGTTATAGAGCTGAACTTTCGGGATTTGGAATTGAATCCTGTATTGTAGAACCAGGAGGATTTCCTACGGGCTTTATGAGTGGAATGATAACCCCAAGCGATACTGAAAGAATGAAGCAGTATGGCGAAATGGCAAGTCTTCCCGAAACCTCTATTAATAGCTATGTGGCTTATTTAGAATCTATCCCTGAACAACGACCTGAACGAGTGGCAGAAGCTATAGTTAAATTGGTAAACACCCCATTTGGCGAGAAGCCATTCAGAAAGGTTGTTGACTTTTCAGGCATAAAGCAACCTATTGAAAACTATAACAAAGTGCTGAATGATATAACAAAAACAATCTACACAGCAAACGGTGTGGAGAATTTATTAACGCTAAACAAAGACTAAAAATGAGCAAAACCATATTAATAACAGGAGCAAGTAGCGGAATCGGAAAAGCAACTGCCCAACATTTTCAAAAACAAGGATGGAACGTGATAGCCACAATGCGTTCGCCTGAAAAAGACAAAGAATTAAACGATTTAGAAAATGTACAGCTAGAAAAGTTAGATGTACTCGATTTAGCATCCATTGAAACAGCAATTAATAATGGAATTTCAAGGTTTGGAAAAATAGATACTCTTCTAAACAATGCAGGATATGGAGCTTATGGTCCATTAGAATCGTTCCCAAGAGAAAACATTGTTAGGCAATTCAATACCAACGTGATTGGTTTGATGGATGTGACAAAAGCTATAATTCCACATTTTAGAAAAAACAAAAGTGGTGTCATTGTCAACATTTCTTCCATTGGAGGTCAAATGACCTTTCCGTTAGGTTCACTTTATCACGGAACTAAGTTTGCGGTTGAAGGAATTTCCGAGTCATTGCATTATGAAATGAAAGAAATAGGCGTAAAGGTTAAAATTGTAGAACCTGGATTTATTGCAACTGACTTTGGCGGACGTTCTTTCGACTTTCAAGCGGGAGATATTGAAGGTTACCAACCCCTTATCGGAGCTTTAATGAAACAATGGCAGAATCCGAATAATACAGTTTCACCGCCAAGTTTGGTCGCTGAAGTAATTTATACGGCTGTGACTGATGGAACAAATCAATTGAGGTACCGTGCAGGAGAAGACGCTAATTTCTTACTCGACAGCAGAAAGAAAATGAGTGATGCAGAGTTTTTTCAAATGATGAACAGTCAAATGGAAAAATAAAAAAACGGTAGCTAAAACAGTGTATAAGCATCAAAAACTTTTCAAGCTTCTTAACTGTAGTCTACTACTCCTCTTTTCTAATTCAGTCTTTCCCAAAATTGCTTCGTGGAGATAAGAAGCAGGGCAGGTTTACTGAAAAGGATGATAAAAAAACCTCCGATTCTTCCCGAACCGGAGGTTTTCATCTTTTTTACTTCTGATTTCTGATTCTACCTACTTCCGCTGTTCAGGATTTGCAATCCTAAACCTAGATCATAGGATTTTTAATCCGAGAAATTTGGAAAATGGACATTATTTTAAAGAATTTTATGTTTATCCGATTTTATTCCAGCATTATAAGATTTGGTTCCATCTTGCTGGCAAAACGATCTGCCTCAGAAATAAAATCCCGGGCCAGCGCTGGGGTAGAATACTAAATCATATAACCTAGGGTTAAAACCCTAGGCTAATGATATTCAATCCCGATTTCGGGGCCTGGCTTGCCCGCAGTGGCGGAGCTAATAATATTCGACCCCGGATGGGGTCTAGAATTTCTTAATTAATTGTATGTATCACCAATTTTTACTAGTAAGTATTCAAAAGCATCATATGATAATGAGATCATAAAAATTTTGCTTGCTTCTGTCTTCTATCTTCTGGCAAGGTGAGCAAAGAAATTTTGGGTACTGATAAGGTTCTGGATAATCACAAAGAATTTAAGATTACAAATCTTCCGATCAAGTTTCAAGATTCCATAAAAGGTTTTAATCAGGACTCGAAGAGCGGGAACCGTGCGTTGAATGTTTCTGGATGCTGTCATCCGGAGGTGTGAGCCTTTCGAGATTTTTGGTTTTGTACTGAATAGAACAGCGTTAAGAAAATGACTTAGCTCGTGCGGTCAGAGCGAGATCCAGTCATTTTTAGGTGTGAAAGCCAGTACAAAATTCCGCTGTTTTTCTGTTTAAAATGAATGAAAAATGCTTTCAGCGGAAAGAAAATATCGAGGCTCAGGGCTTTTTGGTTACTTTTTGGCCGCCAAAAAGTGACAAAGATAAAATCAGTCGTTCAGGATTTTAAAGATTACAAATCTTTTGATCATACTTCGAGGTTACATCAAAGTTTTTAATCAGGACAAGAAGGGCAGGATCTAATGATTACTAAAACCTCGTGGAGACCGGAATCATGGGATTGCCAAAAGAAACTTTTGAAATTTAAGCAGCCCTGATTTTAGACTTTTAATTTCAGAAGATTTCCCACAATTGCTTCGTGAGACACGAAGCAGGGCTGGTTTACTGAAAAGGATGGGCATAAAAAACCTCCGATTCTTACCGAACCGGAGGTTTTCATCTTTTTTACTTCTGATTTCTGATTCTACCTACTATTTTAAAAACCTTCGAGGTCTTGAAGACCTCAAAGGTTACTTAAGATTTTTGTATCGAATTCTCTTTGGCTCCAAATCCCCCAGTCTCTTCTTCTTGTTCTCCTCGTAGTCGGAGAAGTTGCCCTCAAACCAAACCACCTGAGAATCTCCTTCAAAAGCCAGAATATGCGTACAGATTCTATCCAAGAACCATCTGTCGTGGGAAATGACCACGGCACAACCCCCGAAGTTTTCCAAGGCTTCTTCCAAAGCACGTAAAGTATTTACATCCAGATCGTTGGTAGGCTCATCGAGTAGCAATAAATTGCCACCTTCCTTTAGCGTCAAAGCCAGGTGAACCCGGTTTCGCTCTCCTCCGGAAAGTACACCAACCTTCTTTTCCTGATCTCCTCCACCAAAATTGAATTTGCTGACATAAGCCCTGGAATTCACTTCCTTATTTCCCAATTTCATCAGTTCATTTCCTTCAGAAATCGTCTCATAAACTGACTTATTGGGATCTAAAATATCATGTCCTTGATCCACATAGGCGAGTTGCACGGTCTCCCCTACTTCAAAATGACCTGCATCGGGAGTTTCCTGTCCGGTGATCAATTTAAAAAGTGTGGATTTACCAGCCCCGTTGGGACCGATTACTCCGACAATCCCTCCTTGCGGTAAAGCAAAAGTCAGGTTCTCAAACAACAATTTATCTCCATAGGCTTTGGAAACGCCATTTACCTCGATCACTTTGGCTCCCAATCTTGGCCCCGGTGGAATAAACAATTCCAACTTCGCTTCCTTCTCTTTTCCTTCTTCGCTGACCAGTTTATCATAGGCACTTAAACGAGCCTTTCCTTTGGCCTGTCTGGCTTTCGGAGACATTCGGATCCATTCCAGCTCTCGCTCCAATGTTTTCTGACGCTTGGACTCCGTTTTTTCCTCTTGCTTCAAACGGTTTTGCTTCTGGTCTAGCCAAGAAGAATAATTTCCTTTCCAAGGAATTCCCTCTCCCCTATCCAGTTCCAAAATCCATCCGGCTACATTGTCCAAGAAATATCTATCGTGAGTCACTGCAATGACAGTTCCCTTGTAATTCTGCAAATGCTGCTCCAGCCAATGCACCGATTCCGCATCCAGGTGGTTGGTAGGCTCATCGAGTAAAAGCACATCCGGCTCCTGTAACAGTAGCCTACAGAGGGCCACTCTTCTTTTCTCTCCACCGGAGAGGTTCTCTACGTTGGCATCGCTAGGAGGCAATCTCAGTGCATCCATGGCCTTATCTAGCATTACGTCTAGCTCCCATGCATTTGCTGCGTCAAGCTTCTCCTGTACCTCTCCCTGTCGCTCTATAAGCTTATTCATGGCATCAGGATCTTCCATCAAGGCTGGATCCATGAATTTTTCGTTGATTTCTTCAAACTCCTTCAACAAATTCACCGTGTCGGCTACGGCTTCCTCCACCACTTCCTTCACCGTTTTGGAGGGATCCAATTTGGGTTCTTGTTCCAGCATTCCCACAGAATAGCCTGGGGACCAAACCACTTCCCCTTGGAATTCTTTATCCATTCCTGCAATGATTTTCAGGAGGGAGGATTTACCGGAACCATTGAGACCGAGGACCCCAATTTTAGCTCCGTAAAAAAATGAGAGATAAATATCTTTTAGGACTTTTTTCTGTGGAGGGTATATTTTTGACACCCCAGCCATAGAAAAAATTATTTTTTCTGCACTCATGTGTTAATTTTTGCGTTAAAATTTCACTGAAGGAGTAAAGATGGCAAAAAAACTCCTTTCTTAGGATAAGTGCTTTTGAATTAATTAATTTGCCAAAAATTGAAAACGACCACCTAACCTACTGTAGCGCAATGGAGCATCCCTTTGGATATATCAAAGACAATGAAGTTTATTTAAAAGGTTTTTTAGGTCAAGAAGACAGAGTTATCGGAGAAGTAAAGGAAGATGAAGCCTCTACTTTGAAGTACTTTGAGAACAGGTTTGAGCAACTCAAAGAAAAAGTTGAGAAGCTTAAATCAGACATTGAAGAAAATCAAAACAAAGGCTCCTTCTTGATGAAATTGATCCACCTGAGAGACTCTCTGATGAAATCAGATGCTTTGGGTGACTTCGTTCCTTTGATAGAAGAGCTGAATAAACAAGAAGAATTTCTCAATGAAATCATCCAGGCCAACCGGACCAAAAATCTGGAGGTCAAAAAAGGCTTGATTTTGGAAGCAGAAGAGCTGAAAGATGATACCGACTGGAAAGCCACGACGGAGGCTTATAAAGAATTGAAGCTACGTTGGATCAAAACGGGACCTGTCGACAAGGAGATTGAGGAAGAAATTGAAGCTCAATTCAACGATGCTGTTCAGCATTTCTTCGAAAACAGAAGACATTATTTTGAAGGATTAGCACTTCAGGCAGAGGAAAACATCAAAGTTTATGAGTCTTTGGTCGTACAGGCTCGGGAAGCTCATGATTTTCCAGATGCTAAAGTTGCTTTTGAAATCAGTAAAAAAATCCAGAAAGAGTGGAAATCTGCCGGTAAGGTTCCTGCTGAAAAACGTCAGCCCCTTTGGGATGAGTTTTCCAGATTAAATAACCGGATTTTCTCCAGATTCAAGAGATCGATGAACACGGGACCTACCATGCACCCTCGTGAAGTCATCAGAAAAGCGGAGGAATTAACAGCTGAAGTAAAAAGCTTGACTACTCAGCCCACTACCCGAGAGCTGATAGAAAAAGCCAAAGGCATACAGCAAGAATGGAAAAAGCTGCCTATGAGAAAACCCAAAGAGGTGAATTTGACGGCAAGATCTTATCAATTCTTCATGGATATTGTCTTTGAAAAAGCTTTCTTAGAAAAATTGGTGCATGGAAAATATGAGGATTTTGATGAAAAACCTCTGGAAGAGCAGAAACAAATCAAAACTGCCCTATTAAAAGATTTACTTCATCGTGATCAAACAGAATTGGACACAGCGCAGAACAATTCAGAGAATTTCCGCGTTGAAACGAAGGATTTTGAGATTATGATGAGAAAAAAGCTTTCAGGACTGAAAAGAAAAGTCGACGTAAAAAATTATATTTTGAGACAACTTTCTTTTAAATAATCAGTACTTGATTGCATATTTCAAAAAAAAGATAATTTTGCAACCCTATTGAAATCCGGAACACCTATTAATTAAATAAACACTATGTACTGGACACTTGAACTTGCCTCTTATTTAGAAGATGCTCCTTGGCCCGCGACTAAGGACGAGTTAATTGATTACGGCATCAGATCTGGCGCACCACTTGAAGTGGTCGAGAATCTCCAGGAATTAGAAGATGATGGCGAACCTTATGAGACCATAGAAGAAATTTGGCCTGATTATCCGACCAAAGATGACTTCTTCTTTAATGAGGACGAATATTAACCACAAAGCCCTGATTCACATCGGGGCTTTGCCTTTTTTATAAGCCCAGAACTTGTCTGAGCCTTGTATACCCCGCTTTGCTGACGGGGATCTTTTCAGCATTTCTTAGCTTCACCAAATAGCTTTCCTTTTCGTAAGGCTCGATTTGGGTGACCTCGTTGAGGTTGACCATAAATGATCGATGCACTCTCGCAAACTTATTCGGGTCTAATGCTTCCTCCAGAGATTTCATGGTCATCTTCTTGAGATACTTGGAGCCTTTGCTATGAATGGCGATGTAATCTCCATCTGCCTCAAAATAAGAGACCTCTCGGATGGGAATGATTTTGATTTCATTCTTGACTCTGACTACCAAACGACTGCTTTTCTCTGCCAATTGGCTCAAATTCCCAGTCTCTAGCTCCGTGGACTGACTTAAAAACCTTTCTATGGCTTGATTAAATCGCGTTTGAGAAAAAGGTTTTAGCAAATAGTCTATCGCTTTGGAGTCGAAAGCCTGAATCGCATATTGGTCAAAAGCAGTGGTAAAAATAACGGCTGGAGGAGTGTCCAATAATTCCAGCATTTCAAAGCCTGTAATCTTTGGCATTTGTACATCCAGGAAAATTAAGTCCGGCTGATGGTTTTGGATAGCTTTTAAGCCCTGAAACCCATCTTGGCAAACTTCCACCAGTTCAAATTGAGGAAAGGCCTGTAAGTACTCCTGAACGATGCTAGCCGCTAAAGGCTCGTCGTCTATGATGATTGTCTTGATCATTTGATTTGTGGTATTTTGAGCGTCACCAGAAATTCTCCTTCCTTCGCTACACTGCTA
This sequence comes from Algoriphagus machipongonensis, assembly GCF_000166275.1. Taxonomy (NCBI): domain Bacteria; kingdom Pseudomonadati; phylum Bacteroidota; class Cytophagia; order Cytophagales; family Cyclobacteriaceae; genus Algoriphagus; species Algoriphagus machipongonensis. The sequence continues at coordinate 4,211,044 of NZ_CM001023.1, forward strand.
AGCAAATCCGTTCTTCCAAATAGTAGTTCTAACCTGCGCTTGACAGAATTTAACCCAAAGCCAGCTCCGGAGGATACAGCGCTTTCAGGGTCAAAGGGATTTTGAACTTTGATATAAACATAATTGGTCTCGGTAAAAGCTTCTAGTTTAATCTCCACCTCCCCAGTCAAGCCATACAACCCATGTTTGATGGCATTTTCCAGCAAAGGCTGAATCAAGAGCTGTGGAAGTCTTACGGACTTTACCTCTTCGGTGACATTGATTTTCACTTGAAGCCTATGACCAAAGCGAACCCGCTCTATATCCAAATACATTCTCAGGTAATTCAACTCTTCCTCAAGAACCACCCATTCCTGATGATCCTTCCGGATGGTACCGCGGAGAAAGTCCGATAATTGCAGCACCATTTCTCTGGCTTTTTGTGGCTTGGCTACGACAAGCGCACTGATGGAATTTAAGCTGTTAAACAGAAAGTGCGGCTGTAGCTGCTGACGAATCTGCATCAACTCGGCTTCTCTGGCCAATTCTGAAATGGCAGCCTCTCTTTTTTGGGACTCTCCTTGTTGCTCAAGCTTGGAAACGACCAAGGCTATGATCGCAATTAATACCGCCGGAACGGCTAAAATTGCCCAACGTAGATAGAATCCGGTATCAAGCACATTCAGATAATCCAGTTGATCCCCAAAGACCCATTTCATGATCAGCTTATGCGCAAAGACTGCTATAAAACTTAGCAGTACGGGTATGACTACCAGCAACCATGTGTTTTTGCCTTGGGGGATATAAAAGCCGAATACTAATTCAAGGATAAAAAGAATCACTAAAAACACCCCCGTAAAAGCCAGGGCATCCGGCCATGCTTGCTGAACAGGCACACCTAGATTAGTGAGTATAAAATAGCTTCCCAGGAACCACATCAGGGCGGTTCCCAGGATAACATATTTAACTAATTGTGGCTGTGAAAAAGCTTTAAATATCAATTTCTAGAAGATGAAGTGAAGCTAAATCTCGTTAATATGATTTGATTTCCAAACCTCCAAACAGAACCGTCCCTTTTAAGATTAAGACTTTTTCCGGGTCGATAGAAGATTCTCTGTACACTCGTTTATCATCAATCCCAGCAGCGATATTGCTGACATCAGATCGCACATCCCAATGTGGTGGAACTACCAGTTTCATTCCTCCAAAAATCACATCAATTTGTAAGGTCACTTCTCCCTGGATATCCGCTTGAGTTAAATCCAGATCTATTCCTCCAAAAGCAGCAGTCAGCTTTCCCCCTTTTAGGTTTTTGGATAGAATCCTTTTATTCACTCCGCTTAAGATCGCATCAATATTCAGGGTGTCCGAGAAGGAATTCCCACTCATACTACTCGCCCCTGAGAAAGTTGAGGATGAAGATGCGGAGGATGAGCCAAAGCTACTGGAGGTAGAATTTTCAACTTTTGCCTCATCTTTTACCTCCTCTCCTCCTATGGGAGCAGAAGTACCCTTGTTTTTATTGATTTGCCATTTGGCCTGGATATCGTTCATCAAGTCCTGCTCTTTCTTTTTCTTGGAAATAAGATAGATCCCTAAGACAATTAAGCCTACCGGGAAAATGTATCTGTCCAGAGAAAAGTCAAGGCCAAACTCATTTCGAAGGAGAAAATAAGAACCGAGGGCTAGTAAGAACGCCCCGAAAAGACTTTTGAATTCATGTTTAATTAACGTGAAGACACCGATTACGATCAAGATCATAGGCCAAGTCAATACCCATCCGGGGATAAAAACGCCTACCTTTTTTAGAAGTAGCAAAACACCGATTCCTAGGATAATGAAACCAAAGGCGATGCCACCATCATTTCGTGAGGAAGAAGAAAATTTATTCATGAGCTTTTTTGATTAAAATTGATAATCAAAAGTATTTAAGCTCCACGAATTAAATTATTGCTATTAGTCAGGTGAGACCCTATCGTCGATAAAAGCCACTAAAAAGTCGATAAAGCAATCAACAAATTATTGAGCTTTCCTTTTTGAAAGCAAAAACTCCCCGTACTCCAGATCTTCCGGCGTGGTGATTTTGAAGTTTTCAGGGTTTCCGGCAATCAAAGAAACTTGCCATCCCTGATGCTCATAAACCGTGGCATCATCTGTAAACTGCTGGATTTCCGTGACCTGAAAAGCCTTCTTAATTTTATCAATTTGAAAAGTCTGAGGAGTTTGTACCAATCTGAAATACTGCCGCTCCTGATAAGTGGACTTCCCATCATCTGACAATTTGCGGATGGAGTCCTTCAATGCCACAACCGCTATGGCACTTCCCGAGGTCTCTGCTACACGATAAGACTCTTCGATGACATCTTGCCTTACAAATGGACGAACCCCGTCATGGATCGCTACAAGGCCCTCAGTCCAAGTGATGGAATGAAGACCATTTCTTACGGACTGAAATCTGGAATTCCCTCCAGCTACCAATTGATGGGGAATCTGAAAATCGTACTCCTGGCAGAGTTCCTTCCAGTAGGAAAAATCATCTCCGGGAAGTACTAGAATCAATTCGATGGAAGCATCCAGTTGATAGAAAACCTCCAAGGTGTGCATCAACACTGGTTTGCCACCGATCGGTAAGTATTGCTTGGCAATGGGACCTCCCATTCGTTTTCCTTTTCCTCCGGCAACAATAATCGCAGCTTTATTCATTCTCAAAATTTTAAACAAAAATATTCCTTCTTGGCAGAAATACCCCTTCCCTGAATTATTAAAATGTAAAGGAAATAAAAAAGGCTCCCATTTGGGAGCCTAATATGTTTAGAGAATCAACATCGCGTCTCCATAGGAGAAGAAGCGATACTTTTCTTTAATAGCTTCTTTATAAGCTTTCATAACCAGATCATAGCCTCCGAATGCTGATGCTGTCATCAACAAGGTAGATTCTGGTAAATGGAAGTTGGTGATAAGCGCATTGGCGATTTTAAACTCGTAAGGAGGGATGATAAATTTATCGGTCCATCCTTGGCTTGCTTTCAATCGTCCATTTGCGGTTACAGAAGATTCCACAGTTTTCAGAGAAGTGGTTCCTACTGCTACTACACGCTTTTTCTCATCGAGTGCCTTGTTGACAAGAGAAACGGTTCCTTCAGGAATATTATAATTCTCAGAGTCCATTTTATGCTTCGTAAGGTCTTCTACGTCTACCTGACGGAAAGTACCCAATCCAACATGAAGTGTAATCGGAGATACTTCTACCCCTTGCAGTTCCAGTCTTTTCAACAAATGTGGAGTAAAGTGAAGTCCTGCAGTTGGGGCAGCTACCGCACCCACATTTTTAGCAAATACGGTTTGGTATCTTTCTCTATCTTCTGTCTCCACCTTACGCTCGATAAATTCCTTTAATAAAGGAGTTTCTCCAAGCGTATCGATTGTTTTATGGAATTCCTCTTCGGTGCCATCAAATAGGAAACGGATCGTTCTACCTCTAGAAGTAGTATTATCAATCACCTCAGCCACCAAATCAGAATCGCCGAAATACAATTTATTTCCAACTCTGATTTTTCTAGCAGGATCTACCAAAACATCCCAAAGTCTTAATTCAGGGTTTAATTCACGAAGTAGGAAAACTTCGATTTCTGCTCCTGTTTTTTCCTTGTTACCGTATAATCTGGCTGGAAATACTTTTGTGTCGTTCGTGACAAAAACATCCCCCTCTCCAAAATATTCGGTGATATCTTTAAATACCCTGTGTTCGATTTTTCCAGTGTCTCGGTGCAAGACCATCAAGCGTGATTCATCACGGTTTTCTGCTGGATACAGTGAAACAAGTTTTTTCGGAACTTCAAATTTGAAATCTGATAATTTCATAGGAAAGCTTTAGTAGTCTGAGCTTGATTTGTTTATTTTAGATTAACTCTAAAAAATGCAAAGATAATAACAATAATGCCCAATTTCAGCTATCTTAACAAATTGTTTTAACCAACTATAAAAAGCATGCTATTTTTCCAATTGACATGGGAGAGCTTTAGGTTTGCGATAACTGCCTTAAAATCAAACATTACAAGGACAATTCTCTCCTTATTGGGAGTGACTATTGGTATATTTGCAATCATTGCAGTTTTTACTTTAGTGGACTCCTTGGAAAATAATATCAAGTCATCTTTTTCATTTCTAGGGACAAACGTCATGAGAGTGGATCGCTTTCCATTTTCCAGCGGTCCCCAGGAATATCCCTGGTGGAAGTACTTTCGCAGACCTCCCGGATCTGTTGCAGAATATGAATTCTTAAAAGAACGATTGAAGTCTGCCGAAGCCGTGACTATTTCGGCTTCAGCAAGTACTACCGTTCAGGCAGGAAGCAATGCCTATCAGGGAATGCAACTAACAGGAATCGAATACGGCTATCAAGATGTGTATGATATGCCTATTGAGGAAGGTCGGTTTTTTCTTGAATCAGAAATCAACGCCTCCAGAAACTTGGTGGTGATCGGAAGAGAAATTGCCAACACTCTTTTTCCTAATCAGCCACCCATTGGAAGGGAACTCAAGCTGAAAGGCATCAAATTTATCGTGATCGGTATTTTTGAAGAAGAAGGAGAAGGACTTTTTGATGCCCCCTCTAAGGATGAGGCGGCCATCGTACCTTATGGAGCATTTACAAAAATGTTTTACACCGGTAAAAACGGAATCGAGCCTACCATCGCTGTGCAGGGAAAGGAAGAAGATATAGGATTAGTAGCTCTGGAAAATGAAATGACAGGTTTGCTTAGAGCGAAAAGAGGTTTGAAACCAACGGAAGAGGATAATTTTGCACTGAACAAAACCGAGTTTATTCAAAATGCCATCGGCTCTATTTTCGATGTGATTTCGATAGCTGGATGGGTAATTGGTGGATTTTCGATTTTAGTTGGGGGCTTCGGGATCGCAAACATCATGTTTGTATCTGTCAGAGAGCGAACCAATATTATTGGAATTCAAAAATCCTTAGGAGCGAAAAATTATTTCATACTATTTCAATTCCTGTTTGAGGCTGTATTCCTAAGCTTAATTGGCGGGATTACAGGAATCCTCATTGTATTTGGACTGAGTTTCATCCAACTCGGCTCCCTTGAATTGATTTTATCATTTAAAAATATTGTACTGGGACTTGGGGTCGCTTCGATCATCGGGGTAGTTTCGGGAATCGTTCCTGCAACCTTAGCAGCAAGGATGGACCCGGTGGAAGCCATTCGAACGAATTAAGAATAAAAAAAGGGAGCAATTTAAATTGCTCCCTTTCTATTTTACCTCGTATTATTGGATTTACTTTTCTGTCTCCGCCGGAGCATTCAATCCAGAAGCAGCTTTGATTTTCACTTCCAGCTCTTCCATCAATTCAGGATTATCCAGAAGTAGGTTTTTCACTGCATCTCTACCTTGCCCTAGTTTTTCTCCATTGTAGGAGAACCAGGATCCAGCTTTCTTGACAATGTCAAATTCCACACCTAGATCAATAATTTCCCCAACTTTGGAAATACCCTGACCATACATGATGTCAAATTCAACCACCTTAAATGGTGGTGCTACTTTATTTTTCACCACTTTCACTCGGGTACGGTTACCTAAAATACTGTCAGCACTCTCTTTGATTTGACCTATTCTTCTGATATCCAATCGCACAGAAGCATAAAACTTCAAAGCATTACCACCGGTAGTCGTTTCAGGATTCCCAAACATTACCCCGATTTTTTCTCTTAACTGGTTAATGAATATGCAAGAGCATCCTGTTTTATTAATGGCTCCAGTCAGCTTCCTCAAAGCCTGAGACATCAATCTTGCCTGAAGTCCCATCTTGGAATCTCCCATATCTCCTTCCAGCTCGCCTTTCGGCACTAAAGCCGCCACGGAGTCAATCACGATAATGTCAATAGCTCCAGATCTAATCAAATGTTCTGCGATTTCTAAAGCTTGTTCTCCATTGTCAGGTTGAGAAATGAGAAGGTTCTCTGTATCAATCCCAAGCTTTTCGGCATAGGTTTTGTCGAATGCATGTTCAGCATCGACAAAAGCAGCTAAACCTCCGGCCTTTTGGGCTTCCGCGATACAGTGCATCGTCAATGTGGTTTTACCTGAGGATTCCGGACCATAAATCTCGATCACCCGGCCTCTAGGAATCCCGCCCACACCAAGAGCCATATCGAGCCCAAGAGAACCTGTGGAAATGGCAGGAATATCCAGTACTTTGTTGTCGCTAAGCTTCATCACAGTACCTTTTCCATAGGTCTTCTCTAACTTATCAATGGTAAGTTGGAGGGCTTTTAGTTTTTCTGCATTATTACTCATGTATTTTCGTTTTAAAGAATCAATAGTAGGTGAAATTACTCAAACAACAAGCTATAACCAAAGGAGAAACAACCATTGTTTTAGATGGCCAAATTCGTAATTTTATTCACCAAATGGCGCTTTTTTTCGTATTACCTTTTAATAAACTCAATTTTTGTCAGGTATTGTCACTCAATTTTATGAGAAAGCATTTCAGTTTAGTGATTCTAGTCCTTCTTCTAGGTAGCTCTAGAGCATTTTCCCAGCAAAACCCCCAAAATGACGCTTTTACTTTTGGTGAAGAATTGAATTTTGAGGTGAGCTATGGCTGGCTAAATTTAGCGGATGCTAAGCTTCAGATAAATAAAAAACCTCATACCCAAAACAACAGACCTCATTATAAAATAGATGTCTATGGCAAGACAAAAGGGGCTGCCACCATTTTCGGTAAGGTCAACGATAACTGGGGAACTTACCTCGATACCACTGACATCTACCCTTCCCTATCCTATCGCCATATTGAAGAAGGAAAATACCGAAAGCATGAAAAGGTTTACTTTGATCAGGTAAATTATACCGCTTTGGTAGAGCTTTTCGAGAAGGATAACAAAACCCTGAAAAGCGTCAAAGAATATAAGTTGGTAAGCAAAGTTCAGGATATCGTCAGTGGATTTTACTATCTCAGAACTCTTGATCTGGAAAAATTAAAGCCCGGAGACATCGTTTTTATCCCTGGCTTCTTCGATAAAGAAAGATATAACATAAAGTTAATATATGAGGGGACGGAATCCTTAGAAACCGAAATCGGGGAAAAGGACACCTACATATTCTCACCAGAAGTGCCAAAAAACAAATTGTTCCGAGGGGATTATCCCGTGAAAGTTTGGGTTACTCAGGATCAGAATAAAATCCCGGTAAAAATCAAGGCCAACTTATTTCTTGGCTCACTGAACTTTGACATTGTTAATGCCAAGGGGCTTAGAAACAATTAGGTAATCCTGTCTTAACTTTGACATAACCCTGTCACAGGTATTCGGATTTTCTCCTCATTTTTTATTGAATCATGCCCCATTACTTCCATTTTATTTGGCGGGCATCTTTAAATATTCCTTAATTTTAAGCGAATTATTAAGAAAACCTAGCATGGGCGACAAGCGAAAAATCAAAGTTCTAGTTGTAGATGATGAGCCGGATATTGTAGAAATCCTCAAATACAATCTTCAGAAAGAAGGCTATGAGGTATCTACTGCGGAAGATGGTGTCAAAGCTGTAAAAGTGGCATCTAAATTTCATCCCGATGTCATCCTATTGGATATCATGATGCCAGGTCAAGATGGTGTTGAAACTTGCCTTCAGATCAGACAAATTCCAGAATTAAAAAATGCCTTTATCATTTTCTTGACAGCCAGAATGGAGGAGTATTCTGAAGTAGCTGCATTTGATGTAGGAGCAGATGACTATATCACCAAGCCTATCAAGCCTCGTGCACTGATGAGCCGAATAGCTGCATTGTTCAGAAGGGAGTTAAAGAAGGAACAAGAGCAAGTACAGATCAAAATCAAGGACCTCACCATAGACCGGGGGAGCTATACGATCGACAAGTCTGGAAAAACCATCACTTTGCCCAAGAAGGAATTTGAATTATTGTATTTCCTTGCTAAAAACCCTAATATGGTTTTCAGTAGAGATGAGCTTCTTCAAAATATCTGGGGAGCTGATGTGTTTGTCTTGGCAAGAACAGTGGATGTACATATCAGAAAAGTCCGTGAAAAAATTGGAGATGACTATATCACTACTGTCAAAGGAGTAGGATACAAGTTTGATCTAGGCTAAAATGCTTACAAATTCTCGAGGGATTGCAGTGATCATAGCATTGGCTATCAGTATGCTGGTGGCTGCATTTTTATCATTGCTTGATACTACCACTGCTACCATTCTGATGGTGGCAGGTGGAATATCTTTTTCCGTTTCCTATTTATTAATCAATATCACCTTGGAATTTCTGGTGTTTCGTGAGATCGGAAACATCTACACTTTATTGGAAAAAATCCAGAAGAAAGAACTTTCTGAGTTCAGTGATAAATCATCGAAGTCTTCCATATCACCTTTACGGAGAATTAATAAGGTGATTAATTCCTATGCACTGGCCAGGCAAAAGGAAATTGACACACTACAGAAAAACGCCGAATTCAGAAGGGAGTTCATTGCAGATATTTCTCATGAACTAAAAACCCCCATTTTTGCAACGCAAGGCTATATCCACACGCTTCTTGATGGAGCAATAGATGATAAGGAAGTTCGGATGAAGTTTCTTAAAAGAGCTGCCAAAAGCCTGGACTCCTTAGATGTTTTGGTTCAGGATTTATTGACGCTGAATCAAATGGAGAGTGGGGTAATCAAGTTTACTTTCACCCAATTTGACCTGAAGGATTTATTGCTCGAGGTCATCGACCAGTTGGAACACAAAGCTTCCAAGAGAAAGGTTGATCTGGTTTTCCAATACGATGAAAAGGAAGATTATATTACCTCAGCCGACAAACAAAAAATTTATCGCGTCTGCCAAAACCTGATTTTCAATGCCGTTAAGTACAATAATAATCAGGGGAAGGTGAAGGTGAGTTTAAAAACCTCGAAGCATAACCTACATGTAGAAATCAAGGACAATGGGCAAGGCATCCCTCCCGAGGATTTGAAGCGGATTTTTGAGCGCTTTTATAGGGTGGAAAAAAGCCGTAACAAAAAAGAAGGCGGAACTGGATTGGGATTAGCGATCGTGAAGCATATTCTGGAAGGACATAAAAGCAAGATTTCTGTGAGTTCTACGGTAGGAAAAGGATCGATTTTTAGTTTCTCGCTGCCTTTGGTTAAACAAGTATTGCCAGAGGGCAAAGAAAAACAGGATGTTAACTAACATATTTAGGAGCTAAATTTTTTACCATAGCTTTTTTCCCTACTTTTGCAGCCTCGTTGAAGAGGCAGGAGATCCATGAAGAAAATTGATTTTCAAAAACTTATTCTGTTTGAAAATGCGGATTACCTGGTAATCAATAAACCACCGTACCTATCGAGCTTAGACGACAGGCACGAAGCGCAGAACATACTTGACCTTGCCAAGGCATACACTCCCGATGCCCAACTATGCCATCGATTGGACAAGGAAACGTCAGGCTGCCTGGTGATTGCCAAGAATCCGGAGGCCTACAGGCATTTGGCTATTCAGTTTGAAAACAGAAAGGTGGACAAAATCTATCATGCCGTAGTAGAAGGGATTCAGGATTACCAAAATGAATTGGTGGATCGGAATCTAATCGCTACGAATAAGGGGGTTGCCAAAGTCAGTAAAGGAGGAAAGTCAGCGCAGACGTATTTTCAAACATTGAAAACCTATGCTGCGCACACCTTGGTAGAATGCAAGCCGGTCACGGGCAGGCTACATCAGATCAGGGTTCATTTGGCTTACCTAAAGTCACCCATCTGTGGGGACACTTTATATGGTGGCAACATATTATACCTTTCTTCACTCAAGCGTCGCTTCAATTTAAAAAAGGACACAGAAGAGTTGCCTATCATGCAGCGGGTTTCTCTTCATGCTTTTTCTATTGGATTTGAGGGCTTAGATGGTACCAAACTTCAATTGAATGCACCTTACCCGAAAGATTTTCAGGTTTTGGTCAAACAGTTGGAAAAAACGACCAGATAAACTTTCAGTAAAATAAAAAGCATCAAAAAACCCTGTTTAAAGGGAGATTTGTAGCTAAGCCTATGAAAATTAGGACTTAGTAATGGAAATATTTTGCATGAAAAATAAAATACTTCTATCTTTGTGTCCCTTTTTGAGGGGGAAATAAATTTAACAAGCTAAAAATTAAACAGTTACACAGTGGATACTTTGAGCTATAAGACCATATCAGCCAATGCCGCGACTGTAGACAAGCAATGGGTCGTAGTGGATGCCCAGTCAGCAGTTTTGGGTAGATTGGCTAGTGAGGTAGCGAAAATCTTAAGAGGTAAGACGAAGCCAAGCTTCACACCTCATGCAGATTGTGGTGACAACGTCATCGTAATCAATGCAGACAAAGTCAGGCTGACCGGCGACAAGTGGAACTCCAAAGTTTACGTGAGACACACCGGTTATCCAGGTGGACAGCGCATCTCTACTCCAAGATTATTGAAAGAGAAATCTTCTTCTATTTTGGTAGAAAAAGCTGTCAGAGGCATGCTGCCTAAGAACAGATTGGGAAGAAAATTGTACGGCAACTTGTACGTGTATAACGGATCCGAGCATCCACACGAAGCACAGCAGCCTAAAACCATCACCCTTTAATCGCCTAAATCATGGAAATGATCAACACAATCGGTAGAAGAAAAACCTCTGTAGCCAGAATTTACATGGCTCCAGGTAAAGGTGAGATCTCCGTAAACAATCAGTCTTTAGAAAAATACTTCCCATTTGATCTACACCAGATCGTTGTGAAGCAGCCTTTGACTCTTGTTGGCGTAGATGGCAATTATGACATTAAAATCAATGTAGACGGTGGCGGTATCAAAGGGCAAGCGGAAGCAGCTCGTATGGCTATCTCCAGAGCTTTATGTCAATTTGACGAAGAGCACAGACCAGCATTGAAAAAAGAAGGTTTCCTTACTCGTGATCCTAGAATGGTCGAGCGTAAGAAGCCAGGTAGAAGAAAAGCAAGAAGAAAGTTCCAGTTCTCTAAACGTTAATCTGGAGGTTCTTCACTTAATAAAATCATATTTATGGCCAAATTAGAATATAAAGACTTACTAGATGCTGGTGTTCACTTCGGACACTTGACGAGAAAGTGGGATCCAAGAATGGCTCCATACATTTTCATGGAGAAAAATGGTATCCACATCATCGATTTAAATAAAACGCTTGCTTGCCTCGACGAAGCATCTAACGCAATCAAGCAGGTAGTACGCTCAGGCAAAAAAGTCATGTTCGTCGCTACTAAAAAGCAAGCTAAAGACCTTGTTGCTGAAGAAGCTAAGCGTCTTAACATGCCTTTCGTAACTGAAAGATGGTTAGGTGGTATGTTGACTAACTTCGCTACTATCCGCAAGTCCTTGAAAAAAATGTCCGGTTTGGACAAATTGATGAAGGAAGAGGCTTATACAAACCTTGCGAAAAAAGAGCGTTTGATGGTTTCTCGTCAAAAGGACAAAATGGAGAATGTATTAGGCGGTATCGCTGACCTAAGCAGACTTCCTGCAGCCCTTTTCATCGTGGACATCAAAAGAGAACACATTGCTATTGCTGAAGCAAAAAAGCTTGGTATCCCTGTTTATGCATTGGTAGATACGAACTCTAACCCAAATGAGGTTGAATTCCCTATCCCAGCCAATGATGATGCATTCAAATCCGTATCCTTGCTAGTGAAAGCGTTTGGTGCAGCTATCGAAGAAGGTCTTTCTGAGAGAAAGAAGGACAAAGAAGAAGCTAAACTTTCTGAAGAGGAAGAAGCTAAAAAAGCTGTGGACGCCGAAACTAAAGAATAATCCACAATTGAATTGAAATATTAAAAAATTGAACATCAGGTTTCGGCCTATGTTCAATTTTTTGTTTAAAACCTGCGCCATAGTTGTCCAGGTTTCCTATCTAATTTTAAAAGCTTTCGTATTCTGGTACTGAAGCTCCCTTAATAAAACATATCCCGTTTAATTTTAAACTGATAACACAATGGCAATTACTGCACAAGAAGTAAACAAATTGAGACAAATGACCGGTGCCGGTATGATGGATTGCAAAAAAGCTTTGACTGAAGCGGAAGGCGATTTCGAAAAAGCGGTGGATATCCTTAGAAAAAAAGGTCAAAAAGTATCTGCTTCCAGAGCAGACCGTGAAACAAAAGAAGGTGTAGTAGTAACAAACGTTTCTGAAAATGGAGCTAAAGGAACTCTTCTTTCTTTGACTTGCGAAACTGACTTTGTTGCCAAAAATGACGAGTACGTAGCATTTGCCAATACTCTTCTTGAGAAAGCAGTTGCAGCGGGTGCTTCTACTGTAGAAGATATCCAAGCATTGCCTTTCGACAACATCACTGTTGCTGAGAAAATCGTAGAAATGACTGGTAAAATCGGTGAGAAAATCGAAATCTCTAACTACGAAGTAGTAAGTGCTGAAGCAGTTGTTCCTTACATCCACTCTAATGGTAAATTGGGTGTATTGGTAGGATTGGTTAACACTTCAGGTGCTGATGTTGACGAGGCTGGAAAAGACGTTGCTATGCAAATTGCAGCAATGAACCCAGTTGCAGTGGACAAAGACGGAGTTGACTCTTCTGTTGTTGAAAGAGAAATTGCAGTTGGAATGGAGCAAGCAAAAGCAGAAGGCAAGCCTGAAGCAATGCTTGAAAAAATTGCAATGGGTAAATTGAACAAGTTCTACAAAGAAAACACTTTGTTGAGCCAGGCTTTCGTTAAAGACAGCAGCAAAACTATTGCTCAATATCTTGACAGCGTAAGCAAAGGAATGACAGTTTCTGCATTCAAAAGAGTATCTATCGGGTAATTAATTCCGATTTGAACATAAAAAAATCCCCTCCAATTGATTTTGGAGGGGATTTTTGTTTTCAAAGGGTTTGATTAAGCATTCATCAACTCTTCTATCTCTTCAGCCTCTACCGGAATATCTCCCATCAGATCCAGATAGCCGTTTTCCTGAACCACAATATCGTTCTCCAATCGAATTCCAAATCCTTCATCTGGAACGTAAATTCCTGGCTCCACCGTGAATACCATACCCGGTTTGATCGGTCCATGCATGGTACCTACATCATGCACATCTAAGCCTATATGATGGGATGTCCCATGCATAAAGTACTTCTTATAGGCAGGCCAATTGGGGTCTTGGTTTTTGATATCCGTCTGATCGATCAAACCTAAACCGATCAGCTCACTCTGCATGATCAAGCCCACTTCCTTATGGTAATCTTGGATATTCTGACCCGGGATCAACATGCTGGAGGCTTGTTTTTTCACTCTTAATACGGCATCATATACTGCCCTTTGACGTTTGGTAAATCTTCCATTGACAGGAATTGTTCTTGTCATATCCGCATTGTAATTTCCATACTCCGCTCCCACATCCATCAGGATCAATTCACCATCATTACAGGCTTTGTTGTTTTCTAAATAATGCAAAACACAAGCACTGCCTCCAGAGGCAATAATCGGTTCGTATGCAAAACCCTTGCTTCGGTTTTTTACAAACTCATGTAGATATTCTGCCTCAATTTCATATTCCGTAACTCCCGGCTTTACAAAAGAAAGAATTCTTCTAAATCCTTTATTGGTAATGTCACAGGCAATCTGCATTTGATCTATTTCCTCTTGCTCCTTCACTCCTCTCAGTTCGTGCATGATCGGAGCAGCACGCTCATACTCATGCAGCGGAAATTGCTCCTTACAGGTTTTGATAAATCGGGAATCCCTGGTCTCTACCACGACCCCAGCTCTCAAATGCTCGTTAGTATTTAAATAAACTCTCTCGGAAAGAGCCATTACCGTATTAAAAATCAAATCAAAATTAGATAGCCACTGAATGTTTTTGATTCCAGAGGCTTCTTCCGCTTCTTCTTTGGTGTATTTATGACCTTCCCAGATGGCAATGTGCTCATTTGTTTCACGAAGGAAGAGCACCTCCCTCATGGCAGGATTTGGACAATCTGGTGCGATCAATAGAATTGTTTCTTCCTGATCGATGCCACATAGGTAAAAAAGATCGTTGTTTTGCCTGAACTTCATCGTCCCATCTGCATTGGTGGGCATGATGTCATTGGCATTAAAAATAGCCACGCTATTCTTTTTCAACTTGGCAGCAAGCTTTTCCCGGTTCTTGATGTATAAACTTTTTGGTAAGGGCTGATATTTCATAGACCTGATATTGATTATTTCCAGCTCCGAAGTTACTAAAATCTAAAGCAAAAGAAGTCTAAATGCTGCTTGGAAACTTATTGATGCTTTTCTTTGTATTTTACCGATTGGGTAAGCAAATATGAATTTAAACATCAAGGAACTAGGGAACGGAATCCGTATCGTTCATCAGGAAATACCACATACCAGACTGGTGCATTGTGGTTTTATTTTGGACATAGGAAGCCGAGATGAAACCAAAGAGCAGGAAGGCTTGGCTCACTTTTGGGAACATATGGCCTTTAAGGGCACCAAAAAAAGAAAGACCTTCCATATTCTCAACCGGTTGGAATCTTTGGGAGGTGAGCTCAATGCTTATACCACTAAGGAAAAAGTCTGCTTTTATGCCTCCACTTTGAAAGAGCATTACCCTAAAGCAGCTGATTTATTATTTGATATCACCTTCAACAGCACTTTTCCTCAAAAGCAAATCGAAAAAGAAAGACAGGTGATTTTAGAGGAAATGGCCATGTATCGGGATTCTCCAGATGATTCCATCCAGGATGAACTGGATGAGTTGGTTTTTAATAACCATGCTCTGGGAAGAAATATTTTGGGCACAGAAGAAACGGTAGCCAGCTTTTCGCATCAGGATTTCATCAATTTTATTTCATCTCGACTGGATACAGAAAGAATCGTTTTTTCGGTCGTTGGAAATATCAGCTTTAAAAAAGCACTTCGCATCATCGAAGGCCCTCTGGAATCCATTCAGGCAAAAAGGAGCCTTTACATCAGAAGTGGATTTCAATCCTATATTCCCCAGAAAAAAGAGGTAAAAAGGGATGTCACCCAATCCTTATGTGCGATAGGAAGGCCTGCTTATTCTCTGCATGATCCCAACCGATATAAACTTTATTTGCTGAATAATATTCTGGGAGGCCCGAGTATGAATAGCCGGTTGAATTTAAGCTTAAGGGAAAGGCATGGCTATGTCTATAGCATTGAATCTTCCTTTACTCCCTTTTCTGATACGGGTTTCTTTGGCGTTTACTTCGGAACGGAAGAAAAGACCCTAAACAAAGCCCAGTCACTGGTTTTGAAGGAAATGACAAAACTACAGCAGAAGAAATTAGGCACGATTCAATTACATATGGCCAAGGAGCAGGCCATTGGACAAATGGCAATGGCAGAGGAGAATTATGCCGGTTTGATGCTGGTTTTCGGAAAAAGTCTTCTAGATCATGGAAAAGTAGATTCATTGGAAAGTATCTTTGAACAAATCAGAAAAACCAGCGCTGAAGAAATTCAGGAAATCGCTCAGGAAATATTTAATCCGGAAAACTTGAGTTTTTTAACCTATAGGCCCCATTAATCATGGATTTCATTTCACAAGATTTATTAAACTACTGCGAACAGCATACTTCTACGGAAGACCCTTTACTTCAAAAAATCACTCGGGAAACTCAACTCAAAGTCCTAAAACCAAGAATGCTTTCCGGTCATTTGCAGGGGAAAATGCTGGAGATTTTCACCAAAATGATCAATCCCAAGATTGCATTGGAAATTGGCACCTACACAGGATATTCGGCGATATGTATGGCTAGAGGATTGAGCAAAGGAGCAAAACTGATTACCCTCGACATCAATGATGAATTGGAAACCATGGTGAGAGGTTTTTTTAAAGAAAGTGGACTGGAAGATCAAATCGATTATAGGTTAGGAAATGCCCTGGATCTTCTTCCCGATGTAGAGGGTCCGATCGACCTTGTTTTTATTGATGCCGACAAAATCAATAACGAAAAATACTATGATCTAATCATTGATAAAATCAGTTCAGGAGGGATTATCATGGCAGATAATGTACTTTGGTCAGGTAAGGTGTTGGTGGAAGAAGGGCAAAAAATAGACAAAGACACCAAGGCAATTTTAGCCTTTAACCAAAAAATTCAGGAGGATCCCAGAGTGGAAAATATCTTGCTTCCGGTACGGGATGGGATCCTGATGGCAAGAAAATTATAAGTAATCTTAAAAGGGGAATCATTTTTGCTAAAACTAGGCTGAGCAACAGAATTAAGCCTTTTTGGAATGAGTAAACATATAATTTCTCCCTTTCTCTTTATTGTCACGCTCTTAGTAAATTTTCCACTGCTGGCCCAAATTCCACAGGTTCCTGCCGAACTAGAATTTGCAGATATGATCGTTAGGATCAATCCCCAAGCCAGAAGAGAAATTCAACTGGATGTCGATGCGCAGTATAGAAATCCCAATTACTTTAAGATCAAACAAGAGCGTGTCAACCTGTACATGCCCATCATCGAAGAAATTTTGAGGGAAAGTAATGTCCCTCTAGATCTAAAGTACCTGGTGATCCAGGAAAGTAGCTTGATTCCTGATGCAGTTTCCACCTCTAATGCCGTAGGTTTTTGGCAGTTTAAACAAGGTACTGCTGAAGAGGTATTTTTACGAGTAGACAAGCAGATAGACGAGCGAAAGAACATCGTATCCTCTACCCGTGGAGCGGCGCTCTACCTCAAAAAGCATAACAATACATTCGACAACTGGATGTGTGCATTGGTTTCCTATCAAATGGGGCTTGGTGGAGCAAAAGCGTATTTCGGAAATAGGTATAATGGCAAGCGAGTAGTGGATGTAGATAGAAATACCCATTGGTATTTTAAAAAATACTTAGCTCATAAAATTGCTTTTGAAAGCCAAATTGGTGTATTAACCTCCAATTCAAGAATGGTAGAGGTTCCCGTAAAGGGTCCGACCACGCTAGCAGCTTTAGCTAAAAAGTATGGGGTTGAGGAAGATCATTTAAAGGAGTATAATAAGTGGACTTCAAATGGTAAGATTCCAGGGGACAGAACTTACGGGTTGGTTTATGTGCAGGATGGTTCACTTCCTGTTCAGCAAGCCATCGTTAGAGAAACAAAACCTCAAAAATCTCAGAGTGGAAGCTCATCCATCAAGAACTCCCCAGCATACAAGCAAGCTAATTCATTCCCTAGAATCGCAGGAAACACCACGAAGGCCAATCAGCCTGATCAGATTACGGTAAACAATATTGAAGGGGTTCAAGCGGCCCAGACAACGACCTTAAGCAACTTTTCTGATAAGGTGGGAATCCGTGAGAATAAGCTTAGAAGGTTGAATGATCTAGACCGTGGTGAAAGAATCGAAGCAGGAAAATATTATTATACCAAAAAGAAAAAGACCAAAGCCGATGTGGAAACACATGTGGTTTTGCCAGGAGAAACGCTATGGAGCATTTCCCAAAAATATGGCATCAAGCTTTCTTCTCTGAAATCTAAAAACAGAATCCGTAAAGACCGGGATCTGAAAGTGGGCATGGTGTTGAACCTTCAGGAACACAGGAAGCGAGGAGAAGAAATTCCGATTGTGAATTTAAATCAACCTGCTCCGACAAAAACGGTTTTGGCAAGTAGTAGCTCCAGCAATCCACCAAGACAGGAAGTTAGAAATACAACTTCAAGCCGTACCAACAGCAATCTGACCCATACGGTCAGCAAAGGGGAGACACTTTTTGCCATCAGTAAAAAGTATGGGGTCACAGTCAACGACTTAAAATCCTGGAACAATATCGGAAGCCAAAACATCATTAGCATCGGTCAGAAATTGGTTATCTTGAAGCCCTGATCCATTTATCTTCTTTTTTGAATGCGTTACTTTCTCCTTGGTTTAGGAATCTTAGTTCTATTATGTAGCCAAACTGCTTTGGCACAGGACAGGCAGGTTATTCCTGATACGGTCCTAATCAATGGGGACACCCTTTTAATGCTGGGAGATTCATTGCTTATCGAAGAACCAGAAAAGGAAATCTTCTGGGAAACCGGCGGGAATTACAATTTGAATATTCAACAGGTTACTTTGAGTAATTGGGCAGCAGGTGGATCCAGTACCTTCGCCCTCAACTCAGGCATCTCCTTGTTTGCAAATTATAAGAAGGAAAAGAAAGTCTGGGACACACAGCTTACCATCAACTTAGGGATGAACAGGCAAGGCGACCGGGATTTCAAGACCCGGAAGAGTAATGATAACTTCATCTTTGTGAGTAATTATGGCCGGGAGCTATCCGAGAAATTCTATCTCTCTACCCAAATCGATGCCCGAACCCAGCTTCTGGCAGGTTACAAATATTCGAGGCCTTCAGGAAGTGAAAGTGAGGTACGAACAAAAATTTCCGACTTGCTTTCTCCAGGCTATTTACAGTCTTCCACGGGTCTTAACTATAGAAAGACCTACGAAAACAAGAGTAAGATTTCCGTGATTCTATCACCCTTTACCGGGAGATTTACCATCGTTTTAGATGATTCCTTAAGTCGGGCCGGAGCGTTTGGTGTGACTCCGGGAGAAAATGTAAGAGCGGAAGCAGGGATGTCATTTGCTACCTCGGTAACTGATATCAAATTAATGGAAAACATCACCTGGAAAGCAGACCTCAACCTCTTCTCCAATTATGAGACCTTTGGAAATATGGTGGTCAACTTTAACTCCATCATCCGAATGAAAGTAAATAAATACATTTCCACGAGGATGGAGACTCGATTGATTTACGATGAAAAGGTTTTGATTAAACAAGATGATGGAAGCTCCAAACAGGCTGTCCAGCTCCAAAACCTCATTAACTTTGGGATCAGTCTGGACTTTTAAAAATCAGTTTCTAAGCCAAATTTCTTCTGAAACTCAGCCAAAGCCGGGTGCTTTTCTTTGAGAAATCGGAGCTTATCCGTGCTGGTGTATAGTTTGTTGGAATGGGGTTCTACCTCTTCTTTAGTGACCAGTTTTATGGCCAATTTTCCCGCACCGGTAAGATCCCGAATCAAGGACAGGAGTTCCGGCTTCATCTTTTGAGCAATCTCCTCCTGTACATGCCCCATGACTTCCAGACATATTTCATGGCCTTCCATTCTGGAGGGTTGATTAAGGATTGCCAATTCCAGCACTTTCCCTTTACCTTTGAAATGAGCGATTACTTCAGGCATCACCTCTTCCAGCTTTTCCTGGGTTAGAACAATTCCATTTTGCGGAACAACTACAGAAGCTTCTGCTTTCTTTTTCTCTTGAAGAGAAGCCTCCTCTTTAGCCTTTTGGGCCATCAACTTTTTAGTATGCCCAAGACTGGTAGGAATGGACATGGTTCGCTGAACAGGCGTAGAATGACTATTTGGGGAACTAGGAAGGGGTTTGGAATCAGCTTCGGAAGTACTAGTTACCGCTGGCTTATTCAGGCTTTTTTTTTTGCTTCCTCAGCAGCCAAATTCGCCAACTTGAATGCTTGAGGTAGTTTTGACATTTTCATCAAAGCCAGCTCCACATGTAAACGTTGGTTTTTAGCTGTTTTATAATGAATATCACATTGGTTGGCAATATTCAAGGCAGATAATAAGAAGGAAGTACTTGCTGCTTCAGTTTGCTGCAAATATCTCTGTTTGGCATTTTCAGATACCTGAATCAACTCTACTGTTGCAGGATCTTTCGCAACCAATAAATCTCTGAAATGCTCCGATAAGCCTACTATGAAATTATGCCCATCAAATCCTTTTTTAAGAATTTCATCAAAGATGAGCAGCACTTTTGATAGGTCTTCTTCAATCAATGCATCTACCACCTTGAAATAATAATCATAATCCAAGATGTGCAGGTTGTCTATAGTCTCATGATAAGTCACCTTTTTCCCTGCGGAATAGGTAACAATCAAATCGAAGATTGACAAGGCATCCCGAAGGGCGCCATCTGCTTTGGTAGCAATTAATCGTAGTGCTTCCTCTTCAAAATCAACAGATTCCTTCTCAGCGATATATTTCAGATGATTGGAAATATGATCAATTTGAATTCGGTTGAAATCAAAAATCTGACAACGGGAAAGGATCGTGGGTATGATCTTATGCTTCTCTGTAGTCGCTAGAATAAAGATCGCATATTTTGGAGGTTCCTCTAATGTTTTCAAAAAAGCATTGAATGCCTGATTGGAAAGCATGTGCACCTCATCAATGATATATACTTTGTATTGTCCTTTTTGAGGAGCATACCTGACCTGATCTACCAGGTTCCTGATATCATCTACCGAGTTATTGGAAGCCGCATCCAGTTCGTAGATGTTAAACGAACTGTTATTTTTAAAAGAAACGCAGGATTCACATTCACCGCAGGCCTCCTGATCATCTTGACGATTTTCACAGTTGATGGTCTTGGCAAGGATTCGGGCACAGGTAGTTTTACCCACCCCACGTGGGCCACAAAAAAGAAAAGCCTGTGCTAAGTGATTATTTTTGATCGCATTTTTGAGAGTGGTTGTGATATGCTCTTGGCCTACAACACTCTTAAAATCTGCGGGTCTGTATTTTCTTGCCGAAACGACGAAGTTTTCCATCACCGCAAGATATAAAAAACTCCATATTCAGGAAGCCCAAATCGCTTCAATCTCTGATAAAAACTGATAAAATATTGATAACCAATCCAAGAAATTTAAATTTTTATTCAGGTGATGTGAATATCAAAAAACAAATACCGCTTGGAACCAAAAATCCATTACTTTTGTCATCCTAATACAAATGGGGCTGACCGGTATTGACAGTAAGTGTAAAGATCGGGCTCGCATGCAGGCTGGAGTATGTACGGCCTTGAAAGATTCATACGAACTATAATTGGCGAAAATACTTACGCCATGGCTGCCTAATCTAACCTTTTAGGATAGATTGCTTAAAGGGTTGAGTTTCGAAGCGGAATTCCCCGGCCACATCTCACCACCCGTTGCCTGATCCGGGTGGATTTGAGGTGTCGACTTGATCGGGTTGCGGTTTGTGATGCTATTAAGCAGACCTAAGATCAATAGCTAAGCCGTGACAAGGTGTGTCATCCAGCATATCTCGGTCGAAAATCTAACAGGTGACTAAGCATGTAGACGGTACGTTGTTTCCTTATCTGGACGCGAGTTCGAATCTCGCCAGCTCCACAAAAAACCCTCTGGATTTTCTCTCCAGAGGGTTTATTTTTTTTAAGGGCCTAGATTGGCTTGTTTATCTAGTCCCTATTCCATGTTTATGTCAATTGGATTGCCCTGCCAACCACTGCATGATCGTCACGGAAACTCCATTTACTTTCACCGGTTTTCCATCAAAATCGGTTTGGCTCAAATTTGCATGGGAATAGATCCAGGACCAATGTCCAGGATAGTGGTAATCTTCACCCCCCAGCAAACCTGTAATATCCACTACATGGTCATAAAATGTCAAGTGAACATCTTTTGCTCCTGCTTTGATTAGTTTGTCATATACCGGTAACACCGTCTGATCTGCTACGGTCGTAGAATCATCCTTGGAATGAACAAACCAAATCGGAACGTCTTTAATACTTTTTGCCTGCTCATCAGATAAATAAGCCCCTCGATAGGCAAGGGCACTTATATAGCCTCCTGCAAAATAATCAGGATATTCCAGGATGAGCTTTAAGCCCATATACCCTCCATTACTACATCCACCCACATAAATCCTATCCTGATCTACATTGGGATGCTTGGCTATAAAATCATCAAACATGGCCTTTAATGCTTCAAAATAGATATCATCTTTTTCACCACTAGTAGAACCTTCTCCACTATCCATCCAGCGCGTTGGAGTTTGTGGAACCATGACATAAGCTCCTCCAAAGTAATCTTGAATTTCATCAGAGGCATAATTGGCGGCCCTGTTTCCTAAAAGTGGAATGGTAGTATCCGTTCCTCCTTCTCCTCCACCATGCAACCAAATAATCAATGGAACATCTTCTTGATCTGTTTCAGGAGTAAATGAAGCATAAGTAAGATCCACTTGATTGGCAGTGAATTTTCCATTTAGATCAAATTCATCAATCAATGGCATCACTCGATCCGCTTCCTTATTCCAAACTTCAAGCGTTGCAGTATTTGTAACAGACAATTTGTAATCTACCCAGACATTGCCATAGGAACGCATGTATTGAAAAGGTGAACCTAAAGGAAGATTTGGAGCTACAGAAAGATTAAGTGTTACATGGCTTCCATCTACAGCACGATTCCCTTTTGCATCTGATTTGTAGGCTGAGAGTACAGTTCTCTCCCCTTTTGCAGGATTAATGGGAGTTTCTGATAAGTCTGAACTTCTTGTAGCAAATACTTGATAATCGGATGGATCAGTACTCAGATCTGAATTGCTATTGGAGAGTACTACTTTATTTACGGCAGGTCCCCAATCAAAGCCTTCCACAACAAGCGTGTAGGAATTTTGTGCATACACCCCAGAAGATGCAAGGATCATAAAGAGGCTAAGGAGGAGTAAGGGTCTATTGTTCATAATTCATTTTTTTAAATGAATCATTAATATAATAATCCCTTTGGTTCATTTAATGATTATTCCAAAATCTAATTTAGATTCCTTTTTGCAGTTGAAACATCTCTCGTTTCTAGGTGAATTAGCTGATCAAAAACTATAAAGTGGATTTTTTTAACTGAAATTTTTAATTCAAAAGCTGCCAACCAAGCCTAATTGTAGCAATTCAATAATCACCGTATCCTAAGCCTTTTTTCTTTTCAACTTCAATACAGTGATTTCCGGCCAGATACCTACTCGCCCAGGAAAGGCTAAAAATCCAAATCCACGGTTGACATGCAGGTAACGACCTAGCTCCTCATACAAACCCGCCCATTTTGGGTAGCGAAGTGAGGCCGGACTCCATTTGATAAATCCGGGAATCTCTATACCAAACTGCATGCCATGGGTATGACCACTCAGGGTGAGGTGAATGAATTGAGAAAACTTTTTTACTTCTTCATCAAAGTGTGAGGGATCATGACTCATTAAGATTTTAAAACTTTGATCGCTGAGATTTGCTACTGCTTTTGGCAAATCGCCATATTGTGCAAATCCTTTTCCCCAATTCTCCACTCCAATCAAATCAATGCTTGCTTTGGCCCCTTCGACTCCGCTCAGGGCAGGTTTTTGAAGCTTTACGTTTTCATTGCGAAGTAGCTTAAAACCTAGTTCCTCCTGGATTTCGTAAAGGCGTTGCATATTTGACTCTTTTGCTTCCTTATTTGGCCAGGACATATAATCCCCATAATCATGATTTCCCAAGATGGAATACTTTCCCATAGGTGCCTTTAACTTTTTAAAGGTGTCGATCCAAGGTTCCATTTCTTTTGAGTGATTATTGACCAGGTCTCCTGTGAAAAGAATCACATCCGATTCCTGTTGGTTAATAAGATCAACTCCGTATTCCAGCTTTTTCTTATTATCAAAACTTCCAGAATGAATATCTGAAATCTGGGTAATGGTAAATCCATCAAACTCCTCAGGTAGGTCATCAAACTCTAGCGTATGATTGACGACTCGATACCGATATTTACCAACAATAACTCCATGCAAAACTCCTAAAAATGGAATTGCCGAAAGAACTAATGCTGTTTGACTAATAAATTTTCTTCGATCCGGAAGGAAATCACCTTCGCTATTTCCACTTACAGATTGAAAAACGCCGGTAACAATTCGCACAAGGTCTTCCCCAAACATAAGTCCTAGAATGATCAGTTTTGGAATTAAAGATAAAACCAAGAGTGAGATCATTCTCCCAAAGTTCAGACTGAGACTAGCCCGGTTAAAAGTGAGGAAACCATAAGCAACAAAAAGGTAAACCGAAATAGAAAAGGTCCAATAGACAATCTTCACCCAGTTTTGGTCCCGAAATAGCGTTTTAAATGCTTGGTAGGAATACCAATCAATTAGAAAAACGAAAAACAAGAAAATCAGAATGCGAATCAGGACAGGAACCAAAATAGAATATTGATTTAGAGGGGATAAAAGCAAGCCTCATGTTGGGTATTCGGACTTACGGATTTGTAATATTATTCAAATAACGAATCAGGATATGAATGGGTTTACTATTTATTCAATGGTTTTTCATGGAGTAGATTAATGATCTCTTTCTAGCTTGCCTTAATTCATTCCTCTTCATTTTTTAGGATAGTAATCGGCGTCCCCTCCTCCCCCGCGTAAAAAACAATAATTTCAGCGGGAACCGAGCCCAAGTTTTCTCCAAAATGCCAGGTATCGTAAAGCTCCACAATCGGATCTCCCTCTTTCAAAAATAAGGTGTCTGCATATTCACTGATTACCATCAACTCCCCTTTTACTAAAACTCCCGCATTAATCGCCAGATGTTTATGCATCTGCATTTTAGTATTGGGAGGAATAGTGAATTTTAGAATAGAGAGTTTCGGTTCTTTTTCTGGGTAGGAAGGAAGTTTGTCTCCATTCCAACTCGTAGATGATTCTACCAATTTAATTACCTCTATTTCCCCACTGGCATCCACCTTTTCACAAGAGAACAACCCAATAAAAAGACCTAGTAAAAAAATATTTTTCATTTTTTTTAAAATTAATTTAAATAGAATAATCTGTCCCAAGACGTGGTATTTTTAAATCTACCACCTTAAATTTTAATAAGTTAGAATTTTCTTTACTACCAAATTTACTTTGGTTCCGCCCCAACAGTAAATCAGGTCTCATCTTCAAAAAACTCAATAAATGGATGTATAGGCCAAATTTTCCATTCTATCAACATTAACAAGAAAAGCAATAAAATGACTAGTTCTCTAAAATATTGTTAAAGGACGGAACCAATTGATACAAAATATTGATTTTTAAACTGGAATCCCAAAGTGGGGCTAATGAGAATCTTTTATAAATAGCTCTTTCAAATTAGTTTTCATTTATGAGGATTTAACTCCATTTATTTGGAAGATTACCAAAGAATATTTTAATTCGCAGCTTGATGATGAAGTTGATAACAAGATTTATTCTTTCTCTTTGTATCCTGCTTTCCAGTGGGTACAATCAACTATACGCTCATGCATTCGCAGAAGGGTCGGATTATGTCCCTTCCAGTTCAGTACTAAAAGCGCAAGACATTCAAACTGGCGCAAATTTTTCTGAGCATATTCATATTCTTGCTCCAAAGTCTGGAAATTCACTTAAAATTGATGCGACAGACATCGAGGAGGAGGAAGAAGATTTTCTCATTTCTTTTAAAAAGTATGTAGAGAACAGTCTCTACTTCTCGGCAATTTTTTGCACCCAGATTTTAGGGATATTGACCGAGTACATTAAACCAAGTTTATTTCTTACAAAACATTTTTCAAAAATAAGCCCCTATCGTATACACCTAGAAAACCAGGTGTTTACTATATAATACTTTTTGCAGGAAGTAAATTCTTCCAAACCTCATTACAGTTATCCTTTACTGAAAACCGCATTTAACAAGGTTTAAATGCACATTATCCTGTGTTTTATTATTCACACAGGCTAAAGGAACCTCACTTGGAATTACATTTAAAAGAAACCTATTATGAAAAATTATCTCATGATTTTAGGTGCGTGTGCGCTGTTTTCTCAGACAGGTTGCTCTACGCATGGAGAAGAAAAACACGAAGAAAAAGAAACATTTTTGGTCACAAGTCCTCTTCAAATGGACACCACACTGACCAAAGAATATGTCTCTCAAGTCCACTCGATCCAGCATATTGAGTTAAGAGCTCAGGAACGAGGATATTTAGAAAAAATTTATGTTGACGAGGGGCAATTTGTAAAAAAAGGCCAATTGCTCTTTAAGATCATGCCTAAGCTTTATGAGGCAGAAAGAGAAAAGGCTCAAGCAGAAGCAGATTTTGCTGAAATAGAGTATCAAAACACCAAATCTCTTGCTGATAGAAATATCGTGGCACCCAATGAATTGGCTATGGCCAAAGCAAAAGTAGCAAAAGCGAAAGCAGAGTTAGCCTTAGCGGATGTCCACCTTCAATTCACAGAAATCAGAGCCCCATTTGATGGTATCATAGATCGATTTCATGTGAGAGAAGGAAGTCTTTTGGAAGAGGGTGAATTACTATCCAACTTCTCTGATAACAGTAAAATGTGGGTGTATTATAACGTCCCTGAAGCTGAATACCTTGATTATAAATCAGAGGTAAAAGATGATTCAAAAGTGGATGTCAATCTTTTGATGGCAAACCATAAAATGTTTCCACATCAAGGGGTGGTAGAAACGATTGAAGCCGACTTTAATCATGAAACTGGGAATATTGCCTTTAGAGCGACTTTCCCAAACCCAGATGGCCTATTACGGCATGGAGAAACCGGTAACATCCAAATGAGCATCCCAATGCCAAATGCGATGCTTATTCCTCAGAAAGCCACTTTCGAAGTATTGGATAAAAAGTATGTATATGTCCTTGATGAAGAAAATAGAATTCAATCAAGAGAAATAGTAATTGGTGCTGAGCTACCCCATATTTTCGTGGTCCAATCTGGACTTGAAACAGGTGATAAAATATTACTTGAAGGATTACGACTCGTAGAAGAAAACGATGAGATCGAATATGATTTTGTGCAACCAGAGGATGCATTGTCGCAACTGGATCTGTACGCGGAATAATAAGAAAATTAAAAACACAAAATCATGTTTCAAAAATTCATACGTAGACCTGTATTTGCGATAGTAATATCGGTCATGATCGTTTTTGTAGGGTCATTGGCTATTAAACAACTGCCAATCTCTCAGTTCCCTCAAATTGCACCTACTACAGTAAATATATTTATTGCTTACCCTGGTTCCAGTGCGGATGTACTGGTGAAATCAACCTTAATTACGCTTGAAAACTCAATCAATGGGGTGCAAGGTATGCGCTATATGGCCACAGATGCCACTAGTGCTGGAGAGGCCACGTTAAGAGTTATTTTCGAACCTGGAACGGATCCAAACCAAGCGGTTATTCGAGTCAAGACGAGGGTGGATCAAGTCATGCCCCTCTTACCTGAGTTAGTCCAAAGGGAAGGTGTGGTCATCACTCCTATCCAACCTAGTATGTTGATGTATGTCAACCTCTATGCGAAGGATCAACGAATGGATGAAAAATTCCTCTATAACTACGCAAACGTTCAAATGATTCCGGAACTCAACCGGATCAAAGGGGTTGCAAGATCTCAAATTTTAGGTAGTAGAAGATACGCTATGCGTGTTTGGTTAGATCCAGACAGAATGCGAGCTTATGACATCTCAGTTGACGAAGTCATGGAAGCTTTGCAAGAGCAGAGCATCGTAGGGAGACCAGGTAGAATTGGTCGAAGTTCTGGTATAGAAGCACAATCTCTCGAGTATGTATTAACCTATAAAGGTCGATATAATGAACCAGAGCAATACGAAAATGTAATCGTCAGAGCCAATTCTGCAGGTGAAAAAATCAGGC
The DNA here is from genome assembly GCF_000166275.1 of Algoriphagus machipongonensis. Taxonomy (NCBI): domain Bacteria; kingdom Pseudomonadati; phylum Bacteroidota; class Cytophagia; order Cytophagales; family Cyclobacteriaceae; genus Algoriphagus; species Algoriphagus machipongonensis. The sequence continues at coordinate 4,238,465 of NZ_CM001023.1, forward strand.
TTAAAGACATAGGAAAAGTAGAGTTGGGTAGTGAATTCTTCGATATTTACTCCAACCTAGACGGACATCCTTCCGCGGCAATTGTCCTCAAGCAAAACTATGGCAGTAATGCCAGTGATGTTATTGCAGAAGTAAAAGCCAAGTTGGAGGATATGAAAACCAAGTTCCCTCCTGGGCTAGATTACAAAATCAGCTATGATGTTTCCAAATTCCTTGATGCTTCTATTGAGCAAGTAATCCATACGCTTCGAGATGCTTTTATTTTGGTTGCAATTGTAGTATTCATTTTCCTTGGAGACTGGCGATCAACCTTAATCCCGATTCTGGCAGTGCCTGTATCTCTGATTGGAGCCTTCTTTGTCATCCAGTTTTTCGGACTTTCGATCAACCTGGTCACCTTATTCGCACTAGTATTAGCGATTGGTATTGTGGTCGATGATGCGATCGTAGTGGTAGAGGCAGTTCATGCCAAAATGGAAGATTTTCCCCATCTGACTCCTTATCAAGCTGTGAAAAGAGTTTTGGGAGAAATCAGTGGAGCAATTATCGCTATTACGGCTGTAATGGTATCTGTATTCCTGCCCATTTCCTTTATGTCAGGACCTGTAGGTACTTTCTATCGACAATTCTCGATTACCATGGCGAGTTCCATTGTGATTTCAGCAATTATTGCTTTGACCTTGACGCCGGTATTATGTGCCATGCTATTGAAAAATCATCATGGACACGAGAAAAAAAGGAATTTCCTTACCAAAGCATTAGATAGCTTCAATAGTGGTTTTGATAAATTAACTGGCAAATATGTCAATGTCCTGAAATCCATTGTCAATAGAAGATGGTTGACTTTTGGGATTTTATTAGCCTTCTGCGCAGGAATTTTCTATGAAAGCGAAATCCTTCCTTCTGGATTTATTCCAAGTGAGGATCAAGGAACTATTTATGCCATTATTCAAACCCCTCCTGGAGCTACTTTGGAGAGAACAAACCAAGTATCTCAAAAACTTCAGAAAATCTGTGAAGAAATCGATGGGGTAGAATCTGTTTCATCTTTGGCAGGTTATGAGATTATGACGGAAGGTCGTGGATCTAATGCCGGTACCTGCTTGATCAACTTAAAGCCTTGGTCAGAAAGAGAGCATACTGTAACAGAGATCATGGAAGAATTAGAAGAAAAATCCAAAGGTTTAGGTGCGGTAGTTGAATATTTCGAACCACCTGCAATTCCAGGATTTGGTTCTTCTGGTGGTTTCTCCATGAGGTTATTGGATCAAAATACGACTACTGATTATCAAGAATTTGACAAAGTCAACAAACAGTTCATGGAAGACTTAGGAAAGCGGAAAGAGTTGACTGGTTTGTTTACTTTCTTCGCGGCTAACTATCCACAATATGAGCTAGAGATCAATAATGATCTTGCAATGCAGAAAGGAGTTTCAATTGGTAAAGCGATGGAAAACCTAAATATTCTGATTGGTAGTACATACGAACAAGGTTTTATCAAATTTGGTAGATTCTTTAAAGTTTATGTTCAGTCCGATCCAAAATTCAGAAGGTTACCATCTGATGTACTGAAACTTTATGTGAAGAATGAAAGCGGTGAAATGGTACCTTATTCGGCCTTTATGACCTTAAAGAAAACTCAAGGACCCAATGAGGTCACTCGATATAACATGTACAACTCCGCAGCTATCCGTGGTTTACCGGCAAAAGGGTACACCACAGCAGATGCTATCGCTGCTATTCGGGAAGTAGCCGCTACCACATTGCCAAAAGGTTATGATATTGCTTGGGAAGGTTTATCCTACGATGAATCTAACCGTGGAAATGAGTCTCTTTATATTTTCATCATTGTATTAGTCTTTGTGTATTTCGTGCTTGCAGCACAATACGAGAGCTTTATTATACCTCTGGCCGTGGTTTTCTCACTTCCTGTAGGTGTATTTGGTTCCTTCTTGTTGCTGAAAGGCATGGGGCTTCAAAATGATATTTACGCTCAGATTGGACTCATCATGCTGGTCGGTCTATTAGGTAAAAACGCCGTATTGATTGTGGAATTTGCGGTGCAGAAACGTCAAGAAGGATTAAGCATACTCGAAGCTGCGATAGAAGGAGCAAAAGTACGTTTCCGACCTATTTTGATGACTTCCTTCGCCTTCATCGCTGGTTTGATTCCTTTGATTATGGCAACTGGAGCAGGTGCAATTGGTAACAGAACCATCGGTGCTTCAGCGATGGGAGGAATGCTTTTCGGAACCATTTTCGGAGTGATCATTGTCCCAGGCCTTTATTACATATTTGGCAAATTGGCTGATGGTCGTCACTTGATTAAAAATGAAGACGAAAGTCCATTATCAGAACAAAATTGACCTCAATCATGCTTAAGAAAATAATAAATATAGGCCTTATGGCAGCAGGAATGGCTATGATAGTCAGCTCCTGTAAAACCCCAGAATTGGCACAAAAAGATGTGAATAATCAAGTACCTGAGAGCTTTAATGGCTCTCAGGATACTACCACAAGTGCAACTATTGCTTGGCAAGACTATTTTAAAGACCCTTATCTCAAAGCTTTAATAGACACAGCCTTAAATAATAATCAGGAATTGAATATCACATTGCAGGAAATTCAATTTGCCCAAACCGAAGTGAGAGCACGTAAAGGCGAAATCCTTCCTTCAGTGGATATAGGTGCTGGTGCAGGAGTGGACAAGGTAGGAAGGTATACTAGCCAGGGCGCCAATGATGCCAATACTGAAATCAAACCGGGAGAAGAAATGCCTGAACCACTTCAAGATTACATGTTAGGTGCTAATGCCACATGGGAAGTGGATATTTGGAAAAAACTGAGAAATGCAAAAAAAGCTGCATTAACCAGGTACTTGGCTAGCATTGAGGGCAAAAACTTCATGGTTACCAATTTGATCTCTGAAATTTCCCGATCCTATTATGAGCTTTTGGCATTAGACAATCAGTTGGAAATCATACAGCAAAATATCGAAATCCAAACCAATGCCCTGGACATTGTCAAATATCAAAAGGAAGCTGCTCGGGTCACTGAATTAGCTGTTAGGCGATTTGAGGCTCAGGTCTTAGACACCAAAAGCCTTCAATTTGACATCCAGCAAAAAATCGTCGAAACGGAAAACCGAATTAACTTCCTCGTGGGAAGGTACCCCCAACACGTTGCTCGGGATCACCGAGAGTTTACAGATTTAATTCCTGATTTGGTTCAGTCTGGTATCCCTTCTCAATTGTTGGCTAACAGACCTGATATACGACAGGCAGAACTGGAACTTGAAGCTGCAAAAATTGATGTACAAGTTGCGAAAGCTGAATTTTACCCTTCGCTTAGAATCACTGCAGGAGTAGGATTCAATGCTTTTAAAGGTTCTTATCTATTTACCAGCCCTGAATCCTTGATTTATTCATTGGCAGGAGAATTAACAGCTCCATTGATCAATAGAAACGCAATCAAAGCAAATTATATCGGCGCGAATGCAAAACAGATTCAGGCTATTTATAACTATGAACAAACCATTCTGAACGCCTATGTGGAAGTAGTAAACCAACTTTCTAATATTCAGAATCTGGAAAAAAGTTATCGATTAAGGACTCAACAAGTGAGTGCTTTGACCGAGTCAATAGATATTTCAAATGAACTATTCAAAAATGCGAGAGCTGATTATATGGAAGTTTTATTAACTCAAAGAGATGCCTTGGAAGCAAGATTTGACTTAGTAGAGACTAAAATGAAACAGATGAATGCCAAGGTGAATATTTATCAAGCCCTTGGCGGAGGCTGGAGATAATTTGATGATTTATAATAGGCTCTTTTAATTAGAAAACCCTTCAGGCAATCCTGAAGGGCTTTTTTTTTTAACCTTTAAAGTAACTATCCAATTCCTGCATCATCGCAGATTTGTCTCTCAAGTCATTGATGATTTTACCTTTTTCTAACAAGACGATTCGATCACAAATCTCAGTTACATGATTCAAATCATGACTGGAAATCAAAAAGGTGACATTGGACTTTTCTTTTTCTTCCAAAATCAATTTTTTCAGTCGAATCTGAGAGCTTGGATCCAAGTTTTCAAAGGGTTCATCTAAAAACACCACTTCTGGATTTCCCATCAATGCTGCTGCAATTCCCACTTTTTTCAAATTACCTTTAGATAGGTCTCTGATGTATTTTTTCTTTCCTAAAATCTCCTCATTGAATAAGTCTGTAAACTTATCCAAGTGATTTTGAAGATCTGCCTCAGATAAGCCATAAACTTTCATCAAAGTCTTGAAATATTCATCGGGAGTTAGATAAGCCAAAAGCATATGCTCATCTAAAAAAGCTCCCGTGCTCTTCTTCCAATCCTCACTCTTACTTACATCTTGCTCATTGATAAATACGCTACCCTCTGTGGCTCTTACTAAATCGAGCATCACTCTAAATAATGTCGTCTTTCCCGCACCGTTATTTCCTACCAAACCAAAACACTCTGAGTTGGGTATTTCTAATTGAGGTACATCAAGGACAACAGCTTCTTTATATTGTTTTTTAAGGTTACTTACTTGAATCATAATTCTTGACGGAATGAAGATGAAATTTCGTATTTATTAGTTAAAATTCGGCGAATGTTGATTGCTGCTAGCTTTTTAAATGCCAACAGGCCAGCTACCCCTAAGACTCCCAGAGTTGCTAATCCAACATACTCATTAAAGTATATCGCCAGAGGACTGTATATTAAATAAGGAAGTCCAACGATAGGAATGATCATTAAAAATTGCGCAGCTCCTACTCCCTCATAATTAAACATGGCTCCTTTATTCAAATCCATAGGTTTTGGTTTCCAAAGGGCCAAATAAATGATTACATGAATAGAAATACCAATGTTAAAGAGCCATGTGGCCAAATGAATCAAAAGGAACTTCCAGCCAAAGTATACATAAGGGACTGAAAGCATAAAGCATAGGAAAGACACGCAAATTAAAAGTAGGTACTTCCCTTTTACCAAGGCTTCTATACCTTCCTTGTGATTTAAAAAGAAGTCAAAATTTCCAGAATTCCAGCTCAGAAAAAGCTGTCCATACTGAATCATAAATATTCCGGTAATAAATACACCTACAAATATGAAGATGAAGCTAAATCCTCCTCCTTCAGTCTGATATTGAGGGTTAGTATAAAAAATCAGTCCATAAAGTAAAAAGAAAGCACTTAACATTAAAAAGGTCCTACTTTTCTTATGTCTGATAATTAGCATCCATTCTAAGTTTGCCATTTCCCCAGCTAGGCCAAACCTTGAAAAGAAACCGAAACTCTTATTTACAAATCGGGCTTCCTCTTCCTTGGCCAAATCTTCCAAATAGGCATTTTTCAAATAATAGCTATAAGCCAAGTAATAAGAAACCACCATCAATACTCCCATGATCAACAAAGGAATTGGGCTGGAAAGTGACAAAGAATAAAACGGACCTGTAATCTCACCTACGTTAAACCAACCTAAATAGGTAGATCCTCCTCCCAATAAAAGAACCGCAAACACGATCAGAACTCCTGTCAAACTATCTTCAAAGCGTTGCTTGAACCATAGCATTAACCAGTGCAAAAACCAGCTTGTCGTCAAAATCGTCCCGATCCAAAACACCAGTGAGGCAGCTCCCATTTCAGGTAAAATCACTTGTATTCCGAAAGGCAGAAACAGTAATATAGCGATAATGCTAATCGGGGAGATAAACGACCTAACCAATAGCATATGGATAATTTTTCTTTTCCCTATCGGTAAATGAAGGAGACTTTCTAAATCAATTACCGGTAAGGTTTGAAGAAAATACCGGTACATAAACTCCATGAGGAAAAAGAAGATCAAGCCTTGATTCAAAAGAGTTAAGGCATCACCTTCCCCAGTCATAGCGAGAATAATCTTCTCAAGAAAAATTCCTGCAATAAGCACATAGCTTAATAAAAGCAAAGCAAGGAACCCCAGAAATAGGGTAATCAAAATAGATTTGGCAAAGGAAGTGGACCTTAGGCTTTTAAGGAATTGTAATCGGATCAGTTCAAAAATCATAAAACTGGATTTGTATAAAACTTTCTAAATTCGCCACAAAAGATAACTAAACAAGACCTATTTATCATGGTTATGAACCAGAAATGGGCAAAGTCAACTAATGAAGGAGGAATTAAGCTTTTTCGAAGCGGTAAATTCAAGAAGATCGGTTAGAATTTTCGATCAGGAAGGATCATTTGATCATGAGATAGTTAAAACATGTTTGGAGGCTGCAATTCTATCTCCAAACAGCTCCAATCTTCAGCTATATCAATTTATCCGAGTACCTGAATCTTCTCCATTAAAAGATCAACTTGCCCAACTCTGCATGCGTCAAAAGGCAGCTGTCACTGCACGTGAATTGGTAGTAGTAGTCACAAGAAGAGACCTCTGGAAATCCCGAGCAGAGGCAAACTACCAATACATCAAGAACACTGTTCAAAATCAATCTGAAAAGAAACAAAAACAAGCTTTAAGCTATTACGGAAATCTGATACCTAAATTATATTCCAAATTTCCGGGTTGGACGATTATCAAAAAATTGATTGCTTGGTGGGTGGGAATGAAACGCCCCATGGTACGGGAAGTCAGTGAAACGGATGTTCGGATTTCCGTCCATAAGTCCGCAGCACTTGCTTCAATGACATTTATGCTGGGAATGAAAGCCGCTGCCTACGACACCTGCCCCATGGAAGGGTACGATTCCAAACGCATTTCCAAACTCCTAAACTTACCTAAAGCAGCAGAAATCTGTATGATCATCGGTTGCGGAAAGGGAATTCCTGAAGGGGTTTATGGGAAGAGGTTTCGCCTCCCGGTTTCATCGTTTATTTATGATTTATGATATAGGATATATGATTTAAAAAGCTTGTGGAGATTTAACTATTTGATTTTGCAATTATTTCTAGCCAGTAAAGGGTTTCATCCGATTCTTCAACCACAACACCAAGTTTTGCTATGAATTCTGCTTTAGATCTGCCTCTTAATGGGGCTCTGTAGTTAGCTCCAATAGAAGTGGAAGACCGAATAATTTGATTTGTAATAGGGAATGTCGAATTCTTTCTTGGTAAAGTTTCCGTCATTTCTATAATAGAAACGGCAAAAGCCTTCGTCCTCTTTTTTAATTCTTCTTTCATTTACAAATCTGATTACTACACTTTAAGTTAGTTAGATAATCATATATCTAACATCTTAAATCAAAAATTTAGTAACCATATTTCCCCTTCCATTTACTACCCAAATACCTTCTCAATTCATTTTCACGGGCATTTTCTCCGGGATCATATAATTTCATCCCTTTGATTTCATCTGGTAAAAATTCCTGAGCCACAAAATTCCCAGGGAAGTCATGGGAGTACTTGTATGCTTTGCCATAATTCAAATCTTTCATCAATTTCGTTGGTGCATTTCGCAAATGAAGCGGAACTGATAAATCTCCTTTTTCACGGACTAATGCCTGGGCTTGATTAATGGCCATGTAAGACGCATTACTTTTGGGTGAACTCGCCAAATAAGTCACACATTGCGAAAGAATTATTCTGGACTCCGGATAGCCGATCAGCTTCACCGCATCAAAACAATTGGTCGCTAAAAGCAGCGCGTTCGGGTTAGCATTGCCAATGTCCTCTGAAGCCAAAATCACCAATCTTCTGGCGATAAACTTCACGTCCTCTCCCCCTTCAATCATTCTTGCCAGCCAATACACTGCCGCATTGGGATCTGAACCACGAATGGACTTGATAAATGCCGAAATAATATCGTAATGCTGTTCTCCTGACTTATCGTAAAGCGCCACCTTTTGTTGAGCAATCTGCATTACCTTTTCATCTGTAATAATGCAGGGATCCTCGTTGATTCCATCGATGACGATTTCCAATAAGTTCAAGAGCTTTCTCCCATCACCTCCGGAAATTCTTAGCAAAGCATCGGTTTCCTTTAGCTCAACATTCAGCTTTTTCAAATCCACATCCTTTTCCAAAGCTTGGTGGACCATTGCTTCCAATTCCGGCTTACCTAATGAATTCAGCGTAAAAACCTGACACCTGGACAACAAAGCGGCATTCACCTCAAAAGACGGGTTTTCAGTAGTGGCACCAATCAAACGGATAATTCCTTTTTCTACGGCACCAAGCAAGGCATCCTGCTGGGATTTATTAAACCGGTGAATCTCATCAATAAAAAGAACGACGCCCATTTGAAATTTGGCTTTCTCTATTACTTCCCGGATGTCTTTCACTCCTGAACTTATTGCCGATAGCGTATAAAAAGGAGCTTTAATTTCATTGGCAATAATATTGGCGATCGTAGTTTTACCTACTCCAGGAGGCCCCCAAAGTATCAAAGAAGGGACATTTCCTGACTTGATGGCTTTAAATAAAAATGAGTTTGGAGAGGATAAATGTTCTTGGCCGATTAGGTCTTCCAATCGTACAGGACGCATTCTTTCCGCCAGAGGTGTCGTATTCATTCTTTAGAATCTAGATTCAGCAAGCAAGATACAGAGAAAAGAAAAAAGGCCTCAAGGGCCTTTCGAAATTGTCAACAATTGTCAGATGATTAAAGGTTGGATATCCTTTTCCCAAACTCCTCCAGTTGGTCATCTCCAAAATCATGGTGAGTCACAAACCGAACCAGGTCTGGGCCAAATTTCACAGCTTTGACCCCATTTTCATTCAGTTTTTCCAAAAAGAATTCTGGAGTAATCCCATCTAATCTCGCTATCGCAATATTCGTCGCCACAGGTAAAACTTCGGACACGAAAGATTTCTTCAATAACATCTCCCCCAGTAACCTAGCACGTGCATGATCTTCCTTCAGTCTGTCCACCTGATGGTCTAGTGCATAAATCCCAGCTGCTGCCAAGAACCCTGCTTGTCTCATTCCTCCACCCATCACTTTTCGGACTTTTCTAGCTCTTTTGATATCCGCTTTAGAACCTAATAGCACAGAGCCAACCGGACAACCCAAGCCTTTGCTTAAACAAATAGAAATCGTATCGAACTGCGCCCCCCAGTCTTTAGGGTTTTCTCCGCTTTCTACCAAAGCATTGAAAAATCTTGCTCCATCTAAATGAAGTTTTAAACCATATTCCTCACATACATTTTTGATCGGAATCACTTCCTCTAGCGTATAAATGCTCCCTCCCCCTTTATTCATCGTATTCTCCAAAGAAACCATGGTCGTTTCAGGAGCATGGACATCATCAGGATTGATTGATGCAGCAATTTGAGAAGCGTTGATTTTCCCTAAATCCCCATCCAGTAATTTTACTGAAGCCAAGGAGTTTGCCATAATACCTCCACCTTCGTAAAGGTAGATATGGGAGTATTTATGACAAATCACTTCCGTTTGAATCCTTGTATGTAATCGGATAGCAATCTGATTGGTCATGGTTCCGGAAGGACAAAAAACAGCGGATTCCATTCCAAACAACCCAGCAATTTTTTCTTCCAATTTCAAAACTGTTGGATCCTCGCCAAAGACGTCATCTCCAACAGGTGCTGAAAACATTGCATCTTTCATTCCCGGTGTAGGTCGGGTTACAGTATCGCTTCTTAAGTCAATAATCATTTTTAAAATACTTGGATTTAGAACTTTGTGATGGGACTAAAGTTTTGATGGCTGCAGCGGCTTCAATCGGTCGGTCTGTTGCCAAAATGTCCGCTCCGTGCTGTACAAAACTTGTGTAAATCTGATCCCCTCGAGCTTCGGCACGTTGATCAAGGTTTCCTAATACACCGAGGATAGTAAATACTCCTTTCTGATGGAGTTGATTATTAAATGACTGAGTACGCTCAGCCACTCCGGTAAAGGCAATGACTCTTGTCCAGGGGATTCCAGTTTCTTCCAATCTCTTTATTTCCTCCTCATTCCGAATTGTCACGGAGAGCATTAGTTCTGGAGCCAGGGAATTCAACTTTTTAGCCGCGGGAAATGAATAGGTTATTAAGGCTGCGTGAGCCTCAGAATCGGTTTCACGAACCAAATCAATGATTTTCTCATAAGGTACAGAACGTTTGATATCTACTGTCAAGAGTGCTTTCCCTTTGGACCAAAGTAAAGCCTCCTCCAAAGTTGGGGCCTTAAAGGCTGTTTCATTGCCCTCATTATCTTTCAAAAACAGCGTCTGAATGTATTCATAGGTCACATCCTCCACTTTTCCGGTTCCAGTAGTAGTCCTATCCAGGTCATCATCATGCATCAGTACCAAAACCCCGTCTTTGGTCATCGCAACATCCAGTTCAATTATCGCTGGAGTAAACTCCAAAACATGGGCAAATGTCTCGATGGCATTTTCTGGAAAACCGGGATAAGGTCCTCCCCGATGAGCAGATACCAAAGGCAATCGATCTGCGGTCCAAGTATAGAAACTTCTCGCTTCTTCTAAACTGGCTACTTGAATAAAATGACTACCAGAGTCTGCTGAGACTTCAGTTTGACTCTCTTCACTTTCTTGGACTTCACTTGGATTACAGGCACCAAGAAATAAAAGGAAAATGGGTAGCCACCAAAATCTACTCTTCATCTTTCTTTGCATCTTTTTTGAAAATAAAATCAAGTCCAGAACTCCCTTTTTTGAAAATTTCTTCCATATCTGCTAACTCCAGGTTAAGTGCTTTGGTAGAAATTTGTATTTCAATTAATGACAAAGTTAAGGCTACCAATAATGAGCCCATACTACCTACAAATACCCAGTTTGCCGCTTGGGTAAAACCATGGAATAAAAGGTACATACAAATCACACAAAGCAAGAAGCTAAACACTCCAAAAAGCTGCATGTTCTTGATTAGCCTTAGTCGAATTCGAAGGTTATGAATTTGTTTGACAATGGTTCCTTTGTCTTGAGCATCCAAATACGATTTATGAAGACCTCGAATCAAACTGGCAATCGCCAAAAACCGATTGGTAAAGGCAAGCATTAATAATGTAATAGCCGAGAAAAGTAAGGCCGGTGTTGAGAGTTGAAGTTCCATAGGCTAAAGTTCAGGAGATAAAGATGCTTCAAATTCCTCTAAATGAAAAAAGCCTGCTCTTTTCAGAGCAGGCTAAACAAATATTAAATCAATTTCACTTCTAAATTTTAAGCCACTTCACCTAGGACTACCAATTTTTCAAGAGTTGGCGCCTCAGAACCACCTTTTGGCTCGATCGTGATGGCAAAAGCTCCGGCTTGAGCCACTGCTTGCATTTGCTGCAAAGTAAACTTCTCACCTGGATTCACTAATCCAATACCTATAGGACCATCATCCCCTATCGCCCATAATTGATAATCATATTCATCACTAAGGGAATTAAGGTTATTTACTGCTACAAAGACTTCTTCGGCATTTTGATCCCAGAAGACATCCACTTTGGCGTCTTTCTGCATCTCAAAACCTTCCCCTTTCATCTCCACGCGCTTAAAGTCTCCAGCTATCATTTTATCCAACTGGGTATCTTTTTGTTCAAAATCTTGCTTCACCTGATTGAGGTTATCGGCCATGACACTTTGTTCTTGCATCAAGGCAGTAAATTGTTCTTCTTTTTCATAAAACTTACTTGCGAAGAACATGGCGGCAGCTGAAGCGACGATCGCTATGAAAGATGCGGCAATGGCAAATGGTTTCCAAGGAGTCAATTTTACCTCCTTAGGTTGTGCTGAAGTCTTTACTTCTGGTTTTTGGAAATCTGACTCAAGGGTAGCAAAGATTTTATCTTTTACCTGAGCAGGGGGATTTGTACCCGTAAGCTCGTCAAAGGAAAACATGGCCTCATCCAATTCATCCAGCTCTTTCTGAACCTCAGGATATTTTTTTGCCATGGCCAGAACCTCCTCACGCTCCCGCTCATTCAACTCTCCCAAAAGGAAGAGCTCCAGTTTGCCTGATGCTATGTACGATTGAATATCCACTATATCCTGTCTAAATTCTTTTTCAAAACTTGTATTGAAGCTCTTACCCGAGACTTGACGGTGCCAAGAGGAATATCAAATTCCTCTGATACTTCTGAATGTGTATAACCTTTAAAGTAAATATACTCAAGAATGAAGCGTTGATCTTCATTGAGTTGTAACATCAACTCCCGAACACCAATGGCATCTGTCTTTTCTACTGTCCCTGATTTGCTCTCCATTCCATATACGAAGTCGTCAATCGTGTTGGTCTTACTAGATTGAGAAATTTCTTTGGAACGTAATTTATCTATGGCTGAATTTCTACAAATATTAGCCATCCACGTATATAAACGCCCTTTTGATTCATCATAACGATCAATCTTACGCGTAATTTTCACAAATGCATCGTGAAAAACTTCCTCTGCTATGTCCTGATCACGTACTATCCGGCTGATGACAGCAAAAAGCGCCCTCGAATACTTTTCGTAAAGATATTCGGTGGTTTTTCTGTCTTTGGCCCTAAGGCCTGCGATTAGTTGAGTTTCCTCCAAAAGTCGGTTGATTTCAATGGGTTTGTCTTAAAAGTAAAACACAAGACTGAATCTTTTCAGTCTTGTGCCATTTATTTTTAAAAAAAGGTTGAATTATAAGTGAATCACCTCATCATAAGCTGCAGCGGCCGCTTCCATCACCGCCTCTGACATAGTCGGGTGAGGATGAACCGTTTTAATCAATTCATGACCTGTAGTTTCCAACTTACGGATAGCGACAATCTCAGCAATCATCTCGGTAACATTGAAACCAATCATATGTGCACCAAGTAATTCGCCGTATTTCTTATCAAATACCAATTTGACAAATCCATCTTTCGCTCCAGCCGCAGAAGCTTTTCCGGATGCGGAGAATGGAAACTTACCAACTCTTAATTCATATCCAGCTTCTTTTGCTTTCGCTTCTGTCATTCCTACTGAAGCTATCTCTGGAGAACAATAAGTACATCCAGGGATATTTCCGTAATCTAGAGGTTCAGGATTCTGACCTGCTATTTTCTCCACGCAGATAATACCTTCAGCAGAGGCTACGTGAGCCAAAGCTGGTCCCGGAATCACATCTCCGATCGCATAATAGCCCGGCATATTTGTCTTATAATACTCGTCTACCTTAATCTTGCCTTTATCCACCAAAATACCCACATCTTCTAAACCACAGTTTTCCAAGTTTGAAACAACTCCAGCTGCGGAAAGCACGATATCACATTCTAATGTCTCTTCTCCTTTGGCGGTTTTAACAGTTACTTTACAACCTGATCCTTTCGTATCCACTGCTGTTACCTCAGAAGAAGTCATGATAGTCATACCAGCTTTTTTATAGATTTTTTCTAAAGTCTTAGAAACCTCTGCATCTTCTACTGGTACAATTCTGTCTAAATACTCAACGATAGTCACTTCTGCTCCCATCGTCGCATAGAAATAAGCGAACTCAATCCCAATAGCTCCAGATCCTACTACGACCATTTTCTTTGGCATTTTGTCCAAAGTCATTGCCTCACGATATCCGATAATTTTTTTCTTATCGATTTTCATAGATGGAAGCTCTCTGGATCTTGCGCCAGTAGCGATAATGATATTATCGGCAGAATAAACCGTCTTCTTCTCCTCGCTATCTGTAACTTCAACCTTCTTACCTGGTTGGATTTTACCCCAACCTTTGATTACCTCGATCTTATTCTTCTTCATCAAAAAAGTTACGCCTTTGCTCATTCCATCGGCTACTCCCCTGCTTCGCTTAACGATTCCATCAAAATCAGCTTTGGCATCACCTACAGTAATACCATAATCTGCTGCGTGATTGATGTATTCAAAAACCTGCGCACTTTTAAGCAAAGCTTTGGTAGGAATACAGCCCCAGTTAAGGCAAATACCACCTAGCTCGGCTGCCTCTACTACAGCTGTTTTCAAACCGAGTTGGGAAGCACGAATAGCGGCAACATAGCCTCCTGGTCCACTGCCCACCACGATCAAGTCAAATTTGGTCGAAGACATATCTAAATATTGTTTTTTAAACGAATTGAAACTATGCAAAAATAGACCTTTTGGCTTCAGAAAAAAATTTGTATCCTTTGTCAAAACCGCAAAGGATTTCGGGAAACCTATTCAAATGAACTCTTAAAAAGAGAGAATTCTTCATCAAAGCTATTTTGACTAATTTTATTTCTTAAATCTTATTTTTTATAATAAATACGACGGAAGAAGAAGCAAATCAAAAAGGCTTTGCCTTTCTAAGAGGAAACTTTCGGTTTTTTTCTAATTTTGGCAAAACAAAAATTTTAGAATCAATGGGATTACTTTCCGGAAAAACAGCTTTGATCACCGGTGCCTCTAAGGGAATCGGAAGAGCCATCGCGATCAAATATGCTCAAGAAGGTGCCAATGTAGCCTTCACTTTTTTATCCAGCGTAGAAAAAGGCCAAGCTCTGGTCAGCGAGCTGGAAGCATTTGGTGTTAAAGCCAAAGGATATCGCTCCGATGCATCTGACTTTAAAGCTGCAGAGGAATTGATTGCTGAGGTAGTCAAAGAATTTGGTGCTTTGGATATATTGATCAATAATGCAGGGATCACCCGTGACAATCTTTTGATGAGAATGACTGAGGAGTCTTGGGATGAGATCATGAACGTTAACTTAAAATCTTGCTTCAATACTGTCAAGGCTGCCACCCGAACAATGATGAAAGCAAAAGCAGGCTCTATCATCAATATGACTTCAGTGGTAGGTTCTAAAGGTAATGCAGGCCAATCCAACTATGCTGCCTCGAAAGCGGGAATTATAGGTTTTTCTAAGTCTGTAGCCTTGGAACTAGGATCAAGAAATATCCGATGCAATGCTATTGCCCCAGGTTTTATCGAAACGGAGATGACGGAAGTTTTGGATGAGAAAACGGTGCAGGGCTGGAGAGATGCTATCCCAATGAAGCGTGGTGGAAAACCAGAAGAAATTGCTGATGCCTGCGTATTCTTAGGTTCTGATATGAGTACTTATATCTCAGGTCAGGTGCTTCACGTGAATGGCGCGATGTACACCTGATGGATATAGGATTTTAGATGTATGATATACGATTTAAAAGCGGCTGGGGAAACTCAGCCGTTTTTTTTATCCCCGAAAATGCTAAACAATTTTTCAGAGTTAGGTTTTTATCTTTTTCTAGACGAAGTCAATTGATTTTTTAAATAAAAGGCTAGCCTCTCATAAAAACATAGTTGTAATTAATTGATTATCAAATCAATCCGATTACCCATTAGGTTACGTAGATACTTTTATCAATTAATTAACCGAAATAATATTCTTATGAAAACATCTTTTCAATATCTCGTTATGCTATGTGCAATAGCATTTTTTGCTGTTTCCTGTCAGAACATGCAGGAAGAAACCCCATACATGAATCAACTTGCCGATGAAAATTCAGCAACAGATTCAGATTTTAATGCTCGAAAAGGCCAGATGGCTGAATTTGGAGCATTTCTAATTGGTACAGAGGAAGTTCCCTCAGTTAATTCTCCTGGTTCGGGTGCCGCTAAAATCACCCAAATGGATGCAAACACTTTAAAATTTGAATTGAGGGTAGCTAATACAACAGGAATTGTATTTGCACATCTACACAATGCTCCAATAGGCACAAATGGAGGAGTCGTAGTTACACTAATCCCTAACCAAAGTCCCTCCCCTCTTTCCAATGGAGTAATTGCCGAAGGAATGATTGAGGCTGGAAATTTATCAGGAGCTTTAGAAGGAATGTCAATTCAGGATTTAATTATGGAAATGGAGTCTGGAAACATTTATGTAAATGTTCATACTACTGACAATCCAGGTGGAGAACTTCGAGGTCAAGTAAGTATGGTTGAAGCCAGTGACAATAAAAATTACATTACCAAATTAAGCGGTGAAAATGAAGTTCCTTCAATCATGTCAGATGCGACTGGAATAGCAAAATTCAACTTTTCAAATGATGGAATGTCTGCTTCTTTTCAGGTAAATGTGGACGATATTGAAGATGTGCGATTTGCACATATTCACCTTGCGAAAGCCGGAGCTAATGGAGGAGTAGTTTATACCTTGAAAATGGATAAAATAGAAGGTCCTGTATCTGGAGTTTACACTAAGGGCGAAATCATGGCTGATAACTTTTCCGGTCAACTCATGGGCGGAGATTTGATGATATTAAAAGAAGCCTTTAGAACTGGAAATGCTTATGTCAATGTTCATTCAGACGATTTCCCAAGTGGAGAGTTAAGAGGTCAAGTACATTAAGTTGTTTAATTTCACCTCTATCATAAAAGGCCCGCAATTGCGGGCCTTTTTCTTGTATAAACACATTGGAAAGTATTATTGGAACCGGCTTAAATCTATCTTATAAAACTCGTATTCATCCTCTGACTTTTGCTCGGGTTTATTGATAAAAAGAAGAGTGAATGATTTCATTTACGAAAGTTTAACATAACAACTAATTCTAACAAAATATCTGAAACTAAAAAAGTCTCAGAAATAAATCTGAGGCTTAATCTTTAGTATTTAATATCTCAAAAGATACCCTTCAATTTCGAGACTCTCGTCTCTCAAGTGCTCAGGGTGACATCTTTAAAGTATGGGATCTAGACCTTCGAGGTTTTTGGAAACCTCAAAGGTCAAAAGAATCAATCTTCTCCTAAGAAAGGATATCTATAATCTTCTGGAGAAACAAAGGTTTCTTTGATCGTACGAGGAGAAACCCAACGTAGCAAGTTAATCATAGAACCCGCCTTATCATTGGTTCCTGAAGCTCGGCTACCACCAAATGGCTGTTGACCTACCACTGCTCCAGTTGGTTTATCATTGATGTAGAAGTTACCCGCAGCATTTTTCAATTTGGTTGTTGCCAACTCAATCGCATAACGATCTTGAGAGAACACCGCACCAGTTAATGCATAAGGACCTGTCTGATCTACCAATTCCAAAGTCTCTTCAAAATTTTCTGCATCGTAAACATAAATCGTTAACACAGGGCCGAAGATCTCTTCACACATGGTCGTATACATCGGGTCTTTAGTTACGATGACAGTTGGTTCGATAAAATACCCTTTAGATTTGTCATAGTTACCTCCAGCGATGATTTCTACACCTTCTGCCTCTTTTGCTTTAGCTATATACCCTGAGATTTTATCAAAAGCTTTCTCATCAATTACAGCGTTTACAAAATTGGTGAAGTCTTCCGTTCCACCCATTTTGATGGTCGCCAAATCTTCCAACATATATCCTTTTACCTCATCCCAAATATTGGATGGAATATAAGCTCTAGATGCAGCTGAACATTTTTGCCCTTGGAATTCAAATGCTCCTCTTACCAATCCTACTGCTACTGCTTTAGGAATCGCAGATTTATGTGCCACCACAAAGTCTTTTCCACCAGTCTCTCCCACAATTCTTGGGTAAGACTTAAACTTATTGATATTGGAACCAATCTCTTTCCAGATGTGCTGGAAAACGCCAGTCGAACCTGTAAAGTGAATTCCTGCGAAATCTGGGTGTTTGAAAATAATATCCCCAGCGACTGGGCCATCTACATAGATCAAGTTGATCACTCCGTCAGGAACACCCGCTTCTTTGAATACGTCCATCAATACTTTCGCAGAATAAATCTGAGTATAAGCTGGCTTCCAAACAATGGTATTTCCCATCATTGCAGCAGATGCTGGAAGGTTTCCAGCAATAGCTGTAAAGTTGAAAGGAGTCAAAGCGAAAATAAATCCTTCTAAAGGTCTTTGCTCTAATCTATTCCAAACACCATTTCCAGAAACTGGAGGCTGCTGAGCATAGATTTCTGTCATGTATTTGACATTGAATCTCAAGAAGTCTATAAACTCACAGGCTGCATCAATTTCAGCTTGCATGGCATTTTTAGATTGTCCAAGCATGGTAGCAGCATTGATTTTTGCTCGGTATGGACCTGCAATTAAATCAGCAGCTTTTAAGAAAATAGCAGCTCTTTGCTCCCAAGCCATATTCTCCCAAGCGTGTTTTGCTCCTAGTGCAGCATTAATTGCTTGCTCTACATGAGAAGCATCTCCTTCATGGAAATGACCTAATATATGTTGATGATCATGAGGAGGAGACATGGATTTTGTATTCCCGGTTCTAACTTCCTCTGAACCAATATACATTGGCACATCTACTTGTACAGACCTTGCTTGTTCCAGCGCAGCTTGCAATTCAATTCTCTCGGGGCTTCCGGGAGCATAAGCTTTTACCGGTTCGTTTACCGGAGTAGGTACATTAAAAAAACCTTTGAGCATGATATCTGGGGTTATAATTTTCTGATGATGGCAAAGATAACCATCTGTAATTTATTGACTAGTGATTTTGGTAACAAAAGCCACTACAAGATGGTTTCTAGTTCTTTTAAATGAGTGATGGTAAAGGTTGGATTTAGCGCAATTTCTTTTCCCTGGGGATTAAAAAACACTTGATCAATGGAAGCATTTTGAGCTCCAAGAATATCAGAATTTGGGTTATCTCCAATCATAATACAATGCTCAGGAGTTGTATCCAGCAATTTCATTGTATGAAAGAAAATTCGGGGATCAGGTTTTTTATGACCAGTAGTTTCAGAGGTCACTACCACATCAAAATAAGTATCCAGTCCAGAGGCTTTCATTTTCTTTGCCTGCGATTCATTGAATCCATTGGTAATGACATGAAGCGGATATTTATCCTTTAGATAGCTTAATATCTCAATAGAATAAGGAAATAAGTGAGGCTTAGAGGAAGTTCTATGCATAAAGTCCTCTTCGAAAGGCAAAGGGACTTCTACCCCAGGGACTCCGGCATGCGCAAAAATCCTTTGAAAGCGCTCCTTTCTCAAGTTTACTTTATCGATTTTCCCCACATTGTATAAATCCCAAAGTTTGAAATTTACATGATGAAAGGAATCAAAAAATTTCTGGAAGGTGGGAATCCCTATTTCTTGCAGTTGATAGATTTCGTATAGTTCAGAAAGTGATTCGGTGACATTTCGATCATAGTCCCATAAAGTATGGTCCAAATCGAAAAATATATGTTGGTATGTTTTCACAAGCGGTTAGCGTCTGTACTGATTATTCTGTATTTTATTGATGGCAAGTTCTCTGTTAGACTTTAAAATCTCAAAAGTTTCCTGGTCTTTAATCAAACTTGGATCCTTTTGGATAAACTTAAAAATAGCTTGAAATATCTCCATGTACTCTTCCAAAATGTAGTAAAACATCCATTGGTCAACCCTTCTACTTCCCAAGAGCCCAGCGTTTTTTAGCAGAATCAAATGTCTACTGGTTTTGGTTTGAGTAAAGTCCAGAATATGTTCCAAATCAGAGATCGTGAGTTCCTTGTTTAGCATCAACAAATGAATGATGCGAACCCTTGGCTCCTCAGAAAGTGCTTTAAATATTCGGAGACCGTAATTTAAACTGATATTTTTGAGTCTCATTTAGTAAGTTTTAACTCAGTTATTGCTTGTAAAATAAAATTTCAAACGAAATTAGGGTATAATCGCATTCGATTTGCCAACCTTTCGTTTTTCAATTAGTTAATATAAATGTGAATAATTCAATCATACTTCGTTCCGCTTTTATTTTCCTACTGGGAATATTTTTTTCAATCCAGCATGTTGCTGCTCAGGATGAGCAAGATAAGAAAGTCATCCAGCTTTCTGGAATTATCCTTAATGCAGATAGTACCGATGCAGTAGCTGGGGTAAACGTATACGTGCCCAAGAAAGGTCGAGGTACCAGTAGTGGTCGCTTTGGTTATTTCTCTATGCCGGTTCTTGAAGGAGATAGCGTAGTATTCAGCTTTATTGGATTAAAACGCCAAACTTTTAAAATTCCTGATGCAGTAGAAAATGATCGAATCAGTTTGATTTTGACGATGGAGGTAGATGAGATTGCCTTGGCAGAAGTGGAAGTTTTACCTTATCCTACTGAAGAAGAATTTAAGAAAGCAGTTATTGCCATGAATGTGGTAGACCCTATGTCCATCAGTAGAGCAAATATGAGTCCTGAAATGCTCCTACGATGGGCCGAAAGTATGCCGGCATCGGGGACAGAAAATTTCAGGTATTTCCAGCAAGGGCAGATGTTACAGAACCAAGATCTCTACGGTCCAAGGCCACTTAGATTATTGGATCCATTTGCTTGGGGACAATTTATCCGATCTATCAAACGAGGGGATTTAAAGAAAAGAGATTAATATCCACACCATTCTAAACACACCCTTGTTACTTCAGGAAATATATAAAAGAGATGCTATTCTATTGAGTAGCATCTCTTTTTGGTTTTGATTCTTCAAACCATTCTTAAAAAAATAATTTAAGGATTCCTTACCGCGCTGAAAATGGATTGTCCATTTAACAAACTCTTAATCCAAAGAAAGCATCATATCATTATCTTTGGGTTCAAAATTTTAATACCATGAAAAAATCCGGAATTCTACTTTTCATACTTTTGATGTCCATCGGACCTATCATCGCCCAAGAAAAGCCAGATAAACCAAAGCTTGTTGTAGGAATTATCGTCGATCAAATGCGACAGGAATACCTTTATAGATTTGCAGACAGGTACAAGGATGGAGGCTTTAAGCGACTGATGAAGGATGGTTTTATGATGAAAAATGGCCATTACAATTATGTCCCAACTTATACTGGCCCAGGACATACCTCAGTTTACACTGGCACGACTCCTGCAACTCATGGGATAATCAGCAACAGCTGGTACGTGCGTAGTTTAGGGGGATCTCTGTATTGCGCAGAAGACTCTACTGTTTCTGCGGTGGGAGGCTCAGCAAGTAGCGGGAAAATCAGTCCGAGAAACATGTTGACGACCACCATCACAGATGAATTGAGGTATTCAACCAACAAAAGATCTAAAGTAGTAGGAGTAGCCATCAAAGATCGAGGCGCAAGTTTGCCTGCGGGTCATACAGGAGATGCCTATTGGTTTGACAGTGCCACTGGAGAATTTATGACCTCTACTTATTATTATGAGACGCTACCTGCCTGGGTAAAGGAGTTCAATGAAAAAAAGGTTGTTGAAGAGTATTTGAGCCAAACTTGGAATACACTTTATCCAATCGAAACTTATGTGCAGAGTATTGAGGACAACAATGAATTTGAGGGGATTTTTGCAGGAAAAGAAACTCCTACATTTCCATATGAACTACCTGCATTGAGAGAAGGAAATGGCGATTTAGGGTTAATTGCTTCTACTCCATTTGGTAATTCCATGACTTTGGATTTTGCGATAGCAGCTATCGAAGGTGAAAATCTTGGCAACCGCGGAGAAACTGACTTTTTAGCCTTAAGCTTTTCCTCTCCAGATTATATCGGACATAGATTTGGCCCAGCTTCCAAAGAAGTTGAAGACAATTACCTTCGTCTAGACCTAGAATTCGAAAGATTGTTGAATTACCTGGATGAGCAAATCGGAGAGGGTGAATATTTGGTATTCCTTACTGCTGATCATGCAGTGGCTGAGGTGGCTACGCACATGATTAGTGAAAATATTCCAGCAGGGAACCTAAACAATAGCTATATCAATGCTCAACTCAAAGGTTATACTCAAGTAACTTACGGTGAAGGTGATTGGATAGAAAACATGTCCAATGAGCAGGTGTTTTTAAACCATAAGTTAATCCGGGAAAAAGGCTTAAACCTTAGAGATATGCAAGAGGATTTGGCTAATTTCTTATTAAGGTTTAACGGCATCAAAGAAGTTTACACAGCCTATGCCATGAAAAACACTGAGTTCACCCAAGGTCGTGCGGCTAAGCTTCAAATGGGCTTCAACCATAAAGCCTCTGGAGATATTTTATTGGTTCTGGAACCAGGCTGGCTCACCGGAGGAGCAAGAGGAACTTCTCATGGTACTTCTTACAGCTATGACACTAATGTACCGATGGTATTTTATGGGTGGAATGTACCTGCAGGAGAAAGCTCTAGGTATGCTACGATCACCGATATCGCCCCTACCCTTTCTATGATGCTCAATATCAAGCTTCCAAATGGAGCAACTGGGCAACCAATCATAGAAATCACTGATCATAAATAAGCAGATTTCATCAAAAAAAGTCCTGAAGACATTGTTTTCAGGACTTTTTTTTGTGACTTAATTTTCAATTCATTCAGTCCAGCTCATCGGATAATTATCATCAACGAACTCTAAGGCATCTGTCGTAATTTCCAAAGACTTGAAGGTGTCCAGCATCACCGCGTATTCTTCTGTTGATTTTGCTCCAATCGATTTCTCCACGGTCCCAGGATGCGGGCCATGAGGCAATCCTCCCATATGTATAGTAAAGGAGCCTCGATCAATTCCTTTTCTACTCATAAACTCTCCCTCCGCATAGTAAAGCACCTCATCCGAATCAATATTAGAGTGATTGTATGGAGCAGGAATTGCCAAGGGATGATAATCGAAAAGTCTCGGCACAAAGGAGCAAATCACAAAACCCCAAGCCTGAAATGTCTGATGCACTGGTGGGGGTTGATGAATCCTTCCAGTAATGGGTTCAAAGTCAAAAATAGACAAGGCATATGGATATAAATAACCATCCCATCCTACAATATCTAAGGGGCTATGCTCATATGAGTAAGGATAAAGCATCCCCTTTTTCTTGATATAAACTAGGTAATCTCCTTTCTCACTTTCCACTTCTAGCTCCTCAGGAGGTCGAATATCACGCTCGCAATAGGGAGAATGCTCAAGCAATTGTCCTACTTCATTTCTATATCTCTTGACCGTCTCGATGGGTCCATGAGATTCTATCACCAAAAGCCTTAACGGCCCTTCCTCTTTGAATTCGAATCGATAAATCGTGGTACGAGGAATCATAATATAATCCCCCTTCTTCACGGAAAGCTTGCCAAACTGGGAATACAAAACACCTTCTCCGTCATGAACATAAATCAACTCATCTCCATCGGCATTCTTAAAGAAAAAATCCATTTTCCTTTTCTTAGGAGTACATATCCCCATCATCACGTCAGAGTTCATCATCAGAATTCTACGGGCACTCAGGTAATCCTCTCCAGTCACCTCCACCCCAGAAGTTTTGAGATGAGTCTGTTGTAGCCCATGCTCTTTGGCAGGCTTCCAAGAATAAGGAATGGCTTTGCCAATGGACTTTACCTCATTGGGATTATACTGATGATATAGATTGGAGTAAATTCCTGAAAAGCCTTTTGAACTCACAAGCTCTTCTTTATAAAGGCTGCCATCAGGTTGTCTAAATTGTGTATGTCTTTTGGGAGAGATTTTTCCCAAACGATAATAGTAAGCCATATTTTTCTGGGTTTATATGGGACTAAAATACAAATAAACTGGGGACAAAAAGACAATCTTCAGTCTTGAATAGGACTCTTGCAAAATTCCATGTTTAATTATTTTAGTTTTTGTATTTTCCCACTATCAATCAATTATGAGAAAACTATCCATTTTATTTTTACTTCTAGGAAGCTTTACGTCTTTCGCCCAAGAGGCAAAACTGCTTTGGTCAGATGAATTTGACCAGAATGGCCTCCCTAATCCACAATATTGGGGTTACGATGTAGGTGACCATGGTTGGGGAAATCAGGAACTGGAATATTATACGGAGGCTAACCTTCAAAATGCAAGAATTGAAGAGGGAGTCTTAAAAATTACTGCCATCGCTGATAGTAGCTATTCTAAGGGATATACATCAGCCCGGATTCATACCCGAGGAAAAAAATCCTGGAAATATGGCTACATAGAAGTAAAAGCGAAACTTCCATCCGGTAGAGGCACCTGGCCGGCGATTTGGATGCTGCCAGAAGAAAACCTGCATGGAGGCTGGCCGGCAAACGGCGAGATTGACATCATGGAGCATGTTGGTTTTGACCCAGGAGTAGTCCATGGAACTGTCCATACCAAAGCTTTCAATCATAAAATTGGCACGCAAAAAGGAAATTCTATCACAGTTCCGAAATTCGACTCTGAATTTCATGTCTATGCAATCGACTGGACTACTGAAAAAATTGATTTCTTTATTGATGATGAGCTATATTTTACCTTTGAAAACAATGGCGGAAATTATGAGGAGTGGCCTTTTGATCAAGAATTTCACTTAATTCTAAATATTGCTGTTGGAGGAGGATGGGGAGGTCAAAAAGGTGTTGATCCAACGATTTGGCCCCAACAAATAGAAGTAGACTACGTCAGAGTATATGACAGGAAGCCAAGCCTTTAATTGAATAACAATTTAAAACTACCCTATTTTGAAAAATAAAAGATTTAAGGCCATCACCATAATATCAATTCTATTATTACTGATTTATGGCAAAAATTTAACTGAAAGACAGGCGTTTAAAAGTATTAGTAAAACTTTTACAGAAGTCTATAAAGATAGATTAGTGGTGGAAGGTTACATTTTCCAGATCTCTGATAGACTTTTTTCCATCCAAAAACTTATCGACCATTGTAATTTGGACTATGATTACTCAAGAGTCATTAGTGAAATTCAGGGTCATGAGGAGGGAATCATGGAATTGATTGTAGATTTTGAGCAAACCAATCTTACAATTGAGGAATCGGACTATCTTTCTGACTTTAAAAAAATCATTTCCAATGACCTGAAAATCAACAGCTACAACCTCTTGTTTTCGGATTCTTCTGGTGTGAATTCCCAGCAGGTAAAACTTTACGATCAAAAGATAGCTTTAGCTAAAAAAGACCTTGAGAATTTGAGTAAAATACAAATGGATGAGGGGCAAAAATTAATTAGCAAAGCCAAAGTTCAAATTAACCGTTCCCAGATCTGGGCGCAGTTTGAAGTGGCCTTGCTAATTATATTAATTATTGTGATTTACTTTTATTTATTTAAAGGTAAACCTAAAAATCAGGATATGTTTACCTGATTAATATTCGAAGGTGTTTTTCAAGTAGGCAGCATTTTTCTCGGCAGCCTCCATTGGGTTAGTTCCCACGAAGCGTTCTTGCTCCACAATAAAGTACTCCATTCCTAATTGGGTAGACTCTTTGACTAAATTAGAAAATGGGATTTCTCCTGCACCTAATAAAACGCCTCTTTCTTCACCATCTCCTTTATCCGGCTCAGCATCTTTTAAATGACATAATTTAAATCGATTAGGATATTTTGCCAGGTAAGCTGAAGGGTCTACTCCCGCGACATATACCCAATACATATCCATCTCAAAATCTACCAACTCAGGGTCGGTGTTTTCCATCAATACATCTTGTGGCATTACTCCTTCCAATGTTTCAAAGGTGTAGTCATGATTATGGTAAGCAAACTTCAGTCCATGTGATTTCAATGTTGCTCCAGCTTCATTGAATTTATCTGCAAATTTCTTGTAGGCATCGATCGTTTCTTGTCCACCAATCCATGGGCAGATCAGATATTCCAAACCAGCTTCTTTAGCTGCTTCCGCTTGGGCATCTAGGTTTTCAAATACGTTGGCATGAGAAGCCACCATACTTACTCCCAGGTCTGAAGTTAGAGTTTTAAACTCTTTTGGATCCATGCCCCATAAGACACCTTTCCCTCCATCAAACCCTTCAAATTGCTTATATCCAAAACCAGCAAGCGCAGCCATTGTAGCTTTGGCATCATTAGCCATTTCATCTTTGACAGAGTATAATTGGATCCCAAACGAATTCAACTTGGACTTCGCAGCCTTAGCTTCCTCTATTGTGGCCGACTCCTCTTTTTTGGCAGGCGAGCAAAATTGTAATGGCATGATTGCAGAGCTTACACCAAGCAATGCACCCATTTTGATAAATTTTCTTCTAGGATTGTTCATCATGTAAAAAGCCCACCCCGAATAGGGGCAGGCATCAATTATAAGTAAATTTAAATATTAAATCGCGTATGCTTTATCTCCTGGCTCAAGTGGAATACATGGATCAAATCTTCCCGGAGTTTCTACAAAATTTAAAGCTTGAGTAGCTCCTACCTCTGAAGTGAAATAACCTAAAACAGTCAAATCCCTCAACATATTAATCACTTGTGGCTCTCTGGATTGTCCGCTTGCTTTGTATTGCTCAAACATTCCATTGAGATAAGCCAATCTTTCTTCTGCTGGAGCACCAACAAAATCTTTCCCATTTTGGGCTTCGAAATCTTTGCTGATTGTATTTAGGCCATCAACAAATGTTTTCTGCTGATCTGCTGTATAGCAATCTTTGACCATCATCACCATAAAGGATCCAATACCCGCAGCTTTCGCACCTGGGGTATCAGTTTCTGGAATAATGGTATCTCCAATTTCATCTAGGAAAGCGATATCCTCAGGCATGAAATTCAAACCTTCGATTTGATGCTCTGGAGTACAACCTGTCAGGATTGCCGAGGCACCCACCATGGTTCCTCCCATCATCAGAACCACGCTTTTCAATGCGTCTCTTCTATTCATCGTCATTTTTCCTTCGTTTAATATTAGAGATTTCTTTTCTTCAATTCATCTACTGCAAAGGCAGCTGCTCTAGCTGTCAAAGCCATATAAGTCAAGGATGGGTTTACTGCAGCTGCAGATGTCATACAAGCCCCATCCGTCACAAACACATTTTTAGCTTCCCAAACCTGGTTGTTACCATTCAATACCGAAGTCTTAGGATCTCTACCCATTCTGGCGGTACCCATTTCGTGAATCCCTTGACCAAAAGTATACCCAGCATCAAACTCGTTTACATTTTTAAATCCTGCAACCTCAAGCATTTCTGCGGCATCGGCCATCATGTCTTTACGCATTTTGAGTTCATTATCTTTGATCTCTGCGTTCATAACCAATGACTCAATTCCCCATTTATCTTTTACAGTATCACTTAATTTGATCGTGTTTTCATGATAAGGAAGGATTTCACCAAATGCGGTAATCCCCATAGACCAAGGCCCTGGTTTAGTTAAGGCTTCTTTCATTGGTGCCCCGAAATTTAGCTCGGCCACATCTCTGCTCCATCCGCTACGGCTTGCGCCCCCTTGATAACCAAAGCCTCTTAAATAGTCACGTTTATCTCCGTTGACATTTCGGAATCGAGGAATGTAAAGTCCAGTAGGCCTTCTTCCAAAGTAATATTTATCTTCATAGCCTTCCATCGTACCGCTGGCACCTAGACGGAAATGGTGATCCATTACGTTGTGCCCAAGTTCCCCTGAACTACTTCCCAAACCTCCCGGCCAAACGTCCGTTGCTGTTCGCATTAAAATAGCTGTGGAGTTAAATGCAGAAGCACATAAGAATACAATTTTCGCATCATATTCGATGGTCTTATTGGTTTCCCCGTCTACAACTTCGACTCCTGTTGCTTTTTTAGTGTCTTTATCATAGATCAATCTTCTTACGATTGACCAGGGTCTTAAAGTCAAATTACCTGTAGCTTTTGCTGCTGGAAGAGTAGAAGCCTGCGTACTGAAATACCCCCCAAACGGACAACCTAAGGAACATTTGCTTCGGTATTGGCAACCTGGTCTCCCTGGAAGGGGCTCTGTAATATTAGCAGGTCTACCAATAGTCCAAGTTCTTGCTCCTTTGTAGTGTTCTTTAATCTTTTTAGAAGCATCTTCTTCCACACAGTTCATCGGCATTGGAGGCATGAATTCACCATCAGGCAATACATCAAGTCCTTCCTTTTTACCCGAAACACCAATAAATTTCTCCACATAAGAATACCAAGGTGCTATATCCTTGTATCGTATGGGCCAATCTACAGCAACTCCTTCTTTGACATTGCCTTCAAAATCAAGATCGGACCATCTATACGATTGCCTTCCCCAAAGTAAGGAACGACCTCCTACTTGATATCCTCTAAACCAAGTAAATGGCTTTTCTTCTACATAAGGTGAATCATCTTCATGTGCCCACCAATCCAAATTCAATTCGTTGAGAACATAATCTCTTCTTAAATTTGGGTGGTTTTCTAACTGTTCCTGAGTTCTCCTGCCTCTATGAGGCACTTCCCAGGGTGGAAGAGTTGCCGTTTTATAATCTGTCACGTGCTCGACATTCGGCCCTCGCTCTAATAAAAGCACTTTAAGTCCTTTTTCTGTCAGCTCTTTCGCAGCCCATCCTCCACTAATCCCCGACCCGACTACGATTGCATCATACGCTTCATTTGCCATATATGGATTTTTTAAGTTATTAAAGTTTAAACATCGCAGATCTGAACACCCTCTGCTAAAGAAGCCATCTTATCCTCTTTTTTCGGGATAAATTCATGGGACACATACCCATCAAATCCAGTCTCAACAATGGCTCTCATCACAGCTGGATAATTGATTTCTTGATCATCACCCAACTCGTTTCTTCCAGGGTTTCCTGCAGTATGGTAATGCCCGAAATATTCATGGTAATCTTTGATATTTCTAATTAAGTCTCCTTCATCTATCTGCATATGATAGATATCAAATAGCAATTTGAAGTTTGGACTACCCAATCTCTTACAAAGCTCAACCCCAAAAGCTGATTTATCACATAGGTAATCTTTGTGATTTACTTTGCTATTAAGTAGTTCCATTTGAATCATCACCCCATGCTTTTCAGCAATAGGCATAATTTTCTCCAAACCGATTTGACAATTTTTTAGACCTGTTTCATCATCCATTCCTCTTCTATTGCCAGAAAAACAGATTAGATTTTTATAACCTGCCTCAGCTACTTTCGGAATCATCTCAGTATAGTTCTTAACTAACTGATCATGGTATTTTGTTTCACCAAAGCCTTCAGTTAAGCTTATTTCAGCCCCATTGCACATGGAAGAATCAAGTCCGTGACTTTTAAGGGTTTCCCAGCCACTTGGTCCGATCAAGTCCACACCTTTGATTCCTATTTTTTTAACTTCTTTGCAAAAATCCTCGAGGCTATATTGGCGAAAGCACCAATGGCAAACCCCATGATTTACATTTCCTTTTAAGGCTTTGGGCATATTATCTTTTGAATCAAAGCTGGAAAGTGTACCTAAGGTAGCACCACCAACAATCATTTTTTTAAAGGAAGAACGCCTTCCAGAGTCAAATGACATAAATTTTTCAGGTTAATTGGGAGAGATTTTTTTTTCCTCTTTAAAAAGAGATATGAAAAATAGCAAAACCAAAACGGAAATACCAGAAGGAATCAACCAAATTGACTTCCAAATGTGATGACCAGTCAAATCCGTATAGTAATTGGAAATGATTCCTGCTGCCCAAAAGCCTATTAACATCCCAATACCGTAGGTTGCCAAAGTGATCATTCCTTGAGCTGAGGACTTATATTTTTCACCAGCATGTGAATCGGTATAAATCTGACCACTGACGAAAAAGAAATCATAACATATCCCATGTAAACCTATTCCTACCAAAAGCATCCAAGCGCCTTCATTGACATCTCCAAAGGCAAATAAGGCATACCGTATGGCCCACGCAGCCATTGCCACGATCAAAGTTTTCTTTACTCCAAAGCGGGAAAAGAAGATGGGAAGTGCCAGCATAAAGAGGACTTCAGACACTTGACCTAAGGCCATTTTTCCAGTTGAATTTTCTAATCCTATCTCCGTCAGAAAAGGGCTAGTATTCTGATAATAGAATGCTAATGGAATACAGATAAGAATGGAGGAAAGAAAAAATATTGCGAAATTCTTGTCTTTTAGCAAGGATAAAGCCTCCACTCCTGTAGACTCCCGAATATTGAATTCACCGCTGGATTTTGCTTTTGGCGGAGTTTTAGGAAGAAAAAAACTAAACAATCCCAAGGCAAATGACAAGGTTCCTGCCATCACCCAAGTAAATTTCAATAGACCTTCCTGTAATCCACTTTGACTGTCCCAGCCTAAAAAGCTAATCAAAAACCCTGCTGTGATCCATCCTATCGTACCCCAAACTCTCACGACCGAAAACTCCTTTTCAGGATTTTTCATTTGATTAAAGGAGATCGAATTGACAAGGGCTAGAGTGGGCATGAATAAAATCATATAAGCCAACAGGAAAGGAAAAAAAGAAGAGAAACCCTCTGCTTGGTACAAACCATACATTAAAGCTGCTCCTATTAAATGGATGACCCCTAGAATTTTTTCAGCATTGAAGAATCTATCGGCAATCAGCCCCACTATAAAAGGTGCTATGATCGCCCCAAATGATTGGGTGGAAAATGCCAGAGAAATTTCCTGATCCTTTGCCTGCAGGTTATTTCCGAGGAATGTTCCTAAGGTTACAAACCAAGCCCCCCAGATAAAAAACTCCATAAACATCATCAAGGACAACTGTGCTTTGGTAGCAAATTTCATAAGGATTGCGGTTGATTAGGTCAGATTTCTTCTAATTAAGTCAGAAAGTTTAATTTTTGGGCAATTTGCCGTATTTTAAGCACCTGTTTTGGAATTCAAAGAAGCGATTTTTGATGATTAATAAAATCCATTCATAACGTGAGGAAGCTATTAATCAATTATTCACCCTTCTCGATTAAAGAGCCAAGGATTTTCCAGACAGAATCAATTATTTCAAGCTATTAATACCTGAATAATCTATTCTCATTTATCTATGTCTAAAACAAAAAAATTAAAACTGGGACTAGTCGGCGGAGGTCCAGGATCATTTATAGGAGCCATTCACCTTAATGGAGCATTAATGGATGGTATGTTTGAGTTAGCGGCCGGTGCTTTTAGCTCTAATCCAGAAAAATCAAGAATCAGGGGTGAGGAACTTATGCTCCCTTCCGAACGAGTTTATGACAGTTATGACGAAATGTTTGAAAAGGAACTACAACTTCCTGAGTCAGAAAGAATAGATGTAGTCTGTATTGTCACTCCAAATAATGTACACCTTGACCCAACTCTGAAAGCATTGAAAGCTGGCTTTCATGTAGCATTAGATAAGCCTCTTACCCTCAATTACACAGAAGCTAAAGAGCTTTACCATGCTGTTCAGAAATCAGACAAGCTATTTCTCTTAACTCATACCTATTCTGGGTACCCGATGATCAAGCAAGCCAAGCAAATGATTGCCAATGGTGAAATCGGAAAAGTTAGAAAAGTTTATGTTGAATACCCGCAAGGCTGGCTTTGGAAGCTACTAGAAACCGAAAATAACAAGCAGGCTGCCTGGAGAACTGATCCAACAAAAAATGGATTGGCAGGTTGTATGGGTGATATTGGAACCCACGCTTTCCATATGGCTGAATACATCACTGGAGAGAAAGTAAGCCAAATTTGTGCAGATCTTTATATAAAAGTAGAAGGAAGGCCTATCGATGATGACGGGGTGGTCTTGATGCGATTTGAAAACGGAGCATCAGGAGTTTTAATGGCATCACAAACAGACACAGGCGCAGAAAACAACCTGAAAGTTCGTGTGTATGGAGAAAAAGGAGGGCTGGAATGGGAACAAGAACTAAATAACAGTTTAACTGTCAGATGGCCTGAAGGTCCCGACCAAATTTATCGTGCTGGAACAGGATATTTAGGTTCTCTTGCTAATGAAAACACCAGAACTCCAGCAGGACACCCTGAAGGTTATGTGGAAGCATTTGCTAACCTGTATAGAAACTTTGCTAGATGCATCTACGCCGAAAGAAATGGGGAAAAGCCAAAAGAAGAATGGTTAGACTTTCCTGGTGTGGAAGACGGCATTCGAGGAATGGCATTTATTGACCATGTCTTGAAAAGTAATAAATCAGAACAAAAATGGACTCCATTTATTGTTGAAAAATAAATTCTTTATTCAAACCCAAACCCAGAAACAAAAGAGGAATCTTGTGTTACTTTACCTGGGATTAAACCAATTTAGATAATGAAAACTATTAAAGGCCCTGCTATATTTCTAGCTCAATTTGCTGATGATCAAGCTCCATTTAACAATCTTGAAAATATTTGTAAATGGGTAGCTGGTCTTGGATACAAAGGGGTACAAATCCCAACCTGGGACAGTAGGTTAATTGATTTACAAAAAGCAGCAGAAAGTAAAACCTATGCTGAGGAAATAAAAGGAATCGTTGCAGAGGCAGGTATGGAGATTACTGAACTATCCACTCACCTTCAAGGTCAGTTAGTGGCGGTACATCCAGCTTACAACGAATTATTTGATGGTTTTGCACCTGCAGAACTCAAAGGAAACCTTCAGGGCAAAACTGATTGGGCAAGACAGCAATTAATGTATGCTGCAAAAGCTTCACAAAACATGGGGCTTACCGCGCATGCGACCTTTAGTGGTGCTTTGATGTGGCACACAGTTTATCCTTGGCCTCAAAGGCCTGCCGGATTGGTAGAGACTGGATTTACCGAACTTGCTAAGAGATGGACTCCAATATTGGACGAGTTTGATAAAAATGGCGTGGATGTTTGCTATGAACTTCACCCTGGAGAGGATTTGCATGACGGAATCACTTTCGAAATGTTCCTTGACAAGGTGAATGGTCATAAAAGAGCAAATATTCTTTATGATCCAAGTCACTTTGTATTGCAATGTCTTGACTACCTTGAATTCATTGATTTCTATCATGAAAGAATCAGAATGTTCCATGTCAAAGATGCTGAATTCAACCCAACAGGAAAGCAAGGCGTTTATGGCGGATTCCAAGGCTGGGTAGAAAGAGCTGGTCGTTTCCGTTCTTTAGGAGATGGACAGGTTGATTTCGCAGGAATATTCAGCAAACTTTCTCAGTACGATTTTGATGGATGGGCCGTTTTAGAATGGGAGTGCGCATTGAAGCACCCAGAGCAAGGAGCTGCAGAAGGCGCTCCATTTATCGATTCGCACATCATTAGAGTTACAGAGAAAGCATTTGATGATTTTGCCGGTGTGGGAGCTGACGAAGCTTTCAACAAAAAAGTATTAGGAATTTAAATACCCATATTAATTACATAAAAATGAAAATCACAAAACCGTTAAACCTAGGTCTTGCTGCTTTGGCAGGACTTGCGTTCGCTTGTGGAGGAGGAGAAAAATCCACTGAAACTACTACTACCCCAGCAGTGGAGTCTACTCCAGCTGAACCAGCACAGGAAATGAGCCTTGAAGAAAAATACAAGGATGATCCTATCTACATCAAAGGTCTAGCAAAATTAAAGACCTCTGATTGTACTACCTGCCATATGGTGGAAAGAAAGATCGTGGGACCTTCTTATGCTGACGTTGCAGCCAAATATGAAAGTACCGAGGAGAACATTGAGAAATTGGCTCAGAAAGTAATCGAAGGTGGAGTTGGTGTATGGGGTGAAGTTCCAATGCCTCCACATCCTACTTTGAGCATGGAAGACGCGAAGGACATGGTTGCCTATGTTCTATTGTTGAAATAATTACGAAATGAAGAAAAAGTATTTAGCCTTAGCCGCTTTTGCCAGTTTACTTGCAGCATGTTCTGCTGAGAAAACCGCTGAGCAGGCAACAGAAGAGCCCACAGAAGTTACCCAGAAACAAGAAGAATTTACTCCTTTATTCGAAGGAAATACATTTGCCGGATGGCATAAGTATGGAGGCGGAGAAGTAGGTAAAGCTTGGAAAATCGAAGATGGCACAGTTTACTTGGATGCCAAAAACAAAGATGGATGGCAAACAGGTGACGGTGGTGATATTGTCACTGATGAAGAATTTGAAAACTTCCACCTGAAGTATGACTGGAAAATTGCAGAAAATGGAAACAGCGGTGTGATTTTCTTTGTTCAGGAAGCTCCAGAATACCCGTATTCTTGGCATACAGGCATGGAAATGCAGGTTCTTGACAATGAAGGTCATCCTGACGCTAAAATCATTAGCCACAGAGCTGGGGATTTGTATGACTTGATCGTGAGCAGCGAAGAAACCGTAAAACCTTGGGGCGAATGGAATCATGCTGAAATCATTGCTGATCAAGGCAACCTAAAATTAAGACTAAATGGTGTCACTGTGGTTGAAACTGAATTATGGACCCCTGAATGGGAAGCATTAATAGCAGACAGCAAATTCAAAGACATGCCAGGCTTTGGTACATTTAAGAAAGGGAAGATCGCCCTGCAAGACCATGGCGATTTAGTTTACTTTAAAAATGTAGAGATCAAAAAGCTCTAACAAAAAAAGACCTCAAATATTTGAGGTCTTTTTTTTATTCAATTTTTTTTTAGAACCTGGTCACGTTATCCTTTTTAATGTAGGCTACTTGATCCTTCCACTCTACCTCATACCAGATATCTTTACTGGATTTAATTTTAACTCGATGTCCTGGCTCCACTCGATCAATAAGCTCTCCTCCTGCCGAAGGTTTTGATACGATCATGGTGGGGCTTTGAGTAATCAATGCTGCATTAGGTGCTTTGAGAAAATTATTAGCTGCAAATATCAAAATGATTAAAAATATCGTCGGCCAATAAAACGTTGACTCCGGATTTTTCTTACCTCTTACCCAAATCATGATAATCGATATCACTAAAAATAATGCTAAGGAACCGACGATTATTTCCTGATATTCTATCAGAAACAACATAAATCTCGCTGCATCACTCACTTCATACCCTACCAAATCACTCTGCCCAGTCAAGCTTTTTATCTTGGTAATTGTCTGAGAATTAGGATTCAAATCGTAATATTTACTCAGGTATAAGGTAGCATTTTCCTTATCTCCAATACCCTCTGCAATGAAGGACATTTTGAGTAACATGGCGGGAGAATAAATCCCTTCTTGGTAGTTTTGACGGTAAATTTCCATTGCTTCCTTGTAACTTCGCTGCTGAAACAAAGAATCTGCGTTTTGAAGGTCTTTCACATCTGCCTGACAATTAATGCTTTGCAAAGCAAAGACAAAAAATATCAAAAGTTTTGCAAGAAAGATTGAATTAGGGTTTGGCATTTATAAATCGGTAGCTTAAATTTGCAGTCCAATTACGACAATGATCTGGCAAAAAGCAAGGCCAAAGAGTCAATTTGAAAGGTAAAATTCCACAAAAAAGTGGTTAAAATTTCTGAAAATTTTCAGACCATATGATTCCGTAGCTCAGCTGGTAGAGCAATACACTTTTAATGTATGGGTCCTGGGTTCGAGCCCCAGCGGGATCACATTCGGTGAGATCAAAAGGGAATATGGCGAGAAGCCTGTCCCGATGAGACGATGCAAAGCAAGTCAATATCGGGAAGCCCCAGCGGGATCACTTAGAAATGGAGAAAGGCATTTAGCTATTCCCGATCATTTGGTTCGGAATTTCTCCCTAGTGAATAATTTAACTTGCAAGGAGTTAATAAGTATTTGAGTTTAGTTTAGGAAAAAGTTTCGGGGTGTAGCGTAGCCCGGTATCGCGCCTCGTTTGGGACGAGGAGGTCGTAGGTTCGAATCCTGCCACCCCGACTTTATTTTCCACCTTTGGTCTTCTTCTTTTAGAAGATTAAAATTTTATCCAGGTCCTGTAGCTCAACTGGATAGAGCAACTGCCTTCTAAGCAGTAGGTTTCAGGTTCGAGTCCTGACAGGATCACTTTCTAAAGCGGAATTACGTTCCGCTTTTTATTTTATTAATGAGTACCGATTCCGTAGCTCAGCTGGTAGAGCAATACACTTTTAATGTATGGGTCCTGGGTTCGAGCCCCAGCGGGATCACAAAAGCAGACTAGAGATGGTCTGCTTTTTTTGTTTTCAAGCTAAGAGTTTTGAACACCTTCAATTATTCCAGAATTTTAACAAGCACTAAAAATGATATATGGGATGATTTCATTGGATGTTTAAATACACATACCTTTTACCAAAAGTCATTTGAGTTTCTTGGGGTTGAATTAAAAACTCATCCTATTAAGATTTATATCTCTAAAAGAAGAAAAGAGAATCTGTAATCCTAAGATTGAAATCAAGAAGACACATTAAAGCGATAAGTTATACCTAATGGAGAAAAACACCTCGACTTTAATGAATGGGTCCTGGTCCTCGATAGCAATCGGGACGAGCCCCAGCGGGATCACAAAAGCAGACTAGAGATGGTCTGCTTTTTTTGTTTTCAAGCTAAGAGTTTTGAACACCTTCAATTATTCCAGAATTTTAACAAGCACTAAAAATGATATATGGGATGATTTCATTGGATGTTTAAATGCACATACCTTTTACCAAAAGTCATTTGAGTTTCTTTGGGTTGAATTAAAAACCCATCCTATTAAGATTTATATCTCTAAAAGAAGAAAAGAGAATCTGTAATCCTAAGATTGAAATCAAGAAGACACATTAAAGCGATAAGTTATACCTAATGGAGAAAAACACCTCGACTTTAATGAATGGGTCCTGGTCCTCGATAGCAATCGGGACGAGCCCCAGCGGGATCATAAAAGCAGACTAGAGATGGTCTGCTTTTTTTGTTTTCTAGAGATAGGCAGCTTCATCTTTTAAAGAGAGAAGCTTGCCCGGGTGAGACCTTGCGTCTCATTTATAAAATTCCATTTGCGAATCCTGCCTTTTATACCCAATGTTGGGGTATGAAAAACCTGTTCCTTCTCTTTTGCACTTGGCTTCTGATA
The DNA here is from genome assembly GCF_000166275.1 of Algoriphagus machipongonensis. Lineage (NCBI taxonomy): Bacteria > Pseudomonadati > Bacteroidota > Cytophagia > Cytophagales > Cyclobacteriaceae > Algoriphagus > Algoriphagus machipongonensis. Next base: position 4,274,836 of record NZ_CM001023.1, read on the forward strand.
AGCTCTTGCGAAAATCCCGTTTCGGACCAACACTTTTACGATGAAGGTATTTCTGCTGAATTAGCGAAATTTCGAAAACAGCAAGTCTCGGAGATCCATTATCAATTACAATTTGATATTCCAGAAAAGAAAACGGATCCCATCCCAGCGAAATTAATTTTAGAGACAAGCATTTCAGACCTCTCCCACCCTTTGATCCTGGATTTTCATGAAGAGGCTTCGCACCTTATCTCACTAAAGGTGAATGGCAACGAAACTGAGATCAACCACCGAAACCAACATTTAATTATCGCCGAAGACAGACTGGAGAAAGGGTCCAATTCAATTGAAATTAATTTCCTGGCTGGAGAACTCTCGCTCAATAGAAATGATGATTTTCTTTATACCCTATTGGTTCCAGATCGCGCCTCTACTCTTTTCCCTTGTTTTGACCAACCAAATCTGAAAGCAAACTACTCACTAACCATATCTGCTCCCAATGAATGGAAAGTCCTCGCTGGAGCACCTGAAATAGCTTCAGAAGAGAGCGATGGATCCACCATCCACCGCTTTGCAAAATCAGATCTAATGAGCACCTATCTTTTTTCATTTGTGGCCGGGAATTTTGAGGAGGCAAAAGCTGAAGGCGATTTTCCACAAAGAATGCTTTATAGAGAGACCAATTCTGAAAAAATCGCAGCAAGTATACCTGAAGTTTTCTCCCTTCATGAAAAAGCAAAAGACTTTTTAGAAGCATACACAGATTACCCCTTCCCTTTCCAGAAACTTGATTTCACCACAATACCCATATTTCAATATGGAGGCATGGAGCACGTTGGGGCTATTCAATACCGTGAGTCCTCTTTGTTTCTAGATGAAAATGCTACCAATTCGCAATTGCTCTCCCGCGCTAAGCTCATTGGTCATGAAACGGCTCACATGTGGTTTGGTGATTTAGTGACCATGGATTGGTTTGAAGATGTTTGGATGAAGGAAGTTTTCGCAAATTTCATGGCTGGAAAGCTTGTCAACCCAGCATACCCAGATATCAATCATGAACTCTCATTCTTGACCAACCACTACCCTTCTGCTTACGGTGAAGACCGAACGAAAGGAACCAACCCAATCCGTCAAGATTTAGCCAACTTAAAGGATGCTGGCTCACTTTATGGAAGTATTATCTATAATAAAGCGCCAATCATGATGAGGCAGCTGGAAACCGTAATGGGTGAAGATGCATTTCAGAAGGGTATTCAGACTTACATCAAGACTTTTGCAAACAGCAATGCGAGATGGAGTGACTTAGTAGAAATCCTCAACCGAGAAACCGCACTCGACTTAAAGGAATGGAGCGAGGTCTGGGTCAATCAATCGGGAAGACCTATTATATCCGATGAAATTGAGTTTTCTGAAAATGGGAATATCACATCATTTAAAATCCATCAAAAAGCTGAAGATGGCTCTGAAAAGGTATGGCCTCAACTATTCAACCTTACCTTCTTTTATCCTCAAGAATCAAAAACAATTGAGATATCCTTAAATGACAAAACAATCAATTTGGAGGAGGCTATTGGTTTAGAAAAACCTACCGCTATTCTTTACAACAGCAATGGCCTTGGCTACGGGGTTTTCCCATTGGACATTAACTCATTGGAAAAGATAACAGACCTCCAAGATGAGGTGATGCGGGGACAATCTTACATCAACCTATACGAGAACACCTTAGCTGGCAACATTTCTCCAAAACAAACTTTCGAAGTTCTTCATAAAGGCATTTTAGAAGAAAAAAATGAGATTCTCGCAAGCTTGATTTCTTCAGAAATGAACTCATTGTTTTGGACTTTTTTAACCAAGGATCAGAGAGAAAGCAAAATTTCTAAACTTGAAGAGGATTTATGGACATTGCTTCAGCAGGATATTTCCACCAATCTTAAAAAGACTCTTTTCTCATTATATAGCGGACTGGCCTATTCCGAATCAGGTCAGAATAGGCTTTACCAAGTTTGGGACAAGTCTATAGAAATTGAAAATCTCAAATTAAACCCTGATGATTTCACAAGCCTAGCCATGAAATTGGCACTATATGGACACCCTAAATCCGAAGAAATATTAGTAGAGGAGAGATCTAGAATAAGCAATCCAGATAAGCTGGCTCGATTTGACTTCCTACAACCGGCTTTATCCCAAAATGAAAGTGAAAGAGATGCTCTTTTTGAATCATTTAGAAATATGGACAATCGGGAAAAAGAATCATGGGTACTTGCAGCCTGTGGTTATATACACCATCCACTTCATCAGGCAACAAGTGTTAAGCATGTCCCTTTGGCTCTGGAGCTTTTGGACGAAATTCAGAAGACTGGAGACATCTTCTTTCCTAAAAGATGGGTGAGTGCCACTGTAGGACAATACAGCTCTCAAAAGGCAGCAAATGACGTCAATGTCTTTCTAGAAGCAAACCCTGACTACAACCCCATTTTAAAAAATAAGATTTTACAAGCCACCGATGATTTGATGCGGGTGCAAAAGATAAAAGGTCAAGAATAAGGTGGAGACGTTTGAAACCAAAAAAAAGACCTCATTTCATTTATTCCCTAAAAACAAAAAAGTCGTCCAATTGGACGACTTTTTATTTGATTTAATCTGATCTTATTTAGAAGCAATAAATGCTAATAAGTCTACAACTTTGTTTGAGTAACCCCACTCATTATCATACCAAGAAACCACTTTCACGAAAGTATCAGAAAGTTGGATTCCTGCACCTGCGTCAAAAATAGAAGTTCTAGCATCACCAATGAAGTCGTTAGAAACAACTGCATCTTCAGTATAACCCAAAACTCCTTTCATGGAAGATTCTGATGCCTCTTTCATCTTAGCACAGATTTCTTCGTAAGAAGCAGCTTTCTTCAATCTAACAGTCAAATCAACTACTGAAACATCTGGAGTAGGAACTCTAAATGCCATACCAGTCAATTTACCGTTCAATTCAGGAATTACTTTACCTACTGCTTTTGCAGCTCCTGTAGAAGATGGGATAATATTTTGGCCTGCACCACGTCCACCTCTCCAGTCTTTAGCAGATGGTCCATCTACTGTTTTCTGAGTAGCAGTAGTAGCGTGAACAGTAGTCATCAAACCTTCTTCGATACCGAAGTTGTCATTCAATACTTTTGCGATTGGAGCCAGGCAGTTTGTTGTACAAGATGCATTGGAAACAAAAGTCATGTCAGAAGTATAAGAACTTTCATTTACACCCATTACAAACATAGGCGTATCATCCTTAGAAGGAGCAGACATGATTACTTTCTTAGCACCAGCGTCAATGTGACCCTGAGCCTTTTCTTTAGTCAAGAACAAACCTGTTGATTCTACAACATATTCTGCACCTACATCACCCCATTTAAGGTCAGCAGGATTCTTTTCAGAAGTTACTCTGATGGCTTCGCCATTCACGATTAACTTTCCGTCAGTTACCTCTACAGTACCTTTAAATTGACCATGAGTAGAGTCATACTTCAACATATAGGCCATGTAATCCACATCGATCAAGTCATTGATGCCCACTACCTGGATATCATCTCTTTCTTGGGCCACTCTAAAAACTAGTCGACCGATTCTTCCGAATCCATTAATTCCTACTTTAATTTTGCTCATAATATTTATTGATTTGCGTATAGGTTTGATTTTCAAACATCCCGCCAAGCATGCCTCTTTTGGCTAAAAATGGCTGAGGGATGGCTAAGTTATTATAAATATTTGGCTAGCCCAAACAGTTTATTTCCTAGAGATTTAAGAATGCCTCCATTTTATAAATCAATCGATTTCGAGTTCAAGATTTTTTTATTTAAAAATTGGGTAATTTGAAAAAAAGTATCAAAACATGTTTGCATCAGCAATTCAAGAAGTAGCCAATTTTACCCGAGCGATCCATAGTATTTCCAGAAGCTTTGAAGCCAACCAAGTACAGCGAGGCTCAGCAACCTTATTCTTTGTAAACCAAGAGGGTTATGCCCTTACCTGTAAGCATGTTGCTCAATGGCTATCTCAAGCAGACAAAATCAATAAAGTCTATCTCCAATATTTAAAAGGGAATCACGAGGGCAAGCAAACCAAACAACTTGCCTATCAATTGGGCTTAAGCAAAGAAAAAACCGCAGAAATGCGGGTAACCTTTGTGGATTGTGTGGATCAAATAAAAAACTTGAAAATTCATGCCCATCCTGAATACGACTTAGCCCTTATCAAATTTGAAGGTTTCACAAAAAAAATGTTTACAAGCACCCCGCGCTTTCTAGGAGATAATAATTCTATCCAGCCTGGAGAAATGCTTTGTCGACTGGGTTTTCCTTTTCCAGAATTCTCCAATTTCCAGTTAAACCTTGAAAAAAACATTCTCGAATGGACTTCCAAGGGAAATGCTCGCTCACCTAGATTCCCTATAGAAGGAATGGTCACTCGTTTTTTGGGAGATAAAAAAGGAAAAGTGTATGGGATAGAAATGAGTACTCCCGGTCTAAGAGGTCAAAGCGGAGGGCCACTTTTTGACACTCAGGGGAGAATTATTGGCATGCAAAGCAGGACTAAACACCTACACCTTGGGTTTGATATTGAAGAGAAATCAATTATTGCCCATGGCAAAGAGAAGAAAGTGAATGACTACTCCTTTATTCATCTGGGAGAATGCATCCATGTTTCTGTCATCAAAGAATTCCTAAACCAGCATCAAGTTTCATTTGATGAGGCATAAAAAAAGCCCTGATTTCTCAGGGCTTTCACTTAATCAAATGTTAATTAAAGACTTGCTAAAACCGCATTAAAGGTCTCACTTGGTCTCATTGCTTTAGAAGTTAACTCTCCGTCTAATTTGAAATAACCACCAATTTCCTGAGGAGAACCTTGGCTACCATTCAATTCGGAAACAATTTGCTCTTCTTTCTCGCTCATGGTTTTTGCCAAAGGAGTGAACTTGGCCTTTAACTCGGCATCTTTGTTTTGGTCGGCCAAAGCCTGAGCCCAATAAAGTGCCAGGTAAAAATGGCTGCCTCTGTTATCCAATTTACCCACGACTCTGGCAGGTGATTTATCATTGTCAAGGAATTTACCTGTTGCCAAGTCTAACGTTTCCCCTAAAAGTAAAGCTTTCTCGTTATGGAAAATTCTACCCAAATGCTCTAAAGAAACAGCCAAGGCAAGAAACTCACCTAAGGAATCCCAACGCAAGTGACCTTCTTTCACAAATTGCTCCACATGCTTTGGTGCAGATCCACCGGCACCAGTTTCAAACAAACCTCCACCATTCATTAAGGGAACGATCGATAGCATTTTTGCAGAAGTACCTACTTCTAAAATCGGGAATAAATCAGTGAGGTAATCTCTCAACACATTTCCTGTCACAGAAATAGTATCCATTCCTTCTTTAATTCTGGCCAAAGTGAAATTAGTAGCTTCCACTGGTGACATGATATGAAGTTCGATTCCCTCAGTATCATGATCCAACAAGTACTTATTCACTTTTTTGATCAACTCCTGATCATGGCTTCTTTTAGAGTCCAACCAAAAAACTGCCGGCGTACTAGAAAGCTTTGCTCTAGTCACTGCCAACTTCACCCAATCCTGGATCGGTGCATCCTTGGTTTGACACATTCTCCAGATATCTCCTTCCTGAACAGCGTGAGATAAAATCACCACACCATTTTCGTCAATTACCTCTACAGTACCGGCAGCAGGGATTTCGAAAGTTTTATCATGCGAACCGTATTCTTCAGCTTTTTGAGCCATCAAACCTACATTAGGAACAGAGCCCATTGTAGAAGGATCAAATGCGCCATGCTTCTTACAAAAGTCGATGGTAGCTTGATAAACTCCTGCATAACTTCTATCAGGAATGATGGCTTTGGTATCTTGAGAATTACCTTCTTTATTCCACATCTGACCAGATGTACGGATCATTGCTGGCATAGAAGCATCAATGATCACATCACTTGGTACATGTAGGTTGGTGATTCCACGGTCAGAATTAACCATAGCCAAATCAGGACTGTCTGCATAGCAGGCATCAATGTCCGCTAAGATTTCAGCCTTTTTATCTGCAGGCAATTTTTCAATATTCGAAAGTAAATCCCCAAAACCATTATTTACATCCACTCCAAGCTCTGCTAAAACGGCAGCATGCTTAGTAAATACAGGTTCGAAGAAAACTTTCACAGCATGTCCAAAAATAATAGGATCAGACACCTTCATCATAGTAGCTTTCATGTGAATCGAAAACAAGATTCCCTGAGCTTTAGCGTCATCCTTGGCTTTTTTCAAAAAGGCTTTCAATGCAGAAACGCTCAAGGTGGAAGCGTCGATAACTTCCCCATCTAATAAAGATAAACCTGATTTAAGCACTTCTTTACTTCCATCCTCTTTGGTCAACTCGATAGACACTTTGGTCGCTTGAGTCATGGTATGAGATTTTTCACTTCCGTAAAAATCACCTTCGCTCATACTATCCACATGAGATTTTGAGTCAGCTGACCATTTACCCATGGAATGCGGGTGCTTCTTGGCATATGCTTTAACAGCTTGAGGAGCTCTTCTATCAGAGTTTCCTTCTCTCAAAACAGGGTTTACCGCTGAACCTTTGATTTTATCATAGGTCGCTTTAATATTTTTCTCTTCCTCATTTTTAGGCTCTTCTGGATAATTTGGAAGGGCATAACCTTTTCCCTGCAATTCTTTGATTGCTGCTTTAAGCTGTGGAATTGAAGCGGAAATGTTTGGAAGCTTGACAATGTTAGCCTCTGGAGTCTTGGCTATATCACCCAATTCAGCCAGTGCATCACCGATTTGCTGCTCTGCTGTCAGATAACTTGGGAAATTTGCAATGATTCTTCCAGATAAAGATATGTCTCTGGTTTCTACCTGCACTCCTGCTGAGCTCGTAAAAGCCTGAACAATTGGGAGCAATGAATACGTAGCCAAGGCAGGTGCCTCATCAGTTAGCGTATAAAGGATTTTTGGAGTTTGGTTACTCATGGTTTGATCAAGTACTTTAAAAAGAGTGGAAAATAACCCTGTTAAAGAAAACAGCTCTCTTATTGCCTTTTCATCACCAAAACTTCTCTAAGTCGAAACTTTAGAAAACAGGGTCGTAAAATTTTGCGGCTAAATTACGGAAAATATCCTTGTTTCAAATCCGTTTCACCCACGGTAATGTACCCTTTATCAAAGGATTCTACCGAATCATGAAGTCATCACTATCCATCCAGGCAGGAAATTTCTCTCTAAAAGCATCCAATTCAGCCGCTTTCAAAGTAAAAACCTCTATTTTTTCCTGTTCGAAATCATCTGTGGTTTGAGAATTCCCCAAAGCTTTTCCCTTAAAATCATAGATTTCTGAATGGCCGGTATAGTCAATACCATTCCCATCTTTACCGACTCTATTTACTCCCGCAACAAAACAAAGATTTTCTATAGCCCTAGCCGGTAATAAAGCATCCCAAGCGGAGGAGCGAGCTGCTGGCCAAGAGGCGACAAAAAACATCAAGTCATACAAAGGGCTTTCATTGATCCTTCGGTTTCTGGACCAAACAGGAAACCGAAGATCGTAACAGACCTGTGGGCATACTTTCCAGCCTTTCACCTCGAAAATTGATTGGCTTTCTCCTTGGGAAAAAGTTTGATCTTCCTGGGCCATTCTAAAGAGATGCCTTTTGTCATAATGAGAAATTTCGCCTGTAGGAGTAACCCAAAGAAGCCGGTTAAAAAACTTTCCCTTTTCAGAAATTATCGCACTTCCGGTAATCACAGCACCCGTTTGGGATGCCATTTGTTTCATCCATTTACAAACGCCTAAATTCATGGGCTCGGCTAATTCAGCTGCCTCCATACTAAAACCGGTCGGAAACATTTCTGGTAAAATTATTAGATCAATGCCAGACTTTAATCCCCAGATTTTCTCTTCCAGCATAGCCAAATTTGCCACTTTATCTTTCCAATAAAGCTCCGTCTGAACAAGTGCGATATTTAACTCAGCTGATTTACTCATCTAAGAGGATAAACCATTCTGTAATCAGTAGAGACCTTTCCTTTACTGACGTCTACCAGTTTCGATTTAAGCAATCTTTTCTTTAAACCTTTTAGGTAGTCAACAAATAGAATTCCTTCCAAGTGATCGTATTCATGTTGGATGACACGTGCAGTCATCCCAGAAAACTCCTCTTCATGGAGATTCCAGTTTTCATCAAAATATTCTATAGTCAATTTCTCGGGTCTGGTAATCTCTGCCCTTACATCAGGGATACTCAGACAACCTTCTTCAAAACTATAATCATCCCCATACTCATCTAAAATGATTGGGTTAATAAATGCTTTTCGAATCCCTTTCTCCTCATCTTCCTCATCCAGCATCAAATTACTATCGATGACGAATAGCCTAACTCCCTCATTGATCTGAGGAGCGGCTAAACCAACACCATTGGCGTTATCCATCGTAGCGAACATATTTTGGATCATCTCATCCAAAGCTGTCCCTTCATTGATCTCATCAGCCTCTTTCTTCAAAATTGGGTTCCCGTATGCAACTATTGGGTATATCATTGTCTTTCTAAATACGATTGTAAAATTATTGCCGCGCTTACCTTATCTAGGTTTCCTGCCTTTTCCCTGCGGTCTTTCTTCTTGCTCCCCATGGTGATCATACTTTGCATGGCCATTTTGGAGGTAAATCTCTCATCCACTAACTCCACCTTCTGAGAAGGGAAGTTTTTCTCCAACTTGGTTTTCATCGCCATCACTTTAGGAGTCATCTCATTGTCTTTTCCATTCAGTTTTGTAGGCAAGCCCAGTACAAGCGTATCTACTTCCTCTTTCGCGATGTATGCTTTGATGAAATCAATCAACTTAAAGGTCTCAATTGTTTCAAGTGGATTTGCCAACATCTTCAGCGGATCGGTAACAGCCAAACCTGTTCGTTTGGTTCCCAGATCAATTGCTAGTACTCTTGGCATCAGTTGGTCTTTATTTTATTTCGAATTTTTCTTAGCGCCTCTCGCTCTAATTGTATTGCCTTTGGAAAAAGTAGATCATCCTCAATCTGTGCATGAATCCTCAATTCTCTTTCAAAGTTTTGCAGTTCATGGTAAAGGACTTTCATCGTCAAAGGCGCTTCTTCAGAAAGGGTATACTCTGAAGTTAGCTTTCTGATTCCTTCCATTTCATCATCGTGCACCTCATGTGCATCTGCTAATAAATGAATGGGGTCTCTTTCTAATATTGTTAAGGCATCCAGCAAACTGTAGTGCCCTTGCTCCACATCTTGAAGAAGTTCTATTCTTTTAAATAGACGGCTTTCCTCTTCATGAATGTGGTGGATAAAGTCCTCCACAAACAGAGGGAACATGATCCTCAAATCTGACATGATGGAAGCATACTCAGGCTCCGCCTTAATCCCGGAAATGATATTAGCCAAAAATGGAAGTTCTTGACGTACGAAGTAATAATGCTTTTGCTTTAGATAAGCGACCAATACTTCTATTGGATTTAGGTACAATTCCTCATTAGAGGGATCCTTCCTGGCGGCCCAGGCTTCTAGTTCCGTGATGAGTTGATTAGGATGTACTTTATGCTTTTTGCAAACTTCCTCTAAAGATTGTGTTGGATATTGGTAGAAGCTAATTCCAAAATAATGCAACACTGCTGCGAAAACATAGTTTTCGGACACTAAATCCCCAACTAAGTTCTTATTGAAATCGTTTTCAGCCCTCATGTCACAAAAATAATTTTTTTTAACAGAAAAAAGGTCAATAATTTGCTTCATTATCGCACCCGTCCGTATAAACATTCGTTAACTTTATACGGAATGACTTTTGAACACTAGCCAATTATGCTAGTTTATTAGATATTGCAATACAAAATTTAGATAGGAAAAGACGTGAGCGAGACTAAAAACACGAAAAAACAAATAAGGCTACCGATCATATTGGCGTTGGCGATTTCTGCCGGCATATGGATTGGGGCAACATTTGCAGAACCCAAGAGTAATCAAAATGACCTGAGAGCAGCATTATACAAGCTCCAGGAAATTATGACTTATATAAATAGGGATTATGTAGACAGTGTCAACACCAATGAACTGGTAGAATTTGGGATTACCAAAATGCTGGAAAACCTAGATCCGCACTCAAGCTATATACCTGCAAGAGATGCTTCATTGGCTCAATCCCAATTAGATGGTGAATTTGATGGAATTGGAGTAGAATTCGGAATTATTCGTGATACCATTTATGTGGTTGCGCCTTTAACCGGAGGACCATCTGAAGCCTTGGGTATTCAATCCGGAGACCAAATCATTAAAGTTGATGAAAAAACGGTTGCTGGAATAGGGGTTACCAACCGAGATGTTTTTGACTTATTGAGAGGACCAAAAGGTTCTACTGTAAAAGTGGATATTAAAAGAAAAAATCAAAAAGAACTGATTTCTTACGATATCACCAGAGATAAGATCCCGCAATACAGCATCAATGCTTCTTATATGGTCAATGATGAAGTAGGTTACATCAAAGTAACTCGATTTGCTGCGACCACTTACGATGAGTTCAAGAGCTCAATCGAAGATCTGAAAAGTAAAGGCATGAAAAAGCTGATTGTTGATTTACAAAGTAACCCAGGTGGATATATGGGAGCTGCGATCAATATGGCGGATGAATTACTTGGACAACGTGCATTGATTGTTTCTCAGGAAGGAAAAGTAGACCAATACAATCAAAAAGCTTTTGCTTACAGACCAGGGATTTTTGAAGAAGGACCAGTCATTGTTTTAATCAATGAAGGTAGTGCTTCTGCATCTGAGATTCTATCTGGGGCAATTCAAGATAATGACCGTGGGCTTATTGTAGGTAGAAGATCATTTGGAAAAGGATTGGTTCAGTTACCAATTGATTTATCAGATGGAGCTGAATTAAGATTAACGATCGCTCGATATTACACACCTTCAGGTAGATCTATTCAAAAACCTTACGGAGCTAATCACGAGGATTATGAAATGGATTACATTAAGAGATTTGAACATGGAGAATTTTTCTCTGCAGATAGCATCAGTTTCAATGATAGTCTGAAATACAACACCGTAAAAGGACGAACCGTCTATGGTGGAGGAGGTATTATGCCAGATTACTTTGTGCCGCTGGACACCACTATGAATAGCGCCTATATCAGCAGATTGTTCAATTCTGATTCCAATAGAGAATTTGTCCTAGATTATGCCAACAAAAACAAGGACAAATTTGAAGACATGACGATTGAGGAGTACAAGGACAAGTTTACTGTAAATGACGCGATGTTGATGGAGCTAGTAGAAGTAGGCAAGAAAAACAACGTGAAATTTGACCAAGTAGACTTTAATAAATCTAAAGACTACTTAAGAATTTTGGTCAAAGCACATCTTGCAAGACAACTCTATGATGACAGTGCATTTTATATGGTCGTCAATGATATCAACGAAATTTACCAGCAAGCATTAAAACTCTTTGACCAAGCAGAGCAAATTGCCATGGCTAAGGATTTGACTGATGTAGATTTACAAGAAGAGGAAGAGTAACACCTTCTTCAAATGGATACTAAAAAGAGCAACTCTAACGGGTTGCTCTTTTTTTATATCATTTTCCTTTCAATCTTTTCTTAAAAGCGTGACATTAGAATTTCAATGAGGTCATACTTTAATAAATCCAATAACAATGAAATATATTTTCACCTTCCTCCTATTGTCAGGAATTATCATGAGCACGACTGCTCAGATCAAAGTTAATCATATCGCGGTTCACGTTTCAGACTTAGATGCCAGCAAAGAATTCTATCAATCCATTGTAGGACTCAAGGAAATTGACGAACCCTTTAAAGATGGACTTCATGCCTGGTACGACATTGGTGGCGGTGCCGCACTTCACATTATCGAGGCACCGAATGTACCCACTGAGATTTCAAAAGTGAATCACCTATGCTTTAGCATGGAGGACATGGATTCATTCATCAAAACTCTTCAAGACACAAATTATCCTTTTGAAAGCTGGCCAGGAGAAAAAGGAAAAATCACCACCCGAGTTGACGGAGTCCGACAAATCTACATTCAAGACCCCGATGGCATATGGCTGGAAATAAATGATGATTATTAAGCATAAAAAAAACCCTGAGAAGATCTCTCAGGGTTTTAATTTTTAGTTGTTATCGTAAATTACTTGAGGCCAGCTATCATTTCCAAGATTAACATCTGGTAGAATTTTATCTGGATCTAGGACAACTCCGGTGATTTTCTTATCTGTTTTAATTAAGTGATTCCAAGTATCACCTCTTTGCCAAATCTCAACTGGAAGAGTAAATCTCTCTGTAGAGTTATCATCATAAGTTAACTCATAAACTACTGGCATTGGGATCTCTCCTTTATTCGAAATGCTAAGCACATAATTTCCAGCATATGGAAAAACTCCATTTACTGCCAAATCAATATTTCCATTACCATAGAACCATCCTTGCCAGAACCAAGAAAGATTCTCTCCACCTACATTCTCCATGTGATTGAAGAAATCAGAAGGCTGAGGATGCTTATATGCCCAAGTCTTGATGTAAGATTTAAAAGCATTATCAAAGCGCTCTGGACCCAGGATATATTCTCTCAACATCAAAAGTCCTATCGCTGGTTTGTTATAAGCAATCATCCCAAGATTGGATACATTTACCACATCTGGGTAAGTATCTATTCCTTCTCTAGTTTCGCTAGTGAAATAATTTACAGATCTTCTAGTTTGATCAAGTCTAGATGGATACTCACCGTCGTTAAAAGCCAAAGTGCTGTAGTGATTGATGAAAGTATTGAATCCTTCATCCATCCAGGCATATCTTCTTTCATTGGAACCTACAATCATTGGGAACCAGTTATGACCAAACTCATGATCTGTCACTCCCCAAAGACCTCTACCTTTTGAGTTGTAACTACAGAAATTCAACCCGGGGTACTCCATTCCACCTATGTCAGCTGCAACATTGGTAGCGGTAGCATAAGGAAATTCAAACCAAGTTTCAGAATAATGCTCAATTGACGCTTTAGAATATTCAGTAGATCTCGTCCAAGCCTCTACCCCATCAGATTCTTTTGGGTATACAGACTGAGCCAAGATTTTTTTACCACTAGGCAAATTGATTTTTGCTGCATCCCAGATAAAAGATTTAGAAGAAGCAAAGGCAATATCTCTACTGTTTTCAATCGCAAAACGCCAAGTAACTGTTCCTTCTTGCTTTGGTCTTGTCAATTCAGTATTCCCGATTTCCTCAGGTGAAACCAAATAAACAGTTTCATCACTTTCCTGTGCTTTTTCATATCGATCCAGCAACTCCTTACTCAAAACTTCTTTTGGGTTCAATAATTCTCCAGAACCAACTACGATATGGTCATAAGGAACCGTGATTTCATATTCAAAATCACCATACTCCAGGTAAAACTCTCCAGCACCCAAGTAAGGCTCAACGTTCCACCCTTCGATTTCATCAAAAACAGCAGCTTTTGGATACCATTGTGCAAATGCATAGATGGTTCCATCTTCTACATCTAATCTTCCCATTCTATCCATTCCTTCTACCGGAACTTTGAAAGAGAAGTTCATGGATACAGTTGCTTCTCCTCCTTTAGCAGGAATAGGCTCAGCAAACCAAACTTGCATTCTTGTATCGTTGATGATATGCTTATTGGAAACATCTCCTTTGGAACCCACTTTGGCTTCTAGGTTGGTGATATCAAAACCACCATCTGTATCCCCATTGTATCTGTTTCCCTGAATAGGAGTAGTAAGAGTTCCTCTTGATTCTTCAGTAAACCTATTCTGCTCCAGTTGCATCCAAATGAAGTCCAGTGCTTCCGGACTGTTATTGGTATAGGTCATGGTAATCTGCCCTGTCAAGGTGTGAGCCTCATCGTCTAAAGTAGCTTTGATCGAATAATCGGCTTCATTTTGCCAATACCCTACTCCTGGCTTACCCGATGCAGTTCTTGAATAGGTACCTCTACGGTCCATAAACTCTCCAAAGACAGATTGATTGTTTTCTTTTACCTCCTGGGCGTAGGATTGGGACATTTCTGTAATCCCCATTCCTGCCAACAGGAGTGATAGAATTAATTTTCTTTTCATGGTACTTATTTAATAATTGGCGCCTAAAATACAGATTTCCTTTTTTTCTTCCAGTTTGTTTTACACGAGAGTTTTTTCATTAACTAAATTTCACACAAAAGTCAAAGTTGGAAATAGACTTTTTTCGCCAGTTATTTGACCCGAAATCACATTTCAAACCATGAAAAAACAATTTCTTTTTGCGATCCTAACTGGACTAGCTTTATCTACAAAAGCCCAAACAGATACGACTACTCAGCATTTAGATGAGGTCATTATTCAGGAGAACAGAATCCAGATTCCTTTTTCAAAGCAAAGTCGAAACATCTCTATAATTGATAAACAACAGATTGAGACCACACCAGGAAGAAGTTTGCAGGAAATCCTATCTTTTGTACCTGGGGTAGATGTTAGACAGCGAGGAGTAACAGGCGTGCAAGCGGATATTGGAATAAGAGGGGGCTCTTTTGCACAAACTCTTATGCTTCTTAATGGCATCAAATTAACAGATCCACAATCAGGGCATCACATGATGAATATTCCTGTGCCGATGGTCAATATCGATCGAGTGGAAGTCCTTAAAGGCCCAGGCTCCAGAATCTATGGTCAAAATGCATATGCAGGTGCAATCAACGTTATCACTTCTTTAAGTGAAGAGAAGTTTCTCAGAGTCCAAGGTTATGCAGGGGACTTTGGAATGAAAGGGATCAATTTTGCAGGCTCATTACCTGCCGGGAAATACAAGCAGAATATTGCTGTTTCTTACGATGACTCTAATGGTTACCAATACAATTCAGATTACCAAGTCAGCAATATTTTCTACGAAGGTGGGATCAACTTAAATGATCAAAACAGCCTTCGAGGAATGATTGCCTACACCGACAGAACCTTTGGTGCAAATGGATTTTACTCCAGCTCCTTCCCAGATCAATGGGAAAGTATACAGACCACCTTATCATCTCTGAGCCATACGTTAAATACTGGACAGTTTTATCTTAACTCACGAGCTTATTATCGACGTAATGTAGATGAATATAGATTGAGGAGAAACGAACCTGAATTCTATCAAAACAACCATACCTCCAATGTTTACGCCCTTGAGGCAAATGGACATTTCAAGTCTTCTCTTGGTACCACGGGATTTGGAGTAGAAACAAGACAAGAAACAATCGAGAGCAATAATCTGGGTGACCGTGAAAGGACCATGGGCGGTTTGTTCTTGGAGCAACTATTCAACTTTGGAGATCTAGTTGATCTAAGAGCGGGTATTTATTCCAACTATAACTCAAACTATGGATGGAAGCATTTCCCTGGAGCTGAAGTCGGTTTTCAAGCCAGTAAGGAAATACGCCTCTATTCTGGTTATGGCGTAAGCTATAGAGTCCCTTCCTTTACGGACTTATATTATGTAGGCCCAACAAATATTGGTAACGATCAATTAGTCCCTGAGCAAGCTCAAAATTGGGAAATTGGCGCAAAATGGAGCAAAGCTAATTTTAGGTCTGAACTGGTTTATTATATCCGGAATACCGACAATCTAATAGAGTGGACCCGTCCTACAGACAATGCAGGCGAAGATATTCCTTGGCAACCACAAAATTTCACGAAGGTTAATTTCGACGGGATCGAGCTTTCCCTTTTTTACAGAGTGAATCCAAGAGCGACAACTTTTCAGATTAAAGAATTTAGCTTTTCTTACAATTATATCAACGCGGATTTGAAAGAACAGCCGGGTGTTGAAACGCGGTATGCACTGACTTCTTTAAAAAATCAAGTCATTGGTGGTGCGCTGTTTGGTATAGGAAAGAAAACAGAATGGAACACAAAAATGCGATATGTGGAGCGGATGAATCAGGACCCTTATTTTGTGATTGACATGAGAATTGACTACAACCGACTGGGAAAGATTGGAGTCTTTGCAGAAGCTTCCAATTTAACCAATACGGAGTATGTAGAAGCTGCGACGATCCAAATGCCAGGAAGATGGTTTAGGGCTGGGTTTATGTTAAATCTGGAATAAGTGAAATTAAATTAAAGTCTTGATAAATATTTTTTCATCTCATTATCAAATGATTATTTAAAGACATTAAAAAAAAGTATCGCAATATTTGCTTCAAATTAATTTCAAACTACCTTTGCATTCCCTTTCGAAAGGAAAGGAAATCAAAGTTTAAAGTTTTGCTTATCCTAGACAGTAATCAGGAGATTTATAGCAACTTTAAAATATTGGGAGTTTAGCTCATCCGCGATAGCTATCGGGAGGTTCAGAGCTCCAAAAACATATTGGGAGTTTAGCTCAGTTGGTTCAGAGCATCTGCCTTACAAGCAGAGGGTCGGGGGTTCGAATCCCTCAACTCCCACATCCTAGTAAATGCTCTCACGTGAGCATTAAAAGGCTTACAGCCTTACATAAATTTAAGTTTTGCTTATCCTAGATAGTAATTAGGAGATTTATAGCAACTTTAAAATATAGGGAGTTTAGCTCATCCACGATAGTTATCGGGAGGTTCAAAGCTCAAAAAACATATTGGGAGTTTAGCTCAGTTGGTTCAGAGCATCTGCCTTACAAGCAGAGGGTCGGGGGTTCGAATCCCTCAACTCCCACATTCAATCCTGGATAATTCATTCAGGATTTTTTTTTGCTTTATGGCTTGCAACTTTTATATATTATACTCCTCCGTACTTGACAAGTTCTACCTTGGACATACCTGCGAACCCCTAGAGGAACGGTTGAGAAAACACCTTGCTAACCACTCGGGCTTTACTGGAAATTGTAAGGATTGGAAAATAGTTTATTCCGAAGAATTCTTGGACAAAAGCGCTGCCTATCAAAGGGAAAGAGCGGTCAAAGCTTGGAAAAGTAAAAAGAAAATCATAGAACTGATCCAAAATAAAACTTAACTAAATACTCTTCTTGATGATTGGACTGCAACTGAGCATTCCGATGCAATCGGAAGGGTCGGGGGTTCGAATCCCTCAACTCCCACATTAGCCTCAGATTATTCTGGGGCTTTTTTTGTTTAAACAGTCCCTTTTTTTTTTCAATTTCATAATTAAGAACCCTATTACATTTATTTAGAACCATGTGTCCTATAAACCTACTTTTATTCGACTAAGAAATAAAGGGTTATAAATTTCATGAAAAGACACACACTACTTTTAGGGATTTTAATTTTCAGTTCAATTTTCACTCTTCAAGCGCAAAGCTTGCAAGAAAATCTATTGGGAAAATGGAAACTCACTAGGGATGAAGGCTTTGAATACGTTGCAAATTCACCGGAGTTCATGGCTGGTCCTCAAGAAGAGAAAGACAAATTCTTTGACTGGATGGAAGAGGTACACAGCAAATCTTATAAGAACTTCTATAGTCTAGACTCCATGACTTCCACGATTGTTGATAGAAAAGAAATCATTCAAGAAAAATCTGTCTGGAATGTCCGTAAAACAGACTCTGTAATCACATGGAAAATTAGATTTGCACCAAAAGTGATTCAGGCAAAAGTCATCAAAATAACTGATCAGGAATTAATCCTTGGATACTTAAATCAAGACCAAACCTTGGGCAGGTTTAAGACATTTTACAAAAAAGAAGAAACCAACTAATTTCTACCCAAATCAAAAAGCCACAGATAATTTTCTGTGGCTTTTGCATTAATTATATATCAAATTTTATTCCTTGAGCTAAAGGAAGATTAGCAGAGTAGTTGATTGTATTAGTTTGCCGTCTCATATAGGCTTTCCAAGCATCCGAACCTGATTCACGACCGCCTCCAGTTTCTTTTTCTCCTCCGAAAGCACCTCCAATTTCTGCTCCAGAGGTACCTATATTCACATTTGCTATCCCACAGTCTGAACCTGCTACCGACAAAAAGGCTTCAGCCTCTCTCATATTTAAGGTCATTATCGCAGAGGATAAGCCTTGCGGCACTCCATTTTGCAAAGCAATCGCTTCTTCCAACTCCTCATATTTAATTAAATATAGAATTGGAGCAAATGTTTCATGCTGAACAATTTCAAAGTGATTTTCTGCCTCATAAATCGCCGGCTTCACATAGCAACCTGATTCATACCCCTCTCCTTTCATCACTCCTCCTTCGACGACAGCTTTGCCACCTTCGGTCTCCACTTTCTTTAGCGCTGCCAGATACATATTTACGGCGTCCTCATCTATCACCGGTCCAACATGATTTTTTTCATCAAGGGGATTTCCAATTACCAACTTAGAGTAGGCATCAGCCAATCGACTTTTCACCTCATCGTAAACTGAAGAATGAATAATTAATCTACGAGTAGAAGTACAACGTTGTCCTGCGGTGCCTACTGCACCAAATAATGCCCCTCTAATCGCCATATCCAAATCCGCACTTCCAGTAATGATAATCGCGTTATTACCTCCTAACTCAAGCAAAGATCTTCCCAATCTAGCTCCTACTGCTTCGGCAACAAGTTTCCCCATTCTCGTCGAACCAGTGGCTGAAACTAGAGGAACCCTTTTGTCATGAGAAATCAATTCACCAACCTTATAGTCTCCTACAATCAAACTGCAAATACCTTCAGGCATCCCATGCTTTTCAAAAACTTTGGCAGCAATATTTTGACAGGCAATGCCAGATAAAGGCGCTTTTTCGGATGGTTTCCAAAGACAAACATCTCCACAAACCCAAGCCAATGCAGCATTCCATGACCAAACGGCTACTGGAAAGTTAAATGCAGAAATAATCCCTACAATCCCTAAAGCATGCCACTGCTCATACATACGATGACCTGGTCGTTCAGAATGCATGGTCAATCCATACAATTGCCGGGATAAACCCACGGCAAAGTCACAGATATCAATCATTTCCTGAACTTCTCCTAAGCCTTCCTGGTAAGATTTCCCCATTTCGTAGGATACCAACTTCCCCAAATCAGCCTTCACCTCTCTCAGTGCATTTCCAATCTCACGAACAATCTCACCCCTCTGTGGTGCAGGGACATTTCTCCAAGTCTCAAAGGCCTTTTGAGATTGAGAAATAATAGCCTCGTAACTCTCCTTACTCCCCATTTGCACTTGAGCGATCTCTTTACCATCTGCAGGCGAAATGGAAGCAAAAAAAGCTTCATTAGTACCTATCCATTTCGTTCCCGTTGAGGACCCGGGGTTTTTATCTTTTATCCCTAAAATTTGTAGCGATTTCTGTATTCCGAATTGATCAGACATAATTTGGGTTGTTTTATTTTACTACTTAAAGCTATAAATATTTAAAAGATCTGTCTCTTTCTTAATCATAAAAGATCCGAAAGAATTCTTATTGGATTCACCTTCTGAAAACCCTTTTTGAATTTGTCACCGACATTGATTTTATAAATCAAATTAACTCTGTAATTCCCGGTATTGATCGAGTTATCAAAAAACTCCTCTTTGATAAGATTAGAGTTTTTATAGACATAGTTCATATTAATTGAGAATCGGTCGTTGTTATATCCGAAAAACCCTCTCAAAAAATAAGTTGGGACTACACCCCATTTCTTGGTTACATTTTGATTTTCCCAATCCGAATATCCAAGACTGAGATTTGCCGATGCTACTCCTGTCAAGAAAAAACCTCTTCCAAAAACCAATGTTCCAGCAAGCCCGGCATTTGGCCCTGCTAAAAAATAGCTAGACTTTTGGAAGTTAGAGGAAAGGCTGATCATTTCAGAACTAGGAATCAATAAGGAATCTCCTTTGACTGATCCTCCATAAGCTTCAAAACCAACAAAGGGAGAAAAAGCAGAACGCTTCTGAATATGTGATTGATTAAATGCAGCCTCCAAAGACAATTTCTCACCATTAAACAGGTAATTCACATTGAGCCCTACAGTTCTTAATTTCATGTCTTCCCGAGGGTAATCTTCGGAAGTATTACTTAAATATTCAGAAGCTATGGAATAACCATTATAAAACTGGCCCAAAAAATCAATGATTAATTTTTTGGGATAAGCATGAACCTGAAGATCTAAATATATCGGCCAATCTTCGTATCGACTTTTATTCATAAAGCCAAATGGCCCAGCGACATTCAATGTGAATTTCTGATAAGTAAAGCCAAGACCTAGGTTGAGACCAGAATTAGGCATAAACCTATAATCCTTTCCCTCTCCTGGCACAGCCACTCTCAAATCAGTATATTTTTTTGAGGTATAAAGTCTGATTAAAAACTTTTCCGGCTGCATATCCACATAGCTAGTATCATAAACCACTTGACCAAAAGCAGAGATTGATAAGAAAAAAGACAATAATCCTGCAAATAAGATTATAAAGGATTTGGAGTACGCCGGCATAAATTTGATTTAGGCCTAAAAATAGGGGGAAAATAAACTCAAAAAAAAATCCGGACCTTAATCCGGATTTTTGAAAACTGATAGAGCTCGAAAAATGAATCCTATTCGAATTCAAAGTCTTAAAAAATCAAATAATAGAGAAAAGTTGTTTAATCACCGTTATAAATTTATCACAATCATTTAATTAAACAAATTATTGTTTGGATTTTTTTAGAAAATCAAGATGAAAAAAGTCTTTAATTTTGATTTATAGAACAAATTGAAATCATTTTTAAAGATCACCCATATTTAGAGATCACTGATAACTAAGGGCTTGAGTCACATCAACCCCCTTTACTTTTAAAAAGAAAATCTAGGAACCCTTTTTTTGCATGAGGCTTTGAACTGCCTCTGAAAAACTTCAAAGAAACATTATGCCCTCTATTCCTTTTGATGTACTTAAAAAGTTCAATTCTCGGGATTCCATGAATTGAGACGCCAGATAGAAAAGATGCTATCGGCAGACTCAATTGATCTCGATGTGAATTTTCTGAGAAGACTTTCGCCCATTGACTTTCCAAATCTTTTACTTCCTGAGATCTATCCCGAACCAGTACCATCGTTTCAAAAAGTCCTATATCGTCTTTAAATCCTTGTGATTCTGCAAAAGCTAAAGTTTTCTCCACATTCACAGGAAGATCTTTTTTCTTTCGAAGGATCTCTTTGGCCTCCTCCTGCAAAGTAGAACGCTTAGGGTGAACACATGTCATAAAACCTCCATTATAAAATCTATCAAGGAACAATTGTGGATCTTGAATTATCTCCATATTTCCATCCATGTAGATTGTTAGGTCATATTCGGAAGGAAGTTCAGAGCTTTTGATTTTTATTAGGCGTTGCTGCTTAATAGGCTCTTCTGATTTGGGGATGGGTTTAGTCTCCCACCCTTCTACCTTCAAGTCCTCTTGATCTGTAAATAACCAGAAATCAAATCCTGAAAAGCTTTGGACCGGCTTTATCGTATCGTATTGATTGGTAACTACGGAATAGATCAGTTTTTTGGACATGAATGCAAGAGTAAATTTTAATATTCTTTAAATATCGCTAAGAATGCATGAAGTCAAAAATGCATGGGACAATGAAATATTAGTTAATATTGAAGTTTCAATCGATAAAAAACCAAACTTACTCATACAATAGCTTCATGTTCAAACATAAAGTAAAGTCTTCCTTCAAGGCATTTTGGAAAAATTTAAGATTTAATCTTAGTGCTTCAGACAACCCTCTTTTTATTTCGTTCTACAAACATTTTTATCAACCTAAAAAAGGTAGTCTTTCTGAGTTTCTTTCAGCCTATTCCAAATCAAAAAAAGGAGATTTTTATGTGATACAGATTGGAGCAAATGATGGGATAACTCACGACCCTATTCACAAATTCATAAAAAGAGACCGTTGGAAAGGGGTACTATTAGAACCTCAACCCGATGTCTATAAAAATGAATTGAGTAAGATTTATCAAAAGAATGAAGGGCTATATCCTATTTGCGCTGCAATTGGAGAAGAAGATGGTTCTCAAAAACTCTATAAAATTGGCTTTTCAGAAATGCGCTGGGCAACCGGCTTAGCATCATTTTCCCTAGAGAAAATTGAGGATCATTTCAAAAATGGTGTAGTCCAGCTTAATTGCGACAAATATGGTTTAGAAATTCCTTCGGATCCTAAAGAACAAATTCAAGCGGTGGATGTGGATGTCATTTCACCAAAAACCTTAATTGAAAAATATAAAATTTCACAAATAGACTTGCTGCAAATAGATGCTGAAGGCTATGATCTGCAAGTAATTTTGATTTTTGACATTCCAAACACCAAACCGGAAGCAATTATTTTCGAAAATGAAAACTTGGACCCTAAAGACTTAGAATCTTGCTATGAGTTACTTAGATCCAATGGGTATTTGCTTAAAGAGTTTGGAAGAGATACCCTCGCATTAAAATCCACTAATAAAGAAATGCGTCAATTTATGGATTGATAAAATCTAAATCTTATCAAGACCTTTCCAGAATTTCAGAAAATAATACTTTAAGGGATTGCTGTATTTTAACTGCTTCCAAGGACGACTTGCATGGGGACGGTGCCACACAGGAGCATTCATGAGCACATAATTTTCAAAACCCAATTCAATAGCTTTTTTGGAAATAAAAGTATCATACCAATCTTTTGCCTCATCAAGACCTGCGAAATCGAAAGCCTCCAAAAATGGCAATGTGAACAAAGTGCAGCAAAAACTCAAACTCCTTTGGGTGGATATCACAGACTCTTTCACACCTTTAAATTTCAGGTAGGGGAAATTTACATTTCCTTTCTCATCAACGGTAACAGATCCTACAAGACCTGATTTTTTTTGGGCCAATTGAAAATTTAAAATATCTGAAATAGTATTGGTTTTTACTACCACATCAGATTCTACTACTAACACTGGCAATTTACTTTCCAACCCCTTCTTTTGAGAAACCTGAAGTACCAGTTTATAATTTGGAGAAGGATGATCTGTCAGGTCTTCAATATGAATCAACTCATATCCGATTTGATTCTTTTCTTCTTCCAGTTTTTGCTTGGTTTCTTCAGTACTGAAATCGTTAAAAATAACATGCCTGACATTGACACTGGAAGCAGCGATAGCTCGTGCTGTATCTAAGGTGGTTTCAATAGAATTCTTAACGGGTGTAATTACGATTACTTCAGCCATAAAAAAGATTTGCTCAAAATTAAGTCATTCCGCCAAGGCAAAAAAATAACCCTGAATTTCTCCAGGGTTATTCCTCATTATTTTTTTTTAAGCTAACTCGCCTAAAGCTTTTTTCATTCTGCCTAATGCTTCTTTTAGCTCTTCCTCGGATGCCGCATAAGATAGTCTTACGCAAGTTGGTGCTCCAAAAGCCGCTCCAGTAACCAAAGATATATTTGCTGCCTCTAATAGGTACAAACAAAGATCATCAGCATTACTTATGGTATGACCTTTAGCTGATTTCCCAAAGAAATCAGACACATCTGGGAAGAAGTAAAATGCCCCTTCAGGAACATGAGTCTTGATACCAGGAATTTCTTTCAGTAAGCCCATCACCAATTCTCTTCTTTTGAAATAAGCATCTGCCATTTCCTGAGAAGGTTTTTGATCTCCTGAGATTGCTGCCAAAGCCGCACGCTGTGCAATGCCCGTACCACCAGAAGTAAACTGACCTTGGATCTTTTCTACCGCTTTTGCGATGAACAAAGGAGCACAGATATAACCTACTCTCCATCCAGTCATTGCATAGCCTTTAGAAAAACCGTTGACAGTAATGGTTCTTTCAAACATCCCTGGAAAAGATGCAATGCTATAATTTCTTCCTACAAAATTGATTAGCTCATAAATCTCATCTGCAATGACCATGATATTATCATGCTTCAAAACCACCTGAGAAATAGCCTCCAGCTCTTCTTTACTGAATACAGATCCAGAAGGGTTGCATGGAGAAGAGTATATCACAGCCTTAGTTTTTGGAGTAATTGCCTCTTCCAACTGGGCAGCTGTAGCTTTAAAATTATTTTCAAGAGTACCTTCAATCAAAACAGGTACGCCGCCTGCTAATTTGATAATCTCTGCGTAACTCACCCAGTAAGGAGAGAATATCACAACTTCATCTCCTTCGTTGATCATACACATAAAAACATTCGCAATGGAATGCTTCGCTCCAGTGGAAACAACAATGTTTTCAGCTTTTGCTTGTGCGATTTCATTTTGATCTCTTAACTTCTTGGCTATTGCTTCTCTCAAATCCTGATATCCAGCAACTGGGGGATACGAAAAGTATTTACCTTCATCAATTGCATCTTTTGCCGCTTCCTGAATATGCTTAGGAGTTTTGAAGTCTGGCTCCCCTAAACTTAGGCCAATGATGTCGATCCCTTGAGATTTCAGCTCCCTGGCTTTTTTTGCCATTGCCAGCGTAGCTGATTCTTCCATGTTGATGATCCGATCTGATAGAATAGAATTCATTATTTTCTGTGGTTTATTCAAAATCTCCCAAAAATAGAGAGAAGATTATAAATTCTAAACAATTGTCTGGTTTTGATAGCGAAATGTTATTTTTGAAGCAAAATACTCGGGAGCTTATTCCGTTTTCTTAGATAGATGAGTAAATATTATTTTCTTCTGTTCAGCCTCCTTTTTCTCAGCAAATTAAGTTTTGCCCAAGAATCGGACACCCAAAAGGAAGCAGACCCTGATTCCTCAGGTGTGGTAGATTCCAATCTACTTCCTACTACCATGCCCTTATTGCTATTTGATGACAATAAGGAAAAAGAGGAGAAAAAAGAGAAAAAGAAGAAAGCGAGAAAAAACATCTGGTTTGGACTGAAAACCAGAAAAGGCTATACCAAGAGAGAAATCCGAGATCAACAAATCTTTGAATATTTTAATTATACCGAGGAAAGCAGAAGACCTAGCCCTTATATAAGAGATGTTTACTGGTATGACACTCAAGAAAGAAGCATAAAAACTTCTGGATATGAAGAAGGAAAAGGGTATTTATTACATGGCCCTTACGAAAGAACGGTCAATGAAACAGTGGTTGAAAGTGGCATGTTTTACTTTGGGAAAAAGCATAAAACCTGGATGCTTTTCGATTCAAAGAATGTGCTTCAGGATAAAAATCATTTCAATGAAGGTTGGCCTAGTGAATCTAGAGTCAAATATTACGATGCCTCCACCAATACTGTCGAGGAAATCACACCGATCCAATATGGCTTAGAAGAAGGTAATTATTTTTATTTCTATGATGACAAACAAGTAGCTGTCACCGGAGAATATCAATACGGGGAAAAAGTGGGGCTTTGGACTGAGTATTGGGACACAGGAAACACCAAAGCCATTAGAAAACGTGAAATCCAATATCAGGAGGAAGCTTATTCAAAAAATTTCCGCCCCTACATTCGCGCAGAATGGGATAAGGACGGAAATCTTGTGTATAAAAAAGACCTTTAATTTTTTATTGGGCTCGGTATTTAAACTGCTGCCCTCCCACAGATGCTTCATACATCAGTCCACCTTTGGTTCGGGTAAAAACTGCCACTCCATCAACATACTCGGCGTTTAAAGATGCACCTGAAGCTGCTGCTACTGCAGAAACCTGAGCGGCCATTTCTATTTTACTCTCTTTGAATCGATCAAACTTTTCTTTGGTCTCAAAAAACACCACCTCGCTATACAACTGCCCACCAGCCTGAAAACCTATTGTCACCTGCGTCATTTTAGCAAAACCGATCATTTCTCCCTGCTCAAATGCCACACCATTGCCTGCAGCGCCACCTATACCTAGACCTCCTTTGCCCACATTTGGGAGGATGATGTAAGCATAGGAATTCTCAAAAAACTGAGACATACCTTCATCATCTTCTAAAAAGGCTTCCTTTGCTTCTTGACTATCTTCAATTATCTGCTCATCTTTTTTAGAAGATTGGGCAAACGAGTAAACAGCAACTACTGCAAAAAGCGCTGTAAAAATAATTTTTTTCATCATAATAGTTTTGGGTGAAATATGCTTGCATTAATAAAATGCATCTTCAAAATGCCTATAGTTTATGGCACCTGTTCTGTCTCTGTAAACGCCAACAATATCAAAACGGATATCTGATTTCCAGTTTTTTTCATGGATGTAATGATCTGCCGCTTTGATAATAAGTTTACGCTTGGTGTAATCCACAAACTCTTCTGCATATCCAAACCCTGTACCAGAACGAAACTTCACCTCCACAAATACCAAAAGTTTTTTATGGGTTAAGATCAAATCAATTTCTGCATACCCATGGCGATAATTTTTCTCTAAAAGTTGATATCCTTTACTGATCAGCCATTGTGCTGCCATTTCTTCTGCCAACTGACCAGATCTATTATGTTCAGCCATTTTGAATAATTGCTTAATTTTGAAAAAAAGTAAACGGGAAGTCCAAAAAAGATGTTAGGAAGCTACCCAATAGGCTACTATGAACGAAATTATTAATAAAAAGGTAGAATTCCGAGATTTAGGGAAAATGGATTACCAAGAAGCATGGGATTTTCAGGAGTCTGTTTTTGCTAGTATTGTGGATACTAAAATCAAAAACAGAAACCTTCCTTCAGATCAACAGGAACCTACTAACAACTATATTTTCTTTGTTGAGCATCCTCATGTTTACACCTTAGGAAAAAGCGGAAAAGAAGCGCACCTACTTCTTAACGAAGCTGGTTTAAAAGATCATCAAGCGGTTTTTTACAAAATAAATCGCGGTGGTGACATCACTTATCATGGACCTGGCCAATTGGTTGGTTACCCTTTATTAGACCTTGATAATTTCTTTACCGACATCCACAAATACTTGAGATATCTGGAAGAGGCCATTATTAATACCTTGGCAGAATATGGTGTAGAAACAGGGAGAATTGAAGGATTAACGGGAGTTTGGATTGATCATTTGGAGCAAAAGAATCCAAGAAAAATCTGCGCAATGGGAGTCAAATCCAGCCGTTGGGTGACCATGCATGGTTTTGCTTTAAATATAAATGTGGACTTGAGTTATTTTGGACACATTGTCCCATGTGGAATTGAAGACAAAGCAGTGACATCACTCAGCCAAGAGTTAGGTAGAAAAATCGATATGGAAGAAATAAAAGGAAAATTATTAGCTCAACTTGAGAAGCAATTCGAAATGGATTTAAAACTTCAAGCATGAAAAAAGACATCAACTTTCATCCAGTAACAGGTGTAAAGCTTGCGATCGCAAAAGAAGAAAAAGAGACAGGCACTGAGTGGGCAGTCTACCTTCTCAACTTAAACTTAATCGAACTGAGCACCGTCATGATTACCTCGAAGGGTTATGGAGAGCTGGAGGGCGAAAAGCGAAAAACGTCTACATTAAGGCATATGATTGAAGAGCTTGGAGCGCAAGAGATGGCTAAAATAGAACCTATCGACCCTGCCGTTTTTACTTTAACTAATGAATTTTGGGTAAGTTATTACATCCTCGACCAGATTTTTGATAAAAAGTTTATCTTTACTCCAGGCAGTTTTGATCCTGCTAACCTCCAAATGATTCCTGAATTGGGTTTGGAGGGTATTCTTCACGGTTAAACCACAGTACTATGGCTAATTTTTTTGATCAATTAGGAGACATCCTTTTTTTGGACATTGAAACAGCTTCATTGTCTGATAAATTTGAGAACCTTCCCCCGAGGTTGCAGGATGAATGGATCAAAAAAGAAAAGCTTATCCAAACTGAAAATGGCAAAATAGAACCTGGAGCCCTATATTTTGACAGGGCAGGAATCCATGCAGAATTTGGACAGGTAATCTGCGTAGGTGTGGGTTATTTTCAATGGAAGAAAAAAGATAAAAAGCTGATTTTCCGATCTAAAGTTTTTTCCAATGAGGATGAAAGGGAACTTCTTTTAGACTTTAACACTTTATTAGAGAAGAAAAAATGGATTCTCTGTGCACATAATGGAAAGGAATTTGATTTCCCTTACCTTTGCAGGAGAATGTTGGTACAAGGAGTCACACTTCCTGAGCCCTTGCAGATTGCAGGGAAAAAACCTTGGGAAGTTAGGCATCTGGATACCTTAGAGCTTTGGAAGTTTGGAGATTACAAACATTACACCCGACTAGAACTTTTAGCTGCAGTTTTCGGAATCCCAACATCCAAAGATGACTTAGATGGCAGTCAAGTCAATACCACTTTTCACTTAGAAAAAAATATCAACCGAATCAAAAAGTACTGCCGAAAAGACGTAGAAGTGACTGCCCGCGTTTATTTGGCAATGCACCCACAGCTTGATGAAATGGAGCTGGAGATGGTACACTTAGAAGATTCACCCAAAGATCATAAAGATTAATGCGAAAAGACATGCAATTCTTTATACATTGGACAAACACAATCACCCCGACATATGGGAAGAAAATCAAACAAAAAGAATTCAAGAAATAATAAAAAAGGACATAGTAATGACGCCGCCAACTTAACCAGGCGAATCGTCCAATTTTTAGACACTAATTATGGAGTAGAATTCAACTCCAAACAAATCATCAAAAAACTCGACATCCGTGACTCATTAAGTAAAGGAGCTGTGGAGCCCATACTCGCAAAACTTCTGGAGAGTGGGCATGTCTCGAAAAATCCAAGAAACTATTATTCCTCTACCAAAGATCCCAGCTTCATAGAAGGTACAGTAGATTTCGTTAATCCTAGATTTGCTTTTATCATTCCAGATGATCCTGAAAAAAGTGAAGGAGATATCATGGTCAAAGAAGCTGATATGAAGCAGGCTTTGGATGGAGATAAAGTGAGAGTCATGGTTAACCCATTGAAAAGTAAGTTTGGGAAACCTGAAGGCCGCGTGCTGGAAGTAGTCGAGCGAGCTCGAGACGAGTTTGTAGGGAGAGTGGAAATTTCGCCTCGTTTTGCATTTGTTGTCCCGGACTTTAAGAAAATGCACAAAGACATCTTTGTGCATAGAGGAGATCTGGAAGGAGCAAAACACAACGAAAAAGTAGTTGTCAAACTTACCGAATGGAGAGAAGGCGATAAAAACCCTACTGGAAAAGTCATCAGAGTATTAGGTGAAGCAGGACTACATGAGGTAGAAATTCATTCCATCATGGCTGAATTTGGGCTTCCGTTTGAATATCCCGAGGAACCTAACAAGGAGGCAAATGCTATCTCAGAGAAGATTACTGCAAAAGAGATAAAATCACGGAAAGATTTTAGAGGAGTACCCACCTTTACTATTGACCCTGCAGATGCCAAGGATTTTGATGATGCCATTTCCTATCAGGTACTACCTAATGGAAACTTAGAAATCGGAGTTCATATTGCAGATGTAACCCATTATGTACAACCAAAAACAGCTCTGGAAAAAGAAGCCTTTAATAGAGCTACTTCTGTTTATTTAGTGGATCGAACAATCCCAATGCTTCCAGAGAGATTGAGTAATGGACTATGCTCTTTGAGACCCAATGAAGACAAGCTCACTTTCTCCTGTGTCTTTGAAATGGATAGGGAAGCAAATATTTTAAAACATTGGATAGGAAGAACAGTTATTCACTCTGACAGAAGATTTGCCTACGAAGAAGCGCAGGAAAATATAGATAATCAGTCGGGAGATTTCTTTGCTGAATTAACTTTATTGAATGATTTGGCTAAGAAAGTCAGAAAAAAGAGATTCAATAATGGAGCTGTTAACTTTGAAACTGTAGAAGTAAAGTTCAAACTGGATGATAAAGGAACTCCCTTGGGCCTAATCGTCAAAGAAAGAAAAGATATCCATAAACTTATTGAGGAATTTATGCTCCTTGCCAATAAGTTTGTAGCAGAGTTTATTTACAAAAAGAACAAAGGAAAGGATACTTTTGTCTACAGAACCCATGACTTCCCTGATATGGAAAGACTGGATACATTTTCAGGATTTGCTAAGAGGTTTGGACATGAGTTTGACATAGAAAATGAACAGAAAATTTCGGGAGCCTTGAATAAATTAATGGATGAAATTCAAGGGAAACCAGAACAAAATGTTTTGGAACAACTCGCGATCAGAAGTATGGCTAAAGCTAAATATACCACCGAGCCAAAAGGGCACTTTGGATTAGCATTTGCACATTACACGCACTTCACATCTCCTATCAGGAGATACCCAGATATGATGGTGCACCGATTACTGGATCACTACCTTCAAGGTGGTAAATCTCCCGATCCAGATTCTTGGGAACAAAAATGTGTTCATTCATCCGACCGGGAAAAAAGAGCTGCAGATGCAGAAAGAGCTTCCATCAAGTACAAGCAAGTGGAATTTATGTCCTTAGCAGAGGACAAAGATTACGAAGGGATTGTCAGTGGAATCACTGAATGGGGAGTATTTGTGGAGATTTCCGAGACAAAATGTGAGGGTATGATCCGGGTACAGGATATGGAAGACGATTATTATGAGTTTGACCAGAAAAACATGAGACTGGTCGGATCGAAAACGAAAAAAATGATCACTTTGGGTGACAAAGTGAAGGTCAGAGTAGTAAATACTGATATTGACCGAAGAACTATAGATTTGGAATTTGCAGACAATGACGGAAAAAAGCCACGCAACCGCGCTTTTAGATAAACTGGAGGTTTTTATCCAAAACCAAAATTTTGGAGAATCCCCAAAGGAACTTTATGAACCAATAAATTACATCCTGAATATAGGAGGTAAAAGAATAAGACCTCTCCTTAGCTTGCTTGCCTATGGAATGTATGCCGAAAACCCTGGCAAAATCCTGAGTCAAGCATCAGCAATTGAGGTATTTCACAATTTTACTCTCATGCATGATGACATCATGGATCAAGCTCCTTTGAGAAGAGGAAATGCTACGGTTCATGAAAAATGGGATGCCAACATCGCGATTCTTTCCGGAGACGTCATGCTTGTCAAAGCATACGATCTATTGATGGAAACTGAGCCGGCTTTGCTACCAGAAATCATCCGCCTTTTTAATAAAACAGCTGCAGATGTTTGTGAAGGTCAACAGTTTGACATGAATTTCGAAAACCAAGATCATGTGAATGAGAAGGATTACCTGAACATGATCCGTCTAAAAACAGCTGTATTGCTGGGATGCGCCTTAAAAATGGGAGCGATCTTGGGCGGAGCAAGTTCTGATGAAGCTCATAGACTGTATGAATTTGGAGTGAATGTGGGAATAGGCTTTCAGCTTAAAGATGATCTTTTGGATGTTTTTGCAGATCAGGAAAAATTCGGAAAACAGGTAGGAGGAGATATTATTTCAAATAAGAAAACGTTTTTACTAATTAAGGCTAAAGAACTCGCA
Source organism: Algoriphagus machipongonensis (assembly GCF_000166275.1). Lineage (NCBI taxonomy): Bacteria > Pseudomonadati > Bacteroidota > Cytophagia > Cytophagales > Cyclobacteriaceae > Algoriphagus > Algoriphagus machipongonensis. The sequence goes on from NZ_CM001023.1 coordinate 4,306,097, forward strand.
AGCGGAGAAATTGCTCAGGAATTGGACCAATGGATTGCTGCAACTGAATTTGACAAAGAGGAAAAAGTGAATTCTGTAAAAGCTATCTACGAGAAATTAGGAATAAGAGAGTTGACAGAAAAAAAGATGAATAGTTATTTTGATGCTGGCTTCGAACAGCTTGAAAACATCAACTCAAAATATCCTTCCTATTTTAATGAGCTCAAAAAAATGACCGTGGACCTGATCCATAGAGAAAAATAACATGGGATTTTCTATCACCACTTTATTGATTGTACTCACAGCAATCACCAGTATCATTGGGTTTAATAAACCAGAATTTCTAAACCGATGGATGTTCACCCCATACATCATCAAAAGACAAGGGCAATGGGATCGATTTGTAACCTCTGGATTTATTCATAGAGATTACATGCACTTGCTATTTAACATGTTCACCTTCTATTTTTTTGGAGGATTTGTAGAGCAGTTTTTGGCATATAAATTTGGATTAGGCTTCGGAGGCTTGATCTATATCGTATTCTATATTCTCGGTATTGTCCTTTCAGACATTCCTACATACCTAAAAAATCAAGATCACAGCTATTACAGAGCTCTTGGCGCTTCAGGAGGTACGGCTGCAACAGTATTTGCCAGTATTATCATTATGCCTTTATCAGACATTTGTTTGTTTGGTATCCTCTGTCTTCCTGGGTTTATCTTAGGTGGATTATTTCTGATCTATTCTTACGTGAGGGGTAAAAATGGAGATGATGCAATTAATCATGATGCCCATTTATACGGGGCAATTTTTGGAATTATTTTCATATTGATTATTTCTCCAAATAGTGCTCTTACTTTTTTTGAAGAAATCAAATCTTACCAGCCATTTTAAAAAAAGCTCCCGATATAAATCGGGAGCTTTAATTTTACTTCTTAATATCTATTTTCGTCCTCATTTCTTCAATATTGAAGATTTGTGAAATCTGTTTCTGTTCGAGCTCTTTAAATCGAGCTAGTTCTACATCAATCTTTTCGGTCAGCTCATCCTTCACTTCATATGATTGGTCTGTTGGTTTCCAATCACCATTCCCTACCACCACATTTAAGTGCGCCAACTTATTATTCAATCGAATGGGGAAGTTAAGAGGATCTTGACGACTTTGGTTCTGAGTTTGGTAAAGCGTTTTCTCAATCTCATCCATTTCAGCCTTGATCATATCCAAGTTGGCTGGTTTCGTCTCTAAACTATCCATTTCAGATCTATATTGACGAATCAACTTGATGACACGATGAGTTTCAGTCAACTTATCTCGGACACTCATTAAAAACTCATATTGAGCTTCTAAATCTGCTTGAGAAGATTCATACCGAGGATCTGGTAAAACTTTAAAGGACTCTTCCTGAGCCACTCCGTCTTTTGTGATTTTTACTTTGTAGGTTCCTGGAACAACTTTAGGCCCTCTTAAACTTCCAGACCACATAATCATCCCTTCAAAATCCTCTGCATCTTCCACTCTTAGATTCCAATTAAATTCATTACTGCCTTTTTTAACCTTTAAAGTATCCCCATCAATTCCTTTTGTGGAGTAAGCTTTTAATGGTTGGTCATTGGCATCAAAAAATTCTATTTTCAATTCATCCTCTGGCTCTTCATTGATATAGTAATATACCAAAACACCTCCAGGTCTGTTGGTTCCAGCTGTCTCACTCTTTCTCTTCGTGCCATCAATTCTATAAGAATCCTGTGGCTTAAATAATTTCAATTCGCTGCTTTCCATCCCCGGCTCTGCTTGGTGTAGAACCGTCAAGTCATCAATAATCCAGAAAGATCTACCTTGAGTAGCTGCGATCAGGTTATTTTCTTTGATCGCCAAATCAGTTATTGGCACGATAGGTAAATTCAATTGAAGAGAATGCCAGTTTTTACCATCATCTTTAGAATAATACATGGCCGTCTCAGTTCCAGCGTAAAGGATCCCTCTTTTCACAGGGTCTGCTCTTATCACACGAGTGAAGTGCTCGGCATCAATACCAGAGGTGATCTTTGTCCAAGTTTCCCCATAGTCCTTTGTAGTATACAAGAAAGGCTCATAGATTCCACTCTTATAACCTGTAGCAGCGAAATAGGCTTCTGCCGGATCAAATGGACTTGCCTCGATACTATTAATCTGAAGCCATTCAGGCATATCTGCTGGAGTAACATTCGTCCAAGTAACACCATTGTCTTTTGTTACATGCACTAAGCCATCATCAGAGCCCGCCCAAAGAACTCCTTCTTTTACTGGAGATTCTGCTGCTGTGAAAATAGTCGCATAATATTCCACCGAAGTATTATCCTTCGTTATTGGACCACCAGAAGGACCTAATTTACTCTTATCATTTCTTGTCAAGTCTGGAGAAAAAACTTCCCAACTTTGACCTCCATTGGTAGAACGATGGAATTGATTACTCGTCGTATAAAGAAGTTTTGGGTTATGAGGTGAGAAGAAAATAGGGAAATTCCACTGGAACCTATATTTCATATCTTCAGCGCCATGTCCCATTGGATTGTTAGGGTAAACATTGACAGACCTAGATGTTCCTGTCGTATGATTTTCGCGCGTCAGATAACCGCCATAAGAACCCCCATAAACGATTTCATTGTTTAATGGATCTGGAGCAATCCAACCACTTTCTCCACCTGCTGTAGGCTCCCAATCATTTTCCGTAATGGATCTGCCATCTGTTCTATGTCTGATTCTTACTGTAGAATTATCTTGCTGAGCACCGTAGATTCTGTATGGAAAACTATTATCCGTAGTAACCCTATAAAACTGTGAGGTGGGCTGATTCATTAAAGAAGACCAATTTTTTCCACCATCGGTAGAAATCTGCGCACCTCCATCATCAGCAATAATCATCCTTTGATTATCATCTGGAGCGATCCATAGATCATGATGATCTCCATGTGGAGCATTTGCGCTCTTAAATGTCTTTCCTCCATCAGTAGATTTATGGTAGCTCACATTTAAAACATATACTGTTTCCTCATCCTGTGAATCAGCAAATATCCGTGTATAGTACCATGCTCTTTGTCTTAAGTTTCTATCGTCATTGGTCTTTTCCCATGACTCGCCTCCGTCCTTCGATACAAATACTCCCCCATTTTCATTTTCAATGATTGCATACACTCTATCTGAATTAACAGGGGATACTGTAACCCCCATGATCCCCAGAGTTCCTTCAGGAAAACCTTCCTTTTCGGTTAAGTCTTCCCAGGTTTCTCCGCCATCTGTCGTCTTAAACATCTTGGATCCAGGACCGCCACTTTCAAGGCTATAGGGCGTTCTTTTGATATCCCAGGTGGTTGCAAATAAAACATCAGGATTCTGCGGATCCATCACCAAGTCTACAGCCCCAGCTACATCTGTTGAGTAAAGAACCTTTTCCCAAGTTTCTCCGCCATCAGTAGTTTTAAAAACACCTCGCGTTTCATCTGGCTTAAAAATATCTCCCATTACAGCAGCATAAACTACATCTGGGTTATCCGGATGAATTCTCATTCTAGAAATAAAACGGCTCTTATCTAAGCCAGCTCTTTCCCAGGTTTCTCCAGCGTCTTTACTTTTCCATACTCCATATCCAAAAGAGACGTTTCCACGAACCGTCTTTTCTCCTCCTCCAGCGTAAACAACACTGGTATCACTTTCCGAAACAGCTACAGCTCCAACGGAACCTCCAAAAAACCCATCAGAAACAGGTTTCCAGGTGTTACCAGAATCCACCGTCTTCCAGACTCCTCCGCCAGTAGATGCAAAGTAATAAGTATGATCGCTGCCTTTTACTCCAGTAGCCCCATCGGATCGGCCTCCTCGGTGCGGACCGACTAATCGCCATTCTAAGGCATCGTAAATTTTTGGGTCGGGAATTTCCTGGGCGAAAGAAAACACCGTTGTCCCCATGAGGATAAAGAATATCCCCAATCGAATCAATTTGTTCATGAAAGTTGTATGTTGATGGTTTCCTCAAGTTAACAATTTCAGAACTGCTTGATATGCCGTTTAAAAAATCATTCAGCATCAGGTAAAAATTGGACATAAAAAAAGCTCCTTCAAATGAAGGAGCTTTCAATATCTAATAAATTTCAGATTAAGCTTCTGCAGGCAATACGCTAACGTATGATCTACCATCAAACTTCTTTCTGAATTTTACAACACCATCAGCAAGAGCGAATAATGTATGGTCTTTTCCAACACCTACATTGTCACCAGCATGATGCTTTGTACCTCTTTGTCTAATAATGATGTTTCCAGCAATTACTTGCTCACCACCAAATTTCTTCACACCCAATCTTTTGGAATGTGACTCTCTTCCGTTTTTGGAACTACCGACGCCTTTCTTGTGTGCCATGGTTTTATTCTTTTATGTTTTCAGAGAGAAAACTTATAGTACAATATTTTCGATCAAAACTTTTGTAAAATCTTGTCTGTGACCATTTTTCTTTTTGTAGCCTTTACGACGTTTCTTTTTGAAAACGATCACTTTGTCACCTTTTACATGATCTAGGATTTTCCCAGATACCTTGGCTCCTTTTAATGTAGGAGCTCCAACAGACACAGAGCCGTCAGCTTCCGCTAACAAGACTTGGTCAAATTCCACGGAAGCGCCAGCTTCGCCATCTAGCTTTGGAGCATAGACGAACTGATCTTTTGTTACTTTGAACTGCTTTCCTGCGATGTTTACAATTGCGTACATGAGTATTATGAATTCTTAGTCGAAATCGGAGTGCAAATATAAGGAAGTACTTTGGAAGAAAAAAACCAAGTTTTAAAATATCTTGCATCTCTTAAAAGTCTGCGACTAACAAGAACTGGCTTTTAAAATAAAACTATCTTTTTGAATCAAAAATAAACCACGGGAAATCTAAGTGAATAATCAAAAAAAATACATTTTTCCGGTTTTAAGAATTGACAGACAACCTGTTACAAATTCGTATGGCAGACTATTTTTTATTGACCAAGGTTCAAAAAACGTGTTGAATTTTGGTAAATATTTTTTTTTTAAACTTTCTGAAAAAATTTCAAACAGCCAAAAATAGGCCTGATCACTAATCAATTACTTTAAATAGAGTCACACAACCTATTGATTTACTTGGCATTTAATAGTTTTTGACTACTGGTCAAAAACAAGGTTTAAGTACTTCTTCAGGGATTTTATTTGTCCGAATTGGTTCACATATTTGTCCTAAGGCTGTACTGAAAAGACAGCCTTTCCTATCCCAGGTCTCCTTAAAAAAATTCAAAGTACCGGAGCCGAATATATTAACAGATATAATTATTTAAGAGAGAAAGATGCAGCAAGAGCCAATTTTATCAGAAAACAAAAACAGATTTGTCTTATTCCCAATCCAGCACGCAGACATTTGGGAATACTATAAGAAAGCTGAAGCAAGTTTTTGGACCGCCGAAGAAATTGATTTGGGTCAGGACATGGTGGACTGGAAAAGCCTAAATGATGGTGAGAGACATTTTATTTCTCATGTGTTAGCATTTTTTGCTGCAAGTGATGGTATCGTAAATGAAAACTTGGCCGAGCACTTTGTGGCGGAAGTTCAGTATACAGAAGCTAAATTCTTCTATGGTTTCCAGATTGCGATGGAGAACATCCACTCTGAAACCTATAGTCTTTTAATAGATACTTACATCAAAGATCCTTCAGAAAGAGACAAATTGTTCAATGCGATTGAACATATAGACTGTGTCAAGAAGAAAGCGGATTGGGCACTAAGATGGATTGACAATGGAAACTTTCAGGAAAGACTAATCGCTTTTGCGGCGGTAGAAGGAATTTTCTTCTCAGGTTCTTTCTGTTCAATTTTCTGGTTGAAGAAAAGAGGCTTGATGCCAGGCTTAACCTTCTCCAATGAACTTATCTCAAGAGACGAAGGATTACACTGTGACTTTGCTTGTCACCTTTACACTAAGCATGTGGTCAACCCACTTCCTAAAGAAACTGTTAGAGAAATTATTATCGATGCAGTTAAAATAGAAAAAGAGTTTGTTACAGATGCACTACCCGTAAGATTGATCGGAATGAATTCCGATTTGATGTGCCAGTATATTGAATTTGTTGCAGACAGACTTCTTTTAGAATTGGACTGTGAGAAAGTATGGAACAGTACCAATCCATTTGATTTCATGGACATGATTTCGCTTCAAGGTAAAACCAACTTCTTCGAGAAGAGAGTTGGCGATTATCAAAAAGCTGGCGTTATGAAGTCCGCAGATTCTTCAGATTCGAAACCAAGATTCTCCATTGGCGAGGACTTTTAAATTATCTAATAACCCCATCCCCACTACCTAAAATCTCCAAAGCATATGTTAGTAATTAAAAGAGACGGAAGAAGAGAGTCGGTACGATTTGACAAAATCACCGCCCGTATTGAAAACCTTTGTTATGAACTTGATCCTAAGTTCATCCAACCCATTGAAGTGGCTAAGAAAGTCATCGATGGTTTATACGATGGAGTAACTACCTCAGAACTAGACAACCTTGCTGCAGAGGTTTGTGCATCCTTGACGGTAAAGCATCCTGACTATGCGATTTTAGCAGCTAGAATTGCTATTTCAAACTTACACAAAACGACAAGTCAGTCTTTCTCAAATACAATGAAGAGACTGTATACCTACATCAACCCAAAGACAGGTGGTAATGCTTCACTGATCGATCCGGAGGTTTATGGTGTCGTTAAGAAAAATGCTGCCAAGCTAGATGCAATCATTGATTACAAAAGGGATTTTGGGTACGATTACTTCGGTTATAAAACTTTGGAGAGAAGTTATTTGATCCGTCTGGATGGCAAAGTAGTAGAAAGACCTCAGCATATGTTGATGCGAGTGGCGGTAGGAATTCATAAGGAGGATATTGATGCAGCGGTGGAAACTTACCACTTGCTATCAGAAAAATGGTTTACACATGCCACTCCTACTCTCTTTAATGCGGGTACTCCTAAGCCTCAGCTTTCTTCTTGCTTCCTATTAACCATGAAGGATGATAGTATTGATGGCATTTATGACACCTTGAAGCAATGTGCCAAAATCTCTCAATCTGCTGGAGGAATCGGTCTTTCTATCCACCATGTGAGAGCAAAAGGATCCTACATCAAAGGAACCAATGGTGTGTCAAACGGAATTGTGCCGATGCTAAGAAACTTTGATATGACAGCTCGTTATGTCGATCAAGGAGGCGGGAAAAGAAAAGGAAGTTTTGCTATCTACCTAGAGCCATGGCATGCGGATGTAAAAGATTTCTTAGACCTTAAAAGAAATCATGGTAAAGAGGAAATGAGAGCCAGGGATTTATTCTATGCGCTGTGGATTTCTGATTTATTCATGAAAAGAGTGGAGCAAAATGAGACTTGGTCTCTATTCTGCCCAAATGAAGCTCCAGGGCTTTCTGACTGCTACGGAGAAGAGTTTGAAAGACTGTATGAGAAATACGAAAAAGAAGGTAGAGCAAGGGAAACTGTCAAAGCACAAGAACTTTGGTTTGAGATATTAGAATCTCAGATTGAGACAGGAACTCCTTACATGCTTTATAAAGATGCTGCCAATAAGAAATCTAACCAGCAAAATCTAGGGACTATTAAGTCCTCTAACCTTTGTACAGAGATCATTGAGTACACAGCACCAGATGAGGTAGCGGTTTGTAACCTAGCCTCTTTAGCACTTCCTAAATTTGTAAGAACTGGACCTGATGGAAAGTTATTCTTTGATCATCAAAAGCTTTACGAAATCACTAAGGTGGCTACGCGTAACTTGAACAAAGTTATTGATGTAAACTACTATCCAGTAGATGAAGCTAGAAGATCTAATTTTAGACACCGTCCTATTGGATTGGGTGTTCAGGGTCTTGCAGATGCTTTCATCATGTTAAGAATGCCTTTCGAGTCAGCTGAAGCAAAAGGATTGAATGAAGATATATTCGAAACAATCTATTATGCAGCAGTAGAAACTTCTATGGAGTTAGCTAAAGTAGAAGGTACTTATGAAACCTATGAAGGTTCTCCAGCATCCAAAGGCATATTACAATTTGATATGTGGGGCGTAACTCCAAAGTCGGAAAGATGGAATTGGACTGAGCTTAAAGAAAAAGTAAAGAAAGTTGGTTTGAGAAACTCCTTGCTAGTAGCTCCAATGCCTACTGCATCCACTTCTCAGATTTTGGGTAACAATGAGTGCTTTGAACCTTACACGACCAATATTTATACAAGAAGAACACTTTCAGGTGAATTTATTGTAGTGAACAAACACCTTATGAAAGACTTGATTCGCTTAGGTCTTTGGGATGATAACATGAGAAACCGATTGATCTCTACTAATGGATCGGTTCAAAGTCTTCCAGGTGTTCCTCAAAACATTAAAGATCTTTACAAAACAGTTTGGGAAATCTCACAAAAGGTGATCATTGATCTTGCTGCAGATAGAGGTGCATACATTTGTCAATCACAAAGTATGAATGTCTTCCTTCAGGATCCGAACTTCGGTAAACTTACTTCTATGCACTTCTACGCTTGGAAAAAAGGCCTGAAGACGGGAATGTATTACTTGAGATCTCAAGCCGCTGCCAGCGCCATTAAATTCACCTTAGACAAGAGTAATTTAGAGCCGAAGGTCGACAAGGCAATGCAGGAAGAGATCGATGCTAAGTCTTTAAAACAAGATGCTATTTCCTGCTCATTAGATGATCCCGATGGATGTGAAATGTGTGGCAGTTAAAATATTTAGAGTTCGTTAAATAGTAAAAGGCGTTTGATTATATCAAACGCTTTTTTTTATCTTATAAAAATTAGCTAAACCAATAAAAAGAATGGATTTAAAGCATATTAAAGAGAGACTATCCCAGTTAAAGGAAGACAGTAAGAAGAATTTCGGGATAATGACTCCTCAACATATGGTGGAGCATTTAACTATCACGATGAAGATTTCTAGTAATAGAATTCCTTATCCTGATTTCACCCCTTCCGAGAAACAGCTACAACAAAAGAAGGCTTTACTACATACTGACTTACAATTCCCTCAAGGTGTTATGGCGCCAGGGATAGGAGAACGTCTTATGCCATTCAAGCATAGCGATTTGGAGACAGCGAAGGAAAAGCTTTTAAGCAGCATAGAAGAGTACGAAAACTTTTTTAAAGAAAACCCTTCGAACCATACCAACCATCCAAGATTTGGATTAATGACATATCAAGAATGGGAGTTATTTCACCCAAAACATATTGAACACCATTTTGGCCAGTTCAATATTTGAGGTAGAAAAAAGCATTAAAAGAACTGAGGTATAGGCAAAAAAAAGCCAGCTGTTATAGCTGGCTTGAATAATGTGGCGGCCCCCGATAATTATCGCGGGCGACTCTCCCGGGTGTACCCCCTTTGCTTTCGGCACTGAATCCATTCGATTTCATCCAAAAGTTTCTTCTTGGAACCCATCTCAATTTTACTCCTACGAAGCTACGGCAGAAACAACCATTGTCACTACATGCTAGGAAGAGGATTAACAAAAAAAAGCCAGCTGATATAGCTGGCTTGAATAATGTGGCGGCCCCCGATAATTATCGCGGGCTACTCTCCCGGTTGTAACCCCTTTGCTTTCGGCACTGAATCCATTCGATTTCATCCAAAAGTTTCTTCTTGGACCCCATCTCAATTTTACACCTACGAAGCTATGGCAGAAACAGCCATGGTCACTACATGCTAGGAAGGAGATTAACAAAAAAAAGCCAGCTGTTATAGCTGGCTTAAATAATGTGGCGGCGACCTACTCTCCCGGGTGTAACCCCAGTACCATCGGCGCGGCAGGGCTTAACTTCTCTGTTCGGGATGGGAAGAGGTGGGACCCCTGCGCTAGGCCGCCTAAATTGTAAGTATACAGTCGGCAGTGATCAGTGATCAGCCTGTCCGGCTCTGTATCTAATATCTTAAGTTCTTTCTTGGTACTTTGTACTCGATACATTGTACTCAAGAAAATAACATGTCTTGGCAGAAACTGTAACAAACAGCGGTAAGCTTTCGGGCAATTAGTACTACTCAGCTATGACATTACTGCCTTTACACCTGTAGCCTATCAACGTCATCGTCTCTGACGGCCCTGTTTGGAAGTCTCATCTTGAGGGGAGTTTCGCACTTAGATGCTTTCAGCGCTTATCTCTTCCCGACGTAGCTACCCGGCAATGCAATTGGCATCACAACCGGTACACCAGCGGTCGGTCCAACCCGGTCCTCTCGTACTAAGGTCAGGTCCTCGCAAACTTCCCACGCCCGCAACAGATAGGGACCGAACTGTCTCACGACGTCTGACCCAGCTCGCGTGCCACTTTAATGGGCGAACAGCCCAACCCTTGGGACCTTCTTCAGCCCCAGGATGTGACGAGCGACATCGAGGTGCCAAACCTCCCCGTCGATATGAGCTCTTGGGGGGAGATCAGCCTGTTATCCCCAGCGTACCTTTTATCCTTTGAGCGACGGCCCTTCCATTCAGAACCGCCGGATCACTATACCCGTGTTTCCACCCTGCTCGGCTTGTCGGCCTTACAGTCAAGCTCCCTTATGCTATTGCGCTCCTCGTACGGTTACCAAGCGTACTGAGGGAACCTTTGGAAGCCTCCGTTATCCTTTTGGAGGCGACCACCCCAGTCAAACTACCCACCAAGCAATGTCCCCTGTTCAGGGTTAGATACCAAACAAACAAAGGGTGGTATTTCAACAGTGACTCCACGAATCCTGGCGAACCCGCTTCATAGTCTCCCACCTATCCTACACATCATTTGTCCAGTACCAATGCTAAGCTGCAGTAAAGGTGCATGGGGTCTTTCCGTCCCGTTGCGGGTACGCGGCATCTTCACCGCGACTACAATTTCACCGAGCTCATGGCTGAGACAGTGCCCAGATCGTTACACCATTCGTGCAGGTCGGAATTTACCCGACAAGGAATAAAAAAAACCTTAGGACCGTTACAGTTACGGCCGCCGTTTACCGGGGCTTCGATTCAGAGCTTATCTTGCGATAACTCCCCCTCTTAACCTTCCGGCAACGGGCAGTGTCAGCTATATTAGTCGTTAAACTTTGCAAAGCCATGTGTTTTTGTTAAACAGTCGCCTGGGCCTCTTCACTGCGGCCTCTGTCACCAGAGGCGCCCCTTCTCCCGAAGTTACAGGGCTATTTTGCCGAGTTCCTTAGCCATGATTCACTCGAGCACCTTAGGATACTCTCCTCGACCACCTGTGTCGGTTTGCGGTACGGGTGAATGTACTCTTGACGCTAGAAGTTTTTCTTGGAAGCCCTTAGGGAAACTATCCGGTTGTCCGTAGACGCCCGGTACTATCGGCTTTCGGCTAAACAGGCGCATTTAACTACCCGTCCAATACCTACAACCTTCAACGCGGTAT